>VIRH01000082.1 GCA_008107755.1 Rhodobacterales bacterium
AATACATCAACGGCTTCTACAATCCACGTCGCCGCCACTCAGCACTGGGCTGGAAAAGCCCGGTCGCTTTCGAACGAAAGGTGGCCTAAACGAGCACTTGGGGCGGCACAAAACCGCGACAGGTCCAGTTCTACACCCAACTGGAGGAGATCATGGGTCTCAGGTCATGCAGTCCAAACTTGAGCGCCAGTATGAGGTCGTGAAGCTCGGCCAGCGGGAAGATGTCCCACTCGTTCAGGACTTTGGTTCCAACCGGAGGTTTTCCCCGGCTGGAACCAGAACGTTGCCTTCAATCAATGGCAGTGATACCCGCCGGTCTTGTGATTGGTGTGGCACCCTTGGCTGTTCGTGCCTCCGCTATGGGCAATGGCAGCTGTCGCAAACAGTGCTGCAATCATGGAAATCAAGATAGTACGCATTTGTTGTTCCTCCCAGCTTGGTATGGCTACAACCGTGACTCTCTTAAAAGTAGAATTGAAGTCTATATGATTAAATAGGTTGAAATATTCAACCTAAGGTAAATTGAATTTCAGTGCGCAGCAGCTGGCGAACTCAAGCATCCGGCGCCCCAAACTTCGGTCTCGGTTAGCGGTTGAGGCTTCCATTCAAACGGGCCTGATACCTCGGTGTTTTTCGGGTTGCGCCGCTGCCCAAACCTGATTGAGAATTCTCGCGGCTATTTCCGCTTTGTCCTGCGGTAGAAAGCGTCCGTAGTGGTTCGCTACCATGTCGGGAGTGTCTTGGATTGCGTAGCTGGCTTGCTCGTAAGATCCGGTCTGCTTGAGAATGTGCGTTGCGAGCACGTCTCGGACGTTGTGCGGTCCGTGTGGGAGCAGGCCTTCGATCGCGCCGCGCCCGGTCCAGGGATTATAGATCCCATATCGCTGGATGACAGTTCGCCACGCCTCAAAAAATGTGTTCTGAGAATAGGCGGCGTTGGTGCTGGTGATTTTTGCTGTCTTGACGAAAAACGTGCCGGGGTCCGCTGCCGGTCCAATGAGCCGCGAGCGGTGCCTGTCGATCCAGGCGTCGATCAACTCGTAGAGACGGCCAAGATCAGGCAGGATCAAACGGAACGGTTTCGATCCGAAAAATGAAGAGTTCGCGTTCTTGAAGGCGATGGCGGGGATCAGTATTTCCCATCCCCGATCTCTGGTGCTCCAGCGTAGCTCTCCTCGTTTCATATCCTCCAGCTTTCGCTCGGAGGTTGGCAGGTCGCCGGGCTTGCAAAGCAGGAGTTCTCTCAGGTTTTTCTGACGAAGCCCTGTATGCAGACCAATCCGGAGAAGTAAGAAAGAGCGGACTGCCTCGGCCGCCGCACGAGCGTGGCGCCTTTCGTCTGGCATTCGGTGCAGGATTTCTTCGGTGATTTTCCGATACTCCCCGACCGGACTGGGAGCCTCGAGAACTGGCATGATTGGCTCAAACGGATCCCGATGAATCTTCGCGACACGCTCAATCTCCTTGATGCGGCGTCGAGCGTGCTTGAACATCCGTTCACAGGCGGACACCCAATCGTTCTGCGCATCGGAGATGTCCTGTTCCGAGATCAGCCCTTCGATCTTCTGAAGGCTGGATGCAATGCGTGGTGTTTGACGCAACCAACCGGTTTCCTCTCGGCACAGAGCGGCGGCCACGGACAACATGTCGATTTCCCATCTGGTATAGAAACCCCGCCGCTTTTCGCGCCAGTGTAGGTACCAATCCCAGACTTGTGGGAAGACCATCATCGCGAAAGTCAGCACTTCCGGATCGGCGCCATATCCTTGGACGTCACCTTCAGAAGACGCCGTGAATGCGCCGAACCACAGTCCGAAATGTTCGACTTTCTGCGAGGCTGTCTCTGGGCCCCAGACCCCATTTCGCTGTTGGCCGAATGCCGCAAACGTTGAAGTCTTGAAACGCAGCAGTTCCGCCAATTCGTCGTTCAACCGTTTTGGTGCGTCCACGATGTCAGAGGGATCGTATGAGCTGCCTCTCGAATATTTCCGCTGCGGACCTGCGGCCCAGTGAAAACGCACCGCGTAGTGCTGCCGCATGGCTGCCGCCTGATAACGGCGATATTCGGTCGAGCCGCTGATGATCACGTTTCTAACCCACGATAGGATCTCAGCCTGCTCGGTCCGTGGTCGCCGCCTGAAATCGTCCGGCAGGTGCCAGACAAATCGGCGCCTTTCGGCCGGGGTCATTTCATCCAGTTCGCAACTCACGGGGCTTCCCTTTACGGCTTCCGAAACTCCGGAGAAATATCCTTCCGGTAGACGGTAGCGGCGTTCGATGAGGCGCAGGATTTCCAGACTGATCGGGGAACTTGGTGCAGTAATCCTTTGCCCCCATCCAACAAAGGTGCTGCGCTTGACGCCGTCGTCGGTGCGAACCACCGCATTGAAGAGGTGGTATATGGACTCTCCATGCCGCTTGGAATGCAGACGAAGCGCAGCACCAAAGTTCGAAGGCTCATTCCAGGTTGCCTCCAGCGGATCTGGAAATTCAACAACTGGCCGCTGTGGCTTGCCCCGACGCATGCGACCACCTGAGCGGTACTCTGGCGTTGCAAGTGGCGTGTGACCCGTGTGCTGATATGGCTGTTCATAGGCTTCCGGACGCAGCGATCTTTCGGTGATGGCTCGCGCAACCGCGTCGAATATCGGCTGAAGGTTCGATCTCTCAGCCATCAGACGGCGAGCGTCCAAACCCAAACCCTCGGCCAGTGTCCGGACGTCCAGATGGCTCCCCTTGTATGTTGGATATTCGTTCCTCTCCAGCAGGTCGACCAGATGTCCGCGGAGGACCTCCACATCCTGCGGTGCGAACACAGGCGCGAGGCGTTTTTCGCAAAAGGTCGTGATCATGCTTGGGGTGAGGACGGATCGTTTTGATTTCATTGACTAACTTCCAAAGGTCGGGGAGGCGTCGGCCTATCGGGAGTCGGTACAGGAAGAAAGAGATTGGACGGCAAAGTCTGTGAAAAACGCTGAGTGCAACCTGCGCTTCATACGAGGTCGAGACCGCGCACATCTTTTTGAACCGAGTGGAGAAGCCTTTCTAGTCGAAGAAACGGGTCACCACTGTTAGGCGAATGAAAAATTTTCTGTTTGGTTGATCTGCACGTAATACATTCACTTAGGTTGCAATATGGCAAACTAAGCTAGTTTTCTGGTTCTGAAGATTCGCCCTGATTGAGGAAGTATGACGATTCACGATCCAAAGCTTGTTGCGACGCTCCTGGCATCCGGTCTCTACTCCCTTAGAACGAGAAAAGACCCCGTCGCACGCATACGCCAAGACGAAATGCCAAAGGAACTGCGCGAAGGCTTGGTGCGCTTGTCCGCGATTTGCCTTGAGGAAGGACTGCCGGACAAGGGTTCGTCCATCCATGAGTTCATGGAAATGGCGACGCAGCCCATTCGGTCGTGGGGACTTTCGGCGTTCAACCACCCCTTCCCATACGCTGACATGATTCTTGTCGACGGATCGGCTGGAGTGCCGACGGAGGAATGCAGGGACCTGGCGGAGGAGGGCGGATTCTCCAACATCGCGGAAGGGCTGCATTTCGACAGGTTCAAGCAGGCGATATCCGCGGTGCCAAGACGGCGCCAACCCACCGCCTACACGAGCATAAGGGAATTCATCGTTCGGAATCCCGTTGTCTCGGTGAAGGACATTAATCGGTTCGTTTCCGACCCCACCCTCATAGGGATCGCCAGGGACATAGAAAGCTTCTTCGAGCGAATTCCCGTAGGCGCCATCAGAAGCGACGGAACGCTCAAGACCTGTAGCGGTTGCGGCACGATCCTCTGGCCGGATTCGGACCTAAAAACCAATCCAAACGGAAGATGTCGGCTCAGTCATTGCAACGAGGCAAGCGGCGCCACGGCAGGGAAAACGATCAGCGACCCTGACCTCCATCGAGTCGTAAAGAGAGACATTCTGGCATACTGGGTCGGGCCGGGGCTGGACGAAATCAGAATTTACGACAGCCTGACGGCATCCGGCATCGAGGTGTCGCTCTACCCAAGCCTCGACGCGGCGGACATCGGCGCGAAAGACCTCTCGTTCGGCATAGACGCGAAGTCCTACTCCTGCCCCGCCATGCTCGGCCGGAAGCTTTCTTCGGGGGTCGGCGGCCTCGTCAAATTCACGGAAAGATACGTCTCCATCCCCGATGCTAAGCTGCGTTTCAACCCCAACTACCTCAAAGAGTTGCGGTCGAGCTACTCAGGGAAAGTGCCAGTCAACTTCATGACCGTCAGCGACACGATCACGACCATCAGGTCGAAATACGGCCTCCCGGCAACCAAGGGGGCGGACGTACAAGAATGAGAGAACAGCACGATATTCCAGCCCTGAAACCAAAGGCGGTTCGGGTTCAATGGCTTTGCTTCGTTGCGGAGCGAATTCTCAAGACCAACGACCTTTCGAACATGGAGGTGCTCACGGCCGGGTTCTATTCCACGGAAAGGCACCCACACGTGACGGCAGCCACCCAGGCACTCAGGAACCTGAGACTCCTTGGGCTTGACCAGTCGACAACCGCCCGCCTCCGGAATGCCGTCGCGGACTGCATCGACTACGAAACGGAAAATGCGTCGTCGCCCGACTACATCGAGCCGCCATACCACATTGAGCCGAACCCGCCATATCGCTTCAGGCGACGGGTTCACGAGACCGACCCCGTCATCTCCGCAATGGGTGCCTATCTCGATCGTCCCATACCGTTCAGAAGAAAGCCGAGTGAATTCGCCGAAACCTCACGTCCGGCAAGAGTCGTCACCGATCAGGAGCAAGCCCTCTCCATCGACATCGATCTGTCGGTTGCAACGGGAAGAATTCCAGCAAACCCCGTGCACGATCTCTCCAGGCGACCGATCGGCGACATCACGATCAAGTTCTCGGATCTGGTTGAACTCGCCAAGGAACTCGACGATCAGGACCGAGAACGCGGAGAAAACAACCCCGGCAACTGGCTGGCGCGCCTTCTTCATACGGACACGGGAGAGCGAAAGTTCGAAGTCTTGTCGGCGCACGCGACCGGACTGACCGCAGTCGATGACATCAAGTTGTCCGGTCTGCAACACATGATAGGGCTTCCCGGAGCGGGGAAGACCACTCTTGTCCAGCTCATGTTGATCTGGCTCGACCGAAACGACTTCAGGGCGGCGGTTATGCTTCCGTCAATCGAAGCTTCACTCAACATGATCGCGGTGCTGGAACGCTACAGCGCAAGCGTCGGCCTTCTCGTCGGACAATCAAATGACACTAAACGGAGGCACGCAAAAAAACTCGCCGAGCGAATAGCGGCAATGGATGAACGGGAAGGCTTTGGAGTCAGCGGGCCAGGAGCTGGTTTGCTAGCGTATAATTGCGCGCTCGACGGCTTCAGGGGGGGGACCCACCAGGACCATGTCGAATTCAGGCATGATCGGCCTCCCTGCACGGACCTCAGGCAGAAAAAGATCAAGAAGGACGGCTCGCCCTACGCCGACGAAAGTCACCTGCTTTGTCCGATGTCCGGTTGGTGTGGACGCATGCGCTCCCCCAGGGAACTGGCCGAAAAGCGTATTTGGATTGGCCACATCCTGTCGACCATGCCGAGAGTTCTCCCTCATTTTCTGGAAGACGGGGAAATGATCCGCTACGTCGACCTGATCTCTAGAACGATGGACCTGGTGATCATCGACGAGGCCGACGGCGCGCAAACCACGCTTGATTCCCAATCCGTCACGGCCCTGAAGCTCACGGGTGACAAGAACAGCCTCGAAGACCGTCTCAACAAGGACGTAACGGCGCGGTTCATCCAGGGCAAGAACGCGATCATCACGTCGAATTTCGCCAACTATCAATCCGCGATAAACAGGTTCAACGGCTTTAACTCGAACCTCGTGAGACTCATTCAGTCGGACCGGAAAAACAGTCGTTACGACAAGGTTCTCACACAGACCTATCCCAACAGGTTCGTCACCAGCTCCACCGTTCTCGGGGAACTCTTCCTGCCCGAGAACCGCAGCGCCCTCCCTGAGGAGGACAGGGAAAAGACGGAACGCAGGCTCGACATCATTCGAAAGTGGTGGGATCTCACCGTCGAGGAGGCAATGAAAGACCCCAGCGGAGCGGTCAGATCATTCGAACGGGACATGACCCTGATTGCGGGCGTTAGCGGCAAGGACGAAACCACGGCGAGGGAAACCTCTTACCGCCTGAAGGACCTGTTGAGATTCTGGATCGCATCGGAGAGGATCACCGACAGAAACGAACTCCTCGAACAAATCCGGACGGTCCTGTTCGACTTCCTTCCGGCCGCCGATCACCTGCCGCCCGTTCACCGGAATGGACACCTGGACATGCTGGTCGGCATAACCACCGTCATCATGCAGTATAACATCATCACGCTCGCCCAGCAGGCGATGGTGGCGGAAGGCGTTCACGACAGACCTCTGGACGACGGGCGGCCGCCGGAAGACATCGCGAGGCTCCTGCCTGAATCTCTTGTCGGTCGGCTTGCGGGCGTAAAAATCTCCTTTTCCTCGGAGGACAACCGCCCAGATACGCTTGAGTTGCAGTATTTGAACTTCAGGTCAGTCCCGAGGCTCCTCATGTATCATTGGCATCGCTTGAACCGCCACGAGGGCTTGAAGGGGCCGAATGTTCTCCTGACCAGCGCCACTTCCTTCCTCGAGGAAAGCCCGAGTTACCACATCCCCGTAGGACCGGATTACGTTCTCCGGCGCACCAGCCAACAGTCGGAATGGCGGGACTCTTCATTCAAATTCATGCCGATCAGGCATCCATACGACAGCGGCTCCTTCCTGAAGTTCTCCGGCGTGAAAGGCGGACAGGAGGCCAGACGCGAGGCCCTCGAGATGATGGCCGACCACTTTTACTCCGGCGACAACCCACTTGTCGCGGAGATGACGATGGATTTCGCACCGGGAAGAAGGGTTGCCTTCGTCGCGAACTCATATGAACAGGTGCACTGGATCAAGGAGCATCTGGCGGCGAAATATCCGCACATCGCAAAACGCACGATAGGCGTTTCCAATGAAATACCGGAAAACAATTCGGGCGACTGGGTTGTCTCGGCCCAGGTCGAGGCGATCGGACGTCGCGACGACTGGGACGCAATCATTTTCCCCATGCGGGCGCTCTCCAGAGGGGTCAACATCGTTTTTCCGGAGGGTCCGAACAAGAACAACGCCGTCCTCGGCACCGTCGTGTTTCTCACCCGCCCGCACCCTTCTTCGGACAATTTCGATTTCGTTACCGGGATGGTCGGACGTCAGTCCATGGAGTTCGACCTCAATGAAACCCTGGCCGACCTGCCGAACGTGAACGCCATCGCGAAGGAGTGGAGGGATCAGCGGGCGCAGGCCAACTTCATAACTTCAAGCCTTCTCAGAATGGCGATTTCCGTAAATCGCCTCGGAAGAATGTCTGAACCGTTCGTTGCCGACATAATGGTCGAGATTCTGCAAACGATCGGCAGAGCCATGCGGAATGGCGTCAAATGCCGGGCGATCTTCGTCGATGCGGCATGGGCGCCAAATTCCGCAATGGGGAAGAACGACACCGCATTCACTTCGATGCTCGTAAGCGTCATGAAAATTCTGGAACGTCGCCTGACGACCGGGCCGGGTGTCGAAAGAGAGATCTACAAGGCAATGTACGAACCCTTTCTGCTGCCCCTGAAAAACTGCGCAAATCTGAACATGTCGTCCTAGGAGGAAAACGTGGCGAAAAAGAACGGCACCACCGAGACGACTTTCCCCGCCATTTTTGTCGTCGATCAGATACGCCCCTTGGAAAACGTGATGTCTGTCTCCTGGTCCGACAAGGCCCGCGGCGCGGTCAGCGAACTCAAGGAACTTGCCCTGAAGACCAACAAGGTCGAGGCAAAACACCTGCCGACCGCGTCTCTCCGGGCGCTGATGGAAGCGACCGTTCCAGGCATCTGGTACATCGATCCAACCATGGGATTTTACGGTCAGGACAAGCCATTTCTGAAGGTCGTCGGAGAAGATCTGGAACCAATTAGGGTCGCCCTCGACCGGGCGATCGCCGTCTGGATCAACACCCAGCTTTCCGAATGGTTCGATTTCCTCGAGCCGACCGAGACGGAAGAGGACAAGGCCCTCGCACAGGAGGAACTCGACAGTTTCCTTGGGCTATTAACGGGACGGCAGGCCTACGACATTAACCCGGACACCCATCAGGTCGACGAACCTGATCAGGACGTGGTCGGACAAGACTTCACCCAAGCTCGCGACGCCCTCATTCCCGCACTCGCGCAAACCTTGTCGGGCGTCGAACTTTTCGACGGTATGGGACCCGTCAGACGCGTGGTTCAGGCAGGGAAGACGCCACTCAACATCCTGGAATTCGAAACATGGCCACAGCGTCACGGCAAGGCGTGCTACTCGATGGTGTGTCGACTGTCCGTGGAAACCCTGCCAGGCTTGAACAAGCTTGTGCTGATACCCCGCGTCCGGCGGCGTCTCTGGAGATCGAAGGTTCCGGACGGTGCCGCCCTATTCGGGCAAAAGGCACTGACAACCAGAATCCTGACAAAGGATAACCCCAAAGTCTCGATAACCAGCCGCCTTTCGGTCAAGGCTGGAAAGGTCGCAAGCAACTTTAATCCGCTGTTCTCCATGGAAAGGCTCAAGGCCGAAGATGACCTGTCTGGCGACGTGTCGGAGCAGATGGCGGCAACCGAATACGCCAACCGCGGCGTTTTCGTTGCAATCCCCCATTCCCCGAAATACGGGCGCCACTCAATCGGCTTCGGCGCGTCGACCCGCGACCACGTCGACGTGTTCGAAAAACTCTCGACATTGTTGGAACCGCTCGGAATCATACCCGCCCCATTCGACACGACTAAAACAACCTACAGCGTTTCCGATGGCTGGAATGATCGCCAGCTTTCGATCGAAGAACTCTTCATTCCATGGGCCGAGGATCTCGACGCCATGGATGACCTCGAGATTGCGCTGGAAATGTTCACGCAGGAGTTCGACCTGAACTCGGGGCTGATTGACCCGGAGAAAAAGAAGGAACTTGAAAAACACCGGGAATCCCAAAGAAAGAAAGCCAGCTACAATTCCGACCGAGTTGAAAAAGTGTTCGGCAACAAGCGACCCGTCGTCGCGATCGTGGCGGCCACCGAAAAAGAGCGGAGGCTGATACGGCTCGCTATCGAACACCTATTCGGGAACGGCGTTATATGCTCCGATCGGGAATTCGCGCTGCCGCCAAAAACACACGGTCCCCGCGAAGCCCTTCACGATGGCAAGCCCAAAACACGTGATCGCTACAAGGTCCAATACGAGCGATGGAAGGAACTTGCAAAGGCACTAAAGGAAGCAGCGGTTACACACGTCATCGTTCAGGCTCCACAGTTTTTCGAAAACCGCACCGATGACGAAGTGAACAAGCTCGCCGCACGCGCCTGTCTTGCGGGCAACGCCGACGTCAATGTGCAGTACCTTCGTCCCTTCGACGACTTCAGCCCGCTCGACAGGGCAAAAAACGCTCGAAAGAAGGCGCCTTCGCCCGGGTTCTCTGACTATCTCTACCGCCTTCAATCCGCCGTTTACGATCTGCTGCTCGGACACTCCGCCGCAATCGACCCCTACAAAAACACGATGGACATCGCGTTTCCCGACAAGGCCACGAGTCCCGACGCAATTCTTTCCTATGCGATCATCAGCAAGAGGAAGGGCAAGAGGGGACAGCAGGGCGGAGAACTCGCCATCTGCCTGCGCATCAGGGAATTTGAACGCCGGGCCGAGGCATGTATGGCCACACTCCACCCCGACGGCCACACGCAAATCTCGCCTTGGTCGCCATTCTCCGACTTCCTCAAGAAGCTCGCCGAAAATCCGGATTTGTCGCTCGGTGACTCCAAGGAAAGAAAGTCGGTCTTTCAGGAGTTCGTGAAAGCCACGGTCGACGACACGCTAGACGTCTGCAAGCGGCCGCTCCTCTTCTTTGATGCCTCCCAAACCCGTCAGCTGTGGCCGGCAATCAAAAACAACGCCCAAATGCCACCAGCCTTCACGTTTGACGGCACGATCGCCGATCTTCCCATTGGAATGGGAAAATACAAGGACGTTCGCATTATTCGGCTCGACCGGGATCAGGCCGGGCACATTGTTACGAAAATCAGCAGCCGAGATGAAATCAGCGGTCAGGAGATCCGTGGAGACAGCATCAAGGTCGGAGTGGTCCAGCTATCGACCTGGGAAAACGGCGGCCTCTTCTGGGATACCCCGGGATACAATTTCCAGGAAAAGCGTGGGCTAAGCGTTTACCGCGACATGCTGGTGAAAAAATCCGGCAAATCCGACGATGGCGAGACCACCGAAACGAGGACGTTCCAAAAAAGCAAGCCGTACCCCCTTCCGAGCGTTCTGGAAATTTCCATCATTCGAAGCCTCGACGGCGACAATCTGCATGAAATCTGTGCCGCCATACACAAGCTGAGACTGCTGGCGTCTCACCACACCGCCACGGCGGCCATGCCCGCTCCGCTTTCCTTCACGAACAAGGTCGAAGACTACCTTTCAAGGTTCGATTTCGACACCGATGATGAAGATGAAGAAGGCCCCACAGAAGCGAATTTGCCGGAAGCCGAACCCTCCGATGAAGAGATTGCCGATGCCGTTGCCGACCTGGAGGAAACCGTGAACCCGGACGGATTGCCCGAACTTGACCCGGACGACGATCCAAACAGATCCCGCGATGCCGCCAACGAAGAAGAAAACGATCACGAACCGGACGGCGGAGAGCCAACCGTCGACACCACGGAAGAACAACACATGCAAGCCTTCGAGACTGCGAACGACGTCGCAATCAGGAAAAAGGACGACATCAAGAGGGACCTGCACGAGAAGGCGAGCATCCTCGCTCAAAACGCCCTGCGCCTTGCGGAGATGGACCCGACAACGGAGGCATCGGAACGCATCGCACGCATCGCGAACGAGATCAGGATACTCACGGAAGAATACCAGAACGCCCAGGATCCGGAGGTCGACCTGACCGACCTGGTATCGGAACTGAAAGGCATTCTCGAGGAAATGAGCAAGGAGTTTAAGGACGAGTTCGACGAATTCGGATCCAGCCTCCTTTGCAGGATCGAAAACCTTGCTGAAGCGACCGACACGGAGACTTACGAGGCCGCCCGCGTCGCAAAGAATGCCGCGCGATCCAAGGCCGACGAAGCAATTCTTGAAATCAATACCGCGCAAAACCTCCTGGAAGACAGGCAACTAGCCAGGGCAACCACCCTCATTCAGAACGCCTCCCAACTCAGAATTGAAGTCCAAACGCTCCTTCACGAGACCGTTCTCATACTTGAAAAGACCGGCTCACGGGAAAATGCGGAGCAACCGGACGAACAGTTCCCGAATACCATCCAGTTCGCCGTTGAGCACCCTCAACCCCTCGACCGCGCCAACCCACCCGAGGAACGGGAACCTGAGATTTCGGAAGATTCGCGTGAGACCGACGGGATCAACGGGGAAGCAGAGCACGCGGCCACGCCTGAGATCGTCAATGAACCCGCCCGCGGAGACCTGCCTGTCGAGAATGAGGACTTTGAGGATCCTTTCGAAACCCCTCTGGAGGAGTCCACGCATGAAGACGCTCCCGATGAAGAGGAAATCCTCGATACCCCCATCCCAAGCGAAGATTCGATCGATCACGAAGCGGACATTGAGCGGGACATCGAGACTATTGAGACCATCAAACTTCGCATTTCAGAACTTGTTGCAAACCGCGACTACAGTCAGGCCTACCACCTTCGCAAATCGGCGGACAGGAAGTACGGCCCCGAGAATTTCAGCGTCACTTTCACCACCGCTGAACTCTTTCTGATCGCCGGGAATGGACAGATCGACCAGGGTGCATTCACTGGAGCGGAGGATGATGCCGGACCGGGTAAAAGAACGCTCTTCGTGCAAGCGGTGGAGACCGCGCACGATCTGGTGGCGAACTCCCGCTCAACAGGCATAAACGCCGCCAGAAGGTACTTCCTGTTCGCCGCGATCATCGAGTCAGCCCTGTTCGACAAGGACTTCGACAACAACGCCATTTCCGTAGTCACCGAGCTGTTCAAAAACGGCGCCGGGACTGCTTTCTACGATCTTGCCAACATAGCGACGGACCTGAAAACACAACACCGGACACCGTCGCGATCGGAAATATACAGCGTGCATGCCACGATCGACGAGTCGATTCCTGAAAATGCCCAGATCAGCGCCAGACAAAGGCTAGAGGTCTTTCACAAGAGCAAGTGGAATTTCAAACCCGCCCAAAACGTCAGGGACCATCTTTTTCATCGCGGCGAAGGCATCCTGTTTCAACTTGGAGAAGCAATCTCCAAGGGCAATTTCAAAGCTGCAATGAAGTACGCGATGCAGTTCGAAAGCCATGAAGCCATTGAGGAGCTCGTTGAGGAAGCCAGAAAGAAACTCAGGCTACAACCAATCAAATACGGTGCCCTGAGTAAAATCAGGAGCGGCCTCACCAGCATCCATGCCGACGTCAAGGAGTGGTACGAGAACCGGGTCGCCATCGACGAACACAAGAGAGACGACGTCTTTCTCTCGAAACTGTCGAACCAATTGTCGACCGCCCTGGACAAGACAACCGATCAACTCGAACTCAGGAGAACCACCGCCGGAACCGACGTCGAAATGGCGGCCGTTCAATACGGTCTCGAGATCGTTTCCAACATTCGGGAAATCGTCACCGGCAAAAGAAAGCCGGAAACCAATTCAGCTCGGCAACAGGTCGCCCTTCACGATGCCCTCTTCTTCATCCCTGGCCTGACCTATGCAGGCGGGTGGGAAGCAACCCCATACCGCCATGAACGCATTCTTCAGGCAATTCTTGACGACGAAATACCGAGCGCAGACCAGAGGCGAGACCCGAGTGAGCTGATCAAGGCCGCAAGGGAAAGGGCCGAGGAAGGGTCCTTCAGGGGAGGTGGACTGCTACTAGAGACAGCACGCCTTTTGGGCCTGGGACAGGAAGAACTGCGCGACGAATTTTTGTGGCTCGAAAACAATTTCAGAACTGAATGGGAGAATGTGCGCAACAAGGCAAAATACCTGAAATACCGCGTGGTGCTCGTTCAGCGTTTCGCCCCGGATGACAATTCCGACTTCGACGAAGAGTCGGTAACCATCATCGACAACTCCGTGGACGATCTCCTGCGCATCGTCGAAACCGACAGCCCGCCGCCCCTGCTCACGCTCGATGAAATGAGGTCGGATGAAGACAAGGTAGAACGCCTCAACGACATTCTCGCCCTGAAACTAAGGCTGGGAGAAATCGAAACCAGACTGGACAACATTATCGAAACGCCTCGGGAGAAGCTCCGGGAGCGGGCGCTGGAGGCCTTCGGCCACGACAAAGCGTCCAATGTCGAACGACATCGACTCGATGGAATCAACAAACTCCTCGACCAGGGCGACCTTTCGACCGCGCAGGAATTGTTTGAAACCGATGGCGAGGCGCTCGAAGCCGAGGGCATCGTCAGGCCGAAACACTTCAATGCCTTTTTTCCCGCCATCCAGAACGATATAAACGAAAAATCGCCGGAGATACCGGAAGTAAGGCTGGCGATACAGGAGGGGATCGACCTGGGTTCCCTCAAATTCTCCACCGTCGAAGACAGGGCGCTTGCCGAGGGTGTTTTGGAAGCGTGGGCGCAGCTTCGCCACTCCATCAAGAAACCGAAGGAACAGGAGATCCAGGCACGGGTCAAGGCACTGTTGAGAGCCTCCATACTGGATTACTCCGAACCAAAGGAGCAGATCCAGACAAGGGGACTCTCCCGCCTCCACGGAACCCGCCGCCGGCACGTTTTCGACGCCACGATTCCAGGGATATTCGGAGGAGCCAACAACATCCTCCTTCCCGACTTCGGAAGCATCGTAAAAGGCAATTGGCGAATCTGCGTATGCGAGAAAACACCCACCGACGACGAACTCATCGAGTTGACGGGCGTGGCCGAAACAACGGGAGTGCTGATATTCGTTCTCGGCCGAATGACATCGGAGGAGCGGAACGCGATTTATCATTTCTGCCTGCGGGAAAAGCGCAGGGCCATCGTCATCGACGAGACCCTGATGCTCTACGCGTTGGCCCAAAACAGATTCCGCTTCATGTCGATGCTGGAAGTCGCCCAGGCATTCACCTATGCACATCCGTTCCGGGATCACGGGAACAAAGGCGTTCCACCCGAGATGTTCGTCGGGCGCAACGAAGAGAGGCAGCAAATTCTCTCGCCTCACGGCTCATTCCTGATGTTCGGCGGCCGCAGGCTCGGAAAAACCGCGCTCCTTCACTTCGTCGCGGAGCAGCAGAACCACGAGCACGGCATCGTCGCCGCCTACATATCGATGCACTCGACGGAAACCCAAAACCTCTGGGAGAAGGCATCGAAAGCAATGCCGAAGGAGATATTCCTCGACCCAGTTACCACTTCGGACAAATTCTCCCGGAGCATCACCAACTGGCTAAAGGCGGACAGTCGACGTCGCATCCTCCTTCTTGTCGATGAAAGCAACGACTTCATCAAGGACGACCAGAAGGAGAACTTCAAAACGCTGATGTCGATCATCGACCTGATGAACAGCACGGACAGACGCTTCAAATGCGTTTTCGCCGGACTCCAGAACATCGCCCGGGCCGTCCACAACGTCGAAAACTCTCCGATTAGCCACCTTGAACGGAACGTTCTTGCCATCGGTCCACTCACGGGGAGTGAACGCAAGGACGCGGAAACGCTCGTGACAAAGGCGTTGGCTGGAATGGGATACCAGTTCAAGCACCGACATGACGTATGGCGTATCCTGAACTTCTGCCTCTACTACCCCGTACTCATCCAGCTGTTCTGCCAAGTCCTCGTGGAGCAACTCGTAAAACGCGGCACGAAAAATGCCGACGTCTCCGACCCCATTAACAGGGAAATCGGAACGGAACTGGTCGAAGAGATGCTCAGGGATCCGAAAACCCTGGACCGCATTCGCCAGGCGTTCGACTGGACGCTCGCACTGGACGGCGAACGATATCGGTTGCTGGCCCTCATCATTGCGCAACAAGCGATCGAAAACAGCACGGAAAACAGGCCCAACCTTGGAATGACACCGAGGGAATTGCTCCTGGCGGCGGGAGAATACTGGCCTCAAACTTTCGGACACGGTCATTTCACCGATTCCGATATGGGCGCCATGGTCGTCGAAATGGAGAACCTGGGCGTTCTCAAGTCCATCGGATCAAATCGCTGGACCCTGAGGTCACGATCCCTGCAAACGATGCTCGGGGATCAGGAGCGGATACTCGAAGACCTGATGAGCTTCATAGACAAGCCTCGTCCGCCCACTTTCGACGTGAAACTGCGGCGACGGCTGTTCGATAGCCCACCGCCTAATCGCAGGCGGCTTAGATCGCCCCTCACCACAGGAGACCTCAACCGCATTCTCAGTTCCGGCCCCAAGGTTTCGGTCATCACTGGACTTGAAGTTGCCGGGATCGCCTATGTTCACAAAGCCATCGAGGACGTGGTCACGCATGAATATCCGGAGTCGGACATCAACGTCCGTCTTTTCAAGGGACGCAGCGCCAATGATCTGGGAACATTCTTGCGGGATTTAACGCGTAAGAAAATGACCCTTATCGTCAGGAGCGAACAGTGGAACCCCGAATGGATCCGCGTCGCCCTCGGCCGCAAAGCCGTCATCGCGGATGAGACTCGGGTGGTTTTCATTTTGGACAAGAACAACGCCAAACTGTGGGCCGGGAGCGAAAAAATGATGTCCGAGGACCTCATCGGACACTATCCGCTCTACCCATGGAGACAGCTGGAGACCGATACGTTCCTGCATCAGACCCACAACACGGAGATAAAGACGGACGATATTTATCAGGCGTGCGGTGGTTGGAACCTTCCGATGTCGACTTTGTTCCCGGACAGCTCCGGCAACGCCCTGACCTTCCGAAAGGCGCTGGGCGAAGCAAGAAAGGAGGCGATGTCCTGGTCCCTTGAGGATTATGGCATCGACGAAAAAACCTCACTGATCCTGCGTGAAGTGTTCGAACTTACGGGATGCACCGCCTCCGACAGCTATTTCGACGTGGAAAGCATCGAAATCGCAAGCCTTGACCACCCTGAGCTTAAGATCAACAGCAAGCAGCTGGTCGCATATCTGAAGGCTCTTGGCGTCGCCGAACCCTCCATCTTCGAGGGTGGAACCGAACGCTACCGCCTGAACCCGCACATTGCCGAAAGGCTCCTTTCGTCCGGAGCCGGCGCATGAGCGATATATGGTCTCTCGAAGGGCCCGAACGATTCCTGGGAAATCTCGTGACCGAGGCGTTCCATCGGCCGATCACCTTCCTGCGGGCGCCAAGAACGATCGCCACCAAGATCGCTTCGCCCATAAGGGCTAGGGTGAGGCGCGAAACGGACATCTCCGCCATAAGCCCGAACATACCCGCGGACACGAGACTTCCACCCCTTCGCACTCTTGTGTCTGCAACACCTGACTTGCCGCTCGACGATGTATCGCTCGACAGCTTCATCCTGCGTCAATCAGTGCCTGGAAGGGTGTACGTTGTCTCGCAGATCCCGGCCCGCTTTTGGGAGGATTGGCGCGTTTTCCTGCTGAACTACAGCAAGAAAACGGAAAGCTACGCCGACCACCCCCACTTGATCGTGGTGATGCCACTTGGCATCAGCCCGAGGGAATTCGAGCGGATCGGAGGCCCTGAAAGCATATTCACCTGGCAAAACGTGATCTCCAAGGAAGACATCAGTCGCCTGGCGGAAAAAATAGCCGGACGACCAAACGGGATATTGGAAAGGTTCGCGAGAGCCACCTCCATCGAACTCGCTGGCCAGGACATCACGCTGCTAAAAATTCTTCTGTCCCTGGATCTTCGCACCCAGATTGACCCGCTAGCTCACCTGACAAGTAAAATCACAAGCAACATTGAGGCGTATCCAAAAGGCCAGCCGATCAGCTGGGAGGAGGGGGTTGCCGACCTTTGGTCCGACGACGTCTGCATCAACACCATTCGCCTCATCATGGACAACCGGACGGAAGAGCTGACGCATCGGATCTGGCGCGCTCATCTCCCGATCGCGATGGAAACCTCGGACATCATTCGCAGATCACTCATCAGAAGGCATCGTGCCGTTCTAGACAGGGAGGTTTCTAGGGAAAGCCCTTACGTTCTGAATTTCGGAGACCGCCAAAGAACCAAAACAAAGGCGACGGAACTCGAGATCGGTGACATTCGAAAAATTAACTTCGACCCCGACAAGGAGCAAATGCGCGGAGGACGATTTTTGCGAGGTGACGACAGCTATCTTAGCAAACTCGCAAAAAACATGAGGCATGCCGCAGCCCACATGGAACCTGTTTCAAGGGACGACATCCTGGAAGCCGACAGAATCTGGCAAAGGAGCGCGTTGCGATACTTTGCCCAAGGGGAAGTGGGATGGGACTGGCCCAGATGCGGCCAGAAAGCCACGGTCATCATCGGTCCGGCAGGGGCCGGAAAATCAACATGGGCAAGCCGCCAGTCGGAAACGGTCATATCTAGGGATAAAATCAGAGAAAACGCGAAGGAGAAAAATCCCAACCTCGCGGAAGGCGTGATCCTGGACTCCTATCTGGCGCAAGCGATCCGGGTATTAAAGTCGGGACGTGACGTGATCATGGATGCCACGCACCTGGAACAGCATATCAGAGACCGCATCAGATCTATGATCCCGGACGACATTGAAATCGACTACATCATCATAGATCGGCCTTTGGACGAAAAGAAAAGAGACGGAGGTTGGCGAAACGCGCTGGATAAAGCAGGCATGATTGACGAGCACCATCGGATTTTTCTGAATGCGTTGCCGAGGATACTTAACGGTGACGGAGACCAAAGGATCAGGGTTATTGATCTCAGATCCAAGCATTTGATTGGGGCAACAAAGGAACTTCTAACAGCGGACTGAGACATTGATGGGCCGAGTGCACTGAGAAATTCGCACGTCGATGAAATCGTGCCATGGTTTGTGTCGAAAGCGGCACGGAGTGGAACAATCCTGCTGACCGATTTCCGATTCCAATGATGTAGTCGATGAATTCTGGCGATTGAGCCAACTGCCGAGTGCCTTATGACGGCTAACCGCTTCTACGCACTTCGGCAGCTGGATACCCCGGACAAACAGCTTTTCGAATATCTCCTGATCGTCCGGATCGATGTGGACTGGCAGATGATCGGAATTTATGAGTTCGACTGGAAGACATTCTGTGAGGTGCGCAGCTGGGATCGTCGGATGAACGCTTGGTACGTTGGCCTCGCGGCAAAGACGCTTGCACGCGCTACACTGTTCATGCCTGCCTGAACGCAATCGCCCTCGGCCAACAGTCCCTTCGTAGCTACTCTCTATAGGCGTCTGATGGTGTCACCATTTCCGGGTTGGCAAACAGCAGTCGCTATTTGGCTTGGAAGGAACCGCACCAGATGAATGACTTACGGCTTTGTCCGCGGCAGCCGCAGCCGTCATCGCTGCGTCGATCTCGGGAATGACAGCTGTTCGACATTCGCGGCCTGAAGCTTTTCCGGACTGTGTTGTGGCCCGAAGCCGACGTCTAATGCAGAGGAGATAGAAAACCCGCCCGATCGTCTCCGATGGGCGGGTTCCTTTTTTCTGGGCTGTTTGAGCCGCTTATTGACCTAAATTGGCCATCCTATGCGACTCGGGACAATAACCCGCTGAGCGTTAGCTGCAGCCGCTGGTGCTGCCGCAGGTGTCGCACTTCAGGCAGGTGCCGTTGCGGACCATCGTGAAGTTGCCGCACTCCGAGCAGCTTTCGCCTTCGTAGCCCTTCATGCGAGCCTGGGCGATTTGCTGGGCTGCCGTCTTGACCTGCGGGGCAGGGGCTGCGGTGACCTCGACGGCTGCCGCCGCTTCCGAACCGCGGGCGAAGGCGGTTGCGACGGCCGTGGTCTGAGCCGCGATGGTGGAGCCGAGTTCGACCTTCACCGCTTCGGCGATGACACCTGCCGGCTCGTTGCCGGAGACAAGACGGAAACGCTCCGTCTGGCCGCGCACCAGACCGTGGGAGACCACGCCCGGGCCCTTGTCGAGGTTCTTCATCGCACCTGCTTCCGCGCTGCCGCTGAAGGCTTCCGGCGGAACGTGGGCCAGGTCGTGACGACCCAGGTAGGACACGGCGAGTTCGCGGAACACGTAGTCGAGGATCGACGTTGCGTTCTTGATCGCGTCGTTGCCCTGAACCATGCCGGCCGGCTCGAACTTGGTGAAGGTGAAGGCGTCGACATATTCCTCGAGCGGCACGCCGTACTGGAGGCCGAGCGAGACGGAGATGGCGAAGTTGTTGATGAAGGCGCGCAGGGCGGAGCCTTCCTTGTTCATGTCAAGGAAGATCTCGCCAAGCCGGCCGTCGTCATACTCGCCAGTCCTGAGGAACACCGTGTGGCCGCCGATCTTGGCTTTCTGGGTGTAGCCCTTGCGGCGTGCCGGCAGCTTTTCTTGTTCGCGCACGACGCGTTCGACGATGCGCTCGACGATCCGCTCCGCAACCGCCTCGGCCTTTGCCGTCTGCGGCAGGGCTGCCAGTTCCTCGATATCGTCCTCGTCTTCCTCGTCGCTCAGAAGTTGGGAGTTGAGCGGCTGGGACAGCTTGGAACCGTCACGGTAAAGGGCATTGGCCTTGAGAGCGAGTTTCCAGGACAGCATGTAGGCTGCCTTGCACTCTTCCACCGTGGCGTCGTTCGGCATGTTGATCGTCTTGGAGATCGCACCGGAGATGAACGGCTGGGCCGCTGCCATCATGCGGATGTGGCTTTCCACCGAGAGATAACGCTTGCCGCTGCGGCCGCACGGGTTGGCGCAATCGAAGACCGGGTAGTGTTCCTTCTTCAGGAAGGGCGCGCCTTCCAGGGTCATCGCACCGCAGACATGGGTGTTGGCCGCCTCGAGCTCGGACTTCGTGTAGCCGAGGAAGGTCAGAAGGTCGAATTCCGGATCTTCAAGCTGCTCGTCGGAAACGCCGAGAGCCTTCATCTGGTCGTCGCCGAGGGTCCAGCGGTTGAAGACGAACTTGATGTCGAAGGCGGCCTTCATGCCGTCCTTCAGCTTCGTCAGGCTTTCGTCGGTAAAGCCTTTGGCCTTCAGCGCGGACGGATTGATGCCCGGCGCCTGATCGATTGACCCGTGGCCAACCGCATAGGCCTCGATCTCGCCGATTTCAGCTTCCGAGTAGCCGAGAACGCGCAGGGCTTCCGGAACGGCGCGGTTGATGATCTTGAAGTAGCCGCCGCCGGCCAGTTTCTTGAACTTGACCAGGGCGAAGTCGGGCTCGATACCGGTGGTGTCGCAGTCCATGACCAGGCCGATCGTGCCGGTCGGCGCGATGACGGTGGACTGGGCGTTGCGGTAGCCGTTCTTCTCGCCGAGTTCCAGGGCACGGTCCCAGGCCTTTCTCGCACGCTCCACCAGAACCTGGTTCGGGCAAGAGGCATGGTCGAGGGCGACCGGGTTGGTGTTCAGATCTTCATAGCCTTCGCTCTCGCCATAGGCTGCGCGGCGATGGTTGCGCATGACGCGCAGCATGTGCTTTGCGTTCTTCTTGTAGCCCGGGAAGGAGCCGAGTTCGCCGGCCATTTCCGCGGAGGTCGCGTAGGCAACACCGGTCATGACGGCAGTCAGCGCACCGCAGAGAGCGCGGCCTTCGTCGGAATCGTAAGGAATGCCGGAGGTCATCAGCAGGCCGCCGATGTTGGCGTAGCCGAGGCCGAGCGTGCGGAACTTGTAGGAAAGCTCCGCGATTTCCTTCGACGGGAACTGAGCCATCAGCACGGAAACTTCCAGAACGATAGTCCACAGCCGAACCGCGTGCTCGTAGTTGTCGATGTCGAAGGAGCGGTCTTCCTTGCGGAACTGCATCAGGTTCAGGGACGCCAGGTTACAGGCTGTATCGTCCAGGAACATGTATTCCGAGCACGGGTTGGACGCGCGGATCTCGCCATCGGCCAGGCAGGTGTGCCAGTCATTGATCGTCGTGTGGTACTGCAGGCCCGGATCGGCGGAAGCCCAGGCGGCGTAGCCGATCTGCTCCCACAGTTCCTTTGCCTTCACCTTTTTCAGGACGTCGCCGGAGCGGCGGGAGGTGAGGTCCCATTCGCTGTCCTCAACGACAGCGTTCAGGAAGCCGTCGGTGACACGGACGGAGTTGTTGGAGTTCTGGCCGGCAACGGTCAGGTAGGCTTCGGAATCCCAATCCGTGTTGAAGGTCGGGAATTCGATCTTGGTGAAACCCTGCTTCGCGAACTGGATGACGCGCTGGATGTAGTTTTCCGGCAACATCATCTTCTTGGCGGCACGGATTTCGCGCTTCAGAGCCGGGTTCTTGGACGGGTCAAAGCAGTCGCCATTGTCTGCCTCGCAGTTGACGCAGGCGCGCATTATGGCGGAAAGGTGCTTCTGGCAGATCTTGGAGCCGGTGACGAGAGCCGCGACCTTCTGCTCTTCCTTGACCTTCCAGTTGATGTATTCCTCGATGTCCGGATGGTCGACATCGACCACGACCATCTTGGCCGCGCGGCGGGTGGTGCCGCCGGATTTGATGGCGCCCGCTGCCCGGTCGCCGATCTTCAGGAAGCTCATCAGGCCGGAGGACTTGCCGCCGCCGGACAGGCGCTCGCCCTCGGCGCGCACATGGGAGAAGTTGGAGCCGGTGCCCGAGCCGTATTTGAACAGGCGTGCTTCCCGGACCCAAAGGTCCATGATGCCGCCTTCGTTGACGAGGTCATCGCCGACGGACTGGATGAAGCAGGCATGGGGCTGCGGATGTTCATAGGCGCTCTTGGACTTCACCAGCTTGCCGGTCTGGAAGTCGACATAGAAGTGGCCCTGGCCCGGGCCGTCGATGCCGTAAGCCCAGTGAAGGCCGGTGTTGAACCACTGCGGGGAGTTCGGCGCCACCTTCTGGGTCGCCAGCATGTAGCGCAGTTCGTCATAGAAAGCCTGAGCGTCGGATTCCTGATCGAAATAGCCGCCCTTCCAGCCCCAGTAGGTCCAGGTGCCGGCAAGACGGTCAAAGACCTGGCGGCCGTCGATTTCGGAGGTGTAGCGCTCGTCTTCGGGCAGTTTTTCAAGCGCGGCTTCGTCGGCCTCGTGACGCCACAGCCAGGAAGGAACGGTGTTTTCTTCAACGGCTTTCAGCTTCGCCGGAACGCCAGCCTTGCGGAAATATTTCTGCGCGAGGATGTCCGATGCCACCTGGGAGAACTGCGCGGGAACCTCGATATTCTCCAGACGAAAGACGATGGATCCGTCCGGGTTGCGGATCTCGCTCGTTGCCGTCCGAAACTCAATACCGGCATAAGGCGATTGCCCGTCCTTGGTGTAGCGCCGCTCGATCCGCATTTCGAAAAATCCCCTTTAATCCGTCGCCGGTTCGCACTGAACCGGTCTTTGTCCGCATCTCATCCGGCATGGCGTTAAAGCCTGCCTCGCTGCCGAATGCCGCCCTGTCAGTGTCCAGGCTGGATGCCTGTATTTAGCGTATCATGAATGATGGTCCACTACATATAGTGTTCATCAACAGGTTTGTCACGATATGCACCGTCGGAACCGGCACACAAAAATCCGTTCCTCCGACCTGGTTGCCCAAGCGCGGAAGCTGAACGCGGATACTTCATGATTTGGATGACCGGACAGCCTCAAAAGGGGCCCGGTAACGCACATCGCAATAGTGGGAAACTAATGTAAATGAAATCCTAAGGTCAAGGCTCAACCGACAACAGCTAGTGCTCAACGTGTAGGCAAACGCAAAATCTTGTGTGCCTGTGTGGATACCGGGGAGGGGGGCTTGGAGGGCGCAAACCTCCGGGAAATAGCGCTTGCTTTCCCGGTGAAGGCCTGATGCATCAACAGGCGATCGTTCCTGTGGATGATAATGCCACCGTTTTAATGACAATTTGAAGAAAATGGCGTGCGCCGTTTTCAGCGCGATTTAAACGGTTTCTGATTTCGTGCGGACCTGACAGGGAAAAGGCCGCAGTTCATGAAACACCACGCCGCTTTCGGGCTCTCGCTGGAAGATATCGACGCTGTCGTCGTTGAGGACAGCAAGCCGATGCAGACGATTCTCCGCTCGATCCTCCTCAGCTTCAAGGTGGCCCGCGTCCGCGTTTTTGATTCGGTCGATGAGGCGCTGGAAGCAAGCCTGGCGGAACCGCCCAACGTGATCCTGACCGACTGGCGGATGGAGCCGACCTCGGGCTACCAGCTTCTGCGCCTGGTGAGACACCGTCACATGGAGCCGCTGTGCTATGTGCCGATTCTGTTCATCACCGCGCATGGCACGCGTCCGCTGGTGGACAAGGCTTTGCGGGCCGGGGCACATCATGTCCTGGTCAAGCCGCTGTCGCCGTCCACGCTGCTGAAACGGTTGAGATGGCTGGTCAATGACGACAGACCGATGATTCTGGAGAATTCCGGCTTCTATAATATCTACGGCATCCAGAAAGCCATGGATGTCCAGGCGGAGAAGCTGCAGTCTCTTGCCGGTGCGCGGTTGCATCACAAGATCGCGACGCAAAAGCGGGCCGAAGTGGAGGGTGCGGTCGAGAAGGCATTCGACCGCAAGAACGGCGCGCGCGAGATCTCCCGCGAGGGCGGAACGGTCACCATCAAGCCGCCGCAGTCGGCTGCCGCCCGACATATCCGGAATGCCAGCTTCGCCGCAGTCAAGACGCCAAAGCCGCATTGACGGAAAGGTCCCGGAGCGCCGGCGAAACGCTTTTACCGTCGGGCCTGCGCTGGCGTCGCGGACCACTGGGACGCCGGACGGCCCGATCAGCATCGACGGCGGGAAATGTGCTCATTTTTCTGTCCGTGAACAGGGTCCACACCCTAGACAGACGGCGAAGTTCCGGCCATAGTCCGCCGAAATCCGCTGGTTCCCTGGAGCCCCGTGCGGAGAGCAATGATTTGAAAATCAAGGGACCTTCAAAGGGCCATGAAAAACCTGCTTCTGGATATCTTCACCTGGTGGAACGGCCGGACGATGGGCACCCGCTTCTTCACATGGCGGAAGGGTGAGTTCGTCGGTGAGGACGAGTTCGGCAACAAGTACTACAAGGAACGCGGCGGCAAGAGGCGCTGGGTGATCTATAACGGTCTCGCGGAAGCCTCCACCATTCCTCCGGGTTGGCATGGCTGGATGCACCACCGTGTCGATGTCGCGCCGAGCGAAGAAGACTACCTCGCAAAGCACTGGCAGAAGCCTCATGTTTCGAACCAGACCGGTACGCCGGGGGCTTATCGGCCGCACGGATCGATCCTGACCCCGGAAAAACGTCCGGAAGTCACGGGCGACTACGAAGCGTGGACGCCCGGCAGCTGATTTGTCCTTATGCTTTGTGTTTAAAGAAAAGCCCCGCATTCGCGGGGCTTTTTTGTGGCCGCTATTGGACCTTTCATGCGCGAGCATGAACAGATGACAGCCAGGATCGATGGCTTGCCACCTGAGCATGGCGGCACCTGTTCACGTGTGAGGGGAGCAGGATATGACTTTAGACGATTGCGTGCCCAAGAATAAATTTGACCTAGCGGCAGTTTCGAAAGCACGTGAAGTGGGCTTTCCCGGCATAAACTCCGTATTGCCGGATCTCTTGGATTGGGTGCAGGACGCCAACTGGCCTGTGGCGGCCGATGTTGCCGATCTTCTGTCAAACTCCGGCAAGGAGATCGTGCCGCATATCGGGAGCATTTTTTCGACCGATGACAGAGAATGGAAATTCTGGACGATCGAACTCATTGTGAAACGCCTTGCCCCCGCCGTTCGAAAGGCGCTGTGGGCGGATCTTCGCCAATTGGTTCGCGAGCCAACACCGGAAGACAAAAGTTGCGACGTGGATCTTGTAGCAGAGGAAGCTCTTTCGCTTTGAGCACTCTCTGCCTTTTTCAGGTGGATATCGGCCGGAACCTCTAGTGAGCGCTCGAATTATCCAAGACGTCCAGCACGTCCTGGCCGTTAGCTTTCGGAGACAGGGCATAGAAGTCGGTTTCGAGCTTCAGGGCCTCGCTCAGCCGTTCGTTGTATTCGGCCTGCGGAATTTCCTTCGTACCAAACTTGCTCAGGTGATCCGTCACGAATTGGGTGTCGAGAAGGGAATAGCCGCCAACGATCAGGCGCGCGACCAGATGGGCGAGGCAGACCTTCGAGGCATCGGTGCGGAAGGTGAACATGCTTTCACCGAAGAAAGCCCCGTTGAGGCTGACGCCGTAGAGCCCGCCGACCAGCTCGTCGTCCTGCCACGCCTCAATGGTGTGGCAGTAGCCCATGTCGAAGAGTTCGCCGTAAAGACGGCGGATCTCGCGATTGATCCAGGTCTTCTGCCGACCGGGCATCGGATGCGAACAACCGTCGATGATGCCCTGGAAGTCGGTGCTCACACGAACTTCGAAAACATCGTTGCGGATGGTTCGGCGCAGGCGCTTGGGAATGTGAAAGCCATCGAGGGGCAGCATGCCCCGGCGCTCGGGCTCCAGCCAGAACAGGCCCGGATCATCGGCCGACTCGGCCATGGGAAACAGACCGCAGGCATAGGCTTTGAGCAGCACCTGTGGCGTGATTTCCATTATGATGTCGTCTTTGTAGCTAGCCATCGGGCCTCACCGTGCGCGGACGAGGGGGCTTGCCCCCTCTCTCCGGTCAGCTCGACTTTTTTGCCAGATATTTTTCGAGCCAGTGAATGTCGTACTGACCGTTCGCTATTTCCTGATTGTCCACCAGATCGCGGAAAAGCGGAATAGTCGACTTGATTTCGTCAACCACAAATTCGTCAAGACAGCGGCGCAGGCGCATCATGCATTCCACGCGGTTACGGCCATGAACGATAAGCTTGCCGATGAGACTGTCGTAATAGGGCGGGATCTTGTAGCCCTGATAGACGCCACTGTCGACGCGCACGCCAAGCCCGCCGGGCGGATGATAATAGGTAATCGTGCCGGGAGAGGGCGCGAAGGTGACCGGGTCTTCCGCGTTGATGCGGCACTCGATAGCATGGCCTTCGAACGTGATGTCGCTCTGCGTCATGTCCAGGCTTCCGCCGGCCGCAATGCGGATCTGTTCGTTGACCAGATCGATGCCCGTGATCATCTCGGTCACCGGGTGTTCGACCTGAAGGCGGGTGTTCATTTCGATGAAATAGAACTCGCCGTTTTCATAGAGAAATTCGACGGTGCCGACGCCGCGATACTTGAGCTTGCGCATCGCACTGGCGACGATTTCGCCGATCTCGCTGCGCTGGTCGGCGTTGAGGCTCGGGGAAGGGGCTTCTTCCAGAACCTTCTGGTGCCGGCGCTGCAGGGAGCAATCGCGCTCGCCCAGATGGACCGCATTGCCCTTGCCGTCGCCGAGAACCTGGATCTCGATATGGCGCGGCTGGCCGAGATATTTTTCCATGTAGAGAGCGTCGTCGCCGAAGGCAGCTGCCGCTTCCGCGCGCGCGGTCGACAGGGCGCTGTCGAGTTCGCCCTCGTTAAGAGCAACCTTCATGCCGCGGCCGCCGCCGCCCGCTGCCGCCTTGACGAGGACCGGATAGCCGATCTCGCGGGCAATCGCGTGCGCGTCATCCTGCGGTGTCACTGCGCCGTCGGAGCCAGGAACAACCGGGATGCCCAGATCCCGTGCCGTCTGCTTGGCCTGGATCTTGTCGCCCATGATGCGGATATGTTCCGCCGTCGGGCCGATGAACTCGATGTTATGGGCTTCGAGAATTTCCGCGAAGCGGGCATTTTCCGAGAGGAAGCCGTAGCCGGGATGGACAGCGTCCGCGCCGGTGATTTCGCAGGCAGCCAGAAGCTGCGGAATGTTGAGGTAGCTGTCGCGTGCGGCAGGCGGCCCGATGCAGACGCTTTCGTCTGCAAGGCGCACATGCATGGCATCGGCGTCGGCCGTGGAATGAACCGCGACTGTCGAAATGCCAAGCTCCTTGCAGGCACGCAGGATGCGCAGGGCAATTTCGCCGCGATTGGCAATGAGAATCTTCGAGAACATGGCCACTCGCAGGTCCTTATTCGACGATGATGAGGGGTTCGCCGAATTCCACCGGCTGGGCATCTTCCACGAGGATTTCCTTGACGATGCCGCTCTTTGTGGACGGAATGTGGTTCATGGTTTTCATGGCTTCGATGATCAGGATCGTCTGGCCCTCGCTGACCTTGTCGCCGACCTGGACGAATACGCCCGCGCCGGGCTCCGGTGCGAGATAGGCGGTGCCCACCATCGGGGAGGTGACGGTGCCCGGATGGGGCTTGTTGTCGGCCGCCGGGGCCGGCGAAGGAGCTGCAGCAGCCGGGGCCGGCGCCGCAGGGGCAACGCTGACAGGTGCGCTGATCGACATCTGCCGCGCGACCCGAATGCGCGTGTCACCCTGCTCAAGCTCGATCTCGGAAAGGTTGGTCTCGTCCAGAAGAACGGCAAGATCCCGGATCAGGGCGGTGTCGAATTTCTTATTGTCATTACGCATGTTGATAGCTCTCGTACTCAGACCGCAGGACGCACGGCGAATTGAAACGGCTGGACCGGACGTCCGGACCGCAAGTGCATTGTCGTTCCAGCTTCCATCGGCGCGGTGCCGAAGGGCCGGATGCGTGTGCCGTCTGCTCCTTCATTAAGCAAAGCGGATGCAAACAATGGCCCGTATCGAACTCGATACGAGCCACGCTCCTTATAGGCACACAATCGGGGCAGGAAAACCCCGCCACGATATCGAAATAGAGGAAAATTCGTTTCCCGGCTTCCTTGTCAGCAAGTTGTCTCGCCGCAATTCTGCATGGCATCGAGTTTCGCGCGCAATTCGTCATACCCGACCGCGCCCATGACCACGTCGTTGCCGACCACGTAGGACGGTGTGCCGGTGAGGCCGAGGCGGTTTGCAAGCGAATAGACTTCCTCGATGGTCTGACCGGCTTCGTCGGTCTTCATCGCTGCCTCAAGCTCGTCTTCGTCCAGGCCGATATCGGTTGCGGCGCGAATGGCGCTCGCCCGGTTCGCCTGGCCGCGGCTCAGGAGAAGCGCTTCGTGGAACTCGCCGTATTTTTCGGGAGCGACCGAATTGACCGCCACGGCAACCTGGGCAGCTTCAACCGAGCCCTGTCCAAGAACCGGAAATTCCTTGAGAACAACCTTCAGATCGGGATTTTCCTCGATCAGCTTGACCATGTCGCCGTGGGCGCGTTTGCAGTAGCCGCAATTGTAGTCGAAGAATTCGACAAGCGTGACGCTGCCTTCCGGGTTCCCCAGAACGACCTGCCTGGAGGAGTTGAAGAGGACGTCCGCGCTTTCGGCGAGCGTCTGCCGGCGGGCGGCTTCCTCGGCGGCCTTTTCGCGGCGGTCCAGTTCGGTCAGGGCTTCCGCTATGATTTCCGGATTCTGGACGATATACTCGCGCACGATCTTTTCAATCTCGCTGCGATCGATGTCCTGGGCGGCAGCCGTGCCGCCCGATACGGACATGACGAGTGCGCCGGCAGCCAGCACCTGCAGGAAAGCGGGCTTGTACCGGCGGCGCAGGACTTGGAAAAAGTTGGTCATTCGGGGCTCCTTCGGCAGCAGTTCATTGTCTTTCGTTCCTGCCGCCATGGGTGTCACTTCAGGCTCGACAGTTCAATCTTCAAAAGGTGAGGTGAGGGCGGCTTTGACAACGCGAGACCGATGGGGGCTCTGCTGCGCCGAGGCTGGCAGGACGCTGGTCGGTTTCCTGTGCAGGGTTTACTTGGCCGCAAGCAGAATGCCTCATCACATGTCTTTCGTCTCTACGGGGCCGGTCCTTATCGATTCGGCAGATTTGGTGGTTTGTACGCTACAATGTCGTCGGCTTGAAGCCATGCCGGCGATCCGTGCTTCAAACTTTGTTGAGCGCGTGCCGCGTAGCGCTTGGCTGCCTGAAAGTCGCCGCTCACCATGAGGCCCTTGGCCGTGGCAAGGTCTGCCTCGGCCCGTTCGCCCTGACGCCCATGGGCGATCGCAAGCTGGCTGTAAGCTACGCCCGAGTTCTCGTCGCGGTGAATGGCTTGCTTGAGCACGCGCTCCGCTTCCGGCAGGTGGGCGGGATTGTTGGCCCCTACGAGTGCATAGCCCAGCCAGACCATGAACTGGGGTTCCTGCGGCTTGATCGACAAGGCCTTGCGGAAGGGGGCAATCGCGGCTTTCGGATCGCCGCCTTCGAGCAGAGCCTGACCTTTCAGCTCATAATAGTAGGGATTGTTGGGCTGGGTGCGGATCAGCGCGTCGATTTCCTTGACCGCGCCCTTGCCGCGGCTCTTCATGGCAGCGATGGCGCGTGCGTATTGTGCTGCAGGGCTCTTGTCGCTGCGGGGATAGGCGCGCAATGTCGCTGATGGATGGCTTGTGTAGGCGAAGAGCTTTGCCCGCACCAGGTCATGTCGATACTGGAGCACGTAATCTTCCGGTTTGTCGAAATATTTCGACTGCTCGGCATCGTGCAGGAGGCTGTTGTAGCGATCCTGCGCCATGGGGTGGCTCTGCGCATAAGGGTCGGCATACTGACGGGCAAACATCTGCTGCTGCGACATGCGCTCGAACGTTTTCAGAAGACCGCGCGGGCTTTGGCCTGTGGCCTCAAGGTATTTCAGCGCGGCACGGTCCGCAGCCGCTTCCTCGCCGCGCTGGTAGGCCAGAAGCGAACGCTGGCCCGCTGAGCCGGCGCCCATCGCGGCGGCTGCGCCGCCACTCGCGGCCTGACCCGATCCCGCCGCCGCACCGGCGGCGGCCGCACCAACCCCGAGAAGCGTTCCGAGCACCGTCATGATCTGGGCGTTGGCAACAGCGGAGCGAAGACGCACCAGGTGACGTCCGGCAATGTGACCGGATTCGTGCGCGATTACCCCGATCACCTCGCCGGGGGTTTCTGCCTCCATGATGACGCCGATGTTGATGAACATGCGCCGGGAATCAGGAACGAAGGCGTTGAAGGACTTGTCGTTGACGAGAATGATTTCCGGAGCGGAATTGGATATGCCGGCTGCCTTGAAGATCGGCTTGGCGTAGTCCTTCATCAAGGCTTCCGTTTCAGCATCCCGGATCAGCGGCAGACTGCGCTGCGCGTTTGCCGGGCCGACGGCAAAAGGCAGCAGGATGGCTGCGGAACATGCCATCGCGACTGTCTTTCGGATCAGACGCCGGCCTGTCTTCCTGCCGGTCATCGCGGAAACAGACATGAATGGATGCAAGGTATCGTCACTCCGGTCCAGGGATTTGCGTTATCCACGCGCATGAACGTGTGGCGAAGGTATGAAGAGGGCAGGCGCGGGTCAAGGAAAGCTGCGTGACATTTCCGTAAGATGTGTCCCGCAACGCTTTGTGCCCAATGTGTCTGCTTGATGGGAATGCGCGTCCCTGCGTTGCAACGGAGCCCAAAATCCGCAATACGGTTAAACCGCCACCACTCAGCAGGATTGTTCCGCTCACATGTCATCTTCCGCGTTTCAGCCGTCCCGCCGCAGCGATGTGGCGCCTTTCATCGCGATGGATGTTCTGTCCGAAGCGGCGCGCCTTGAGGCAGAAGGCCGCCGGATCGTGCATATGGAGGTCGGGCAACCCTCCGCGCCCGCCCCGCGAGCAGCGCTTGAAGCTGCCCGGCGCACGCTTGACCACGGCCGGCTCGGCTACACCGAGGCCCTTGGGTTGAGGTCCCTGCGTGAGGCCCTGGCGTCGCATTATCGGCGAACCTATGGCGTTGACGTGCCCGCAGGTCGGATCATGGCGACCACCGGCTCGTCCGCAGGGTTCAATCTCGCATTCCTTGCCGCGTTCGATCCGGGTGCCCGGATCGTGCTGACTGCGCCCGGATATCCGGCTTATCGGAACATTCTGAAAGCGCTGGGTCTCGTCCCGGTCGAGGTGGAAGTGGGCGAAGCCAGCCGATGGTGTCTGACGCCAGCGCATCTGGAAGAGGTCCGGAAGGAGGGGCCGGTCGCAGGCGTCCTCGTCGCCAGTCCGGCGAATCCCACTGGGACCATGATGGCCGCCGACGCGCTTGAGGAACTGATCCGCTACTGTGACGACGAGGGGATCTGGTTCATTTCCGACGAGATCTATCACGGGCTCGATTACGCCGGCGAACAGAAGTCGGCTCTGGAGATCTCCGGGAACGCCATCATCATCAACAGCTTTTCGAAATACTATTGCATGACCGGCTGGCGCATCGGCTGGATGGTGCTGCCCGAGCAGCTCGTACGACCGATCGAACGCATTGCACAAAGTCTTTATATCTCTCCGCCAGAGATCTCGCAGATCGCCGCAACCGCAGCGCTGGACGCAGTGCAGGAACTTGAGGCGGTGAAAGCCGGATACGCCTCGAACCGCGAGTTGCTGGTGAACGAACTGCCGCGTATCGGCCTCGACAGGCTTCTTCCGGTCGACGGTGCGTTCTACATCTATGCCGATATCAGCGGTTTCAGCCAGGATAGCCTGGCCTTTGCACGGACGATGCTTCACGACGCCGGTGTCGCCGCAACGCCTGGTGTTGATTTCGATCCCGTCCGTGGCCACGAGTTCATCCGGTTTTCCTTCGCCGGCGCCCATGACGACATGAAGGACGCAATCGAACGCCTGTCCGGTTTCCTCCGCTGAGCATCTAGCGGCGGACATGAAAAAGGCGGCCATTGCGGCCGCCTTTTTTGCGTTCAGTTGCCCTTGCGGGTCGCTTCATCAGAAGAAAGAGCGTCCGCGCTGCCACCAGCCGACGCGCTTCGGCTTATCGGACTTGTCTTCCTCGGCAGTTTCGCTGGTCACGACCGGTTCTACAGGGGCTGACGGTTCGGCTTGCGCGGTTTCCTCGGCTTCCGTGCTTTCGGCTGTTTCTTCAGCAGCGGTCGACTCGACGACGATGCTTTCGTCCGCGGACGCGGCTTCCGACGCTTTTGCCTCTTCGCCATCCGTTGCCGCTTCAACCGGTGCGGGCTCGGCTGCCTCGGGCTCCTGGACTGCATCCGCAGATGTTTCGGCATCCTGCGGCGCGGTGGCTTGCGTCACTTCGCCGTTCAATTCCGGAGACTGAGCTTCGACAGGCCTGGTTTCTTCGCCGTTGCCATTCGAGGTGTCCGGCGAATTGTCGTCCGCGTTGTCCCCATCCGACGCGGCGTCAGCAGCCCGGGTTTCCGTATTATCGGTATCGCCGTCTTCGCCTCCGCGACGTCCGCGGCGACCGCCCCGGCGACCCCGGCGACGCTTGCGACGCGGTTCGTCGTCGTCGTTGTCGTCGTCACCCGAGCGGGCTTCCTGCGGCTGGCCGGCGTCTTCAGTATCGTCGTCACTGTCGCTGTCGCTATCGTCAGTGTCGTCCTGCGCCTGGTTGTTGTCGGAGCCGTCCCGCTGGTTGTCGGATCCACCCCGGCGGCGCTTCCGGCGACGACGGCGGCGGCGATCGCCCCCATCCTCTTCAGCTTCTTCGGGCTGCTCCTCTTCCACGTACGGCTGCTCGGTCTCTTCTTCGATAAGATCGATTGCGTCTGGCTGAACGGTCGGAGACGGGATGGGGAAGCGGTCCCGGTCAACCTGTGCGCCTCGCTCCAGAACATAGAGCTGACCGTTGACCATCTCGTCGGCGTGAACTTCGAGTTCGATGCAGAAGCGGGCTTCGAGGTCGAACAGGTTCGAACGCTTGTGGTTCAGGATATAGAGCGCGACCTGGGTGGTCGTGCGAATGATCAGATTGTGGGATGCGCCCTTGAGCAGATTGTCCTCGATCGAACGCAGGACATGCAATGCGACGGATTCCACCGAGCGGATCATGCCGGTGCCCTGACAATGCGTGCAGGGGGTCGTTGAACTCTCCAAGACGCCGGTACGGATGCGCTGGCGCGACATTTCGAGAAGTCCGAAATGCGAGATGCGGCCAACCTGGATACGGGCGCGGTCGTTCTTGAGGCAATCCTTCAGCTTGCGCTCGACGGACCGGTTGTTCTTCGACTCCTCCATATCGATGAAGTCGATGACAACAAGGCCGGCAAGGTCACGCAGGCGAAGCTGGCGCGTCACTTCTTCCGCCGCCTCAAGGTTCGTCTGGAGCGCGGTGTCCTCGATGTTGTGCTCGCGGGTCGATTTACCCGAGTTCACGTCGATCGACACCAGAGCTTCCGTCTGGTTGATGACGATGTAGCCCCCGGACTTCAGGGTGACCTGGGGCGAGAACATCGCATCGAGCTGTGGTTCGACACCATAGCGAATGAAAACCGGAGAGGGATCCCGATAGGGCTGGACGTTCTTGGCATGGCTCGGCATGAGCATGCGCATGAAGTCCTTCGCTTCACGATAGGCTTCGTCACCGGCAACAAGAACCTCGTTTATGTCCTTGTTGTAGAGATCGCGAATAGACCGTTTGACCAGACTGCCTTCCTCGTAGACGAGGCTTGGCGCGCTGGATTTCAGCGTCAGCTCCCGGACATTTTCCCACAACCGCATCAGGTATTCGAAATCGCGTTTGATCTCGGCCTTGGTGCGGCTTGCACCTGCGGTTCGCAGGATGACGCCCATGCCTTCCGGCACTTCCAGTTCGGACGCAATCTTCTTCAGGCGCTTGCGATCCGTCGGCTGCGTGATCTTGCGGGAAATGCCACCGCCGCGGGCGGTGTTCGGCATGAGGACCGAATAGCGACCGGCAAGCGACAGATAGGTGGTCAGAGCCGCGCCCTTGTTGCCGCGCTCTTCCTTGACGACCTGGACCAGGATGATCTGGCGCCGCTTGATGACTTCCTGGATCTTGTAATGCTTGCGCACCGGAACAACACGCTCCGGAACTTCTTCCATGGCGTCTTCGGCACCGACGGATTCGACAGCATCGGCGTCGTTATCCGTCTCTTCGTCTTCTTCCTTGCGGCCACGACGGCGCCGGCGACCGCGCGAACGGCTCGGGGCCTCGTCGTCCTCGTCGGCTTCCGAGGTCGCGTCGTCGGAGTCATCCTGGTTTTCGTCGTCGCTATCCGCTTCGTAGGAAGCGCGTGCGTCCAGCTCTTCGTTGTCGTCGTCATCGCCGGACACGGCTTCCGCATCATCGGCGTCGTCCGAATTGACCTTTTCGCTGGCGACGGTCTCGTTTGATTCGTTGCGAGCCGCGCGCGACCGGCGGCGGCGCTTCGGCTTTTCCTCAGCGTCCGAATCGTCGCGCTGGCGTTCGGCGGCTTCTGCTGCCAGAAGAGCCTCGCGATCGGCGACCGGGATCTGATAATAGTCTGGGTGAATTTCACTGAAGGCGAGGAAGCCGTGACGGTTCCCGCCGTATTCCACAAAGGCTGCCTGGAGCGAGGGTTCGACCCGCGTCACTTTCGCCAGATAAATATTCCCGCGAAGCTGCTTTCTGTTCGCCGCCTCAAAGTCGAATTCTTCAACCCGATTGCCACGTACGACGACGACCCGGGTTTCCTCCGGGTGGCCCGCGTCGATCAGCATTTTGTTTGCCATTACTGAGCGTCTCCACGGCAGCGCTGCTTGGCGCGTATCCAAAACGCGCATCGCCCGAAAGGAGGATGGCTGCCGTACTTGTTTTGCTAAGAGAGAGAAGGGCGTCTGCGCCCGGCGCGGTCGTATGATCAACACAAGCTGCCGCAAAAGCGGGAACCTGTTCTATGTTGATCACCATGTGCATCACGCGGGTCCTTCGGGGCAACGCAGGCCCTTGAGTTAAGTCTTTGTACCTTCCGGTCTGCCAGTTCGGGCTAAGCCGTGTTGGCTGCTGCCGGTTCCGGAATGGTTCGCCCCGGTTGACCGCCGCGTTACTCGTCAAACATCTGCCAGATTAGCCGGGCATATGCTCCGAAGCGGGGCGGTTTCAGACGGAGCCGATCCTTCGTCCGAAAGCAGTCAGGTTTCCTCTTTGGAAAAACGGCAGAACGGCCTCTGTTCTGTCGCTAAAGGGCTCTAAACTGCGATGACGTTGTGGATAGACACCCTTGAACGTCACCCGGGAAGGTATCGGTTTCGAACCGAAATCCGTAAGGTACTTTTACGTTCCGTCGATGCGCATTGCAAGCAATGTAGTGGCGATAAAAGATTTTCCTCTTCAGCGGGATCGCGTATGACGAGGAGGGCGGGGCTCAGTGCAGACGATTTGCGAGCAACATGGCCGAAACACTTGAGAAGAAAAACGGGAAGAAACCTTGGCTGACTGGCGTCCGGGGGGCTTTTGCGCGGCTTGTCGCAACTGCAGCAGTGCTTTGCAGCACTGCCGTCGCCAGCGCTGTTTCTCCAGTGCCGGCAGCAGCTGCTGAAGCGAAAAAGCCGGTGGTTCTGGATGCCAGAGTGGCCGGGGACGAAACCCGGACGCGATTCGTTCTGGACATGGATCGGCAGGTAACGCCGGCCATTTCGGCGCTGGCCAATCCCTACCGTTTGATCATGGATCTTCCCGAGGTCGAATTCTCCATTCCCGCGGATGCGGGAACGACGGGGCGTGGCCTGGTCGGGGACTGGCGGTTCGGCATGTTCGCCGTCGGCAAATCGCGCATCGTCATGGATCTCACCGGGCCGGTCAGCGTCGACAAGACGTTCTTTCTGCCTGCGGTCGATGACCAGCCGGCGCGCCTCGTCGTGGATCTTGTCAGCTCGACGCGGCAGGAATTTAACGACTTCGCGGAACGATCGCGCCACAAGCGCGCCGAGCCCGGCGGACAGGTGGCTGCAAAGTCTGACAAGCTCGGAGCACAAAAGGGCCATGGCAAACCGATTGTGGTGATCGACCCGGGGCATGGCGGCATCGATAACGGTGCGACGGGCGTCGACGGCACCCCGGAAAAGGTGATCGTTCTCGAGTTTGCCAAGCTCTTCAAGGAAAAGCTCGGTGAAACAGGGCTCTACGACGTCCGGATGACCCGCGAAGACGATACGTTCGTCTCGCTCGGCAGGCGTGTCGAGATCGGTCATGAACTGGCGGCGGATCTGTTCATATCCATCCATGCGGACTCTGTCCGGCGCGGGCGGAAGTACGCACGCGGGTCAACGGTCTATACGCTTTCTGACAGGGCATCTGACCAGCTTGCCGAGGACCTGGCCGTTTCGGAAAACCTGTCCGACGTTATCGCCGGTGTCGAACTTGACGAAGAGCCGACGGAAGTAACCGATATCCTTCTGGATCTTGCCCGCCGTGAGACGCGCTCTTTCTCTGTCTATTTCGCCAGAACGCTCGTGAGTGAACTCAGGAGCGCCGTCAGGTTGATCAACAACCCTCATCGTCATGCGGGTTTCAAGGTACTGAAGGCTCATGACGTACCTTCGGTTCTGGTGGAGCTCGGGTATCTTTCGAACGAGCATGATGAAAAACTGCTTGTTTCCGACGAATGGAGAGATCGCATGTCAAACGCGATGACAGAGGCCGTAAACGGCTTTTTCCGCCCGCGTCTCGCGCGTCAGCAGCCGGCACCCTCGCAATAAATGGCGATTTGCGCCGTAAATCGAAGGTCTTGTGGCTAAATTGCCTCAGCATCGCCATATTGGTGCCCGAGGAAGTCACGCAAGAAAATACGTCAGTGAATCGAACCGGCAGGTGCCGGAGCAATGCAACCGTGCTAGAACGCCGCGATCCACTCACGACGGGGAAAAACGAGCCCTCAGTATGAAATTTTTGGTGAAGTTCTTTGGCTATATCTTTGGCATCGGGGCAGCGCTCGCTCTCGTGATCGCGGCCGGTGTCTGGATGTATCTGCAACATGTTAGCGATGGCCTGCCCGACTATACCGCTCTGAAAAATTACGAGCCGCCGGTCATGACCCGCGTGCACGCCGCGGACGGCAGCCTGATGGCTGAATACGCGACGCAGCGGCGCCTGTTCCTGCCGATCCAGGCCATTCCCGAGCGCGTGAAACAGGCTTTCGTCTCAGCAGAAGACAAGAACTTCTATACGCATATTGGCGTCGATCCTGAGGGCATCGCGCGTGCGGCCGTTCGCTTCATTCAGAACTACGGGTCCGGACGTCGCCCTGAGGGCGCATCCACGATCACGCAGCAGGTCGCCAAGAACTTCCTTCTGACCAACGACCTTTCGATCGTGCGCAAGATCAAGGAAGCGATTCTCGCTCTTCGGATCGAGCAGGCTTACACGAAGGACGAGATCCTCGAGCTCTATGTCAACGAGATCTATTTCGGTCTCGGTGCTCATGGCATTGCGGCCGCGGCTCTGATCTATTTCGACAAGTCCGTTCATGAACTGAGCCTTGAAGAGATCGCCTATCTGGCAGCGCTGCCCAAGGCCCCGAACAACTATCACCCCTTCCGGCATACGGACCGGGCGATTGCGCGCCGCAATTATGTGATCGACCGCATGGTCGACGACGGCTATGTGACTGCCGAGGAAGGTGCCGAAGCCAAGGCGAAACCTATCGACGTCAAGCCGCGCGATACCGGCTCCCGTCTGGTTTCTGCGGAGTATTTCACCGAGGAAGTCAGGCGCGAGGTTGCCGATATCTTCGGCGACAAGCGACTTTACCAAGGTGGTCTCTCGGTCCGCTCGACGCTGGACCCGGAAATGCAGAAGATTGCCCGCAAGGCGCTGATGGACGGGCTGATAAATTTCGACCACAAGCGCGGCAACTGGCGCGGTCCGGTGGATCGCATCACGCTCGGCGCTGACTGGGGCGTCGACCTCGCCAAGATCGAGGCGCTCAGCGACATTCCGGAGTGGACACTGGCCGTCGTGACCGAAGCGGGAGCCGATTCCGCAACCGTCGGAATTCAGCCGAAAACGCTGGTCAGCGGCAAGCTCTCAGATGAGCGGGTAACGGGCAAGCTGTTCCTCGACACGATGAAATGGGCGCGTCTCAAGGGGCGTACGCCCAAGGCGGTCTCCGAAGTTCTTGAGCCGGGTGATGTCGTCTATGTCCAGGAGAGCACGGTTGCGCCCGGAACCTACGAGCTGCGGCAGATCCCGGAAGTTTCCGGCGCGCTCGTCGCAATGGATCCCTATACCGGCCGAGTCCTGGCACTTGTCGGCGGCTTCAGCTTCGCACAGAGCGAGTTCAACAGGGCGACGCAGGCCTATCGCCAGCCGGGCTCCTCGTTCAAGCCGTTCCTTTATGCTGCCGCGCTCGACAATGGCTATACGCCGTCGTCGGTGATCATGGACGCGCCGCTGGAAATCAGCCAGGGCCCAGGTCTTGGAACTTGGCGCCCGCAGAACTACGGCGGCAAGTTCTACGGCCCGTCGACTCTCAGGACCGGTATCGAGCTGTCCCGAAACGTCATGACGGTGCGACTGGCACAGGACATGGGCATGCCGCTCGTTGCCGAATATGCCAAACGCTTCGGCATCTACGACAACATGCTGCCTGTTCTGTCCATGTCGCTCGGGGCAGGGGAGACCACCGTTCTGCGTCTGACGACTGCTTATGCGACGATCGCAAACGGCGGCAAGAAAGTGCGGCCGACCCTCATCGACAGGATCCAGGACCGTTATGGAAGGACCATCTACAAGCATGACAGCCGTATCTGTGATGGCTGCACGCAGGATGGCTGGGAAGGGCAGGACGAGCCGACCCTGATTGATGACCGCGAGCAGGTGCTCGATCCGATGACCGCTTATCAGATCACCTCGATGATGGAAGGCGTCGTCCAGCGTGGTACGGCAACCTCCGTCCGTGCTCTCGGCCGTCCGGTCGCCGGCAAGACCGGCACGACGAACGATGAAAAGGATGCCTGGTTCATGGGCTTCACGCCGGACCTCGCCGTCGGTGTTTTCGTCGGCTACGACACGCCTCGCCCGATGGGGCGCGGAGCAACAGGCGGACAGGTGTCGGCGCCCATCTTCATCGATTTCATGAAACAGGCTCTGGCCGACAAGCCTCCGGTGGAATTCCGGGTGCCAAAGGGCCTCCAGCTGATCACTATCAACCGCCGGACCGGTCTGCGTGCTGGGCCAGGCACGCCGGGGTCGATCGTGGAAGCCTTCAAGCCTGGTATGTCGCCGAGCGACAGCTATGCCGTGATCGATTTCCAGGACTCGCTTGGCTCGACCTACACGACCGTTTCCCCGGAAGCACAGCGGGCGGTCACGTCCGGAACCGGCGGTCTTTACTGACGCTTCGGATATTCTGGAAAAGGCTGACGAGCCGCAGGCGGTATGAGGTTTACACCGTCCGGCGGCGCGGCTAAATTCCCGCTCCATCTTGCGGCCCGACGTCTCGCTCTTGCGAGGCCGGGCCGCTTCACTTGAATGACACCGCGGTTCTGAACCGCAGAACCGGAGCGCCAACGGCGTGTCCGGACACTTGAAGCGAGGTACCCGATGCGCGCCGAAGTGGAAGCGATCGTTGATGAGATCAAGCAGGCCGTAAGCCTGCTGAGGAGGCATCTTTGACTGGGATCAGGCTAATGTCCGTCTCGAAGAGCTGAACGCACTTTCCGAAGACCCTGCACTCTGGAACGACCCGAGCAAGGCCCAGAATCTGATGCGCGAGCGTCAACAGCTCGATGACGGCATTTCCGGCGTCAAGAGCCTGGAACAGGACCTTGCCGACAATATCGAGCTGATCGAGCTTGGCGAGATGGAAGGCGACCAGTCGGTCATCTCCGAAGCCGAGGATGCCTTGCGCGGTCTGAAGGACAAGGTCAACCAGCTTCAGCTCCAGTCCCTGCTTTCTGGCGAAGCCGATGGAAACGATACGTATCTCGAAATCCATTCCGGGGCTGGTGGCACCGAAAGCCAGGACTGGGCCTCGATGCTTCTGCGCATGTACCGGCGTTGGGCCGAGAAGCATGGGTTCAAGGTCGAGGTGCTTGAGTATCACGATGGCGAAGAAGCGGGCATCAAGTCGGCGACCCTCCAGATCAAGGGCGAGAATGCCTACGGTTGGCTGAAGACGGAGTCTGGTGTGCACCGACTCGTTCGGATTTCGCCTTATGACAGCAACGCCCGCCGCCATACGAGCTTCTCCAGCGCCTGGATCTATCCGGTGGTCGATGATTCGATCGAGATCGACGTCAACGAAAGCGATTGCCGGATCGATACCTATCGCGCATCGGGCGCCGGCGGACAGCACGTCAACACCACAGATTCGGCCGTGCGTATCACGCACCAGCCGACGGGGATCGTCGTGCAATGTCAGTCCGAGCGTTCACAGCACAAGAACCGGGCGACTGCCTGGAGCATGCTGAAGGCGCGTCTTTACGAGGCGGAGCTGAAAAAGCGTGAGGATGCTGCGAGCGCTGAGGCTGCTTCCAAGACGGACATTGGCTGGGGCCACCAGATCCGCTCATACGTTTTGCAGCCGTACCAGCTCGTGAAGGACCTGCGAACCGGCGTGGAAAGCACGTCCCCCGGCGATGTGCTGGATGGTGACCTCGACAAGTTCATGGAAGCTGCCCTCGCACAGCGGGTTTTCGGCGGCGACGAGGTGGAAGTCGAGGATATCGACTGAGGCTGTGTTACTGCCTGCTAAAGACGAGGAAACGGGGCCCTTTGGCCCCGTTTTTTATGCCGAGGCCCGTGGGCACTTCAAAGCTGGCGTGCAGCCAGGGTGTCGCCGGCAACAAGAAATTGCGCGGGATTGTTCGGTTTGCCGCCCTTTCGGATTTCATAATGAAGGTGCGCGCCGGTAGAGCGCCCTGTCGAGCCCACATTGCCGATCAGGTCACCTGCCTGAACATGATCACCCTCGGAGATCTGGAAACGACTCAGATGAGCGTAACGGGTGATGTATCCGTTTGCATGCCGGATCGCGACCATGTTGCCGTAACCACCGTGCCGTCTGGCGGTAATGACCGTTCCCGGAGCAGTGGCATAGACCCTGGCGCCGTAGGGGGCCTTGAAATCAATCCCGGTGTGCATGGAAAGACGTCCGAGAAAGGGATCGACGCGCGGTCCGTAAGTGCTGGAAACGCGAGCGTTTCTAACCGGTCTCTGGATCGGCAGGCGAAGCACGGAGTATTTGATGCGCTGGAAGGTCTTGAGCGCAGTGTCAGCGCGCTGGATCCGATTGGGAAAATTCTCATCCGTTATCGGCTGAAACGGTCCGCCGATCGCCGTCGATTTGCGGAGTGCAGCATTTAAATCAGGTGTGATCTTGCGAGTGAGGCCGAGAATATCTTCGATACGGCTTTCCGTCGCGAGCACAATCGCATCGACTGCCGCGGTGCTCTCCACATCCATGGAGGAGATGTGCGCCTTTACGGCGTCGAGAGCAGCCCGTTTTCTAAGACTTTTTTTTTGAGCCGGCGCCTCCGGCTCCCCTGTTTCGATTGCCGGGCGCTGAAGAATGGTCAGCGGATCGAGGATCTTGCTGTTTGTATCGCGAAGTCCCAGTGCTTTGACCGGTTCGTCGATCAACTCGCTTTCCCCACCGATCGCAGACTTGTCTTCGCCTTCCAGGCTGGCAAGACCGGTTCCGTCAATTGAGGGCTTTTGCGGGGGCAGCGGCATGTCGTTGTTCAGATAGATGCCAGCGCTTTCCGCACGTGCCACAAGGTCGGCAACGATGGCGTGACGCTGGTTGAGATCCTGCTGTCGGCGCAGTACGTCCATGACCTGGATTTCGACCGTCTCGCGATCAACCATCTGACGGCTGTTGAGGTTTTCGATCTCGGTTCGCAGACGGTCTATGTGGTCCTGGTACTCTAGCACCAGCTCGGTACGTTCCGCTGTGGCTTCGGCCATCATGTCGTTGCGAAGAAGGTAATACCCCAGGGAGCCGGTGATCCCGAGCGTTACCGTCACGCATGCGAGTGCGCCGCAGATCAGGTGTGTCGGGCGAAGGGTATAAGAGGTTGATTTCGCGCGTCTACCCAGGTCCGCATGGTCCTGTGAAGTCCGTGGTGGACGATAGTTCGGCGACTTTTCTTGGCGCTGCTGCATGGTCACTCAGTCACTGTCTGCATTCTGCAATAGAACTGAGGATCATTAGAGTTTGGTAAGGTTAATATTTCGTCTCCAACTGCCCCTTCTTCAGCCTTTCAGGGGCGCAAGAGGCTTGTAAAACCCTGGGGTTAGACCAGATTCCGAGCGGGCCCGGTCATTGAAGGGTGGCTTCAACGATCCGCGAAAGTGTTTGCGCACATAGCTGTGAAACGCAGATTCGGGTCTGATTCTCTGGCGGTCGCACAGGAACCGGAACCATTTGGCTCCAAAGGCGACATGATTCTTTTCGTCACGATAGATCACGTCGAGACATCTGGCGGTCTCTTCGTCGCCGATGGCTCTGGCCTTTTCGATCATCGGCGGTGTGATGTCGAGCCCTCGCGCTTCAAGGACGAGCGGGATGATGGCAAGTCGTGCGGCAAGGTCGTGACCGGTATCCTGAGCCGCTTCCCAAAGACCATCATGAGCCGGCAGGTCGCCGTAGGCGGCATCGAGCAGAGACAACCGGTCCTGCAGCATCGAAAAGTGCTTGGCTTCCTCAAGCCCGACGCGAACCCAATCGTCATAATAGGATCTCGGAAGCCTGACGTGTGCAAACCGGCCGATGAGATCCCAGGTCAGGTCCACGGCGTTGAGTTCGATATGCGCCAGCGAATGAATGAGCGCCAGCCTGCCGCTCTTGCCACCCATCTTGCGTTTGGGCATGTCGCGCGGGGCGAGCAATTGCGGCTTTTCCGGCCGGCCGGGCCGCTCAGGCATAAGGCCGTCGCGGGAGGGCGAACCCAGGGAAAGGTCCCGTTTGAACCATGCGCGCGCGACGGCATAGGCGAGACGGACCTTTTCTTCGGTGTCCGAGGCGGCAACAATCGCTCTTGCGCCGGCAACGAGCGTCGTCGGTATGTCTCTCGCGGAAGATCCGGTCATGTTACTTTCGGCCATCAACGGCGCTTGAAGCGGCACTCATATTGACCGGGCAGCTTCCAGAACCTCTTCCGCATGGCCGGCGACCTTCACCTTGCGCCATATGCGGGCGATCTTGCCCTTGGGGTCGACGAGAAAGGTCGACCTTTCGACGCCCATGTATTTCTTGCCGTACATCGATTTTTCGACCCACACTCCATAGGCCTGAGCCACTTCGGTTTCCGTGTCGGCGCCGAGCCTGATCGTGAGATTGTGCTTGGCGATGAAATTATCGTGTTTCTTCGCGCTGTCGGGAGAGACGCCGACGATTTTCACGCCGAGTTTCGCGAACTCGTCCGCCAGCCCCGAGAAGGCAATTGCTTCCGTGGTGCAGCCGGGGGTGTTGTCTTTTGGGTAGAAGTAGACAACCGCGGGCTGTCCCTTGAGGTCATCCATGCTGATACGGGACCCGCCGTCGCTCTCCAGATCGAATCCGGGCGCTACATCGCCAACTGCCAGTTCGGCCATTCTGCCTTCCTTCTGTCAAAGTTTGTGCGTTATTGCCGGAAACCGGCTCTTGGATGGAGTGCGGCGGTCGCTTTCCGCGTCGCATATGGGCTATCATAGACTCCCCGGCGACTCGTGCAATGCCAAGACGCCGGCCCAGGGGGCGTTAAGAGGGTTAGCACTGATGTGCCTGCGGATAGTCCTCAGGCACTGGGATGGATCGGGTAATTGCCAGCAAACGGCGTATCGGAAAAAAAACAGAAAAAAGCGCGCACCAGGTCCAAGCGTCGCCGCCTCCTGATCGGAACGCTGTTACTGTTCGTTCTCGTGGCCGGCATCGTCGCGCTTTTCGCGACCGGTCCTGTCAGGATTCCGATGCTCGGCAGTCTTCTTGCCCATCAGGGATCACGTGGCCCGGTGGACCTCTCCGTGGCCCGTGCGAGCCTCGACTTCACTTCTTCTGATGGCGTCGAGGTTATCCTGGAAGATGCCCGAGCCGATATCGCCGGTGCATCGCCAGTCAGTATCCGCCTTCCGAAGCTGACCGCTCCGATCAAGCTGGAATCGCTCTTCTCCGGCCAAATTCACTTTGCCTCGCTCAATCTGGAAAATCCGCGTGTGCGCGTCGCTCTTGCGGGTGGCCCGGCAAAGATACCGGAAATGGGGCCTCTGATGGAGGCGGTGGACCGGATCAGCGATGTGATTGAAGACCAGTTTTCCCGGCGAGGGCTCTATTTCGTAAAGATCAGAGACGGCAACTTCGTGTTGACGGGACGGTCGCCGCGTTCTTACTCTGGTATCGACGCGGACATTTTCCGTGGAACTAACAGGGTCATCCGCGCCTATGCCAAGGTCTCCGGCAATGTTTCCACCTGGCGGCTGGAACTGGCCAGAAGCGCGCCGGCAGGTGCCAGCGAAAAGACGATCGGCGTCGTGGTCAACGGCATAACGATTGCCGAACTGCTCAATCCTGATTCGGACATCAAGCAGGGCAAGGGACTGCGCTTGCCTGCCTCCGCCAAGGTCGAGGCCAGGCTCGACAGTGAGGGTAAGTTCATTGCCTCGAATGTCGTGGCGCGGGTCATGGATGGCTGGTTTCAGCTGGGCAAGACGCTCGTTGCTTTCGATGATGCGGCGATCTCACTGCTCTTCAGCGGCTCGACCAAGGCGATCGCGATCACCAAGTCCCATGTGATCCGAGGCAACACACGCATCTTTTTTACCGGAAACATCGAACCGGGAGAGACCGAAAGCAGTCCGTGGCAGATTGAACTTGAATCCGAGTTTCCCCAATTCGGGTCCGCCGACGTGCCCGAAGAACCGCAGATGATGGACGGGATCAAGGTTGAGGGAAATTTAGATCCGCTCGAGAGACTGCTGACGATAGAGCAGTTCGTCGGCCGGGCCGGAAAGGCCGCGGTTTTCGGCAAGGGAACCCTCCAGATCACCCCGGACGGACCGTATCTCGCGCTTGCTGCAGAGGCTGAAAAGGTGCCGGTCGGCTTGGCCAAGCTCGTTTGGCCCATCACGATCGTGCCGCCGGCGCGCCGCTGGGTGATCGAGCAGATCAAGCAGGGCGTGATCGATCGGGTGTCATATTCGGCGGCAATCCGTCCGCCGGGGTTCGATCCACGTAATCCCGACCCTGGCTGGTCCGGCAACGACATGCTCGTCGACATGGAATTTTCCAACGGGGCGGTCCTGCCTTTCGGAGAATTGCCGGAAGTGAGTGGTCTCAGCGGAACGTTGAAAGTCGAAAACGAGACGCTGACCGTGTCTGCCACGGGCGGGGTCGCGACATCGGCGAACGGAGGCACAGTCAACGTTCCCGACGGCGTCTTCCAGATCCAGAACCTGCCATTGCGCGACGGCAAGCGAGCGCTGGTGGAGGCGACACTGACGGGGGACGCCAAGGATCTCGGATCGATCGTAAACAGCGCCCCGTTCAAGGTTCTGGACCGCGTCGACCTCAAGAACGATGGGGTTTCGGGCTCGGGCAATCTCAAGATCAACGCGGCGTTTCCTCTTGAGAAAAAGGTCGATATCACGGAGATCGACTGGACGGCGACGGCGGAGCTGGACGACTTCACCGACGAAGAGCCTATCATGGGGCACACGATCCGAAAGGCGGATGTCGTCATAGAGGCCAACCCCGCACAGGTGGGGATTACCGGCCGGGGCGTCCTGGATGGGCTACAGGCGGATATCGACCTGATCATTCCGATAGGCGAATCCGGTGTCGCTGCGCGTCAGGACGTTGTCGTTTCCGTCACCGCCAAACAGTTGAAGCAAAAAGGCATTGATCTCACGGCCTTTCTGAAAGGGGCGATGACCCTGAACCTCGCGGTTGCGCCGGAAGGTCAGGAGTTCGTGATCGACCTGAAACAGACCGACATCAGCTTGCAGGCGCTCGGCTGGCGGAAGGCCCGAGGCGTTCCCGCCAAAGCATCGTTCAAGCTGGTTGAGACGGCGACGGAAAAGAGGGTTCAGGATTTCCGCCTGACAGCTGAAGGGGCAAACGTGACGGGGTCGATGCGGCTGTCGGACAAGGGGGAGCTCGTTCATGCATCCTTCGATACCTTCAAGCTGCGCCCGGATGACAACGCGGATGTGGACATCCAGCGCGGCGGTGACGGTCGGTACGATATCGTATTCACCGGTTCCTCGTTCGATGCCCGCGGACTGATCAGAAGTCTTTTCAGTCCGGGCGGCTCGAAGGGGGCCGGAGATTTTTCCGGTGGTACCAGGATTGCCGCGACGATCGACAAGGTGACCGGTTTCAACGGTCAGACCATCCAGGGCTTCTCCGGAAAGATATCTACGGGCCGCAAGGGTCTGCTGTCTGCCGATTTGCGCGGCCGGTTAAATGGTCGGTCCAACTTCGAATTCACTGTGACCGACCAGGGCGGCAGTCAGCTTGCGTCCGGACAGTTTGGTAACACAGGCAACACGCTTCGTTTTCTCGACGTTTACAAACGCATGAGCGGCGGCAGGGGCTCGCTTCAGGTGGCGCTGGCTGACGAGGATAGCTGGGTCGGCGATTTCAAGGTGCGCTCCCTGCTCATTACAGAGGATCCTGCAATCCAGAAAATCCGCGCCAGGGAAACAGCAAGGCGTAACCAGTCCGGATCGGTAGCCACGCAAAGCCAGGGAGGGGACGACTCTGCGAGCTTCGATGCACTCGACATCAATTTCACCCGGGAAAGCGACATTCTCAGGATCAGCAGAGGCTCGCTTCAGGGCAATGCGCTGGGAGGGACTGTCTCTGGCACGGTCAATCTGGCCAACCAGACGCTCAGTCTGACCGGCACGTTCGTTCCGATCTATGCGCTGAACAACTTCTTTGCGAAGATTCCGCTGCTCGGATTTGCACTGGGGGGAGGCTCCGGAGAGGGGTTGATCGGCGTGACATACCGCTTGTCCGGTGCAGTTTCCGATCCGGTTCTGTCGGTCAATCCGATCTCCGCCATCGCGCCGGGTATTTTCCGCAAGATGTTCGAATTCCAGTCCAACTGAAAAAGCCGGGCAGATGCCCGGCTTTCCAGATCGAAACCTGTTCTGTATCGGGGCTGCTCAGACCGGCTTCAGGAGGACATGCTTCTTCTTGCCGAGTGACAGCTTGATGACCCCGTCAGCGGTCACGTCGTCAGGGGTGAGCTGGCGCTTGTCGTTCTGTTCGCCCGTGTCGTTGATCCTGACAGCACCACCTTTGATGTTGCGGCGAACATCGCCATTCGAAGCGCACAGGCCGGAGATGACGAAGGCGTTCAAAACGCCAATGCCCGCTTCAAGATCGGCACGTGAAATATCGACCGTCGGCAGTCCTTCGGCGGACTGGCCTTCCTCGAAAGCCTGGCGCGCGGTTTCTGCTGCGGCTTCCGCTTTTTCTCGGCCGTGAATGAGTGCTGTCGCTTCCGTCGCGAGGATCTTCTTGGCCTCGTTGATCTCCGCGCCTTCGAGCGCAGCGAGCCTTGCAATCTCGTCAAGCGGCAGAACGGTGAACAGCTTGAGGAAGCGCTCGATATCGCCGTCTTCGGTATTGCGCCAATACTGCCAATAGTCATAGGCGGAGAGCTGTTCCTCGTTCAGCCAGACAGCACCTCCAGCCGTCTTGCCCATCTTGGCACCCGATGCGGTCGTCAGGAGCGGCGAGGTGAGGGCGTAGGCTTCGACCTCCGCAAGTCGGCGGACAAGGTCCGTTCCCGAAAGAATATTTCCCCACTGATCGGAGCCGCCCATCTGCAGGCGGCAGCCGGTTCGCCGGTAGAGCTCGAGATAATCGTATCCCTGCAGCAGCATGTAATTGAATTCCAGGAAGGACAGGTGCTGCTCACGCTCCAGGCGCAGGCGGACCGAATCCCGCTGGATCATCTGGTTGACCGAAAAATGCCGACCGATGTCGCGCAGAAAATCCACGTAGTTGAGCTTCAGCAGCCAGTCGGCATTGTCGACCATCATCGCGTCGGTCGAACCGTCGCCGAAGGTGAGAAGCTTCTCGAAGACCTTCAGGATGCCGGCCTTGTTTTCCTCGATGGTCGCTTCCGTCAGAATCTTCCGGGTTTCATCCTTGCCGGTCGGATCTCCGACCCGTGTCGTCCCGCCGCCCATCAGAGCGATCGGCCGGTGCCCGGTCTTCTGGAACCAGTGCAGCATCATGATCGGGACCAGCGAGCCTGCGTGAAGGCTCGGGGCCGTGCAGTCGAAGCCGATATAGGCCGTAACGGTTTCCCGCGCGCATAGGGCATCGAGACCTTTCGGGTCCGAAATCTGATGAATGAAACCACGTTCCGTCAGAACGTTCAGAAAGTCCGATTTGAACTCGCTCATGCTTTGCTCGTCCGTTTGTATTCTCGTTATAGCCGGCAGGCTTTGAGGACGTGCTCTACCCCGTGGCACCGCACTTGTAAACGGAGCTCGTCAATTGACCCGGCAAGCGCTGCCAAGCAAACGCGAGCACCCGCCTCGCGAAGGTCGCCGCTGGAAAATCAGTTATCGGTCGCCGGTGCGCCGCGCACCTTGACGCACACATATTTCAGCTCGCCTTCCTCCCACGCCATACGCAAGTCCTCGGATAGGGTACGCGGTACCGCTTCGGCCAATGCGGCTTCGCACTCCTGTTGCCCTGTGAAGGTGCCTTCTTCCTTCACAGCCCAGACATTCGGGCCTGACAGCAGTTGAAGTGAAACGGCCATTATTGCCCACATGATCGATTTCTTTCCCTGTCCTGACAGGCGCTCGGCACGCCTTTTCGAGTGTTAAACGCGATATCGCAAATGCGTGATCGTGGTCACAGAGATGAACCGCCGAGACCTCTAGGTTCATCTCATCAGCGCAGAGCATTTCGCTGAACAACATTTGAAAGGAAGCAGGATGTTTCGCAAGTTTGCAATTGCCGCCGTCACTATTGCCACCGTGGCAACCACTGCCGTTGCCCTCACGCCCAGCGAGGCGCATGCCAGAAATAACCGGGCAGGTGCCGTCGCCGCGGGAGCCATACTCGGTCTTGCCGCCGGCGCCATAATCGGCTCGAAGGTCCAGCCGCGCTACCATGCACCGGTTCGTTGCCGTAACCAGCCGATCCGCCGCTGGAACGCCTACTACCGGCAGTATGTCGTCGTTGGCTATCGTCAGGTCTGCTACTGATCTGTCCGGTATCCGGCGCAGCGAATGGCCTCCTTCGGGAGGCTTTTTTCGTTTTCCGGGAATGGATTTTCCCTTTTCAATGGGGTCAACGAATCAAACGGGTGCCCCATGCCTCTTACGCCACACTCCTCTGACAACTCCCTGTCTTCGGCCCGCGCCCTCGGCCTCGATTTCGGGGCGGCTGAAACGGGGCCGACCAACACGATCGCCGACGTCGCCGGTGTTTCGGTGGGGCACCATACGTTGAACGAGGGGAACTGCCGTACGGGGTTCACCGCGATCCTGCCTCACCCTGGAGACCTGTTTCGCGAAAAGCTGCCTGCGGCCGTCGACGTCATCAACGGTTACGGTAAGAGCGCGGGGCTCATTCAGGTGGAGGAGCTTGGATCGCTCGAGACGCCGGTTCTTCTGACCAATACGTTTGCCGTCGGCACGGGGGTGAATGCTCTCATCCGCAGGGCGATTTCACAAAATTCGGACATCGGTCGGTCGACCGGAACGGTCAATCCCGTTGTTCTGGAGTGCAATGACGGATACCTGAGCGACATTCAGGCGATGGCCTTGCGTGAAGAGCATGTGGTGTCCGCGTTGGAAAACGCGTCGGCGGATTTCGAGCAGGGAAGCGTCGGGGCGGGCACCGGCATGAGTGCCTTCGGCTTCAAGGGCGGCATCGGCACCGCATCAAGGGTCCTGCAATACTCCGGCCGAAAGTTCACGCTCGGCACGTTGGTTCTTGCCAATTTCGGCCGTCCTGGTGACCTCGTGCTGCCGGACGGGCGCCGGCCGTGTCCGAAGGAAAAGGGTCAGATCGAAGAACGCGGCTCCGTCATCGTGGTGATTGCGACGGATGTTCCGCTTGAAAGCCGGCAACTGAAACGTGTGGCGAAACGGGCCGGTTCAGGGCTTGCCCGGCTCGGGTCTTTCTACGGGAACGGAAGCGGAGACATCGCGCTGGCGTTCTCAACGGCATGCCGCCTTCGTCACGACGAAAAGAGCGATTTTATCGCGCGCGATATCCTGCACGAGGACAAGATCGACCCGCTGTTTCTGGCGGTGGCGCAAAGCACTCAGGAGGCAGTGCTCAACGCGATGATCGCTTCCACGGCCATGCGGGGCAGAGGGCGGCACAAGCGACCGGCGCTCAGAGATTGGCTGCTGGCGCGCTAGGGACGTCCGCTAGAGGTCAGGATGATTTTCCGTATGAGAACGTGAATTCCTCGCCGCCTATGTAGGCTACGCCGTGGCCGCTCCTGTAGGTCTTCTCGATATCAAACCAGAACTCGCCTTCGTTCCCGTCCGAGCATTTGAATTTGCCCTTTCCGGAATCCCGGGCAAGGTCTTTGACGGATTCGAACCTGCCGTAGCATGTTCGTCCGTTACTGCTCTTGATGTCGAATGTCCGCCCCGAAATCCCACTGCGCTTCCCTTGAAGGTCTCCGAGCCACTTACGTTGCTTCCGGTTATGACATATTGGCTGTTGCACCCGGAAAGGGCAAATGACGCAACTGCAATCAAAGCGATGCTTTTCATGATGGCCGGTTCCGTGTCCTCTGAATAAATCTGGTGCTGCTGCGCGATTTCAACGCTGGCAATAACCTTTCGGGGTCGCTTTCGTTCGTCATTTCATTGAACGAGCGGCGAATTTTTGCGGGAGCATGACAGGCGCCGGTGGCGGCGTTCCGAAAACGCGTGATCTTGCCAGGTCCAAACAAAAAACCCCGGCCTTGCGACCGGGGTTTTCCTGTTCCGAAAGAGCGAGGCTCTTAGACGGAGTAGTACATGTCGAATTCGACCGGATGCGGCGTCATTTCGAAACGCTCGACTTCTTCCATCTTCAGTTCGATGTAAGCGTCGATCTGGTCGTCGTCGAAGACGCCGCCAGCTTTCAGGAACTCGCGGTCCGCATCGACGGCTTCCATAGCTTCGCGCAGGGAGCCACAGACGGTCGGGATTTCTGCGAGTTCTTCCGCCGGAAGGTCGTAGAGGTTCTTGTCCATCGCGTCGCCCGGGTGGATCTTGTTCTTGATACCGTCCAGGCCGGCCATCAGGAGAGCGGAGAAGCAGAGGTACGGGTTCGCGGACGGATCCGGGAAGCGGACTTCAACGCGCTTTGCCTTCGGGGAAGCGGTGAACGGAATACGGCAGGAAGCCGAACGGTTACGCGAGGAGTAAGCCAGCAGAACCGGAGCTTCGTAGCCCGGGACCAGACGCTTGTAGGAGTTGGTCGACGGGTTGGTGAAGGCGTTCAGGGCTTTCGCGTGCTTCAGGATACCACCGATGAAGTACAGGCAGGTTTCCGAAAGGTCGGCATACTGGTTGCCGGCAAAGGTCGGCTCACCTTCGTTCCAGATCGACAGGTGGCAGTGCATGCCGGTGCCGTTGTCGCCGAAAACCGGCTTCGGCATGAAGGTTGAGGTCTTGCCGTAGGCATGTGCGACCTGATGCACGACGTACTTGTACTTCTGCATGTTGTCCGCGCAACGGGTCAGGTTGTCGAATTTCATGCCAAGTTCGTGCTGGGCTGCAGCCACTTCGTGGTGGTGCTTTTCGGTCGGCACGCCCATTTCAGCCATGACGGACAGCATTTCGGAGCGGATGTCCTGTGCGCTGTCGACCGGCGGGACCGGGAAGTAGCCGCCCTTCGTGCGCGGACGGTGGCCAAGGTTGCCGGTTTCGTACTCGGAACCCATGTTGGACGGCAGTTCCATGCTGTCCAGGATGAAGCCGGTGTTGTACGGGTCTGCATTGAAGCGGACGTCGTCGAACATGAAGAATTCTGCTTCCGGGCCGACGAAGATCGTGTCGCCGAAGCCGCCGGACTTCACGTATGCTTCTGCCTTCTTGGCGGTCATGCGCGGGTCGCGGTTGTAGCCTTCGCCGGTGATCGGGTCGACGATGTCGCAGAAGATCGCCATGGTGGACTGCGCGAAGAACGGGTCGATATGTGCGGACTCCGGATCGAGGATCAGCATCATGTCGGACTCGTTGATGGCTTTCCAACCAGCGATCGACGAACCGTCGAAGGCGACGCCTTCAGCGAACATGTCTTCGTCGACGAGAGCAACGTCCATGGTGACGTGCTGCATCTTACCCTTGGGATCGGTAAAGCGCAGGTCGACGAATTTCACGTCCTTTTCCTGAATTTCCTTCAGGACTTCAGAGGCAGTGGTCATATTGTCCATCCCTTTAGTTTATCGTGTGAACAGTTGGGTTTTGTTCCGGTCCGCCTGACTGTGTGGTTTGGCTCCGTCGGACAGGACCGGAATTCGGATGACCGGCGAATGCCGGATTGGGTGGGTCAGATTGCGTCGATGCCGGACTCGCCTGTCCGGATACGTACGGCTTCTTCGATATTGGAGACAAAAATCTTGCCGTCGCCAATGCGACCGGTTTGCGCAGCCGAGCGGATGGCTTCGACAGCCTTTTCCACCATGTCGTCGCCAAGGACGATCTCGACTTTCACCTTGGGCAGGAAATCGACCACGTATTCAGCGCCGCGATAGAGCTCGGTGTGGCCCTTCTGGCGCCCAAAACCCTTGGCTTCGGTTACCGTGATGCCCTGAAGTCCGACCTCCTGCAGGGCTTCCTTTACCTCATCCAGTTTGAAGGGTTTGATGATCGCTTCGATCTTTTTCATCACCTTGTGTCTCTCTCCACATTGCGGGCCGGAAATTTTGCGGCGGGGCCTTTTGTCTTGGTCGGCTAAGGTCAATCAGACCCAGCCATGTCTGGTCAAGGCCTTTGCTGGCACTAAAGCATGATATGTGCCAATCCGATGTCTACTGGGTGAAAATTTCCCTGAGCCGGGAAATCCGCCGTCAAAAGCGGCAAGATCCGCTCTCATCCGATCCAATAATCCGGGTTGGGGAGTTTTGCGTGCTTAAAAAATAGACTATATGCCTAATTAATGTGCTTATCCAAAGCATCGTCATGCACAAACGGGGCTGGACAGCGCTTGCAACCGGAACCAAACGCGTGCATTGGACGTTGACTAGCAGATAAACGAACGGGTGAGGAAAATACCCGGTTTCCCGGTGCTTATCGCTTGACGCGAAGGTGCAATCTCGATCGCAATCCGCGGTAGAGAAAATGTGATCCGGATTTGTGATTTTTCCTGCCGTTCTCTTGTAATGAGTTCTCCGGGAAGCTGGAGTGGTCTTGCGCGACGATACGACTTTTGAGTAGTTGAGTCGCCAGGTCGCCGACGGCTACCGGATGCAAATTTCACCCTGTGAGGAATTCGTGCGCAGGCTTTCGTGGCACAATGCCAGCCAATCCGACGAGCAGCTCCGAGAGTACCTTATTCTGGCTCTATTGCGGTCGCGTGCCTGCATCACGCTGCAAAGCGAAGAGCTGCAGTATCTCTATATCGCCAATCTGCCCGCGGTCTGGCCTGTCCCCACCGAGGGGGATCCGAATGATGAAAACATCTTCGGGCATGAGCTCGGCGAGGAGCTTCACCGTCGCAAGCAGGCTGTCGTTCAAAGCGGGCAGGGAGAACGTATCGAGATCAATGCCGCCGGCGACCGTGTCTTTGAGTTCAATATGGAGGTGACGACCTCCAGGGCACGCGAGAGACAGGTTCTCACCACGATTGTTGATCTGACCGAAACGCGGCGACGCGAAAAGCTGCTTCGTGACCTTCTGATGGAGGTCAGCCATCGGTCAAAAAACCTTCTTGCCGTTGTCTTGAGCCTTGCGACGCAATCGGCGCGGGACGTTTCGTCTCTCGATGAATTCCAGACGGATTTCCGTGGACGGCTCTATTCGCTTTCGAAATCTCAGGATCTGGTCACCGATGCCGATTGGTACGGCGCGGGGCTGCTCGATCTCATCAAGGGGCAAATTTCAGTCGAGGCGCTTCGTGTCAGACCGGAGCTTCAGTTCTTTGGTGATGATGTTGTGCTGACACCGAACGCTGCGCTTCATCTCGGGCTCGGGTTTCACGAACTCCTTGCCGGCGCCTCTGGCGGGGGCGAGGAAGATCATCACCGCAGGCTTCGGGTCAGCTGCCGCCTGCCGCAGGCGGGTTCCGCCGGCATGGCAGAACTGGAGTGGTCGGAGGCACTGTCTGACGGGCTGCAGGCGGGTGCGGGCGGACAAGCCTCAGGTGCGGATCAGCGCTTCTCCAGCGTTCTTCTTCGAAAGGTCATCCCGGCAGCGCTCAGTGGTCGGTCGGAGTACCGCAAAGATGAGGGCGGCGTTTTTTATCGAATTGTTTTTCCTGTCAGTGAGCAAAACGTGAGAAAAAACTGATCGAAATCTGGGCGGTTGCGTTCCCTAACGTACGTCAATGAGACGTTGAGAGTTCGAGTCAAATATTGTGTTGATTTGATGCTCGCTATCGCAGTCGATAATTTGATCGATTGTTCCGAACATATACGGAAATGACTTCTCGATTTCTGTTGGTTGTGTTTTTTAAAGGGGAAACGCCGTGTTTGATGTTGCGGTGATTTTTGAAACCTTTTAACTCTCCTTCATTCGTTTGAATTTCCCCCCGAGCGTGCCGGTTTATCGAATGAGAAAACACATTCCGCTGTTGGTTTTCCTGATCAGCGCCGCGATCGGTCTGTCTCTGACCTACACAATTCTGCAGGCGGAAAGGATCGCCGAGCACCGCGGATTCGAAATCCTTGCCAATGAGGCCGTCGACCGGATCCGTCAGCGGATCGAGCATAATTTTTCTCTCATCACCGCCACCCATTCGTTTTTCGACGCAGATGAAGAAGAGATCACGCGCAGGAAATTCCAGAGTTTTGCGCTCGGCCTGTTTCTCAAAGGACAGTTGTCCGGCATGCAGGGGATCGGTTTCGCGGAGTTGATTGCGGCTGATCAGGAGGACGCGGCTTCCGCAGCACTCAGCCGAAACTACGAACTTGACCGGAGGATCTGGCCTGAAACCGGCGAGGACCTCCGTACCCCGATCGTTCTTCTCGAGCCGCTGGATATCCGTAACAAGGCCGCGTTAGGCTTCGATATGTTCAGCGAAGCCGTGCGGCGCAAGGCCATCCGCAATGCAGCTTCCTCATTTCAGGTCAGCGCATCGGCTCCTGTCATGCTGGTTCAGGAGATTACGGACGAAAAGCAGGCCGGGTTCCTGGCCTATCTGCCGCTCAAGGCGCGGGACGGACAGCGCGGCGTTGAAATCGCCGGCAGCGTTCCGGTGACCGGGTTCATATTTGCGCCATTTCGCGCCGGTGATCTGCACAAGGCGGCGCTCACGCTGCCGACCCCGGTTTCCGTTCTTGTGCGGACGGTCGACGTGACCGATGGAGAGCCGGAACTTCTGTTCGAATCCAGCGAATTCGCCGAGAAACTGAAGGATGCGGAGAATTCGACGACCGAGCAGCTCGACGTTGGCGGTCGCACATGGGACGTGACCGTGATCGAGTCCGCTCCCAAGAGCCATACCTTCCTCTACTGGCGGACCTTCATTCTCGGTTTTGTTTCGCTGCTCTTTTCCGCGGCACTCGCAGTTTCCGTCAGGTCGCAGATGAATGCCAGCGAAGCCAACCGTCGCCTCAAGCAGGTGTCGGAAAAGGCCTTGCAGGACAAGGATCTGATGCTCCAGGAGATGAAGCACAGGATCAAGAACTCGATCGCCCGCATTCTCGCAATTGCCCGTCAGACCGCGAACGCGGCCGAGGATCTCGAGAGCTTCTCGAACTCTTTCACGTCGCGGCTGCAGGCTATGGCGAATGCGCAGGACCTGCTCACCCGTTCGGCATGGCAGAAGGCCGATCTCCGTGCCCTGCTGACGCAGGAGTTGGAGCAGGTCTTCGGGAGCGGTGCTGAAAAAATCAGGCTGGACGGCCCGGATGTGCTGCTGAATGAAGCCTGCACCCATGCGCTTGGTCTCGTCTTTCACGAGCTGGCGACCAACGCGATGAAGTACTCGGACGCCTTTGATGATGGCGGCACCTTCGAAGTTGTCTGGCGGGTGGTCGAGGGCGAGAAGAAGCGGCTTGAGCTGGATTGGATCGAGTCGTCGTCGACGGACGTCGTTCAGCCGGAGACGCTCGGATTCGGCAGCCGACTGATGCAGGCGCTGGTCGCCGGCGAAATGAGCGGGTCGATCAACCGACGCTTTAGCGATACGGGTATCGAGGTCAATATTCGTATTCCGCTGGATTAAGCCACTGCCGCCGAGCGAACGGCGACTTCGACCGCAGCGCATGTGCAGACCGGTGTCCGATTTCGGTGCGCGGTGTCTCATATACCGAAAATCGCTTGAAGATTTCGCGGCGACAGGGAAAATCTGCCGTCGTCCGTCATATGCTCCCGCCCGGCGCAGTGGCGTCGGCACTCCAAAAAACCGTCATTGCGAAATGGTCTCACTCAATGTCTTCCAAGGTCAGCTCCAATAATGCGTCTGCGTCGGTTCTGCTCACTCCGGAACAGATGGGCCGCGCCGACCAGATGACGATTGCAGGCGGTGTGCCCGGGATCGATCTGATGGAGCGGGCAGGGGAAGCCGTCGCGGAAGCCGCCGCCGGGCTCGTGCAGGAAAAAAGTCGGATCCTGTTGCTGTGTGGGCCAGGAAATAACGGCGGCGACGGGTTTGTTGCCGCGCGGCGCCTTTCCGCTATGGGTTTTGAAGTCAGTGTCTGGAGCCTCCGTGAGCCGTCGCGTTCGAGGGGCGATGCGCTTCAAGCCTTCGAACGCATGAGTATTGTGCACCATGTTATCCTCAGAGGCGATAATATCGCGCACGACATGATCGCGGAACTTTCCGAGGCGGACCTTGTGGTTGATGCGCTTTTCGGGGCAGGGCTGGATCGCGACCTGGCGGGTCCGGTGTGCGATCTCGTTGACGCGGTCAACGGCTCCGGTGTCTCCGTTCTTGCGGTTGACCTGCCCTCCGGAGTGAACGGGGCCACTGGCGAGGTGTGCGGATGCGCGATCAAGTCGCGTGCGACGATAACCTTTTTTAGGAAAAAGCCTGGTCACATGCTGATGCCCGGACGGTCAATATGTGGTTCGGTCGCTGTCGCTGATATCGGCATCCCTGATAGCGTGCTCGATGAAATCGCGGCGAGGTCCTTCGCGAATGGCCCTGATCTCTGGTTGGATCATTCGCCCTTTCCGGAAGCTGCCGGCCACAAGTACAGCCGTGGTCACGCGGTGGTTTTTGGTGGTCCGATGAGCCGGACCGGTGCGGCCCGTCTTGCGGCGGGCGCTGCGTTGAGGACGGGAGCAGGGCTTGTGACGCTGGTTTCGCCGCCGGACGCAATGATGGTGAATGCGTGCCATCTCACGGCGGTGATGCTGAGGAAGCTGAAGGCGGTGGATCAGATTCCCGAGCTCTTGAGCGACCAGCGCCTCAATGCGGTGCTGATCGGGCCCGGGTATGGTGTCGGCGATGAAGCGTGTGCGGCAGTTGCTGCCATTTTGTCATGCGGACGGGCAACCGTTCTGGATGCCGACGCTTTGACTTCTTTCGAAGACATGCCGGCTGATCTTTTTTCCGCTGTCCGAGCTTCAGGAGGATCTGTTGTTCTGACGCCCCATATGGGCGAGTTCTCGCGCCTCTTTCCGGATATACGCGGTGACAGGCTGTCTGCAGCGCGTCAGGCCGCGGCGCGGAGCGGGGCGGTTGTCGTGCTCAAGGGCGCCGATACGGTGATTGCCGCGCCGGATGGACGTGCCGCGATCAACGATAACGCGCCACCCTTTCTGGCGACCGCCGGGTCCGGAGACGTGCTTGGAGGCATAGCCGCTGGGCTGCTGGCGCAGGCTGTTCCCGCATTCGAGGCGGCGTGCCAGGCAGTCTGGCTGCATGGTGAGGCCGGGCAGCAGGCCGGAGCGGGGCTGATCGCTGAGGACCTGGTGCCGGCGCTGAGGCCTGTGCTGCAAGGTCTTTGCGCGTTTCGAGAGGCTTGAGGCGGCGTCGGCGGGCGAAAATTTCGACGTGTGGACAAGGGCGCCGAAGGGTGTATGCGGCCCAGCTTTTTCCTTTGACGTAAAAGTCAGCGATGCTATAGAGGCCCCGCTTCGGCGGAGCTTTGCTTGCGCCGGGCAGCGGATGTGGTGAAATTGGTAGACACGCCAGATTTAGGTTCTGGTGCCGCAAGGCGTGGGGGTTCAAGTCCCTCCATCCGCACCAACTACCGAGGCTTCCGGCCTCCATGCAGCTGGTGTTGCTTCTTATTGCGGCTTGCGAAGCCGGCAGGCAGAAAGATCGGCGTTGCCAAGCTTTTTTGCTGTGTTTCCGCCGCCAAATACCCCGTCTCCCCTTGACACTTTTCTGCCCAAGCAGTATCGCGCTCCCATCGTGCGTCCTGGAGTCTCTCCCGGGCGGAGCGGTGCCGTTTGAACGCTCCCGGGAAAAGGGGAGCGCAGGCGCCGCGTCACACGGAATTTAAAAAACGAAACCTCCGGGGCGGATTGCCGCTCGGGACCGAGGACGACAAAACCCATGCAGGTAACCGAAACCCTCTCCGAGGGCCTCAAGCGCGAGCTGAAAATTGAAATTCCGGCAGGCGATCTCGCCGCCAAGCTCGAAAACTACATGGCCGACCTGAAATCCAAGGCGAACATCAAGGGCTTCCGTCCGGGCAAGGTGCCGGTTGCGCATCTCAAGCGGATGTATGGCCGTCAGGCGATGGCCGAGATCCTGTCGAACACGATCCAGGAAACCACGCAGAAGGCTGTCGAGGACCGCTCCGAGCGCCCGGCCATGAACCCGGAAATCGACCTCCCGGAGGAAGAAGCCGAGAAGATTCTGGAAGGCGACGCAGATCTCTCCTTCACCATGACCTATGATGTCCTGCCCGATTTCGAGATCGTCGATTTCTCCGGCATCGAGATCGAGCGTCCGGTCGTCGAGATCGCCGAAGAGGAAGTCGACGAGCAGGTTGCCGAGATTGCAAAGAACAACACGCCTTTCGACACAAAGGAAGGCGCTGCGGCTGATGGCGATCGCGTCACCATGTCCTATCTTGGCAAGATCGACGGCGAGCCGTTTGACGGCGGCGCCGACGAGAACGGCATGCTGGTTCTCGGCTCCGGCCAGTTCATCCCGGGTTTCGAAGAGCAGCTGATCGGTCTGAAGGCCGGCGACGAAAAGGTCGTTGAAGTCTCCTTCCCGGAAGACTATCCGGCAGCTCACCTTGCCGGCAAGCAAGCCACCTTCGACGTCGTCGTCAAGGAAGTTGCGGCACCCGGCGAAGCGAAGATCGATGACGAATTCGCCAAGAGCCTCGGCCTTGAGTCCCTCGACAAGCTGAAGGAAATCGTTCGCGGCCAGATCGAAGGCCAGTTCGGCCAGATGACTCGCCAGCGCGTCAAGCGTCAGCTTCTCGACAAGCTGGACGAGCACTACTCGTTCGAACTGCCGGAAAAACTGCTTGATTCCGAGTTCAAGGTCGTCTGGCAGCAGGTCGAAGACGACATGAAGCGCAACGAGAAGACCTTCGAGGACGAAAATACGACGGAAGAGGAAGCGAAGGCGGAATACCGCAAGATCGCCGAACGCCGCGTCCGTCTCGGCCTGGTTCTTTCCGAAATCGGCGAAAAGAACAACATCCAGGTCACCGACGAGGAACTGCAGCGCGCGCTCTACGACCGCGTCCGCCAGTTCCCGGGTCAGGAACAGCAGGTGTTCGAGTTCTACAAGAGCAACCAGCAGGCCCTGGCAACGCTTCGCGCGCCGATCTACGAGGAAAAGGTCGTGGATTACATGCTCGAGCTGGCCAAGGTTTCCGACAAGACGGTGACCAAGGAAGACCTGCAGAAACTGGTCGAGGAAGACGAGGAGAACGCGTAACCCGCGTTTTCCCCTTTATCCCCGAATGCGGCAGCGGGTTTAACCTTGCGTTCATGCCGCATGTTTCATGACTTTGCGTTGAGGGCGACATCCCATATATACGGGGTGTCGCTTTTTTCGAGTCAGGCCCCTGAATCGATGCGCTTCTGGGGTCTGTGTCCTGTCCGGCGACTTGCCGGGCACCATCTCAAGAATATGGATGAGGTATGAAGGATCCTGTCGATATATACATGAACACTCTCGTGCCGATGGTTGTCGAGCAGACAAACCGGGGAGAGCGGGCCTTCGATATCTATTCGCGCCTGCTCAAAGAGCGCATCATTTTCCTCACCGGCCCGGTCGAGGATCACATGGCGACCCTGGTCAGCGCCCAGCTGCTGTACCTCGAAGCGGAGAACCCGAGCAAGGAGATCGCGATCTACATCAACTCTCCGGGCGGTCTCGTCACGTCGGGTCTGGCGATCTATGACACGATGCAGTTCATTCGTCCGGCGGTGTCGACGCTGTGCATCGGTCAGGCGGCCTCCATGGGGTCGTTGCTGCTGGCTGCGGGCGAGAAGGGAATGCGCTACATTCTTCCGAATGCGCGCGTGATGGTTCACCAGCCTTCCGGTGGTTTCCGCGGTCAGGCAGCCGATATCATGCTTCATGCACAGGAAATTCTTGCCATGAAGCGGCGTCTGAATGACATCTACGTGAAACACACGGGCCGCAGCCTTGACCAGGTCGAAGAAGCGCTTGAGCGCGATAACTTCATGACCGCGGAAAAGGCAAAGGAATTCGGTATCGTAGACAATGTGATCACGGACCGTGCGACGCTCGGCGGCGAAAGCGACAGCTAAGGGGAGTTACCCGACCTTAAGGATGGCTTCAATTTTCGTCCTGACATCGGGAAAATCCCCAAGAGTTGCCGGGTTTTCAACTTCGCCTTAAACCTATATTGATTTTTAATGGCGAAGCATGGTGACATCAGCACCTGAAGCGATGCTTTGTCGGCGTCTCTTCAGGACCGGTGAGGGCTCGCAAGAGCTTCAGCCGGACAGATAAGGGGTAAGGCCCCATAAACGCGAGGTTGACTACATGACAAAGGCCAGCGGCAGCGATTCAAAGAATACGCTCTACTGTTCCTTCTGCGGCAAAAGCCAGCATGAGGTCCGTAAGCTGATCGCCGGCCCGACTGTTTTCATTTGCGATGAATGTGTCGAGCTGTGCATGGATATCATCCGCGAGGAAAACAAGTCTTCGCTGGTGAAGTCGCGGGACGGTATTCCGACTCCTCAGGAAATTCGTGACGTTCTGGACGATTACGTGATCGGGCAGGGTAGCGCCAAGAAGGTTCTGTCGGTCGCCGTTCACAACCATTACAAGCGCCTGAACCACGCATCTAAGAACAACGATGTGGAACTGGCGAAATCGAACATCCTCCTGGTCGGTCCGACCGGTTGCGGCAAGACGCTTCTGGCGCAGACCCTTGCTCGCATTCTCGACGTGCCGTTCACCATGGCGGACGCCACGACGCTGACCGAAGCCGGTTACGTCGGTGAGGATGTGGAAAACATCATTCTCAAACTGCTTCAGTCCGCCGACTACAACGTCGAGCGCGCGCAGCGCGGCATCGTCTATATCGATGAGGTCGACAAGATCAGCCGCAAGGCCGACAATCCGTCGATCACACGTGACGTGTCCGGTGAAGGTGTTCAGCAGGCACTCCTGAAGATCATGGAAGGCACTGTTGCTTCTGTGCCGCCACAGGGCGGTCGCAAGCATCCGCAGCAGGAATTCCTGCAGGTGGACACGACCAACATCCTGTTCATCTGCGGCGGCGCCTTTGCGGGCCTCGACAAGATCATCTCCGATCGCGGCACGCAGACGTCCATCGGCTTCCAGGCCAAGGTCCATGCTCCGGAAGATCGCCGGATCGGTGAACTCTTTTCCGAACTCGAGCCGGAAGATCTGCTGAAGTTCGGTCTCATTCCGGAATTCGTCGGCCGTCTGCCGGTGATTGCGACCCTGGAGGACCTCGACGAGGAAGCCCTGGTGACCATTCTTACCGAGCCCAAGAACGCTCTGGTGAAGCAGTACCAGCGTCTGTTCGAGATGGAGCAGGTAGAGCTTTCGTTCCACGACGAGGCGTTGAAAGCGATCGCCCGCAAGGCCATCGAACGCAAGACCGGTGCCCGCGGACTTCGCTCCATTCTGGAGTCCATCCTGCTCGATACGATGTACGAGCTGCCGGGCCTCAAGGGTGTCAAGGAAGTTGTCATTTCTCCGGAAGTCGTAAAGGGGGAGGCAAGGCCGCTCTACATTTACGAAGACCGGGAAGAAACGTCGGCGACCAGCGCCTGACAAGGCCGGGGCACAAGTCGAAAACGTTTAGAATGCCGCTCCCTCAGAGCGGCATTTTGCCGTTTTTCGCGACGTAAGGAGTTTGGCTTAGGTGTTTTCCACCAGTGCTGTAGCTCGTCAACAGACAAGAGCGTGCAAGATCGCGTCATTGCCTTGACACCGGGTGGTCCCGTGTCCACCTAATAGGCTAACGAACGGCTTGTGCATTCTGCGGTGCGCCCAATCGGGGTATCGCGGTCTGGCCTCAGGAAGACCCAAGCTTCTGAAAGCCGTTTTCCAGCATTCTGGCTGCCTTTTACCGAGTGGGGCCGGGGTGCGTTGAGAAAGGAAAAAAAATGAGCGACGCAGAAATTCGCGCCACCGATCCGGACAGCACGTCTGTCTATCCTGTTCTGCCCCTGCGTGACATCGTTGTCTTCCCGCACATGATCGTGCCGCTCTTTGTCGGACGCGAAAAGTCCATCAAGGCGCTTGAAGAGGTGATGACCACCGACAAGCACATTCTTCTGGCAACCCAGGTGAATGCGGCTGACGACGATCCCAACCCGGATCAGATCTACAATGTCGGAACACTTGCGACCGTTCTGCAGCTATTGAAACTGCCTGACAACACCGTCAAGGTGCTCGTCGAAGGTGGCGCACGCGCACAGATCGGCGAATATTCGGATCGAACCGATTATTTCGAGGCGTCTGCAACGGTTCTGCCCGAGCGCGACGGCGAGAACATCGAAGTCGAGGCGCTCGCACGCTCGGTCGTGGCCGAGTTCGAGAACTATGTGAAACTGAACAAGAAGGTTTCGCCGGAAGTTCTCGGTGCGGTCAATCAGATCGATGATTATTCGAAGCTTGCCGACACGATCGCCTCGCATCTGGCCATCAAGATCCCCGAAAAGCAGGAAATCCTGGGCGTCGTTTCCGTCGCGGAGCGGCTGGAACGGGTTCTTGGAATGATGGAGAGCGAAATCTCCGTCCTGCAGGTCGAAAAGCGTATCCGCTCCCGCGTCAAGCGGCAGATGGAGAAGACGCAGCGCGAGTATTATCTGAATGAGCAGATGAAGGCCATTCAGAAGGAACTTGGCGACAGCGAGGACGGCCGTGACGAGATCGCGGAACTTGAAGAGAAGATCAAGAAGACCAAGCTGACCAAGGAAGCGCGCGAGCGTGCCGCGGCTGAAATAAAGAAACTCAAGCAGATGAGCCCGATGTCCGCGGAAGCGACCGTCGTGCGCAACTATCTCGACTGGCTGATCGGCATTCCCTGGAACAAGAAGTCCAAGGTAAAGCACGATCTTGCGCTGGCCGAAAAGGTGCTTGATACGGATCACTATGGTCTGGCCAAGGTCAAGGAGCGGATTGTCGAGTATCTTGCAGTCCAGAGCCGCGCGAACAAGCTGCGAGGCCCGATCCTCTGCCTCGTCGGTCCTCCCGGCGTCGGCAAGACCTCGCTTGGCAAGTCCATCGCGAAGGCCACGGGCCGCGAGTTCGTTCGCATGTCGCTTGGCGGTGTGCGTGACGAAGCGGAAATCCGCGGTCACCGCCGCACCTATATCGGCTCGATGCCCGGCAAGGTCATCCAGTCGATGAAAAAGGCGAAGAAATCCAACCCGCTCTTCCTGCTCGACGAGATCGACAAGATGGGCATGGATTTCCGCGGCGACCCGTCGTCGGCTCTGCTCGAGGTGCTTGATCCGGAACAGAACTCCTCGTTCATGGACCACTATCTTGAGGTCGAATACGACCTGTCCGATGTGATGTTCGTGACGACGGCCAACACGCTGAACATCCCCGGTCCGCTGATGGACCGTATGGAAGTGATCCGTATTGCCGGCTACACGGAAGAGGAGAAGGTGGAAATCTGCCGCCGTCACCTCATCCCGAAGGCGGAAAAGGATCATGGCCTGAGGGAAGGCGAGTTCTCGATCGAGGACGAAGCTCTTCAGCTCGTTGTCCGCCGCTACACCCGCGAAGCAGGTGTTCGTAATCTTGAGCGCGAGATGGCAACCCTTGCCCGTAAGGCGGTCAAGGACATCCTGATGAGCGACAAGACGAGCATTGTCGTTACGCAGGACGTCGTCGAGGAATATCTCGGTGTGCCCCGGTATCGTTACGGCGAAGCGGAACTTGAGGATCAGGTCGGTGTGGTCACCGGTCTCGCCTGGACGGAAGTCGGCGGCGAACTGCTGACCATCGAAGGCGTCATGATGCCCGGCAAGGGCAAGATGACGGTGACCGGCAACCTCAAGGACGTGATGAAGGAATCGATTTCAGCTGCGGCATCTTATGTCCGTTCGCGCGCAATCGACTTCGGCATCGAACCGCCGACCTTCGAGAAGAAGGACATTCACGTGCACGTGCCGGAAGGCGCGACGCCGAAGGACGGTCCTTCTGCCGGTATCGCCATGGCGACAGCCGTTATCTCCACGCTGACCGGAATTCCGGTTCGCCGGGATGTCGCGATGACGGGGGAAATCACGCTTCGCGGACGGATCCTGCCGATCGGTGGTCTGAAGGAGAAACTGCTGGCCGCGCTGCGCGGTGGAATCAAGCTTGTCATGATCCCGGAAGACAACGCCAAGGACCTGGCGGACATCCCGGACTCGGTCAAGAACTCGCTTGAGATCGTCCCCGTTTCGGGCATGGAAGAGGTGCTGAAAAACGCTCTGACCCGCTTGCCCGAACCCATCGAGTGGGACGAAGCAGCCGCTCAGGCCACCGCGACCACGCCTGAAAAAGACGAAGACACGACCGGTATTCTGGCCCACTAATCGGCCTTTCGCACTGCAAAAATCGAGAAGCCCCGGGATAACCGGGGCTTTTCTTTTGAAAAACCGGTCAAAATGGCGGTTTTCTGCGAAAAAACCACTTGCGTTTCGCGTCAAATCGCACGAATTTCGCGCAACGGCGCTGACAGGAATCGTCGGCACTCTGCCGTTTCTTAGAAAGGTATCTGCTATGAATAAGAACGACTTGATCGCAGCTGTTGCAGAAAAGACCGGCCTCACCAAGGCGCAGGCAGGCGAAGCAGTTGACGCAACCTTCGACGTTGTCACGGAAACGCTGAAAGGCGGCGACGAAGTACGCATCATCGGTTTCGGCAATTTCACCGTTTCCGAACGTGCTGCTACCGAAGGTCGTAACCCGCGGACTGGTGACACCATCCAGATCCCGGCTTCTAAGACGCCGAAGTTCAAGGCTGGTAAAGGCCTGAAAGACGCTGTGAACGCCTAAGGCGTACATAGACAGTAAGTCTTTGGAAAACCCTGTGCCGGGAAGACCCGGTACAGGGTTTTTCTTTTTTGCGGTATGATGACCTGAGATTGACTGTCTCCAGCCGGAGCCAGGTGTGCCGCCGGCTGAAAGGGCTGGGGGCGTGGCTTCGGGATCAGGACGCCAAGGATGACTTTGCATGCGCTGATCACGCGGCGCCAGCGAGCGCTGTTTCAGGCCTGGGTCTCGAACCCGCTCGTTCAGGTTCAGGTCGAAAGCCCGGACGTGCTTGGCCGGCTGGTGTTTCTGGACGACCCTGAAGACGGCCTCGCGGCCGAGCGGGCAGGGCGCAAAAGTCTGAGGAATGTCGCGATCATTCGCAAATCGGGCAATCCGGACGAAACAGCAAGTGTGTGGGTGCGCGCCGGGGACGCGTCCTACAGGAAGGCCTGGCTCGGGTTTGTGGAGCAGGTCTATGGCATCAAGGCGACGAGCTCAGATCTCGCCGGATATGATGTCGACCACCTTCTCAACAAGGCGCGCAGTCCAGCGAAGTACGGTTTCATCCGGATCGAGGCGATAAATGACGCGGTCAATCAGGCTTGGGGTGCGCTCTTCGAGCGCGCCGCGAGTCACCCGGCCTTTTCCGCAAACCAGACGCGGTTTCGCCGGACGATGTCGTGGATCATTGCCGCCAAGCTTATGAACCAGCCGCCGCCGAGGGGCCCGGAAGACTGGAACGGAATCGCGCGGCTGACCCGCTTTTTCGCGCAAAACGGCCTGGCCGACGATGATCCGCAGCAGGGCCTGACGGACATGCTGGAATTTGCCTACCGTTTTCGCTAGCCGACCGGGTTGGGCGCATTACCGGTCGGTTCGTCGTCGTGATGATTCAGGCGCTCAGGAGAGGGGGACGAGAAAGAGAAGGGCCATTCTGTCCTCGCGGCGCAGGCTTGCGAAAATTGCGCTCTGACGTGTTTCCACGGCAATTGGGGACCGCACCCAAATTTCTTTCAGTTTGCTCTTGCCAAGCCAATTTGGAGCCCCTAAAAGGCGTCTCACCTCTTAGAGGGCGATTAGCTCAGTTGGTAGAGCGCTTCGTTTACACCGAAGATGTCGGGAGTTCGAGTCTCTCATCGCCCACCATTTTCCCCTCAGAATGATGTTCGACCCTTGGATCCGGCTTTGGCCGTTCCGGGAACATTTTTGCGTGTCCGATGTTCAGAAGGTCGGAGCAAATGCTGGTCGAATTGCCGGCTCAGGAAGCAAAACGGCGGGATACTTCCCGCCGTTCCGGATTATTGTGCCGGTTGCTCAACCGAAGTACCGGTCTTTTCCGGGATGACCAGTGACAAGAAGATTGCCGCAAGACCGCTCAGGGTGATGGGCGTTGCGAAGACCTTCTGGACGATGTCCGGCAACTGTTTGATGGCGTCCGGGACGAGGGTGACCCCAAGGCCGAGGCCGAAGGAAATCGCCATGATGTAGATCTTGCGGTGGTCGATTTTCTGCGAGGCAAGGATCCGGATGCCCGCCACTGCGATGGACCCGAAGAGGACCAGCGTCGCGCCGCCAAGGACCGACTTTGGCAACAGCAGGAAGGCACCGCCGATGATCGGAAAGAAACCGAGAACCACCAGAATTCCGGCGATGTAATAACCGACGTGACGGCTCGCGACACCGGTCATCTGGATGACGCCATTGTTCTGGCTGAAGGTGGTGTTCGGGAAGGTGTTGAACATGGCGGCAAGCCCCGAGTTGACCCCGTCGGCGAGAACACCGCCCTTGATGCGCGTCAGATAGGTTGGGCCTTCCACCGGTTCACCGGAGATAATCGAATTTGCCGTCAGGTCGCCGGTCGTCTCGATTGCGGTGATCAGATAGACGAAGGCAATCGGTATGAACAGGGAAAAGTCGAACGAAAATCCGAACTTGAACGGAATTGGCAGCGCAAAGACCGGCTGCGATCCCAGGCTTGAAAAATCTACCTTGCCAAAAATGGCGGCGACGATCAGTCCGGCGATGAGGCCAAGCATGATGGCGGAAATCCGCAGCATGGGGCTCTTCTGGAAGCTGAAGACCACAATGACGGCGACGACCAGAAGGCCAAGACCGAGATTGAGCGGCGAGCCGAACTGATCGCCGGCGCCGAAACCGCCCGCGAAATCGGTGAAGCCCACTTTCACGAGGCTGAGGCCAATCACCGTGATCACGATTCCCGTGACAGTAGGGGTGATGATGCGGTCCATCTTGTCGATGAACTGGCTGAGGACGACCTCTATCAGACACCCGACGAGGCAGAGGCCGAAGATCATCGCAAGAATGTCTTCAGGCGTTCCGCCCTGCGACTTGACGCCGAAACCGGCGGCAAGGATCGCTCCCAGAAAGGCAAAGCTGGTTCCCTGCAGACTCAGAAGGCCCGAACCGACGGGGCCGATGCGTCGGCACTGGATGAAGGTTGCGACACCGGACACGAACATCGACATTGCAATCAGATAAGGCACATGTTCGCCAAGGCCGAGCGCTCCGCCGATCACGAGTGTCGGTGTCACGATGCCGACGATGCTCGCCAGGATATGCTGAAAGGCCGCCAGAAACGCAGGGCCGGGAGGAGGGGTGTCCGTCAGGCGGAAAATGAGATGCGGATGATCCTTTTCACTTAAATCTGTCATGCTGTTCCCTTTATGATCGTCGTTCTGCCCGTCTCCTCCAGCCAGGCTGATCTCAGTAGATCCGTAAAAGTTTCAATATGCAAACGTGTATCCGTTCCATTCCCTGCCGCTTGAGGTTGCTGCCGCCGACAGTTTCCAGGTGTGACAGCCGTTCGGTTCGCGGGGGTGAATGCGGTGTGCGCAAGGGGCTCGCATGCGCCACATTTCTGGCGACAGATTCCGAAGTGTGAAAACGTCCTAAATGGTTTTGTCTGCTCGAATTTCTCGTGCGTTTTCCACATGCCGATCCTCGGTGCAGGCTCAAAACGGCTGGAATTGAGGGGCTTTCGCAAAATCGACATATTAACTGCAAGAGGGCGCTTGACTTCGCTTTCCAGCCGCCGTACATCAGCGCCACTTCAAGGCGACAACGCGTCGCCGACCGAAGCGGGTGTAGCTCAGTTGGTTAGAGTGCCGGCCTGTCACGCCGGAGGTCGCGGGTTCGAGCCCCGTCACTCGCGCCACTTTTCCTCAGCTCTTACGAGCGGTGTATGGGAAGTGGCGCATATACCGTGAATGTGCGGGTGTAGCTCAGTTGGTTAGAGTGCCGGCCTGTCACGCCGGAGGTCGCGGGTTCGAGCCCCGTCACTCGCGCCACTCACGGTTCCTTTTTGATATCAGCAAGTTCTGAAGATTTCCTCCTGCGCCACTTCAAGGTGACACGGGCCGATCTTGCTGCGCACACGTCCTTAGCCAGATCCGGTTGCAGGTCCTTGTCGCCGCGGTTCGCAGCCGGACTCACTTGCGCATATACTTCAAATCGCTCACGTTTTGATCGTTTGCAGAAGACAGACGATTCTGGATCAGATGCTGCCATCGGAATGGCGGGTGCGACAGTCTGCGCATGGTGCTGTGCAAAGCTTTTTGATTGGCCGGGAATTGGCTGAAACAAAAGGAATTGTCTGGTATCTGAGAGGGATTGCAGTAAGTATGGCAAGAGTTTGGCGCGGGCAGGGTCTTGCGTTGCACCAACTCGTAAGTTAAGCGTGCGCTCGCATGTTGGTTTCAATCGGCCGACGGCGACAGCGTGATCTGCCGGAACCATAGGCAGCCCCTGCGCGGCCCCGGCTTTCGGATCTCCTCCTGATCCGCCTCCATATGCAAGGACGCGAAAGACATGGAAGAACTCTTGCGGGAATATGTCCCGATCGTGGTGTTCGTCGGCATTGCGCTGGTGATCGGCCTCGCTCTGCTGATTTCCCCGTTCCTGCTGGCTTACAAGAACCCGGATCCCGAGAAGCTGTCGGCGTATGAGTGCGGATTCAACGCATTCGACGACGCGCGCATGAAATTTGACGTACGCTTCTACCTGGTGTCGATCCTCTTCATCATCTTCGATCTCGAAGTCGCCTTCCTGTTTCCCTGGGCGACGGTCTTCGGTGATCTCGGCTGGTATGGTTTCTGGTCGATGATGGTGTTCCTGGGCGTTCTGACAGTCGGATTCATCTACGAATGGAAAAAGGGAGCGCTGGAATGGGATTGACCACGACCGAGCCGCTCGTTGCTCCGAAGCCCAAGGGGATCATTGATCCGAATACCGGCAATCCGGTCGGTGCGGACGATGCCTTCTTCATGGACGTGAATAACGAGCTTGCCGACAAGGGCTTTCTGGTAACCTCGACCGACAATCTGATTCAGTGGGCGCGAACCGGATCGCTGATGTGGATGACGTTCGGCCTTGCATGCTGCGCCGTCGAAATGATGCAGGTTTCGATGCCTCGTTACGACGTGGAACGCTTTGGCTTCGCCCCGCGTGCATCTCCGCGCCAGTCCGACGTGATGATTGTTGCCGGTACGCTGACGAACAAGATGGCGCCTGCGCTGCGCAAGGTCTACGACCAGATGCCCGAGCCGCGGTATGTGATCTCGATGGGATCCTGCGCAAACGGCGGCGGCTACTACCACTATTCCTATTCGGTCGTGCGCGGCTGTGACCGTGTTGTTCCGGTCGACATTTACGTACCCGGCTGCCCTCCGACGGCGGAAGCCCTTCTTTATGGTGTCTTGATGCTGCAGAAGAAGATCCGCCGAACCGGTACGATCGAACGATAATAACTTGGCCGCGGCAGGCGGCGAGTTCAGGTTTCGGTGCCTCCGGGCACCTTTAGAGATGGCTCCTGCGGAGTGAGGTGGAACACGATGGACGAGACTTTGAAGGAACTCGCCGAGCATATCGAGCTTGGCCTGGCAGAGTCCCTTGTGTCCTGGAAGGTCGAATACGGCGAGCTGACGCTGAGCGTGAACGCGACTGACATCCTGGATGTCGTGCGTTTTCTGCGCGACAACAGCTCATGCAAATTCGTCAATCTGACCGATATCTGCGGCGTGGATTACCCGGGCCGCGAAAAGCGGTTCGATGTCGTCTACCATTTCCTGTCTCCGGTCCAGAACCAGCGGATCCGCGTGAAGATCGCAACGGACGAAAACACGCCCGTCGCTTCTCTCACGCCGGTATTCCCCGGTGCGGAGTGGTTCGAACGGGAAGCTTACGACATGTACGGCATCCTCTTTTCCGGCCATCCGGACCTTCGCCGGCTTCTGACCGACTACGGCTTTGACGGTCATCCTCTGCGCAAGGATTTTCCGGTCACCGGATTTGTCGAGGTTCGTTACGACGACGAGAAGAAGCGGGTCGTCTACGAGCCGGTCAGGCTGAACCAGGAAATGCGCTCCTTCGACTTTCTCTCGCCTTGGGAAGGCACGGAATACGTGCTTCCCGGCGACGAGAAGGCAACGACCAATTAAGGCGGAGCAAAGATGAGCGAGCGGCTTTCAGGCGGGTGTCTCTGCGGGGCGGTGCGGTTTACCGCAGCGCCGGCTGCTGCAGAAATGTGCGTCTGCCATTGCTCCATGTGTCGTAAGTGGACGGGCGGCGTCTTCATGGCGGTGTCTTGTGGCACGAGCAGCGACCTTGCGCTGGAAGGCGATGACGCACTTGGTATCTACAAGTCGTCTGACTATGGCGAGCGCGTCTTTTGCGCGAAATGCGGAACGTCGCTGATGTGGCGGATGGCTGATGGGTCCCATGTCAGCCTGTCCGCGCAGTCCTTCGACGACCCTTCGCAGTTCGCCTTCACATCCGAAATCTTCACAGACGAGCAGCCGGACAATTATGCGTTTGCCAATGACACCCGCAAAATGACCGGCCCGGAAGTCTTCGCGTTTTTTGCACAAAAGCAGGACCCTCAACATGGCTGAGGCTCAGGTTCGTAATTTCAATATCAACTTCGGTCCGCAGCACCCGGCCGCTCACGGCGTCTTGCGCCTCGTGCTGGAGCTGGACGGCGAAGTGGTGACCCGCGTCGATCCGCACATCGGTCTGCTTCACCGCGGCACCGAAAAGCTGATCGAGCAAAAGACCTATCTGCAGGCCATTCCGTATTTCGACCGTCTCGACTACGTGGCGCCGATGAACCAGGAACATGCCTTTGCCCTGGCGGTGGAGCGTATGCTGGGCATCGAGGTTCCTCGCCGCGGTCAGTTGATCCGTGTCCTCTATTCCGAAATAGGCCGTCTGCTGTCGCATCTTCTGAACGTGACCACGCAGGCAATGGACGTTGGCGCCCTGACGCCGCCGCTGTGGGGCTTCGAGCCACGCGAAGAGCTGATGGTATTCTATGAGCGTGCCTGCGGCGCGCGCATGCACGCAGCCTATGTGCGGCCGGGCGGGGTTCACCAGGACCTGCCGCGCGATCTTCTTGATGACATCTGGGATTTCTGCGATCCCTTCCTCCAGACCCTCGACGACATCGAAGGCCTGTTGACCGACAACCGTATCTTCAAGCAGCGCAACGTCGATATCGGTGTCGTTGATCTGGATGATGCGTGGGCGTGGGGCTTTTCCGGCGTCATGGTTCGTGGTTCCGGTGCTGCCTGGGATCTGCGCAAGTCGCAGCCCTATGAGTGCTATTCGGAACTCGATTTCGACATTCCGGTGGGCAAGAACGGCGACTGCTATGACCGTTACCTGATCCGCATGGACGAAATGCGTCAGTCCGTGCGCATCATGAAGCAGTGCCTGGAGAAGCTGACTGTCGACACGGGTCCGGTATCTTCCACAGACGGCAAGATCGTCCCGCCTAAGCGCGGCGAAATGAAGCGGTCGATGGAAGCTCTCATTCATCACTTCAAGCTATATACCGAAGGCTACCACGTGCCGGCCGGCGAAGTTTACGCCGCTGTCGAAGCGCCGAAAGGCGAGTTCGGCGTCTATCTCGTGGCCGACGGAACCAACAAGCCTTACCGGTGCAAGATCAAGGCACCGGGATATGCCCACCTTCAGGCCATGGACTTCCTCTGCAAGGGCCACATGCTTGCCGACGTTTCGGCCGTGCTCGGTTCCATGGACATCGTGTTCGGTGAGGTCGACCGCTGATGCGGGCGGCACACCTTGAAATCTCGACCCTGGCAGCCGCCCGTCCGGCTCCGGTCAGTTTGACAGAACGGGGATAACACCATGGCAGTTCGCCGACTTGCCGCGGAACAACCAGAAAGCTTCGAGTTCACGAGCGAGAATCTCGCGTGGGCGAAAAAGCTGATCGACCGCTATCCGGCCGGCCGACAGGCGTCCGCGGTCATTCCGCTTCTCTGGCGCGCCCAGGAGCAGCATGAGGGCTGGGTGTGCGAGCCTGCAATTCGCTATATTGCGGAATTGCTCGACATGCCGCGGATCCGCGTTCTGGAAGTCGCGACGTTCTACACGATGTTCCAGCTGCAGCCGGTCGGCAAGAAGGCTCACATCCAGGTGTGCGGCACGACGCCATGCCAGTTGCGCGGCTCGGAGGATCTCATCAAGATCTGCAAGTCGCGCATTGCCAAGCACATGCATGAAATTTCCGAAGACGGAATGTTCTCCTGGGAAGAGGTCGAGTGCCTTGGCGCCTGCGTCAACGCGCCGATGGTCCAGATCTTCAAGGATACCTACGAAGATCTGACGCCTGACAGCTTCAACAGGTTGATCGATGATATTTCCGAGGGCCGGGAAGTGACCCCCGGACCGCAGAACGATCGTCGTTTTGCGATGGCCGAAGGCGGTCAGACGAGCCTGACCGAGATCGACGACGATACCAAGGGCACCCTTCCGGTTGCGCATGTCGTGGACGGCACCGAAAAGGCGTCTCATCACTTTGCCGGTGCCGCGATCAATACCGGCGGCAACGACTACGATGGCGTTCCGACGCCGGCTGAAGATGCAGTCGCCCGCGTCAGAGCGGAATTTGCCGAAAAAACCGCACGCAAGTCCGACGAGCCGGTGGGCAAGGTTGCCGAGCCGGAACAGGCCAAGCCGGCTGCGCCCAAGAAGGCAAAGACCGGTGACAAGGCATCCGGAACCTCGCCCGCGACGCCGAAGGCGCGCGGCGAGAACGTTGCCAAGCCTGATTCGAACGACCGCACCGAGGTCGAGGTCGCCCGGACCGCCGATACCAGTGAAGACGAGCCTGCTGCAGATGAAAAGCAGCCGGAGCTTCTGACCGAAGCGCGCGATGGCAAGAAGGACGATCTGAAGAAGCTCAAGGGTGTCGGCCCCAAGCTGGAATCGACGCTGAACGACCTTGGCTTCTTTCATTTCGATCAGGTCGCAAGCTGGGGGCCTGAGGAAATCGCCTGGGTTGATAGCCGGTTGACGTTCAAGGGCCGCATCGAGCGGGACGGCTGGGTCGAACAGGCCAAGCTGCTTGCAGCCGGTGAGGAAACAGATTTTTCGAAGCGCGTGGACGCCGGTGAAGTGGCCTCCTCGAAGAGCGAAGAGTAGGGGGAAGAGATGCTGAAAGATCAGGATCGGATCTTCACCAATATCTACGGTTTGCATGATTGGGGTCTCGACGGCGCAAAAAAGCGCGGTCAGTGGGACAACACCAAGGGGCTGATCGACAAGGGTCGCGACTGGATCATTCAGGAGATGAAGGATTCCGGATTGCGCGGTCGTGGCGGAGCGGGCTTCCCGACTGGCCTGAAATGGTCGTTCATGCCCAAGGAATCCGACGGTCGTCCGGCCTATCTCGTCGTCAATGCCGATGAATCCGAGCCCGGCACCTGCAAGGACCGCGAAATCCTGCGTCACGATCCGCACACGCTGGTCGAGGGATGTCTGGTTGCCGGTTTCGCCATGAATGCCGTTGCCGCCTATATCTATGTGCGCGGCGAGTTCATCCGCGAGCGCGAGCGTCTGCAGGCGGCGATCGACCAGGCCTATGACGCCGGTCTGATCGGAAAGAACAACAAGAACGGTTACGATTTCGACATCTACGTCCACCACGGCGCCGGCGCCTATATCTGCGGCGAGGAGACGGCTCTCCTGGAAAGCCTTGAGGGCAAGAAGGGTCAGCCGCGGCTGAAGCCTCCGTTCCCGGCCAACGTCGGTCTCTATGGCTGCCCGACGACCGTCAACAACGTGGAATCGATTGCTGTCGCGCCGACCATCTTGCGCCGCGGCGCTGCATGGTTCTCCGCGCTTGGCCGTCCGAACAACACCGGCACCAAGCTGTTCTGTGTTTCCGGACACGTGAACCAGCCGGCAACCTTCGAGGAAGAACTCGGCGTTCCGTTCTCGGAGATGATCGAAAAGCATTGCGGCGGTATCCGCGGCGGCTGGGACAATCTTCTGGCGGTGATCCCTGGTGGATCCTCCGTGCCATGCTGCACGGCGGAGCAGATCAAGGACGCTCCGATGGATTTCGACACGCTGCGCGGCATGGGCTCTGGCCTTGGAACCGCTGCAGTGATCGTCATGGACAAGTCCACCGATATCATCAAGGCGATTGCCCGACTCAGCTACTTCTACAAGCATGAAAGCTGCGGCCAGTGCACGCCGTGCCGTGAAGGCACCGGCTGGATGTGGCGAGTGATGGAGCGGATGGTCAAAGGCGAATCCTCGCATGAGGAGATCGACATGCTGTTCAAGGTGACCAAGCAGGTCGAGGGCCACACCATCTGTGCGCTCGGGGATGCGGCCGCGTGGCCGATCCAGGGTTTGATCAAGAATTTCCGGCCAGTTATCGAACAACGCATCGATGACTATGTCGCCAGACCGAAGGCACCTTCGGCCATGGTAGCGGCTGAGTAAGCGGAACGGGATTTGGAGAGCAACGGATGACGAAGCTCATCATCGACGGCAACGAAGTGGATGTTCCGGCGGACTACACGCTGCTTCAGGCCTGTGAAGCTGCGGGTGCCGAAGTTCCGCGCTTCTGCTATCACGACCGGCTGTCCATCGCCGGAAACTGCCGCATGTGTCTGGTCGAGGTGAAGGGCGGTCCGCCCAAGCCGACAGCTTCCTGCGCCATGGGCGTCAAGGACCTGCGTCCGGGGCCGAACGGCGAACCGCCGGTGGTCGACACGAAGTCGGAAATGGTCAAGAAGGCCCGCGAAGGGGTGATGGAGTTCCTGCTCATCAACCATCCGCTGGATTGCCCGATCTGTGACCAGGGCGGCGAATGCGATCTTCAGGACCAGGCGATGGCCTATGGTGTCGACGGTTCGCGGTTTCACGAGAACAAGCGCGCGGTCGAGAACAAGGAAATCGGCCCGCTTGTCAAGACCATCATGACCCGCTGCATTCACTGCACACGCTGCGTTCGCTTCACCACCGAAGTGTGCGGCGTGACAGACATGGGCCTCATTGGCCGCGGTGAAGACGCGGAAATCACCACCTACCTGGAAGCCGCGCTGACCTCGGAGATGCAGGGCAACGTCGTTGACCTGTGCCCGGTTGGTGCCCTGACCTCCAAGCCCTACGCTTTCCATGCCCGTCCTTGGGAACTGGTCAAGACGGAAAGCGTCGACGTCATGGATGCGGCCGGCTCCGCCATTCGCGTCGATACGCGTGGCAAGGAAGTCATGCGCGTGATGCCGAGGCTCAATGAGGAAATCAACGAAGAGTGGATTTCCGACAAGACGCGTTACATCTGGGACGGGCTCAAGACACAGCGTCTCGACCGCCCTTATGCACGCAAGGACGGCAAGCTGCAGGCCGTGTCCTGGTCAGAAGCATTCCAGATCATCGCCGAAAAGGTGAAGGCTGCGCCGGCGGAGCGTATCGGCGCCCTTGCAGGCCAGCTGTCTGGTGCAGAGGAAATGTTCGCTCTGAAGAGCCTTGCGGAGAAGCTCGGCGTCGCCAATATCGACAGCCGCTTCCCGGGGTCTCCTCTGCATCCGAAAAACGGCCGGGCGAGTTATCTGTTCAATTCCACGATCGAAGGCATCGAGCAGGCAACGTCCATCGTCCTGATCGGTACCAACCCGCGTCAGGAAGCTCCGGTTCTGAACGCACGTATCCGCAAGCGGTGGGTGCGCGGCGACATCGAAATCGGCCTGATCGGCGAGAACGCGGACCTGACCTATCCGGTTACCTATCTGGGCGCCGGACCGGACAGCCTGAAGGACTTCGTCAAGAACGCATCGCTCAAGGGCGATCGTCCGATGTTCATCATCGGCCAGGGGGCTCTCAACCGTGCAGACGGCGCGGAAGTGTTCGCCGTCCTTGCGGCCGCCGCGAAGTCACTCGGCGTGATTGCCGACGACTGGAACGGCTTCAACGTTCTTCATACAGAAGCAGCCCAGGTCGGCGCACTCGACATCGGTTTCGTGCCGGGCGAGGGTGGCAAGGACACAGCTGCGATGCTGGAGCCGGGCGCACTCGACGTTCTGTTCCTGCTCGGGGTCGATGAGGTCGAGGTTCCGGAAGGAGCTTTCGTGATCTATCAGGGCACCCATGGCGATCGCGGCGCGCACCGCGCCGACGTGATCCTGCCGGGCGCAGCCTATACGGAAAAGTCGGCGATCTACGTCAATACGGAAGGTCGCGTGCAGCTTGCGGACCGGGCGGCATTCCCTCCGGGCGATGCGCGTGAGGACTGGGCGATCCTGCGTGCGCTGTCAGCGCATGTCGGTCAGACACTTGAATTCGATTCGCTCGGCGAATTGCGCTCGAAGCTTTTCGAAGCCGTCCCGCATTTCCTGACGATCGACGGCATCGAGGCGGGCGACAGTGCCGATATTGCCAAGCTTGGCAAGGCTTCCGCCAAAATGGACAGCGCCGGATTTGCAAATGTGATCCGGGACTTTTATTTGACCAACCCGATCGCTCGCGCCTCGAAGGTGATGGCAGAGTGTTCGGCGCTCGCCAAGACGCGAGCGGCGGAAGCTGCGGAATAAGGGGTAGGGGACAGATATGGCTGAGTTCATGACGACCTACGGATGGCCGTTCCTCTGGATTGCCTTCCAGAGCGTGCTGCTCATGGTCGTGCTTCTGGTGATCGTCGCTTACATTCTCTACGCCGACCGCAAGATCTGGGCGGCCGTCCAGATCCGCCGTGGCCCGAACGTCGTCGGCCCCTGGGGGCTGCTGCAGAGTTTTGCCGACCTTCTGAAATTCGTTCTCAAGGAGCCGGTCATTCCGTCCGGTTCCAACAAGATCCTGTTCCTGCTGGCGCCTCTGGTTTCGGTGCTGCTCGCGCTGGCGGCCTGGGCCGTCATTCCGGTGGCGGACGGCTGGGTGATCGCCAACATCAATGTCGGCGTTCTCTTCGTCTTCGCGGTCTCTTCGCTTGAAGTCTACGGCGTCATCATCGGCGGTTGGGCCTCGAACTCGAAATACCCGTTCCTGTCGGCGCTGCGTTCCGCGGCGCAGATGGTGTCCTACGAGGTTTCCATCGGCTTCGTGATCGTGACGGTGCTCCTGTGCGCCGGAACGCTGAACCTTTCCGGGATCGTATATTCCCAGCAAACGGGCCTCGCCAACATGCTTGGCGTGCCGTGGCTGCTGTTCCTGAACTGGTACTGGCTGCCGCTCTTCCCGATGTTCGTCGTGTTCTTCATTTCGGCGCTGGCGGAGACCAACCGGCCTCCGTTCGATCTGGCGGAAGCTGAATCAGAGCTTGTCGCCGGCTTCATGGTCGAATACGGCTCTACCCCGTACATGATGTTCATGCTCGGCGAGTATGTCGCGATCTGCCTGATGTGCGCGCTCATGAGCATCTTCTTCATGGGTGGATGGCTGCCGCCGTTCGACTTCGCGCCCTTCACCTGGGTTCCGGGCGTCATCTGGTTCATCCTGAAGTGCCTGCTCGGGTTCTTCATGTTCGCGATGGTCAAGGCCATGGTTCCCCGGTACCGGTATGACCAACTCATGCGTCTGGGCTGGAAGGTGTTCCTGCCGCTGTCGCTGGCGATGGTTGTGATCGTGGCTGTTGTTCTGATGTCGATGGGCTGGGCGCCGACCTCGGCGTGAGCCTGTCGATCGCCGGACTGGTCGGAGCTGCCGTCGGACTTTATGTCGGCTGGCTCGACTGGAAGATCCTGAAGGGAATGCTTCAGGCGGCGGAAATGAAAAACAGGCAGGCCGGCGGTGACGGCGGTCCCGTTGCAATGTACAAGGCGCCCCTGGGCGTTGTGATTTTTGGTGTTCCGGTGATCGGCTTTCCGATCATCGGGTATTGGGCCGCCAGTGCGCTGGTCGGCTGAGGAAAGAGAGGCTCAAAGCGATGGGACTTAGTCAAGCCGTCAAATCGCTGTTTCTGCAGGAGTTCGTGTCCGCCTTTTTTCTGGCGATGCGCTACTTCTTCAAGCCGAAGCCAACTTTGAACTATCCCTTCGAGAAGGGGCCTGTCAGCCCGCGCTTCCGCGGTGAGCATGCTCTGCGCCGTTATCCCAACGGCGAGGAGCGCTGTATCGCGTGCAAGCTGTGCGAGGCCATCTGCCCGGCACAGGCGATCACCATCGAGGCAGGACCGCGCCGGAACGATGGAACGCGCCGCACGACGCGCTACGACATCGATATGGTCAAGTGCATCTACTGCGGCTTCTGCCAGGAAGCCTGTCCGGTTGACGCAATCGTCGAAGGTCCGAATTTCGAGTTCGCCACCGAGACGCGTGAAGAACTGTACTACGACAAGGACAAGCTTCTCGCGAACGGGGATCGTTGGGAGCGTGAAATCGCCCGCAACATTGAAATGGATGCTCCTTATCGCTAGGAGCTAACCGAACTCTTCTACTTCAGCCCGGCAATCCGGTCGGGCCCAGCATTTCCGGCCCCGCAGGGCCACACGACAGGCAGGTCTTTGATATGATCCTGAAAGCCCTCTTTTTCTACCTGTTTGCCGGCGTCACGGTGGCGTCTGCATTCATGGTGATAGCATCGCGAAATCCGGTGACTTCGGTTCTGTTCCTGATTCTGGCTTTCGTGAATTCCGCCGGCCTGTTCATCCTGCTCGGAGCCGAGTATCTGGCGCTGCTTCTCGTTGTGGTCTATGTCGGCGCGGTCGCCGTTTTGTTCCTGTTCGTGGTGATGATGCTCGATGTCGATTTCGTCGAGCTGCGGCAGGGCTTCCTGCACTATCTGCCGGTCGGCGCGCTGGTGGGGATCATCCTGCTTGTTGAACTTCTGATGGGGCTCGGTGCCTGGGTGATTGCGCCACAGGTGCTCAGTCACGGTGTCGAGCCGATGCCGGCGCTGAATGAAGTGAGCAACATCCAGGCTCTCGGGTCGGTGCTCTACACCAAGTACATCTACTTCTTCCAGATTGCCGGCCTGGTGCTGCTGGTGGCCATGATCGGCGCGATCGTGCTGACGCTGCGCCACAAGCCGAACGTCAAACGCCAGAGCATTCCGGACCAGGTGGCACGCACGCGTGAAACGTCTGTCGAAGTCCGGAAAGTCGAGAGCGGCAAAGGTATCTGACGCAAGGAACTTGCGTTCTTCTGGAGAACCAGCGGCACATGTCGCGGCTCTCCAGCACATCAAAACCGGTCGGTTTGTTGCAGTGGTGTCGTCGAGACAGGACTGCAGGCCGGCCTAGGAAAGCCCGGCAACCGGCACGCTCCTCCGTGCGGTTTCCGGTTGGGGTAAACGAGGGGAGCACGGCGAGGCGCCCATGGAAATCGGTCTGTCGCACTATCTGTCGGTCGCGGCGATCCTGTTCACGATCGGGATCTTCGGGATCTTCCTGAACAGGAAAAACGTGATTGTTATCTTGATGTCTATCGAGCTGCTTCTGCTCTCGGTGAACATCAACCTGGTCGCATTCTCGTCGTTCATCGGCGATTTGATGGGACAGATCTTCACCATGCTTGTTCTCACCGTGGCTGCCGCAGAGGCCGCCATCGGCCTGGCGATCCTGGTGGTCTTCCACCGCAACCGCGGCTCCATCGCCGTGGAAGACGTCAACGTGATGAAAGGGTAGGAGCCGATGTATTCTGCAATCCTGTTCCTGCCGCTGATCGGCTTCCTGATCGCCGGCCTGTTCGGCCGCGCTATCGGTGCCAAGGCGTGTGAGTACATCACCAGCGGTCTGGTGATCCTCGCGGCACTGCTTTCCTGGATCACTTTCTTCGGCTTCTGGCTCGGCGGGTCCGAGCTTCAGATCGTTGAACTGTTCCGCTGGATCAACATCGCCGACCTCCAGGTCTCCTGGTCGATCCGCGTCGATACCCTGACCGCCGTCATGCTGATCGTGGTCAACACGGTGTCCGCCCTGGTGCATGTCTATTCCATCGGCTACATGCATCACGATCCGCATCGTCCGCGCTTCTTTGCCTATCTGTCCCTCTTCACTTTCGCGATGCTGTCGCTGGTGACCTCCGACAACCTGCTGCAGATGTTCTTCGGCTGGGAAGGCGTGGGGCTGGCGTCTTATCTGCTCATCGGCTTCTGGTACCAGAAGCCGTCCGCCAATGCCGCGGCCATGAAGGCCTTCGTCGTCAACCGCGTCGGCGATTTCGGCTTTGCGCTCGGTATCTTCGGCGTGTTCTACCTGTTCCAGAGCATCGAGTTCGCGACCATCTTCAACGATGCGCCGTCCTTCATCGAGGAACATGGTGAGGTCCTGAGCTTCCTGGGCTACCACCTTGATCCGCATGCAGCGATGACCGTCGTCTGCCTGCTGCTCTTCATGGGGGCCATGGGCAAGTCGGCGCAGTTCCTGCTGCACACCTGGCTCCCGGACGCCATGGAAGGCCCGACGCCGGTTTCCGCGCTCATTCACGCAGCAACCATGGTGACCGCCGGTGTCTTCATGGTGGCACGCCTGTCGCCGCTCATGGAGCTGTCCCACACGGCGCTTGCCGTCATCGTCTTCTTCGGTGCGACCACCGCCTTTTTCGCGGCGACGGTCGGTCTGGTTCAGAATGACATCAAGCGCGTCATCGCTTATTCGACCTGTTCCCAGCTCGGCTACATGTTCGTTGCTCTGGGGGTAGGGGCCTATTCGATCGGCATCTTCCACCTGTTCACGCACGCCTTCTTCAAGGCGCTGCTGTTCCTTTGCGCCGGTTCCGTGATCCATGCGGTCTCCGACGAACAGGACATGCGCAAGATGGGCGGGCTGCGCAAACACATCCCGATCACCTACTGGACGATGATGATCGGTACGCTGGCCCTGACCGGTGTCGGCATTCCGTTCACCCATCTGGGCTTTGCGGGCTTTATCTCGAAGGATGCGATCATCGAGGCGGCCTTTGCGGGCGCCGGCGGCGAGCACGCCAATCCGATGGCTCTCTACGGCTTCTGGATGACCGTGATCGCGGCTGCGCTGACGTCCTTCTATTCCTGGCGCCTGACCTTCATGACCTTCCACGGCAAGCCACGTGCGCCTGTCGACGTCATGAAGCATGTGCATGAATCACCGCTGGTAATGACCGTTCCTCTATTCGTCCTCTCCGCGGGCGCCGTTCTGGCCGGCATGGTCTTCTACGGTTCCTTCTACGGAGACGGGTTCCAGGAATTCTGGAAGGGCGCGATCTTCATGAGCGAGGAAAACCACATCCTACACGCCATGCACGACGTGCCGGCCTGGGTGAGGGTTTCTCCCTTCGTCATGATGGTGCTCGGCTTCCTGGTAGCCTACCAGTTCTACATCCGCTCGCCCGAGATGCCCAAGCGTCTGGCGGAACGCCATCATGGCCTCTACCAGTTCCTGCTCAACAAGTGGTATTTCGACGAGCTCTACAACTTCATCTTTGTCCGTCCTGCGCTCTGGCTTGGCCGCGTGCTCTGGAAGAAGGGTGACGGCACCGTGATCGACGGCTATGGACCGAACGGTGTTGCCGCGCGCGTTCAAAACGTCACGGCATGGGTCGTCAGGCTGCAGACCGGATATCTCTATCACTACGCATTTGCGATGCTGATCGGTGTGGCAGCGCTCATCACCTGGTCGATGTTCACCGGTGCGGGCACCGGCGGGGGTGCACACTAATGATTGACTGGCCCATTCTGTCACTCACGACGTTCTTGCCGCTGCTCGGCGTCCTCTTCATTCTTCTGGTTCCAGGGGACGATGAGGGCAGCAAGAAGAACATTCGCATGGTCGCCCTGGTGACCACAGGCGTCACGTTCCTGCTGTCGCTGGTGATCTGGATCTATTTCGACTATTCGAACCCCGGCTTCCAGTTCGTCGAAAAGCGCGACTGGCTCGGCGCCGACATCAGCTACCGTATGGGGGTCGACGGCATTTCCGTGCTGTTCGTGATCCTGACGACGTTCCTGATGCCGTTCTGCATTCTCGCCTCGTGGGAGAGCGTGCAGAAGCGCGTGAAGGAATACATGATCGCGTTCCTCATCCTGGAAACGCTGATGATCGGCGTCTTCTGCGCGCTGGATCTGGTCGTGTTCTACGTCTTCTTCGAAGCCGGTCTCATCCCGATGTTCCTGATCATCGGCGTGTGGGGTGGAGCTCGCAGGGTCTATGCATCCTACAAGTTCTTCCTCTACACGCTGCTCGGCTCGGTGCTGATGCTGATCGCGATCATGGCGATGTACTGGAACGCAGGCACCACTGATATCGAGCAGCTTCTGACGCATTCCTTCCCGGCGCACATGCAGACCTGGCTCTGGCTGGCGTTCTTTGCAAGCTTTGCCGTGAAGATGCCGATGTGGCCGGTGCACACATGGCTTCCGGATGCGCACGTGGAAGCGCCGACGGCAGGGTCCGTGATCCTGGCTGGCGTCCTCTTGAAGCTCGGTGGTTACGGCTTCCTGCGCTTCTCGCTGCCCATGTTCCCGCTTGCGTCCGACATGTTCGCGCCGATGATCTACACGCTTTCGGTCGTGGCGATCATCTACACCTCGCTGGTGGCGCTTGCGCAGGAGGATATAAAGAAGCTGATCGCCTATTCGTCGATCGCCCACATGGGCTATGTGACCATGGGTATCTTCACGATGACCCATCAGGGCGTACAGGGCGGTATCTTCCAGATGCTGTCGCACGGCATCGTGTCCGGTGCACTGTTCCTTTGCGTCGGGGTCATCTACGACCGCATGCATACCCGCGAGATCGCCGCTTACGGCGGTCTGGTGACGCGCATGCCCAAATACGCGGTGGCATTCCTGATCTTCACGATGGCCAACGTCGGGCTTCCGGGAACCTCCGGGTTCGTCGGGGAAATCCTGACGCTGATGGGCGCATTCCAGGTCAATTCGTGGGTGGCGTTCTTCGCGACCACGGGCGTGATCCTGTCGGCAGCCTATGCGCTCTTCCTGTATCGCCGGGTCATCTTCGGCGCTCTTGAGAAGGAAAGCCTCAAGTCGATGCTGGATCTGAACCTTCGGGAGAAGGTCATTCTGGCCCCCATGGTCATCCTGACGATCTTCTTCGGGTTCTACCCGATGGCGATCCTCGACGTGACCCAGGGCGCGGTCGACAATCTCATCACGCAATATACCGCAGCACTTGACGCTGCAGGCATCACCCAGCATGCGGCAGCGGCAGCTGCTGCGGCGCACTAAGGTTTCGAGGACGGGACAAAGCGATGTCAGACTTGACCCAATTGCCAGATCTGCAACCGGCCCTGCCGGAGATCATCCTGGCCCTCGGCGCCATGGTGCTGCTGATGGTGGGGGCCTTCGGCGGGAAGCGCGTCAGTTACGCGGTTTTCGGCGGAGCTATGGGCCTTCTTGGCGGCACCTTCCTGGTGCTGCTGTTCGTGCCGACCTATGGCACGACTTTCGGCGGCTCTTTCGTGCTCGACGATTTTGCCTATCTCCTCAAGCTGTTGGTGCTTGTCGGGTCGTTCTTCGCGATTGCCATGTCCTGGGCCTATGCCAAGAGCCAGTCGTTCGACCACTTCGAGTATCCGATCCTGATCGTCCTTGCGACACTCGGCATGATGCTGATGCTGTCGGCCAGCGACATGATCGCGCTGTATCTGGGCCTCGAACTGCAGAGCCTTGCGCTCTATGTGGTTGCTGCAATCAACCGTGACAGCGTTCGCTCCACGGAAGCGGGCCTCAAATACTTCGTTCTCGGCTCTTTGTCCTCCGGCATGCTGCTCTATGGCATGTCTCTGGTCTACGGTTTTACCGGTCAGATTTCCTTCACCGGCATTGCTGCTGGAATTACGGCGGAAGGCGCCTCCCTCGGGCTCGTCATCGGTCTGACGTTCCTGCTGGCTGGCCTTGCTTTCAAGATCTCTGCCGTTCCGTTCCACATGTGGACCCCGGACGTCTATGAAGGTGCGCCGACCCCGGTCACCGCCTTCCTGGCGGCAGCGCCGAAGGTCGCCGCGATGGGCATGACCGTGCGCATCGTGATCGAGGCTTTCCAGCCGGTCACGAGCGACTGGCAGCAGATCATCGTCTTCGTCTCGATCGCGTCGATGGCACTCGGATCCTTTGCTGCGATCGGCCAGCGGAACCTGAAGCGACTGATGGCGTATTCGTCCATCGGTCACATGGGGTATGCGCTTGTCGGACTTGCGGCCGGCACCCAGACCGGTGTGGAAGGCGTGATCTTCTACATGATGGCCTATCTGGGCATGACGCTCGGTGTCTTCGCCTGCATCCTGTCCATGCGCCGCAAGGACGGCATGGTCGAGGATGTGGACGATCTTGCGGGTCTGTCGCAGACCAACCTGCCGATGGCGATCCTGCTGGCGTTGCTGATGTTCTCGCTGGCTGGCATTCCGCCGCTCGTCGGGTTTTTCGGCAAGTGGTACGTGTTCGTCGCGGCTGTGGAAGCAGGTCTTTACCCGCTGGCTGTCATCGGTGTCGTGATGTCCGTCGTTGGCGCCTATTACTATCTGCGCATCGTCAAGGTGATGTTCTTTGACGAGCCGGCTGAAAGCTTCGAGAAGATGCCGATGGAACTGAGGGTCGTCCTCGGGCTGTCGAGCGTCTTCGTGATCTTTTTCTGGCTGGCTCCCGGCCATGTGGTCAGTGCGGCGACCGCTGCGGCGCAATCGCTGTTCTGACCGGCCGGATGACAGAGCAATCTTTTGAACGTCCGGCGCCCGGTGCGCCGGACTTTCGTTATGAGGAGCACCAGAGCGTCGATTCCACGAACACCCTGTGTTTCGACAGGGCGCGCGCCGGCCACAGCGGCCGACTGTGGGTACGGGCCGACATGCAGGTGTCGGGCCGTGGAAGGCGCGGCCGCGATTGGTCGTCTCCGGTCGGAAACCTGTTCGCGAGCCTGTTGCTGGTCGACCAGGAACCGGCCGAGCGGATCGGCGAATTGCCTCTTGTTGCCGCGGTCGCACTAGCGGAAGCGGTTGACAAAGCCTGTGGCACGCATCAACTGGTGTCCTTGAAATGGCCGAATGATCTGCTGATCGACGGTGCCAAGCTTTCCGGAATTCTGTTGGAGGCGGAGCAACTGACCAATGGCCGCCGCGCGGTGGTTCTCGGTTTCGGGGTGAATTGCGTTGCCCATCCGCCGCTCACGGCATACCGGGCGACCGATCTGCGGAGCCTGGGTTTTGAGGTCGGCGCTGACCGCCTTTACGAATCTCTTGCCGCTGCAATGGCCGAGAAACTCGAGGCCTGGCGCGTCCCCGGAGGATTTTCCGACATCCGCGCGCAATGGCTCGCCCGGTCGGCCCACCTTGGCAGGCAAATCACCGTCAGATACGGCCAGGAAGAAATTACCGGCATTTTTGCCGATCTGGATGAACGCGGTCATCTGGTGTTGAAAGAAGACAATGGCCGCGAACGAACAATATATGCGGGCGACGTATTCCTGCCTGACAAATGACGCAGGACGAAACGCCCGGAGAAAAGCTTTGAAGGAGCGCTAAATGGCTTCGGCCAAAAACAATAACAATAACGATATCGTGTTCCTGCCCCTGGGTGGGGTGGGTGAGATCGGTATGAATCTCGGTCTGTACGGCTACGGACCGGAAGGCGATCGCACTTGGCTGATCGTCGACTGCGGTGTGAGTTTTGCAGGCCCGGAGTTGCCGGGCATCGATCTGGTTCTTCCGGACATCAAGTTTCTGGAAGACGAGGTCGACAACATCGTCGGCATGGTCATCACCCATGCGCATGAAGATCACTACGGGGGCATCTTGCACCTGTGGCCGTTTTTGAAAGTGCCCGTCTATGCGACCGCGTTCACGGCCGGACTGCTGGCGGCGAAGGCCGAGAGCGAGCCGGGTGCGGAAGCCGTTCCCGTCACCGTCGTCAGGCAGGGCGAGCGGCATGAAATCGGTCCTTTCGATGTCGAATTCGTCGCGATGGCACATTCCATTCCCGAACCCTGCGCGCTGGCGATCCGTACGCCGGCCGGCATGGTTCTTCATACGGGTGACTGGAAGATCGACCACACGCCGGGTGTCGGTCATCCGATCGACGTGGACCGACTGGCGGAGTTGGGCCGGGAAGGGGTGATGGCGCTTGTCTGCGACAGCACCAACGCCATCCGTGACGGCGTCAGCCCGAGCGAGGCGGATGTCGCCGAAGAGCTGAAAAAGGTCATGGCCTCGGCGAAGAACCGTGTCGCCATCACCACGTTCGCCTCGAACGTCGCTCGCATCCGCGCGATTGCCGAAGCCGCTGCCGCCAATGACCGGGACGTCGTCGTCGTCGGTCGGTCGATGCACCGCGTCATCGCGGTCGCCGGCGAGCTCGGCTATCTGGAAGGGCTGAAGCCGTTTCACGATGAGGAAGCGTTCGGTTATCTTCCCCGTGACAAGTGCGTGCTGCTTTGCACCGGCTCCCAAGGCGAAAGCAGGGCAGCTCTCGCCCGTATCGCCGCCGGCGATCATCGCAATATCGCGCTTTCAAAGGGCGATACGGTGATCTTCTCGTCGCGGACCATTCCCGGTAACGAGAAGGCTGTCGCGGAAGTTCAGAACAACCTTGCGGACAAGGACGTTCAAATCGTGACCGACCGGGATGCGCTGGTTCACGTATCCGGCCATCCGCGCCGGGGCGAACTGGAGCAGCTCTATCGTCTGGTCGACCCGAAAGTCGTTCTTCCCGTGCACGGTGAGCCGTTGCATCTTGCAGCGCATGCCGCCTTCGCAAAGTCGCTCGGCGTTCGCGAAGTCGTTCGTGGCAAGAACGGGGATATCGTTCGCCTGAGCCAGGGCCGGGCAGGGATCATCGACGAAGCGCCGTCCGGCATCATGGTGAAGGACGGTGACATTCTGGATGATCCGGAAGTGACCGGCGTCAAGGAGCGGCGCAAGCTCTCCTATGCAGGTGCGGCGGTAATCGCTCTGGTGGTGAACCGGGCGGGAGATCTTCTGACCGATCCCCAGGTCACGCTGCTTGGTCACCCCGATACCGACGACGATGGCGAACCGATGGAGAACGTCGTCTCCAAGGCGATCGTCGGCGCAGTTAAGAGCATCCCCAAGGGTCGACGCAAGGACAAGGATCTTGTCGGCGAAGCTGCGAGACGTGCGGCCCGGTCCGAGATCCTGGACGTATGGGGCAAAAAGACGCTCTGCAAGGTGATGGTGACCCAGCTATAGTCACTGTCGGCCGGTCCGATGATCCGGCCCTAGGAACGGGAGGAAACGGATGATCGGACGGCTCAATCATGTGGCCGTCGCTGTCTCGGACATCGAGGCAGCGACGGCGGTCTATCGCGACACGCTGGGGGCAGAGGTTTCCGCCAAGGAGGCCCAGCCCGATCATGGCGTCAGCACGGTTTTCATCACGCTGCCCAACACCAAGATCGAATTGCTGGAACCGCTTGGCGACAATTCTCCGATCGCGAAGTTTCTGGAAAAGAACCCGTCCGGCGGGATCCACCATGTCTGTTACGAAGTGGAGGACATCATTGCCGCTCGGGACAGTCTGGTTGCTTCAGGGGCCCGGATCCTGGGTGATGGAGAACCGAAGATCGGAGCCCATGGCAAGCCGGTGCTGTTTCTGCATCCGAAGGATTTCCTTGGAACCCTGACCGAGCTTGAAGAGGCGTAAGCGGCATGTCGGTGGCACTGGGCCTTGCAACCTATTTCATTCTCTGGTGGATCTTTCTCTTCGCGATCCTTCCCTTCGGCGTGCATCGCACACAGGAGGAGGCCGGGGAGGTGATTCCCGGGTCGGAGCCAAGCGCGCCGGACCGGCCGAGGTTCCTAAAGGTAATCGGCATCACGACCGTTGTGACGACCATCGTTTTTGCCGGTTTCGTCTGGCTGCGGATGTCAGGATTCGGCCTCGATGACATACCCTTTTTCCAACCGCCGACCGGAAGTTACGCGCACCCAAGCTGATTCCGGACAAGGTGCGGGCAAGTTGTGTCGTGCTACCGTGGCAAGCGGATGGGAAATGCAAAACGACCGGACAAAGAAAAAGGCAGAGCCAAAGCCCTGCCTTTGAAAAGTTCCGCGTCTAAATTGACCCTCAAGAACCCGATCGTGATCACGTTGGATCGTTCGGGCGGCTGCGAACCGAAGTGGCGCGCCTGAGAGTCATTCCTCCCAAGACTCAGACCGCGATGTCTATAGAGCTAATTGGTATCTCTACCGAAGCATCTTTTTATTATGAGGCTGAAACCTAGCGGATTGTTTTTCGGTTGTCACCTATTTGTAGTGTGTAGCCTACTTTTTTTGCTTGCCCAATTCCTTTGCGTAAAACTGGCGCCAAAAAAGAGTGTTTTCGGGTAAGAGTATTCGCGGTCCGGACACTGTCAGGCCTGACGGGATGCCGGGAAATGGCGGATTGTCTGCAAAAGCGGTGTCGGGATGCGCAAGGGACTTGTTTTTGGATGTCGCTTGCGGTTTGACTGCGCACCAAACAGGCATAACCGAGAGAACCCTCATGCGTCTTTCCCGATATTTTCTGCCCATCCTGAAGGATAATCCCAGGGAAGCCGAAATCGTTTCGCACAGGCTGATGTTGCGCGCCGGCATGATCCGTCAGCAATCAGCCGGGATCTACTCGTGGTTGCCACTCGGATACCGGGTCCTGATGAAGATCCAGCGGATCGTCGAGGAAGAGCAGGCGCGTGCCGGAGCGATCCAGCTGCTGATGCCGACGATCCAGTCCGCCGACCTGTGGCGCGAAAGCGGTCGTTATGACGCTTATGGCAAGGAGATGCTGCGGATCGTCGACCGGAGCGAGCGGGAAATGCTCTACGGGCCGACCAACGAGGAGATGATCACCGAGATCTTCCGCTCCTACGTGCGCTCCTACAAGGATTTGCCGCTCAACCTCTACCACATTCAGTGGAAGTTCCGTGACGAGGTGCGTCCCCGCTTCGGGATCATGCGCGGCCGTGAATTCCTCATGAAGGATGCCTATTCCTTCGACGTGGACCAGGAGCGGGCAGTCGAGTCGTACAACCGGATGTTCGTCGCTTATCTGCGCACCTACAAGCGTATGGGGCTGACGGCCATTCCGATGCGCGCAGAAACCGGACCGATCGGCGGGGATCTCAGCCACGAGTTCATCGTGCTGGCGGAAACCGGGGAGAGCGAGGTCTATTGTCATTCCGACTATCTGACCAAGCAGACACCGGGCGACGACGTTGATTTCGACAGCGATCTGACACCGATCGTCAAGGACTGGACCTCACACTACGCAGCGACGGAAGACATCGTCGACAAGGCCGAGTTCGAGGCCTCCGTGCCCGAGGACAAGCGCATCGTCGCCCGCGGCATCGAGGTCGGTCAGACCTTCTATTTCGGCACCAAGTATTCTGAACCGATGGGGGCGAAGGTCGCCACGGCGGACGGGAGCGAGGTGCCTGTCCACATGGGTTCCTACGGTGTTGGCGTTTCACGCCTTCTTGGCGCCTTGATCGAGGCCAATCATGATGAAAATGGAATCATCTGGCCGAAGTCCGTTGCGCCGTTCCATGTTGGCCTGATCAACCTGAAACCGGGCGACGAGTCGACGGACAGTGTTTCGGAAGACCTTTACGCGAAGCTGGAAGCTGCCGGGATCGAAGTTCTCTATGATGACACGGATACTCGGGCAGGATCCAAGTTCGCGACGATGGACCTCATCGGCCTGCCGTTCCAGGTGGTCGTGGGACCGAGAGGCCTGAAGGACGGTCTGCTGGAGGTGAAGGATCGCGCAACTGGGGAAAAGGAAATGCTTTCACCGGAAGCGACCCTCGCCAAGCTGACCGCGGCATTGACGGATTAAGACCGTCCGTTGATGCTCGGTAAGGGGATTCGGTCGCGATCTGTCGCGGCCGGCCGGCGCAACGGGTCCGGAAGTCTTTGGGGCAATGCTGAAGTGGATGGACGATGACAGCGGTAGACACGGCGGACGTTGACAGCACTCGGCAGGATGCCGCGCCCACGCGCCCCTTTTCGGCCTTCGAGTGGATGATCGCCGGGCGCTATCTTCGCTCGCGCAGGCGGGAAACATTCATCTCCGTGATTGCCGGCTTCTCCTTTGCCGGTATCATGCTGGGCGTTGCAACGCTCATCATCGTGATGGCCGTCATGAACGGCTTCCGCTCCGAACTGCTCGGCAAGATTCTTGGCATCAACGGACACATGCTGGTGCAGCCCATCGACATGCCGCTGACCGACTATGATGCGGTCGCTACGAGGCTTGAGGGCGTGCCAAATGTCGTCAGCGCCATTCCCTTCGTGGAAGGTCAGGCCCTCGTTTCCGGTCCGGCCGGAAATCTGGGCGCCCTGGTGCGCGGTGTTTATGAAAGTGACGTGCGCAGGATTCCCCTGATTGCCAACAATCTTCAGGGCGGAACGCTCGACGGCTTCGACGAGGGCGAGGGCGTTGCGATCGGGGCCAACATGGCCCAGCAGCTCGGCTTGACCGTCGGGGACAACATAACCATCATTTCGCCGCGCGGCAGCGTGACCCCGATGGGTGTTACGCCGCGGGTGAAGGCCTATCCGGTAATTGCGATCTTCAAGATCGGCATGAGCGAATACGACGCGACCTTTGCCTTCATGCCGCTGGAGGAATCCCAAGCCTATTTCAACATGGAGACCAAGGCGACCGGTCTGGAGGTCTATGTCACGGATCCCGACCAGGTCGGCGTGATGCGGGCGGCAATCGAGGAAGCGGCCGACAGGCCGACTTTCGTGACAGACTGGCGCCAGCGCAACGTGACCTTCTTTTCGGCCCTTGAGGTCGAGCGCAACGTGATGTTCATCATCCTGACGTTGATCGTCATCGTTGCGGCGCTCAACATCATTTCCGGCATGATCATGCTGGTGAAGGACAAGGGCAAGGATATCGCCATCCTGCGCACCATGGGAGCAACGCGCGGCGCGATCATGCGTATCTTCCTGATCACCGGGGCCAGCATCGGATGTGTCGGCACCCTGGCCGGGTTTATCCTCGGTCTCATCGTCTGCCTGAACATCGAGAGCATCCGCCAGTTTGTCTCCTGGATGACGCGGACGGAGCTGTTTTCGCCCGAACTCTATTTCCTCTCGAAACTTCCGGCTGACATCGACAGCGGCGAGACCATCACCGTGCTCGTTATGGCACTGGCCCTGTCGCTGATTGCAACACTCTATCCTGCCTGGCGGGCTGCCCGGCTCGATCCGGTCGAAGCTCTGCGATACGAATGAGGGAGCAGGAGATGAACATGGCCGTCGATCCGCGCCGCGCATCCGGCGTCACGCCTGGTGCCCTGGAGCTTGCCGGCATTTCGCGCAGGTTCGACGAAGGCGATCGCGAGCTGCATATTCTCAACGGAGCCAATCTCAGGATTGAAGCCGGGGAGATGGTCGCGCTGGTCGCGCCGTCCGGTACGGGGAAGTCGACTCTTCTGCATATTGCCGGCCTGCTGGAACGGCCTGACGAGGGGGACGTTTTTCTCGGCCCGGTGAATTGCTCGGACCTTTCCGACGATGAGAGAACTGCGATACGGCGTAACGACATCGGCTTCGTCTATCAGTTTCATCACCTTCTGCCGGAGTTCACCGCGCAGGAAAACATCATGATGCCGCAGATGATCCGCGGTCTGTCTCGCAAGGTGGCAGCTGATCGAGCCGATGAACTGCTCAGTTACATGCGTCTCGGTGAGCGCGGCAGCCACCGTCCGTCGGAACTCTCCGGCGGCGAACAGCAGCGCGTGGCCGTAGCGCGGGCGGTGGCCAATGCGCCGCGGATTCTTCTTCTGGACGAGCCGACCGGCAATCTTGACCCCAATACCGCGAAATACGTCTTTGACGCTTTGGCGGCATTGGTGAGGGCTTCGGGTGTGGGAACACTGTTTGCCACGCACAACCTTGATCTTGCCGGTCAGATGGACCGGGCGATCACGCTGCGCGACGGCCTTATCGAAGAACTCTGATACCTGCGTGAACGAGAGTACTTTGGCCGCGTACTCCTGGCGACTGCCTGCAGGGCAGGGCTGGTGCGCGCGTAGCTCCAGAGGATGCAAAAGCTTTCATTCCACTTGCCGTGCATCCCCCAATCTTCGAAACACTCGCTATGCATTCGCGCCAAGAACAAAGCGAAAACTCCAATTTTTCGGCGAATTTGAATCGAGTTCTGGCAAGGGGAACAAAAAGTGCTTGCAAAGAGAACAAAAAAAGAACATAGTTCCCTCACGCCAAAGCCATCGGTTGGAGGATGACATGTTCTACATCGCTCGTGATTTTGCGGCACTCGCTTCTCTGGTCTGTTTCTGCACGACCCTGGTCGTCTGGAGCGACGTTCTTTTTTCTGCGGTTTGAGCAAGCGTCTGCGTCCAGCCGGGCGTCAGCACCTTCGGTTCCCGAGACCTTGTTTGGTTTCTTGAAGGCGGGGGGGTATGCTCATGGGGGCGCTGTGCCTCTTCTGTTGCGGAAAAAGAAGAGCGGGAACAACTTCCCTGGTGCCTCGACACGGCCTCCGGAAACCGGTTCACTGACGGTCGATTCTGGTTTCCGATTTCAAGAGCACTGCCATGTCTGGTTCCGATACCGCTTCCGCCCACCCGACTGCCGCAGGGCAGGGCGAAGACAGCGGTCCTGGCTTCATCCATCTGAGGGTGCACTCGGCGCTGTCGCTCCTTGAAGGCGCTCTGCCGATCAAGAAACTTCTTGATCTGGCCAAGGCGGACGACCAGCCCGCACTGGCGATTGCCGATACCAACAATCTGTTCGGAGCGCAGGAGTTTGCCAGCAAGGCCTGGGGCTCTGGAATCCAGCCCATTACGGCCTGTCAGCTGTCGGTCTTCTTCGATGATGGGCTGGAGAGTGGCCGGCGCGGCGAGCCGGCGCTTGCCGATGTCGTTCTGATCGCCATGACCGAGCGCGGTTACGGCAATCTCATGGAACTGTCGTCCCGGGCGTTTCTCGACACGGAGACGGGTCTGCGTCCCCACGTGTCGTCTGAATATCTTTTCTCCAAAAGCGAAGACGTTATCTGTCTGACGGGCGGCTACCTCGGTCCGATCGGTGCAGCACTGCTTGCGGGACGAAAGGATCTTGCGAAAAGTCGCCTGCAGCAGATCTCCGAGGCATTTCCCGCTCGCTGCTATATCGAGATCCAGCGCCATGGGATGGAAGGCGAACGGAAGACGGAGCCGGCCTTTCTGGATCTGGCGTATGAAAACGGACTGCCAATCGTCGCCACCAACGAGGCATTCTTTCCCAAGCGGGAAGACTATGAGGCGCATGACGCGCTGATCTGCATTTCCGAGGGGCGGGTGCTGATCGAGGATGACCGGCGCAAGCTGACCCCGGAGCACTATTTCAAGAGCCGCGCAGAGATGTGCGCGCTCTTTGCCGACATTCCCGAAGCGCTGAATTCGACGATCGAGATCGCCAGACGATGCAGCTTCCGACCGTTGCGCCGCGATCCGATCCTGCCGCGCTTCGCAGGCGCCGATTCCGACCCGGAAGAGGCGGAGCGCGCCGAGGCGGAGGAATTGATGCGACAGGCGCGCGAAGGGCTCCGCGCGCGTCTCGACGCGCATGGTCTCGCGCCGGGTCTTGAAGAAAAGGACTATTGGGAACGGCTCGATTATGAAACCGGCATCATCCAGCGCATGAAGTTCCCCGGTTACTTCCTGATCGTTGCGGACTTCATCAAGTGGGCCAAGTCGAACGACATTCCGGTCGGTCCGGGGCGTGGGTCCGGTGCAGGGTCTCTCGTCGCATGGTCATTGACGATTACCGACCTCGATCCGATGCGGTTCTCGCTGCTGTTCGAACGCTTTCTCAATCCTGAACGTGTCTCGATGCCGGACTTCGACATCGACTTCTGCCAGACACGGCGCGAAGAGGTCATCCGCTACGTTCAGGGCAAATACGGCCGCAAGCAGGTTGCCCAGATCATCACGTTTGGATCGCTGCAGGCACGGGCCGTTCTGCGTGATGTCGGCCGCGTTCTGCAGATGCCCTATGGCCAGGTGGACCGGCTCTGCAAGCTCGTCCCGGCAAACCCTGCGAATCCGGTCACGCTTGCACAGGCGATCGAGGACGAGCCGCGCTTGCGTGAGGCGGAAAAGGAAGAGGAGATCGTCGCCCGGCTTCTGTCGATGGCGATGAAACTCGAAGGGCTCTACCGCCACGCATCGACCCACGCCGCGGGCGTGGTGATCGGAGACCGGCCGCTGGAACAGCTCGTTCCGCTCTACCGAGATCCGCGCTCCGACATGCCGGTCGCGCAGTTCAACATGAAGATGGTGGAGGATGCCGGACTGGTGAAGTTCGACTTCCTCGGCCTCAAGACGCTGACCGTGATCGACACGGCGGTGAAGCTCATTGAACGGCGCGGTGTTACCGTCGACGTCGCGGGGCTTCCCATCGATGATGAGCCGACCTACCAGCTTCTTGCCCGAGGCGAGACTTTCGGCGTGTTCCAGCTTGAAAGTCAGGGCATGCGGCGCGCCATTGCCGGCATGAAGCCCGACCGCTTCGAGGATATCATCGCGCTCGTGGCCCTGTATCGACCTGGTCCGATGGAGAACATTCCAGTCTACAACGCCGTCAAACACGGCGAACAGGAGCCCGACTGCCTGCATCCGTTGCTCGAGCCGATCCTGATGGAGACCAACGGCATCATCGTCTATCAGGAACAGGTGATGCAGATCGCGCAGGTCCTGTCCGGCTACTCGCTCGGTGAAGCTGATCTGCTGCGCCGCGCGATGGGCAAGAAGATTGCCGCGGAAATGGAAGTCCAGCGCGCCCGCTTCGTCGATGGTGCGGTCGAGCGCGGCATCAACAAGACCCAGGCCGGCACGATCTTCGATCTTGTGGCCAAGTTTGCAAACTACGGCTTCAACAAGTCTCACGCGGCTGCCTACGCGCTTGTTTCCTACCATACGGCCTGGTTAAAGGCGAACTATCCGGTCGAGTTCATGGCGGCGTCGATGACGCTCGATATGGGCAACACGGAAAAACTGGGCGACTTCCGGCAGGAAGCGCGGCGCATGAAGATTGATGTGGTGCCGCCGTCGATCAACCGGAGCCAGGTCTATTTCGATGTGGCCGACGGACAGATTCTCTACGCGATGGGCGCGATCAAGGGCGTTGGCGAACAGGCGGTCGAGCACATTGTGCAGGTGCGCGGCGATCAGCCATTCAAGAGCCTCGGTGATTTCGCACGCCGGATTTCGCCGAAGGCGCTCAACAAGCGTACGCTGGAAAATCTGGTCGCGGCCGGTGCGTTCGATGAACTCGAGCCGAACCGGGCTCGGGTTTTCGAGGGGCTCGACCGTATCATGGGTCTCGCGCAGCGGACCGAAGAGAACAGGACGCTCGGCCAGGACGAGCTTTTCGGCGGCAGCGACAGCGAGGAGCCGTTGCAGCTTGATGAAGTGCATGGCTGGGCGAATGAAGAAAAGCTGCAGCGCGAACACGCCGCCATCGGTTTCTATCTCTCGGCGCATCCGATCGACCAGTATGCAAGCATCCTTGAAAAGATGCGCGCGCAGCCCTGGTCGCAATTCGCCGAAGCGGTGAAGAAGGGCGCTTCGGCCGGGCGCCTTGCCGGAACGGTGATCTCGATGCAGGAGCGCAAGACCAAGACCGGTACGCGCATGGGCATTGCGCGCCTTTCGGACGCGACCGGCCAGTTCGAAGCGCTGTTGTTCCGCGAGAAGCTTGAGCAGTTCCGCGATGTCCTCCAGACCGGACGGTCGGTGGTCGTGCTGGTTGGAGCGGACATGCGTGACGACGAACCGTCGCTGCGGATCGAAAAGGTGGATCCGATCGAGGTTGAAGCTGCGCGACTGCAGAAAAGCATGCGGGTATTCGTTCGGGACGAGCGCCCGATTTCGAGCTTGGCGCGGCATCTTCAGGTGCGCGGTGAAGGCGATGTCACCGTTATCGTTCTTCTGGAGAACGGAGGGCGCGAAGTCGAGGTCAAGCTTCCCGGTCGTTTCCGCCTTTCGCCAGAGATTGCCGGGGCCCTCAAGGCGGTCCCGGGCGTCACGGACGTGCAGATCGCCTGACAACCGTCACTCACCAGTGTTGCCGTGGTCTCGCGATTGTGGGTCCGGTCGTTGCTCAAGCGTTTGCTGCTTTTTCCGCAAACGAGCTGCTCGCACGCGCTTAATCCGAGTTATTAGAGCCATGTTTTTACTGTGTGTGACGCAGCGTAATCAATTTCAGATTGAAGTATGAGTAGTGTTGTAGATAAGTAAAATAAATTATTTGTACTTATCTCAGGTTGAGGGTTTTCAGGGTTTGTGTTACGATGAATATCATCAGGATTTTTTCCATGAAGTATTCGTCATTTGTTGTTTTTAAACCAGATTTTGAGAGCGCCAGACAACGTATCGAGGACGCAGGCGGCTGGTGGGTTCGCTTCGGCGACGATGTTCTCACGTATTCAGCGAACGACCGTTGGTCCAATCTCGAGAGCGAGTTTTCGTCCTCGCAACGAAATGCGCGCCAGCCGACGGGGACTATCGGCAAGGCCGAAATGTATCTGGTTGTCCAGAAAGGGCGTACCTTCCAGCTTGAGCATCCGGACGTCGAAGTCATCTTTGACAAGGGGCGCTATCTGGTCGTCAGGCTGACCAAGGCAAAGGCCCGCAAGATGAACAAGCGGGAGGACGTCTGCTTCCATATTGAACCGCTTTCCGAGAACATGACGGTTTTCGATACGCCTTACACGCAGCGTTCGAGTGCAGCGGCATCCGGCGCGCCGCAGGCGGGGGTGGTGGCCTCCGTGCAGCAGGCGGTATTTGTTTCTCATATTGAGCACCTTGTTTCGTATACGACGCGCCTGTCAGCCAGTTCCGACTATGCGGCGGCGGCTGACTGGTGCCGGAAAATTCTCGCTGGCATGGGCTTTGAAGTCAGTGTCGAAAGCGTGAGTTTGCCGGGTGGGCAGACCTCTGAAAATGTCATTGGACGAAAGCCGGGCACGGGGCAGGGTCTTCGCGGCAACTTGGTCGTGACGGCGCATCTGGATTCCGTCAATCACGCCGGCGGCCCGTCAGCGCCTGCACCAGGCGCCGACGACAATGCCAGTGGGGCAGCCGGCCTGCTGACCCTTGCGGCTGCCTGCGTGACCTTCCGCTTCGAGCATGACCTGACATTCGTTCTGTTCGGTGGGGAGGAGCAGGGGCTCCATGGAAGTCAGCAGTATGTTGGCGCGCTCGATCAAGTCGCGCGCGATAATATACTGGGCGTCTTGAATATGGACATGATCGGATCGGTCAACTCGGAACCTCCGTCCGTGCTTCTGGAGGGGCACGCGATCAGCCAGTCGCTGATCGCGGCTCTCGCGCAGTCGGCTGCCGACTTTACGACGCTAAGCGTCCAGACGTCGCTCAACCCCTTCGCCAGCGATCATGTGCCTTTCATCAACGCAGGCATTCCTGCAGTGCTGACGATCGAGGGGGCAGACAGCGCAAATGAGGCTATCCATACGGCGAATGACACGCTGGATCGGGTCAGCCCGGAATTCGCGCTCCAGATCCTTCGCATGAATGCTGGGTTTGTGGCGTCTCTGGCAGGTGTCAGTGTGGGAATGCCTCCCGCGGACTATGGCGGGCACGCGGTGCACGCGCCGCCGGTAAGCGTGGAGGCCGCGCACATGAAGAGCGATCTCGCCTTCCACTTCAATGCCCTTTTCGCCCAATATGCCCGGCTCGGCCGGGATGGGCTGCTTTCGCAGCAGGATTACGGAAATTGGCAAGTGTCGCGGGCGGCGTATGATGACCTGTCCGCCGGAACGGTCAAAGTTGGATGCGGCTGCGGTTGTGGCGGCTGCTGATAGAGACCGGATATGCATGCCGGCATGGGGGCGGAGGCGCAGGACAAGGCGGAAGGGTCGATGGCAAACAAGGCTGACATAGAAGGCGAGTGGGTCGAGATCCGCGAGGAGAGCGCGGGCGACCGAGTGGTCTTTTACCGTCTCGGCTCATCGATCCCGCCTGCCAGGGGGCGGCGGCACCTGGAACTCCAGGAAGCCGGCAGGGCGGGCGGCACAGCTCCCGGTCCGGCCGACAAGTATGAAAGCACCGGGTCAGGAGGGTGGTCGCTCAAGGGTGACACTCTCGACATTCAACTGCCCGGATGGGAGGGCGAATATGAAATTGAGCATGCGGACGAAAGCAAGCTGATTTTGAAGCGCAGGTAACATCCGCCCGCGCTGAAGGGGAAATGGCCCCGACATTTTTGACAGCATGAAAAGAAAAGGCACCTCGAAAAGGTGCGATCCGCCGGGCTTTTGCCGTCTTGCGGGAACGGAGAACGTTTGCCTTTTCGCGCGTCCAAGGGTGCGCGGCGAGCTTTGAGGAGAGGGAGGAAGAAATGGCAGAGGAAAGTGAACCCAGGCATCGCGGCTGCGGCACGATGGAAGTGCACCGCCGCCTGCTCGATACGGACAGGGAATATGCGCGCCGGCTGACCCGCATCGAGGAGCAGGCGTTTCGGGCGGCCATGACCGGGCCACTCATGCGGCCCGGCTGTACCCGCATCCCCGTGGTCGTTCATGTGGTCTACAAGACCGCAGACCAGAATATCAGCCAGGCACAGATCGATAGCCAGATCGAGGTGCTCAACAGGGATTTTCGCAAGAAGAATTCCGACGTATCAAGCGTTCCGGCGCCGTTCTCGCCGCTTGCAGGAGATGCGCGGCTGGAGTTTGCGCTTGCCACGATCGATCCGAAGGGCAAGCCGACCGACGGTGTCACGCGAACCCAGACGAACAAGACGTCCTTCAATTCGAACGACGACGTGAAATTCTCCAGTCAGGGCGGCAAGGATGCCTGGCCGCGTGATGAATACCTGAACATCTGGGTCTGTCAGCTGTCCGGCGGGCTTCTCGGATACGCCCAGTTTCCGGGTGGCCCGGCCGACACCGACGGCGTTGTGATCACCCATACGGGCTTCGGTACGACCGGGACGGCTTCTGCGCCTTTCGACAAGGGGCGCACGACCACGCATGAAATCGGTCACTGGCTGAACCTGCGCCACATCTGGGGGGATGACGGAGCAGGCTGCTCGGGTTCCGATTTCGTCAGCGACACTCCCAACCAGGGTGGACCGAATACCGGCAAGCCAACCTTCCCGAACATCTCGTGCTCCAACGGCCCGAACGGCGACATGTTCATGAACTACATGGATTATGTCGACGACGACACGATGGTGATGTTCACCGAAGGGCAGATCCTTCGCATGCACGCCTGTCTTGACGGTCCGCGCAGTTCGATCGGGTCGTCGATCCCCTGCAGCAGCGCTCCCAAGGCGTTGCCGAAGGAATTCACGAAGGAACTTCCCAAGGAATTGCCGAAGGAGCTCGGCAAGGATTTTCCAAAGGACCCTCCGAAGGAACTCCCAAAGGATCCACCCAAGGATTTTCCGAAGGACCCGCCAAAGGAATTCCCGAAAGATCCGCCAAAAGACCCGCCGAAAGACCTCCCCAAGGATCCTCCAAAAGACGTTCCGAAGGAAGGTCCGAAGGATATCATCAAGGAAGGGCCGTTCGATCCCGGGCCGAAGTCCATCGTCAACGATCCGCCGAAGAATTTCATCAACGATCCGGGGCCTGGAAAGCCGCCGCGGCTGGATCCGGGGCCGAAGAACATTCTTGGCGATGTTCCGGGCAAGCAGGTCCTCGACCCGCCCAAGTCCTTCCTGGAACCACCGTTCGATCCGGGGCAGGGCGGACAGCCGTTCACGCCGGTTCAGCCGGGTCCGAACGTGCCGTTTGTCCTTGGGACAGGCGTCCCACAGGCCGCCCAGCCTCCGCAGCGCGACTTGAGGGCCGAGCATCTGGCCTATTACGCGCATATTCTGGCGCAGTATGCCGATCTCAACCAGCGCGGCATGCTGGACGCCCAGGGGCATGCCGCCTGGCAGCAGGTGTGGGCCGCCTATCTGCAGTATGGCGGAGGATGAGCCGGACTGCCTGAATTGACTCATCTGGTTCCGGTCGCTGACTTGCGGCCGGCACCTTTGCATACTGCTACGGAATTGCGACGAAGAGGGCGGTCGACTTGATTCTCATCATCTCTTTCGCGGGTAACGAACACGTCCTGAAAGTCACTCGCCATCTGAAGTCTGACTTCGAAATCCTCGATCTCGCCGGCATTCCCATGGAAACGCGGATCAATGCCAGAGCCGGTGCTTCGGTAGACCGGCTTTATTTCGATACATCTTCTGGAAGACGCATCGATCTCGACAAGGTCGGAGCTGTCTGGAACCGGCGCATCCGGACGTTCCGGATCGATCCGGCGATCGCGGATGAAACCTCGCGCATGTTTGCGCATTCGGAAACAAGTGAAGCCGTGCAGGGGTTCTGGTATGCGATGAGCTGCTACTGGATGAACCCGCCGTCCGCGGACGAAATGGCGCTGCGAAAGGTGACCCAGCACCGCGTTGCCCGGAAGCTCGGGCTGAGAATTCCTGAAACGCTGGTGACGAACGATCCGTTGGAGGCGCGCACGTTTCTCGAGCAGCATGCGGCGACAGGTGTCGTGAGAAAGGCGTTCAGAAACGTCATGCAGGCACCCCGGGAAACGCTCAAGGTGGGCGCTGCAGAGCTTGCGCAGATCGACAGCGTCCGCTACGCACCCGTGATCTTCCAGGAATATATTCCGCTTGCTCTCGACATCAGGGTCACGGTCGTTGACGGCGAAATGTTCGCGACCTCCTTTCGCTCTGAGGCGAAATATGAGGTCGATTATCGACCAGGTGTCGGAACCGCCGAGGTTCAGGCCTACTCGCTGCCGGATGACGTTGCGGAAAAGCTCCGCAAGCTCATGGACTGGTTCGGGCTGCGTTTCGGGGCGGTCGATTTTCGGTTGACGCCGGACGGCGAGCACGTGTTTTTCGAGGTCAATCCGGCCGGGGAATTCCTGTTTGCGTGCGAACGCTCCGGGCAACCCGTTCCCCAAGCCATCGCGGCAGCACTCGACCGCAACTCGGCTGTCTGAAGCGGTGCCTGGCGACGCTCAGGCACCCGAAAAGGTGGTGAAGGTACGGGTAATCAGAAGCGTTTCTGTCGCCGGAGCGTCTCAGCCCCGTCAGGGTCCTGCTGCTTGAAAGTTTCATTATTGGCGTGCGTGCCTTCGTATCAAAGGCGGTTTGCAGGCGTGAGCGCGGTGGCTTGGTCGCCAGAATTACCGGAACAATCGGGTTGTTAGGCCTTGAAATAAAATTCTCTGGCCACTATAAGGCGCGCATTCCACACGCAAGGGGCGGAAACCGAGCTTATCGGGGTCCATCCGGTGGCCGACAGGAGTTCTCCTCCGGCCCAGATCCTCTTGCGGAGGTCAAACCGGAAAACTCAGGAGATAAGGGCCATGGCATTGCCCGATTTCACCATGCGTCAGCTGCTGGAAGCTGGCATTCACTTTGGTCACCAGAAGCACCGCTGGAACCCGCGCATGGGTCAGTTCATCTTTGGTGTGCGCAACGACGTCCACATCATGGATCTGTCCCAGACCGTTCCGCTTCTGCATCAGGCACTCAAGGCCGTGTCCGACACGGTTGCCGGCGGTGGCCGCGTTCTGATCGTCGGCACCAAGCGCCAGGCTCAGGAATCCGTTGCATCTGCTGCCCGTAATTCCGCGCAGTATTTCGTTAACGCTCGCTGGCTCGGTGGCATGCTGACCAACTGGAAGACCATCTCCCAGTCGATCCAGCGCCTGCGCAAGCTTGAAGAAACCCTGTCCTCCGACGCTGCAAACGCCCTGACCAAGAAAGAGCGTCTGTTTATGGACCGCGAGCGCGAAAAGCTCGAGCGGAACCTTGGCGGTATCAAGGACATGGGCGGTATCCCGGATCTGATCTTCGTGATCGATACCAATCGGGAATCGATTGCCATCCAGGAAGCCCGCCGTCTGGGTATCCCGGTTGCTGCAATCCTCGATTCCAATTCCGATCCGGATGGCATCACCTTCCCGGTTCCGGGTAACGATGACGCCGGCCGCGCGATTTCGCTCTATTGCGACCTGATTTCCCGCGCTGCCATCGACGGTATCTCCCGTGCACAGGGTGCATCGGGCATGGATATCGGTGAATCGGAAGAAGCTCCGGTTGAAGAAGCGCTGGCTGGCGCTGCTGAAGAAGCTCCGGCCGCTGAAGCCGAAGCAGCCCCGGCTGAAGCAGCTCCGGCTGAAGCAGCTCCGGCTGAAGCTTAAAACTGAATTTGCCACGGTACCCGTGGCACTTTCATGTTGAATTCGCCAGGCGGGCTGCACTTTGTTGCAGCCCCGTCATAAAGACGCGGAATGCCGTCGGCTAAACCGTATCTTATCTGAAACCCCCATCCACGAGGAAATCGATGAGCATTACCGCTGCGATGGTAAAAGAGCTCCGCGAGAAATCCGGCGCTGGCATGATGGACTGCAAGACTGCCCTGAACGAATCCGGTGGTGACATGGAAGCGGCCGTCGACTGGCTGCGCACCAAGGGTCTTGCCAAGGCCGCAAAGAAGGCGGGCCGTGTGGCCGCTGAAGGTCTGGTTGGCGTTGCTGCCGCTGGCAACAAGGCCGCAGTGATCGAGCTCAACTCCGAAACCGACTTCGTTGCCCGCAACGAAGGCTTCCAGAGCCTTGTTTCCAAGATCGCGTCTGCCGCGCTGGAAACCGATGGCTCGGTGGAGGCTGTTTCTGCTGCCGATCTCGACGGCAAGCCGGTCTCCGATGCGATCACTGACGCGATTGCGACAATCGGCGAGAACATGACCCTTCGTCGGTCTGCTGTTCTGTCGGTCAGTGAAGGTGCCGTTGCGACTTACGTCCACAGCGCCGTCACTGAAGGTCTCGGCAAGATCGGCGTTCTCGTCGCCCTGGAATCTTCCGGCGACAAGGACAAGCTGAACGCGCTTGGCCGTCAGATCGCGATGCATGTTGCTGCAACCAGTCCTCTGGCGCTGAGCACCGACGACCTGGACCCGGTCGTCGTTGAACGCGAAAAGACCGTGTTCTCCGAGCAGGCACGTGAGTCCGGCAAGCCGGAAAACATCATCGAGAAAATGGTGGAAGGTCGTTTGCGCAAATTCTACGAGGAAGTTACCCTCGTGAAGCAGGCATTCGTGATCAACCCGGATCAGACGGTCGAGCAGGCTGTAGAGGCGCTCGCGAAAGATCTCGGCACCGCCGTCAAGCTCACCGGTTTCGTCCGCTTCGCCATCGGCGAGGGGATCGAAAAGGAAGAGCAAGACTTTGCCGCGGAGGTGGCGGCAGCCACCGGGCAGTAAGCTCAGGAAAAGCGCCGGCAAGTCCGGCGCTTTTTTTTTAGAAAGACAATTCTATCAGGGTGCACCCATGACAAATTCTCTGCGTTGGAAGCGGATCCTTCTGAAACTCTCCGGTGAGGCTCTGATGGGATCGCAGCCGTTCGGGATCGATCCGGCAATCGTGCAGAGGATTGCAAAGGAAATCGCCGATGCCGTGGCGCTCGGGGCCCAGGTAGGCGTCGTCGTGGGCGGTGGCAACATCTTTCGCGGCGTCGCTGTCGCGGCCAAGGGCGGCAACCGGGTGACAGGCGACCATATGGGCATGCTGGCCACGATCATGAACAGCCTGACGCTCGCCGACGCTCTGCGCCGGCTGAAAGTCAATGCCCGCGTTCTGTCCGCTGTTTCCGTGCCCTCTATCTGCGAAACCTTCTCGCAGCGTGTCGCCGACCGCTACATGGAAGATGGCGACGTGATCGTGTTTGCAGGCGGCACGGGCAACCCGTTCTTTACCACCGATAGCGGCGCGGCTCTTCGGGCAGCGGAAATGAAATGCGATGCGTTCCTGAAGGGCACGCAGGTGGACGGCGTCTATTCGGAAGATCCGAAGATCAATCCGGATGCGGAGCGCTACGAGACGCTCGGCTACGAGGAAGTGATCCAGCGCAATCTGAAAGTCATGGACACCACCGCCATTGCGCTTGCGCGCGACAATTCAATTCCGGTCATCGTCTTTTCGATCCACAGCCCCGGCGCCCTTGTCAGCGTGCTGCAGGAAACAGGCACCTACACGGTCGTGGGGTCGTGACAAGTTTTACAGGCGTATAGGCCGCAAGCTCTTGTGTTTCGGCACGTTTATGCCATGGTGGCGCGCGCCGGAACTCTGGTTAGCCAAAGACAAAACAACAGTGAGGATAAAATGTCCGTAGTAGGTGTCGATCTGGAGGATTTGAAGCGCCGCATGCAGGGGGCCCTTTCATCGCTGAAGACCGATTTCTCAGGACTTCGGACTGGTCGCGCTTCCTCATCGATGATGGATCCGATCACCGTTGAAGCCTACGGACAGTCAATGCCCATCAGCCAGGTGGCGACTGTATCGGTTCCCGAGCCACGCATGCTCGCCGTGCAGGTGTGGGACAAGACCATGGTCTCCGCTGTCGAAAAGGCCATCCGCGAATCGAATCTCGGTCTGAATCCTGTGGTCGACGGCCAGTTGCTTCGTCTGCCGATTCCCGAACTCAATCAGGAACGCCGTCAGGAGCTGATCAAGGTCGCTCACAAATATGCCGAACAGGCGAAGGTTGCGATCCGTCACGTCCGCCGCGACGGCATGGACACCGCCAAGAAGGCTGAAAAAGACGGAGAGATCTCGCAGGACGACAGCCGTGTCGCGTCTGACGAAGTGCAGAAACTCACTGACCAGATGATCGCCGAAGTCGACAGCATGCTGGAGAAAAAAGAGCAGGAAATCTCCCAGGTCTGACAGGGACGGGGCCCGTAAGGGGGGGACAGATGAGCGTTAGCCCAAACCGGGATCCGCAAGCGAGCGTCGAGGAAACCTCTGACGCCAAGCGACCGCGGCACGTTGCCTTCATCATGGATGGCAACGGAAGATGGGCGACGTCTCGCGGCCTGCCGCGGACAGAAGGTCATCGGAAGGGCCTGCAGGCCTTGCGGAAAGTCATCCGCCATGCCGGCGAGATCGGCATTGAAACGGTGACGATCTACAGTTTCTCCTCCGAGAACTGGAACCGGCCGGAAACCGAAGTGACATTTTTGATGGGGTTGCTTCGTCGGTTCGTCCAGCGGGACCTCAGCGAACTCCACAAAAGTAACGTGCGCATCCGCATTATCGGCGGGCGAGATGATCTGGAACCTGGCATTCTTGCCCTCTTGCAGGAAGCCGAGGATCTGACGCGGTCCAATACCGGGCTCAACCTTGTCGTTGCCTTCAACTATGGCGCACGGGACGAAATCGTGCGCGGGGTGAAGGCGATCGCAGCGCAGGTGGCGGGCGGCGAACTGAGCCTTGACGACATTTCGGAGAAGACCATCTCCAACAATCTAGATACGGCCGGCCTTCGGGATCCTGATCTGATCGTCCGGACGAGCGGGGAAATGCGGCTGTCGAACTTCCTGCTGTGGCAAGCTGCCTATACGGAATTCTATTTTTGTGATCTCTACTGGCCGGATTTTGATGAAAATGCCTTTGATGAGGCGATCGCATATTTTTGCAGGCGCGAGCGACGATACGGCGGACTCGACGCCAAGGCATTGTGACGGACGCTGAGGCCATGGCAGACAGCGAAAGTCCCAAAGGCAAGACTTCCGATCTCGGCATACGACTGCTGTCCGCAGTCATCCTCGGGCCATTGGTTCTGGGCGTCGCTTATCTTGGCGGTGCCGCTTATGCCATTCTGGTCCTGGTGGCGGCCTGCCTCTTCTTTGACGAATGGATCAAGATAACAGGGACGCCGAAGCGCTCGATCGGCGCCGTCGTCGGGTTCACGGCATTGGCAGCGCTGGCGCTCCTCATCTTTGTCGACCTGGCGCCAGTCGGTCTGCTGGTTCTCGTCGCTCTGGCGCTTGGAGCTTTCGCGTTCGAACGCTTTACCCGTCAAGCGCGCTGGTGCGTTGAAGGCCTGCTCTATAGCGGTCTTGCCCTTTACGCATTGACGGTCATCCGGGATGGGACAATAGGCCTGGTCCTTACCTTTTTCCTTTTGATTGTCGTTTGGGCCACCGACATCTTTGCGTATTTTTCAGGCCGTGCCATCGGCGGACCCAAGCTGTGGGCACGTGTCTCGCCCAAGAAGACATGGTCCGGCGCCCTTGGCGGTCTGGCGGCGGCAATGCTGCTGGGAACAGGATTTGCCTACCTTGCCGGTTCGCAGACACTTGCCTTGTGGGCACTGCTTGCTCTTGTTCTTTCAGCGGTTTCACAGGCTGGCGATCTACTGGAATCGGCGATCAAGCGCCGTTTTGATGTGAAGGACTCGAGCCAACTCATACCTGGGCATGGCGGTATCATGGACCGGGTCGATGGACTGGTTGCAGCTGCAATCTGTGCAGCGGCGCTGGGGCTCGTAGCCGGTGGGTCGCTGGCCGATCCGATGGTCGGCCTTGGCTTGCAGTAAGGACTGGAGAGTGCCTATGGCCTTGCGGCCGGGAATGGAAGAAGACAGGTCGCCGGTCCGCATTATCGTGCTTGGCGCGACGGGATCCATAGGCAAGAGCCTCGCTGATCTTATTGCGCGTAATCCCTACCGGTTCGATGTCGTTGCGCTCGTTGCAAATCAAAATGCCGCCGGGCTTGCGGAGATGGCTGTGCGTCTCAAGGCGCGCAGGGCAGTTCTTTGCGACGATACCTGCCGCAAGGATCTGGCGAACCGATTGGATGGCAGCGGTGTCGCGGTTTCCGCCGGTGAAGGCGCGGTGCTTGAAGCGGTCGATCTCGAAGCCGATCTCGTGGTGGGGGCAATTGTCGGTTCGGCGGGTCTCAAGCCGACACTGGCTGCCATCAAGCCGGGGAGGCGCATCGCGCTCGCCAACAAGGAATGTCTCGTCTGCGCCGGCAATCTCTTCATGGATCGTGTGCGGCAGGCCGGTGCCGAGCTGTTGCCGGTCGACAGTGAGCACAACGCAATATTTCAGGTTTTTGAGACAGCCCAGGCCGATCTGGTCGAGAAAGTCATACTGACCGCATCCGGAGGACCCTTCCGCACCTTCACGACGCGGGAGATGGCAGATGTGACCCCCGCACAGGCGCTCAAGCATCCGAACTGGGATATGGGCTCGCGGATCACCATCGACAGCGCGACCATGATGAACAAGGGTTTCGAAGTCATCGAAGCGTCTCATCTGTTTCCGGTTCGGCATGATCAGCTCGGGGTCCTGGTTCACCCTCAGTCGGCGGTTCATGGCCTCGTTCAATACAAGGACGGTTCTCTTCTGGCGCAAATGGGAAGTCCCGACATGCGCACGCCGATTGCGCACTGCCTTGCTTTTCCGCGGCGCATGGACGTGCCCGTGAAACGTCTTGATCTTGCGGCGCTAGGGACCCTGACCTTCGAAGCGCCGGACCTGGACCGGTTTCCCGCTCTGAGGCTCGCGCTGGAAGCGATGCAGGTGGGTGGAACCGCCCCGGCAGCACTCAATGCTGCGGACGAAGTAGCAGTCGAGGCCTTTTTGAACGAGCGGATAGGGTTTCTCGATATCCCGGCAGCGATCGAGGCCGTGCTTCAGAAACTGGATGGCGCAGGCCGGTTGGCTGCGGCCCGTGATGCGGGTGATGTTCTGGCCCTGGACGCGGAGGCGCGGCGCAAGACAGGCGAGTGGATCAGTGCGCGCTGACGCTGCCGCTTGCTGCCATGAAAGTTTCTCATCGACCATTAACAAGCCGTAATTTTCTTTTTAGTAGTTACGGCTACAGATAAACAGGCTGTGCAGGACGGACGCCCCAGATGGATCTACTACTTTCCGCTTATTCGCTTGTTGTCGGGACGATCATTCCCTTCCTGTGCGTTTTGACCATCGTGGTCTTCTTCCATGAGCTGGGGCATTTCGCCGTTGCCAGATGGTGCGGGGTTAAGGTCGATGCCTTTTCAGTCGGGTTCGGCAGAGAAATCATTGGCAGGGACGACAGCAAGGGCACGCGCTGGAAGCTTTGCCTGATCCCGCTGGGCGGATACGTCAAGTTCGCTGGAGATGAAAACGCCGCGAGTGTTCCGAGCCGGGAGCTTATCGCGCAGATGAGCGAAGAGGAGCGCAAAACCGCCTTCGTCGCCAAACCCGTCTGGCAGCGAGCCGCTATCGTCGCAGCCGGTCCGATCGCAAATTTCCTCCTCGCGATTGTCATCTTCAGCTCGCTGTTCATGTCCGCCGGCAAGCAGGGCGTCATGCCTCTCGTCGAAGAGGTCTTTGCGGGCGGTGCCGCCCAAAGAGGCGGTATCGAGGCCGGGGACATCATCAAGGAAATCGACGGTCGTCCGATCGACACCTTTAGCGAGCTGCGTCAGGTCGTGCTCATGAATGCGAACACGCCGCTCGTGTTCGAAGTCGACCGCGGCGGTAAGCCGGTTGATCTGACGGTGACGCCGGACGCAAAGGAAAAGGAAGTTTTCCTCGGCGAAGTTCAGCTTGCAGGCGATATCGGTCTGCGTGGCACCAGCGACCCCGAAAATATGGTCAGAATAAAATATTCGCCCCTTGAAGCGGTAGGCGAGGGCTCCAGGGAAACCTACCGGATCATCGAAGGGACCTTCAGCTACGTCTGGGGCATGATTACCCAGCGCCATTCGGCAGATCAGCTGGGGGGGCCTATCCGCGTGGCGCAGATCTCCGGTAAGGTCGCCGAGTTCGGCATTCTTCCACTGATTTCTCTGACGGCTGTTCTTTCCGTCAGCATTGGTCTGATCAACCTGGCTCCGGTCCCCGTGCTCGACGGCGGCCACCTGGTTTATTACCTGTTCGAAGCGCTTCGTGGAAAGCCGTTGAGCGAGCGGGTCCAGGACGTGGGTTTCCGCATCGGACTGGGATTGGTTCTAATGCTAATGGTTTTTGTAACTTTTAAGGATATTGTGCGACTTGTAGGTACGGATTCGTAGCATCCGTGACATTGGCGCAACGTCTTCTGACTAAATCGCTTTTGGCCCGGAACGGATGTTGCGTTATCAGGAAAAACCTATACAACGATCGACAGTTCCGAGATTCTGCTTGGGTGAATGCGGATCCCGGAAGGGGTATTAAAACAAAGGCATAGCGCAATAATGCAGCGATTGCAGAAATTTACACGCGCGGTTTTGCTTGCGGCAGCCGTATTCTCGATTGGTTCGGTTTTGCCGCAGGGAGTTGGGCCTCTATCGCTCAATACCCAGGCGGAAGCCGCTGTTGCCAGTAGTATTCAGGTCAATGGCAATACCCGAGTCGAAGACGAAACTGTCATCAGCTATATGACCATCGTTCCGGGGCGGTCCTACTCCGCCTACGATGTCGATGAGTCTCTGAAAGCGCTGTATGCGACAGGTCTGTTTGCAACGGTGGACATCAGTCCGCGTGGTGGCACGATTGTCGTGACGGTTTCGGAAAACCCGATCATCAACAGGGTGTCGTTCGAAGGCAACAAGAAGATCAAGGACGGTGCGCTTGAGACCGCCGTTCGGTCGCAGCCGCGTTCGATGCTTTCTCGGGCAAAGGTCCAGACCGACGTCCAGAACATTCTTGAAGCCTATCGTCGCTCCGGCCGTTATGGCGCTTCCGTCGATCCCAAGATCATCGAACGCGGACAGAACCGCGTCGACCTGGTTTTCGAGATCAACGAAGGCGACAAGACCGGCGTCGAGCGTATCAGCTTCATTGGCAATAACTCCTTCAGTGACGGTCGCCTGCGCGACGTGGTCCGGACGCGTGAGAGCGGGCTGCTCAGCTGGCTTCGTAGCACGGATACCTACGATCCCGACCGTCTGGCCGCCGACGAAGAGCTGCTGCGCCAGTACTACAACAAGAAGGGCTATGCGGATTTCCGTGTGGTTTCCGTCAGCGCCGATCTCGATCGCGAGCAGAACATCTTCTATGTGACGTTCACGGTCGATGAAGGTGAAAAGTACGAAGTCGGCGACGTTGAGATTGTTTCGACGATCCCGAATGTCGATCCGGACGAATTGCGTCGGTTGCTTCGGACGCGTAGCGGGCAGACGTTCAACTCCCTGCGCGTTGAGCAGACCGTCGAAGACATCACGCTTCGTGTTTCGGAAGAAGGCTACGCCTTTGCACGGGTTCGTCCGCGTGGCGCACGTGACTATGACAACAACACGATCTCACTGATCTATTATATCGAAGAAGGCCCGCGTGCCTATATCGAGCGGATCAACGTGATCGGCAACGACCGCACCCGCGAATACGTTATTCGCCGCGAGTTCGACATTGCAGAAGGCGACGCGTTCAACCGTGCGCTGATCGACAAGGCTGAGCGTCGTCTGAAAAATCTCGGGTTCTTCGAGAAGGTTGCGATCACGACGCAGCAGGGCGGCGCTCCGGATCGCGTCATCGTCAACGTTCGCGTTGAGGAAAAGGCAACCGGTGAGATCTCCTTCGGTGTCGGTTACTCGACAGTCGATGGTGTCGTTGGCGATATCTCCATCAGTGAGAAGAACTTCCTCGGTCGCGGTCAGTTCGTCAAACTCGCCGTTGGTGGCGGAACGGACACGCAAAGCTACGAGTTCCGCTTCGTCGAGCCGTTCTTTATGGGACGCCGTGTCGCGATGGATCTCGACCTCTATCGGAAGGTTGACGATGCGAACGACTATCGCTCCTTCGACCAGAAGAAGACCGGCGGTGGAATTGGCTTCACTCTGCCTCTCCGTGAGGAAGAGCTGACGGTCAGGTTGTTCTATAACATCTTTCAGGAAGAGAACTCTGATCCGGATAACGAGTCGACAAGCATCAACAATTGCAACACGAACAATCTGTCTCTTGCAATCTGTGACTCTCTGGGAACCTACCTGACGTCTCTCGTCGGCTATGAATTCCGCTACAGCACGCTGAACCGTAACCTCGATCCGAGCGATGGCTTCTATGCCTCCTTCGGTCAGGAATTTGCCGGTCTCGGCGGCGACAGCTACTACATCAAGACCGAAGCCCAGGCTCGCGCCTACAAGGAAATCCTTGCAGACTATGGTCTTGTCAGCAGTCTGTCGGTCCGCGGTGGTAACATCATGGCAATCGGTGATGAACGTCTGCGCGTGTCGGAGCAGTTCATGCTTGGCGGCAATCTGGTCCGTGGTTTCGAAAACCAGGGTATCGGTCCTCGCGATGGGACGACCGAGGATGCGATTGGTGGCCGGTTCTACTTCGCCGCGACTGCGGAAACCCGGTTCCCGTTCCCCGTCATTCCTGAAGAGTTCGGTCTGAGCGGTGCGGTCTTCGCTGATGCAGGTTCGCTCTGGGATGCCGACAGTGATCTCGTTGGTCTTGTTGAAGATAATGGTGGTCGGATCGACTCCAACGACTTCAACGTCCGCGCCTCTGTCGGTGCTGGCATCCGTTGGCAATCGCCCTTCGGACCGCTGCGCGCAGACTTCGCGTACCCGGTCGTGAAAGATGATGCGGACAAGACCCAGATTTTCCGGTTAAGCGGCGGCACGCGCTTCTAAACCGCGGTCAAATACGATAGAAATCGGCCGCCGAGCATTCGGCGGCCTTTTTTGTTGGCTGGCAACAAGGATAAAATCATGTCCGAGCCAAGATTCTTCGACGTTCCCGTACCCGTTTCGCTCGCCGATATCGCCTCTTGGGGCGATGCGGAGATCGTGAGGGGGGACGCGTCGCTCGAGATCACCAGCGTTGCGCCTCTGGAGGACGCGGGTCCCGGCGCCCTGGTGTTTTTCGATAACACAGCTTACCTGAAACAGCTCGAGACGACCTCCGCGGCGGCTTGCCTGGTCGGGAAGCGTTTCAAGGACAAGATTCCGGAAGGTGTCGCCGTCATTGTCTGCAAGGATCCATACAGATCCTGGGGGTTGGTGCTGGCGGCGCTCTACCCGAAAGCGATGATCCCGAAGGAATATGTCGAACCGTTTGTTTCCGAGCGGGCGAATGTCGATACGACAGCTTTGCTTGAAGACGGTGTCACGGTCGAGCCGGGCGCGGTTATTGGTGCGGATGTGGAAATCGGTGCCGGTACTGTGATCAGAGCGAACGCGGTGATCGGCCGCGGCGTCAAGATCGGGCGCGACAGTGTGATCAGCGCAAACTGCTCCGTGCAGCATTCGGTCCTGGGCAATCGCGTCTATCTTCATCCGGGCGTATGTTGTGGCCAGGATGGTTTCGGCTATGCGATGGGACCGCAGGGTCACCTGAAGGTTCCTCAGATCGGCCGGGTCATCATTCAGGACGACGTCGAAGTCGGTGCCAATACCACCATCGACCGCGGTGCCAACCGGGATACGATTATCGGCGAAGGCACCAAGATCGACAATCAGGTCCAGATCGGACACAACGTTGTCATCGGTCGGCATTGCGTTCTCGTTTCTCAGGTCGGTTTGTCAGGAAGCTGTACGCTTGAGGATTTCGTCGCGATCGGGGGACAGACTGGCGTGCGCGGCCACGTGACGATCGGAATGGGTGCTCAGGTTGCGGCGGTTTCGGTGGTCAGCGAAGACCTGGCCGCGGGTGGACGATATGGTGGTGCACCTGCCAAGCCCGTAAAGCAGTGGTTCCGCGAAGTCGCTGCGGTCAGAAAGCTTGCAGAGCGTGGCAGCGGGTCTTAAACGGATAATCAAATAAGAACTTGAAGGCGGTCCTTCGCCAAGGGGCTTGATATGGAAGAGACAGAAAAGAAAACGCTGGCCAGCGCGGACATCATGAAGATCATGAAGCTTCTGCCGCACAGGTATCCGTTTTTGCTGATCGACAAGATCATCGAAATGGATGGCGACGAGAGCTGCATCGGCATCAAGAACGTGACCATCAACGAGCCGCATTTCACTGGCCATTTTCCCGAAAGGCCAGTCTTTCCCGGTGTGCTTCTGATTGAGGCCATGGCTCAGACCGCGGGTGCCTTGTGCGTGCATGCAAGGGGCGTCGACGCCCCCCCGCAGCTCGTCTATTTCATGACCATCGACAAGGCCAAGTTCCGCAAACCTGTCGAGCCGGGCGACCAGGTTCATTTTCATGTCAAGAAAATCAAGCAACGGTCCAACATCTGGAAGTTCGATGCGGTTGCCCTTGTCGAGGGCACTAAGGTTGCTGAAGCGGAAGTCAGCGCAATGCTGATAGATGCGTGAGGACTTATGACTAACATTCATCCGACGGCCATCATCGAAGACGGTGCAGTTCTCGGCGAAGGCGTTCGTATCGGACCCTATTGTGTGGTCGGAGCCGAGGTGAAGCTCGGCGATCATGTCGAACTGAAGTCTCATGTCGCGGTCGCCGGAAAGACGACGATAGGCGTAGGGACGAGCATATTTCCTTTCGCATCCGTCGGGCATCAGGCGCAGGACCTCAAGTACAAAGGCGAGGCGGCGACCCTTACGGTTGGGGAGGGGTGTATCATCCGGGAAGGGGTTACCCTCAATCCCGGCACGGAAGGTGGCGGTTTTTCTACGACGATCGGCAACAATTGTGCCTTTCTCGCCAATTCCCATGTCGGGCATGACAGCCATCTCGGAGATCGGATCGTTCTGTCCAACAATGTGATGATCGCCGGACATGTCGATGTCGGAAACAATGTGATTTTCGGCGGCGGTTCCGCTGTTATCCAGTTCACGCGCATTGGCGGCCATGCCTTCGTCGGCGGTCTTGCCGGGCTGGAGAACGATCTTATTCCTTTCGGAATGGTGACAGGCAACCGGGCAAAGCTCGGCGGACTGAATCTTGTCGGTCTCAAGCGAGCCAATTTTCCGCGCGAGCAGATCCACGCGCTTCGTGCTGCTTATCGGGAGCTGTTTGAAAGCAACGAAGGCACGCTTCGGAGCCGCGCCGAAGCGCTGGCTAGGCAGGAAACGGAGCAGACACTGGTGAAGACCGTGACCGATTTCATCCTTGCCAAGGAAGATCGTCGGTTCTGCACACCACGCACCGACGACTGACCTGATGGATCCGGCGTCAGACGTGTCCTGCAGACGCCTGGCACTCGTTGCCGGCAACGGGACACTGCCGTTGCAGATTGCCCATGCGCTTGAAGCGGCCGGCAGGCCGTTCCAGATCGTTGCGATAAAGGGCGAAGCCGATGAGGCGACCCGCTTGCGCGCTGCCACGGAGCTTGGTTGGGGCGAGATCGGTCGCCTCTATGCGTTTCTCGGCAAGACCGGATGCGAGGATGTCCTTCTGATCGGAGGCGTTTCGAAGCGTCCCGACTTTACCTCCATCCTTGGTGATTTTGGCACGCTGAAGCGGTTGCCGACGATCATCAGGGCGCTCGCAGGCGGCGACGACAGCCTGTTGACCAAGGTCATAAGGCTGTTCGAAGACGAAGGATTTCGCGTCGTGGGGATCAAGGATGTTGCGCCTCAGCTATTGGCCTCGAGCGGCGTTCTCGGCAAGGTTCAGCCGGCCGACGCGGACTGGCGCGATCTTCAGCTCGCACTGAAAGCGACGGAGAAGCTCGGCGAACTCGACATAGGACAGGCGGCGGTCGCAGTTGGTGGCCGGGTCGTTGCTCTTGAAGGTGCAGAGGGAACCGACTTGATGCTCGAGAGATGCGCCGACCTCAAGCGCGTCGGCCGAATTCGCGCCAAAGGACGCTCCGGCGTCCTGGTAAAGACCGCCAAACCGAATCAGGACTTGCGGGTCGACCTTCCGACGGTCGGACCACGAACGATCGATCTGGCAGTTGCTGCCGGCCTCGCCGGAATTGCGGTCGAGGCGCAAGGAGCACTGATTGCCGAGAAGGAACAGACCCTCGGCCGGGCGAACGAAGCAGGGCTGTTTATTGTTGGCATCGACCGGACGGTCCTGGAGCCGGACAATTGACAGACCGCAGCCTGACAGTCTGCATCGTTGCTGGTGAGGAATCAGGTGATCAGCTGGGCGCGGAATTGATCAGTGCCCTGAATACGCGTATTGGCGACCGCGTGCGTTACTGCGGTGTCGGCGGCGAAAGAATGACCGCTCTGGGTCTGACCAGCTTTTTCGATATGTCCGACGTATCCGTAATGGGCTTGAGCGCGGTCCTGGCGCGACTTCCGTTGATCGTGCGCCGCGTCTACCAGACCGTTGATGATGTGGTTGATGCGAAGCCCGACGTTCTGGTCATTATAGACAGTCCGGATTTCACGCAAAGTGTCGCCAAACGCGTCCGAAAACGTGCGCCTGATATTCCTATCGTCGGCTATGTGTCTCCGTCGGTCTGGGCGTGGCGTCCAGCCCGAGCCCGAAAGATGAGCGCCTATGTCGACCAACTGCTGGCGCTATTGCCGTTCGAGCCTGAGGTTCACAAGAAACTGGGTGGTCCTGAAACGCACTATGTGGGCCACCCTCTGAGCGAGACTGCATCCGAACTGCGTCCTGCAGACGGTGAGCGTCTTCCCGTTCGTTCTGCCGGGCAGAAAGTGTTTCTGGTGCTGCCGGGAAGTCGGAAAAGCGAGATTGATCGTCTTCTTCCGGTGTTCGGCAAAACGGTTGCGCTGGTGAAGCAGCAGTGTCCCGATGTCGAGATCGTTCTTCCGGCAGTCGCGCGTCTGGAGGCCCGGATCAGGGAAGGTGTGAAAACCTGGGCGGTGCAGCCGGACATCGTGACGGGCCTTGATGCCAAGAAAGCGGCTTTTCGCCGTGCCCACGCCGCGCTTGCCGCATCGGGAACAGTTTCACTGGAACTGGCGCTTGCCGAAGTTCCAATGGTGGTCGCCTACAAGGTCGACTGGTTCTTCCGACGTCTCAAGGATCTCAATCGCGTCTTCAAGTTTTCGAGTGTCGATTCCTTTGTGCTTCCAAATATCATTCTTGGAAAAAAGGCCATTCCGGAGTTTCTGGATGATGATGTGAAGCCGGCTATTCTTGCAGAGCGCCTGTGTATCTTGCTTGGCGATACACCGGAACGTGAAAGACAGCTTTCCGAACTGGCCAGACTTGATGACCTCATGAGCCTGCCGGACGGATACAGTCAGAGTGCGGCCGCTGCGGACATCGTTCTTGAAACCATGAAGGCGGGGTCGAGACAGGGCTGACTGGGATGCTCTGAACTCTCCAGGGACAACTTGTCGTCGGAAAAAAGAAAAGCTCCCGGAAATTCCGGGAGCTTCTTTTTTGACATTCCGGCGCTTGATTTCGATCAGCGGCGCTGGTCGATTGGCGTGTAGTCGCGCTTTTCGGCGCCGGTGTAGAGCTGACGCGGACGACCGATGCGCTGCGACGGATCCTCCACCATTTCCTTCCACTGGGCGATCCAGCCAACGGTACGGGCAAGAGCGAACAGCACGGTGAACATGGTGGTCGGGAAGCCGAGCGCGCGAAGCGTGATACCGGAGTAGAAGTCGATGTTCGGATAGAGCTTCTTGTCGACGAAGTATTCGTCGTTGAGGGCGATCTTTTCGAGTTCCATCGCGACGTCCAGAAGCGGATCGTCCTTGATCCCCAGTTCGCCGAGTACCTCATGCGTCGTCTTCTGCATGATGCGCGCACGCGGGTCATAGTTCTTGTAGACCCGGTGACCGAAGCCCATCAGGCGGAACGGATCATTCTTGTCCTTGGCGCGGGCCACAAACTCCGGGATCCGGTCGACGGAACCGATTTCCGAAAGCATGTTGAGGGCCGCCTCGTTGGCGCCGCCATGTGCCGGGCCCCAAAGGCAGGCAATTCCGGCAGCAATACATGCAAACGGGTTGGCGCCGGAGGAACCGGCAAGGCGAACAGTCGAAGTGGAGGCGTTCTGCTCGTGATCTGCATGCAGGATGAAGATACGGTCCATTGCACGGGCCAGCACCGGATTCACCTTGTATTCCTCGCAAGGCACCGCAAAGCACATGTGCAGGAAGTTCGCGGAGTAATCCAGATCGTTGCGCGGATACACGAAGGGCTGACCGACGTGGTACTTGTACGCCATGGCCGCAATCGTCGGCATCTTTGCAATCATGCGCAGGGACGCGACCATGCGCTGATGCGGATCGGTGATGTCGGTGGAGTCGTGATAGAAGGCGGACAGAGCACCGACGGTGCCGACCATGATCGCCATAGGGTGTGCGTCGCGGCGGAAACCGGAGAAGAACCGATTCATTTGCTCGTGAATCATCGTGTGGTAGGTCACACGCTGGACGAAGTCTTCTTTCTGAGCCTTGGTCGGCAGTTCGCCGTAAAGCAGAAGGTAGCAGGACTCGAGGAAATCGCCGTGATTGGCAAGTTGTTCGATCGGGTAACCGCGATACAGCAGAGTTCCTTCATCGCCATCGATATAGGTGATTTGGGATTCGCAGGATGCGGTTGACGTAAAGCCCGGGTCGTAAGTGAACATGCCCGTTTCCTTGTACAAGGACGAGATGTTCACAACGGACGGTCCGATGGACCCGTCAAGAACGTCGAATGCGTGGTCGTTGCCACCGACGTTGAGCTTGGCGTTGTTGTCGGCCATGCAGAAAACCCCTTTGCGTTAACCTGGCGAACCGTCCCGGTTTCCGGTCTTCAGGCGAAGACCCAATTTTCAGGCTCGGGGCGGCACTGGAGAATTTTTCGCGTATTGCGTAGCCCATTTACCGCACTGCCGCAAGCAAGTCGGTATAAGGCTTTGGTCATAGGCGTTTTTTCTGGGAGAGAGCAGCCGCCTGTCTCCTTAAAATGACGAGACAGGCGGCTTGTTTCAATGAGTTGAGTGGTCGCAGGCGTCAGGCGGCCTGGTCCTTGATCCGCTCAAGGGCCTCATTCCGCCCAAGGGCGATCAGGACGTCATAAATGCCGGGAGACGTTCCTCTTCCGGTCAGAGCCGCGCGCAATGGCTGCGCAACCTTGCCTAGCTTCAGTTCCTTCGTCTCCGCATAGGCCTTCACGGCTTCCTCCAGCGGTTCCGATTGCCAGTCCCCGACGGTGGAGAGGATGCCGTGCAGGTCCGACAGGATCTGGCGAGCGTCTTCGTTCAGGATCTTGTCGGCCTTCTCGTCGGTGTCCAGCGGCCGCTGGCGCCAGAGGTAAGATGCGCTGTCAGTCAGTTCGACCAGCGTCTTGGCACGTTCCTTGAGACCGGGAAGCGCGGCGAGGGCAGTGCTCTCGTTTCCTGGTTGATCGAACCACCCGAGAACCTCTTTCCCGCCTTCGATATGCGCAAGACAGATCTTCCAGTGGTCCAGAAGCTCTGCATCCGGCGTTGCGCGCATGTAATGACCGTTGAGGTTCTCCAGTTTCTTGAAATCGAAGCGCGCGGCGGACTGGCCGACGGCGTCCATTCCGAACCATCGGATCATGTCGTCCAGCGCCATGATCTCCTCGTCGCCGTGGCTCCAGCCGAGACGAGCCAGGTAATTGCGCATGGCCTGCGGCAGATAGCCCATCGCACGATAGGCTTCCGCGCCTGTCGCGCCGTGGCGCTTGGAAAGTTTCGCGCCGTCCGGACCATGGATCAGCGGAATATGTGCCATGGCGGGAACATCCCAGCCGAGGGCCTTGAAAATAAGGATTTGCCTGGCAGCATTGGTCAGGTGGTCGACGCCGCGAATGATGTGCGTTACGCCCATGTCGTGGTCATCGACAACGACCGCGAGCATGTAGGTCGGTGTGCCGTCGGAGCGCATCAGGACGAAATCATCGAGATCCTTGTTCGGGATCACGACACGGCCTTGCACCATATCGTCGACTACGGTTTCGCCGTCCCGCGGTGCCTTCAGCCGGATGACCGGATCCACACCGGCAGGTGCTTCGGAAGGGTCGCGGTCTCGCCACGTACCGTCGTAGCGTGGCGGTCTGCCTTCGGCGCGCGCCTTTTCGCGCATCGCGTCTACTTCTTCGGCGCTGCAATAACATCTGTATGCGGCGCCGGCGGCGACCATCTGCTCCACCGCTTCCTTGTGTCGCTTGATGCGGGAAAACTGTGACACCGGTTCGCCGTCCCAGTCGAGGTCGAGCCAAGTCAGACCATCGACAATCGCGTCGACGGCTTCCTGCGTCGAACGGGCCCGGTCTGTGTCTTCGATCCGAAGCAGCATCTTGCCGCCGTGATGCTTGGCGAACAACCAGTTGAACAACGCTGTTCGGGCGCCGCCAATATGCAGAAATCCGGTGGGGGACGGCGCGAAGCGCGTGACGATATCTTGAGGCATGGTGCTAATTGAAGTCTCTGTCAGATTTGCAGCGCCACGGGCGCCGTCTCATGGTTGCGCGGTCTTATCACAGGGGCTGGTTCGCCGCAAAACCTCAAACGCATCAGGCAAACCGATTTTGGTGTCGCCCCGATTTCTGTCCAAACACCGAAAATCGCCGACAGCGCTTGCAACTGGCTTTCTTCCGGGCAAATCTGGCCGCAAGGGTTGCAGCGACCTGAGAAGATCAGCCGGGGTTGCTATGATCGGAAGTGGTTCAGGTCGAACGAGCAGCAGTGAGAATGGAGCACCGCTTGGTCCCGGCGACATATCTCTCGCACCCGAGACGAGCACTAGCCGTCTATCCGAAAGAATTCCGCGGAACCGCCCGGGCAGTTCGACCGTAAACCGTTTCTGGAAGGAATTGAAAAAGCCAGTCGCAGTTGGGGATGATGAAAGTGAGGCTTTCTGGGACAGGCAAGGTTTGCTGTGGCTCGGCTTCTTCTTTGCGGGCGGTATTGCAAGCTACGCCTCACTGCCGGCGGAACCGGCGTGGTCGGTCCTTCTTGCAGTCAGTATCTTGCTTGCGGCGATTGCGTTTCGGATTGGCCGGCGGGTCGCCATCGGCCGGCCGTTTCTGCTTTTGGTCGCTTTTATCTGCGGGGTGACGGCAGGGGCGGTGCGAACTGCGGCCATCGATGCGCCCCGGATCGCAGAGGCCATGAATGCAACGGTGACAGGGCGGGTCGAGACTGTCGAAAGGAGCGGCTCCGGCCAGCGACTGCTTCTGGAGGTCGAAGCCGCCAACGAAGACGTGGTTTCAATCGACCGCTTTCCGAAAAGGGTTCGCATAAGGGTACCCGGGAAAGATACGGTCAGGATAGGCGATCTTGTACGCGTGCGAGGCCGTTTGTTTCCGCCGCCCGGTCCTGTCAGCCCCGGTGGATACGATTTTTCTTTTAGGGCCTATTACAATCAGATCGGGGCGACAGGATTTGCCTTCGGTCGGGTGGAGGTCCTGGACGGTGAACCGATCGGGGTCTTTCGGCGCGCTGCCCGTTTTGTTCAGGATATTCGCGGCGAGATCGCGGAAAGGATCGAAAGAAACCTGCCGGATCGATCGGAGGCCGCCCTGGCCGTCGCGTTACTCGTCGGAGATCGCAGCGGGATCAGCGATCAGCAAGAGGAAGACCTTCGTGCGGCGGGCCTCGCGCACATTCTTGCCATCTCCGGACTTCATATGGCGCTTTTTGCTGGCGGCGCATTCAGTGCTTGCCTGCTGCTGCTTGCCCTTGTTCCGGCTTTCGCTTTGCGCTGGCCCATTCACAAATGGGCGGCGCTGGCGGCACTTGCTGCAGCGTCCGTTTATCTGATCCTGTCAGGTGGGGCCGTCGCGACACAACGCTCGTACCTGATGATCTCGCTCGTGTTTCTCGGTGTCCTGTTTGGCCGCCGTGGCTTGAGCTTGCGAAGCGTCGCCCTTGCCGGCCTGTTCCTGCTCGTTCTGGCTCCTGAAAGGCTGTTCTTTCCCGGCTTTCAGATGTCCTTCGCCGCCGTCATCTGTCTTGTTGCCGTTTATGACCTGTGGCGCCAGCGGGAGCGTCTGGCCTTTCGGCGAGAAGCGCCACAGGGACCGGCATTGAGAGTTGCCCGTCATTTGCTCGGCTGGTCCATCGGATTGACTGTCACCGCTGTCGTTGCTGGAGTTGCGACAGGTATCGTCGGCGCTCATCATTTTGCACGCATCGCACCTTACGGGCTCGTCGGCAATCTGCTGGGCATGCCGGTGTTCAGCCTGCTCGTCATGCCCATGGGTGTCCTTGCACTTGTCCTCATGCCGTTCGGACTGGCTGCTCTTCCCCTGCACATCATGGCTGTCGGGCTGTCTTTCCTTCTCGATATCGCTCACTTCACTGCGGAACTCGGTGAGGGCGCGGGGGCGGTCGGGCGTGTTGGTGCAGGCGCGGCCGTGTTGCTCGTTACGGCACTTTTCACGGGACTGCTGATACCGGGCAGGCTGCGCCTCACGGCACTCGTGCCGCTTGCTGCCGGTCTTTCCCTCGTGTCGATGTCGCGGCCACCGGACATACAAATCGCTTCTGCCGGGTCGCGTCTGGCAGCGCGAGACGACGAAGGATCTTTGAGATACTCGGGGCGGGCAGGGAGCTTTGTGACGGATATCTGGCTGCAGGACGACGGGATTTCACTCGACGAGATCAAATCGCGCAAGATGAAGTCGCCTCAGATCAGGTGTGATGAGGCAGGCTGCGTCGTGAACGCGTATGAAGCGACGGGGCGCGGAGACGACAGCTTCCCTGTCAGGATCGCAGCGCCGAAGGTCCCGGAAGCCTTCTCTATTGATTGCCGTCATGCCGATATCATCGTGAGCGATATTGTCGCTCCGGCGAGTTGTGGAGCCGCACTCATTCTTGACGCTCGAAGGCGCGCAAATCGTGGTGCTGTTTCCATATGGCTCGGGCAAAGCGGTGACGCTCAGACAACGACGGACCATAGCCAAAATCAGACCGGAGACAGAGTTGAAAGTAAGGTCATCGACATTGGCGCCCGGCCAGACGCGCCGAGGCTTGTGCGTATCCAGTATGCTGTGCCGGACCCTCCCAGGCCATGGCATCGCCCGGGAGACTTCACACGCAACGACCTTCCGAAAGCACGTCGGCAGCCCCCGTCAGGCAGGAGCAGGGAATAAAGGGAAACTCAGTATTGGCGGACGAGGGCCACAAGCCGCCCCTGAACGCGAACGCGTCCTGGCCCGAAGATGCGGGTCTCGTAGGCGGGGTTCGCCGCTTCCAGGGCGATTGAGGCGCCTTTCTTCCGCAGGCGTTTCAAAGTCGCTTCCTCGTCATCTACCAGGGCAACGACAATATCGCCGCTGTCGGCGCTATCTGTGCGCCGAATAAGGACAGTATCACCATCCAGAATACCGGCCTCGATCATGGAATCGCCGCGCACCTCCAGAGCATAATGCTCTCCCTTGCCAAGCAGCTCCTGGGGAACCGTGATGGAGTGGCTGTGGGTCTGGATCGCTTCGATCGGCACGCCGGCCGCAATCCGGCCCATTACAGGTACCTCGGCGCCGGCAGAGGTCGTGACAGGGGCGGGAGCAGGAGCCTCACTCGCCGATTTGCCGAGCGAGCCTTCTATCACCTCGGGAGAAAAACTGCCCCGCTGACGCGGTGCGCCAAGGCCGGGCGCTATGGAGTCCGGCAGACGGACAACTTCCATCGCGCGCGCCCTGTTGGGTAGCCGGCGAATGAACCCGCGTTCTTCAAGCGCCGTGATCAGACGATGAATCCCGGATTTGGAGCGAAGGTCCAGGGCATCCTTCATTTCATCGAAAGACGGTGGAACGCCAGTTTCCTTTAGTCTTTCGTGAATGAACATGAGCAGTTCGTACTGCTTGCGTGTCAACATGTTGGCTTCCCCTGAACCGCGAACGGGCTGGTACAAATCAAGAACATCATACCTGTTCTCATTGTGTTCTGCAAGGGTAAATGTTCCCTTACTGTTCCGGAGGTATTCACCGAGAATCGGCTTAAAGCCTGGTCTTTTGGCCGGGCGGCTCGAGGTGCCTATATGCTTGTGAGCCGCATCTGATCTTCCTGTCCAGGGTTTCAGTCGTCACTGATTCTGATCAGGAGTTCACAGGTTATGAGGGTCGGGGCGTGACCGCGGACCAGATCGCCGTCATGGAGCTGTCCTTTGTGGTCGATAGCCTTTACCGGCACGGACGACCCGGTTTTCGGAAAGCAGCTGGCGCCTTTGCAAAGCAGAATTTCGGATATCATTCCGGTCATCGGAGCCGCATCTACAAACGTTGCTCCGGCAAGGCTGCCCAGACCATGTATATCAACGGAGCGATCGCCGAAGACCATGCGCAACTGTTCAATGCCGATCGGGAGATCTTCGAACGGTGCCAGCGTTGCGATAAGGGCGTTCGCCGTCTGCTTGTTCAGATCCTTCGCCGGCGCCGACTCGACCCGAAAGAGCGTAAACTCCGTCTCGGGGTCGAACCGTGCATTGAAGCGCGCCCCTCTCAGTCCGTAACCTGTGGCACGAGAGGTGCCGCTGACTGTCAGCGTTGCCGGGAGCAGGTGTCCCAGACGAGGTCCGTCATCTTCTTGCCAGCAGGCATGGATGTGAGCGAACCAGGCTTCGTCCTTGCAGCCGAGAATGGCGACAGCCTCGGTCAGGGACGCTCCATGCGAGTGTTTGGTTTCGCTGTACCAGGCTGCATGCCGGTCATCGACTGCGCAATCGGGCATGACGTACTCGAAAGGCTTCAGCGCAAGGCCGGCAAGATTGAGCGCCGCCGATGAATACCCCGCATCATCTGCCCATTTTCCGAGGGCGCCAAGAAGGGGCGCGCCGTCCGGAAAATCAATGCTGATCGGATCTGCAAGGCACAATGCGTGGGGACGCCGATCGTCGGCGGCGGGGCCGGGGTGTCTGATATCGGCCAGCGACACGGGTGCGGGACGCCTCATAGCAGGCCTATTTCTATCAGATGGTCGCGGACAAGTTTCTTGGTGATCTTGCCGTAGGAACTTGTCGGCATTTCATCGAGGAAAAGATAGCGCGCCGGCAACTTGTATTTCGCCACCTTGCCGGTCAGAAACCCGGTCAGTTCGACGCTGTCCGGTGGCCCCTTTGAAGATGCGACACAAACCGCCAGACCGACTTCTCCCCATTGCGGGTCCGGGATACCGATGATCGCCACTTCCGACAGGCCTGGATGTGTCAGGAGAATTTCCTCGATTTCCTTCGGATAGACGTTCGATCCGCCGGAAATATACATGTCCGACGCTCGTCCGGTCAGGTAGAGAAATCGCTGCTCGTCCATATGGCCGATATCCCCGGTCCGGAACCAGCCGTTTCGGAAGGACCTGGAATTGGCGGCAGCGTCGTTGAGGTAGCCCGATCCCACGGCGGCGCCGATCACGCAGACCTCACCTGTTTCGTTCGGCCCGAGGATGTTGCCGTCATCGTCCTGAATCGAGATCTCGATCCCGGTGCGCTCAACCCCGCAGGTGCCGGTCCGCACATCCGGACCATCCTCGATCGCATGATCCTGGGCCCTCAGGACTGTGATGTTGCCGGTCACCTCGCCAAGTCCATAGTACTGCACCAAGACGTTCCCCAGTTTGCCGAGGGCGTATTTCTGGTCTTCTCGGTACATTAGAGCACCGGCATAGATGACGTGGCGCAGGCTTGAGTGGTCGAAATTGTCGACGGCTGGATCCTCTACAAGCCGTTTGACGATGGTCGGGACCGTGAACATGTTCGAGACGCGGTGCCTTTCGACAAGACGGAACGATTCTGCAGGGTTGAAACCTCCCCGAGGCATCAGGACATGGGTTGAGGCGACCGAGAGCTGGGCTATCAGATGCAGGCCGGCGCCATGTGAAAGCGGCGCGATTACGAGAGAAGCGTCCTGTTCGCTCGTTGTCGGAAGCAGGTCGGCCATATAGTTGACGCAGACGAAGCCGATCTGTCCATGCGTGAGCACGACCGCTTTCGGCCGTCCGGTGGATCCCGAAGTGAAAAAGAGCCAGCATGGATCGTTGTGCTCGACCGCTTCGTTCGCGACCGTCGCGCCCAGATGCTTCGAGACGAGAGTTTCCAGGGAAACACCGTAGGCGCTTTCGCCAATCGTCACGATACCTACGATCCCCGGCATGCGTTCGCGGACTGCGCTGGCCTGATCGGCAAATGCCGCGTCGCAAATGAAAATGCGGGCACTTGATTTTTCCGCGGCAAAGGCGGTTTCTCCAGGAGCCTGCCGGAAATTGCACGGCACCCAGACGGCTCCGAGCCTCAAGGCGGCAAGCATCACCTCGACCATTTGGTTCGAGTTCTGCGCCTGGACGAGAACGGAATCGCCCTTTCGGATGCCGAACTCCAGTCTCAGAACTTGCGCCAGCGCAGAGACCCGGCCGTCAAGATCGGACCAGGTCCAGATATCATCCTCGAATATGATTGCGGGCCGCTCTGGCCAGCGGCTTGCGTTTCTCGTCAGGAAATGCGCCAGATTGGCAACGCGATTGGAACAGCGCTCCATCATTTGCAAAATGTCCTCCCATTTTGGTTTGACGTTAGTTTGCTCCCGCGCGATTTGACAAGCCGGACGACGAGGTGAACATCACCCTCGATCATATGAAAACCTCGGCGGCTCAAGTTCCGCCGGTGGCGTGAAGGGAGATCGCATGAGCGATGTAGAGATCACCGACTGGGACGATGCCTATGCGAACGGGGCGCATATTGAGGGGGCGGGAGACTATCCGCCGCGATGGCTGCGCGAAGCCCAGGCTTTCAGGGACGCAAGGACAGAATCCGAGCTGGACATCGCCTACGGGGTATCCGAACGCCAGAAGCTGGATCTGTTCTACCCGAAAGGGCGGCCGAAAGGGCTCGTCGTTTTCATTCACGGCGGGTATTGGCTGCGCTTTGACAAATCCTACTGGTCTCATCTTGCGGAAGGAAGTCTTGCGAGTGGCTGGGCCGTCTGCCTGCCGGGGTACGATCTTGCACCGAAAGTCCGGATTGCCGAGATCACGTCGCAGATTGGCAAGGCGGTGACGAAGGCAGCCTCAATGGTGGAGGGGCCCTTGAGGCTGACCGGGCATTCTGCCGGGGGCCATCTCGTCACGCGGATGATTTGCGAAGACACTCCGCTCGACGGAAGTGTCGTGGACCGGATCGAGAACATCGTCTCGATCAGCGGAGTGCATGATCTCAGGCCACTTCTGAGGACGTCGATGAACCAGTCGTTCCAGATGACTGAAACAGATGCAATGGCCGAAAGCCCTGCGTTGAAGCGGAAAATCTCGGATTGCTCAGTGACCGCGTGGGTCGGTCAGGAAGAGAGGCCGGAATTCCTGCGCCAGTCTCGCATTCTGGCCGAGGCCTGGCAGCACACAGTCTACCGCGAAGACCCTGGCCGGCATCATTTTGACGTCATTGACGGGTTGAAAGACAAGGATAGCGAACTGACCTCACTCCTTGTCGGATAGGTCGTTCAAACGGGAAGGAAGCCAGATGCGTACGGAAACGGACAGCCTCGGGGAAATCGATGTACCCGAAGACAAGTACTGGGGTGCTCAGACACAGCGGTCACTCAAGTATTTTTCGATCGGCACGGATCTGATCCCGATCGAGCTCATTCATGCCTACGGGTTCCTCAAGAAGGCGTCTGCCCAGACCAATGCCGAACTCGGCCTTCTTGATAGCGGTCTCGCGGATCTGATCGTCAAGGCGGCCGAGGATGTTGCGGAGGGGCGGCTTGATAAGCATTTCCCCCTGCATGTCTGGATGACTGGGAGCGGCACTCAATCGAACATGAACGTGAACGAAGTGATCGCCAATCGGGCGATTGAATATGCCGGCGGCGTCCTTGCGTCGAAAGACCCCGTCCATCCGAACGATCACGTGAACATGTCGCAGTCGTCCAACGACACGTTTCCGGCGGCCATGCACATGGCGGCGGGACTTCAGGTCACTCACAGGTTGCTACCCGGTGTCAGGAAACTGCACGACGCTCTGAAGGCAAAGGCTGAGGAGTGGGACGGTATCGTCAAGATAGGCCGAACGCACATGCAGGACGCCGTGCCTCTGACGCTCGGTCAGGAATTTTCCGGCTATGTCGAATTGCTGCGCCAGGATGTCGACAGGATCGAATATGCCCTGAAGGATGTCTACGAACTGGCGCTGGGTGGCACGGCTGTCGGGACGGGCATCAACACACATCCAGAATTCGCCAGCCGTTCGGCTGCCCGGATTGCGGATCTTACGGGATTGCCATTTGCATCGGCGCCCAACAAGTTCGCCGTACAGGGAAGTCACGACGCGCTTGTCATGCTGAGCGGTGCCCTCAGGACGCTGGCCGTGTCGCTCTACAAGATCGCAAATGATATCCGGCTTCTGTCCTGCGGACCGCGTTGCGGCTTCTACGAGTTGAAGATCCCCTCGAATGAGCCGGGATCGTCGATCATGCCGGGCAAGGTCAATCCGACGCAATGCGAAGCTCTGGCCATGATCGCCGCCCAGGTTATGGGGAATGATGTTGCCGTTGGCTTCGGAGGGGCTGGCGGGCTTTTGGAGATGAACGTCTACAAACCGCTCATGATCAACTCGATCCTTCAGTCCGTTCGGATCATGGGAGACGGCTCAACCAACTTCGCAGAGTTTCTTGTCGAGGGGATGGAGCCGAACGAGAAACGGATCAGGGAATATGTCGAACAATCCCTGATGTTGGTCACCGCGCTCAGTCCCGTGATCGGCTACGACAAGGCAAGCCACGCGGCGCATCATGCGTTCGAACACGAGCAGACGCTCAAACAGGCCTGTCTCGAGCTCGGGTATACGGACGAAGCCGAGTTCGACCGGGTGGTCGACCCGAGAAAGATGCTCGGGCCGTCCGTCTGAGAAAGATAGGCAAGGGAGAGGAACGAGACGCGTGGCCTGCCTGCAATCAGATCAGGCCGCGCTGGGCAAGGTTGCGCATCAGGTGGCTGACACCGAACGTCCATTCCCGGCATTCGGTAGATAGGCGAACAGTGTTGCGAAGGTTGCCGAGGCCGTCCGCTGAAATGGTGACGACATCGCCGATCTTGTGCGTAAAGCCTTCACCCGCAACGTCGCGATCCTTGGTCGGAGCGAAGAGCGTGCCCAGAAACAGGACAATCCCATCCGGATACTGATGGTGACGTCCCAGGGTCTGGCGAACCAGTTCCTCGGGATCGCGGCTGATTTCCTTCATCGATGAATGCCCGTCGAGGACGAAGCCGTCGGGACCTTCTACCTTCAGGTCGAGTTCCGCAGAGCGGACGTCGTCGAGAGAATAGGTCGCGTCGAATAGGCGGATCATCGGCCCGATGGAACAAGACGCGTTGTTGTCCTTGGCTTTGGACAGGAGCAGCGCAGACCGGCCCTCGACATCGCGAAGGTTCACGTCGTTGCCCAGGGTTGCACCAACGATCCGTCCTTTCGAGGAAACCGCCAGGACAACTTCGGGCTCCGGGTTGTTCCAGCTCGACACGGGATGAAGACCGACATCTGCGCCGGGCCCGACCGAGGAAAGGATCTGGGCCTTGGAGAAGACCTCCGCATCGGGTCCGATACCGACTTCCAGATACTGGCTCCAAAGTCCTTCCTTGATGAGGGCCTGTTTGACCTTGGCAGCCTCATCCGACCCTGCCTTGATGTTGCGGAGGCTTTCGCCGATGGCGGCTCCGACGCGCGCGCGAATGTCTTCCGCCTTCTGCGGGTCGCCTGCGGCCTTTTCCTCTATGACACGCTCGACCATGGAACTTGCAAAGGTCACGCCACAGGCCTTGACCGACTGGAGATCGCAGGGAGCCAGAAAATGAATGGCTGACATGTCGTTGGGGGAATTGGATGCAATCTCCTCAAGCGTCCCGAGTACCGTCCCTTCCGCAGATGAGACATAACCGGCCGGATCGTCCAGCTCGCAGATGTCTCGGGCTGTCGGAGCGTTTTTCGATGTGATGTCGATGACATTGCCGCCACGCAGCGTGACGACGCCAGGGCCTTTTGCCTCCGGCAGCCAGACACGGCCGAGAAAGGTGCCATCGAGATCGCCGGAATTCAGAAAGTTCATGACAGGTTCCTGGTTTGAACAAAATCCTCGCCGGACCGGATCGCGGTCCCCGTGGACAAAAGTCTTACCTGCTCAACCCTGTCGGGTGCAGCCCTTTTCTCGCGCAAACGGTACGCTTCGAAACTTCACGTTGCCTCCGACCCTTGCCGACCAGGAGTCAGGATCCGGAGGAGGGGGCTCAAAGGGATCGTCTGTTCTCAGTCCTCGAGAGCATAGAGGCGCTGGGCGAGCTTGCGGACGCCGGAGTTGGAGTAGTGGCGGATATCGGCTGGCGTCACCAGATAGACGACACCTGCGGTAAGACCAGTCCGCCAGCGCAGTTGAACTTCGGCGATGGTTTTGGCAACGGCATCGAAAACGTAGAACTCATCCGGCAGGTTCGTATCCTTATCCAGAACGAGGCGGAGACCGCCGTCGGACATGTCCCGGATCGTGCAATCGCAGATATATTCGTTGTTGAGACCCGCCAGCTTGGCCGGTCGAAGCCGGGTCCTTTGGCGGGGATGGAGGCGGCGCTGCACAGCGTTGGCGAAAGCTTGTTTTTTTTCATTCAGAAACGAGAACATCGGGTGTTCCATTCACGGACGTATCGGGGAGCGCGGGGGAGCCGGCAGCGGTGGCACGATCTCTCGGTGCTGCTGGGGCGATGGACGGTAGGACGGGTCTCCCAACGTCGAGGGGCGGTGACTGACTGGCGACTGCGCGTTGCGACACATCCGGTAGGCCATGTCGTACAGGCCACGCCAGCCGGCGGGGTAATTGCCGAGGGAATCAAGAACCGAGACCGCTCCGCCGGCGACCGCGCCGCGCCGCGCACCTCCGGGGCCCTGCCAGGCTTCGCCGATTACGGCGCCGCGCATTGCTCCATCCGCAACCGAGAGGTCCGCTGGATCGCCGGTCACATGCGCATCCGCGTAGGATCTGGCATAGGTTTCGCAATCGGTGGACTGGAGATCAGCTGCGAAGGCCTTCTGCGAGAACGCGTTCGGAGCGAAAAGAATCAGGGCAATTGCCAGCGTCGGAGCCGCCGTTTCACGTTTTTCAGACACCCGCCGTCGCGTATCGGCGAGGGGCGGAACAGTCGGCCGGTCCGGCATCATTTTTCTCCCGTCAGATGAGGCTTTCTTCAGTCGTGCGGGCGCGCGACCCGTGCAGCAATGCATGCGCTGTGAAGATTGCGCGGACCTTGCGGCTTCGCCCGGTCAATCGATTTCGCCGACAGCCTCGGACAAGCTTGCCGACTTACTCCTTGACGCAACCTGAGCTGATAGGAGGTTTTCGATGGAACCCGTGTTCCTGACCAAAATCGTTTCGAACAACAATGAATGGCTTTCGACGCGTCAGGCGACGATTGCGGAAAACATCGCCAATGCGAACACGCCCGGATTTCGGGCAAAGGATCTTGAGCCGTTCACGACGGTGATCAGCAAGACCCAGCTGGCGATGACGGCAACTCATGACGGTCATCTTGGACAGGTGATGGAGGTTTCGCGTCCATCAGAAGTCGAGAAAGCCGAAAGCTGGGCCGTTACCCACTCTGGCAACTCCGTCAGCCTCGAGCAGGAACTGATGAAGGCCGGTGAGGTTGCGCGAAATCACTCGCTCAATACGTCCATCGCGAAATCCTTTCACCGCATGTACCTCACGGCCGTGAAATCTTAAGGAAATCAGACATGTCCGATCCGCTCGCCGCCACACTTCATATCTCCGCCGCCGGCTTGAGAGCCCAGTCCGAGCGGCTGCGCATCGTCTCCGAAAACCTCGCCAATGCGCGGTCGACGGGCAAGACGGCCGGTGACGATCCTTATCAGCGCAAGACGATCACCTTCGAAAGCGAATTCGACCGTGCGCAGCAGGCAAACCTCGTCTCCGTGAAAGGGATAGGCGCCGACAAGGCACCTTTCACGGTGGAATACGATCCCGGCCATCCGGCTGCCGACGAAGACGGCTACGTGAAGATGCCGAATGTCAACACGCTGCTCGAACTTGCGGACATGCGTGAAACCAACCGGTCCTACGAGGCCAACCTGAAAGTTATGACGCAGGCCCGTGAAATGGTCATGCGCAATATCGACCTCTTGAGGAACTGACAATGATCAACGAAATTTCTGCACTGACCTCCGCATCCGGTACCGACGGCATTCTCAAGAGCGCGTCCACCACCCGCTATTCCGCCAGCGGACCCGATCTCGGCGGCACCGAGGCTGCCGGCAACGTCAGTTTTTCCGACACAATGGCCCAGGTCTCCCAGGGCGCGATCGACAAGATCAAGCAGGGCGAGGCGGCATCGATTGCCGGCGTCGACGGTCAGGCGTCCGTTCAGCAGGTCGTCGAGGCCGTCATGGCCGCCGAAAGCTCGCTTCAGACCGCTATCGCCATCCGCGACAAGGTCGTGTCCGCTTATCAGGAAGTCAGCCGGATGACGATCTGACCGGTCTCGCACCGGTCATGGTCTTCCGTCTTTAAAGGAGTTCTCCCATGAAAGCCCTTGCTATTGCAGCTACAGGCATGAGCGCACAACAGCTCAATGTCGAAGTTGTGGCCAACAACATCGCCAACATGAACACCACCTCGTTCAAGCGCTCCCAGGCAGAGTTCTCGGACCTGCTCTACCAGGCCGAGCGCCTGCAGGGTGTGCCGAACCGCGGAGGCGAGGATCCCGTGCCGGAGGGCGCTCAGCTCGGTCTCGGCGTTCGGACCGCAGGTATCCGAAAACTCCATGCGCAGGGTGCGCTCGCCAATACCAACAACCAGTTCGACGTTGCACTCGACGGCCGGGGCTGGTTCGAGATTACCGGCCCGGACGATGAGACGCTTTATACGCGTGCCGGCGCCTTCAACAAGAATGCGGACGGTCGTCTGGTGACAATTGACGGTTATCCGGTGGAGCCCGCGATCATCGTTCCCGAGGACACCATCGAGGTGGTGATCAACGATTCCGGTCAGGTCTTTGCCAAGATCGACGGCGAGATGGCGCCGAGAGAACTCGGACAGCTGACGCTTTCCAACTTTGTGAACGACGTGGGTCTGGAACCGGTGGGCGGCAATCTCTACCGCGAGACGGAGGCTTCCGGCAACCCGATCGCGGGCGTACCCGGCGATCCCGGCTTTGGTGTCGCGAAGCAGGGTTATCTGGAAAGCTCCAACGTGGATCCGGTGAAGGAAATCACGGCCCTCATTTCGGCCCAGCGCGGATACGAGATGAATTCCAAGGTCATGAAAGCAGCCGACGAAATGGCCGGAACCGTCACGAACGGCATCCGCTAGGCAAAGGGAGTGACGTCATGACGGTTCTGATACGGTTCTTCGTCGTGCTGATATGCGTTCTGGGGCCGTGGAAGGCGGCCCTGGCAGGCGGCCTTGATCTCCCCGTTCCGCGGCAGACCATCCATCCAGGCGCTGAAATCTCGCATCAGGATCTGATCGAACGCCGGTTTCCCTCCAGAACGGCCCAGCAGTTCTCCGTCCACACCCAGCGCCAGGCACTTGTTGGCATGGTGGCGCGCAGAACACTGCTGCCGGGGCAACCGATCCCGGTGAATGCCATTGAAAAACAGGTGCTCGTGCGGCGCGGTGAGCCGGCCAGGCTGGTTTTCCGGGAGCAGGGGCTGACAATCATCATGCAGGTCGAAGCCTTGCAGAATGGCGGAGCGGGAAACTTCGTGCGCGTTCGCAACGTCGACAGCGGGCTCGTCGTCTCCGGCCGGGTACAGGAAGACGGCACCATCCGCGTGGAGAACTGACAAATGCTCCGGATTTTCATTAGTTTGCTGGCCCTGGCCGTCGCCGTATCCCCGGCATCGGCCATGGTCCGGATCAAGGACATTGCAAGCCTTCAGGGCGTACGCGACAACCAGCTTGTCGGTTACGGGCTCGTCATCGGCCTGAAGGGCACGGGCGACAGCCTCCGCAATTCCCCGTTCACGGAGCAATCGCTGCAGTCGATGCTGGACAGTCTTGGCGTCAATGTGCGCGACGCGCGGCTTCGAACGCAGAATGTCGCCGCGGTCGTGGTCACGGCGGAAATGCCGTCCTTCATCGGCGTTGGTTCCAAGATCGACGTTACCGTATCGTCTCTCGGGGATTCCTCGTCTCTTGCCGGTGGGACCCTTATCGCTACGCCGTTGCTTGGCGCTGACGGAAATATTTATGCGGTCGGGCAGGGACCGGTGGCGGTTTCGGGTTTCTCGGAATCCGGTGATGCGGAGAGCGTCACCCAAGGCATCCCAACGGTGGGCCGGGTTCCGAATGGCGCTCTTGTCGAAAGAGATCTGCCGGCAAAGTTTTCTCAGATCCCGAAGCTCGTTCTCGAACTCACAAACCCGGATTTCCGGACGGCTATACGCATCACGGATGCCATCAACCGGTTCACCAAGGAGCGTTACGGTATCATCGTGGCCAAGGAACGGGATTACAGATCCGTTGATCTGACACCACCCAAAACCATGAGCCTGACCCGTTTCGTTGCGGAAATCGAGGCCATTCGGGTCACGCCGGACCAGGTTGCCAAGGTCGTGATCGACGAGCGAACCGGCACGGTTGTCATAGGCAAGGACGTGCAGATATCCACCGTCGCGATCACACATGGTAATCTGACGGTGCGCATTTCCGAGGCTCCCGAAGTCTCCCAGCCATCGCCCTTCTCTGGTGGAGAGACTGTGGTCGTGCCCAGGACCTATGTAGATGCTCAGGAAAGCGGCGGACAACTGGCCGTCGTGGGCGGGACGGACCTGCCGACGCTGGTGCGTGGTCTCAACCGGATCGGTCTGCGTCCGACGGGCATCATTGCCATCCTGCAGGCGATCAAGACCGCAGGCGCCCTTCAGGCTGAGCTTGTCGTGCAATAGCCTTTCGCCAATACGCCGCTATCTGAGAACGCCGCTCATCGAGCGGCGTTTTTTGTTGTCTCCGCCAGCCTCGCACAAGCTCGATACCTGAAAGTGCATTCAAACAGGTTACGGACAAAGGACAGCCAAAATGCCTCTGATACCGGATGGCTGCCGGACGGCAAGTCTCGCCGCGATTGCGGCTTTGCTCATCGCATTGGAAGCTTCTACGGCAACTGCGCAGGCGCCGCGGCAAAAGCCGCAGGCGGATGCTGTCGTGCCGCCATCCGACAGCGAACTCTACTGCAAGAATGTCGCCGAAGCGGCATCCGATGCACGTGTTCAGTGGCAGACCTGGAAACTCATCAGCCTCGAAGCCAGCCTTCGCGACCGCATCACGGAGTTGCAGCGCAAGGAGAAGGAATTCGAGCAGTGGGTCGAACGGCGCGAAGAGCTGATGAACGAGGTTGAGGACCAGGTCGTCAGCATCATCGGGCGCATGCGTCCGGAAGCCGCCGCAGCCCAGCTTTCGACAACCGAGGAAGAAGCAGCCGTAGGTGTCCTTCTCAAGCTCAAGGCGCGGGTCGCCAGCTCCATTCTCGATGAAATGGATCCGGCACGCGCTGCTCAGCTTACACAGTCAATGATGGGTCTTACCAAGCCGGAAGAACAGCGGAGTTTCTGATGCGTGCCATTTTCATTCCCCTTGGCGCACTTGCGCTTTCCGGATGTGCGGGTCAGTTGAAGGACGTCGGCAAGGCTCCGGAAATGTCGCCGGTCGGCTACGGTCTCGCGCAACAGCAATCGGCCGTCTATCCGCTCAGCACGTTCGCGCCCGGCGGCGTCAAGGATTACAATTCTCTCTGGATGGCCGGCCGCGACAACTTCTTTGCAGATCCTCGCGCAAAGAAGGTCGGCGACGTTCTGACCGTCACCATCGAGATCAATGACCGCGCCAACCTCGACAACAGTTCGGATCGGCGCCGCACGTCGGACATAGGTCTTGGCGGGTCTTTCGAGGCGAACTGGGATGGGCAGCAAAGCGGTGGTGACGGAAATATCGGCATCGATAGCGGCTCCGGGTCCGCCGGTTCCGGCTCGATTGACCGCTCGGAGGAAATCCAGCTTTCCGTCGCGGCCGTCGTCACGGACCGGCTGCCAAACGGTAATCTCGTCATCTCCGGTTCCCAGGAAGTGCGCGTCAACTACGAAATGCGCATCCTTCAGATCGCCGGCATCGTCCGGCCGCGGGATATCCATAGCAACAACACGATCCCGTACGACAAGATCGCCGAAGCACGGGTCTCCTACGGCGGACGCGGCCGGATTACCGAAGTCCAGCAGCCGGCCTGGGGCCAGCAGGTCTACGACATCGTAACACCGTTCTAAAGGTGGCGGCGCCCGTGCGTTTCCGCCGGGCGGCTTACCCTCAAGACATTCGGATATTGGAGCAGATGTCTTCGCGGTGATGAACGCGGACAGCTGCGGAGAGTACGGAAGGCAGTAATGGCAAATATCGTTCGGGTTCCAGCTGGTGGCGGGCAGACGTCGCGCGGTTCAGGTTTCCTTACCGCGCTGGTCGTGCTGACGCTTATCGGAGCCGGGGCAGGGGCGGCACTTGCCGCCTATGTCTATGATTACACGGAAGGCGAAGTGCACGGCCGCCTCCGCGAGCAGAAGTCCTACAGCGATACGCTTTCGTTCACGCCTTCGACCCGTGTCCAGAAACTCGATCCTCTCGTGACCAATCTGGCATCCCCGAAAGACGCCTGGATCCGGATTCAGGCGTCAATCCTTCTGGATCAGGAGGCAAACCTGGAATCGAATATCGTGCGCAAGAAGATCGAGGACGATTTTCTCGCCTATATGCGCACCCTGACGCTCAGCCACCTTGAAGGTGGAATTGGGTTGCAGCATCTGAGGGAGGACCTGACAGAACGGGCGAAAACCCGCACGAAAGGGCAGGTTCAGGAGATCATGCTGGAGTCGGTGGTTATCCAATGATCCGGCTTTTTCTCGTTCTCGCATTTGTTGCTTTAGGCACCACAACTGCGGCCGCACAGGTGCCGGATCTGTCATCGCTGCTTCCAGCCGGCGAAGCCAGCGCAAGCGGCCGTATCATCCAGATGATTGCCCTGCTGACGGTGCTTTCCGTTGCGCCCGGCATCCTTATCATGGTGACAAGCTTCACCCGCTTTGCAATAGCTTTTTCCTTCCTGCGGTCGGGCATCGGGCTCCAGACCACCCCGGGAAATCTCATCCTGATCTCCCTTGCCTTGTTCATGACTTTCTACGTGATGGCGCCGACGTTCGACAAAGCCTGGCGGGACGGTGTGCAGCCGCTGATGAGCAACGAGATTTCCGAGGAAGAGGCCTACACGCGCATTACCACACCGTTTCGGGAGTTCATGCTGAGCCAGGTTCGGGAACAGGATCTTGTCCTGTTTGATGACCTTGCCGCCGGTCGCGCGAGCGACGAGCAGGCGACTTCGGTTGAGGAAGTGGAACTGCGGATTCTTATTCCGGCATTCATGATCTCCGAATTGCGGCGTGGCTTCGAGATCGGATTTTTGATCGCATTGCCTTTTCTCGTGATCGACATGATCGTGGCAACGATCACCATGTCCATGGGCATGATGATGCTGCCGCCGACAGTGATCTCGCTTCCGTTCAAGGCGCTGTTTTTCGTGCTGATCGATGGCTGGAACCTTCTGGTCGGAAGTCTCGTCAGATCGTTCTTCTAGCCGCCCGACACAATGCAAAGAATGGATGGATGGGGCCTGCGGGCCCCATTCTCATTTTTGTTGGCGTGTTCGGGGTGTTGGAAACGTCGCGTTTGGCCGCGTCTGGTAAAGCAAACCGGAGCCCTTCATAGCGGATGTCGCGATCGTGTCGTGTGCGATCCTGTCGCTTTACTGCAAATTGAGTTCTGGTCGGATTTTTTAAAAAATCAGTTTCTTCCAGGTCCGCAAGCTTCGCGCAAGGTTTCCCGGCTAGTGTCCTAACTACAGCAGGTTGAACCATCAACAACAAGGTTCAAAAGCATGACGCTGCCCTGCTGTGCCGGTGAAACCCCGGCATGTCCCAAAACAATCCAGTATTCACTGATACATTGAAAGGGACATATCATGTCTAGCTTGATGACCAACGCAGCAGCAATGACCGCGCTGCAGACTCTGACCGCCACGAACAAGAGCCTGGCTACAACCCAGAACCGGATCTCTACCGGTTATCGCGTTTCCGGCGCTGAAGACAACGCAGCTTATTGGTCCATTGCAACCACCATGCGTTCGGACAACATGGCACTTGGCGCCGTTTCCGACTCCCTCGGCCTTGGCGCCGCTGTTGTCGATACGATGTACACAGCCATGAACAGCACCGTTGACGTTCTGAACGAGATCAAGGCAAAGCTCACCACGGCCTCCGGCTCTGGTGTTGACCGCACCAAGATCCAGTCCGATATCGACCAGCTGCAGAACCAGCTGACGACGATCGCTCAGTCTGCCGTCTTCAACGGCGAATCCTGGCTGAACGAAGACGCTGCGACTGCAAACGCAACGAAGAGCATCGTTGGTTCCTTCTCCCGCGATGCGGCAGGCACCTTCACGCTCGACAAGATCGATATCGACGTCACCGACATCCGCATGTTCGACACGACCGGCACCACCGGCCTGATGGACCGCGATCTTACCGTTGGCGGTACGACCGTTGCCATCGAGAACATCGACGTTTCGGCCCTGACCGACTCCGCTGCTGACCGCACGATCATCGAAGAAACCATCGGTGTCGTCGATCAGGCTCTGGGTCTCGTCACGGACGCAGCAACCGACCTCGGTTCTGTGAAGAAGCGCGTTGGCCTGCAGCAGGACTTCGTGTCTGCTCTGTCTGACGCCGTCGATCGCGGTATCGGTCAGCTCGTTGACGCTGACATGAACAAGGAATCGACCCGTCTCCAGGCTCTGCAGACCCAGCAGCAGCTCGGCATCCAGGCGCTGTCGATTGCCAACTCCAACAGCCAGAACATTCTGTCGCTGTTCCGTTAATCCAACCGGATTCTTGGAGGAGAAGCCGCGCCCCTCGGGGTGCGGCTTTTTTCTTTTCAGTCAACGACTTCATGCGCGCGATGACAGGCTCGCACAAGGTCCGGGGACCATAGTGTCCCGAAGACTGATACACGTGCATTAAGGGGTTATGCATGCCGGGCCGTGAACACGCCGAAAAACTCTGGGCTAATCTGATGGAACTGGGCGCGCGCCGATTGATCGCGCTCGCCTTGATCGGGCTCGCCACAATCGCGACCGTCGGCGCGGGCGCCTATTATCTCAGCAGGCCCGAACAGGCTGCGCTTTATACCGGTCTAGATGGAGAAGACGTCACGCGGATTGGTTCCGCGCTTCGCGATGCCGGAATTCCCTTCGATATCAGTTCAGACGGCACTTCGGTTCTTGTCAGCCATGCCCAGACCGCCAAAGCCCGTATGTTGCTTGCCGAAAAGGGCCTGCCGCGGGGTGCCAATTCCGGTTATGAACTATTCGATGAGTTGGGTTCTCTGGGATTGACCTCCTTCATGCAGGAAGTCACACGCGTCAGAGCGCTGGAAGGCGAACTCGCCAGAACTATCCAGCTCATGCAGGGAATTCGTGCCGCGCGCGTTCATATCGTGCTGCCGGAAAAGGGGTCCTTCCGCCGTGACCAGCAGCCGCCGTCTGCCTCGGTGGTCATTCGCTCCGACGTTCCGGACGACGTGCGCACCGCCGATGCCATCCGGCACCTCGTGGCTGCCGGCGTCCCGGGCATGACCGCAAGCAAGGTCACTGTCCTCGATACGAGCGGTGGCATCCTGGCAGCGGGCAAGGATCCCACCAAGGCCTCGGCCGGTGAGTTGGCATCGCTGGAATCGGTGGTCAACAACCGCATTCAGGAAAACGTCCGCAAGACGCTGACGCCGTATCTCGGCCTCGACAACTTCCAGGTCAGCGTGGCGACCGAGCTCAACACTGACCGAAAGACGATTGCAGAGACGATTTTCGATCCGGATTCCCGCATCGAAAGGTCCGTCCGTACGATCCGCGAGAACGAGAACGCCCAGAATTCCAGCACGTCGTCACCGACCACGGTTGAACAGAACCTTCCGGAGGAAGATGTTGTCGCTGACAACGGCGAGCGCTCTTCGGAGGAAAACGAGCGGCGTGAGGAAACCGTCAACTACGAGATTTCGTCCAAGCGGATTGAAACGTCGCAGGACGGCTACCGGGTCGACAAGCTGTCGATCGCCGTGCTCGTTGACAAGACCCGCCTTGCGCAGTCGCTCGGAGGGGAGCCGTCCCAGGCTCAGATAAACGAGCAGATCTCCGAGATCGAGGCGCTGGTTGCTTCTTCCGCTGGTGTCGACCGGGCGCGTGGGGACAATGTGAAGATCGCGGTCGTGGATTTTGTAGACGGTGGTCATGCCATGTCACCGATCCCGCCGATCGGTATCTCCGAGTATCTTCTGCGCCAGTCTGGCAACATCATCAACGCGCTTGCGATCCTGACCGTGTCATTGCTCGTCATCTGGTTTGGTCTGCGACCTGCCGTTGCAGCCCTCGTGCCTCAGGTGAGCAACCAGCAGGCTGAAATGGCCGAACTGGGCATGCTCTCCGATAGTGCCGAGGGCGCGACCGAGACGTACGGCGAGGAGCAGAGTTTCCTCATTCCGCCCGATCACTCGGATCTGCTTCAGGATCTCAACAGCAAGCGCAATCAGTCTGCCCTTCGCAAGCTGGAATCCTTGCTGGAATATAACGAAGAACAGTCGGCCGCGATCCTGCGTCAGTGGCTCTATGAATCGGAGCGCGCATAATGTCCACGTCCATTGCTGCCCACATTCCTGTTCTGTCACTGTCAAAGTTCAAGTCACCGGGAGCCTACGATCCGTTTCTTGCCGACGTGTTGGAACCGGGCATCGACGACTTCGAGGAAGTCTCCGCAGAAGAACGGCTGCAGGCCGAATACGAGCGGGGGCGGTCGGACGGGGAGGTGCAGATGCGCCGCCACTACGAGGCCATGCTCGAAGAGGAACGCGGCGTAAGCGCCAAATCTCTCGAGGAAGAACGCATTCGTTTCGATATTCGGGAGTCTGCGAACATCAGCGCGGCTATCGACGGCTTCATGAATGTCATGGAGCAACGCATTTCCTATTCGCTGTCCAGGCTGTTGCAACCATTTCTCAGTGAACGGATCGTCGAGCAGCTTGTCTCTGCTTTCGCCGACAATCTGAAGCAGCTCGCCCAGGATGGCGACGACAGGCTGATCCGCCTCAGTGGACCGCAGGCGCTGATCGATCAGGTGCTTGAGCAGCTTCCCGCGCTCAGGGACCGGATCGACGCACGTATCGCCGATCAGGTCGAGCTCGTTGCGCTGCTGGACGAAACCACGATCGAAACGAGACTGTCGCAGTGGCTCACCCAGTTGAGCGACCTGCAAAAGGAGGCTGAAGGATGATCGACGGGCTTTCCAACGAAATCGTCATCGTACGCCGCAGAAACAGCTGGGAAGAGGATTTGCCAGCTCACGGTGTCTGGAAGATCGCATATGCCGATTTCATGACCGCGCTGATGGCCTTCTTTCTTGTGATGTGGCTGATCAATGTGACCGACGACAGTGTTCGGCGCGGCGTCGCGCAGTATTTCAACCCGGTCAAACTCGCCTCGACTGCACCCAACCGGAAAGGATTGAACGATCCGGAGGTCAATGGCGAAACCAGTGAAAACGGGACAAAGCTCTTCAAGGGAGCCCTAGGGGGAACGGATGCGCCGTCCCAGGAAGAACAGGATTTTGGCGACGGACTGAAAGAAAGCAGTTTATCGCCGCGTCCGGGCGACGACGGCTCGAACGGCGCTGGCCGCACGATGCCTGGTCAGTTCACGCAGATCCATGCGGAATCCATTCTCTTTTCCGATCCCTACGCCGTTCTGGACACGCTGTCGGAACAGATACGTGTTTCCGAAACGCTTGAAGACAATCCGCAGGGAATCGGAAGCGGCATGCAGAAGGAGCCCGGGAACCAGGGCGGACAGGCCTATCGCGATCCTTTCGACCCGATGTTCTGGCAGTTTCGTCCAGGACGTGGCGTGGATAGCGCAGCGCTTCCCAAGGAGGAGCCACGCGAAAGCGGTGACGGCTACGGACCAAGCGACAGGCAGCTCGAGGGCGATTTTGCCTGGGGTGCGCCGATGATTGAAAATGAGTTCCAGCAAGCCGGCCAGGTCGAAGAGACGGTTCCGGCGGACGCAGACCGGACAGGACCTATGGATCCGGGCCTGCTCGAGGGCGGAAAGCCGCTGGAAGCCTCGGGCGAACTGGAGCAAGCCATCAACTCGGAAGGTTCCGCTTCCGAAGCTCTTCCGCCGCGCGTCAAACCTGTCGTTGCTCACGTAACCGGCAAGATGGAGACGCAGGTAAAGCTTTCTGCGGCCGTTCCGGCGGAAGAGGGATTTGAAGTTCTTCAATCCTCCGCGACAGAAGGAGAACTTGCCGAAAGCGAAGGGACTGACGGAGAAGCCGCCAGCGGGACGGAAAAACTTGTCGCCCAGGTGACTGAAGTTCTCGAAAGCACAAAGGGCACGGTCCTTGAGGCGACAGCAGCGCAGATCTCAGTGACGCGCGATGGTGTCGGCGCACTGATCAGTCTGACCGACGACCAGGATTTCGGCATGTTCGCAATTGGTTCTGCAGAGCCTCGGCCTGAGCTGGTGAAGCTTCTGGAGCGCATCGGCAAGGTGGTTGCGGAATCGCCCGGGCAGATCGTGATCAAGGGCCATACGGATGCCCGTCCGTTCCGCAGCAAGAATTACGACAACTGGCGCCTGTCTTCCGCCAGAGCGCATATGGCCCTTTACATGCTGTCCCGCGGCGGCGTTGAAAAGACCAGGTTCGACCGTGTGGAAGGCTATGCCGATCGTCATCTGAAGACGCCGGCAGACCCCTATGCAGCGAATAACCGGCGCATCGAAATCTATCTGCTTGAGGGGAACAGCTGATGTTTGTCTCGTCTCTCTTCACGGCATCGCGGGCTCTCGGTTTCGGATTGATCCTGATGTGCCTGGGAACGGGGTACGCCTTTTCAAAGGACGGAGAGGGCTCTGAACCCTACGAGATGATCCGCTCGCTGCAGTCGCTGCAGGAACAGGTCGCGGAAGGCAACAGCCACGCGCTGGCAGCGCAAAGAGCTCTTCTCGTCAAGATGGACACCGTCTTTGTCCGCATGCCGGCAGAGACCTGGCAGGACCCGAGGAACGCGCGTGCTGGCGTGATCTATCTCCTCAGCGGTGGTCATCCGAGCGTGATGCGCCACCTGCTCAAGCTCGATCCCGCGCCGGCAGTCGACCGTCGTCTGATGGAGGCCTCCCTAGCATATATCGAGGGCCGTGAAGAGGAAATGGTGGGAATGCTCGACGGCATCGATCCGCTTGAGCTGCCCGCCGGTCTCGGCGGCCACGTCGCGCTGGTGATGGCCGCGCCCTATATCCGCACTGACCCCGCAAGGGCGATGGAGCTGCTGCAGGTTGCCAGCCTTCTGATGCCCGGAACACTCGTCGAGGAGGCGGCCTTGCGCCGTGAGGTGTTTGTCGCCGGCATGATGGGAAACGTGGAACGTTTTCGCGTTCTCAGCATCCGCTATCTGCGCCGCTTCCGTACGTCCATCTACGCAGGAGATTTCAGGCGCCGCTTCGCACTGGCGCTCGACACCCTCGGGTTCATTCAGAACGAGGACAAGTTCGCGCTGCTGGATGATGTGCTTCACGAATTCGATGCCGACTCCCGGCGAAATCTCTACATGAGGCTGGCGCGGTCGGCGTTGTTGGCCGGAAATCTGAACATTGCGCGCAAGGCGACCGAAGAGGCGCTGCCACTTGCCGTTGAGGGAACACGGGAAAAGGAAGTCCTCAAGGTCTACCTGGTGGCGACGCGCCTTGATCCGGAAAAGATCCTCGCGAACAGGAACCTCCTTTGGTCGATCGACAAGACCCAGCTTTCTTCAGGTGACGAAGAACTGCTCGACGGGGTCTACGCGGTTTTCAACTCGGTGCGCCACTTCCCGGATCCGCCTGAGGGCGTCATCGGTGAATTCAACGTGACGAGCGACGTCGGAGCACCGACCGAGAAAGACTGGCTTACGGAAGATATGGAGCTTGCCGAATGGCTCATGAAACGCTCCGGCGAAGCGCTGTCGCAAATGGGAGAGTGAGATGACCGTCAATACCCAACCACTCGCAACTGCAGCGCCCAAGGGGACCGGAAAGTCCTCCGATGGCCGGGTTGCTGACAAAGGGCAGGAAAGCCCTCATGAATCCGCCGCCCGTTTCCAGGCGATGATAAAGGATGCCCGGACCGGTGAGGCACCGGCAAAGGGCGAGCGCAGGACAGGTCTTGACGACGCGCCCCCGGGAGAGAGCGAAGCCGCGGCCGACGGAGCTGAAGGCAGCAAGGAGGGCGAGGCCGGGGCAATGCGTCCAGGTCAGGCCAGCTCGGGAGAAGCTCAATATTCCACCAAAACGTTGACCGATGCGTTGCGTCAGGTTTCCCAGAACGTCCTGGCGCCGAAAGCAACCGGTGAGACCGTTGACGAAAACGGGAAGGGCGAGCAAAAGGCCTCTGGAAGAGGAGGGGGGTCGCCTCTGTTAATGGCTTCTTCCACGCTTGCTCTCAATTCTGCCAGCGGGTCACGGCCGGCTCAAACTGCGGTCCCTGCTGGCAATGCCATGCCGGTACAGACGCCCGCTCCCTCGCAAGCCGGAGGGCAAACGGCTGATGCCGATGCGGCAACAAAGTCGGAAGGAACCAAAACAGGAACATCGTCGCTTTTCGCCCAGTTTGGCGTCGAACCTGAAAAGGTCTCCGACACGGCCATGCGAGGTCCCGGACTTCCGGAAGAGGCGGCGGGTACCGTGAAGATATTGCGGCAGGAAACCCATTTCGCCCCGAACATGCGACTGTCTCCTGCCCAACAGGTTGGCGATCAGATTGCCGGCGCCTTGAAGGAACTGGCGGCTGAAAGCAGCCGTGCCTCCGCAGGACTGACAGCCAAAGCCGAAGGGCCTGTTCTGAAAACTCTGGATATTCAGCTCACGCCTCATGAACTGGGAACCGTCAAAGTGTCGCTCAGAATGGTTGGTGATAACGTTGAAGTCTCTTTGGTGACTAGCAAGGCGCAGACTGCGGAATTGCTGAAACACGATCGGCAACTCCTTGATCAGATGTTGCGTACGACAGGGTTCAAGGCGGACACGATCACCATCCAGGCTGCTGATGATCGCATCGCGGTTCAGCACACGAGTTCCTCGAGTGCAGGAAACTCCGCTACAGGCCAGAACGGCGCCGGAAATGGCGCGCAGGGCGAAGGCCAGGCGCATAATTTCGGCGGAAACGGTTCCGGCCGGCAAGGCGGGCGGGCGGGCGGCGACAGCCGACAGACTGCGTTCGCCACTTCGGAAGCACTGAAAGGAAATGGTCATGAGGAAGACGCTGGCGTCAGCCTTTCTGACGGTATCTATCTTTAGTCTGGCGTGTTTTGGCACTTCGGAAAATGTCCGGGCCGAAGTTCAGAATGTCTGTGAGCGGGAGATGATTGCAGCCGCAAAGAAGTACCGTGTTCCGCTCGGTGTCCTTTATGCCGTCGGTCTGACGGAAACGGGACGGCGCAACTCGCTTTACCCGTATGCGCTCAACATCGAAGGCAAATCGGTGTTTCCACCGTCTCGCAATGCGGCGAAGCATGACGTGGTCGTGGCGCGCAGGAGCGGCAAGAAGCTTATCGACATCGGCTGCATGCAGATCAATCACTACTATCACGGTGACCGCTTTGCCTCCGTCGACCAGATGCTGGAGCCGCGGGCGAACGTGCAGTACGCGGCCCGGTTCCTGAGGGAACTGCGCAAGAGCCAGGGGTCCTGGACCATGGCCGTCGCACGCTATCATGCCGGACCGAACAACAATCCAGCGCAGAAGCGCTACGTCTGTACAGTCATTCGGAACATGGTTGCTTCCGGATTCGGTAGCTGGACACGGAAATCCAAGCACTTTTGCGGCGTTTGATCTGGTAGCTGCAGGTAATATCATTTACCTGCGGCTTTCTTTTCATTGATAGATAAAAATTGATATAAATTATTATCTGAATATCAGGAATAATTATTTTCAGACAACAGCTTCACGCAAGTTCGATCGGTTTGACTGTGTCCAGTTGATTTTGACACAGGAGACCTACCATGGGCCTTTTCGGAGTGATGCGTACGGGCGTTTCAGGAATGAACGCTCAGGCAAGTAAGCTCGGCACGGTCGCCGACAACATCGCGAATTCCAGTACCACCGGCTACAAGCGCGCGATGACGGAGTTTTCCTCGATGGTTCTGTCGCAGGGCTCCGGCACCTACAATTCCGGTGGGGTCCAGGCTCACACGAAATACGCGATCAGCAACCAGGGTGGGATGAGCTATACCACCTCCAAGCTTGATCTCGGGATCGCCGGCAATGGCTTCTTCGTTGTCTCGGACGGTACCGACGCGGGATCGACCAAGGCCCTGACACGTGCCGGATCCTTCGTTCCCAACGGCGAAGGCTATCTTGTGAATACGGCCGGCTACTATCTTCAGGGCTATCCGATCACCAATGGAGCTGCGCCGGCTGTGGTCGCCAACGGCCTCGGCGGACTGGAGCCGATCAACATCAATCAGACCCAGCTTGAGGCGACGCCAACCGGCCAGGCTCTGCTTTACACAAACGTTTCGGAAGATGCCGCTGTCGTGCCGGCTGCGAACGTTCCTTCGACCGATTTTGCGAGCGCCGGCACTGTCCAGTATTCCCACAAGACGTCTTTGATCACCTACGACAACCTCGGCAACGAGGTGAAGCTGGACATCTATTACACCAAGACGTCCGATGGTCCTCCCGCGTCAGACTGGGAAGTTTCCGTCTTCAATTCCGACGATTCGACCGATGGTGGATTTCCGTATTCAGCCGGACCCATTTCCTCTCAAGCGATCAGCTTCGACACGACAAACGGCAAGCTGACCGGCACCAGCGCCACGGGGGTGAACGTCTCGATCCCCAACGGCGGCACGTTCGACATCGATATCTCCGGTTCCACGTTCCTCAACGAGGACTTCACGGTGACCCAGGTCGATACGGACGGCAACCCACCGAGTTCTGTTGAAGGTACGGAGTTCGACACGGACGGAACGTTGTACGCAGTCTACGCCAACGGCGACCGCCGTGCGATCTACAAGATCCCGCTGGCCGATGTCCCGAGCCCCGATAAGCTCGATCCGGCATCAGGCAACATCTATCTCCCATCCTTTGAATCCGGAGACGTTCGCGTCGGTTTCCCGGGTGAAGCGGGGCTGGGCAAGCTCGAGGTCATGGCTCTGGAAAGTTCCAACGTCGATCTGGCGAGCGAACTGACCTCGATGATCGAGTCCCAGCGCACCTACACCGCGAATTCGCAGGTGTTCAAGGCTGGTTCCGACCTTCTGCAGGAACTCGTGAACCTCGCCCGGTAACGCCACTCCAATCTGAAATCGAAAGTAACAGTCATGAGCCTGTCCGTCGCCCTGAGGGTAGCCCAGTCCGCGCTGGCCGCCCGTCAGACCGAAGCGTCCGTGATCGCCCGAAACATTTCGGGCGCTCAGGATCCGGGTTACTCGCGCAAATCCGTCATGCTCAGCCAGGTCTACAACGGAACCGGCGTATCCGGCGGGGTTCGGGTCGAAGGCGTCAAGCGGGTGACGGACAGCGCTCTTTATTCCTCGCTGCTGAAGTCGACTTCGGTCGGGACCTCCCAGGAGGCGGTCCTGATCGGAGTGACGCGGATGCACGAGACCGTCAACGACACCGAGCTTGAGATGTCGCCCGCGGCAAAGCTCGGACAATTGCAGCTCAGTCTTCAGAATTTCGCTTCCGATCCCAACAACGCAATCCTGGCTCAGGATGTCCTGCAGTCTTCAAAGGACATGGCCTCCACGCTGCGATCGAGTTCTGCTCTCGTGCAGGATGTTCGCGAGAAGGCAGATGCCGACATAGCCTCGTCCGTCCGGGAGGTGAACAACCTTCTGGGGCAGCTGGAGGATCTGAACTCGGTCATCGTCAAGGGAACACAGTCGGGGACCGACGTAACGGACGCGATGGACAGCCGCGATCAGGTGCTGCTTGCGCTATCCGAGGAAATGGGGATTACCACGCTGGACCGGAAAGACGGTGACATTGTCGTCTATACCGACAGTGGTGTGACACTGTTTGAAACGACCGCCAGAAAGGTCAGTTTCGAGCCGACGGTCGTCTACGACGCCGCCACGGTCGGCAATGCCGTTTATGTCGACGGGGTGCCTGTCGCCGGGCCGGGATCCATGATGCCCATCAACTCCGGTCGTCTGCAGGGCCTTGCCGAACTGCGTGACGATGTGGCGGTCACCTATCAGAACCAGCTCGATGAAGTGGCCCGTGGTCTGATCGAAGCATTCGCCGAGAGTGACCAGGTCGGCACCGGGCCGGATCAGGCGGGCCTGTTCACCTGGCCGGGCGCGCCGGCTGTGCCGCCGACGTCGACGCATCAGGTGGGTCTTGCGGCAGAGATCATCGTCAATCCCAACGCCGACCCGGATCAGGGCGGCAATCTTGATCTGATCCGCGATGGCGGGATCTCCGATCCGTTCGATCCCGATTACAGCTACAACCCGTCCGGCGCCGCAGGGTTTCCCGGTCGGCTTCAGGAACTCGTAGACGCGTTTGACGCCGACCGGGTGTTCGACGCAGGCGTCGAACTCGACCCCAGTGACAGTCTGGCAGGGTTTGCGGCGTCCTCGGTCAGCTGGCTGCAGACGAACCGCAAGACCATGACGAGCAACGTCGAGGTTCAGTCCGTCATCGTCGGGCGAACCGCAGAGAACCTGAACAACACGACCGGCGTCAATATCGACGAGGAAATGACGCTTCTGCTGGATATCGAGCGGGCCTATTCGGCTGCTTCGCGGCTGATCGCCGCCGTCGATTCCATGCTTGATGACCTGTTGGCCGCAGCGAGGTAAGTCCGATGAAAACGACCTATATTTCCACGATTACCATTGCCGATGCATCGCGCCGGCAGGTGATGAAACAGACGTCTCTGGCAAACAAGCTGAGCGTCGAACTGTCGAGCGGACGCAAGTTCGATGTCGGCCTCGATCTTGGCGCCAAGACAGGCGAGAGCGTGACATTGCGTGCAGAGTTTGGTTTCCTGAACGGGATTATCGATACGAACGCCTTGACCGCTTCGCGGCTCGACACCAGTCAGGCCGCCATGGGCGACATGATGACGGACGCCCAGGACTTTCTCGCCACTCTCGTTGCCCTGCGCGAAACCGGTGGAAGTTCGGAAATCGTGCAATCGGCTGCGGAAGGCAAGATGGGCCTCATGATTTCGCGGCTCAACACGCAGATCAACGGCAGCTACGTCTTCGCCGGCATCAATTCCGACCAGCGACCAATTGCCGATTACTCCGATCCGGGCTCGGCAAACAAAGTCGCGGCCGACGCTGCCTTCCTTGGCGAATTCGGGATGACACAAGGCGATCCGCTTGTTTCGTCCATCTCGCCGGCAGCAATGGATGCCTATCTAAACGGCAATTTCGACACGATGTTCGCCGACCCGTCCTGGGGCACAACATGGTCGAGCGCTTCCAGCACCACGATGACCAGCCGAATTTCCGCGAGCGAAACGGTGACCTCTTCGACGAGCGCAAACGAACAGGCATTCCGGGATCTGGCTCAGGCCTACACGATGGTTGCGGATCTGGGGATTGAGAACCTCGATCCTGATACCGCTGGCGTCGTCATCGACAAGGCGATTGCAAAGCTCGGCTCTGGCATCGAGGGGCTAACCGGTGCCATGGGGCGGCTCGGGAACGTCCAGGAGCAGGTCAAACTGGCGAGCGGTCGCGTGTCCGTCCAGACGGACATTCTCAACGGCCGCATCAACGACCTGGAGAATGTGGATCGTGAGGAGACCGCGGTGCGCCTGAACACGGCTCTGACCCAGTTGGAAACAACCTACGCCGTGACTGCCCGCATGCAGGGCCTGAGCATTCTCAATTACATCTGAGTGCTCTGACCCGAACGACACACGTCAACAAGGACCTTGAGAGGACCCATGTACAATCTGTCATACGCCGAGGTCATGGATGATCTTTGCAGCGACCAGAGGCTGAACGAGCACGAAGCGATGTCGATTGTCATCGAAAAGCTCTCCGGGGCTCAGGAAAAGGGAGTGAAATCGCAGGAAGCCGTCGAGGCCCTGTTCTACACCCGGCGTCTCTGGAGCTACTTCCTGGAAAACCTTGCGGACGATGCCAATGAGCTGCCGCTGGAAACCCGGGCAAACCTGATCTCGGTCGGAATCTGGGTTCTGAAGGAAGCTGAAGCCTTGCGTCAGTGGGAGCAGGAAGACTTCGCCGACATCATCCAGATCAATTCGATCATTCGCGACAGCCTGGGTAATTAACCTATGAAAATCGGTCTGAAAGCAGGCGAGCGCCTGTTCATCAATGGTGCGGTGATCCGTGCTGAACGCAAGACGAACATCGAGCTTCTGAACGATGCCGTTTTCCTGCTCGAAGCACATGTTCTGCAGCCGGAAGACGCGAACACGCCGTTGCGTCAGCTCTATTTCATCCTGCAGACGATGATCATCGATCCGTCTTCCGCCGTTGCTGCGCAGGATATGTTCCATGTGGTGCTGGCGTCGGTCAAGGCGGCGTTCTCCACGGAGGAAATCCTCAAACGTCTCGATGAAGTTGAAGAGCTTGCGCGCTCGGAGCGCTGGTTCGAGGCAATGAAGCTGGTCCGCGGTCTTTATCCCATCGAAGCCCAGGTCATGGTCGCCGAAAAAAAACTTTCGGTGAAAAATGAAACTGTCCACCGCGTGCCGGCGGGCGGTCGTTATCAATCCGGCCGCCAGATGGCGGCGGTATAAGGAGAACCGTCATGTCCAGTGTCGATGCCGTCAATGCGACCCAGGCCAAGCAGGTCGCCAACAGTGCAGCCGCAGGTGCCAAGGAACAGCTTACTGTCGACTACAACGCATTCCTTCAGCTGATGATTGCCCAGATGAAGAACCAGGATCCCACGAGCCCGATGGATCCGACGGATCAGCTGTCGCAGCTCGCAAGCTTCAGCCAAGTTGAGCAGGCTATCCAGACCAACTCCAAGCTGGAAACCCTTTTGACGAACATGTCCTTTGGTCAGGTTGACGATTTGATCGGAAAGACAGTGACAGATGCAAACGGCACGACCGGCGTCGTTGAGAGCGTTGAGGTCTATTCGGACGGAACGCTTCTTGGTCTCGACACCGGCGAGGGAATTCTGCTTGGCCCGGGTGTGAAGATTTCCTGATCTGACAGGTGGCAAATGAATGAAGTCGATGCTCTTGAACTTGTGCGTTCCGCGATCTGGACAATCCTTGTCGGTTCGGCACCGGCAATCGTACCGGCAATGATCGTCGGGATCGGGATCGCTCTGCTTCAGGCGCTGACCCAGGTTCAGGAAGTGACCCTGACCTTCATTCCGAAGATCGTCGCCATTCTCGTCATGATCGTCGTTGCCGGTCCGTTCATCGGCGGGCAGATCTATACGCTGACGACCCTGATCTACAACAGGATCGAAAACGGGTTCTGACGCTTTCACCAAAGTCGTGATTTCGGCGCAGCCGGCATTCCCTCGAGTGCCGGCTGCAGCGGTTTGGGAAGGATAGCGATGCCTGTCTGCCCAAAAAGACGGCGCTGTCGTTGCTGATGAAAGCCCCACGCAAGCTAGGACCGCGACTTTAGCCTTCATCTGACACGCACCAGAGGGAAGGTATGTCCGAAACCTCCATTTCTCCGCTAGCCGGCGAGACACCTGAAAGCCGCCGCGACATTGGTTTCGCGCTCGGCATCGTCGTCATTCTGGCGGTCCTGTTTCTGCCGATACCCACCTTCCTGATCGACATCGGTCTGGCAATGTCCATTGCCCTTTCGGTTCTCATCCTGATGGTGGCGCTGTGGATCCAGAAACCCCTCGATTTCTCGTCCTTCCCAACGATCCTGCTGATTGCGACCATGTTGCGTCTGTCGCTGAACATAGCGACGACCCGCGTGATCCTGGCAAACGGCTATGAAGGGCTGAATGCGGCGGGGTACGTCATCAACGGATTCTCCCAGTTCGTCATGAGCGGGGACTTCGTGATCGGACTGATCGTCTTCACGATCCTGATCATCGTCAACTTCATGGTCATCACCAAGGGCGCCACGCGTATCGCTGAAGTCGGGGCCCGCTTTACCCTCGACGCGATCCCCGGCAAGCAGATGGCGATCGACGCGGACCTTTCCGCCGGACTGATCGACGACAAGGAAGCCCAGCATCGACGCAAGGAGCTCGAAGAGGAAAGTTCCTTCTTCGGTGCCATGGACGGTGCGTCGAAATTCGTTCGCGGCGATGCGGTTGCAGGCCTGATCATCACGGCGGTCAACATCTTTGGCGGTATCGTCATCGCCGTCACCCGCTACGACATGAGCATGTCCGATGCCGCGGACGTCTTCACCAAGCTCTCCGTCGGCGACGGCCTCGTTTCGCAGATCCCGGCGCTCATCGTCTCGCTGGCAGCCGGTCTGCTGGTCTCCAAGGGCGGAACACGAGGATCGGCCGAAAAGGCAGTCCTCGGTCAGCTTGGCGCCTATCCGCGTGCGCTTTTCGTTGCCGCGATCCTGATGGGCATCTTCGCCATCATGCCCGGTCTGCCGATGATGCCGTTCCTTCTTCTTGCAGCTCTCATGGGGTTCACCGGCTACACCATTCCGCGGCGGCTTGCGGCGCTGAAAAGGGTGGAAGCCGAAAAGGTGCGGGTGGCAGAGGAAAAGACCCGGCTCGAAGAGCGGGATTCCGTGAAGGAAAACCTCAAGTCCGCCGAAGTGGAGCTGGTGCTCGGCAAGCAGCTCTCCGCGGGGTTGCTGAGTAAGCACGGGGAGCTGTCGCGCCGCGTTGCCAAGATGCGTAGGAAGTTCGCCGAGCAATATGGCTTCGTCGTGCCCGATATTCGCGTCACGGACAGTCTGACGCTCGACCCGAAAAGCTACCAGATCAAGATCCACGGAACGATCGTCTCGGCCCAGCAGCTGAAGGTCGGCGAGCTTCTGGTCATTCCTCATGCGGATACGACATTGCCCGTTCCAGCGGACCCGACAACCGAGCCGGCCTTCGGCATGCCGGCATTCTGGGTGCCGCCGGCATACACGGATGAACTCAAACGCAACGGCCTTGTGCCGGCTGAGAACATCACCGTGATCCTGACCCATCTCAGCGAAGTCATCCGGAACAACCTGCCGGCGCTTCTGTCCTACAAGGACATGCGGCAGCTCTTCGGGCGTCTGGACAACGAGTACCAGAAACTTCTGGACGACATCTGTCCCGCGCATACGTCCTTCTCGGGACTGCAGGCGGTCCTCAAGTTGCTGCTTGCAGAACGGGTCTCCATCCGCAACCTGAACCTCATCCTGGAAGCCGTTGCCGAGATCGTGCCCCACGTGCGCCGCTCCGAACAGGTGGTCGAGCATGTGCGCATGCGCATTGCACAGCAGATCTGCGGCGATCTGGCGGAGGGCGGACCGCTCAAGGTTCTGCGGCTTGGAAACCGCTGGGACCTTGCCTTCCACAATGCCCTGAAACGCGATGCCAAGGGCGAAGTGATCGAGTTCGACATCGAACCGCAGCTGGTCGAGGAATTTGGAACGCAGATGTCCGAGGCAGTCAAGAAATACATGAAGGACGGCAATCGATTTGCGATTGTGGCCGCTCCGGACGCACGGCCCTATGTGCGCATGATCGTTGAACGGATGTTTCCGACATTGCCGGTGCTGTCGCATCTGGAAATCGCCCGCGGTGTGGACGTCTCGGCGCTTGGTAGTGTCTCGTGATTTCAGGCGGGCTCTTTTTCAGCACGTTCAGCTCGTCGGTGCTGCTGGCAGTTTTTCTGCTCTTTTGCCGCATCGGCGCGTGTCTGATGATCATTCCAGGGTTCGGCAGCAGCAGGATTCCCGTCAGGGTGCGCCTGTTCATTGCGCTGTCTGTTTCCCTGGCGCTGGCGCCTCTGCTGACGCCCACCATTCAGGCGGCACTCCCGGACGAACAGCTTGCGACGGTGGCATGGTTCATCGGAGCGGAGCTGTTGACCGGTGCCTTCATAGGCTTTCTCGGCCGGGCCTTCATCGCGGCACTGGAAACAATGGCGACCCTCATTTCCATGGCAATCGGCATGTCGAACCTGCCTGGGATGCCGATCGAGGGCGTGGATGCGCTGCCGCCGGTTGCGAACCTTTTCACGGTCACGGCAACCGCCATGGTGTTCATCTCGAACCAGCACTGGGAAATTCTGAAAGGTCTCGTCGCCAGTTACGATGCAATACCGGCGGGCATGCCGCTTGCGTCCGTGACTGGCGTGGAGAAGTTCGCCGAGCAATTGTCCAGGACCTTCGTTCTGGCGCTCCGCGTCTGCAGTCCGTTCATCGTCTACACGATCGTGATCAATCTGGCGATCGGTCTGGTGAACAAGCTCACACCGTCCATCCCGGTCTATTTCATCTCGCTGCCGTTCGTCATCGCCGGCGGCCTCTACTTCCTTTACCTCGTCATCGTTGAGGCCAGCATGGTCTTTCTCGACGGCTACTTCACTTGGCTCCAGACAGGATAGTCCCATGGCACGAAACAGTCAGGATTTAGAACGCTTGCTCCGCATGCAGAAGCAGATCTTCCTGTTCTCCTCGTGGCTTCTGCAGAAGCTCGATACGCAGGTTTACCAGCTCAACGAAAAGGAGCGCCGCATTCTGGAGGCCTTGTCGAGCGGCGATCTTGCCCAGCACGACCGCTTCATCGCCAATGCGGCCGAACGCTTGCGCCGTATCATCGAGGAAATGGCACGGATCAGCGAAGCACGCGCCAAGGTAAATTCGGAATTCGACCGCCAGCGCATGATGCTCAACGTCATGGCCGAGCGGTTGGCCAGAATGCGGGGAGAGGAAAAGCGGGCGGAAGAAGAGCGCGACCTTCTGGAGTTGCTGGAACGAAGATACGGATGATGCGCTGCAGGGACGCAAGCCTCCCGCAAGCTGCGAGGGGTAGAACCATACCTGCAAACAAGGTCCGACATAAGCTTCCCTGCTTGCCTTGCCCTGTCACTGTCGGGCCTTGTTTGCACCAGTTTCACCTGTCCTGACCACAGGAGCCGCTTTATGGCTATCTCTCCCCCCTCAGACCTGATCATGGATGTCGCGCGAGCGGCGGATCCGGTGGATCTAAAAGACGCCACGCAGCGGCTGCGGTCCATCGCGGCTTCCGGCACGGGTGAGGGTTTCTCGCTTGCCTTTCGAAGCGCTGCCAACGAATACGAGGACGGCATCGACAGGTATGCACCTTCTGCCACCGGTGGCACAGGTGCCGCGAAGTCTCCCGCCGAGCAGTTTGAAGCGGTGATCCTCGGCCAGTTCGTGGAAACCATGCTGCCCAACGACTCTGAGGCGGTTTTCGGCGAAGGCTCTACCGGTGAAATCTGGAAATCGATGCTGGCCGAACAGGTGGCCAACCAGCTTGCGGCAAGCGGCGGCATCGGAATTGCCGACATAGTCTCCGATAGTCTTGAAAATGGAGTGAAATCCTGATGGATGCGGGCCAGGAAATTGCAGTGCAGGTGAGCACGCCCAACCCGATGCACTCGGCGCCGCTGTCGGTCGCCGTGAGACGCGCGATCGGCGCTGTCGAGGAAGAAACGCGCGCACTGCGGGAAGATCCGACAACCGATCTGAAGACCTTCGAATACAGCAAGAGCCAGGCGCTGCTCGACCTGACGCGCGCGCGCTCGAAAGTGCCGCCGTCATCCTACTCAGACGATCTGAGGATGGATCTGAAGGATTTGAAGGACGCGCTTAACGAGAACATGAAGATTCTCAAACTTCACATGAGCGCTGTTTCAGAGGTTGTTGAAATGATGTCGAAAACGCTGATTGCGTATGACTCTGACGGAACCTATCAGGCCCCGTTTCCGGAGCGCGCGAGATGATCAGGATACTGATCGCCGGCCTTTGGATGACATTTGCAATGATGGCGTCAGGTTACGCGACTGCCCAGTACATAGCTTCGACGAAACGTCTCGGTGGTGAGGTCGATCCCTCGTTCGTTGGTCTCGACTACGAGCAGGTGAACCCGGTGAACGTTCCCATCCTCTACGAGGGGTCGCTACAGGGCTATGTGGTCGCAAAGCTGGTTTTCACCGCGGATGGTGAGACACTTCACAGCCTGGCAGTTCCTCCGCATCCGTTTCTGGTCGACGAGGCTTTCCGCGTTCTATACGCGGACGAGAGCCTCGATTTCCAGAACCTGTCGCGCTACGACCTCGACACCTTCACAGACCGGCTGAAGGAGATGACCAACGCGCGCCTTGGACAGGACGTGGTCAAGGACGTGCTGGTGGAGGAATTCAACTACTTCGACAAGGAAGACGTGGTGAGGCAGTAACCGCTTTTTGCTGCCCGTCCTTGCAACTCAAGCCTTTTTTCCTCCTGCCTCCTAGGCCTTGGCGCCCTGCTTCCTGAAGCGGGCGCCTTTTTTTATCCTTCTCACGAGAGCTCGATGTTGGAGAAACTGACAGAGCCTTCCAGGCGAGGCGCGGAAAAAGGACTGATTTCGACTCCGTAACACGTCGCTGTGATTCACATCGAACGCGTCGGGATCCGGAAAATGTCCGATCAGACAGACTGATCAGACTGGCCGTAAGAGGATGTCGGCAGAGTGGCGGAAATGAAGGCGTGGCCCCGATGTATCTGCTCGTTGGCGCAGTTTGCGAATGTCCGTCTCGAGATCGCCGCCTCACGGGCGCGACCGGGTTTCGCCAACAACGGTGACCGGACGGGACGAGCGGGGACACACGGCACGATGGTTCGGACACACGGTCGGCTGCGCTGGCGTTCGCTCGAATTCGATTGGTTCATGATCGAAATGCAATAAGAACTGACCAGAGGTGAACTCGCTTAGGCGACACGTGGCCGAGTTCCGGCTTGTTCGCGATGAACCTGGCGGGAGGGGGAGCTGGCTTGAAACGTTCGCCCAGCGCCGCGGCTGTCACCGCAGCCGGGCATCCTTGAGCGCCTCGAGCAGCAGCTCGGTTTCCTTGTCCTTGTTTCCGGCCGCTTCCGGCACTTCGACATAGGATACGTTGACGGCATTGTCGGGCCAGGCGAGCACAGCCGTGAAATAGATCCAGACGCCCTTGTTGAAAAACTCAAGATCCAGGCAGATCCTTGGGGTGGTTTCCCATTCGACCTCCGCTTGAGCGGCCATCGAGTAGCGCAGACACCCTTCCTTGAAATACAGCTCGGACGAGGTGTTGATCAGTTCTTCGATATTACCGTGTTGATCCGTGCGGATGAAGGCGATGAAATCGACGACATCGACCAGCTTGAGGTCTTCAATGAATTCTGTCAGTGCATTCGCGATGGCTTCCTGGCGCAGCCTGTCGCGGTTCAACGAGGACATCTTCTTTCCTTGCCCCTCAGGCAGATCGTGCATACCCAGACCTCCGAGCGCGAGATAATACAATATATTATCCAGCGACTTTTGTCTGGCGTGAGTACACGTAGCAGATGATTTCTGCAACAGCCCGATAAAATTCCGCTGGGATCATGTTTTCAACCTCGGTTGCGGCATAAAGAGAGCGGGCGAGCTGCCGGTCCTCGATAACCGGAATATCGTTGTTTTCCGCTATTTCTCTGATCTTCAGAGCAATGAGATCCTGGCCCTTGGCAACGACGATAGGGGCCGGATTCTGATCTCCGTCATAGCGAAGTGCGACGGCAAAATGGGTCGGGTTGGCGACAACCAGGGTGGCTTGCGGGACCGCCGACATCATCCGGTTGCGTGCACGATCGCGGGCCAGGGATCGCTGGCGGGCCTTGACGATCGGATCGCCTTCCATCTGCTTGTGCTCGTCCTTTATCTCTTGCTTGCTCATGCGCAGGTTCTTGCGCCAGTGAGAGCGTGACCACAGCACGTCGACGGTGACGAGCAGGATCGTGACGATGCACACGCCGGCAATCAGACGCATCGAGATCTGGAGTATGATTTCGGGCAGGGCGCTTGGGTCAGTGAACATTGCGTTGATCAGTTCCGCTTCATTTGCCCGGAACTGGCCATAGACAATGGCGCTGACCGTGGAGAATTTGAAAACCGCCTTGAGAAACTCAACAAGGCCCTGAGCACCGAATATGCGCGTCCATCCCTTGATCGGAGAGAGTTTGGACGGCTGGGGCTTGATGCGGTGAAAGACGAGACTGGGCGTGTTCTGGGCGAAGGCCGACGCCAGGCCGGCCAGCGTGAGAAACCCGACGATGGGCGCCAGGAAGATTGCAATTTCAATTGAGACCGCATGCATGAGCAGTAATGCATCTGCACTGTTGCCAAGGTCTATTCCTCCCGACAGGTCCAGAAGATTGGTCAGCTTTGTTACAAGGTGACCAGTTCCTGTTGTCAACACGAAACTGCCGATGAGAAGGGATGCGACGAAGGTGGCAAGGACCGGTGCTTCCTTGGAGACCGGCGTATTGCCCTTATCGATCGCATCCTGGATTTTCTTCTCGGTCGGTTCCTCTGTTTTTGAATCCTTGTCTTCATCCGACATGGGCTTGCCCGCTTATCCGCACTGGCCCGTGGCGAAGGAGACCGTCAGGAGATCAGGCAAAATAAGCCCCTTCGTCCTGTTTCGGATTGAGCTCGATTTCTCCGCGGCCCGCCATCTCGAGTGCCAGGTTGGTGATGGCGCTGCGTGCATCGAGAACGTCGCGTTGCGCAGCCGGCTCGCCCGCCGCCAGTTCGTGTTCCGCGATGCGCCGAGCGCGCGAGGTGAGCGAAGAGAGGATGACTTCCCGGAACTGTGCGTTTGTGCCCTTGAGCGCAAGCACGATCCGATCCGTCGGGATCTGGTCGAAGATCGCCATTCGTGTGCGGGCGTTGAGATTGATGATGTCGTCGAAGGTGAACAGAAGCCCTTTCAGGAGCTCCGCCGTCTTCGGCTTGACCTCGTTCAGGTTTTCTAGCGCATCTTCCATATGATCGCGATCCATCTTGTTGAGGATGTCGGCCATGCGTGCGTGAGAGTCTGCTTCCAGAGTGCCGGAAAGGTTGAGCATGAAATCCTCATGCATCGTCTTTTCGATATCGCGCATGATTTCCGGAACCACCGCCTTGATCGAGAGCATGCGCCGGACGAGTTGATTGCGCATCGGTGCATTGATCTGTCCCAGGACCTTCGCGGCCGCGCTCGGCTTGATCTTCGTCAGGATAAGGGCGGCTGTCTGCGGGTGCTCCTTGAGGAGATAGTTTGCGAAAACCGTTTCGGAAACCGTCGTCAGCCTGTCCCAGATGGAGCGGTTCGAGTTACCGAGAACGTCGGACATGATGTCCGAGAGCTGATCTTCCGGCAGAACCCCCTCGAGCATTTTCTCCACCTCGTTGGCGGAGCCGTAGAGGGTCGTGCCGTGAGAGAATTGTTCGATGAATTCCTCCGCCAGCCGGTCCAGTTCCTCCGACCCGACCGTGCCCAGCTGAGCCGCCGAGACGGTGATCATGCGGATTTCTTCCTGATCGAAGTGCTTCAGCAGCTTCTGGGAGCTGGTTCTGCCCAATGAAAGCAGAAGGGCGGCCACCCGCTGGACGCCGTTGAGGCGCTTTGCGGGCGGCGATGGCGGCATGGCTAGGCTCGCGGCGGTGGCAGATGCGGTACTCGTCATAGTCACGCGTTCCTGGGATACTGTATCAAATTACCGGTTCAGGTCGTCTGGCGTCAGACTTCCAGAGCCCCGGCCTGTGAGCTCATGATCTCGGTGAGAGAAACGCCGAAGCGGGAATTGTCGTCCTCGACAACCACGACTTCGCCTCGTGCGATGACGCGGCCGTTCACGACGATGTCGATCGGTTCACCAACGCGGTGGTTCAGCGGGATGACGGCGCCGCGGCCAAGCTTGAGCAGGTTGGAGACGAGCATCGTTGCCGAGCCAAGGACCACCTGAATGTTGACCGGAATGCCAAGGATGGTGTCGAGGTTCTTTTCGTCGCCCATCGTGCTCGAGTCATGGTCTTTCGGGGGAGACTCGACCTTTGCGAAATTGGTTGCATCCGCCGGTTTGGTCTTTGGCGCGTCATCAGAGGAAACGTGATCGATGAAAGTGTCGGACATTACATTTTATCCTTCTGGTTCATGGAGACGGTGCGGAACGGACTGCTCAGCGGCGTGTCGATGCGATGAATGCGGGACGGTGCCTGTTCGGTGTGCTCACCGCGGAGGATTGTGGCGTCGTCGAGTTTTCTGGCTGCGAGGGCCGTTGCCGGTTTCCGGTGCGTATCGGTTGCGCCATTACCGGCTTCGAAGAGATCGAGATCGTCCGAAGCGGGGGTGAAACGTTTCGATGTCTCCATCAGCGCCGTTGCCTTGGAAAGCTCCTTCAGCTCTGCCTTGAGAACAGATTGCTGGCGCTTGCTTTCGCGCATCAGACTGTCGATTTCGGCGATCAGTTCGCGGGCATCGTCCATACGGTTGCCGAGAGCGTTCAGAATTTGCGCACCCTTGACGTTGATTTCCTGGATCGAGACTTCGATCCCGTCCAGAGCCAGTGCGGTCTGGTCGAAAATGCGTTGGTAATCTTCATGGAAACTGCCCAAACGGCGCAGTTCCCGGTGCATTTGGAGCATCCGGACCGTTGTCGCCACCAGGGCGACAAGCAGGACGCCGTCAACGATTACGGAGATCATCGAAAAGATCCTTTTCTTCCTCATGGATGAGCTCGTCGATCTGCAGGGTGTAGGAGCCATCGAGTTGGCCCAGATTGCAGGTGAAGACAGGCTGCTTGTTACACTCGAGCGTGACGGGGGTGCGGGCGGTTGCCTGCAGTTCTATGACCTGGCCGACCCTCAGGTTGGAGAGATCGCCCAAGGACATCTCGCGCTCTTCCAGGATGGCCTCCAGCTTGACTTCCGTCCGCTGGATTTCATTGTGGAAGTGCTGGGTCCACTGCTTGTCGCGGCCGGACATTTCGCCCGACAGCACCTGCGACAGGCGCTGACGAAGCGGGTTCAATGTGGAGTGAGGCATCACGACGAAGACTTCGCCGCCGCGGCCGATGGCCTGCTGCAGAAGACGGGCGACAACGGCAGGGTTGTTTCTGCGTCCGACCACCGCGAAGTCCATGCGGCTTTCGATCCGTTCTATCTTCAGGGTCGTCTCTGCGATCGGGGCGAAGGATTCCGCCAGTGACTTGGCCGCGACCTCGAACATCGTGCGCGCGATTCGCGTCTCGATGTTGGAAAAGGAACGCTCCTCGTCGATGGGCGGCTCCAAGCCGTCGGCCCCGAAGAGAACGTCGACCAGTGTGAAGATGAAGTCGCGGTCGAAACCGATGAGAACCCGTGCGTCCCATTCCGGAGAGTAGAGCACAGCGACGAGGGCGTTGGATTCGAACTCGTCTAGCACGTCGCCGATCCTGTTGTTCTCGACGTAACTGACCGAGATGTAGGACGGCGAGGGGGACTTCTGGCGCATCGCGTCGGCCATCAGCCGGGCCATGCGGTCAAAGACCACCGGCAGCATCGGAAGCCGGTCGACGGAGATGCCGGCGGCATCCAGAAGTCGGTCGGCGATCTTTGCTCTTTCGGAACTTGAAGCGTTCGAGCTGGCAGTAGCTGCTTCGATCATGACTTAGGCCGCTCCCTGGAAGTCCTGGACGTTGTCGCCGCCGCCGGCACTCATTGTCTCGTTCTCGACTTCGTCTATCGTGGGACGGTCGTAGTCGGAGATGGTCTTGCGGCCATGCTCCAGCGCGATCTGAGGATCGGCGCCATTCATGAAGGCAAGAAGCGTTTGCTTGACGACGATGTAGGTCCTCAACCGAGACTCGCGCACACCCTTGATCTTTGCCGCGATCGGGCCGAACAGGGAGTAGGAGAAGAAGATGCCCACGAACGTTCCGACCAGCGCTGCGCCGATGAGGCTGCCGAGAAGCTGCGGAGACTGGTCGATGGCACCCATTGCCTTGATCACCCCGAGCACCGCAGCGATGATCCCGATGGCCGGCAGAGCGTCAGCGACGCTGCTCATGGCGTGGTACGGTTTCATCTGATCGCGGTGGATGGTGTGGAGTTCCTCGTCCATCAGCGCTTCGATCTCATGCGCGCGGGCGTTGCCGACGATGATCAGTCGGAAGTAGTCGCATATGAAGGTCGTCAGGCTGGCGTTACGAAGGACCGCCGGGTACTTCTGGAAGATCGGGGACGTATTTGGATCCTCGATATGTGGCTCGACCTGGTTTCGGCCCTTGGCGCGAAGCTCGCGCATCAGGCCGTAGAGCAGAGCCAGGACATCCAGATATTCGCGCTTGTTCGGCACCGCATTGCGCAGCGCGTCGGAACAGGCGACGACGGTTCCCTTTATGGTTTTCATCGGGTTGGCAACGACAAAGGCGCCGATGGCCACGCCCAGGATAATGACGAGCTCCCAGGGTTGCCACAGTACGGAGACCTTGCCTCCGAGCGCGGCAAAGCCGCCGATTAGGGAAGCGCCCGCAATGAACAGGCCGATAAGAATAGTCACCTAGCAGCTCCCGTCTGGTGAAAGTTTCAAACTGTGCTGGAGGGAAGCTAGAAGCTGAGACTTGTCCGAAGCTGACCGGAAGAAGGCATGGGATGTGATCAGCCTGGCGTAAGGTCGGTGGCCGAAGGTCGGTGCAACGTTTTCATCCGCCACGGGGACGAGACATGATCAATACACTGACCCAGGTGCAGAATATCCGGACCAACCTCGAGCGATCTCTCAAGACCGTCGAAGCGGACCCGACTGTCGAGCGCCAGACCGAATACTACCGGGAACACATCCGCGACATTAAGTCGATCGACGACTTCCTTTCCAACGATCGCATCTACAATTACGCGATGACTGCCATGGGTCTTGAAGACATGATCTATGCGAAGGCGTTCATGCGAAAGGTGCTGACCGAAGGCATCAGCAAATCCGACAGCTTCGCCAACCAGCTCGTCGATACGCGTTATCGGGATTTTGCCACAACATTCAATTTCGAGCAGTTCGGCGATACCGCGACGACCTTCACCAAGACCCAGGAAGGCATTGTCGACAAGTTCATGCGCCAGACACTAGAAGTGCGCGAGGGCCAGCAGAATGAAGGGGTGCGTCTAGCGCTTTACTTCGAACGCAAGGCGCCGGGCATAACCAACGCCTACGAGGTTCTGGCCGACAGAGCGCTCGCTGAAACGGTCTACACATCTCTCGGACTGCCGCCCGAATTCGCGATGACGGACATCGACAAGCAGGCGACCTATCTGGACAAGCACATCGACTTCTCGAAGATCGGCGAGGAGGAGTACCTCGGAGATTTTCTGAACCGGTTTTCCGCCCTCTACGATCTGGAAAACGGGCCGCAGATGGCGTCCTCGCCGACCATGCTTCTCTATTCCAACAACCAGGGCGTCGTTCCCATGAGCGACGGCCTCCTGGCCAGCATTCAGAATTTCCGCCTCGGAGGCTTTTGACCCATGCAGTCCGCACTCTACGTCGCCCTGTCCGCACAGGTAGCCTTGTCAAATCGGCTTGAAACGGTGTCGCGCAATGTCGCCAACATGAACACCGCCGGCTACCGCGCCGACGAGGTCAAGTTCGCGGAGTTGGTCTCCAAGGCCGGCCAGGACGCCGTGAGCTTCGCGACCGGTGGCGAGATCTACATTTCCCGACAGTCCGGCAGCTTGAACAAGACCGACAATGCCCTCGACCTGGCGGTCGAAGGAGATGGATGGTTCGCGATCCAGGATTTCAACGGAAACATTTCCTACACCCGGGATGGGCGGCTTGAAATGACCAGAGATGGCATGTTGCAGACGGTGACCGGTCAGCAGATCCTGGGAACGGGCGGTCAGCCGATCATGCTCGATCCGGAGGGTGGCTCGCCGCTCATCACTCAAAGCGGAGAAATCTCGCAGGGCGACAACGGCATCGTCGGTCAGGTCGGATTGTTCCTGATCCCGGCCGAGGCAAAGCTGACCCGCCGAGAAAACTCCGCGGTGGTTCCCGACATGGCCCCGATACCCGTCCAGACATTCGACCGGAACGGCGTACGCCAGGGATATGTTGAAGGCGCGAATATCAATCCAATTCGCGAAATGACGAAGATGATCATGATCACGCGTGCGTTCGAAGGCGCCACGAAGATGATCGACAATAGTGGAGAGAGCCAGGAGAAGGCTATCAGGGAACTGGGAGCGACCTCATGACGGCCGTGGAAGGCATCAATCCGGCAGGGTCTGAGTTGCCTGCACCTGTTCAAAAGCCGCATCATTCCAAAACGGTGACAACGCCCGAGACTGAAAAATCTTCCTTCAGTTTTGGCGATTTCATCGACGTCATCAATCCGCTCCAGCATATTCCAGGCGTCGCAGAGCTTTATCGCTCGATAACGAACGATCAGATTTCCGACGGTGCGCGCCGAACCGGCAACATGATCTACGGATTTGCGCTCGGCGGGCCTCTCGGTCTTGGCGCGATGATGGCCTACAACAACGTGGGTGGTCGCGCAGAAGAGACGACGATGGACGTCGCGAGGCAGGAGGGCGCCCCCAAACTTGAGGCGGCCCAGGCTGAAGCGGTCGTTAGCGCGGATGCGGCCCCCGATACTCCGGTTCCCGCCGTCAAGCCAGCATCAGACAAAGACGCTGAGGAGGCAGGCGCCAAGGCTTCCGGTCCTCAGATTCTGGGTCAGTCGATAGCTGCTGCCGGGGAAGCCGTCGGTAACCCCCTCGACCTCACCACGCTGATCACGGGTGTCTCTGCAGAACAGCGACCGGTTGAGTCCGATATCGGCTCGAAAGTGGTTGCAGGCGAGGGAGCGGCGTCTTCCGTTGCCTTCGGCCTGGAGCCAGACGGTGAGGCGGAAGAGAAACCTTTCCTCCCGAATACTCAAAGCCTCGACCGGATCGCCTCCCATGAGGCCAATCGGTTGCCGCTCGATGTTCTGAAGGCCTTGCAGGAACGCCATGCTCAACGCACCGCATCTGAACGCTCTTGATCAGGTTTCCGCCTCGCTCGCTGCCCTGGAGACGGAAGTCGGCCCGGTCAAGCTCAGCGGGCGAGTGACACAGGTCTCTTCCGAAGCCATCAGGGTTTCCGGATTGTCGCGGGTTGTTTGTCTTGGAGATCTCGTCGAATTCGAGGGCAGGGCAGGCAAACGTCAGGGCGAGATCATCCGGCTGGATCAGAAGGACGTGGTCGTCAAGCCGATTGAGCGGGTGACGGATATCGGTATCGGCAGCGTTGCCTCCGTTATGGGCGGGCTGGCCATCCATCCGGACATGAGCTGGCGCGGGCGTATCGTCAATTCACTCGGCGATCCGATTGACGGGAAAGGCACGCTGTCCCACGGTGTCGAGGCTTTTCTTCTGGACCGCGCACCACCGCCTGCAATGAACCGCGAGAAAGTCACCGACGGTGTCAAGACGGGCGTGCGGGTCATCGATCTATTCACACCGCTCTGTGTTGGGCAGCGCGTTGGAGTCTTCGCCGGCTCAGGTGTCGGGAAATCGACGCTCCTCGGAATGTTGGCAGGATTTGGTGAGTTCGATACGGTTGTCGTCGGGCTGGTTGGCGAGCGCGGCCGTGAAGTTCGCGAATTCATCGAGGATATTCTCGGCGAGACGCTGGCTCATTCCGTCGTTGTTGCCTCGACGGGCGACGAAAGCGCCATGCAAAGGCGCCTGGCACCCAAGACCGCGATGAGCGTCGCGGAATATTTCCGAAGTCAGGGACACAAGGTTCTGCTGATCCTGGATTCGGCGACGCGCTTCGCACATGCTGCGCGCGATGTTGCTCTCGCAGCCGGGGAGCCTCCGGTTGCAAGAGGGTATCCGCCCAGCGTGTTTGCAGATCTGGCAAGGTTGATCGAGCGTGCCGGACCGGGAAGCTGCGGGGAGGGGTCGATCACCGGCATCTTCTCAGTCCTCGTTGATGGCGACGATCACAACGATCCGGTTTCCGATACCATTCGCGGGCTGCTCGATGGTCATATCGTTCTCGACCGTCAGGTTGCGGAATCCGGACGGTATCCTCCGGTCAATGTGCTGAAATCGACCTCTCGTCTCGCGACCCGCGCCTGGACGCCCGACCAGCAGGAACTCATTCACCGCATCAAGGGGCTCATTTCCCATTATGAGGACACGAAGGATCTGCGACTAATGGGCGGATTCCAGACCTCGGGGGATGAATACCTGGAGAAGGCGTGCCGTCTCGTACCCAGAATATACGAAGCGATGCGACAGCGCGCAGACCAGGTTGTGCCGGGGGATCCGTTCGCTGAACTTGCGCAGGCACTCAGCGCCGAAAGCTGATCAAGTTTACGATGATATGTAAAAAGATAAAAAGCCGCTTTGGAGAGCGGCTTTTTTCGGCTATACGTCATGTGAAATTCATAAAACCGCGCAAGTTCAAGCGGTATAATTAATTTGATTAAAATTTATAGCCACTTTATAGTCAATCAACCTGTTTTTTTATTTAGATTTCCCTGTGCATATATTATTTTCAGCTACTATAAGCTGAGAAATAGATAACTGAGCATGGAACAATTATTGACCTTACGAAGCTCCAATCTTACGCATTAGATATCGCAAGATGTAAGGGGCTAATATGTTCATCATTGTAGATTCAAGGGAAATAGTGACTGCAGGCTATGCCTCAGCATTTGAACGAGAAGGGTATGCTTCACTGGAGCTTCATCCTTTCGAACTTCTCGACTGGCTGGAAATTACCTGTTCGCAGGATCTAACGTCCGTGGACGCGATCCTTCTCGGAGACTGTGAAGAGCGTGCGGGTTTTGTTTCTCCGATCCGCAGTCGCTGTCCTGAAGCGCAGATCGTTGCCCTCGAGGACACGGCCAACCTGGAAAACACTTTGCAGTTGTTTTCTGCCGGTGTTGACGATGTCCTCAAGAAGCCGGTGCATGTTCGCGAGATCATCGCACGGGTTGGGGCCTATCGGCGCCGCAACGCCGCCCGCAACAATTCCGCTGGCACTGGCGCGATCGAAGTCTTCTTTGATGGCCGTGATCCGCTGGTTGGCGGAGATGTCATGGAACTGCCGCGCCGCGAACGCCGCATTCTTGAATATCTCGTCAAGAACAAGGGGCGCCGTGTGACCAAGACCCAGATCTTCAACGCGGTTTATGGCGTCATGAATGATGGCGTCGACGAGTGCGTTGTCGAAAGCCATATTTCCAAGCTTCGCAAGAAACTGCGCAAGACCCTGGGCTATGATGCCATCGAGTCGACACGCTATATTGGCTACATGCTCAAGGACGGCTCGACGCCCAAACAGAAAGTCGGAGACACACGTCGTCCGGTTCAGGCCACTCCGATGACCGTTGCAGCCATGGAGCGCGCTCAGGACACATCCGAAGTCAAAACGCCTTACCTCACCGTAGTCGGCGCGTAAGAGCGGGCTTCAAACCTGTAGATGCAACGATAAAGGCGGGTAAACCATTCGAGCGGCGTGGCATGCTTTTCTGCCAGACAAAAATTGCATGATGCGATTCCGCTTCCTGCCGTAATGGTTCACGAATGTTTCCACAAAGACACGGACACGCCATTCATCATATTTTCCCAAATCAAAGTTGATTTCTGAGGGATTTCTCGAAAACCTGATCGAAGTGTTTACCCCTTTATGATCCAGTCATGTCCGCTGCACTGTGCGGATATGTTGAAAGGGTCATAAAGTCGTGTCAAACAGCCTGCCGATCAAGTAATGTCAGGTTCTTCAGAGACTATGCTGCGCGCGTCCGCCATGAAAATGCATGGTGTGCACTGATGGTGTGCAAACATGCTTCCGGGCCGGTCAGTCTCCTTTTGTCGAGGTGGACGTCTTGAGTTTGAGTGGCAGTACGTCGTTGCCATATGCTCCCCAGGAAATGGGTCGCAGCAGCCTTTCGCGCACCTTTATCTTTTATACCCTTGGTCTGTTCGCAGTCCTTGGCCTGATCTTCGTCGGTATTCTGACCAAGATTACATGGGATGCCTCTCATGCCAGGGCTATCCGGGTGACCGAAGCGTTCTTCCAGGCGACCAAGCGACCGTTCGAACGGGCGATCTGGACAGTCAATGCCGATGCGACGCTACAACTCATCCGCGGGCTCGAAACGCTCGATGTGGTCGAGCGGGTCTGGGTGGAAACGCCCGATACCGGTAATTTCGGTGAACCGGTCACAGGCGACAGAAGGGCGGAGGTCCTCAGCTACACCCTGAACTCGCCAAGCACGATCCTGCACAAGGATGCGATCGGCCAAGTCTTCATTTTGCTGGACCGCAACACGATTTCGTATGAGATCGTCTCGACGGTCGGATTCATCGTCACTGCCATCATCATTTATCTGCTTCTGCTTGCCGTGGTCATCAGGACGGTGTTCAGGCGGCTGATCGGTCAACCGCTGTCGAAGATCGTCAATTATCTTTCGACGCCGAGACTCATCGAGGATCCGCCAAAATCCGAACTCATGCCCGGGCGGTCCGACGAGATCGGCATCCTTGCCGCCAGCCTGCAGTCGATGGTGCAACGTCGGCACCTCGACCTCAAGAAGATCCAGGAATACCAGACCAATCTCGAGGACCTGGTGGCCCACCGGACAGAGCAGCTCAAGCTCGTTCAGGAGGAGTTGATTCAGGCCGACAATCTGGCGGCGCTCGGAGCCCTGGTCGCAGGCGTATCGCATGAGCTCAACACCCCACTTGGCAATGCGTTGATGGCGGCGACGACGATCTCCGATTCCAGCGGATATGTTCGCAGCGAACTCGATCAGCAGACCTTGAGCAAGGAAGTGCTGGAGACCGAGATCCAGAAGATCACCGATACGGCCAACATCATCGAAAAGACATTGTCGCGTGCGAGAGAACTCGTCGGAAACTTCCGGCAGGTTGCCGTCGACCGGCAGAGCGAACGCAGGCGGTCCTTCAATTTCGACCACATCATCAGGGAAACACTTGCGACATTGCAACCGACGCTGAAGAAGACTTCGTTCAAACTGGAGCTGGATCTGAACTCGGATATCGTTATCGAGGGATATCCCGGCGCTGTCAGTCAACTCGTTTCCAACCTGGTCGAAAATGCGATAAAGCATGGTTATGAAGGAAGGACAGAGGGTACGGTGGCGCTGTCTTCCGAAATACGCGGCGGCGAATCTGGCCCCAACGGTCCTCGCGGTCGCACAATTCTCTTTAGATGCAGGGATTACGGTATGGGGATACCGGAGAAGAACCTCAAGAAGGTTTTCGAACCTTTCTTCACAACCAAATTTGGCAAGGGCGGCTCCGGTCTAGGAATGGCAATCTGTTATCAACTCGTGACGGAGGCCCTGAACGGAACGATTTCCGTGGAGTCGACTGTCGGCACCGGTACAGAATTCGTCATCGAGTTTCCGGTGATAGAGGTAGCGGAAAAGCAGTCACTGGCTGGAAAGAAGGTGCATTAGCATGGCGATGGATTTCCTTGCGCCTTCGAAACCGGAAGTCAAGAAAACGAGCGGTACTACTCCCTGGAAGATCCTGATCGTCGATGATGATCCGGACGTTCATGACGTGACAAAGATCGCGGTAAACGGATGTTCTTTCGAGGGACGGCCGTTCGAACTCCTTCATGCGCTTTCCGTTAAAGAGGCGCGCGAGCAGCTCGAAGAGCACAAACATGTGGCTCTCGCGCTCGTTGACGTCGTCATGGAAAACGATACCGCTGGCCTTGGTTTGGTAAGCTGGATCAGGAATGATCTCGGAAACCGCTTCACGCGAGTCATCCTGAGAACGGGCCAGCCGGGCTACGCGCCGCAGGCCGATGTCATCATGAAGTTCGATATTGATGGCTATGCCGAGAAGGCCGAGTTATCGCGCACGAAGCTGATCACCGCCATCGTAACGGCCTTGCGCGGTTACAAGCTCGTCATGTCGCTTGAAAGCAACCGGCGGAAACTCGAGACTCTCAACGAGCAGTTTTCAAAACTCGTAGATACAAATTCCCTCGGCGAGTTTTCCGCCGAAGTGGTCGGGTTCCTTTCGGAACTTGCGGGGAGGCCGGTACATTGCCTTGTGTGCGGACTTGAGGCCTTGCCGGAGGCCGGTGCCGTGGGCGACACAAGCCTTCGCGTGCTGGCAGCAACAGGTGATTTTGAGGACAAGGTAGGCGTGCCGGTCGATCTTCTGAAGGATGACGGCCTCCGGAATGCGATTTCACGTTGTCGGGAAGAGCAGGCTTACATTTGCAATGGCGAGGAGGGGCTGGCAATGCCCCTGATCACGCGTAACGGCATGGTCGGCGCAATCTATTGCGATTTGCCGGAAGCGCAGCTCGTTGAACTCGTGGGGTACGAACTTCTCAAGCTCTTTGTCTCCAACGTTGCCCTTGGATATCAGAAAACTGCACTTCTCGAACACATTCACGATCTGGCCTATGTCGATCGGGTAAGCGGCCTGTCGACCTATTCCGGCTTCCTGGAGACGTTCGAGCGCCAACTTGGTCAGGACGTGCCCCTCATGGTTGTGCAGTCCGACATCCGGCGATTTCGGGTGATCGGGGACGGTATCGGCGATGATAAGGCGGCAGCGGTCCTCAAGAAAACCGGGCATCGACTGTCTCAGACTTTCCCCGATGCCCTGTCTATTGCTCGCAAGGAAAAGGATGAGTTCCTGATCCTTCTGAAGGGAGGAGAAGGGACCTGTGTGCAGGAAGTCGTGACGCGGGTCGAAGAGGCGTTTCAGGAACCGATCTCGGTCGATGACACCCAGATCACGCTTCGCCTGCGCCTCGGTTTCTCTCCCGCTGAAAGCAGTCCAGCCGAACCGGAGCAGCTTGTACGTTATGCATCCATTGCCCTGAATGACGTGCGCCAAAAGGGACACACCAATCACGCCGTATTCCATCCGATGATGCAGGAAGCTGCACTCGAACGGCTGCGCCTTGCGTCGCTTCTGACGGGTGGCGGCAACAAGACCGAGTTTTCGTTGCATTATCAGCCGATCATGCGCGCCTCGGACGAGAGCATTTCCTCCTTCGAGGCTTTGATGCGCTTTCATACGCCAGCCGGAAATCAGCTGAACACGGCGCGGATGATCGAAGCGGCGGAAGCAAGCGGTCTCATCTCCGAGATCGGTGCCTGGATGTTCAAGGAAGCCTTTGCGGAGTTCAGCCATATGTCCGGTGTGGGTGAAGGGGTTCATCTCAATGTGAATCTCTCCCCAAGGCAGGTCCAGACCAATCGCATCTACAAGGATATCGAGACGGCTGCCTCAGCTGCCAACCTGTCACTCAGCCGGCTTGTGTTCGAGGTGACGGAGGGCCTGTTCCTCGGCAATGACCAGACCACCCTGTCGCTGCTCACATGGCTGCGGGAGAACGGCGCGAAGATCGTGATCGATGACTTCGGAACGGGTTACTCCTCTTTGAGCTATCTCCGCAAACTGCCCGTCGACGGGATCAAGATCGACCGGAGCTTCATCATGAACATGGATCAGGACGCGGACGCGCTGGCCGTGGTGAAGTCGATGATAGCAGTCGCGAAGGCTCTCGATCTCAAGATCACCGCTGAAGGCGTCGAAACGCCGGCCCAGCGCAAGATCATGCAGGAACTTCACTGCGACTACCTGCAGGGGTATCTCTATTCCAAGCCGCTTGGGAGCAAGGATCTTCAGTCCTTTATCCAGAGATCCAAGGGCAGTGGCGCGGCATTCGGATAACGCTGCGTCCGAATGGCGTACCTGATCATCCCGGTGGTCGCCGGCCAACTGTTCGTGCTTACGCCTCGTTTGCACGTTTTTTCGCGTGTGCAAGATAAGTGATTGAACTTTTGCGCAAAACGCGTTCTCATTAAATTTCAATTCGAGACTGGACGCGGGCAGCGCGTCGGGTATCAATAAGGCAATGCCAATAAACCGCCAAAGAGCGAGTTGGGGAGAGAACTTATGGAAATGAACGGCTCCCACCGGATACCGGCCAAGCGCGAAACCGTATGGGAGGCTCTCAACGATCCGGAAATCCTGAAGGAATGCATTCCCGGTTGCGAAAGCCTGGAAAAGACCTCGGATACGGAAATGACAGCCGCCGTCACGTCGAAGATCGGCCCCGTAAAAGCCAAGTTCAAGGGCGCGGTGACGCTCGAAAACATGAACCCTCCGGAAAGCTACACGATTGCCGGGGAAGGCAAGGGCGGTGTTGCCGGATTTGCCAAGGGATCGGCAGACGTCAAGCTGACGGAAGATGGTGACGGAACGATCCTGACCTATGATGCCAAGGCGCAGGTTGGCGGAAAGCTGGCGCAGCTCGGAAGCCGATTGATCGATTCCACCGCTCGAAAGATGGCGGAAGAATTCTTCACAAAATTCTCCGAAAAAGTCGGCGGCGGCGCTGATGCATCTCCGGTCGCCGCCGGAACCACGCATCCTGTCGATCCGGTCGAACCCGCGCCTGTTGCTGCTTCGGTGGAAACGGTTTCGCCGGATGAGACTGTCGCGCTGGAAAACCAGGAACTGGACGAAGGTGTTGCCGAAGAGGCGAAGCGTATCGCCATCGAAGACACCGAGCATGCAGTTGAAGAGCGGTTTCAGCAGGCCGAGGAGAATCTCGAGGTTGCAGCCGGGCGCAATGTGTTCGGCGGTCCCATGGTGTGGGGGCTTCTGCTCCTTGGGGCGGTCATCGTCGTTCTCGCGCTCGCCAGCTGAGCGGCCCGGTCGAGTTGATGTGATCCGGGGAGAGAGCGGATCATGAAAATGGCAGGTCGCGAAAAGGCATGATCCCGGCACAGTGCAGGGGGAATGTCGACAAAAGTCATTGAGGGAGAGAAATTGATGTCGAAAGTTTCAATGGTATTGAACGGCAAATCGGTATCGGCTGACGTCGAAGACCGTACGCTGCTCGTATCCTTCATCCGCGAAGTGCGCGGATTGACCGGAACGCATGTCGGTTGTGACACGTCGCAGTGCGGTGCATGCGTCGTGCATGTTGACGGCAAGGCGGTGAAGTCCTGCACCATGTTGGCCGCTCAGGCAGATGGCGCCGACGTCGTCACTCTGGAAGGTCTTGCCAACGGTGGGGACTTGCACCCGGTACAGGCGGCGTTTCGCGAGCATCACGGCCTGCAGTGCGGTTTCTGCACACCGGGCATGATCATGAGCGCTGTCGACATGATCAACCGTCACGGGCCGGGCAACCTTGACGAAACAACCATTCGGCACGAGCTGGAAGGCAACATCTGCCGTTGCACAGGCTACCATAACATCGTGAAGGCTATCAAAGCAGCCTCCGACCAGATGGCCGGAATGGCCCAGGCCGCGGAATGAGGCGAGCGGCCATTGGCCGCGCGTGACGTTCAAAGCGCGGTGTCCCGCGCTGATTGCCCAGGATCCATGAGTGAAAGCCTGCGAGGAGGATATCCGCAGGTGTCACCTGCCGCCGGTTCTGGTCGATTTGATCGCTCTCAAGCCTCAGCGCTGAAGCGAGCGAGTGGAGGAGTTCCGGTCTGGCGGTTCCGGATTGATCAGTCTTAGGGAGAGAGACGATGGCAGTTGAAGGGATCGGTGCCCGCGCATTGCGCAAGGAAGACAAGCGGTTCATCACCGGCAAGGGTCGGTACACCGACGATGTTGTTCTTCCGGGAATGGGATTTGCGGCATTCGTGCGGTCTCCGCATGCGCATGCAAAGGTCAGGGGGATCGACTCGAGCGCGGCTCTGTTGATGCCTGGCGTCGATGCGGTTCTGTCTGGCGACCAGCTCGTTGGCGATGGCATCGGAAACCTGATTTGCGGCTGGATGATTCACTCCAAGGACGGTTCGCCCATGAAGATGGGCGGATGGCGCGCGCTGGAACCGGAAACCGTGCGTTTTGTCGGTCAGGCGGTAGCCGTCGTGGTTGCCGACACGCAAGCCCAGGCGCGTGACGCTGCCGACGCGGTTGTCGTTGACTATGAGGAACTGCCGGCAGTCGCCGATCCTCTCGCAGCGCTGGATGAAGGCGCGCCTCAACTCCACCCAGAGGCCGAAGGCAACCTGATTTACGATTGGGAGATCGGCGACGAGGCAGCCACCAATGCGGCATTCGAAAATGCCGCGCATGTGACTCGCATGCAGATTCAGAACAATCGGCTGGTTCCGAATCCGATGGAGCCGAGGGCCGCTGTCGCCAGTTATAATGACGGCGACGAGCATTACACGCTCTACACAACATCCCAGAACCCGCACGTCGCCCGCCTGGTCCTGTCGGCCTTCTACAACGTGGCGCCAGAGCACAAGCTTCGGGTGATTGCACCGGATGTGGGTGGTGGTTTCGGGTCCAAGATCTTCATCTATCCGGAGGAGATGGTTTGTCTTTGGGCGTCGAAGCGGGTCGGCCGACCGGTCAAATGGGTTTCGGACCGGACTGAAGCGTTCCTGACGGATGCGCATGGGCGCGACCATCGCTCGGAGGCGGAACTCGCACTGGACGCCGACAACAAGATCCTTGGTCTTCGTGTGAAGACGGTTGCCAACATCGGCGCCTACATGTCGCTGTTTTCCTCATCGGTTCCGACCTACCTTTACGCGACGCTCCTGTCCGGTCAGTACGACATTCCGGCCATCCACGCCAACGTCAAGACGGTCTATACCAACACCGCGCCAGTCGATGCCTATCGCGGGGCAGGGCGGCCGGAAGCAACGTTCCTTTTGGAGCGTGTGATCGAGACTGCGGCACGTGAAGTCGGCATGTCGCCGGCGGATTTCAGGCGAAAGAATTTCATCAAGTCGTTCCCGCACCAGACCCCGGTGATCATGTGTTATGACGCGGGCGATTATGACGCGACCCTGGACGCGGCACTGAAAGCTGCCGATTATGACGGCTTTGCCGCCCGCAAGGCGGAAGCCGCCTCTCGCGGCAAGCTGCGCGGGATCGGCATGTCTTGCTACATCGAAGCGTGCGGTATCGCGCCGTCGGCCGCAGTCGGTTCGCTAGGCGCTGGCGTCGGACTATGGGAATCGGCGGAAGTTCGGGTCAATCCGGTTGGCACTGTTGAAGTGTTGACAGGCTCCCACAGTCATGGCCAGGGACACGAGACGACATTTGCGCAGCTCATTTCCGAACGCTTTGGTCTCGACACGGATGCGATTTCCATCGTTCATGGCGATACCGACAAGGTTCAGTTCGGCATGGGGACTTACGGATCGCGGTCCGGCGCGGTCGGCATGTCGGCGATCGTAAAGGCGCTCGACAAGGTGGAAACCAAAGCCAAGAAGATCGCCGCTCACCTGATGGAGGCTTCGGAGGCCGATATCCAGATCGAGGGCGGCGAGCTCAAGGTTGCGGGAACGGACAAGAAACTGTCTTTCACCGAGGTAGCCCTTGCCGCCTACACGGCGCACAATCTGCCTGAAGGCATGGAGCCGGGTCTGAAGGAAGGGGCTTTCTACGATCCGACCAACTTCACTTTCCCGGCCGGTACATATATCTGCGAGGTCGAGATCGATCCGGAGACGGGCCGCACGGAAATCGTCAACTTTGTTGCGGCGGACGATTTCGGCAAAGTCATCAATCCGATGATCGTTGAAGGCCAGGTGCATGGGGGCCTCGCCCAAGGCATTGGCCAGGCATTGCTTGAAAATGCCGCCTATGACGAAAACGGCCAGCTTTTGACCGCGTCCTACATGGACTACACGATGCCCCGGGCAGACGACGTTCCGTCCTTCAACCTCTCGACACATGAGACGGTCTGTCCTGGTAATCCGCTCGGCATGAAAGGCTGTGGCGAGGCGGGGGCGATCGGCTCTCCCCCTGCAGTCATCAATGCGATCACCGACGCGATTGGCAGCAACGATTTGTCCATGCCGGCATCAGCGGAAAAGGTCTGGGCGCTTTGCAAGTCCTCCATGCGGCAGGCGGCCGAATAAGAATGAGCGACGACGGGGTAAGGACATGAGCAAGGGAAGGGCGTTGGTCAGGCGAACTGCCGCTGCACGCCTGCTTCTCAGGTTTCTTAGCCCCCGTCGTCAAACGATCACGGATTAATTTGAACCCATTTTCGTGGGAGATGCGAAATGTACGAGACACAATATCACCGGGCTGGCTCCGTTTCAGAAGCCGCCGCGCTCATCGGGAAAGCCGAAGACGGAAAATTTCTGGGCGGCGGGCAGACCCTGCTGCCGACCATGAAACAACGCCTTGCTGCCCCGAGCGATCTTGTCGACCTGACGAAAATTCCTGACCTCAAAGGGATCAAGGTCGAAGGCGATGCGGTTGTGATCGGCGCTGCGACGACCCATTCTGAGGTTGCGACATCCGATGTCGTGCGCGAGAAACTTCCCGGCCTTGCGACGCTCGCTTCCGGTATCGGCGATCCCGCGGTGCGGCACATGGGCACGATCGGCGGATCCATTTCCAACAACGATCCGGCTGCCGACTATCCGGCGGGTCTCGTCGGATTGAATGCAACCGTCAAGACCAGCAAGCGTTCGATTGCTGCGGAAAATTTTTTTGTCGGCATGTTCGAAACCGCGCTGGAAGACGATGAAATTGTCGTTTCCGTGTCGTTTCCAGTGCCGCAGAAATCCGGATACTCCAAGTATCCCAACCCGGCGTCCCGCTATGCAATGGCAGGTGTCTTTGTCTCCCAGCAGGCTGACGGATCGGTGCGGGTCGCAGTGACCGGTGCCGGAAGTGATGGTGTTTTCCGGGTTGCCGAGATGGAAAGCGCGCTCGGGTCCAACTGGGCTCCAGACGCAGTTGCAGGCATTCACGTGAATGACGGCGACATGCTGAGCGATATTCACGGGTCTTCGGAATACCGGGCCAATCTGGTTACGGTCATGGCGAAGAGGGCTATTGCGGCAAGTTGAAGCCTATCAAGCGCGCTTCAAAGGAAACCCGGCGTCTATCGCCGGGTTTTTCATGTCCAAAGGCACGGAATGGCAGAAAAGCCGCGCGATGCTCAAAGCACCAGAACAGGCACCGAGGCGCCGGCATTTTCCGCCGGGGCGTGGGGCGGACGCACGATGAGGGCGCCGGATCTTGCCAAAAGGTGGAGCATTGAGCTGTCCTGCTTCGCGAAAGGCGTTACGACAAGCTGCTCGTCCTCTCCGATGCGAACCGTTGCGCGGACATAGTCCTGACGTCGGTCGTTCTCGGGAAGGTTTCCTTCCAGCACCGCGTGGCGCACATCCGTTGCCTCCGGCCGCTGTCCCAGCATTCTTGCCATGAGCGGTTTCAGGAACAGGAGACCGCAGACGAGGCTCGAAACGGGATTGCCCGGGAGGCCGAGAACACGGGTCTTGCCGAGCCGTCCGGCCATCAGAGGTTTTCCGGGACGCATCGCGATCCGCCAGAAGGCAAGGTCCATGCCTTCCTGACCTAGTACGTCCTGAACGAGATCATGGTCTCCGACGGATGCGCCTCCGAGCGTGACAAGGATATCGGCCTCTTCGGTGATCGCCTTGCGAACGTGCATGGCAAGTTGTTCGGGGTCGTCCGGCGAGATGCCGAGATCGAGCGGCAGGCCGCCGCAGTCTTCAACAAGTGCCGCGATACCGGCATGATTGGACGCGATGATCTGGTCAGGTCCCGGCTCGGCACCTGGTCGTACAAGCTCGTCTCCCGTCGCCAGAATCGCGACCCTGGGCTGCCTGACGACAGGGATCTCCGCATGGTTCATTGCAGCTGCGAGGGCGAGTTGCCGGTAGCCGATCCGCAGAGGAGGTGTCAGCAGGGTTTCGCCTTCAGAAAAGTCGAGCCCGGCGGGTCTGACATACGCGCCGTGTGCCGGTACTTCCCTGACTGTGATTCTGTTTTCTGTCCGGTCGGCATCCTCCTGGATGAGAATCGTATCGGTTCCTTCGGGCAGCGGCGCACCGGTGAAGATGCGGACTGTCTGCCCGGCGGAAACCACGCCTTCAAACCCATGGCCCGCCGGTGCCTCGCCGACCACGTCAAGCTCTCGGGCGTTTCTAGCGACATCGTCATGACGAATGGCGTAGCCGTCCATGGCGGAAGCGGCAAAGGGCGGCTGGGTTCGTCTGGAAGCGAGGGGCGCTGCCAGAAAGCGACCGTTCGCCTTGTCGAGCGGTATCAGCTCGCTCTCGAGCGTCTCCACGCCCGACAGAAGCTTGTCCATAGCTTCGGAAACCGGCATCAGGCTCATTACGTTCCGCCTTTGCTACCGTCTTTTTCGATCGTCCAGTGCCCGGACTTTCCACCGTCTTTTTCAAGCAGGCGAATGTCTCCGATCACCATTCCACGGTCGACCGCCTTCGCCATGTCGTAGATCGTCAGGCAAGTTATCGAGCAGGCCGTAAGTGCCTCCATTTCGACGCCGGTCTGACCACTGACCTTGGTCGTCGCGGTCACGACGAGGCCCGGAAGGGTCTCGTCGGCCTCGATATCGACCGACACCTTGGAGAGCATCAGCGGATGGCACAAGGGGATGAGCTCGTGGGTCCGTTTCGCCGCCATGATCCCGGCAATGCGCGCGGTCGCGATCACATCGCCTTTCTTGGCGTTCCCCGAGAGGATCAGTTCGAGCGTTTCCGGGCGCATGGTGACGCTTCCGGTCGCGACTGCGATACGGTGAGTTGCATCTTTGCCGGAGACGTCAACCATGTTGGCTGCGCCAGCTTCATCCAGATGGGTCAGCCTGGAGTTGTCGTCGCTCATGAGGTTCTAGGCCACGCCGGTGAGTGCGGGCTTCGCCAGAAGCGTTCGGGTTGCCTCAGCAACATCTTCCTGCCGCATCAGGCTTTCACCGATCAGGAAGGTCGAGATTCCGGCGTTGTTCATGCGCGCAAGGTCTGCCGGCGTGAAAAGTCCTGATTCTCCCACGATGATCCGGTCTGCGGGAATGCCCGGTGCAAGTTCCTCGCTCGTCTCGAGACGAGTTTCGAACGTCTTGAGGTTCCGGTTGTTGACCCCGACCAACTTCGATTTCAGCTTCAGAGCGCGTTCAAGTTCTTCGGCGCTGTGGACTTCGATCAAGACGTCCATTCCGAGGTCGAGCGCAGTGTCTTCCAGAGCTTTTGCCGTTTCGTCATCGACCGCGGCCATGATGACGAGAATGCAGTCGCCGCCCCAGGCGCGGGCTTCAAAGACCTGATAGACGTCGTAGAGAAAGTCCTTGCGCAGGACGGGAAGTGACACGGCGTCACGTGCAGCGGACAAAAACTCCGGCTTTCCCTGAAACGAGGGGCCGTCGGTCAGAACCGAGAGGCAGGCGGCGCCGCCACTCTCATAGGCCTTTGCCAGCAGCGGCGGATCAAAGTCGGCTCGGATCAGGCCTTTGGATGGGCTGGCCTTCTTGACTTCGGCAATGAGGGCATATTCGCCGCGATCATGCTTTCTGACGATCGCGTCCTGGAAACCACGTACCGGTGCGGCGTCCGCGATTCTGGCCTTTAGATCTGCAAGGGGTACCGCCGCTTTGGCAGCCGCGATTTCCTCGCGTTTGTAGGCTTCGATTTTCTGGAGAATGTCGGCCATCTTGACTATCCGTTCGAGGCTGAAACGAGCTTTTCCAATGTGGCGGCGGCCGAGCCGTCGTCGAGCGCTGCTTCCGCCATGCCCACGCCGTCCTTGAGGTTCGAAACCTTGTCCGCAACAAGCAATGAGGCTGCGGCGTTGAAAAGGACGATATCGCGATAGGCATTGCGCGTTCCCGCCAGAACGTCGCGCAAGGCGGCGGCATTCTCTGCCGGCAAACCGCCCTTGAGGTCGTTCGGCTGCGCCAGATCAAGTCCGACGTCTGCCGGCGAGATCTCGAACGATCTGATGTCGCCATCCTTCAATTCGCTGACGAATGTCGGACCGGTCGTCGTTATCTCGTCCATGCCATCCGAGCCATGAACGACCCATGCCTTTTCCGAACCAAGTCGCTTCAGCGCCTGCGCCACCGGTTCGACCCACTTTTCGGCAAAAACGCCGACCATCTGGCGCCTGACGCGTGCCGGATTCGAGAGCGGGCCAAGGAGATTGAAGATCGTCCGTGTCCCCAGTTCAACGCGCGTCGGGCCGACATGCTTCATGGCCGCATGGTGAAGCGGCGCGAACATGAATCCGATCCCGACAGTGCGGATGCACTCGGCAATCTTGTCCGGGCCGATATCGATGTTGATGCCAAGTTCCGCCAGAGCCTCGGCCGAACCGGACTTGGAGGAGAGTGAGCGGTTGCCGTGTTTGGCGACGGGAACGCCGCAAGCGGCCACCACAAGCGAGGTACAGGTCGAAATGTTGTAGGTGCCGGTGCTGTCGCCGCCAGTTCCCACGATATCCATCGCATCGTCAGGGGCCTCGACAGGAAGCATCTTGGCCCGCATCGTTTCCACGGCGCCCGTGACTTCGGCAATGCTTTCGCCTCGAACGCGGAGCGCCATCAGGAAACCGCCGAGCTGCGAAGGGGTGGCGGAGCCACTCAGAATCACTTCAAAGGCTTCGCGCGCCTCTTCCGGCGTGAGGGCGTGCCCGTCAGCGACCTTGGCGATGAAGTCCTTGAACGTGCTCATGTGGTGGGTCACCTGCTGAATCAACGGATGTTCGATCAGGCTGATTGAACATGATTAAGTTGCTTGATGCCAGAGCGCCGCTGCACCGTGCGTCCCGATTGACGCACGGTGCTTCAGCGCATTCAGTTCTGGTTAAGTCCGATCACCTGCGAGACAGCGGCCTGGTTGATTTCAACGCCTGCCTTGTTTTCGCGATCGGTAATGAACTGACCAAGGATGGAGTCCTGCATTTGCTGGGAAAGCTGTGTCTCCATTGCAGTCACTTCTTCTGAGGATGGGTCGAACTCCGGCACCGTTGCTCCGGTCACCACGAGCACGAGCTTTCCGGTGCCGTCTGCCGTCGGGGTGGCGGAGCGGGTGCCGACGGGGCCGGAGAAGACCGCGGCGAGCGCCTCCTCACCGAAGACATCCGCGGGCGTGTTACGCTTCAGGCCTTCGGCGGACTGGACGTCCAGGCCTGCAGTCTGCGCGACATCCGCGATAGGTGTGCCTGACTGAAGCTTTGCAAGATAGTCTTCTGCAACATCGTTGAGACGCTTCTCGAGTTCCCCGGCCTTCCATGCGGCGACGACATCGGAGCGAACCTCGTCAAGGGGCCGGTCGCGCGTGGGCGTAACCTTGCTGACCTCATACCAGAGGTAGCCCTGATTGCCGGTCTGAAGCACGTCGTTTTCAATGCCGATGTCGCTGTCGAAAGTTCCGGCAACAAGCTCGTCGGAATCCGGCAGTGTGACCTTGGACCCATCCATGCCGTTGCCGGACGCGTCGAATGCCTCGGAAGTGTCGACGTCGATCGAAAAGCGGTCTCCTATCTCTTCCAGCGTTGCGCCGCCGGCGCGAGCGTCTTCAACTTCATCTACGACTTCGAGAATTTCACCGCGCGCCTGATCCCGTGCAAGGTCGGTCTTGATCTCTTCCTTGACGTCCTCGAACGGCTTCGCTGCGGCGGGGAGAATTTCCTGCACATTCACGATTGCGGTTGCAAATCGTCCGTCGATCGCGCCGCTGGTGCCGCCGTCTTCGAGCGAAAAAGCTGCATCGGCCAGTGCCTCATCGAGAAAATCCGATTTTGCCATCACGCCGAGGCTGACGTCATTTTCTGTCAGGTTCCGCTCGGTCATCAGGTCTCCAAAGGTTTTTCCTTCGGCAATCTCGGCAGCCGCCTTGTTCGCGTCTTCCTCGGATTGGAACGTCATCTGACGGAGCCGCCGGCGTTCGGGCTGGAAGAAATCGCCGGACTGCCGGTCATATTCATCGCGGGCCTCCTGGTCCGTGATTTCCTCGGGATGCAGGATATCGTCCGGCGTAAGCGAAATGTACTTGATCTCGCGGTACTCGGGTGCCTTGAAATCGGCCTTGTGTTCTTCGAAGTAGGTGCTGAGCACGTCTTCCGAAGGATCTGCGATATCGCCGACCGTTTCAGGCGTGACGAGAAGGTAGTCGGCCGTGCGTGTTTCGCCGGTATAGGCGGCAAGCGCCTCGAGATAGGCAGTCGGAACCTGCATTGCACCGGTAATGCCTTCCGCGATCTGGGTGCGCTCGGCAACCTTGCGTCGCTGAAGGACGTATTCGTCTTCCGTGTAGCCGTTGGACTGGAGAACCTGCTGAAGGCGGTTGCGATCGTAGCGGCCACTCAGCCCGCGAAAGGCGGGATCGGACTGGATGATCGTTCCAAGCTCCTCGTTGGAGATGCCGAGCTTGAGATCCTGCGCGGTGCTGTTCATCGCTGCTTCGGCGACGAGTTTGCCGAGTGTCTGCTGAGGCACACCGATGGAAGCACCTTCGGCAAGCGTCAGCTGCCGGCCGAATTGCTGGCTCAGCGTGTTGAGGTCCTGCCGGTATGTTCGATCGAAATCGAAAAGAGAGACTTCCGAGTTGCCTACCTTCGCCACGGTGTTCTGACCGACACCGGTCAGGAACCCGCTGATGCCCCACACGGCAAAGCTGAGGATAAGCAAAGCAATAAAGAGTTTGGCAACCCAGCTGCCGGCGCTCTTGCGCAGCGCGTCAAGCATGACGTCTCCCGTATTCTTGTCTGAACCGCCTCCCGGACACCCCGCCGGCAGACGCCGGCCCTAGCCGGAGCGGGCGGATCATAATGAGGTGATGCCGCTGCCGCAAGGCGGCCTCGTGCAAACTTCCAGGCGGCACCCGATTTTCACAAAAACAGGGAGATTGCAACACTTCCCGGCATCTGCTCTATAGGCTGGAATTACAAGAGCGTCGCAGGGAGTAGGAAGAGACATGAGCGTGACCGTCAAGCCGCTGGTTGCAGGCAACTGGAAGATGAACGGCCTTCTCGCCGATCTGGAAGAATTCGGCAGGATGTCCGCGGGGATCTCGAGTGCTCTGTCGCAAAGTGTCGATACGATGATCTGTGCACCGGCAACGCTCATCGGCGCTATGGCCGGCAAGGCAGCAGGTGGATCAATGGCCATCGGCGGTCAGGACTGCCACCCGGATGCATCCGGTGCGCACACGGGCGATGTTTCGGCTGAAATGCTGCGCGATGCCGGGGCGACGGCGGTGATCGTCGGGCACTCGGAGCGGCGGACGGATCATGGCGAAGGCGACGATAAGGTGGCGGCAAAGGCCATGGCTGCCTGGCGTGCCGGGCTGCTGGCAATCATCTGCGTCGGCGAGACTGAAAAAGAGCGCAAGGCGGGAAATGCTCTTTCTGTCGTTGAGCGCCAGTTGAACGGCTCGGTGCCTGATGGTGCGACCGCTGCGAACACTGTCGTTGCCTATGAGCCGGTCTGGGCGATCGGAACCGGCCTGACGCCGACTGCCGGCGATGTCGAGGAGGTGCACAAGGCGATGCGCGCCAATCTGTCCGCACGGTTCGGCGGGGAAGGCGAGGCGATGCGGTTGCTCTACGGTGGATCGGTGAAACCTGCAAATGCGGCGGAACTGATGGCTGTCACGGACGTCAACGGCGCCCTCGTCGGTGGCGCGAGCCTCAAGTCAGACGACTTTATCGGTATTCTCAAGGCCTACGCCTGATCCATCTGGATCTTGACGCTTGTCCTCCGAACGCTCAATTGAAGGGTGGAAAGCTGGCGGCGTCTGGTGTAGAAGGCCGCCAAACCTGAATTCAAGACAGAATGGCATTCGATGGAAACCGTAGTCATCGTCATCCACCTGATGGTCGTTTTGGCCCTGGTGCTTGTTGTCCTCCTTCAGCGCTCTGAAGGCGGCGCTCTGGGTATGGGAGGCGGCGGAGGAGGCGGGCTCATGTCCAGCCGCGGGACTGCGAATATCCTGACCCGCGCGACGGCAATCCTCGCCATCGCCTTTTTCGCAACCTCACTGGCCCTCAGCCTGATCGCGAAGAATCACGATAGCCCCTCGTCAATTCTTGACGCAGCTCCGGTTTCCGGCGACAGCGCGCCTGCGGTTCCTGCCGACGGCAATGCCGACGGCGACAGCGGCATCCTCGACTCCCTGAAGGGATTGGGCGAACAGCCTTCCGGCCCGCAAGTTCCTTCGGCGGACTAGGCGGCGCCCGCGGACGATAAGGTCCCGACACTCCGACAATGTGCCCTGCGGCTGATCTCGCAGGGCATTTTTATGTGTTAAGAACGCAACTCCCGAGTGTCAAATGACCCTCGGCAAGGATATGGTATTGGTCCATGGCGCGATACATTTTCATCACCGGCGGCGTGGTTTCCTCGCTTGGAAAAGGTCTGGCTTCGGCTGCATTGGGGGCATTGCTTCAGGCTCGCGGATACAAGGTCCGCCTCCGGAAGCTTGACCCGTATCTGAACGTGGATCCGGGCACCATGAGCCCGTATCAGCATGGCGAGTGTTTCGTCACCGATGACGGGGCGGAGACCGATCTCGATCTCGGGCACTACGAACGGTTTACCGGGCGTCCGGCCAATCAGCAGGACAACATCACCACCGGCCGCATCTATCAGGACATCATCGCCAAGGAGCGGCGCGGAGATTATCTCGGCGGCACGGTCCAGGTGATTCCCCACGTGACCGACGCGATCAAGAACTTCGTCCGCACCGGCAACGAAGGCTACGACTTCGTTCTGGTCGAGATCGGCGGAACGGTTGGTGACATCGAGGGACTTCCGTTCTTCGAGGCGATTCGCCAGCTCGGAAACGACCTGCCGCGGGGCGACGTCGTCTACGTGCATCTGACCCTGATGCCGTTTATTCCGAGCGCGGGCGAGATGAAGACCAAGCCGACCCAGCATTCGGTGAAGGAACTCCGCTCGATCGGCATTCAGCCGGACATCCTCATGATCCGATGCGATCGTCCGATCCCGGAAACGGAAAAGCGCAAGCTTTCCCTTTTCTGTAACGTTCGGGAGAGCGCTGTCATTCCGGCCTATGATGTGAAGTCGATCTACGATGTGCCGATCGCCTATCACAAGGAAGGCCTCGATGACGAGGTTCTGGCAGCATTCGGCCTGAAGGGGGCTCCGGCACCCGTTCTCGATCGCTGGGAAGGCATCTCGAGCGCCGTCGCCAATCCTGAGGGCGAGGTCAAGATCGCGATTGTCGGCAAGTACACTGTTCTCAAGGACGCCTACAAGTCGCTGATCGAGGCGCTGGTGCACGGCGGGATCGCCAACCGTGTCAAGGTGCAGCTCGACTGGATCGATTCCGAGACGTTCGAAAAGGAAGACCCGAGCCCGTATCTTGAAGGGGTTCAAGGCATTCTGGTGCCCGGTGGGTTCGGCGAACGGGGTGCGGAAGGCAAGATTGCAGCCGCGCATTACGCCAGAACGCGCAACATTCCTTATTTTGGTATCTGTTTCGGCATGCAGATGGCCGTTCTGGAAGCGGCAAGAAACCTTGCTGGCATCAAGGAAGCCAATTCCACGGAATTCGGCCCGACCAAGGAACCAGTCGTCGGCCTTATGACGGAATGGACGAAAGGCAACGATAAGGAAGTTCGTCACGCGGAGGGTGATCTTGGCGGGACGATGCGTCTGGGCGCCTATCCCGCAAGTCTCAAGGCAGGCTCCAGGATTGCGGATATCTATGGTAGCAACACGATTTCCGAGCGCCACCGTCACCGCTACGAGGTGAACATCGGCTACCGGGAGCAGCTTGAGGACTGCGGTCTGATCTTTGCTGGCACGTCGCCGGATGGTGTGTTGCCCGAAACGGTGGAAATCGAAGACCATCCCTGGTTCATCGGCGTTCAGTATCATCCGGAGCTGAAATCGCGCCCGTTCGAACCTCACCCTCTGTTCGCTTCCTTTATCGAAGCGGCGATGAAGCAAAGCCGCCTGGTCTGACGATCGGCGGCTGCAACAGGGAAAAGACATGGCGCGGGGGCTCGACCATATCGTTGTCGCGGTGAGGGACCTCGATGCCGCGGCAGCGGCGTATTCCGCGCTGGGGTTCACGGTGACCCCGGAAAACCGGCATCCATGGGGAACTGCGAACAGGCTTGTTCAGCTGGATGGTTTTTTCATCGAGCTCCTGAGCATCGCCGATGCGTCCCGCATTCCCGAGCCGATCGGCAAGACCTTTTCGTTCGGTGCCTTCAATCGGGACTTTCTGTCAAAGCGGGAAGGGGCCAGCATGCTGGTTCTGGAAAGCCGGGATGCGGCGGCCGACCGGGAGTCCTTTCTCAAGGCCGGTCTCGACGTCTTCGAACCGTTTTCCTTCGAGCGCGTCGCCAATCTACCAGACGGATCAACTGTTCAGGTCGCCTTTGATCTGACACATGTACGTGACCCCCTCGCGCCTGACATCGGTTTCTTCACCTGTCACAACCGGTTTCCGGAAAATTTCTGGAAAGAGGCGTTCCAGACGCATTCCAACGGGGCGCAGCGAATCGATTCGGTGCATCTTTGTGCGTCGGACCCGTCCGACCATCATGAATTTCTGGGGGCCTTTACTGGTCTGCGGGAGATGAGAGCGACAAGTCTGGGGCTGACGCTAGAAACCCCGCGCGGAACGATTTCGGTTCTCACGCCAATGGCTTGCCAAGCTCTCTTTGACGTTGCGGTCTCGAATGTGACCGTCGGTCCGTTTCCGCAGATTGCCGCGATCGAGGTCGGGTGTGCCGGCCTGGACCAGCGAAAAATCGTGCCGGGAGACAGTCTTTTTGGTGTGACGGTTATTCTTAATCCTTTGAAATGACGCGCCATGCATTACTGGCCGCACGGGTCTTAATAGGTTGCATTTTGTTATGCATATCTGACCGCCCGGATGAGAAATAGCGAGAACGCAGCGTCTTGCGGTCATTATTAACTTGTTGAATCAACCTGCCCTCTTATAGTGACATCAAAATACACGCTCGACCATCCGGTCAGACTGCGGAGCCTATCGAATGATCTTGTTGCGTCTTGCACATTTCCACCGAACCATTGCCATCGCGGCCCTTGCCGGAACCTTTGTCGCTGCATGTTCGGACGACACGAAGAAGGCTGAGGCGCCGGCCGCGCCGCCACCGTCGGTGACGGTTGCCAAGGTGACCAGCAAGGACGTCCGGCAAAGCGCGCGTTTCGTTGGCCAGGTTGCGGCGGTCGATCGGGTGGAACTGGTTGCGAGGGTCCGCGGCTTTCTGGAAACCAAGCCTGTGGCCGACGGGTCCAAGGTGAAGAAAGGCGAGTTGATCTATACGATCGAGAAGGATCAGTATCAGGCCGCCCTGTCCAAGGCGCAGGCGGATCTCGCGAGTGCCCAGGCCAATGCCAATCTTCAGTCCGCCAACGAGCGCCGGGATGAAGATCTTCTCAAGAAGGGGCATATTTCTCAGGCAAACTACGATGCGACGCTGGCGCAGAAACAGCAGGCCGAGGCTTCGGTTCAAGCTTCCCAGGCGGAAGTCCAGCAGGCGCAACTCAACCTCAGCTACACGGATATTTCAGCGCCATTCGCAGGACAGCTCGGCAAGTCGACCTACAGCATCGGAGAGCTTGTTGGCCCGAGCACGGATCCGCTCGCCAATCTCGTTCAGCTGGCGCCGGTCTATGTGAATTTCTCCGTCAGCGAGTCGCAGTATCTGAATGCGGTGAAGACCCACGGCATCAACCCTGATGACATCTCCGAGGACAAGTCGCCGAGTATCGGTCTGGTCCTGCCGAACGGTGAGACCTACGACGAGAAGGGAAAGATCGTCTATGTCGACAATAGCGTCGATCCCAACACCGGGACGATTTCCTTCCGCGGTCAATTCGATAACAAGGACGTCAAGCTTCTTGCGGGTACCTATGTGACGGTGGTCCTGGAAGCTCCGAAGTCCGAAACCGCGCTTGTCGTACCCCAGGCTGCGATCCAGCGTGATCAGGAAGGGGCTTTTGCTCTTGCGATCACCTCCGACAAGAAGGTCGCGCAGAAATATGTCGATCTCGGCCAGCAGGTCGATACGGAATATGTGGTCACCAAGGGGCTGACGGAAGGCGAGGAAGTGATTGTCGAGGGCCTGCAGAAGGTTCGTCCCGGCGTCGTGGTCAATCCCGTCCTCGCAACCAAGCCAGCGGGGCAGAACTGAATGTTTTCCCGCTTCTTTATCTACCGGCCGAAGTTCGCGCTGGTTATTTCGATCGTCATTACCATCGCCGGAGCGCTCGGCTACATTTCGCTGCCGGTCGAGCAGTTTCCCAACATCACGCCGCCCGTCGTGAACGTCACTGCAAGCTATACCGGCGCCAACGCCGAAGTGCTTGAGGAGACCGTCGCCGCTCCGATCGAGGAGCAGGTCAACGGCGTCGACAACATGATCTACATGCAGTCGACAAGCAATGACACGGGCAACTATTCGCTGAACGTGACCTTCGATGTCGGAACCGATCCCGATATCGCAACCGTCAACACCCAGAACCGTGTCAGTCAGGCAACCAGCCAGTTGCCGAGCGTGGTGACCTCGAATGGTGTGACTGTTCAGAAGGCCAGCACGAACATGTTGCTGGTGATCACGCTCTATTCGCCGAACGGTACCTACGATCCAGTGTTTCTGTCGAACTACGCGTCGATCAACCTCAAGGACGCGCTCGCACGCGTCCCGGGCGTCGGCAATGCGGATGTGATGACGGATTTCGCCTATGGCATGCGAATCTGGCTGGATCCAGACCGGCTTGTCAGCCTCGGCATGACGCCTTCGGACTTCATCTCGGCGGTCGAGGACCAGAACATCCAGGTCGCAGCCGGCCAGATCGGTGCGCCGCCCGTGCCGTCCGGACAGCAGTTTCAATATACGATCAAGGCCAAGGGCCGCCTGACGAGCGTCCAGGAGTTCAAGGACATCATTCTGAGGACCGGCTCGGATGGAGCCGTTGTCCGGATCGGCGACGTCGCCCGGGTGGATCTGGGTGCGCAGTATTATTCAGCTTCCGGTGAATACAACAGCAAGCCGGCTACGGTTCTTGCGATCTATCAGGCGCCTGGGGCCAACGCTCTGCAGGTGTCCGAAGCCGTTCTGGAGCGGCTCGACAGCCTGTCGGAGAATTTCCCCTCCGACATGGAATACGGTGTTCCATTCAACACGACGGACTTCGTGTCCCAGTCATTGAAAGACGTGATCACCACACTGTTCCTGACGTTCCTGCTGGTTGTGTCCGTGGTGTTCATTTTCCTCGGCAACTGGCGGGCGACGATCATTCCGACCATCGCAATTCCGGTTTCGCTGATCGGCACATTCGCTGTGCTGCTCGCACTCGGGATGACACTCAACACGATTTCGCTCTTCGCACTTGTCCTCGCCATCGGCATCGTTGTCGATGACGCAATCGTGGTCGTGGAAAACGTTGAGCGAACGATGGAGGAAGATGGGCTGCCGCCCAAGGAGGCGACGGCCAAGTCGATGGAGCAGATCACCAGTCCGATCATTGCGACGACGCTGGTGCTTCTGGCTGTTTTCGTGCCAACGATCTTCATGCCGGGGATCACTGGCCGGCTTTACTCGCAGTTTGCCGCGACGATCTCCATTTCGGTTCTGATCTCCTCCGTGAACGCGCTGACTTTGTCGCCGGCGCTCTGCGGTCTGATCCTGAAGCGTCGGTCGGGTCCCCCGAGGGGAATCATGGGGCTGTTCGACCGCGGCATCAACGGCGTGCGAAACGGTTATTCAGCTGTCGTGCGTCGCCTTGTGCGCGTTGCGTTCATCGGGCTTGTCGTCGTGGCGGGGGCGGTGGCGTTGATCGTCACTCTGGGCGGTACGCTTCCCCAGGGCTTTCTTCCGTCGGAAGATCAGGGCTACCTGATGGTCGATGTGCAGCTTCCGGACGGTGCGTCTCTTGAGCGTACCGAAGAAGTCACGAAGCAGGTCGTCGACCTGACATCGAAGACGCCGGGCGTGAAGGATGTCGTGATCGTCAACGGGTATTCGATCCTCAACGGAGCGACCTCATCGAACGCGGCGCTTGTCATTGCGACCATGACGAGTTGGGAGGATCGGCAGGCGCCGAACCTTCGTATCAATGCGATCCTGGCAAAATTCTGGGCCGACTTCTCGACCATCCCGGGCGCCAATATCGTGGCATTCAATCCGCCGCCGATCCCGGGTCTCGGAACGACCGGCGGCGTTCAGGCCATGTTGCAGCAGACTGGTGATGGCTCACCGCAGGATCTCGCCTCGGCACTCGGATCGCTGATCTATTCGGCCAACCAGAGCCAGGCCATCGGCAGAGCCTATTCGACCTTCCGCGCAAACGTGCCGCAGATCTTCGTCAATCTGGACCGCGAGAGAGCCAAATCTCTTGGCGTGAACGTTTCGGATGTCTTCAACACCCTTCAGGCGTATCTCGGGTCGTACTACATCAACGACTTCAACATTTTCGGCCGGGTCTACAAGGTGATGATCCAGGCCGAGGGGGAATACAGGGACCGTGTCGAGGATATCGGCAGGCTTTATGTGCGATCATCCGAAGGAACCATGGTTCCGATGACAAGCATCCTGACCACGGAGAACGTTCTCGGGCCGCAGATCCTAACGCGTTACAACATGTTCCGGTCTGCTGCGGTGATGGCAGACCCCGCCCCGGGAGCGTCGACCGGTGTCGTCATCAACGACGTCGAAGCCGCCGCCAAGGAAGCGCTTCCGCCCGGCTATACGACCCAATGGACCGGCACGGCGCTGCAGCAGCTCGGGGCAGGGCAGATCGTCATGTTCATCCTGCTGCTGTCGATCCTGTTCACCTATCTGTTCCTGGTGGCTCAGTACGAAAGCTGGACGATGCCGCTGGCGATCCTGATGTCAGTCTCCTTTGCCATTTTCGGCGCGTTGTTTGCCGTCTTCGTTACGGGAGGCGACGTCAATCTCTATACGCAGATCGGAATGATCATGCTTGTCGGCATGGGGGCTAAGAACGCGATTCTGATTGTCGAATTCGCGATGGAGCAGCGTGCAGCAGGTAAATCCATTACGGAAGCGGCAGTTGAAGCTGCGCACCTGCGGTTCAGGGCCGTGATGATGACAGCCTTGTCGTTCCTTCTGGGTGTCGTTCCGTTGATGACAGCCTCCAGTGCCGGCGCAGCCAGCCAGAAGGCCATCGGCTTCGCCGTTTTCGGGGGCATGTTGTTTGCGACAGGCGTCGGGATCCTGATGATCCCCATCCTGTATGTCTGCCTTCAGACCATGCGTGAAAAGGTCAAGGGTTGGTTCGGCGCAAACAGGCACGAGGCAGAGCAGACGCCGGCCTCTTGAGGCCGGTGTCATTTTGATAGACTTCGGAATAGTTGCCGATTTCTTCCGAGCCTTCGATTCTGCTGACGTGTCTCAACACATCTGACGCAGGGGACGTTTCGTCCGCTGCGTGCGTGAAGCTCTTATTCTGCGTGTCTAAAATGCAATCTGAAGGAACATGGTTCTGACTGTGTACAAGTCAGGTGCCATGTCTGCTCGCGAGCGAGCCCGAATATGCGATTGTCTGAATGATTGGCTAAGTCTCTGGAAAACTTGGTGAGCCGACAGGGGTTCGAACCCTGGACCTACTGATTAAAAGTCAGTTGCTCTACCAGCTGAGCTATCGGCTCTCACCAGTTTCCGGGACTGCGGTGGCGTCGCCGCCGCGTTGGTGGCGTGTGTTTAGGCCGTCGCAGATGACATTGCAAGGGGCAAAATGAGTTTTTTCCCCATGCCATTTCGAGCCAGCAAAACGACAGAGAACGACAAGCTATCCAGCGTGCAAAGGTAGGGGAAGGAGGCTGGGATATGTAGTTCAAGAAATGTTTTGATACCGATGAGTAATATAATTAAGTACAGCTTTGCAATCTTCTGGTTGAAACATTATGGTATTTTCAGTTTTGATGAAATAATGATCATTCTACTGCAAAAACTGTCAGGTAGCGCAATATTCCTTTGTGAGGTAAAGTTATGCCGGAAATGAGAGGTTAGATGCACACGACAACGTTTGATGCGCACTCCAGTTCGGTGGAGTTCGATTTTGTGAAGGGGCACATCGCTGCGACGATGACCCTTATTCACGCACTGATCGAGCAGGATCTGATAGATCGTGACCGGCTCGATTCCTTTTTCGCCTCTTTCGTCAGCGACCTTCCGCACAACCGGGAAACACTCGGATTGAGACTGATCATCGATCAGTGGCGTCAGGGACTGCGGGATGGTGAAGCAGAAGAAGAGCTGAAAGCAAAACTCTTCGAAGTTATCAGTGGAGGCCGAAACAACTGAGTGCATGACGATATGACCGGGCCTGGAGGTGGGGCCGGTGCATATTTCCTTTCGTTTTTGACGAGGCGCTGAGGCGCCTTTTTTGATTCGTGGAGCCCCTGGCTGAGAACCTGTTTCTGCGGCAGATCCCTTTCTGACCGAGCGGGGGAATCGAGTGTCTGTTACCAAACAACGCGTGCAGCGCCTGTGGCCAACACCTCTGGTGTTTGATTGCCCGGTTTGCTATCCCTTCTGCCCAACGCATCAGTTCGGTTGACAGAAGAAGGTTGCTGGGGGTCATGGGAGTTTTTGCGGCAGAAGCCGACACGCTGTCCCGAAAGTTCAGGGGCCTTTTTGCCCCCCTGAAGAAGGCTGCAAACGCCGCAGCACTGCTTGTTTTGACAGGGTTTCATCTTTCTGGATCGCCGGCGAATGCGGCCGACCAGACCTTCATCACGATCGGTACCGCGGGTGTGACCGGTGTCTATTACCCGGCCGGCAGCGCCGCATGCCAGATCCTCAATGAAAACCGGAAGCTGCACGGGGTACGCTGTTCGGCCGAGACCACACTTGGCTCCATTGAGAACCTCGCAAAGCTGAAATCAGGCGATTTTGAATTTGCCTTCGTTCAGTCGGACTGGCAGCATCATGCCTTCACGGGGTCGTCTGTTTTTGAAGGCGAGGGCCCGGACGCGAAGCTGCGATCCGTCCTTGCGCTTCATGCGGAGGTGGCCACGATTGTCGTTCGCGAGGGATCGGACTTCAGGGCGCTAGATGATCTTAAGGGCGCTCGGGTGAATATCGGAAGCAGCGGATCCGGGGCCGACGCTTCCTGGCAGGTGCTGACCAGCGAATTGGGTTGGACCGACGATGACAATGCGCATGTCGAAGACCTCAATCCGAGCGAGCTTGCTGACGCATTGTGTACGGATCGGATCGATGCCTATTTCATGCTCATCGGGCATCCTGCCGGATTGATCGATGAAACGCTCGAGAAATGCGACATCCGCATTCTGGGTTTCGAAGAGGACCAACTTGAGGACGTGTTTGGGAAGTCGCCGTTCTACACGAAGGCAGAGATCCCCGCTGGTCTCTACGGCCTATCGGAGCCCGTAGCGTCGTATGGCGTCGTGGCGACGCTCGTCACGAGCGAGGATGTGCCTCAGGAAATCGTGTATACGCTCGTTCAAGCTGTCTACGACCATTTCGACAGTTTCAAGAGCCTTCACCCAGCGCTTTCAGCGCTCGAAGCGGATGATCTCGTCGGTGACCGGATGGCGGCCCCGCTACATCCTGGCGCATTGAAATTCTTTTCCGAAAAAGGCCTATTGCCGTCGAGATGAAGGGGGCAAGCCAAGTGGCGGCCGGGTCTGCTCTCCAAAAGGTGAGCGGCATTTGTTTTGCCTGGCTCGTCCCTTCGAGTAAGTCAGGTGCGACAAGTATGCCGATTCTAACCGGCAACAGGATATTGGACCGGAATACCCGATGATTCAGGATGTAACGATAATTGGCGCCACATTCGCCGGAGTGCTTTCTTTCGTCTCCCCTTGTGTTTTGCCCCTTGTGCCGCCATATCTCGGGTTTCTGGCCGGTGTTTCGCTGGAACAGCTGACGGGCGAGAGCGAAGACCGCACCGCAGCGTCTCGCCGAGTGTTTCTGAGCGCGCTTGTCTTCGTTCTCGGATTTTCGACCGTGTTCGTCCTGCTGGGAGCCACAGCCAGTTTTCTAGGGCAGTTCATCCGATCGTATCTCGATTATCTGGGGTATATCGCCGGTGCCGCGATCATCGTGATGGGGCTGCACTTTCTTGGTGTTTTTCGAATCGGGCTTCTCTATCGGGAAGCGCGTGTTCACGTCGAAAAGAAACCTGCTGGTCCGCTCGGAGCCTACTTCATCGGTCTTGCTTTCGGGTTTGGCTGGACACCATGTGTCGGTCCGATCCTGGCCGCAATCCTGTTCGTGGCCGGAACCGAGGACACTGTCGGCAAAGGTGCCCTTTTGCTAAGCGCCTACGCACTCGGACTAGGCATTCCGTTTCTGATCGCCGCGTTGTTTGCAGGGCCGTTTCTCAAATTCATGAAGCGGTTTCGCAAGCACATGGGGGCCGTGGAAAAGACCATGGGCGGCGTTCTCGTGCTGACTGGAATCATGTTTTTGACAGGGCAGATGGCGACAATCTCCTACTGGCTGTTGGAGACATTTCCGACGTTTCAGGCGATCGGATAGCCACGGAACGAGCGTTCTGGTTCAAAAAGCACTGTCAGGAAAGTCGGCCGCCGTTACCAGCGGTTCGCCCGCGTAAAGGGCAGGTTGGCAGAACTCGGTCACGTCCAGCATCTGCAGACAGGCAACAGCGGCATCCGCGGCATTGGCAAAGGGGCCGACGAGCAGTGAGACGCCACCTTCCGCGACTTCTCGCTTCAGGATGAGCGGGCGCAAGTCCCGAATACGCTCTTCGTTCTGTTCCTTGAACGCGCCCCAGGCCCTGGTAGCATCCGCCGAAGTGGTGTAGCGCCCGATCACCGCCCCGAAATCGCTTCTTCTCAGCTTGTTTTCTCCGCCGCCTTTCAACCGGCCTGCCGGTGTCGAGGGCGTCACGATCGCGGGTTTTGCCGTGGTGAGGGTGGGGGAGGTATCAACCATCCGAGGCCGTGCTTCAGGAGATTGGGGCGGGATCGACGCGGTCGCCTCGGGCGGCTGCGAATCTCGCGGCAAGGTAACGATCCTGACCGGCTCGGACGTCTTTGCAGGATCGGTCAGCGCAGTCGCATCTCGTGCGCGCTGCTCGTCGTTGTTCATGCTGACGATACGGGCCGGAACATTGTTGCTCCCCTTCGCCGGTGCCCGCGATCCCATTCGCTCCGGATTGGGCGGAGGCACGGTCACTTGCGCGGTGGTCTTCAGAGACCTCTTGGCCTTTGGCGCTGTTGCCTTGCCGTTGGTCTGCGCAATCTTAGCCTCGGAAGAGGCGGCACCGGAAACAACTCCGGGTGCTGGTTCCAGTGCGGTCGAAATGTGGGGCGTCACGACCGTCGGCGGCGTGCGGGAGGTCTGCTCGCTGGAGGCAATCTGCAATTCGAGCGCGGCGATGCGCTTCGCGTAGGCCGTGTTCTGTTCCGTCAGGGCTCCGAGTCGGCGGCGCAAACCGACGAGTTCTCTCTGGAGTACCTCGATCTTTTCCTGATTGTATCTGGCTACTTTCAGGTCAGCGTCGTCTTCCGGCATCTGCATGATGCCGATTGGCACCGTCCCTGAATGCGGGATTGATGCTGTGCTTTCGATATCGCCGGCCGGGGGAAGGAAAAGTCCACCGGAACCGGTTCCGCTCACACCTTGCAAGGCAGTGCGACCACCGAACTGGTAAGAGGCAAGTCCGACCGTTCCCATGATGAGCGCGGCAAACGCCCAGGACACCAGACCTACGCGCGGCGGCGTAAAGGTCTGACTGAACACGTCCTGCAAAGATCGTCTTGCACGCGGCTTAGTCAAAATGGCAGTTTCCCGGATCGGAAAGCGAATCTCGTCAACGATAGCTTATCTGGCGCTGATTATCGTTAATGAAGTGGAAACTGGAACGTAGAAGAAGCCGGATCTTTCAATGTTCTGTGGATCGGGGCATATAAGGCCAAACGTTTGACGTTTCTCGATCGGTTCTTGTTGGGATGTTCATGACAACGCGCACCTGCCTCTCCATTGTTCTTGCGGCCGGCCTCGGTACCCGAATGAAATCGGAATTGCCAAAGGTCATGCACGATATCGGCGGTCTGCCGCTCGTCGGGCACGTTCTGAAAGCCCTGACGAGCGCCGGTTCGGAGCGTATTTCCGTCGTGACGGGCCCGGAAATGCCTGAGCTGGAGGCCCTGGTATTTGACCTCGTTCCGTCTGCCCGGTGTTACGTACAGAAAGAACGGCTTGGAACTGCGCACGCTGCACTTGCCGCCAAGCCGTCGCTGAAATTCGAGGCCGACGACGTTGTCGTGTTGTTCGGAGATACGCCTCTGGTGACATCGGAGACGGTCGGCCGCGTTCGCGCGGCGCTTGCCGAAGGCGCTGATATAGCCGTCCTTGGTTTTGAAACTACGAACCCGTTCGGTTATGGGCGCCTGCTGACGGAGGAGGGCCGTCTCGTCGCCATCCGCGAGGAGAGGGACGCCTCCGAAACCGAACGCCTCGTGACCTTCTGCAATTCCGGGATCATGGGTTTTTCGGGTGCTCACGCGCTGTCGCTTCTGGAATCTATCGGAAACAACAACGCCAAGAACGAATACTACCTCACCGATGCCGTGGAGATCGCCAACGCTCAGGGCCTGAAGGTCGTCGCCGTCACCGGATCCGAGACAGAAACCAAGGGTATCAACACCCGTGCGCAGCTTGCCAGCTGCGAGGCGGATTTTCAGGAGCGCATGCGTTCGGCCGCTATGGATGCCGGCTGCACGCTGCTCGCGCCTCATACGGTTTTCTTCTCCCATGACACGGAGCTCGGAACGGATGTCACGGTGGAACAGAACGTTGTCTTCGGCACCGGTGTGACGGTTGCAGCTGGTGCCCGCGTTCGCGCCTTCAGTCACCTTGAAGGCGCGCAGGTCGGTGCGGGCAGTGTGGTCGGTCCCTATGCCCGTCTGCGCCCGGGAACAGTGCTTGGAGCCGAGAGCAAGATCGGCAACTTCGTTGAGGTCAAGAATGCCACTTTCGGCGCCGGGGCAAAGGCCAATCATCTCAGTTACATCGGCGATGCGAGCGTCGGGTCCAAGTCCAACATCGGCGCTGGCACGATTACGTGCAATTACGACGGCTATCTGAAGCACCGGACGGAAATCGGTGCGTCCAGTTTCGTCGGATCGAATTCGACCCTAGTCGCGCCGGTGCAGATCGGGAACGGCGCCTTCGTCGCTGCCGGCAGCGTCATCACGGACAGTGTCGATCGAGATGCGATGGCATTCGGGCGTGCAAGGCAAACGGCCAAGGAAGGCCGTGCGAAAAAGCTGCGGGAAGATCTCCAGGCGGCCAAGGATGCGAAAGCCAGGGAAACGAAATCCTGATTGCGCAAGTCTTTGCCGGTGCTTGCGGAGGCTCCTGTCACTAACTGAAACAGGGATTGATTTCAGCTTCGGCGTTGCTCTCGTCTAAAGCAGAGCGGTCGCTTCAAACATTTCAAAAGGGTACCTCTATGTGTGGAATCGTCGGCGTCTTGGGAAAGGCCGAAGCCGCTCCGCAAATCGTGGATTCGCTCAAACGACTTGAGTACCGGGGCTACGATTCCGCGGGCGTCGCGACGCTGGTTGACGGCGCGCTGGTGCGCCGGCGCGCAGAGGGCAAACTCCGGAACCTGGAAGCGGCGCTCGACAGGGAACCCCTCAAGGGCCTTTCCGGCATCGGCCACACCCGTTGGGCGACCCACGGTGCGCCGACGGTCGGGAACGCACATCCGCATAAGGCGGGTGGTGTTGCCGTCGTTCACAACGGGATTATCGAGAACTACCTCGAACTTCGGGAAACATGCGTCGAGGCCGGGGCGCGTCTTGAGACTGAAACCGACACGGAGGTCGTCGCCCATCTGGTCAATCTCGAGCTTTTGGCGGGAAAAGAGCCTCAGGAGGCTGTCTCTGCGGTTTTGCCGAGGCTGAAGGGTGCATTTGCGCTGGCCATGCTGTTTGAAGGCCACGAAGATCTGCTGATCGGCGCCCGCAAGGGCTCGCCTCTGGCGATCGGTCATGGAGACGGCGAGATGTTTCTGGGCTCCGACGCGATCGCCCTTTCTCCTTTCACTGACCGCATAACCTATCTCGAAGAAGGTGACATGGCTGTCGTCACGCGGTCCGGTGTGCGGATTTACGACGCATCCAACCGTCCGGTGGAGCGGCTGGAAGCGAAGTCCTCCGTCACGTCCAGCCTGATGGACAAGGGCAATTACCGTCACTTCATGGCAAAGGAGATCCATGAACAGCCGGAAGTGCTCGGTCACACGCTTTCCAGATATTTCGACTACACAGTCAATGCCGCACGGGTGGAGGGGGCGGACGCGCTTCGCTTCAAGGATCGGTCCAGGCTTATCATCACGGCATGCGGAACTGCTTATCTTGCCGGCCTCGTCTCAAAATACTGGTTCGAGAAATATGCGCGCCTGCCGGTGGAGATCGACATTGCGAGCGAATTCCGCTACCGCGAAACGCCGGTCAGCGACAGCGACGCCGCGCTCGTGATTTCCCAGTCGGGTGAAACCGCCGATACGCTCGCATCCCTTCGCTACTGCAAGGAAAACGGGGCAGCGATCGGTGCAATCGTCAATGTCCCGGAAAGCACCATTGCTCGCGAAGCCGACGTTGTCTTCCAGACGATCGCCGGTCCGGAAATCGGTGTTGCCTCCACGAAGGCCTTCACCTGCCAGCTTGCCGTGCTTGCGGCGCTGGTTCTGCAGGCGGGCCGCGAAAGAGGCGTTCTGACGGCAGAGCAGGAAAAGGCGCTGGTTGCCGAAATCGTCGAGGTGCCGAGCCTGGCGCTGCAGGCGCTGGCTTGCGAAAGCGAAATCGAGAAGCTCGCTCTGCCTCTGTCGAAAGCAAGCAATGCGCTCTATCTCGGTCGCTCAACGAACTTTCCGCTCGCCCTGGAAGGCGCTCTGAAGCTCAAGGAGCTGTCCTACATTCATGCGGAAGGCTACGCGGCGGGCGAGTTGAAACACGGGCCGATTGCCCTGATCGACGAGAACATGACCGTCTTCGTCATTGCTCCTTTCGATGCGATTTACGAAAAGACCGTATCCAACATGCAGGAAGTGGCTGCGCGTGGAGGCCGGATCGTTTTGATCACCGATGCACGTGGGGCGGCGGAATGCGGCGAAGCCGCGCAAAATACGGTCATCCTGCCGGAGATGTCCGATATCGTGACGCCGATCATCTACGCCCTTCCGGTGCAGATGATTGCCTATCACACCGCTGTTTTCATGGGCACAGATGTCGATCAGCCCAGAAACCTGGCCAAATCGGTGACGGTTGAATAGGTGCGGCAAATGCAGGACATCGAGATCACGGCCTTCGAGGAACGTCACCGCAGTGATGTGATCGCGCTTTGGACAAAATGCGGCCTCACCAGGCCCTGGAACGATCCCGACAAGGATATCGACCGAAAGCTGACTGATCGAAACGGCGCTTTTCTGGTTCTCACGCAGGCGGGGTCCGTCATCGGATCGGTCATGGTGAGCTATGATGGTCACCGTGGTTCGATCTATTATCTATCCATCGATCCGGAGCGCCAGTCAGCAGGTCTCGGCAAGATGATGATGGAGCATTGCGAGCGTCTTCTGATCGATATGGGGTGTCCGAAGATCAATCTCTTCGTCCGGCTTGGCAACGAGGCCGTGATGAGTTTCTACGATAAGCTCGGCTATTCGGAGGACGCTGCGGTGCCTCTTGGAAAGCGGCTCATTCCAGACACGTGATCAACCTGACTGGAAGTTACGCTCCTGAAACATCCTCGATCTTGGCCGTTTTTGGCCCTGAAGGGCGGCTCACGACAAATGTTGCACACGCCAGCATGAACACGGCGACGCCGATCGCGAGCCAGAGCCCAGGTCTGGCCGACAGATAGAAGAACACATAGCCGAAGGTCATTCCGGCGACGGCGAAAATCTTTGCCCGCGGGGGTATGGCACCGTGCTCCCGCCATGCAACGACCGGCGGGCCGAAGACCGGGTGCCGAAGAATCCTTGCTTCCAGCGCCGGGGAGGAGCGCGCGTAGCACGCCGCGGCAAGAATGAAAAAGATCGTGCTTGGCAAGAGGGGAAGGAATGCACCGAGGATTCCGAGGCCGACACAGCCGGTTCCCAGAAATATAAATGTGGTTCGACGCAACCTTGCCTCCAGATTCGGCATTTACCAGGGAAACCGGCAAAAAATTAATCGAGCGCGGAATGCCTCACTGCGATAATGATACCTATGTAATAGCGGATCTGTAAAAAGACGAGCGCTGAACAGGAAGCCGATCGGGTTTTACCCATGAGCGGAAGCAAGCTTAAACCAGAAGACCCTCAAGTGGGAGGTCACAGACCGGGTGCGGCAACGCGCGTCAGGAACTATTTTCTGACTGGTCTGGTGATCACCGGTCCTATCGGCATCACCCTTTGGCTGACCTGGACGTTCATCAAATGGGTGGACGGTTGGGTGAAGCCCTTCCTCCCAAGGATCTACAATCCGGACACCTATCTGTCTTTTCCCGTCCCCGGATTTGGCCTGATAGTCGCCATCATCGTCCTCACGATCGTCGGTTTTCTGGCCGCGAACTTTCTCGGCCGGAGCATGTTGTCAGTCGGCGAGAGTCTTCTGGGTCGTATGCCGCTGGTTCGTAATATTTACAGTGGCTTGAAGCAGATTTTTGAGACAGTGCTTGATCAGCGCGGCGACAGTTTCACGAAGGCAGCTCTGGTCGAATACCCACGCCGCGGCCTGTGGGCGATCGTCTTCATCTCGACGGAGACACGAGGTGAGGTTGCGAAGCGGCTGAGGGACAAGGCGGAAACGGTTTCCGTCTTCCTTCCAACCACGCCCAACCCGACATCAGGATTTCTTCTTTTTGTGCCGCGCGAGGATGTTGTCGAGCTGACCATGAGTGTGGAAGATGCGGCGAAGCTCGTCATTTCGGCGGGTCTCGTCAGCCCGGCCTATCCCGATATCCTGGAAGACGTGGTCGCAGAGCCGGACAAGCTTGAACGAATTCGGCAGAGGGAAGACGCGTAATTCGGTTTGACGGCGGGTTGTCGGCTTATCCTGCTCTCAGCAATCGGATGGCCGTATCGCGACCAAAGAGATAGAGCAGGCATCGCAGAGCTTTTCCACGGGGTGTCTCCAGATCAGGGTCCGTTTCGAGGATCAGCCTTGCATCGTCCCGCGCGACTTCCATCAGGTCCGCATGTTCTTCCGCCCGGGCTATACGGAACCCCGGCGTTCCTGACTGGCGTGTGCCGAGAATTTCACCACCGCCACGCAGTTTCAGGTCTTCTTCCGCGATCAGGAAGCCATCATTCGTTTCGCGCATGATACCGAGCCGTGCACCCGCAGTCTCGCCAAGAGGGCCTTTGTAGAGAAGGACGCAGGACGACGGCTTGTCGCCGCGGCCGACCCGGCCTCTCAGCTGGTGCAACTGGGCAAGCCCGAAGCGTTCGGCGTGCTCGATCACGATGATCGTCGCGTCCGGTACGTCGACACCGACTTCGATGACTGTCGTTGCGACGAGTACCATGGTCGCACCTGACTTGAAGTCCGCCATGGCGGCATCCTTCTCGTCCGCGGTCATGCGGCCATGCACAAGCGATATTCGTCTGCGCAGATAGCGCTCCAGAACCCGGTGACGTTCCTCAACCGCGGCGAGATCGATTTTTTCCGATTCCTCGACAAGCGGGCACACCCAGTAGACTTTCTGCCCCTCGGCAATCGCCGCGCCGACGCGGGCGATGATTTCCTCCAGCCGGTCAAGCGAGACGGAAACCGTCTTGATCGGCTTTCGCCCAGCCGGCTTGTCGGTCAGGCGAGAAACATCCATGTCTCCGAAGCATGTCAGCACCAGCGTTCTGGGGATTGGCGTTGCCGTCATGACGAGAACATCGACGCCCTGGCCCTTGCCCGACAGTGCCAGGCGCTGATGAACGCCGAAACGGTGCTGTTCGTCGACGACCACCATGCCGAGATTTCTGAAGGTGACGGAGCCCTGGAAAAGCGCGTGCGTGCCAACGACAAGATCGATCTCGCCTGCATCGATCTGTTCCTGGCGTAGGCGCCGATCCTTCTGCTTGTCCTTTCCGGTCATCAGCGCCAGGCGGATCCCCGCCTTTTCGCAGAGCGGCAACATCGACTGGTAGTGCTGGCGCGCGAGGATTTCCGTCGGCGCCATGAGGGCGCCCTGAGCCCCTGTCTCTATGACCTGTGCGAGGGCGGCGAGGGCCACGACGGTCTTGCCGGCGCCGACGTCCCCCTGGAGGAGGCGAAGCATCCGGACCGGCCTTGCAAGGTCTTCGTTGATTTCCCGAATGGCCTGTGACTGGCTGCCCGTGAGCTGGAATGGCAGAGCGGAAATGACAGCCTGCTGCAAGTTTCCGGACGGGGTGCGGGCAAGGCCGCCGAGCGAGCGCATGTGCGCGCGCACCAGCGCGAGGGCAAGCTGGCTCGCCAGGAGTTCGTCATATGCAAGACGCTGATAGGCGGGCGAGTGGGGCTCGATATCGCTGCGTTCCTGCGGGGCATGAAGGCTGGCGAGTGCATCGCGGAAATCCGGCCAGCCGGTGCGCTCGTGATAGGCCCTGTCGAGCCATTCCGGAAGCTGGGGGACCTTTTCGAGAGCCGCGCGCTCCGCCTTTTGCAGCGTCTTTGCCGCCAGGCCTGCGGTCAGCGGATAGACAGGCTCGATTGCAGGCATCTCTGCAGCTTCTTCCGGACGCAACGAATAGTCGGGATGCACCATTTGCGGGCGCTCGTTGAACCATTCGACCTTCCCCGAGACAATTCTTCTTTCGCCTTCGGGGAAGGTTTTCTCCAGCCAGTCGCGGCGAGGATGAAAAAACACAAATGAGATTTGCCCGGTCTCGTCAAACGCCAGGATCTTGTATGGGGCTTTGGAGTGTCGAGGCGGGGGCATATGCCTGCCGATCGTCACGTCCAGCGTTACCGTGTCGCCATTTTCCGAATAGGCGATCCCGGGCCTGTGCCGTCTGTCGATCAGGCTTTGAGGGATGTGAAACAGCAGATCGGCGACCGTGGCATCACGGTCTGGCTGCGTTCCAACAAGGCCGTTCACGAGCTTTGCGATCTTCGGACCGATTCCGGGTAGCGTCGAAACTGGGGCAAACAGCGGATCGAGGACCGGAGGACGCATGGGAGATCTGACAACCTTGCCGTTCTGGCTGAGACGATTTGTCGGGAGACCTGTTCTGCCACGAACGATGCCGGCTCCGCAATATCAGGAACAAATTATGAACATCTCAGTCGTGAAGGAAAGAACTAGGCGCTGACAATCTTGCAATGCGGCGTTATATATCCGTTTCACGATCATCAGGGCGAGGGACCCGCTGCGATGAGTTGTCTCTCGCCTGCGCCAGCCGCCCAACTCCAGATAGGTTTTTCATGTCCGAGAACGCCGGTGCCCAGCAAACCCCGTCGACTTCCGAACGAGATCCAAGGCGCAAGCGGATCCTGTTTCGCTGCTGGCATCGGGGAATGAAGGAGATGGATCTGCTTCTGGGGGGATTCGCAAATTCCCGGATAGACGATCTGTCGGAGGACGAGCTTCTGGAGCTTGAACATCTCCTGACCGCAAATGATCAGGATCTCTATGCCTGGTTCACGGGAAGGCATGCCTTGCCCGCCGAGTGGGACGGCCCGCTTTATCGCCGGATTGTTGCCTTTCATGAAGAGACCGGCCCGGCCGGCTCTGCCAAATAAGAAAAACAAGGACTTAATTCGTGTTCGACAGCCTGTTCAGGGACCGGGCCAATGTCACGCTTGCAAGCGTGCCAGATGGCGCTGAAAGCTATGCGCTTGCAAGACTGCTTGCCGAGAGCGCTGAAAAGGGGCTTGCGCTGGTCTTTGTTGCCCGGGATGCGACGCGCATGGCCATGGTCAGCGAAGCTCTGAGCTTTTTCGAACCTGACGCGGACATTCTGCAGCTGCCGGCCTGGGATTGCTTGCCGTATGATCGCGTTTCACCCAATCCGGCGATCAGTGCCCGCAGGCTTCTGGCTCTCGGAGCTCTTGCTCGAGGTCTGCCGAAAGACCGCAAGACGATCCTCTTCACTACCTTGAATGCCGCCGTGCAGCGCATGCCGGAACGTTCGTTTATGGCGGAGCAGACTTTTTCGATGGCGCCCGGAAACAGGGTGGATCTGACGGCAATTACCGGCTGGCTCGAAATGAACGGCTTTGCCCGCACTCCGACCGTACGCGAAACGGGGGAATATGCGGTGCGAGGCGGTATCGTTGACCTCTTCGCGCCCGGTGAGGAGGAGCCGGTCAGGCTCGATTTCTTCGGCGACACGCTGGAATCGATCCGGTCTTTCAATGCCGAAACGCAGCGAACGTCGAAGCAGCTCAAGAAACTCGATCTCGTTCCGATGAGCGAGGTGGTGCTTTCAGATGAAGCAATCTCCCGGTTTCGCCGATCCTACCTGGCGAATTTCGGTGCAGCCAGCCGCGAAGACGTTCTTTATCAGTCCATCAGCGACGGTCGACGCTATCCGGGAATGGAGCATTGGCTGCCGCTGTTCCACGAGCATCTCGAGACTCTTTTCGACTATATCGGCGATGCGCCCGTCGTGCTCGACACGAATATCGGCGACGCGGTCCGCGAGCGGGTCGATCAGGTCAATGAATATTACTCGGCCCGACAGGAGGCCCGGGAAAGCGGCGCCGGAGCCGGCACCGTTCCCTATATGCCTGTTGAGCCCTCCAGCCTTTATTTCACGGTTGATGAGTGGAGCGCCGCGATCGCCGACAGGGGAAGTGCCGCTCTGGATTCCTTTACGCCGCCGCCCGGATCGGGCCGGACCGTCATCGAACTCGAGGGCCGTCAGGGGCGGAGCTTTGCCGCGGAGCGCGCGGCCGGCGACATCAATATCTTCGATGCGCTGACGAAACATGTGCGAGCGCTTCAGAAGGATGGAAAGCGCACGGTCATTGCCTGCTGGTCTGAGGGGTCGCGAGATCGGTTGGGTCAGATTCTCGGAGACCATGGGCTCGGCGCGGTACAAGAGGTGGATACCTTCAAGGATGCCGAAGCCCTGCCCGTGAAGACCTCCGCGCTGTGCGTACTCGGGATTGAACACGGTTTCGAACTCCGGGATGTCGCCTTTATCGGCGAGCAGGACATTCTTGGTGACCGCCTTGTGCGCAAGTCGCGGCGCAAGGCAAAGGGCGCCAACGTCATCACCGAGGCGACAGGGCTTTCGGAAGGTGATCTCGTTGTCCATGTCGAACATGGGATCGGCCGGTTTGTCGGCCTGAAGACGATCGAGGCGGTCGGGGCGCCGCACGACTGTCTTGAGCTGCAATATGCCGGTGGCGACAAGCTCTATCTGCCGGTCGAAAACATTGAGCTGCTGTCCCGCTACGGGTCGGAAGACCAGGAGGCGCATCTGGACAAGCTGGGTGGCGGCGCCTGGCAGGCCCGCAAGGCCAAGCTCAAGAAGCGGATCCTCGAAATCGCCGACGGTCTTATCAAGACTGCCGCGCAGCGCGCGCTCAAGACGGCTCCCGTCGTGGAAACGCCGGACGGCGTCTACGACGAGTTCGCGACCCGTTTTCCTTACGACGAAACAGAGGATCAGCTTGCCGCCATCGATTCCGTTTTCGAGGATCTGTCGTCAGGTCGACCGATGGACCGGCTCATCTGCGGCGACGTCGGCTTCGGCAAGACGGAAGTTGCATTGCGGGCGGCATTTGTGGCGGCCATGTCCGGTAGGCAGGTCGCGGTCGTCGTCCCGACGACGCTGCTGGCGCGCCAGCATTTCAAGACATTCAGCGAACGCTTCCACGGACTGCCCATCAATGTCGCACATGCGTCGCGGCTGGTGCCGCCGAAGCAACTCAACCAGACCAAGAAGGGCGTTACAGACGGTTCGGTCGACATCGTCGTCGGAACCCATGCGCTTCTGGGAAAAGCGGTGCAGTTCCGGGATCTCGGTCTGCTGATCATTGATGAAGAACAGCATTTCGGCGTCAAGCACAAGGAACGGCTCAAGGAGCTGAAATCCGATGTTCATGTGATGACGCTGTCCGCGACGCCGATCCCGCGCACGCTTCAGCTGGCGCTGACAGGTGTTCGCGAATTGTCGCTGATCGCCACGCCTCCAGTGGACAGGCTGGCCGTCCGGACTTTCGTTTCCCCTTATGACCCTCTCGTTGTGCGCGAGGCCCTGCTGCGCGAGCATTATCGCGGTGGGCAGAGCTTTTACGTCTGTCCACGCCTTTCCGACCTGGCGGAGCGGCGCGAGTTTCTGGAAGAAAGCGTTCCAGAGCTGAAGGTCGCCGTGGCCCACGGACAGATGCCGCCGGGCGAGCTGGAGGATATGATGAATGCCTTCTACGAGGGCAAGTACAACGTTCTCCTGTCAACGACGATCGTTGAGTCGGGTCTCGACATTCCGACCGCCAACACATTGATCGTTCACCGGGCCGATATGTTCGGTCTTGCCCAGCTCTATCAGCTCCGCGGACGGGTGGGGCGGTCCAAGACCCGCGCCTATGCGCTCTTTACGGTGCCCGCAAACAAGACACTTACCGCCACTGCCGAGCGTCGGCTCAAGGTCTTGCAGTCGCTGGAGACACTCGGAGCCGGGTTCCAGCTGGCCAGCCATGACCTCGACATACGCGGCGCTGGCAATCTGCTCGGCGAGGAGCAATCGGGGCACATCAAGGAAGTCGGTTTCGAGCTTTACCAGCAGATGCTCGAAGAAGCGGTCGCTCAGCTCAAGGACGGCGGGGCCGATTTCGGCGAGGAACAGTGGTCGCCCCAGATCAATATCGGCACGCCCGTGCTCATTCCGGAGAACTATGTCCCTGATCTGCAGCTGCGTCTGCAACTCTATCGACGGCTCGGTGACGTGACCGAGGCGGAGGAAATTGATGCCTTCGGCGCCGAGATGATCGACCGGTTCGGGGCGATGCCGGAGGAAGTGCAGCATCTCCTGAAGATCGTCTACATCAAGGGCTTGTGCCGGAAGGCCAATGTGGAAAAGGTTGACGCGGGGCCAAAGGGCATCGTCGTCACCTTCCGCAACAGCGAGTTCGCGAACCCGGCCGGGCTTGTCGCCTATATCGCCGAACAGGGCGTCCTGGCCAAGATACGCCCGGACCAGAAGGTTGTCCTGTCGCGCGATTGGGAAAAGACCGAGGCTCGGCTCAAGGGAACGGCGACCGTGCTGACGAAACTGGCACGTCTGGCGGCAGCTTAGGGCTTTTCGCTACGGCTATGTTCAGGGGCGGTCTTGCCGGCGAAGGTCAGATTGCGTCTGGACCCGAGATCGGGCAGGAAGGCGGGCGGCATACCGACACGCCTGCCAAATTACGGCAAGGTACGCTCTTCCGGCCACGCCTCCTGACCGATCAGCGGAACGAAGGCAACCGCTCCGAGATTTTCCGTTTCGAACCGGTCGTCCGAAAGGCGGGTCACGCGAATGAGCGACTGGCATCCTGAGGATTTGCCGACGGGAATGACCAGCCGTCCGCCGATGCGAAGTTGCTGTTTCAAGGCCTCCGGAGCCGCAGGCGCGCTAGCCGCGACCGCAATCACGTCGTAGGGTGCCTCGTTCGGATACCCGAGGCTGCCGTCACCGCAGACGATTTCGATATTCTGGCAGTTGGCTGCGTGCAGGTTCTCTTTTGCGACCCGCGCGAGGACATCAATACGTTCGATACTGACGACGCGGGCGCAGAGGTGCGAAAGAACGGCAGCTGCATAGCCGGACCCCGTACCGACGTCGAGCGCCTTGCAGCCCGGGTCGGGGGCCAGAGCCTCACACATGAGGGCGACGATATAAGGTTGTGAAATGGTCTGGGCGTGGCCGATCGCGAGCGGCCTGTCCTCATAGGCTTTTTGCTTGTCCTGATCCCTTACGAAGATGTGTCGCCCGACCTGTCCCAGGGCCGAGAGAACTGCAGGATTCGCGATCCCGCGTCCGGCAATCTGGGTGCGAACCATCTCAAGCCGCTCTGTTTCGAAACATTGCATGATCTGCCTCCACTGAGCGAGCCGGGAAAATTCCCCCGACTTAACGGCAGTCTCAAGACTCTATTAAGCCTAACGGCCCATAGTGACGCGATAAAGAGGCCATAGTTCAGCGTTAAGGTCCAAAGAGTGCATCGAGCAGCTACCCGTCAGCGTAAACAATCATTTTTGCGTCGTCTGATCACGCCCGTGATCGCGATTGCGGCGCTTGGATATTTCGGATTTCATGCCATGAGCGGTGAGCTCGGCATGGTGGGACGCGCCATGATCGAGCGCCAGGTTTCGGAGCTCGAAGCCGAGCTTGCCGAAGTGACTGCCGAGCGCCGGGAGCTGGTTGCGCGGGTCAGTCTGTTGCGGCCGGAGAGCCTCGATCCCGACATGCTTGATGAGCGCGCGAGGCTCAATCTCAACCTGGCTCAACAGGACGAGCTCGTCGTGCTTCGTCCTGGTCATCGATACAGCATGAACTGATTTTCAGTTTATTTTTCGCGTTTAACTGTTTTCTTGTTAACTGAATAATTTTCTCATTGAAACAGCTACTTATGCTCATTTTTCAACCCTTGTCTCACAGATTGGATTGACAGGGACAACAGGATAAGTTGCTCCTAATACATTAGGGGAAACGTCATTCTGAGTTGAGGGTTATGGCTGCAGCAAGAAAGACCAGCGCCGGCGCGAGCCGGACACGCAGTTCTGCCAAGAAGGCAGAGCCTGCGATCGCCGAGTTCGATAAGGACGAAGAACTCCACGCCTACCGCGAGATGCTTCTCATCCGCCGATTTGAGGAAAAGGCCGGCCAATTGTACGGCATGGGCTTCATCGGCGGCTTCTGTCACCTCTATATCGGGCAGGAAGCTGTCGTCGTCGGAATGCAGATGGCGAAAAAGGACGGGGATCAGATGATCACCGGTTATCGCGATCACGGTCACATGCTGGCCATGGATCTCGATCCTAAGGGCGTCATGGCTGAGTTGACGGGTCGCAGGGGCGGTCTGTCGAAAGGCAAGGGCGGCTCCATGCACATGTTTTCCAAGGAAAAGCATTTCTACGGTGGCCACGGTATCGTGGGTGCCCAGGTGCCGCTCGGCACGGGTCTCGCATTTGCCAACCAGTACCGTGAGAACGGTAACGTCGCGATGGCGTTCTTTGGCGACGGTGCGTCGAACCAGGGTCAGGTGTACGAGAGCTTCAACATGGCCGAGCTCTGGAAGCTGCCGGTCGTCTACGTGATCGAGAACAACAAGTACGGCATGGGGACAAGCGTTGCCCGTGCGTCGGCGACCACCGATCTGTCCCAGCGCGGCGCATCCTTAGGGATCCCGGGCGAACAGGTCGACGGAATGGATGTGCGCGCCGTCAAGGCAGCATCGGCCAAGGCGCTTGAATGGTGCCGTGAGGGCAAGGGTCCCTATATCCTCGAGATGATCACGTATCGCTATCGTGGTCACTCGATGTCCGACCCGGCGAAATACCGGTCCAAGGACGAAGTTCAGAAAATGCGGACGGAGCACGACCCGATCGAGCAGGTTCGCAAGCGGCTCATGGACAATGGGTGGGCCAGCGAAGACGACCTGAAGGCCATCGACAAGGATGTCCGTGCGCGGGTCGCCGAGGCTGCCGAATTCGCCCAAACCGATCCTGAGCCGGATCCGTCTGAACTTTACACCGATATTTTGCTTTAAGCCGGGGGATACAATGCCGATCGATATTTTGATGCCGGCGCTCTCGCCGACAATGGAAGAAGGCAAGCTGGCCAAATGGATGAAGGCTGAGGGCGACACCGTGTCTGCGGGCGACGTCATCGCCGAAATCGAGACTGACAAGGCGACGATGGAAGTCGAAGCCGTGGACGAAGGAACGCTCGGAAAGATCCTGGTCGCCGAGGGAACGGATAACGTCAAGGTCAACGAAAAGATCGCCGTTCTTCTCGCTGAAGGGGAGAACGAGAGCGCAATCGAGTCGTCTTCTTCCGACAGTGGTTCTGCGAAGGAAGAAGCGCCCGCCAAGAGTGAGGAAGCGCCGAAGGCTCCGGCCGTAGCGTCAGCTCCCACGCCGCAGGCTCCGGCGCCGGACACCGTTCAGGATCCGGAAATTCCCGAGGGCACGAAGATGAAGTCCTCCACGGTGCGCGAAGCCTTGCGCGATGCGATGGCCGAGGAGATGCGCCGTGACAAGGACGTCTTCGTCATGGGCGAAGAAGTTGCCGAATACCAGGGCGCATACAAGATCACGCAAGGTCTGCTGGACGAGTTCAGCGCCAAGCGTGTCATCGATACTCCGATCACCGAACATGGCTTTGCCGGGCTCGGTGTCGGTGCCGCGATGGCGGGCTTGAAGCCGATCGTCGAGTTCATGACCTTCAACTTCGCCATGCAGGCGATGGACCAGATCATTAACTCCGCTGCAAAGACGCTCTACATGTCCGGCGGTCAGATGGGGGCGCCGATCGTGTTCCGTGGGCCGAACGGCGCCGCGGCGCGCGTCGGTGCGCAGCACTCGCAGGATTATGCGGCGTGGTATTCCCACGTTCCCGGTCTCAAGGTCATTCAGCCCTACACCGCGGCTGATGCCAAGGGCCTGCTGAAGGCCGCGATCCGGGACCCGAACCCGGTTGTCTTCCTGGAAAACGAAATCCTCTACGGCCATTCGTTCGAGATACCGGACATGGACGATTTCGTCCTGCCGATCGGCAAGGCGAAGGTGGAGCGCGGCGGAACCGACGTCACGCTGGTTTCCTGGGGCATCGGCATGACCTACACCATGAAAGCCGCCGAAGAGCTGGCTGGAATGGGTATTTCAGCGGAAGTCATCAATCTGCGCACCATTCGTCCGCTTGATATCGACACGGTGCTTGCATCCGTGCGCAAGACCGGCCGGATCGTGACGGTGGAGGAAGCCTTCCCGATGTGTTCGGTTTCTTCCGAGATCGCTTTCCAGGTCCAGGAAAAGGCATTCGATTATCTTGATGCGCCGATCCTGCGCGTGACCGGCAAGGATGTTCCGATGCCGTATGCCGCAAACCTGGAAAAACTGGCTCTGCCGAGCGTTCCGGAAGTCATCGAAGCGGTCAAGGCCGTAACCTATACAGCCTGAGGCGAGGGAGACGGACATGCCAATCAACATTACCATGCCGGCCCTTTCTCCCACGATGGAGGAAGGCAACCTTGCCAAGTGGTTGGTCAAGGAAGGCGACAAGGTTTCGTCCGGCGATGTGATCGCCGAGATTGAGACTGACAAGGCGACGATGGAAGTCGAAGCCGTGGACGAAGGCACGGTCGGCAAGATCGTCGTGCCGGAAGGCTCTCAGGGCGTGAAGGTCAACGAGCTCATTGCCGTTCTTCTGGAAGACGGCGAAGACGCGAGTGCGATTGATACGTCCGGCGGCGGAAAGTCCGACGCTGATTCCGGGGCAAAGGATTCCGGTTCCAAGCCGGAAAAGGGCGATGCGGCCTCTGCGCCTGCGGGTGACGAAAAAGTTCCGTCTGTTCCCGGCAGCAGCTCTTCCATAGAGGTTGGAGCCAAGGCTGCGACCGATCCGGTTCCTGCACCGAAAACCTCGGACGGCGGACGGATTTTCGCGTCTCCGCTTGCGCGCCGCCTGGCACAGCTCAATGGTCTCGACCTTAAGGCTCTCTCGGGAAGCGGTCCGCATGGCCGCATCATCAAGAGGGATATCGAGGCTGCGCTTGAAAGCGGAACCGGCAAAGCCGCCGCCAAGGACGCGGAAGCTCCGAAGGCAGCTGCCGCTTCCGCTCCGGCCAAGGGCCAGTCCGCCGAACAGGTTCTCGGCCTCTTCGACAAGGACAGCTACGAGCTTGTCCCTCACGACGGCATGCGCAAGACGATCGCAAAGCGGCTGACCGAATCCAAGCAGACCATTCCGCATTTCTACGTTTCGGTGGACTGCGAACTGGATGCGCTTCTGGCGCTGCGCGCTCAGCTCAACGATGCTGCGGCCAGGGACAAGGATGGCAAGCCGGCCTACAAGCTGTCGGTCAACGACATGACGATCAAGGCGTTGGCGCTGGCCCTGCGCGATGTTCCGATGGCGAATGTCTCCTGGACCGACGACAACATGGTCGTGCACAAGCACGCCGACGTGGGCGTCGCTGTCGCCATACCGGGAGGCCTGATCACTCCGATCATCCGCCGCGCCGAGGAAAAGCCGCTGTCCGTCGTCTCCAACGAGATGAAGGATCTCGGCAAGCGTGCCAAGGAACGCAAGCTGAAGCCTGACGAATATCAGGGCGGCACGACTGCGGTCTCCAACATGGGCATGATGGGCGTGAAGAACTTCTCGGCCGTGGTGAACCCACCGCATGCCACGATCCTTGCTGTCGGTGCCGGCGAGAAACGCCCGGTCGTCAAGGATGGCGAGCTGGCGGTGGCGACGGTTATGTCCGTGACGCTTTCCACCGACCACCGCTGTGTGGACGGGGCACTGGGAGCGGAGCTGCTTGCCGCCTTCAAGGGCTACATCGAAAATCCGATGAGCATGCTCGTTTGAGGATTGCTCTCCGGCGCGGCGGCAACGCCGCGCCGTTTTTGAACGATGACATCATTCGCCGGGGAAAACACCATGGCTGATACCAATTACGACGTGATCATCATCGGTTCCGGTCCGGGTGGCTATGTGACCGCGATCCGGTCCGCGCAGCTCGGTTTCAAGACCGCAATCGTTGAGCGCGAGCACATGGGCGGCATCTGCCTCAACTGGGGCTGCATTCCGACCAAGGCGCTGCTCAGGTCTGCCGAGATCTACCACTACATGCAGCATGCCAAGGATTACGGTCTTTCTGCAGAAAAGGTCTCGTTTGATCCTGCAGCGGTGGTCAAGCGCTCGCGCGGGGTGTCCGGCCAGCTCAACGGTGGCATCGGCTACCTGATGAAAAAGAACAAGGTCGACATCATCTGGGGCGAAGCCAAGATCGCCAAGGCAGGCGAGGTGACCGTTTCCAAGCCGACCAAGAAGGCAATGGAGCCGCAGCATCCGGCGCCGAAAGGCACCAAGGGCGAGGGCACCTACAAGGCCAAGCACATCATCGTCGCGACCGGCGCCCGGCCTCGCGTCATTCCGGGCATCGAACCGGATGGCAAGGATATCTGGACCTATTTCGAGGCCATGGTTCCGCCGTCCATGCCGAAATCCCTGATCGTGATGGGATCGGGTGCTATCGGTATCGAGTTCGCCTCTTTCTATCGCACGATGGGCGCCGAGGTGACAGTCATCGAGATGATGCCGACCATCATGCCGGTCGAGGATCCTGAAATATCCGGTCTGGCCAAGAAGCAGTTGGAGAAGCAGGGTATCAAGTTCTTGCTGGAGGCCAAAGTCTCGCAAGTCAAGAAGGGTTCCGGCGGCGTCACGGCGACCGTTGAGACCAAGGACGGCAAGAAACAGGAGCTGACGGCTGAAAAGATGATTTCTGCCGTTGGTGTCGTCGGCAATATCGAAAAGCTCGGTCTGGAAGACCTTGGTGTGAAGACCGACCGGGGATGTGTCGTCATCGACGGTTACGGCAAGACCAATGTCCCGGGGATCTACGCCATTGGCGATGTCGCCGGGCCGCCCATGCTGGCGCACAAGGCTGAACATGAAGGTGTCATCTGCATCGAGAAGATCGCCGGCAAGGACGTTCACCCGATGGACAAGTCCATGATTCCGGGCTGCACCTACTGCAACCCGCAGGTCGCCTCCGTCGGTCTCACGGAACCCAAGGCCAAGGAAGCCGGATACGACATCAAGGTCGGCCGGTTCCCGTTTGTCGGCAACGGCAAGGCAATTGCCCTTGGTGAGCCGGACGGGATGGTGAAGACGATCTTCGATGCCAAGACCGGTCAGCTTCTGGGGGCCCACATGGTGGGGGCCGAAGTCACCGAGTTGATCCAGGGATATGTGGTTGCCATGAACCTGGAGACGACCGAAGAGGACCTGATGCACACCGTCTTCCCGCATCCGACGCTGTCCGAAATGATGAAGGAATCGGTTCTGGACGCTTATGGCCGGGTTCTGAATATCTAGGCGCGTTTATTTGGGATGGACTGGACCCCGATGGCGAAACGGGTAACGTTGGGCCATCGGGGATAGCGGGCAAGGGAGCCTTCGGTCATGGAAATGGAAGCAATTCTCATCTGGATTGCCATCGGCATTATCGCAGGCTGGCTTGCAAGTGTGATTGTCGGCGGCGGCGGGCTGATCCGTTACCTCATCACTGGGCTTATCGGTGCCTTTGTCGGTGGCTTTCTGTTCCGTTTCGCGGGCATCGATCTCAATCTCGGCAATGTCTATGTCACTGAGATCGTCGTCGCGGCCATTGGCGCGATCGTCGTGGTCTTGATCGCAAGACTGCTGGCGTAACCGCGATCACTCGGTAATCGGATTTGATGGGACACTGAATGGGCTGGATTATCACGATCATCATCGGCCTCATCGCAGGCGCTGTTGCGCATCGCGTTCTGAATAGCCGGGGCGGGTTCTTCGGAAGCCTCATAGTGGGCCTGATCGGCGCACTGGTTGGCGGAGAACTGGCGTCGTTGCTGGAGCTGAATGTGACTGGTGGATTTCTCGACAGGTTGATGATCGCCGTTCTCGGATCCATCCTCTTCCTCTTTATCTGGAAGAAGATGTTTAAGTGAACGGTCTCGAGCAATATCCGCTCTTCGCGCGGGACAAGCTGAGATATGCGGATACAGACCGTCAGGGGCACGTCAACAATGCGGTGTTCGCAACGTTTCTCGAAACGGGGCGTACCGAACTGGTATTCCAATTGGAACTGGCTGAAGAGGCCGCTTCGTTCGTGATTGCGCGGCTTGAACTTGATTTTATCCAAGAGATTACCTGGCCAGGTGAGGTTGAAATCGGGACCGCGGTTCTCGAGACAGGCCGCAGCTCGTTGAAACTGCTTCAGACTATCTTTCAGAACGGGAAGCCAGTTGCGAAAGCCGTGAGCGTGGTGGTGCAGGTCAGCAATGAAACCCGAAAGTCTCATCCGCTTTCGCACAAGGCTCAGGATCTGTTGAAGAAATACCTCAGGCCTGCATCTGAAACATAGCAGGCACCACTGCTTTGGACTTGACCTTTCAAGGGAATAACGACACTTAAAAGCCATGGTTACGATCGTCGATACGCTCAATCGCCCGCAGGAAAAAACCGAAGCGCGGCCGCGCCATCCCGAGAAGGCTCATCGCCCGGACAACCCGGTACAGCGAAAGCCGAAATGGATCCGGGTCAAGGCGCCGACGTCGCCTGTGTACCGTGAGACGCAGGAAGTCGTTCGCGCCAACAATCTAGTCACTGTGTGCGAGGAAGCCGGTTGTCCGAACATCGGCGAGTGCTGGTCCAAGAAACACGCAAGCTTCATGATCCTCGGCGACACCTGCACGCGGGCCTGCGCCTTCTGCAATGTGCGCACCGGTATGCCGGGACCTGTCGACCCCAAGGAGCCACAGGGGATCGCCGACGCCGTCGCGGCCATGGGGCTTGAGCATGTGGTTATCACGTCTGTCGACCGGGATGATCTGGACGACGGCGGCGCGACCCACTTTGCTGATGTCATCAAGGCCATTCGCAAGTCCTCGCCCAAGACGACCGTTGAAGTCCTGACGCCTGATTTCCTGCGCAAGGACGGGGCCGTTGAGATCGTGGTGGAAGCACGGCCGGACGTGTTCAATCACAATATGGAAACGGTACCTTCCAAGTATCTCAAGGTTCGTCCTGGGGCGCGGTACTTCCATTCGATCCGCATCCTTCAGAAGGTGAAGGAACTGGATCCGGCCATGTTCACGAAGTCGGGCATCATGGTCGGCCTCGGCGAAGAGCGAAACGAAGTGCTTCAGATCATGGACGATCTCCGGGCCGCCGACGTGGATTTCCTGACCATTGGTCAATATCTGCAGCCGTCGAAAAAACATCACCCCGTGATGAGCTTCGTGACGCCTGAGGAGTTCAAGGGATATGAGCGGATTGCGTATGCGAAAGGCTTTCTGAAAGTCTCGGCCAGCCCTCTGACGCGGTCTTCGCATCATGCCGGCGAGGACTTCGCGGACCTTCGGGCCGCCCGGAAAGCAAAACTCGGTCACTGAACCGACCCCCGGTACCCTTTATCGGCGAAAGAGCGAATGCCCAGTTTTTCCAACACTCAGCAAGTCAACCACAAGGCGGAGGACATGTTCCGTCTTGTCGCGGATGTCGAGCAGTACCCCGAATTTGTTCCCCTGTGCCAGGATCTGCAGGTGCGGGGCCGCAAGGAACTTGAGGACGGTCGGTCGGTGCTCGTTGCCGACATGACGGTTGCGTACAAACTCTTCAAGGAAACCTTCACCAGCCGCGTTGAACTCGACCCCGAGGCGCGCACGATCCTGGTCGAATATCTTGATGGACCGTTCAAGCATCTGGAAAATAGATGGACCTTCGAGGAAACCGGCGAGGCCAGCTGCAACGTCGGGTTCTTCATTTCCTATGAATTCAGAAGCAAGACTCTCGGCGCTCTGATGGGAGCCATGTTCGAGCGTGCGTTCCGGAAGTTTTCCAGTGCCTTCGAACAGCGTGCAAACGAGGTCTACGGCGCCTGAGTGCCGTCAGACGTCGAGGTCTATTGATTGTCTGTAGTGCGCGGAACGCTCCTGGCGAGATCATTTGAAGCTCTTGAAGGCGTCGCGGATGATTCTCAGCCGGCTCGGGCGCGTTGAACCCGGAGGACCGTGGTCGCGCAGGCGGTCGATTTCATCAGGTTCGAGACCGATATCATCCAGTGTTGCAAACTCGTTCGCGTTGTCGCAGATGACCTCGCGATTGTCGTCCACATTTTCTTCCAGAAGCAGGGTTCGGCCGCTTTCGGACTGTTCTTCCGTCCAAAGCACCGTAGTGGAGGAGACCCAGAACGTGCGGTCGCAGTAGCGGGCTTCGTGGTATCCGGTTTTCGGGCTGGTGAGAATCTCGTGAGAGCCGATGAAGCCGCCGCTGGAAAATTGGGACCTGATATAGAAATCGCTCTTCGCATAGGCTGTTCCGGACCATGATCCGGAGCCCAATAAAAGCGCAATTGCGATGGTGAGAACGGAGCGTTTCATCTCCCTGGTCCTTATCCTGATTCCTCGGCAGTCCTTCCTTGCATTGTCCAGTTTAAATGCGCCTGGCTTTCCCGAGCCTTGAGGCTTCTCAATCGGCCGGCGTTGTTACTTGTCGTGATACGATCTGGCGGCGCGGTCCCCGCTGACCGTCGAAAAGGATTTACGTATGGCGGCGAAGCGGTTGACCTTGCTTACAGTCGGGCCGTTGTTATGCATCACGATGCGCGGATCTTCATTTATGCCAAGGTCCACGAGCGTAACCTGCTGCTCAGGATGATCGCAAATCGGTCGCCAGCCTTTCCCCCAATTGTGTTCGATGCGGACGACATTTTCCTGTTCGACTTCGAGCTGCGTCCAGGCGATCGTCGCGTAGCGTACGTAATAGGGTCTGCCGCAATAGGTAACCTCGACGAGCCCATCGGATTTCCTGCTGTAGATCCGGTGAGAACCACGAAACATGTCCGCATCGTCGCGCGAGATAATGTATATATCGCCGTCTGGTATTGTTTCGCTGTCGGCCAAGGCGCTGGTCCCTGTATAGAGCAGCGCCGCCAGAGCAGGCAGTATCCACTGGATTGACATATCCTGTTTCCTTTGCCGCGAAATCATTTCGCGTTTTGCCATTGTGCAGTTTGATACGTTAGACGAACTTTCTTACAAAGCTCTGCGGTGCCGAAACTCTGTTTTACTAAAGATTTATCGATCGTTTCGCATGTCAGTGCATCGGGCACCTCACGAGAGGCATGACTACTGCGCGTGGTATGTGCCGTTGTCGTTGCCGCCGAATCCCGGACCGATATTCGACAGACGGTTTCTGCCGCTGTCTGCCTCCTCCGAGGAGGTGTCTGCCTGGGCAAGGACGTCTGCAGGGCTCTCCTCGACGCCGATATCGGTCAAGGTGACCTGGCGTTCCGGATTTGCGCAGATCGGTCGCCAGCCCCGTCCGAAATTGAACTCGATCTGGACAACATTGCCGCGCTCGACTTCTATCTGCGTCCAGGCGACGGAATTGGTGCGCACGAAATAGGGGCGTCGACAGTAGGCTACCTTGGTCAGTCCGTCGGAATATTTGACGAACAGTTTGTGGCTTCCCACGAAATCGCCGAATCGGTCGCGCGATATGAGATAGAAATCGCCTGGCTGGGGAATGCCGCCGGCAAACGCCGATCCTGAGGCACACACGGTTACGGCAAGCATCAAGGCAAGTTTTGTCATCTACCGATTTCGTTGGGTTTCAGTTTCGAGAAGCGGCAACTATAGGCATCGCGACTGCGGAAACCAGACGTATTCATTGCGAAGGTAAACGAAGGCTTTGTAATTAAAGGGCATTTAGAACGGACGTCAGCGCCGTCTGGACAGTGTCGAGCCTGATGGCGTGTCGGCCGCGATCCGCGAACCAGCAGTGAAAATGTTCTGTCGGGAGGCCGGTGGCGGCCACCGCGATATGAACTGTTCCGACCGGTTTCTCGGCGCTGCCGCCTCCCGGGCCCGCAACGCCTGTAACGGATACCGCGATGTCGGCTCTGGAGCGATGAAGAGCGCCTTCGGCCATGGCCATGGCAACTTCCTTGCTGACCGCACCGACCTTGGCAATCAGGTCCGGCGGGACCCCCAGCATCTCCGTCTTCGCTTCATTCGAATAGGTGATAAACCCCCGGTCGACTGCAACGGACGATCCGGCGATGTCCGTCAGTGTGCCGCAGATGAGGCCACCGGTGCATGATTCTGCCGTGGCGATCATCTTGCCACTGGCCTTGAGGGCGTCGAGCACCGAAATCGCAAGATGGCTGAGATCGTCAAGGCTTCTGGGTGTTTTTTCACTCATGATGCCGCTTGCTCCATGCTCAAATCTTGATCTTGTCCTGACCGTGCTCGCTCAGTCCTCGTCGAACGGAAGTCGCACGGTAACACAGGCCTGGGCGGCGATACCTTCCTTGCGGCCGGTGAAACCCAGTCGTTCGGACGTCGTTGCCTTCACTGAGACCCTCGAGACGGCAAGATCGCAGATCAGGGCAATCGATCTTCGGATCTCTTCACGGTGCGGGCCGATCTTGGGCTCCTCGCACACGATGGTTACGTCGATGTGGGCAATCCGTCCTCCCGCTTCGCTTACTCTGCGCATCGCGTCCTGCTGAAACCTGTCGGACGAAGCGCCCTTCCACTGCGGGTCGCTGGGCGGGAAATGCTGACCGATATCGCCGTCGCCGATCGCACCAAGCGTCGCGTCGGTGATCGCGTGAAGGACGACGTCTGCGTCGGAGTGCCCCTTCAGCTTCCGGGAATGCGGGATCGCGACACCGCCGAGGATAACGGCCGTCCCTTCATCAAAAGCGTGGACATCGTATCCGATTCCGGTGCGCACATCGCCGAGTTTGGAAAGGGGGAGGCGGTGGGTTTCAGTCGGCGTTGCCTTGAAGGTTGTCATGCTCTTGTACCGGGCCTGTTCATCCGCTCGGGACAGATCCGCGGCGGTCGTGATCTTGAAATTCGACGGGTCACCGTCGCTGAGGACGATTTGCAGGCCGTACCACTCCGCAAGGCTTGTATCGTCGGTGAAATCGTTTCGTGAGGCATCGTGCGCACTTTCGTGAGCCGCAAGAATCGCATGAAGCGGAAATGCCTGGGGTGTCTGGGCAGCCCAGAGATCTTTCCTGTCAACGGTTTCAAGCTGCCGGCCGGAGATTGTGCGCTTCAGGGTATCTGCGACAGGCACAGCTGCAAGGGCACCATCGGCACCGCCGTCGAGACAGGCAATGACGCCATCAATTACCGGGCTCTCGAGAAAAGGCCGCGCGGCATCGTGGATCAATACGAAGTCGCATCCGCTGTCTGCCAGCGCCTTCAAACCTTCACGGACGCTTTCCTGGCGGGTTTGACCACCAGCAACAGGCGCGCGCAGTTTTTGCCGAACTTCCGGAGCGCAAAGCGACGCGGCCGCATCGTAAAGGGCGCGGTCGTCCGGGTGGAACACCGTGATGACATGCGATATACGGGGGTGCAGGCCGATGGCGTTCAGCGTATGGCTCAGGACCGGCAGACCGGCTATCGGACGGTATTGTTTCGGGCTCGCATCCTCCGCAGTGGAGAGACGCGTGCCGCGTCCTGCAGCAACGACGAGAGCTGCCGCCGATCTAGCCATTTACCGTCTCCTTCGGGCCGGGCAACCAGGTTGTTTCGAACGCTCTTTAACTAAGAACTTATTCGGACTGCAATTTTAGACTTGTTGCATTGAGTGTTTTGTCTACAATATAGGCAAAGACTGGATTGCACAGACAATAAGCAGAAAAGATAACCGCGTGTTGGCGTTGATGAAACCGCTGCAGATTGGCCGTCATACCCTTTCCAACAGGGCGGTCCTCGCGCCGATGTCAGGCGTCTCGGACCTACCGTTCCGCAGGCTGGCGGCACGGTTCGGGGCAGGCATGGTTGTGAGCGAGATGGTCGCAAGCGAGTCCTTCGTCAAGGGTGATGCCGAGACGCAGATGCGTGTCGAGGCTCAAGAGCAAGGACTCCACGTCGTCCAGCTTGCCGGGCGGGAGGCCGTCTGGATGGGTGAGGCTGCGAAGGTGGTCGCTGGTCTCGGTGCGGATGTCATCGACATCAACATGGGCTGTCCGGCCAAGAAGGTCACGTCCGGCTATTCCGGCTCTGCGCTGATGCGAGACCTCGATCATGCTCTGACGCTTGTCGAGGCGACTGTTGCCGCGGTTGATGTCCCGGTCACCCTGAAGATGCGTCTTGGCTGGGACGAGAATTCAATCAACGCGCCGGAGCTAGCGCGGCGCGCGGAGGCTGCCGGTGTGCAGCTGATTACGGTTCATGGTCGTACACGCTGCCAGTTCTACAAGGGAACGGCGGACTGGAAGGCGATAGCCGCCGTCAAGGATGCGGTCGGCGTGCCGGTCATCGCAAACGGGGACTGCCGTAGCGCGGCGGATGCCGTTCGAATGCTGGAACAGTCGGGCGCGGATGCCGTCATGATCGGGCGGGGGGCCTATGGCCGTCCCTGGTTGCCGGGTCACGTTGGCCGGTTCCTGGCCGGAGACGAGGTGTCGAAGGCGCCGGAAGGGGCGGACCTTGCCGCGATCGTTGCCGAACACTACGAAATGATTCTCAGCCACTACGGCACAGTTGCCGGTGTGCGGATCGCACGCAAGCACATCGGCTGGTATGCCGAAGAAGCCACATCCCGGGGCCTCGGCGCCATGCCGTCAGCGACCCGCAAGATCCTCATGAGCTCCACCGAGCCAGACGAAGTGCTGCGCCATGCAGTGGACTGGTTCTCCTCCTCGAACAAACAGGAAGCCGCGTGACGACTAACGAGTCTCCGACAGGCCGGACGGCCGCACTTGCCAGTGACGGCCCGACCATTCTGGATGCGCTGCCTCATCCGGTCTTGCTGGTTGCGCCGGACGGCGTGATCGAATCGGCCAATATGGCCGCCGAAATCTTCATGCGCTCAAGCGTTTCGGTGCTGCGGCGTCACCCGATCAGCGAGTTCATTCCCTTTGGCAGTCCGCTGTTGACGCTGATCGAGCAGGTTCGCGAACGCAGCGCTCCCGTCAACGAGTACAAGGTCGATATCGGGTCTCCCAGGATCGGTGCGCCGAAAGTGGTCGACATCAATGCGGCGCCGGTGGCGGACCGTCCGGGCGCGGTCGTCCTGATGTTTCAGGAACGCACGATGGCCGAAAAGATCGACCGTCAGCTCACCTCACGTGGCGCGGCGCGCACGGTGACCGGTCTTGCAGCCATGTTGGCACACGAGATCAAGAACCCGCTGTCCGGTATTCGCGGCGCGGCGCAATTGCTGGAGCAGTCGGTTCCCAATGAAGACCGCGCACTGACGCGCCTGATTCAGGATGAGACCGACCGCATCGTCAAGCTTGTCGACCGGATGGAGGTTTTTTCGGATGAACGTCCGATCGAACGGGAACCGGTGAATATTCACGTGGTGCTCGATCATGTGAAACGGCTGTCCGACAGCGGTTTTGCGCGCGGAAAGCGGATCGTGGAGATCTATGACCCGTCCCTTCCGCCGGTCTATGCCAACAAGGATCAACTCATCCAGGTTTTTCTCAATCTGATCAAGAACGCCAGCGAGGCGATTGGCGATGATCCGGATGGAGAAATCAGGATCTCGACCGCGTTCCGGCCGGGGGTTCGCCTTTCCGTGCCGGGGACCGACGAGAAGGTCAGCCTGCCGCTGGAGTTCTGTGTACAGGATAATGGTCCCGGGGTTCCGGAAGACCTTTTGCCCCATCTCTTCGAGCCATTCATCACGACCAAGACCAACGGGTCCGGTCTCGGCCTTGCGCTGGTCGCCAAGATCATCGGCGACCACGGCGGCGTCATCGAGTGCGACAGCCAGCGCCAGAAAACTGTTTTCAGGATTTTAATGCCGGCCTTTACGGAAGCGGGAACGGCTCCGGCCGAGCGGACCAGAAAAGGAACTGATTGACCATGCCGACAGGCACGATCTTAGTTGCGGACGACGATGCAGCCATCCGTACGGTTCTCAATCAGGCCCTCTCGAGGGCCGGTTACACCGTTCGACTGACCTCCAACGCCTCAACGCTCTGGCGTTGGGTTTCTTCCGGTGACGGCGATCTGGTGATTACCGATGTCGTGATGCCGGATGAGAATATCTTTGATGTTCTTCCGCGCATGAAGAAAATGCGGCCGGACCTTCCGGTTCTGGTCATGAGTGCCCAGAACACCTTCATGACGGCCATCAAGGCGTCTGAAAAGGGGGCTTACGAGTATCTTCCAAAGCCCTTTGACCTGAAGGAACTCACGAGCATTGTCCAGCGCGCGCTCGAGGAGCCGAAGCGCAGGCCGACCGCCGATCTTGACGATTCCGGGGAGGGGATGCCCCTCGTTGGCCGGTCACCGGCAATGCAGGAAATCTACCGTGTTCTCGCAAGGCTGATGCAGACGGATCTGACCGTCATGATCAACGGTGAATCCGGCACGGGCAAGGAGCTTGTTGCACGGGCTCTGCATGATTACGGTAAGCGTCGCAACGGCCCGTTCGTCGCCATCAACATGGCCGCGATTCCCCGGGATCTCATCGAGGCGGAACTGTTCGGCCACGAGAAGGGCGCTTTTACCGGCGCGCAGAACCGCAGTTCCGGCCGGTTTGAACAGGCTGATGGCGGCACGCTGTTTCTGGACGAGATCGGCGACATGCCGATGGAAGCCCAGACCCGTCTTCTGCGTGTCCTGCAGCAGGGAGAGTATACGACCGTCGGAGGACGTACACCGATCAAGACGGATGTCCGGATCATAGCCGCGACCAACAAGGATCTTCGTCATCTCATCAACCAGGGCCTGTTCCGAGAAGATCTCTATTTCCGCCTGAACGTTGTCCCGATCCGTCTTCCGCCGCTCCGCGAGCGCGTCGAGGACATCCCCGATCTTGTCCGGCACTTCTTCGCGCTTGTCGAAAAGGAAGGCTTGCCGGCGAAGCAGATCGATCAGGGCGCGCTCAACCTGCTTCGTCGTTATCGCTGGCCCGGCAACGTGCGCGAACTGGAGAACCTCGTTCGCCGGCTTGCCGCGCTCTATCCGCAGGATGTCATCAGCGAGAGCCTGCTTGAGCACGAACTCAGTCAGCCGACTGTCAGCTCCATCGAAGACGAGACGCCGGAAACGATCAATCTCGGCGGATCGGTCGAGCGCTATCTGGCGGGATATTTCGATACCTTCGGCGATGCCTTGCCGCCTCCCGGGCTCTATCACCGGATTCTGCGGGAGGTCGAGTATCCTTTGATCAGTGCCGCTCTCGCGGCAACGCGGGGCAATCAGATCAAGGCGGCCGAATTGCTCGGTGTGAATCGAAACACCCTGCGCAAGAAGATTCGCGATCTGGATATTCAGGTTATGAGATCGACCCGATGAGACACGCCGCCGCCGGTGACCCGGCGGCGGCGTGCTCGTCTCTTCCAAACCCTTTAAGGAGAGCATCTTTGTTGGTTTGGTGTTTCAATTCAAATTACTGATATTCATTAAGAAAATAGCTTTCTGCTTGGCGATGTGAGTCTCGCATCGCGCGGTCTTCTTGTCGTCCACCGCATTTTCCCCACAGTGGCCAAATCTGTCTCAATTTCGCAACATTGTGTGATAAGTTTGCCGCAATGGAATTGAGAAGTGCAGCTCTAGTCGGGCTGAGGGGCGGTCAGGGGCCGGATGATTTTGGAAGCAGGTGAACAGTCCGTGTTGAGATCGGGGATGAGGCGTGGCGGCTTCTGGCGCCGCGCCGGACTTGCAATCATACTGATTGCGCTCATTTCGATCGGCGTCACCTTTGCCATTCTGATGGGGCTCACCTCCATCGACCCGACGCGGGACGTCATCCTGAAGGCCATGACGGTCAACGGGGCGCTTGCCGCAATCCTGCTTGGATTGATTGCCTTCGAGATCGTCAAGCTCTGGCAGGCGCGAAGGCGCGGCCGCGCTGCGGCGCGCCTGCATGTGCGTGTCGTTGCTCTTTTCAGTCTGGTGGCCGCTGTGCCCGCGATCCTGATGGCGATCCTGGCGGCGGTGACGCTGGACCGCGGGCTGGACAGGTGGTTCGAGGAACGCACGCGCCAGATCGTCGATAACGCTCTGACCGTGGCCCAGGCCTATCTGCAGGAGCACGCGCGCGTGTTGCGCGGCGACCTGATCGCCATGGCAAATGATATCGACCGTGCAAAGGCGGTTTACGAGTTCGAGCCGACGCGATTCGACCAATTTTTCTCCACGCAGGTGTCTTTGCGCGGGATTCTCGCGGCGTTCATTCTGAACGAAAACGGTGATGTCGTGACCAGGGTGGTTCACGATCCGGAAACCGATGTGCCTCTGCCGCCGGCCGACAGTTTCTTCAAGGCGAAGTCAGGCGACCCCATCCTGATTGCGCCTGGCACTTCAAACATAGTCGGCGGCATCATGAAGTTGTCTGCCTATGACAACTACTATCTTTATGCGGTCCGAGCGATCGACCCAAGGGTTGTTGATTATCTGAGGCTGACGGAACAAGGTGCGGCCCAGTACCAGCAAATGGAAAACAGCCGGTTCGGCGTTCAGGTCGCCTTCGCGCTCGTCTATCTCGGGGTTGCACTGGTGCTTCTACTGTCAGCGATCTGGATCGGGTTCGGTTTTGCCAACCGTCTCGTCTCGCCTATAAGGACGCTCATTTCTGCTGCGGATGAGGTTTCCCAGGGCAATCTTGCCGTCAAGGTCGAGACAGAGAAATCTGGCGGCGATCTGTCCAATCTCGGAGAGACCTTCAACAAGATGACCGGGCAGCTGCTTGGTCAGCGTGACGCCTTGCTGGCAGCGAATGAACAGATCGACCGGCGCCGCCGGTTCAACGAAGCGGTTCTGTCGGGCGTGTCGACGGGCGTCATCGGGGTTGATGACGAGGCGTCGATCATGCTGGTCAACCGGTCTGCGCAGGAGCTGCTGGAGCTCGATGAGGTCCAGATCCTCAACAAACAGCTTGTCGAGGTCGTTCCGGAGCTCAGCGAATGCATCAGCGATGCCTTGCGCAACGAGACGGACCGCCTGCCGGAAACCCAGGTGGAGATCACCCGTTCGGGGCGCTTGCGGACCATCAACGTCAGGATCACACGTGAGCAGTCGACGCGGCGTGAGCACGGCTTCGTCGTGACGCTGGACGACATTACCGATCTCGTGTCCGCGCAGCGCAATTCAGCCTGGGCCGATGTTGCCCGACGTATCGCGCATGAAATCAAGAACCCGCTGACGCCGATCCAGCTGTCTGCGGAACGCATACGGCGCCGCTACGGGAAGCGGATCGAGGAAGACCGTCAGGTTTTTGACCAGTGCATCGATACGATCGTCCGTCAGGTTGGCGATATCGGCCAGATGGTCGATGAATTTTCTTCCTTCGCGCGCATGCGCAAGCCCAACAAGGGGCGAGGGGACCTGCGCGAAGCCGTTCGCAATGCGGCGTTCATGCAGTCGGTCGCAAACCCCGACATCAGCGTGAGTGCGGAAGTTCCGGACAAGCCGGTAGAAGCGGTCTTCGATGCGCGGCTGGTCGGGCAAGCGCTGACCAATGTGGTGAAGAACGCGACCGAGGCGGTCAGCGCACGTACCGGCGATGACCTTCCCAAGGGCAAGGTGACCGTGAAACTGCATGAGGCGGAGGGGGGCAACGGAGAACGGGTCGTGATCGATGTCATCGACAACGGTATCGGCCTTCCGGAAGAAAACCGAAGCCGGCTTCTGGAGCCCTATATGACAACGCGGGAAAAGGGGACCGGTCTCGGTCTCGCCATTGTCCGAAAGATCCTCGAAGACCACGGCGGCGGCATCGAATTGCTGAACGCACCCAAGATCAATCCTGACGATTCGGGAACGCTCGTTCGTCTGACGCTGGCTGCCAATGCCGACGTCGACGAAGTCTCCGAAGCGCAAGACCAGACTGTGACAGCACATGGCGCATGATATTCTAGTCGTAGATGACGAAACCGATATTCGCGAGATGATCGCCGGCATCCTCGATGACGAGGGGTTCGGGACGCGAACAGCACATGATTCCGACAGTGCTTTGGCCGCTGTTCGCGAGCGCAAGCCGTCGCTGGTGGTTCTGGACATCTGGCTGCAGGGAAGCCGGCTCGATGGGCTGGCACTTCTGGATGTTCTGAAGGAAACCGATCCGGATCTGCCTGTCGTGATCATTTCCGGTCACGGCAATATCGAAACCGCGGTCTCGGCCATCAAGCGGGGCGCCTATGATTATATCGAGAAGCCCTTCAAGTCCGACAGGCTGATCCTGATTGTCGAGCGCGCGCTCGAGGCCTCCAGTCTCAAGCGCGAGATCAAGGACCTGAAGCAGAGAAGCGGAGAGACCAGCGATATCGTCGGGAACTCTTCGGCTGCGCATAATCTGCGTCAGACGATTTCCAAGATCGCCGGCACGAACAGCCGCATCCTGATCGTCGGGCCATCGGGTGCCGGCAAGGAGCGCGCCGCGCGCATGATCCATGACATGTCGCCGCGCGTGAAAAGCCCGTTCGTGGTTCTCAATGCTGCGACCATCACCCCGTCGCGGATGGAGGAGGAGCTGTTCGGCATCGAGGATGAGAACGGCAATCTGCGCAAGATCGGCGCACTTGAAGAAGCGCATGGTGGTACACTCTACCTCGATGAAGTCGCGGACATGCCGGCGGAGACGCAGGGCAAGATTCTGCGGGTTCTTGTCGAGCAGAGCTTTTCCAGGGTTGGTGGTACGCAAAAGGTGCAGGTCGATATCCGTATCCTGTCATCGACGTCGAAAAACCTCGAGGAGCACATCGCATCGGGTCTGTTCCGGCAGGATCTCTATCACCGGCTGGGTGTTGTGCCCCTGCGTGTTCCGGGTCTTGCCGAGCGCCGGGAAGACATCCCTGTCCTGGTGCACCATTTCATGGCACAGATTTCCTCTGCCTCCGGTATTCCGCTTCGGCCGATCGGTGATGATGCCATGGCGGTCCTTCAGACACATGACTGGCCGGGTAACGTCCGGCAGCTGCGCAACAATGTGGAACGGCTGCTGATCCTGAGCCGCGGCGACCCGGACAGCACCATCACGGCGGACCTTCTTCCGGCTGAAATTGGCGAAACCCTGCCAAACCTGCCGACATCCGGCACCGGTGAGCACCTGATGTCTGTCCCGTTGCGCGAAGCGCGCGAGATATTCGAAAGAGAATACCTTCAGGCGCAAATCAAGAGATTCGACGGGAACATCTCGCGTACTGCCGAATTTGTCGGTATGGAACGATCCGCGCTACACCGGAAGCTCAAGACATTGGGTATGACGTGAGTCGGTCCGGACAGGCTTGAGAATACGAAGCGGGTAAGAGGTTTGCCATGAAGATCGTCATTTGCGGTGCGGGACAGGTTGGATACGGCATCGCCGAACGCCTTGCTGCCGAACAGAACGATGTGTCTGTCATCGATTCCTCGCCGCAACTGATCAACGCCATCGGCGACCAGCTTGACGTTCGCGGATTTGTCGGGCACGGCGCTCATCCCGATGTTCTGGCCCAGGCCGGCGCGGAAGAGGCGGACATGATCGTCGCCGTGACGCTTTATGACGAGGTCAACATGGTGGCCTGTCAGGTGGCGCATTCTCTGTTCAACGTGCCGACCAAGGTCGCTCGTATCCGGGCGCAGTCCTATCTTCAGGGGCGGTGGCGCAACCTGTTTTCCCGCGACCACATGCCGATCGACGTGATCATTTCGCCGGAAATCGAGGTCGGCGAAATGGTCTTGCGGCGCCTTGCGCTGCCCGGTGCCGTGGAAACGGTCCGCTTTGCGGATGACAATGTCGTGGTCGTCGGCATCATGTGCGAGGAAGATTGTCCCGTCGTTGATACGCCGCTGCGCCAACTCACGGAGCTATTTCCGGACCTCGGCGCCGTTGTGGTCGGGCTCTATCGCAACAATCGGCTCTTCGTGCCGAAGAGCAACGATTCCATCCTGACCGGGGACCTTGCCTATATCGTTGCCCGGCGCGATCAGGTGCGCCGGACGCTGAGCATTTTCGGCCACGAAGAGCCGGAAGCCGCCAAGGTGATCATCGCCGGCGGCGGCAATATCGGGCTTTACGTCGCCAAAGCACTGGAGCAACGGCAGACCGGCACGAAAATCAAGATGATCGAAGCCTCGCGTGACCGCGCCATGGCAGTCGCCGATGAATTGAAGCGATCCGTCATCCTGCATGGCAGTGCTCTGGACCAGGTGATCCTCAACGAAGCCGATGCCGGTGATGCGGACACCATGATCGCCCTGACGAATGAGGATGAGGTCAATATCCTGTCCTCGGTCATGGCCAAGAAACTCGGCTGCAAACGGTCGCTGTCGCTGCTCAACAACCCGAGTTATCCGGCGTTCGCGAACGCGCTGGGGATTGACGCTTTCATCAATCCACGCGCCGTCACGATCTCGCGGATCCTGCAGCACGTGCGCAGGGGCCGTATCCGGGGCGTTCATTCCCTGCAGAACGGCGCTGCCGAAATCGTGGAAGCGGAGGCGCTGGACACATCGCCTCTCGTAGGCAAGCCGCTTCGGGTCATTGATCTGCCGACCGGTATTCGCGTTGGAGCCGTTTTCCGCGGGGGCGAGGTGCTGACCCCGAACGGGGAACTGCAGATCCAGGCCAAGGACCGGATCGTGATCTTCGCAGTTGCGAACCGGGTGCGGCAGGTGGAGCAGATGTTCCGCGTCAGCCTCGATTTCTTTTAACGCGCATTCTTCTCCCAGGGGACTTGCTTTTGGCGTTTCGAGGCGCCAAAACTTGAACAATACCAAGCGTTTCAAAACGAACCGACCATTGCTGGAGGGCTCATGAGCCGGATTGCCTATGTGAACGGCCAATATGTGCGCCATGCGGATGCTGCGGTGCATGTCGAAGACCGTGGCTATCAATTTGCCGATGGAGTCTATGAGGTCTGCGAAGTCTGGCGTGGCAAGCTCGTCGATGTTCCGCGCCATCTCGACCGGCTCGACAGGTCCTTGAGTGAATTGCGCATCGGCTGGCCAATGGCGCGTGCCGCAGTCGAATTCGTCCTGAGGCAGGTGGTTCGCCGCAACAAGGTGGTCAACGGTCTGGTCTATATCCAGGTGACCCGAGGGGTTTCGCGTCGCGATCACTTCTTCCCACCAGAAAACGTCGCACCGTCGATCGTTGTGACGGCGCGCTCGGCAAGTCCTGCTGCGGCCAAGGCGCAGGCGGAAAAGGGAATTGCCGTCGTCAGCTATCCTGAAAACCGCTGGCCGCGTGTCGATATCAAGACCGTCGCTCTGTTGCCGAACGTCCTTGCGAAACAGAACGCCAAGGAGAACGGTGGCAAGGAGGCCTGGTACGTCGATGGCGACGGTAACGTCACTGAAGGCGGTTCGACCAATGCCTGGATCGTGACGAAGGAAGGTGTTCTGGTAACGCGACCCGCCGAAGGCGGCATTTTACGCGGTATTACAAGAGAGGCCGTTCTGGAACTTGTTCAAAAAGAAGGCTTGGCGTTTGAGGAACGTCCCTTTACCTTGACGGAAGCATATGACGCCAAGGAGGCTTTCGTAACGGCTGCAACTACTCTGGTCATGCCGGTAACGAAGATCGACGACAGGATCATCGGAAACGGTCATCCAGGTACGGTTGCAACCCGATTGCGTGATTTGTTCCATACTGCTACTGATTTGAAAGCGGTATGATTCGACCGCTCTTGCAGGGGCGAGATTTAGAGACAATATAGAGTTGAGGCAGACAACTCTATCTGGTGGGCTGGATAAAAAGCGGGTAGACGTCAAACCTTAGCGTTTGAATTTAAGCGGATTTTGACGGGAAGCTGCTGAAACACCGGATGCTCGGCCGCATCCGGGACTAATAGGATAAAAAGACTGATGGCTGAGCGCGCACAAAATCTTCAAGATACTTTTCTTAATCATGTTCGTAAGCAGAAAACTCCTCTGACAATCTTTCTCATAAACGGGGTGAAGTTGCAGGGAGTGGTTACCTGGTTCGACAATTTCTGTGTCTTGCTGCGTCGTGACGGACACTCACAACTGGTGTACAAGCACGCGATTTCCACAATTATGCCAAACGGACCTGTTCAACTGTTCGACCAGGCAGAGGAAAACGCTGAAAAGGCCGGCTGATTGAAACCTAAGTCTCGCGCGGACGATTTTTCCAAGTCAAATGGGTCAGATGAACCCGGGCAGAAGTCACTGCGAATAAAGGACACTGGGGTCGATCGTCTTCCCCAGCCCTTTCGTGCAATGATTCTTGAACCGGTCCTGCAGTTGCGTGGCGACGGCGGGCAGTCGGAACTGCGTGGTAATCGCGGTCCTGAAGCACGTCTTGATGAAGCCATAGGGCTCAGCGCCGCGATCAACCTCAATATCATTCACTCAGGTGTGGTGCGGATCAACAATCCGAAGCCTGCCACACTGTTCGGGGACGGCAAGGTCTCCGAGCTTGCCGGCATTGTCGCGAGCGACGATCTCGACCTGGTCGTGATCGATCATCCGCTGACGCCGGTTCAGCAGCGAAATCTGGAACGTCGCCTCAAGACCAAGGTCATTGACCGAACCGGACTTATTCTGGAGATCTTTGGCGACCGTGCCCGTACCAAGGAAGGGCGTCTGCAGGTCGATCTTGCCCATTTGACGTGGCAAAAGAGCCGGCTTGTGCGTTCATGGACCCACTTGGAGCGTCAGAGGGGCGGCGCCGGCTTCATGGGTGGGCCCGGTGAAACGCAGATCGAGGCTGACCGCAGGCAGATTCAGGAGCGCATCATTGCGCTGCAGAAGCAACTCGAGCAGGTTCGCCGCACCCGCGATCTGCACCGGAAGAAACGCAAGAAGATCCCGCAGCCCGTCGTGGCCCTGGTCGGTTATACCAACGCCGGTAAATCCACCCTGTTCAACCGCCTGACGGAGTCGGACGTCTTCGCCAAGGATCTCCTGTTCGCGACCCTCGATCCAACGCTTCGCAAGATCACCTTGCCTCACGGCAGGGAGGTGATTCTCTCAGACACGGTGGGGTTCATCTCGGACCTTCCGACGCATCTGGTCGCGGCCTTTCGAGCGACATTGGAAGAGGTTCTGGAAGCGGATCTCATACTGCATGTTCGCGATATCTCGCATTCGGACACGGATGCGCAGGCAGAGGACGTGCGCAAGACCCTTGACGAGCTTGGCGTCGATGCTGTCAGCGGCGCTCCGATCATCGAGGTGTGGAACAAGATCGACTGTCTGGACCCGGCCTATCGGGACAAGCTTCTGGCCGAGGCCGCCGACGAGGGGCCTGTCGCCCTGTCAGCTCTGACGGGCGCAGGCGTCGAGCAGCTCAGCACCCGCATCGATGCCTTCATGGCGCAGAATGACGATGTTCTGGAGGTGCGTCTCCCTGTAGAGGAGGGTGCTCTTGTCGCCAAGCTCTACCAGATGGCGGAAGTGTTGGAACGGTCCGATGCGGAAGATTTCGTGACGGCGGACGTGCGTGTTACCGATAAGCAGCGCGGACCCTTCCGGGAGCTATTCGGAGCCTATATTCAAGGCTGAGGCTTGTGCTTGGCGGCCTGCCAGGCAGCTTCCATCTCTTCCAGCGACATGGCCTCCAGTGTGGTTTCCTGATCCATCGCAGTCTTTTCGATGGCTGCGAAGCGATTGCGGAACTTCCTGTTGGTCCGTCGAAGGGCTTCTTCCGGATCTATTTCCAGGTGCCGCGCCAGATTGGCGAGCGCGAAGAGGGTATCGCCGAGCTCATCTGTGATCCTGTCCTTGTCGGGCGTTGTGGTGGACAGTTCTTCATCCAGCTCATGGGTCTCCTCGCGGATCTTCTCGAGAACGAGACGCGCATCATTCCAGTCGAACCCGACCCTCGATGCCCGCCTTTGAAGCTTGTCTGCTTCTTGCAGGGCGGGGAAGGCGGTCGGCACGTCATCGAGAAAGCCGTTTGACTGTTCCTCGATGCCGAGCGCAGCGCGAGCCTGCCGTTTTTCGGCGCGTTCTTCCGCCTTGATACGCTCCCAGATGCCCTTGACCAGTTCCGGCTTGTTGCCGTCCTCGTCGCCGAAGACATGGGGATGACGCCGGATCAGTTTCTTGGTGATGGCTTCGACAACGTCTCCGAAATCGAACTGGTCTTCTTCTTCCGCCATGCGTGCGTGATAGACGACCTGTAGCAACAGATCGCCGAGTTCCTCGCGCAGTTCTACCAGGTCACCTTTCGCGATCGCGTCCGCGACCTCATAGGCCTCTTCCAGGGTATAGGGCGCGATGGTCGCAAAGGTTTGTTCGAGATCCCAGGGACAGCCTGTCACAGGCGTTCTTAGCGCGGCCATGATCTCGATAAGGCGGGAAATGTCTCGGCTGGGTGTCATGGAGGGCCTTGGTCTTCTGGTCAGATTTGGGGTCTGTATGGCACATAAATTCGGCCAGGAACACACGCCGGAACTCGGCCGACGTGACGAACCTGAACCATCCACGCTAGCGTCTTTCTCGGACTGCTTGCCAGAGGTGGCGCCACCGAGAAAGAAACCCCAAATGCGTCAGCCGCGCACCGAAGGGTGCCAGAAGGTGACGATGCGCTCGGCAAGGGCGACAAGACCGTAGAAAATCGATCCCGCGAGCGCCGCTATGGCGATCTCGGCCCAGACCATGTCCAGATTCATGCGGCCGACTTCGGTGGAGATGCGGAAGCCCATGCCGACGATCGGGGTGCCGAAAAACTCCGCGACGATTGCGCCGATAAGGGCAAGTGTCGAGTTGATCTTGAGCGCATTGAAGATGAAGGGCATCGCCATCGGCAGCCGTAACTTGAAAAGGGTCTGCCAGTAGCTGGAAGCATAGGTGCGCATCAGGTCGCGTTGCATGGCATCGGAAGCCGCGAGACCGGAAACGGTGTTCACCAGCATCGGGAAGAAGGTCATGATCACCACGACCGCAGCCTTGGAAGGCCAGTCAAAGCCGAACCACATGACCATGATCGGGGCGACGCCGACGATGGGCAGGGCAGAGACGAGGTTCCCGACGGGTAGCAGGCCTCGGCGTAGGAACGGAACCCGGTCGACGACGATGGCGATAAGGAAACCGGAGCCGCACCCCATGGCATAGCCGGCAATCACTGCCTTGAGGAACGTCTGCCGGAAGTCGGCCCAGAGCGTGGGGACCGAACCGGTCAGGCGTATCCATATTTCGGACGGTGCCGGCAGGAGAACCTTCGGAATGGCATTGCCGTCCACGATCAGTTGCCAGAGAACCAGAAGGGTCACGCCGAAGACCGCCGGTATCGCAAGATTGAAAATGCGTGCCAGCGCCGGCGATTTCAATTTCCAGGATGCCAGCCTGTCGACGAAGAGCCATGCTGAGGCCCATGTCGCCGCCGTCAATGCCCAGAAGCCAAGCGCTGCTTCTCCGACATGATTGGCGACGGTGCCGATCAGCAGCCACGCGGCAATCGCAGTCACGAGACCCAGGATGATATCGCCCACCATGTTGCGCATGAAACCGAGTTCGTAGCGCACGCCCGCGATTGCCAGGATGACCAGGCAGATCGCGAGGCGTGGCACGTCCATAACGCCCATGTCCGGTGTGAAAATCGTGGTGAAGAGGCCAACAAGGACCATTGCGACGATGAACCAGGCGAGCAGGCCCGACATGTCGAAGCGTTTTTTTTGCTGTATCGCCTCCGCCGTCATCGCGCCATCCCCATGCGGTTTAAGGTGATTTTCTCGAGGACCCCGATGAGCGCGACGAGCGTGCCCGCCAGAAGGGCCGCCATGATGAGGGCAGACCAGATCTGCACCGTTTGTCCATAGTAGGAGCCGGTCAGTAGGCGAGCGCCGAGACCTTCAACAGCACCTGTCGGCAGTTCGCCAATGATCGCACCGACGAGGGAAGCCGCCATGCCGATTTTCATCGAAGTGAAGAGATAGGGAACGGCGTAGGGCAGGCGCAGTTTCCAGAAGGCCTGCACGCGGGTCGCGGAATAGGTGTGCATGAGGTCCATATGAATGAGTTCAGGTGACCGCAGGCCCTTCACCATGCCGACGGTTACCGGAAAGAAGGAAAGGTATGTCGATATCATCGCCTTTGGCAGGAGGCCGGAGATGCCGATGGCATTCAGCACGACGATGATCATCGGTGCGATGGCGAGGATCGGAATTGTCTGCGAGGAGATGACCCAGGGCATCAGCGACTTTTCCAGAACCCGCGAATGAACGATGCCGATGGCGAGCAGGATGCCGAGAAGCGTGCCGATGAAAAAACCGAGCAGGGTCGAGGAAAGCGTGACGCTGGCGTGGTAGACCAGCGATCTCTTGGAGGTGATTTTCTTTTCGACCGTCGTTTGCCAGATTTCGACCAGAACCTGGTGTGGTGATGGGAGAACGGGACGCTCCTGGGCCAGCGTATCGGCAATCAGCTCAGAAACCGGAACGTCGGTCCGATCCGCGCGCTCATAAATATCCTGCTGAAACCGCGCGTTCAGCGCGACCGCTGCAATGTACCAGATCGCAATGATTGCCAGAACGACGACAATCACCGGCCCGACCGTGCCGGACATGAGGCCGCTGAAGGGATTGAGGCTGCGCGATGGTGCGAGGGCGGTCTCGGTCATGTGGTGCGCGCCTCGTTCGTTGCGCGGTACCGGCGGAGCCGCGAGAGCTTTTCGTCGATGAGAAGGCTCTCGGCGCTCCTGGTATGGTGACCAGGAAGTGCTGGATCAATCCTCATAGGAATGCCCCGCCTTCAAGCCCTCTCGCACGCGATGGGCGATCTTCAGAAATTCCGGGCTCTCGCGCACATCCAGGTTGCGGTCCCGCGGCAGGTCGCTCTCGATGACGTCGTAGATCCGGCCGGGCCGTGGACACAGCACGACGATCTTGGTCGACAGGAACACCGCCTCGGGAATGGAATGGGTGACGAAAACGACGGTCTTGTTGGTCTTTGCCCAGAGCTGAAGAAGCTGTTCGTTCAGATGGTCGCGGACGATCTCGTCGAGGGCGCCGAAGGGCTCGTCCATCAAAAGAAGGTCCGGTTCGACGGCAAGGGCGCGGGCAATGGAGGCACGTTGCTGCATGCCGCCTGACAACTGCCAGGGGTACTTTTTCTCAAAGCCCGTGAGGTTGACCAGATCCAGGTTCTTTTCGATACGGCTTTTCTGCTCTGCGCGCGAGAGACCCATGATTTCGAGCGGCAGGGCGATGTTCTTGGCGATGGTCCGCCAGGGGTAAAGCGCTGCCGCCTGAAAAACATAACCGTAGGCGCGATTGAGGCGCGCCTCTTCCGGGGACACGCCGTTGACCGTGATCGAGCCTTCCGTCGGCTGTTCCAGATCTGCGATGACGCGAAGAAGGGTTGTCTTGCCGCAGCCGGAAGGACCGATGAACGAGACGAAATCGCCTTTCTCGATCTTCAGGTCAATGTCGGAAAGGGCGTGCACCGGCCCGTCATTCGTCTCGAAGGTCAGCGAAAGTTTGTCGATGTCGATCACCCGGCTCGGGTCGTCTGACTTCGCGTCCACCATCGTGACATCCTTTGCGCTGGCAACTGCAGTCATTCAATTCCTCGCTAAACGAAATGTCGCATTATCGGCAAGCACGCCTTCAGGGAACGGCGGTGCGTGTTTCTGGTCATGCATCGTTCACGCTCCTGCGCCTCCCCGGACCGAAAAATGCTGGTGGGGAAGAGGTCCCGGTTCGCGGGCCGGGACCATTTGGACAAGAGCGTTGCCTATTCTCCGGCGCCGGACGTCAGACGCCGCTGGCTGGAATGCCGCTGCGTTCCACCTTCCGTGGCGCAGTCAGTTCCTTCCAGGTCGAAAGGGCCTTGTTGACTGCCTGGAACGGCTTGCGCGCAACAAACTCGCCATGACCCTGGCTATGGTTGACCGTGCCGTCTTCCACGGCCACCCGGCCGCGGGTCAGCGTATAGCGCGGAAGGCCCTTGACCTTCTTGCCCTCGAAGACATTGTAGTCGATCGCAGACTGCTGGCTGGAGGCGGAAATGGTCTTTTCCTTTTCCGGATCCCAGACGACGAGATCCGCATCGGCGCCAACCAGAATTGCCCCTTTTTTCGGATACATATTGAGAATTTTTGCAATATTGGTTGAAGTCACGGCGACGAATTCATTCGGCGTCAGACGACCGGACCCGACACCATAGGTCCAGAGCATCGGCAGACGATCCTCCAGGCCGCCGGTGCCGTTCGGGATCTTGGTGAAGTCGCCGACGCCGGTGCGCTTCTGATCGGTCGTGAAGGCGCAGTGGTCCGTAGCCACGACCTGGAGCGACCCGGCAGCAAGTCCGGCCCAAAGCGAATCCTGATGCTTCTTGTCGCGAAAGGGAGGCGACATGACGCGGCGGGCAGCATGATCCCAGTCGGCGTTCTTGTATTCGCCGTCGTCCAAGGTCAGATGCTGGATCAGCGGTTCGCCATAGGCGCGGATGCCGTTCTGGCGCGCCCGGCGCACGGCCTCATGGGCCTGCTCCGACGATGTGTGCACGATATAGACAGGCACCCCAGCCATGTCCGCGATCATGATGGCGCGGTTGGTGGCTTCGCCTTCGACCTCGGGCGGGCGGGAGTATGCATGCGCTTCCGGGCCATCATTTCCTTCTGCCAGAAGCTTTTGTTGCAATGTCGCGACAACATCGCCGTTTTCGGCATGTACCAGCGGCAAGGCGCCCAGCTCGGCGCAACGCGAGAACGAAGCGAACATCTCGTCGTCGTTCACCATCAGCGCGCCCTTGTACGCCATGAAGTGCTTGAAGGTGTTGATGCCCTTTTCCCGAACGACGGTCTGCATATCGTTGAAGACCTGCTCGCCCCACCATGTGATCGCCATGTGGAAGGAGTAGTCGCAATGTGCCATCGAGGACTTGTTGTCCCACATCTGCAGCGCTTCAAGCAGAGACTGGCCGGGTGAGGGCAGGGCGAAATCCACGACCATGGTGGTGCCGCCGGCCAGTGCCGCGCGGGTGCCGCTGTCGAAATTATCGGCAGAAAACGTGCCCATGAAAGGCATTTCGAGATGCGTGTGCGGATCGATGCCGCCGGGCATGATGTAACACCCCGTTGCGTCCAGCGTCTCGTCTCCGGAGAGGCCCGGCCCGATCTCGGTAATCTTGCCGTCCTCGATCTTCACATCGGCTTCATAGGTGAGGTCGGCGGTGACGACCGTGCCGCCCTTGATCACTTTGCTTGCCATTATTGATGGCTCCCCTCGCTTTTGCTTCGTGAGGTCCCGGCACTTCGCCGGGACGGCGGTATTTCTCGATTGCTGTCGCGGCCGTGCGCCGTAACCATGGACAGTCCAAATCTATTCCACGATCTCCGCAGTCTCGACGACGGCGTGGAAGAGAACGTCTGTCCCGGCCTTGGCCCAGTCTTTCGAGATTTCTTCAGCCTCGTTATGGGAAAGACCATCGACACAGGGGCACATGATCATCGCCGTGGGCGCGACCTTGTTGACCCAGCAGGCGTCATGGCCTGCGCCGGAAATGATGTTTGTGTGGGAATATCCGAGGCGCTCGGCCGCATTGCGGACCGCCTCGACGCAGCCCTTGTCGAATTCCACCGGATCAAATCCGCCGACCTTTTCAAACTCGACTTCGAGTTTCATCTCGTCGCAGATCTTCTGGCCTTCCGCGAGGAGCCGCTCTTCCATGTTCTTGATGACGGCGATATCGGGCGAGCGAAAATCGACAGTGAAGATCACCTTGCCCGGAATGACGTTACGTGAATTGGGATAGACATCAATGTGACCAGCGGCGCCGACAGCGTGCGGGGCATGCGACAAGGCGATCTCGTCCACCAGCTGGAGGATGCGGGCCATGCCGAGCCCGGCGTTTCTGCGCAAGGGCATTGGAGTAGAGCCGGTATGGGACTCCTTGCCGGTGATCGTGACCTGTGTCCAGGAAAGGCCCTGGCCATGAGTGACGACGCCGACGTCCTTGTTCTCCGCTTCCAGGATCGGCCCCTGTTCGATGTGGAGCTCGAACATCGCGTGCATCTTGTCCTTGCGCGCACCGACTTCCTCGTCACCGACCCAGCCGAGCCGCTTGAGTTCGTCACCGAAGGTCTTGCCCTCCGCGTCCTTGCGGTCATAGGCCCAGTCCTGGTCATGAACCCCGGCGAAAACGCCGGAGGCGAGCATCGCCGGTGCGAACCGCGTGCCTTCCTCGTTCGTCCAGTTGGTGACGACGACCGGATGCTTCGTCTTGATCCCGAGGTCGTTCATCGTGCGGATAACCTCAAGTCCGCCCAAGACACCCAGAACGCCGTCGTATTTTCCGCCGGTCGGCTGCGTGTCGAGATGAGAGCCCACGTAGACGGGCAGGGCGTTCGGGTCCGTGCCCTCCCGGGTCATGAACATGTTGCCCATGGTGTCGACGGCCATCGTCATGGCGGCGTCCTCGCACCACTTCTGAAACAGCTTGCGGCCCTCGGAATCCGCATCGGTCAGCGTCTGTCGGTTGTTGCCCCCCGCGACGCCGGGGCCGATCTTCGCCATTTCCATCAGGCTGTCCCAGAGCCGGTCTGCATTGATCCTGAGGTTTTCGCCCGGAGCTGCCATGTCGTTCTCCTATTTCAGTTCGATTTCAACGAAGGACATCGGGAGGTCACCAGCGTTGATGACATTGTGTTCCACGCCTGCGTCGCGGCGATAGACTGTTCCGGAGGGCACGAGGACCTCGCGGCTCTCGCCACCGGGGGTCTCGAGCAGCATCCGGCAGTCGGTCAGCGCCGTGATGACGTAATCCATGCTGTGAACATGCCAGCCGGTTTCCGCACCGGGTTCAAAATCGAACCTGGTGACGCGAACCCGCGCATCGTCGACGAGTTGTTCCGCTGTTGCTTGCTGTCTTGCCATTTTCACCTCGCGCCGTGTCCGTGCGCCGGCACGGCGCGGGGCACCGTGCCGGTCGCTTATCAATCGATCGAGGTAAGCACACCCCGGAGCTTCTCGAACAATTCGTCTATCTGCGCTTTGGATATGATCAGTGGCGGCGATAGGGCGATGATATCGCCGGTAGTGCGGATGAGAAGGCCATCGTCATAGGCCTTCAGGAAGGCCGAGAACGCCCGTTTTGTCGGGGCGCCGGCGATCGGCTCCAGTTCGACCGCGCCGATGAGGCCGAGATTTCGGATGTCGATGACGTTCGGGCAGTCCTTCAGGGCGTGCAGGCCGTCTTCCCAATGCTGCGAAAGCTCCGAGGCGCGCGTGAGCAGGCCTTCTTCCTCGTAGGTGTCGAGTGTTGCGAGTGCTGCAGCGCAGGCAAGCGGATGTGCCGAGTAGGTGTAGCCATGGAACAGTTCGATCATGTGTTCCGGACCGGTCATGAACGCCTCGTAGATATCCGAGGAACAAAAGACCGCGCCCATCGGAATGACGCCGGAGGTAATCCCCTTCGCCGTCGTGATGAGATCCGGCGTAACGCCGAAAAAATCTGTCGCGAACGGCGACCCGAGGCGTCCGAACCCGGTAATGACTTCGTCGAAAATCAGCAGGATGCCATTCTGGGTGCAGATCTCCCGCAGACGATCCAGATAACCCTTCGGCGGAATGAGAACCCCCGTCGAGCCGGCCACTGGTTCGACGATCACGGCGGCGATCGTGGACGGGTCGTGAAGCTGAATGATCCGGATCAGATCCTCGACATATTCAGCGCCATTTTCCGGAATGCCCCGGGAAAAAGCGTTGCGCTCCGGATCATGGGTATGTCGCATGTGGTCGACACCGGTCAGGAGCGTTCCGAATGTCTTGCGGTTGGAGACAATGCCGCCAACGGAGATGCCGCCGAAGCCAACGCCATGGTAGCCGCGTTCGCGGCCGATGAGGCGCGTGCGGGTTCCCTGACCGATGGCGCGCTGATAGGCCAGTGCAATCTTGAGCGCTGTATCGACGCTCTCCGAGCCGGAGTTCGTGAAGAAGACGTGATCCAGCGGCGAGGGCATGAGCGCCGCAAGCCGGGCCGCAAGTTCAAAAGCCTTGGGATGGCCCATCTGAAAAGCGGGCGCATAGTCGAGCTCGGCGACCTGCTTCTGGATGGCCTCGACGATCTTCGGGCGGGAGTGTCCGGCGTTACAGCACCAAAGGCCTGCCGTGCCATCGAGCACCTGACGTCCGTCTGCGGTCGTATAATGCATGTCCTTGGCCGCTACGAACATGCGCGGCTCTTTCTTGAATTGCCGGTTGGCCGTAAACGGCATCCAGAACGCTTCAAGGTTGTTGGTGACGGTCTGGCTCGATGCGGCCGGACTTGCCGAAATTGACATGCGTCCTCCTTGCGGCTCGCGATGTGACGCCGCTGCTGCTGGTCTTCTTGCGGGAAAGGAGTGATCATGCGGGCGGATGCCGTTGAGGCAATGACGCCGACGCCGCTCCTCTCCCCCTGCTGTGCCTCGGTTCACCACGCGGTCTGACGCCGCATCCTGGTTTTGCCGAAAATCTCTGGAAGGCCGTTCGGCCCATTCCGGTTTTACCGGTTGTTGTTATGATGATCACATGCTTTCGATCCTTCAAGCTACCCCCATTGCAGGAACTTTTACGATCGACTAGCCTTCTGACCATCTGGTCAATTTAACCTAGGTGGGATTTGACCAAATGGTCAAGATGCAAATCCAATCGACATGACTAATTTATGGTCACGTGCTCACGCTGGAATTTTGCGAAACTGAAACTGAACGCGTTCTCGCGTCAAGGCGGCACCTGGATGGGTGTCAGGGAAGGGGGCCCGGCAGGGTCTGAATGGGCGGTACATCTGATGGCAGGTCTCAGGGTGCGGACACAGGATTCAGTCAAGGCAGGCGGTCTGAGCCGTATACAGGAAAAGAACCGGACCCTCATACTTGAAGCCGCGCTTGGAGAGTTTTCCAGGAAGGGCTTTTCGGGCGCGACGGTCGAGCGGATCGCCGCCGAGGCGGGAATGTCCAAGTCCAATCTGCTTTATTATTTTGCTTCCAAGGAAGCGATCTACAACGCCACACTCGCGTATATCCTCGAAGTCTGGCTGGCTCCTCTGAAAACCCTCAATCCGGCGGGCGAGCCTGCACAGGAACTTGCGGCCTATATCCGGCAGAAAATCGAGATGTCGGCGCAATTTCCGGAAGCATCGCGCCTTTTCGCAAATGAGGTCATGCAAGGCGCACCGCAGATCCTCCCGATCCTTCAGAGCGATTTGAAACGCCTTGTCGACGAAAAATGCCGGGTGATCGAAGACTGGATTTCAGCCGGCAAGATGCGCCGGGTTGACCCGGTCCATCTCATCTTCACGATCTGGGCCACGACCCAGCATTACGCCGATTTCTCCGTCCAGATCCGGGCCCTGACCGGAACGGACCTCGGTGACGAAGAGTTTCTGCGACAAACGGAATTCTCGGTAACGTCTCTGATTCTCAACGGAATTGGCATCGTCTGGCCCCAGGAAAGCGGACAGTCGAGATGAGTGATGAAACTGCAGATCATGTGTCTGCGGCGTCGCAGATCGCCGTAACCGGACGGCTGTATATCCATCGTGACGATCTCAGCGAGGACTTCGTCCGGGCCAGCGGTCCCGGCGGCCAGAACGTCAACAAGGTGTCGACCGCCGTTCAGTTGCGGTTCAACCTGTCTGGCAACGACACGCTGCCCGGCGATGTGAAGGCGCGGGCTGCGAGGATTGCCGGAAGCCGCTTGACCCAGTCAGGCGAGATCGTTCTTCAGGCTGACAGGTTTCGAACCCGCGAACGTAACCGTGAGGACGCGCTGGAGCGGTTACTGGACCTGCTGCGCAGGGCCTCCGAGAAACCGAAGCCGCGCAAGGCAACGCGCCCGACGCTGGCGTCCAAGAAACGTCGGCTGGAGGCAAAGAAGCAGCGCGGCCAGATCAAGAAGATGCGGGGACGGGGTACACGGCCGGACGATTAGGGCAACCTTCCGAGAGGTCTTTACTGCGGAGGGGCGCTAGTGTGCGCCCGGAGGCGGCGGAGGAACCGGTTGAGGTGCCGGTAGAGGGGGAGGCAACTTGAAGAGCATTGTGGCGACACTGGATATACGGACGGGTAAGGAGCATGTCGTCCTTGAGAGCGACAGGAATCTTGAGGCGCCCAACTGGACCCCGGACGGGAAGGCACTTCTCGTCAACGGCGACGGATCTCTCTTTCGTCTCGACTTTTCCAGCAGGGCCTTGTCGCGCATAGATAAGGGTTTCGCGGATCGACTGAACAACGATCATGGCATTTCTCCGGACGGCGGCATGCTGGCGATAAGCGATTCATCACGAACCGGGCAAAGTTGCATCTACGTGTTGCCGATCGCCGGCGGTGAGCCGCGCCGCGTTACGCAGAGCGTGCCGTCTTACTGGCACGGCTGGGCGCCAGACGGCGAGACGATTGCTTATGTTGCGCGTCGCAGCGGCACCTTTCAGGTCCATACCTGCGCACTGGACGGCAGCGGAGAGACTGCGCTGACCCGGGAATTCGATCACTGCGACGGCCCCGACTACACACCGGACGGCAAGTGGATCTGGTTCAATGGGGAGAGGGACGGGGCAGTCCAGCTCTGGCGCATACATACGGACGGCAAGATGCTGCAAAAAATGACCGACGACGAATGCGTCAACTGGTTTCCGCACCCGTCGCCGGATGGATCATGGATAGTTTACCTAGCTTATGAAGCAGGTACACGCGGACATCCGGGCGAACGTGATGTGGAGCTTCGTCTCATGCCTGCCGCTGGTGGACAGTCGCAAACCTTGATCCGGCTTTTCGGGGGGCAGGGCACGATAAATGTCCCGTCCTGGTCACCCGATGCAATGCAATTTGCCTATGTTCGGTATGAAAAGACTGATTGAAATTCGCAGTCACGGCCGCGCGGCGTAACCCCGCCAGCGGTGGTCCCATGACGTACCGAAAATGGTGGTGGTCAGAAGGCCGGGCATCGAGAGCTCCGTAGAACGCACGACGCCCGGTGTGAGCCGACGGGAAATTGTCGGCTGGAACGCATCAGGCGTTGGCGGCAATGTCGAATTCGAATTCCGGCGACGCGCCTTTACCACCTGTCTTGCTCTGCTCGGTGTAAACGAACTTGTACTTGCGGAAATTCAGCGAAATCTGCTCACTGATCTGGTCCTCGCTGCCAACGCCGCCGACCGAGTAGCTCGCGACGATGATGTCTGTCAGCTCGATCTTGATGTACTCGAGCGGGCTTTCGCCGCCGGCCTTGCGCACATAAAGGGTCCCGTTGGTGATATGCTTGCCCTTGGAAACATACTGAAGAAGGGTGGGAGAGGCACGGTCGACGAATTTCGTCAGCGAAATGTCCTGGAAGTGCGAACGGCCACCGCCGCCACCGGAACCCATGTGGGTCGTGCCGGACTGTGTCGCGCCCCAGGACCAGGAGAGAACGTCAATCTTGTCCTTGTGCTTCTTGTCCTGAGATTCACCTGTGACACCCTTGAGTTCCAAAAAACAATCAAATGCCATATCGCAATTCCTTCTGTCATGTGGCGGAACCGATCTACGGTCGCCTTTTGCCTGTTCAGTTGCCCTTCGACTGTCTTGTCCCGAGGTTGAAACGACCGGGCGAAAGACCGGAAACCGGACAATCGATGCAACGGGGGCCGAGCGCTTCGATGTGTTCCAAGCCGCGGTGACGCGGACACCTGTTCTTTCGGCTTCCCGTTGAGGCTGAAGATGAAGTCCCGGTGGCTGATTCAGAAGTGACCGGCGACACACGCAAAGAAGAGTGGCGCATCTGGGGCCTGGACACTGGCACTGATAGCCAGCGGCGGCAGAGCGTCTCCTGGGGATGCCTGCGGACAAAAACGTCAGGCGGTATCAAGCTTTCGGGGTGGCCATCATCGGCAGGATACGGCCCCACGAAGTGTCGCAGGGTGTACCGAACTGCGTGAATCCTGATTTTCCATAGGCCGAGATTGCGTTGGCGTTTTCCGGGTGAGGATCTGTCGCAACAACCGGGACACCTTCCAGAAATAGCGCCTGCAGGCGTTGCGAGATAAATGCAGGGCCGTGACCTTGACCCGTCATGTATGGCTCGCCGATGAACTGGTCTATACCCCGAGAGCCTTCCGGAAGCGCGTGGAAATGATGATCCGCCCAGCCGTGAACCGTGTAGTCCTGGATATAGGCAAATGGGTGCTCCGCCGTTGAGACGATCCGTCTTCTGACGCGAGGGTCCTTCAGTTTTTGCTCACTGAAAGGTTCTGAAGGCGCCCACCATTGGCGTACGTGAGGTCGCGAGAGCCATTGTGACAGCAGACTGAAATCATCTGGAGAGACTGGGCGAAAACTGTATCGGCTGGTTCCGGGCATGACAGCACGATACCATGGTGCGGATCCTTAGCCATGATGTCTCAGTCGGCGGGATGATGTCGGCACCGCCGTCTTGATCAGCCGGCGTGCCGCCAGGTCTGTGATGCGTCTGTCGCACGTCATGTCGCTGACGGACACAACGAGTTCAAATGTGTGGGTCATCAAGGTCGGCGCGTGCATGCCATGTCGCTCTCGAAAGCAGGCGGCTCAGAGACATTTGTCGCACTTGGGAATAGCGCGCACCCTGCTACATAGCTTGTTCGCATAATCAATATTATGGAACATAGATGTAGGCGTCGTTTTGGTCTTTGTTCCAATGTGTTAGCGGACGCCTCGGCGCTGCAGTCTTGCTGACGTTGATTGATTGCCCTGCTGAATGGCACTGAGAGATCGAACGGCGTGTGATGGCACTGCACTCGGCATGATGTGACGCGTCTCTATGCGCTTTCATCGTCAACCGGATCCGGCTCCGCCGTGATGACCCGTCGTGCCAAGTCGAAGGAAAAGCCCGCTCGGCACATGGCAGCGAGATCCTTGTCGCGCCGTTCCTCACGTTCCGACGGCTTTCGAAACGGTCCAAGACGACGTCTCTTGGCGAAGGTCAGCGCTACAGTTTCGTCGTCATGGGAATCGCTTGAAAGAACGGTTTCGATCGTTGATCTGTCGACGCCCTTTGCGCTCAGATGCGCCTCGATCTTCCGCCTTGAAGATCCGCGTCGCCGCAAGGATGCCGTCTTGGTTTCGGCATAGCTTTGGTCATCCACAAGGCTCGCGCGAACGCATTTGTCGATGACGTTATCGATCAGCGTATCAAATTCAGCGGGATCCTTTTCCAGAGCTTTGCAAGCCTTGAAGACCTTGCGTTCGAGAACCTTGCGCAGGTTCGCTCTGGAACTGGAATAGCGCTCCAGATAATGGAGTGCCGAACGCGTCAACCGGTCTTCCGTTGGCAATTTGTATCTGGGCTTATCCCGCATGCTCTGAAAGCGCAAATGTTTCAGGCGTCTCTGTCAGCATCAGCTGTAGTCCGTCGTAGGCCGGATAGACGGAATCCGGCAGGTCGCGGCCAAGGGTTTCATAGTCCAGGTCATTGTGAAGATTGGTGAAAATCGCTTTCTTCGGATTAAGTTTCCGGGTCCAGGTCAACGATTTTTCCAGGTGAAAATGGCTGGGATGCGGATTGTGACGAAGACAATCGAGAACCAGAAAGTCCAGATTTTCCAGAAACTTGACGCTTTCATCATAGATGTCCGAGACGTCTGGCACATAGGCAGTGTCTGCGATGCGGAAACCAAGTGCGTCAATATCGCCATGTGCGACAAGAAACGGAAGAAATACGAGAGTTCCGCCCGCGCCGGTTACGGAAACCGGAGATCCGGCCTGCATCGGGTGACGGTCAAGAATGGGCGGATAATTGGAGCCGGCCGGTGTTCTGAAACAGTAGGAAAAAGCCTCTGAGGCGCGCTCATACGTGACGTCGTCCATATAGACCGGTACGCGCTGTTTTGTCTTCACCCAGAACGCCCGCAAATCGTCGATACCGTGTAGGTGATCGGCGTGTGCATGCGTATAGAGGACGGCGTCCAGGTGGCCGACGCCGGCATCCAGAAGCTGTTCGCGCATATCCGGGCCGGTGTCGATCAGCGCGATCGTGGAGCCATCAGGGCCTTTCTGCTCGACAAGGACCGAGCATCTGCGCCTGCGATTCTTCGGGTTGAGCGGATCGCAGTCGCCCCAGTCATTGCCAACGCGCGGTACGCCGCCGGACGAGCCGCAGCCGAGTATCGTGAAGGTGATGCTCATCAGAGCGGTTCCTCCACTTTGTGAAGAGTCTTGGGTACCTTTTTGAAAAGTCGAAAGAAATTATCTGTGGTCTGAGCAGCGATTTCCTCTTCGGAAACACCTCGGGTCTCGGCCAGAACCGCAGCAGTCATGGCCGTATAGGCCGGTTCGTTGCGTTTGCCACGGCGTGGTTGTGGTGCGAGATAGGGAGCATCTGTCTCGACGAGCAGCCTGTCGGCGGGGATATCCCGTGCGATTTCACGCAGCTCCTCTGAGCGCTTGAAGGTTAGAATACCGGAAAAGGAGACATAAAGGCCGAGTTCGATGCCTGTCATCGCGAGCTCGCGGCCGGACGAAAAACAGTGCAGGAGAGCCGCGAAGGCCCCCTTCCCCATTTCGTCGCGCAGAATTTCCGCCATGTCCTCATCAGCGTCTCGTGAATGAATGACGAGCGGGAGACCGGTCTGCCTGGCTGCCTCGATGTGCGTGCGAAGTCCTTCCGCCTGCGCGTCGCGTGGCGCCTTGTCATAAAAATAGTCGAGCCCGGCTTCGCCGATTGCGACAACCTTTGGATGGGCAGCCATTCGGACGATTTCATCAGCCGGAATGCCGCGTTCTTCGCCGGCATTGTGCGGATGGGTGCCGACGGAACAATAGACTTCCGGAAATTCCTCCGCGACCGCTACCACTCGGTCAAATTTCCTGATGTGGGTGCAGATGGTCACCATGAGGTCGACGCCGGCTTCGTGGGCACGGGCGACGAGGTCAGGGCGTTCGCCCTCAAAGTCGGGAAAATCGAGATGGCAATGACTGTCGACAAGCATAAGGAGAAGGTGACCTTTCGCTTTGTGGTGTTCAGGGGACGGTGCTTTCGGAACCGTAACGCGCATCCGACCGATTCTTCATCTAATGATATTCTTCGGCCAGACCAAGCCCGTAAACCAGTGTTTTGCGTTACGAATTGCGCTCAAGGTGTGTCGTCAGGCTGGCTGCAAGCGCCTCAGGGCGAAAAAGAAGTCCAGAACGACCTGTTTCCGATCAAGGTTGAGAGCATCGGAGTCGCCGATCGCACGTCGGGTGTCTTCCCAAAGGTCGGCATACCCTTTGGCGGTCGCAACGTGACGTTTCAGCACATCGCGCATGCGCCGGTGAAGCCATGTCTCGGTAATGTGCCGAAAGCTCTCCCAGTTGTCGGTCTGTCCGCGCGCGGCCACAAGGTCCGCAAGGGCGTGAACGCCTGCCAGGTCAAGCCGGGCCGCGCCGTCGGCCATCTTTCTGAAGCCTTGCGAAATCGCCAGGCCATCGCCGGACAGAAGCGTGATGGCGCTGCGGAGGCTTCCGTCAGCGGTTTCGGCGATCTCCGAAAGGCCGTCCTCGGGCGGAAGCTTGCCCGGCGCCATTTCCTTGAGACCTTCCTTGATCTGCTCGGGCTCTAGCGGTTCCAGGTCGAGACGCCGGCATCTCGACCGGATCGTGGGCAGAAGCCGCCCAGGCGCATGGCTCAGCACCAGAAACAGACAACGCTCTGGAGGTTCCTCAAGAATTTTAAGCAATGCGTTTGCCGAACTGGCGTTCATGTCATCGGCCGCGTCGACGATGCAGATGCGCCAGGCCATGGCCGAAGCCGTGGTGCCGAAGAAAGAGACCGTGCGGCGGATTTCGTCGACGGGCAGGTCCGACTTGAACCTCTTGCCTTTTTCGTCCCACGGGCGTCGCAAATGCAGGATGTTGGGGTGCCCGCCGGCAGACAGCTGGCGGCTGACGCTATGGTCCGGTGGAACTGAAAGATCGGTTGCCGACGCCGCTACCGCCCCCAGTCGATCCGGATGGGCGATGACGAAGCGGGCAAAGCGAAACGCTAGGGTTGCCTTTCCGATTCCCTTCGGGCCGCCGAGGATCCAGGCATGGTGCAGTCGTGTGGAGCGATAGGCGTCAAGCAAACCTTGCTCGCCTGCCTTGTGACCGATCAGGTTCATGCGTTCGTGAGGCAGCGGATAGCCCGCAATTGCATCGACCTCCGGCACTTCCACCGGTTCGTTTCTCGGCGCCATCAGGCCTTCCCCGAAAGGTTCTGAGCAGGTTTGAGTTCACTGGCGAAAGCCTGAACCACGGCCTTGCGGATCTCCTGCTCGACCTCTTCGAGGTCAAGGGTGCCGTCGATCACGGCAAAGCGGAAGGATTCGGAGGTCGCCAGCTCCAGAAAAAGCTTACGCCGTCGCTCGTGAACGGAAATCTCCTCGTCCTCGAACCTGTCAGGTGCTTCGCCGCTTCCATCCCTGGCGCGCTGCGCAACGCGGCTGAGACCGACCTTGGCGGGAACGTCGACAAGGATAGTCAGGTCCGGGCGAACGCCCGCGACGGCGGCCGTTTCGAGCAGGCGAAGATAATTCTCATCGACACCGGCCTCCCCCTGATAAACGCGCGTGGAATCCGCATAGCGGTCGCAGAGCACCCAGTCGCCCCGGTCCAGCGCCGGCTTGATAGTGGAATCGACATGATCGGCTCTGGCGGCGGCAAAAAGCATCGCCTCCCCTCGTGGCCCGAGATCACGGGCATCGCCCGAAAGAAGCATGGACCGGATCTTTTCGGCGCCAGGGGAGCCGCCGGGCTCTCGCGTGACGACGACTGTCTTGCCGACACTTTCGAGAAAGGTCCTGAGGCGGGCGATCTGCGTCGATTTTCCGGCGCCCTCGCCGCCTTCAAAGGTGATGAAATGTCCTGGCACTGTGCCTGTGGCCCCGTCTCTCTTATTGTGTGCCGCCCAGAGGCGCTTTGCCAAGCTGCCATGAAGGCAGATACGACTTCAACCGATCCAGCCGAATAGCAACTCCTGGAGACCGTCAAGCGCACGCCCCATCAGCTCTCCCCGGTCGACGCTCGCGCCGGTCACGAGCGGAGCCCGGTAGACGATTCCGTGTTGGCCGATCACCCTGACTTCGCCAACTTTGGTTCCTGCCTCAACCGGGGCGATGAGTGGTCCGTCGTAAACCGCCCTGATGCGGTATTCAAGGGTGTCGCCACGCGCCAGAAGGACGTTGATGTCGTCTTTGCTCACGAGAGGCACCGAGCCATTTACACCACCGAAAACGCGTGCGTCAGTCACCGTCTCGCCTGCGTCGAAAATCGTCTTGACCGTGAAGAACTCCCAGGCCCCTTCGATGACTTCCTTGAGTGTCTGAAGTCTGTGCTTGTCGGACGACAGACCCGCAACGACCGCGATGATCCGGCGGCCGCTTCGGTCGACGGAAGCGAGGCCGGAGTACCCATCCTTCTCGGCGTAGCCAGCGCCCAGACCATCCAGGCCGCGAATCTCGCCGATGAGCGGGTTCTTGTTTCGCTGGAAGATCTTGTTCCAGGTGAATTCGGGCAGAGAAAACAGCGGATAAAAGTCTGCCTGCTTTTCCAGGATGTATTCGGCGAGCCTGGCCTGGTCGCGGACCGTGGTCTCGCCAGAGTTGTCTTCATCGCCGGCCGGATTCGCAAACCGGCTTTTTGTCATCCCGATTTTGCGTGCCTGCGCGTTCATACGTTCGGCGAAGGTGGCTTCGGATCCATCCAGACACTCTGCAAGGATGATCGCGGCGTCATTCGCGTTGTGAACCAGGAGGCCCTTCAACAGGTCCTCGACTGCGATCTCGGAATTGATGGCGGCAAACATTGTTGACCGACGTGATGGCGCCCCACCCGTGCGCCAGGCATGTTCGCTGACCTTGCACAATTGATCCTTTTGCATCTCGCCGTCCGCGAGCGCCTGAAAGACCGTTGTCGCGGTCATGACTTTGGCGAGCGAGGCCGGTGCAAATGTCCGGTCAGGCTCTTTTGCGAACAGGATCGAGCCTGACGCGGGCTCGTAGAGGAATGCCATCGGCGCTTTGGTCACGATGGATTCGGCAGCGGTGGCAGGAAGGCCCGAGAGAGCGGAGATGCAGACTGCCGCGATGGGCGTCAAGGCGGCGAAGACAATGGAACGCAGAATTTGCAATCGCTTTGTCACCACACGCCCCTTTTGGCCCCATTCCACGAATGCCCTGGGCCGGGACCGGAACGATCCCCGGCGACCATGCTCAGGCTAGTCGTCAGAGCGGATATTAGCAGCAAGCAGGCGTAGGGAAAGCCCTTGATCGAAATCGGAAGACGCCAGAAGCGCGTGGGCATCCGATACACGGCGGTTCGCCGTATAGGATGAAATCGCACCGCCGGTCTCAAACCCGTTCGGCGTTCCGGGGGCCGGAACACGCAGAACGCCAAGCGTTCCATCTGCGGGCGCTGGTGTGGCGCTGTAAGCCGAAGCGACCGGCTCAAACCGGTTGTTTGATGCAACCTTGATGTCCGGCGCGCCGGCTTCGAAGGCAATGGCCGGGTCGAACGCGATGGTTACACCGCCAGTTTCCGGTCGGGTGGCAGAGGCAACGGTTGTGGCGCCCATGTAGGGCCGTGGGCCAGGCGTCGGCACGGCGCCTGTGAAGACGACGCCGCGAGAACCCGGCTGAATGGTCTGGGGATCGGCCTGAGCGAGCATCGTGCCCGGCATCGTGGCGCCCGGCTCGACGGCACCCGGTCCGGTGTAGGAGGCCATGAGATAGGCTTCGTCATGTCCGTCGAGACGCGCCCGACCCACATATTCCACCTTCACCTTGCCCACGCCGTGAGACTTGGTGTCGAGCATCGTGGCGACGCGTTCCGAGAGATCGATCTCGCGATTGCCGTGGAACGGACCGCGGTCGTTGACGCGGACGATCATGGACCGGCCGTTGCTGAGATTGGTGACCCGTGCGTAGGACGGTAGCGGCATCGTGGTATGCGCGGCAGTCAGGCCGTTGCGATCGAAAACTTCGCCGTTTGCGGTCTTTCGACCGTGGAATGTCGGCCCATACCAGGAAGCGAGGCCCGTCTTCTTGTAGTTGGGGTCTTCCTTTGGATAGTACCACTTACCGGCGATCTTGTATTTCTTGCCGACAATGTAGCGCCCGCCACCCTTGGGCACCGGCTGGCCTTCTGCGACCATGCGCGGACTGCCCTTGACGCCGTATTTCTTCGGACTGAATTTTGAGGTTTCCTGCTGAGGTGCGGTACTGCAGGCTGCCACAGCGGACAGTGCGGTCGCCACAATCAGACCCGCACGGACCTGAGACCAAACGGTCCGTTCGCTGCGCCGACCCAATTCAGCGCTCGCGGCAGTTTCCCCTGAAGACGTTCCTGCCATCCCGCAGGTTTGCCCGTCTGTCCCTTGCATGTCGCCGTCCTACTCACTAACGCGCTGGCGGCCCCGCAGCTCACGCGATTTATCCGGAGCTTGATTGAATCAGCTCCGGTTAATTCTGGCTTATGACGATCAACAAAGATCTGTCCCCGCAAGACTTGCTGCCCCCGCTGCACGTCCCACACCCGCCTATTAAGCGCAACTTTCTTACTTCAAAGTAAATGATGCGTCGAGAGCACCGAGCCCCCCTGTTTGCCCCTATCACCAGCATTTGGCCCCCCGCGATGTCGCTGCACGGTTCCTGGAGGTTATAGGTTTCTGAAATAACTACTTAAATTGTATTCAAACGGGTTGTGGAAAGGTGTTGCCGTGAGGGCACAGTTCCGAAGAAATCGCCAAAAGGAAAGTTTGTGATATGGGTCACATCCGCATTTCGTGGCCGCGCCTACTCTCATGCCATTGCCGATGACCGCCCTGTCATCAGCAATGCTGGAAACCACCTCCAGCTTTGGCCGCCGGTTCAAAACCCTGCCCACGACACCGGACCGGCGGCCCCTAGTCTCTGTCCATGTTCCGGTGCCTCAAGTGCCTCTTCCCCGCCGCTTGAATGCACTGCAGCCGGAACATGGCAGAGCCCCTTCCCCCAATTGATCCAACGGAAATGATGCGCCCTTAGCTGCCAATGATCGCAAGGTCTTGACTTTCGTTGCGATCCGAAGGAAACGGGAGCGACGGTCAGCCGACGAGCAATCTCGCGCTGATCATGGTGAGGTGGCCGAGTGGTTTAAGGCAGCGGTCTTGAAAACCGCCGTGCGTGAGAGCGTACCGTGGGTTCGAATCCCACCCTCACCGCCATAAATCATTGAAAAATCATTGTTTTCGTAGAGATTGCCGCGATTTATCGCGGCTTTTTTTGTGCGTGGAATTTCGGTGAACTGTGGTGTAGCGCGCAACTTCGATTGGCGAGACGCGCAACTTCGAATGGCGCCCAGATTTTAGAAACTCGGCAGCGATTCTTCGAAGATATTTGCAGACAACAAGAGACCGCGCCTAGCGGTTAGGCGGACTGATCGTTCCTCGCCGTCTTCTCCCACAGTTCAACGCTCGCGCATCGCATGCGCGATCTGATCGGCGACCGGTTTCACCAGGTAGCTCAGAACGGTCCGCTCTCCTGTTTCAAGAAAAGCCTCGGCTGGCATGCCGGGGAGCAGCGCCTTGCCCTCAAGCTTGGAAAGCTCAGCGTCGAAGATGCCCAGGCGCGCGACATAAAAGGCCATGCCGGTGCGCTCGTCCTGCTGGAGGTCCGCTGACACCGTCAAAAGAGTTGCGCGGAGTTCCGGGGTGGTTCTCTGATCGAAACTCGGGAAACGAACGCGCGCAGCCTGACCGGATGACAACTGATCGATATCCACCGGCCGAACCTGGGCTTCGATAATCAACTGGTCTTCCCGCGGAACAAGCTGCATAACCGTTTCGCCGGGGGCGACGACCCCGCCAATTGTGTGGACGGCGAGCTGGTGCACATAACCGGTTCTCGGGGCGCGGATCTCGACCCTGGTCAACTCGTCTTCAGCCGCGATCTGCTGTTCTTCAAGTTGCGCAATGCGCGAGCGAACCTCCTGAAGCTGTTCTAGAACTTCAGCCCGATAGGATTCCTCGATCTGAAGGATCTGGATATGCCGCTCGCTGATCGCTTCCTTCGTGCGCGCAATGTCCGCAATGAGACCGCCGAGTTCGCCCTGCAAGCGCGCATGCTCCCGTTTCAGTGCCGTTACACGGCTCTTGGAAACCAGGTTCTTGCCCAGGAGGCCCGACAGGTCGGACAACTCCTCATTGATCAGGTCGATCTCGGATCGCTTTGCTCCGACTTGCGCTTCAAGACCCTCAATCTGTTTGTTGAACTGGCGGATCTGCTCTCCAAGCTGATCCTTTCTGCCGGCAATGGATTTTCGCCGCGCGTCCAGAAGCATCTGCTGACCGCGCTCAATATCGCCGGGCTTGTTCCCGCCATTGTCCGGCCAGGCGATCTCATCGCGGTCGTCGCGCTCCGCCTCAAGGCGATGTTGCTGTGCCGAAAGGTCCCGGAGCTGTTTCGTGACAACCGCCAGATTTGCCCGAGTCACCGTATCGTCCAGCCGGATCAGGAGATCACCCGCTAGGACCTCGTCTCCGTCCTTGACCCTGATCTGCTTGACGATCCCACCTTCGCGGTGCTGAACGTCCTTGATGTTGGTTTCGACAACCACCGTGCCGCTGGAGACGACCGCCCCCGAGATCTTGGCGAGCCCTGCCCAGATCCCGATGCCGCCGATAAGTGCGACGATGGCAACGAAAGCAAACAGGAGATGGGAACGCACGGTCTTGCCAAGAAATGCATCTTGATCGTTCCCGCTGGGGTTCGGCGGCGCCTTAACGCTTGTCATCGCACGCCTCCTCCACCGACCGCCTGTTGAGGCACTGCCTGCACGACCTGTTTGAGCACGTCCTCCTTCGGACCGAAGCCGGCCATTTTGCCATCGTTCAGACAGAGGATCTTGTCGACCGATGCGATTGCGCTTGGCCTGTGCGCGATGACGACGACGATGGAACCGCGCTCTTTCATCGTTTGGATGGCATTGGTGAGCGCAGCCTCGCCCTGAGAGTCGAGGTTTGAGTTCGGCTCATCCAGAACGATCAGAAAAGGATTGCCAAATACCGCTCTGGCCAGCGCGATGCGCTGGCGCTGGCCGGCTGAAAGCGCCCGTCCACCCCGTCCGATGAGTGTATTGTAACCCTCCGGCAGACCAACGATCAGGTCATGAACATCGGCAACCCTGGCCGCTTCAATGATGTCTTCCGAACTGGCACCGTCCCTGAACCGCGCAATATTCTCGCCGATGGTTCCGTCGAAGAGTTGCAGGTCTTGCGGCATGTAGCCGATAAACTCGCCTCGTTTGGGCCTGGACCACTGGCCAAGTTCGGCCCCGTCGTATCGAATGACGCCCTTGAGTGGTGGCACCACACCCACCAGAGCCCGCGCTAATGTGGATTTGCCAGCCCCCGAAGGGCCTATGATGCCGAGGCCTTCTCCTGCTTCCAGGGCCAAGGTCACATTCTGAACGTACGGCACGGTTTCGCCGAGCGGGCCGCAAAATATCTGCTCAATCCGGATCTCCCGTCCCGGGACAGGAAGATCCATGATGTCCCTTTGGTCGTCGACCAGGTGAAGAACACGTTTCAGCCTGGTCAACGCCTGCCGGCAGGCAACGAAGCCGCGCCATTGGCCAACAGCCTGTTCGATAGGCGACAGTGCTCTGGAGGTCATGATGGAAGAGGCAATCATCACGCCAGGACTGATTTCCTGCTTGATTGCGAGCCAGGCTCCGACTCCCAGAATAGCGGACTGCAATATGAACCGGATTGTTTTGATGGCCGTTCCGAAGAAACCACTCCGATCTACGGCCTTTCGCTGGGTCGTGAGATAGTCGCCGTTCTGGGCGTTCCATTTCCGCGACAGGGCCTCTTGCATCCCCATCGCGGTCAGGACTTCCGAATTGCGCTGCCCGTCTTCGATTGCAGAGGCACGACGACCGCTTTGACCTGCCGCATCCTGGGCGGGGCCACGCGACATGGCTTCGTTCAGGCCGATCATCGCGCAGATGACCACCGCGCCGCCCAAGGCAACGAGGCCGAGCACAGGGTGGAAAAGGAAAACAATACCGAGATAGAGCGGCAGCCAGGGAAGGTCGAATATCGCAGCCGGGCCCGGCCCGGACAGAAACTGCCTGATCGTGTCTAGATCCTGAACCGGCCGTAGCTTTGCCGACTTCGCACCAAGTCGGACTGGCAGGACGTTTGATATCTCGTAGACGGCGTCAGAAAGCTTCGCATCGACACGTTGCCCCACCCGCGCCAGAATGCGGCCCCGCAACCCTTCCAGGAGGCCGTAAAACGCATAAAGCGTGATCGCCAGGGAGCCGATGACAATAAGGGTCGGCACCGAACCGCTGGCGAGCACCCGGTCGTAGACCTGGAGCATGAAGAGCGGGCCGGTCAGCATCAGAAGATTGATGACGAGGCTCACACCGCCAATGGCCCAGAAAGTCGGTCTGATTGCTCCAAAAGTTTGCCTGAGCAAGTCATGCTGCTTGCTTCGGCCAATCTTGGGACGAACGTTGTCTTGCATTGTCAATCACGGTTTCATTTATGATTTTTCATTGAAGATTTCGGTCAAAGCGTTTTTTCCGAACTTGCGATGCTCCCCTACTCGATAAACCCATTCGACCCGGTCTGGTCGCTTCTGGAGCATTGCAAGCCGGGAAACCAAAAACGGCTACGTTCCCGCCAAAAAAGAGCTCGAAAGTCACTGCACGAACTGGTTACGGAGACCATTGTCAAAGACGATCAAACGAAGCGGAAGTCATCGGCATGCAGGTCCGAAATCTGTACGCCCTTCAGCACAAGGGACGTGTCGTCCGTGAAGTGGATTGTCACATTGCCGGCCTCTTGCGTTGCAAGCGCGAGAACAGAAGCGAAGTCCGCAAATTTCGAGGAACTCAGTTCGATACTATCTTCGCTGCCGGCTCCTGCAGCAAAATCGGCGATCGTATCGTCCCCCCCCAATGTATCGCTAAAGACAAAGGAGTCGTTGCCGGCACCACCGAAGATGAAATCGTTGCCGGATGTGGCGGACAAAATGTCGTCGGCGTCCGTTCCAGCAGTAACATCGTAGGAACGTTCTCCATTCTGGGTTTCAGGTGTGATCGCCTCGCCGAAGGCGCCCTGGCCATCGCCAAGACGCGTCCAGATCGAACCGTCCTCAGTCATCAGGATTGCATCGACAACACCGTCGCCGTCCAGGTCCTCATAAACCGTCGAGACGGAAGCGGTTGGCCCAACAACAACGTCCCGATCATGCTTCCAGGTCACGGGCTCGGCCGGACCATCTCCAGACTGCAGCACCGTGTCACCGAGACGGCTGCCATGTTGATGGAAACTTGCATCCGCATGGAGAGGCACAGACGGGTCGGACAGCGTGGCGCTCGTGTAGAAAACCTCACCGTTCCTCAAATACTGGACTGTGCCGTCTTCCAGACGCTCGATGCTCAGCTCATCGCCAACATGATAGGTCCCGAAAGTACCTCGACTGGCGCCATTCTCGTAAATTCCAATCAGACCATCATGGCGTTGGTAGAGAGCATAGCTGATCTTAACATACCCTGAGTCTCCATCTGCTGCTGAAAGACCCATCATTACGTTTCTGTCAATCCGTACGACTTCCGTCGTCAGTACTCCTGAGCCAAGAAGTCCTTCTTCGGAATAAGCACCGCGATCCCAAGCAGCAGTGCTGCCACCGGTCTTAACGATCGCATTCGTTGCAAAATCGCGACCCTGAGCCTTAGCCTCGTCGAATCCGCCCTGGCCATCGCCGAGGCGCGTCCAGATCGAGCCATCATCAGTCGTCAGAATTGCATCGACAAAACCGTCGCCGTTCAGATCCTCAAATGCAGCCGGAAGAGCTGCATCTTGTTCTGCCAAGGCAAAAACGGAATTTGTGAGCCACGTAACAAGCTTTGCCTCCCCATCACCAACCGCGAGGGTTGTATCTCCTATCCTAACACCCTGAGTATAGGCTGATAGATCCGCTTTCAGTGCAACATCGGGATCTGTAACCGTAAGGCTCGTATATTGCACAACTCCATTTTTCAGGTATTGCACAGTTCCATCCGCGAGGCGTTCGATCGTTAACTCGTCGCCGACCGAATATGTTCCGAACTGGCCTATCTGTGCACCACTCTCATATATGAACAGCCGCCCGCTGCCTGTCTGGTACCAACTGAAATCAATCGAAGTGTAGCTGTTATCAGCCCCATCGACAGAGAGGCCCACCATAACATCCTTGCCGACCTGGAAAACCGTCGTGGTCAAGACGCCTGCTCCGGTAAACTCTTCTTTGGAAATAGTGCCGGTATTCCAGGCATTGCCGCCGGCAACCTTAGCAAGAACGTTGGTCACAAGAACCGAGCCCTGAGCCTCAGCCTCGCCGAACCTGCCCTGGCCATCGCCAAGACGTGTCCAGATCGAGCCATCTTCCGCAGACAGGATCGCATCTACAGCGCCGTCGCCGTCCAGGTCCTCATAAACCGTCGAGACGGAAGCGGTTGGCCCAACAACAACGTCCCGATCATGCTTCCAGGTCACGGGCTCGGCGGTGCCACCCTCCGTGCTGAGGACGGTTTCCCCGAGGCTCGATCCCTGATGATAGAAACTGGCGTCGGCATAGAGCGTGGTCGTTGGATCGGACACTACGGTGCTCGTATAGAAAACAACCCCGTTCTTCAGATACTGAACGGTCCCGTCTTCCAGACGCTCGATGCTCAGCTCATCGCCAACATGATAGGTCCCGAAAGTACCTCGACTGGCGCCATTCTCGTAAATTCCAATCAGACCATCATGGCGTTGGTAGAGAGCATAGCTGATCTTAACATACCCTGAGTCTCCATCTGCTGCTGAAAGACCCATCATTACGTTTCTGTCAGTCCGTACGACTTCCGTCGTCAGTACTCCTGAGCCAAGAAGTCCTTCTTCGGAATAAGCACCGCGATCCCAAGCAGCAGTGCTGCCACCGGTCTTAACGATCGCATTCGTTGCAAAATCGCGACCCTGAGCCTTAGCCTCGCCGAACCCGCCCTGGCCATCGCCAAGACGTGTCCAGATCAAGCCATCTTCCGCAGACAGGATCGCATCTACAGCGCCGTCGCCGTTCAGGTCCTCATAGGTGACCGAAACGGGCATCTCCGCCCCGATCTCGGCAATGTCCGGATCGTGTTCCCACGTCACCAGCTC
>VIRH01000068.1 GCA_008107755.1 Rhodobacterales bacterium
CCCATAGACCTCCGGCGCATCGATCCAGCGACCGCCCGACTTCAGAACACGAATGATGCCGCTGATCACCCGCCGATCATCGACACGAGCCTTGCCGCGTGTATCGGTCGGCAAAAGCGGCCGCAACCTCGAAAACTGCTCATCGCTGAGCCAGAAGAACCCATCAGACATCATCAAACTCCTGTTCAGGAGCTTGAATCAAACTTCAACTGATTTGCATAGCTATTTTATGGGTCTGAAGCCTAGATGAAATCCAACCAAAATCATATGTTTTGGGAAATGCTCTAGATATTCTTGAAACTAAATTTGAATGCTGAAAGGAGTTTTCTTCGTAATCTGTTTCTATGCCTTTCCCTCAACACATCAAATTTCGCGTGTTCCGGAGCTGCAAAGATACGAACCTCTTGGTTTCTAACGAAATTGTACGCAAATGCTTTGTTATCCCGAAATATTAGAGATTTTATTTCTCTGTTGCCTAAGTTCTTTGGTTTTTCCATTTTATATTCGTCTGTAAGCCAAATTCCTTTGCTTAAAGGATTCGAGTCGAAGCATCCATGCTCAGTTATCTTATTTAGGTTTCCTATACTTCTGTTTGAGCAGAAGTGATATAAAAAAGTCATGTCGCTAACGCCACCACGTATCTCATTTCGAAAACAATATCGCCACCTTTCAATATATCTTTCAATATTGTTTTCGTATTCAGCTATTATAAAACTGCAAAACTCTACTAAAGCTTCACGAGACCAAAAAGAGCAGCAGGCTGATATCGCGGCCATTTCACTTGCCACACTGGTAACGCAAAATGCGGCTATATAGTCTTTATAAATTTCAGAAACATCAGAAATATTGCAAAAATTGTAAACATCATCATCGCAGTAATACAACTTATCTATATTATAGTAAGATGCGAATTCGCTAAGAACAAACCATCTGGCAATACAGTAGTATTCAAAGTATGGATTGCTCGTGCTTAGCGGGACATATAGGTCCCTGATTTTGCTCAGGCTATCCATGTAATTGGAAATGCTATGAAAGTGTAATCTTGAGTCAAATGGTACTTCACCTGCCTCTCCGATAAAGTGAACATTTTCATTTTCTCGCAATGTCTGCTCAATAGAAAAGTAAGTATGGCTTTGAGGTTTTCCGAAACGGACATAGACGATGGGTATCATAAACTTGCGCTTTCGTGCATTGTTTGGGATCAATAAGAGGGATGCAACACATGTAAAAGTGCGACGAGCACCGAATTTCCTAAATTCGCAATCGTGAAATTTGGTATAAGCTTACAGATTTGGGATTATGTATCAACTTGCATCTGGCCGATCTTGTTGGAGGCCCTTTGACAAAATATGCTAAGGGCTCTCACTTCTAGTGGTTTGATTCCAACATTTGGTGCCCCCGCTTGACTGCGGCAATGATGTCGTCCGGGTCTGCTTTCCAGATGAATGGCTTTGGTTCTCGGTTGTGCTCCTTGACGAAGCGGTTGATGGCCGCCTGGAGATCGACGACGGATTGGAAGACGCCATGCTCATCGCTGAGCCAGAAGAACCCATCAGACATCATCAAACTCCTGTTCAGGAGCTTGAAGCAAACTTCAACTGATTTGCATAGCCATTTTATGGGTCTGAAGCCTAGGCCGGAGCAACAAGTTGCCAATGCCATTTCGATGATTACCAGGTACTCGAAACTGAGTTTGTCGCTGCGCAGGTCGGCACGGAGATGTTGCTCTAGGCCGTGTGGACGGATTTGATCAAGATGAAGGCTGCGGCGATTGCGACGATGGACCGGAAGTTTCTGGCGGTTTTCTCGCAACGCAGGGCGACGCGTTTGAAGCGTTTGAGCTTCCCCATCATTTGTTCGATGCGTGCGCGGCCCCGGTAGAGCGCTTTGGCGAAGTGCCTGGGAATGTCGCGCCGGTTTGATTTGTAAGGGATGACCGGGACAGCCCCGGCCTTTCGCGCAGCCTCTCGATTAGCATTGCTGTCATAGCCCTTGTCGGCAACGATGGCCCGGTGCTTGATCTCGGGGCCGGTTTCCATGAGATCCGTAAACTGCTTGCTGTCAGAGGCCTGGCCATCGGTCAGTTCAAAGCCAAGCGGCAGGCCGTTCCGGTCCGTTTTCAGATGGATTTTTGTTCCGAATC
>VIRH01000119.1 GCA_008107755.1 Rhodobacterales bacterium
GTCCCTGACACGAGAGGCCGATCTGCCAAGATGGCTTGACTGGTACAACAACAAACGGCCACACATGGGCATCAATGGAAAAACACCAAGTCAGGCCCTCAACGGAACAACCTGATCAGAAACCACAGCTAGGGAGCGTGCTACAGACATAGCAATTCAGCTGGATTGGCAGAGTTAGGCAATCTGCCTTATTTCCTGGAAAACCAGGTCAGATATATCTTTGAAACAATCTGAACCAGCAGCCAGATGGCTCCCAGGACCGGCAAGGCGATCTGCGCCTCATTTGCAAACCATTCAATTGCCTGATGCATCCTCGGCCATGCAAGTGCACCAACAGCCACTGGGGCTGTCACTATATCTTGCTTTGTCACACTCACTCTCCCTTGAAACCGGCTTTTAGTTCATCGTACCAACCGGAGCATCGACGGATACGGTCGTTCTGCCGCCCGAGCGCGTTATCAGTCCGGATCAGTGCGACGTCCAACGGATCTCCATTGCGAACTCCCGAACGTTCTTTTCTTCTGCAATCCGCAGGATATTGGGGAAAATGCTTTGTCGCCTCTGTCAACGCCGCCTGCTCCACCGATGCCTGCAGGCGCGCATCAACGGTTTCGCAGGCGCTCAATGAGATCAGGCCCAACAGTGCAATTTTCTTCAACGGTCGAAACATAAAGCTTCAATTCCTCCTCGATAGCTGCTGCTTCCGAGCTTGCCTTTTGAATTTCAGTTTGAAGGTGGCGATTGGCCTTGGCCGTAAGGTCCTGACGGCGCTTCAATTCCTCGAGCTGGACCCGCGTCGCGGTCAATTCCACATCAGCGACATATACAGCAACCGCCTGACGCACCGCGCTCGACTTGTCGACGGTGTGCCAAACGAGTAGTCCGCCCAGGACAGCGACTACGGCAAGAACCGAGCATACAGCGCGGCTTTGCAGGATTGCCCCGATATAGCTCAACATCACAGCCCCTTCAGGCAAAGCGCCTGCTCCCGTTTGCGGCGATTGACAAGTCCCCTGATCACGCGGCCACCGGCCTTGTTCCACCAACCAAGCGCCGCACACCCTCCCGCGATATCGCCGTTGTTCAGACGTCTGGTCGCAGTGCTTTTGCCAATTGCGCGAATGCCGCAGTTGAAAGCCAGGGATGTGTAGGCGGCGTCTCGCTCGGGCGTCAGGCGGCGCCGTTTGGTCTCACCTGTGAAGTAGTGATGCAGCCCTTCACGATACTCGGCCACTTCCCTCCGAAGCAGATCACGGCACTCGCGGAGCGTCTTTTTCATCCCCATGCGGACGCCACGGGTTGAGCCGGCACAGATCGTGGGCACACCGACAATGTCGCGATAAGCCGTCGTGCGCATCCCTTCTTCTTTCTCGATGAAGGGGACCGCGACCTCGATCACTCGCCTCGCATCAGTCTCAAGAGCCGCCACTGGGGCTGCAAAGGTGAGCAGAAACCCGAAGACCACAACAAGCGCACCGACACAGATCCAGCGCAGAACCTCCCAGTACTGACGAAGCTCTTGTCGCAAGAGACGCCCGGCAATACCAGCAAGCAGCAGCAGCACGCCGAGCCACCACCAAAGTGCCGGGTCGCTGTCCTGGCCAGTGCTGAAATAGAGGAACTCCGGGACAAGCAGAACCACCAGTCCAAACACTTGCATCCAGAAGCTTAGAGAAACGGCGACCACTCGCCGCCAGTCGGAAACCAGTTTCATGAATATCCTTTCAGACACAAAAAAACCGCCTCAAGGGCGGTCGGTCAGTCTCGGTTTTCGGGCCGATCAGTCGGTCCAGTAGTCTTCGTTTGTCGCGTAATCAGAGGGTATCGGATCCATGTTCTTCAAAGCCCGTCCTGCGAAGATCATCCGCTGTTTGTGGGTCAAGGCCGCGTAGCCGAACCGTACAACCGTCTGCGCATCCATCGGCACCGGCACATTGTCGAGCGTCAAGAAGGCGAAGACCTCGGGCACGCTGGCATCGCCGGGAACCACAAGCCGCTGCCAGTCATAGGCCCCCGCCTCCGCACCAAGAGCAATGGCGTCTGCCGCCATGGACTTCGCACCGGCAATGTTCCGCTGCCCTTCCTGATCGCACTGGTAGATGCGCCCTTCGAACT
>VIRH01000091.1 GCA_008107755.1 Rhodobacterales bacterium
GCGACGGAAGCAAGAATGCGCTGACCATCGGCACCGGGGCCTCGGTCTCCGGCGATCTGCTGTCCGAAAATCAGGGGTCCGGCACGACAGACCTGACCTTCAACGGGACGGGCGCGCAAAGTTTCGACGACGACATCGAGGGCTTCGCCTCGATCACCAAGGCCGACGACGGTGAGTGGCGGTTTGCGGGAACGTTCAGCGAGGTGGAAATGGTCGACGTGACAGCCGGGACGCTTGTGATGGACGGCACGGCCGCCGACAGCGCCTTCTCAGTGCGCTCGGGCAGCCTTCTGAAAGGGAACGGCACGATCGGTTCGGCCACCATCCATGATGGTGCGATGCTGGCCGCAGGCAATTCCATCGGTTCCATGAATGTTGTGGGCGACCTTACCTTCCAGCAGGGCTCGGCCCTGGAGGTCGAGGTCAACAGAAACAAGGAGAGCGATCTCGTCATCGCCGGTACGGCCAACCTGGAAGGCGGGACGGTTCATGTGCTGGCGGAAAACCGGACTGACGACGGACTGACGTACGATCCTATCAACTATTACACGGTCCTGAGCGCGGCTGGTGGGGTCAGTGGAACCTTCGACGCGGTGACCGACGACTTTGCTTTCCTTGACGCGTTCCTCCTTTACGATGCCGATGAGGTGCAGGTGGAACTGAAGCGCAATTCTATCCAACTTACGGAAATGGCACTCACCCGCAACCAGGCCGCCGCCGCGTCCGGCATCGACAGCGTGGGGGAGGGGGAAACCTTCGATTCCCTGCTGGTCCTGTCCGAGAGCGAAGCGGCTCCCGCGTTCGACGCTATTTCCGGCGAAGTTCATGCCTCGCTCAAAACCGGGCTCATCCAGGATGCCGCCGCGATGCGCCGCATCGTCGGCGGACGCATCGCCGCCGCGTTCAGCGAGGCCATGCAGCCGGCACCGGACACCGTGCGGCATGGCGGCCTGAATTTCTGGCTGACACAGAACGGGGCGATCAGCAGCGTTGACGGCGACGGCAATGCGGCCGCCTATTCGCAGGATAGCCACCAGATCTTCGCCGGTGTCGACCGTGTGTCCGGAACCTGGAATGCCGGCGTGGCACTCGGCTACGGCGCAACCTCATTATCCATTCCCAACCGCTTCTCGTCCGGCGAAGTGGACAGTTTTCATGCCGGAGCTTACGGAGGCAAGTCGGTCGGGAACTTTCGTTTGAATGCGGGCCTGGCCTATTCTTATCACGACATCAAGACCGAACGCGATGCCGGCTTCAGAGGCTTTGGCGACGCCCTGAACGCCGCCTATGGCAGTGATACGATCCAGGCCTTCGGAGAAGTGAGCTACGTCAAAGGAACCCCCAAAGGCATTGTGGAGCCTTTTGCCAATCTGGCTCAAGTTGCCTTCCGAAGCGGCAGGTTTGAGGAAGTCGGCGGGACCTCTGCCGTTTTCGGCGGCGGGACGAGCACGAACGTGACCTACACGACCCTGGGGTTGCGCGGCGTTGTCGATCTGCCGACGTCGACGGGTGCCGCCAGCATTAAAGCCGGCATCGGGTGGCAGTATGCCTTTGGCGATACCCTGCCGACGTCGGTCCAGCACTACGCAGCCGGCGACCCATTCAGCGTGGCGGGCGTGCCGATCGCATCACATGCGCTGATGGTGAATACCGGGCTGGAATTGCAGTTCTCGCGTGCCGCCAAGGTCGATATTGCTTATGATGGGCAGTTTGGCGTTGGCGAACGTCAGAATGCTATGAAGGCACACTTCGAATACAGCTTCTGAGCCTTGCAGGACGCCAGAGGGCAGTTGAGGTCGA
>VIRH01000079.1 GCA_008107755.1 Rhodobacterales bacterium
GAAAAGGGGTCTCCCCACGCTCCGCGGCTGCGCCTTGTGCGCGCGGGTGATGCCCCTCCCCTTTTCCTGTCCATGACGAGCCGTCCCCGTTTCCCACTACGGGGAAAATGAAACGAGCCAATCCGGCAAGCCTTCAGGGAAACAGGAGCCAAACCAATGTCCACGTCCGTATATGCTGCAACCGCCCGCTTTGATTCCGCCCGCGCTCTCGGCGAAGACGAAATGCGCCGCTTGGCTCCGTCGATCTTTGCGACCACCGCCCACAACAGCCGCTCCGATCGCTTCCAGCCGATCGCAACGATTGAGGTTCTGCGCGCCCTGATGGACGAGGGTTTCATGCCGGTGGGCGTCAAACAGAGCCAGCCCCGTGACACAAGCAAGCAGGAGTTCACCAAGCACCTGATCCGGCTTCGCCGCCTCGACCATGACGCCAAGTTCTCGGTTGGTGATACCGTTTGCGAAATCCTCTTGAAGAACGCCAATGACGGAACGTCCGCTTACGACATCATGGCTGGCCTCTTTCGCATCCGGTGCATGAATTCCCTTGTCGCCCAGACCTCCACGCTCGACAGCGTGAAGGTGCGCCACAGTGGAGACGTGAGCGGCAAGGTGATTGACGGGACTTTCCGCGTCATGAAGGAAGCGGAAAAGGCCCTTGCAGCGCCAGCCGATTGGAGCGGGCTTATGCTCGACCGCGACGAAAAGCAGATTCTCGCTGAGGCAGCACACATTGCGCGCTTCGGGAACAGCGAGGGGGACACAGCGACCCACATCAAGCCGGATCAGCTCTTGCGCATTCGCCGCACCGGCGACCGTGGAAACGATCTCTGGACGACGTTCAACGTGGTTCAGGAAAACGCAATCCGGGGCGGCTTGCAGACCCGGTTCCGCGATGAAAACGGACGCATTCGCCGCACAAGCTCCCGCGCGGTCAAGGGCATCGATCAGGACGTGAAACTGAACAAGGCCCTATGGACGCTCACCGAAAAGATGGCCGAACTGAAAGGACTGAAACAAGCCGCCTAGCATTGCTCCAAAATGAAAAAGACCCGGAACAGCTGGCAACTGAGTCTCCGGGTCTCGATCATTACGTAAGGAAGGGGGCGGCGGGGAAACCTGCCGTCCCACTCCGGAAGAAATGTAGCGGCTTCCGGCGAAAAATCAATCCGGCAGAGCAGCGAAGCGGACCAGCCCTGGCGGGCCGGACTGATCCGTTGGCGGGGCGTTGCCCCACGGTGCGCGGCCCGGTCCTTCCAGCGTGCCAGACATCTCGCCGGCCACGCCGCCTCGATGCCCGACACGCTTCCAGGCTCGACCCGCGCACCTCCCCAGGACAAGGACCGGCCATGGCCGGGCTTTGGTTCGTTCGAAGGGGCGCTGCCCCTCGTCTCGTCAAGGATAAACCTTCGGCAGGAAAAGGGGTCTCCCCACGCTCCGTG
>VIRH01000120.1 GCA_008107755.1 Rhodobacterales bacterium
ATGTTTCGGCCATTCTGGGTGGCGGCAGTGACCGCCTGACAGCCGGCACGGGCCGGAAGACCCTGCTTGGCGACAGCGGCACGATTGATTTCTCGCAAGCGGCTGGCGAATTGATGATCGAGGCCGCGAGCACGTCGGCCAGCACGGATGGTGACGACACGATTGAATTCGGGGCAGGCGACAGCACCGTGATCCTCGGCGGCGGTTCCGACACGCTGACGGCTGGCAACGGCGATCATGTGCTTCTGAGCGACAGCGGCACGATTGATGTCACCCGAGACGACGAGACCAGTGAGATCGACCTCGCCAGTGCCTCGACCGGAACGGACGGCGACGACACCGTGACGCTCGGCGACGGTGATGTTTCGGCCATTCTGGGTGGCGGCAGTGACCGCCTGACAGCCGGCACGGGCCGGAAGACCCTGCTTGGCGACAGCGGCACGATTGATTTCTCGCAAGCGGCTGGCGAATTGATGATCGAGGCCGCAAGCACGTCGGCCAGCACGGATGGTGACGACACGATTGAATTCGGGGCAGGCGACAGCACCGTGATCCTCGGCGGCGGTTCCGACACGCTGACGGCTGGCAACGGCGATCATGTGCTTCTGAGCGACAGCGGCACGATTGATGTCACCCGAGACGACGAGACCAGTGAGATCGACCTCGCCAGTGCCTCGACCGGAACGGACGGCGACGACACCGTGACGCTCGGCGACGGGAATGTTTCGGCCATTCTGGGTGGCGGCAGTGACCGCCTGACAGCCGGCACGGGCCGGAAGACCCTGCTTGGCGACAGCGGCACGATTGATTTCTCGCAAGCGGCTGGAGAATTGATGATCGAGGCCGCAAGCACCTCGGCCAGCACGGATGGTGACGACACGATTGAATTCGGGGCAGGCGACAGCACCGTGATCCTCGGCGGCGGTTCCGACACGCTGACGGCTGGCAACGGTGATCATGTGCTTCTGGGTGACAGCGGCACGATTGATGTCACCCGAGACGACGAGACCGGTGAGATCAATCTCTCCAGCGCCTCGACCAGCACGGACGGCGACGACACCGTGACGCTCGGCGACGGTGATGTTTCGGCCATTCTCGGTGGCGGCAGTGACCGCCTGACAGCCGGCACCGGCCGGAAGACCCTGCTTGGTGACAGCGGCACGATTGATGTCACCCGAGACGACGAGACCAGTGAGATCGACCTCGCCAGTGCCTCGACCGGAACGGACGGCGACGACACCGTGACGCTCGGCGACGGGGATGTTTCGGCCATTCTGGGTGGCGGCAGTGACCGCCTGACAGCCGGCACGGGCCGGAAGACCCTGCTTGGCGACAGCGGCACGATTGATTTCTCGCAAGCGGCTGGAGAATTGATGATCGAGGCCGCAAGCAC
>VIRH01000125.1 GCA_008107755.1 Rhodobacterales bacterium
CTGGTCGGAGCCATGATGCTGGAGCAGAACGATGAGTGGGCCATCACACGCCGCTACATGACACTGGAAACCGTCGCCACCATTTGCGACAATACACCCATGGACCCGGCGACAATCGCCGCCCTGTGACAGCGGCCAGACCATGGTCCAAGAACAAAGTTACACCACGTCCAGGGACACCATCATAGCTCAGCGGGTAACGCAAGTACCAGGAGACTGCCTGGATGATCAGCCAGGCCTCGAACTGTCTGCCTTTGAAGTCATCCTTCGACTGGCGTTTCAGTTTTTCAACGATGGCAGTGAGAATCATGACGCGGAACTCCAAACTCAGGAGCGCTCTTTCAACAGCCAAATCTCAAGGCGTGGTTAACTTCACACACTTTGCGACACGCCCAGTTGCGTTCAAACGAAAAGGGAAATAACAACCAATCTCGTATTGGTGCAATCGCTGGAGGCGTCCCTTGAAATCCAAACCAAGCAATAAAAGACGTTCAAGAACGGTCGGGCTGATGGATCGTGTAAGAGCCTTTTTAGAGCCTCATGAGAATGAGCCTGTCGACCTCGTGCGGCAATTTGAGTATCGGTGGGCGGATGGGTCCTTCGATTACCAGAAGTACTTGGACGAACAAGTGAAGAAAGCCAAATCTGATGTTGGCGACGTCTGGGCTGATGAGAAGACACTCGAATTGATCGCAGACTACACGAAGCGCGCGCTCGGCAAGGCGGATCTGGTCATCTGTCATGGATCAAAGTCCGGGATGGAATCCATGCACCTGGCAAACTCTCTCGGCTGCGACGGTATTGGAACAGACATTGCTCCGCCAGAAAGCGCCCAAGGTGTCGTTCAATGGGATTTCCACGAGGATAAACCAGAATGGATCGGCCGCGCGTCCGTGATCTACACGAACGCGCTCGATCATTCGTACGATCCGAAAAAAGCCGTTGACGCATGGGCGAAACAACTTGCACCGGATGGCTTGATCTTCATCGAGCACACTATGCTACATGCCCCGGAAGGGTCGAGCAAATCCGACCCCTTCGGGGCCCACCCCCTAATCATGCCCTACCTAGTCCTAGAATGGGGACAGGGGAAATATTGCGTCACGGATATCCTCAAACCGCCCCACAAAAAGCCGCACTGGAAAACGAAAGAAGAAACCAACCTCGATATCTGGATCTTCGTCATAAGAAAGACAGGCTAGGCCGTGTGGACGAATAGACCCAGGTATAAATTTTGGGATTCCTGATTTGATTTTTAAGTGATTCATAGGTTGCCGACGTGATTTGGAGGTCGGCGATGTGTACCAAGATGACAGAACGGGATTTCGAACTGGCACTGGAGGTTTTCCGGGCTTGCTTGCCACGGGTTGGCGCGAAGGCAAAG
>VIRH01000066.1 GCA_008107755.1 Rhodobacterales bacterium
TGAACCGCGCCGAGTTTGCCGGAGGCTGTTTGGTTTAAGTTATGCGGCCACGGCTGGTTGTTCCAGCGAGGCGTAGTATTGTTCTTCCGCTTCAGCCGGAGGGATGTTTCCTATTGGCTCCAGCAAGCGCCGGTGATTGAACCAGTCGACCCATTCGAGTGTTGCGAACTCGACAGCTTCGAAGCTTCGCCACGGCCCGCGCCGATGAATGACCTCGGCCTTGAAGAGACCGTTGATCGTTTCGGCGAGGGCATTGTCATAAGAGTCACCGACGCTCCCGACAGACGGTTCGATGCCTGCTTCTGCCAGCCGTTCCGAATAGCGAATAGACACGTATTGAACGCCCCTGTCCGAGTGATGCACGAGGCCACCGCCATGAACGGGACGCCGATCATGAAGCGCCTGTTCCAGAGCATCGAGAACGAAGGTCGCATGCGCTGTCCGGCTGACGCGCCAGCCGACAATACGCCGGGCAAACGCGTCGATGACGAAAGCGACATAGACGAAGCCCTGCCAGGTGGCCACGTAGGTGAAATCCGAAACCCAGAGCCTGTTCGGCGCTGGAGCCTTGAACTGGCGGTTCACGCGGTCGAGCGGACTGGGGGCCGACTTGTCCGGGAGCGTCGTTTTGACAGGTTTGCCACGAATGATCCCCTGAAGCCCCATCGCCCTCATGAGCCGGGCCACCGTGCACCGGGCAACATCGAAGCCCTCCCGCTGCAATTGCCGCCAGACCTTGCGCACGCCATAGACCCGAAAGTTCTCTTCGAAGACACGGCGGATCTCGATCTTCAGGGCGATATCGCGGCGAGCGCGGGACGACAGGCGATCCACATCCAACCGCTTGGCGATATTCTCATAATAAGTCGACGGGGCAATCGGCAGAACTCTGCAAATCGGCTCGACCCCAAACACCCTCCGGTGTTCTTCGATGAAGGAAATCATCGCTTCAATGGGCGGTCGAGCTCCGCCTGGGCAAAATAAGCAGACGCCTTGCGCAGGATCTCGTTGGCCTGGCGAAGCTCACGGTTCTCCCGCTCCAGGGCCTTCATCTTCTCAGCCACTTCGCTCGGCAGACCGGCTCTTGTGCCACTATCAACCTCGGATCTCTTGACCCATTCGTTCAGCGTGTGCGCCGAGCAGCCGATCTTGGCTCATATCGATACGATCGCCTGCCAGCGAGACCCGTGTTGGCCTTCATTGTCCAGCACAAGGCGAACCGCCCGCTCGCGTACTTCAGGGGAAAACTTGTTCGTCGTTTTGCTCATCGTGCTCCATCCTACTCAGGAGTTGGAGCCTCCGGCAAACC
>VIRH01000096.1 GCA_008107755.1 Rhodobacterales bacterium
ATGCGCGTTGCAATGATTGGGACCGGTTACGTCGGTCTTGTTTCCGGAACATGTTTTGCCGATTTCGGCCACGTGGTGACCTGTATCGACAAGGACGCCTCGAAGATCGACGCCCTGAACAACGGCCGGATCCCGATTTACGAGCCCGGCCTGCAGGACCTCGTTGCCAAGAACGTCGACGAGGAACGCCTCTATTTCACCACCGACACGAAGGACGCCATCGGTCAGGCCGACGCGGTCTTCATCGCCGTCGGCACCCCGACCCGGCGCGGCGACGGCCATGCGGACCTGTCCTATGTCTATGCCGCCGCCGAAGAGATTGCGGGGCTCCTGAGCGGCTATACGGTGATCGTCACCAAGTCGACCGTTCCGGTCGGCACCGGCGACGAAGTGGAAAAGATCATCCGCAAGACCAACCCGGATGCGGAGTTCGACGTCGTCTCCAATCCCGAGTTCCTGCGCGAGGGCGCTGCCATCAGCGACTTCAAGCGGCCGGACCGGGTCGTGGTTGGCACGGACAGCGAGAAGGCTGCCGACGTCATGCGCGAGCTTTACCGTCCGCTCTTTCTCAACGAGACGCCGATCATCGTGACGCGGCGGCGGACGTCGGAGCTGACCAAATACGCGGCCAATGCGTTCCTTGCGGTCAAGATCACCTTCATCAACGAGATCGCGGATCTGTGCGAGAAGGTCGGGGCGAATGTTCAGGAGGTCTCGCGCGGGATCGGACTGGACAACCGCATCGGCTCGAAGTTCCTGCATGCGGGCCCGGGCTACGGCGGTTCGTGCTTTCCCAAGGACACGCTGGCCCTGTCCAGGATCGCGGCCGAGGCGGGCTCCGGACTGAAGATCGTGGACAGCGTGATCGAGGTGAACACGGAGCGCAAGAAGAAGATGGCCGACAAGGTGATCGACTTTCTGGGCGGGGACGTGAACGGCAAGACGGTCGCGCTGCTGGGGCTCGCGTTCAAGCCGAACACGGACGACATGCGCGACGCGCCGAGCATCGAGATCGTCGGCAAGCTTCAGGCGGCGGGCGCGAAGATCCGGGCCTATGATCCGGCGAGCATGGAAGAAGCGGGCAAGGTGATGAGCGACGTCCTCTTCTGCGACGGTCCCTATCATGCCATCGAGAACGCGGACGTGGTTGTGATCGTGACGGAGTGGGACCAGTTCCGGGCGCTCGATCTGGACCGGGTCAAGCAGTTGGTCAAGGCGCCGAAGGTTGTGGACCTGCGCAACATCTACAACACCGATTACATGACCACGCGCGGCTTCGAATACACAAGTGTCGGCAGAAGCTATTAG
>VIRH01000039.1 GCA_008107755.1 Rhodobacterales bacterium
ACCGACCTTTGAGCTTAGGAGAACAACCATGACCAAGGACAAACTATCAGAGACAGCCTCTTTGCGCGCGCTTTTGTCAGAGACGCCGGACGCGCAATTGTTGGCGGAGATGTTGGGTTTTGTCGCTGACCGTCTGATGGCGCTGGACGTCGACCAACTCTGCGGTGCAGGCACCCACGAGCGCAGTGCGGAGCGGATGAACCATCGCAATGGATATCGTGCCCGGACATGGGAGACCCGCGCCGGGACGGTGGATGTCAGGATCCCGAAGCTGCGCAAGGGGACGTATTTCCCGGACTTCCTGGAACCTCGCCGGACGGCGGAAAAGGCTATGACCGCCGTCATCCAGGAAGCGTACGTGCAGGGCCTTTCGACACGCTCTGTCGACGATCTGGTCAAGGCCATGGGGATGAGCGGTGTGTCCAAGAGCCAGGTGTCGCGCCTGTGCGGCGAGATCGACGAACGGGTCGGTGCCTTCCTGAACCGGCCGCTGGAAGGGGAATGGCCCTACCTGTGGCTCGATGCCACCTACATCAAGGTGCGCCGGTCTGGCCGGATCGTCAGCGTTGCCGCCATAGTGGCGGTGGCGGTCAACCTGGATGGCCGCAGAGAGGTTCTGGGCATCGCCGTCCAGCCCAGCGAGGCAGAGGTGTTTTGGGACGAATTTCTGCGATCCCTCGCCGGCAGGGGCTTGCGCGGGACCCGTCTGATCATCGCCGATGACCACAAGGGTCTGAAAGCCGCCGCTGCCAAGGTGCTTGGGGCGACTGTCCAGCGCTGCCGCGTCCATTTCATGAGGAATGCGCTCGCCTGCGTCGGCAAGAAGGACCGGCCGATCGTCACGGCCGCGCTCAGAACCGCCTTCGACCAGGACACTTTGAAAGCATCTCAGGAGCATTGGGCCAAGCTGATCGAGGCGTTCGAGCCCCGCCATCCGAAACTGGCCGAGCAGATGCGCCGCGCCGAGGACGATGTGCTCGCCTACAAGAATTTTCCTCGCGGCCACTAGCCGAAGATCCACTCCACGAATCCGCTTGAGCGTCTCAACAAGGAGATCAAGCGGCGGACCAACGTCGTGGGGATCTTTCCAAACGAAGCCGCCGTTACCCGCCTGGTCGGAGCCATGATGCTGGAGCAGAACGATGAGTGGGCCATCACACGCCGCTACATGACACTGGAAACCGTCGCCACCATTTGCGACAATACACCCATGGACCCGGCGACAATCGCCGCCCTGT
>VIRH01000121.1 GCA_008107755.1 Rhodobacterales bacterium
TGGACCTGTCGCGGTTTTGTGCCGCCCCAAGTGCTCGTTTAGGCCACCTTTCGTTCGAAAGCGACCGGGCTTTTCCAGCCCAGTGCTGAGTGGCGGCGACGTGGATTGTAGAAGCCGTTGATGTATTCGAAGATTGCCATCTCAGCCTGCCTGCGCGTTTCCCATGACCGTCGCCAAATCAGCTCAGCCTTGATCGTCTTGAAGAATGTTTCGACAGCAGCGTTGTCGTAACAATTACCCTTTCCACTCATGGATACCTTGAAGTCGTTCTGGCGCAAGATCTTCTGATAATCATGCGAACAATATTGGCTGCCCCGATCCGTGTGATGAATGCAGCCTTTGGGCGGTGACCTGAACGCAATTGCCATCTTCAACGCCCGGATCGCCAGATCACGCTTCATACGGTTGCTCACGGCCCAACCGATCACACGGCGAGAATGCAGATCCAAGATCACGGCCAGATACAACCAACCCTCCCGCGTCCAGACATAGCTGATATCGCCTGCCCATTTCTGGTTTGGAAAGTTTGCTGAGAAGTCTCGGTCCAGCAGGTTCGGCGCGATGTTGAACTTGTGGTCACTGTCAGTCGTAACCTTGTGTCTGCGTGTTCTGACCACGGCTATGCCATTGTCACGCATCAACCTGCCAACACGTCGGTGCCCGACATCAAGGCCGATTTCCTTCAGTTCCTCGGTCATTCTTGGCCGACCATAGCTGCCCAAGCTGAGGCGCGACTGGTCCTTGATGTGCGCCAGAGTGACCAGATCAGACCGCTGCCTGCGGCTCGCCGGGCGCCTGCGGAACGCACGCAGCCCACGCATGCTGACATCCATAACATGACATAGACGAGCTGCCGGAAACGTATCCCGGTGTTCTTCGATGAACCTGAACCTCACGGCTTTTGGCTCGCGAAGAACTGCGTTGCTTTTTTTAAGATGTCCCGCTCCTCCTTGAGGATGCGGACCTCGCGCCGAAGCCGGTCATTCTCTTGGGCGAGGCTCAGATCTTCTTTCGGAACCACGTCTGTGTCTCTATGTGCGGTGATCCATTTGTTCAAGGTCGACATCCCAACCCCAAGATCATCTGCCACCTGCTTACGCGTGAGCCCACTGGTCAACGCGATACGCACCGCATCTTGGCGGAATTCATCCGTACGTTTCAGTCCCATAGTTTGTCCCCTTTGTTGCAGTAAATGCTATCAAAGGGGCGGCATCAAACCGAGACAGGTCCA
>VIRH01000085.1 GCA_008107755.1 Rhodobacterales bacterium
CCCATAGACCTCCGGCGCATCGATCCAGCGACCGCCCGACTTCAGAACATGAATGATGCCGCTGATCACCCGCCGATCATCGACACGAGCCTTGCCGCGTGTATCGGTCGGCAAAAGCGGCCGCAACCTCGAAAACTGCTCATCGCTGAGCCAGAAGAACCCATCAGACATCATCAAACTCCTGTTCAGGAGCTTGAATCAAACTTCAACTGATTTGCATAGCCATTTTATGGGTCTGAAGCCTAGTCTCGCAGAGCCGCATTGCGCTCGATCGCTTCCAAGATAGACATCGTTCGTGCCTCTATTGTTTGAATTTTACCAGCAAGCCTCAGCCGGCTAAAAAACGAAAATCCTTGTATGGCTGATACAGCGTAGGCTTCTAAGCCTTCGGTCAAAACGGCAGCTACGAATACGAAGAGACCACGCAGGTCAACGCCACCGTCACGGCCGGTGGAAATCGTGATATTGATGCGGGCCGATACCTGACGCTTTTTGGCGGCGTTCACATGCGCTTGCTCTTTCAACCCATCGGCCCATCGCGTTATCGGCGACGTCCTGTAGCCTTTGAAGTGATGCACCGTTCGTGCATCGTGGATGAAGAGCTTGCGCAAATATCGATTTCCGTGCTTTGAGACGCCGACCAGCTTTGCCTTGCGACCCGTCGTGATCTGTCGCGGAACAAGGCCGAGCTTGGTTGGATGGAGCCCGCGCTCAACGGGCAACAGACGCTTCTTCCCGGTTCAGAAGCGTATCGACAGCCGAGCATTCAGACCGTGATTTTGAGCTTCGCTCGAAAGCCGGCCGGAGTAGGAAAGATCCAGGCCCGTGTTTTTGCCAAGGTTTACGCCAAGGCCGGCATCGACTTGTGCCGTATCTCTGGAGAAAGGCGCTCCGACGACCGTGAAACTGTCACCGCCGGAGGCGAACGCCTGTTCGAAGGTGGCATTTTGCTCGCTTGCATGCTGCCAGGCAACGCCTGCCTTTGCGGTCGCGTTTGCGCCAAACAGGTCGAAAGCCGCCGCTGTTCTCAGCCCTATCCAGAAAAAGCCGGTGTCGTCGCTCTGACGGGAGGCGGTCAACGCGGCGGAGCCGCCCATTTCTGTAAATCCGCCGCTTTCCAGGTGAACCTGGGCAACACCGGCGAAAGGCTCCAGGCTGACACCGCGAACGTCAAACTCATAGCCCATTTCGGCAAAGCCTTGCGTGGAATAGATCTGCTGATCGGATGTGAGCGACTGCGAAAGCGTGCTCGTGGCGCTCACGTCACGGTCCACATCGGCATCGTTGTAGGCTGCCGCAACACCGCCTCTGTAGGTCAATCCGTTCCAGATCCCGCCGGCATAAAAACCGAGATGAAAGCTGTCGGTCCCGGCCCTGGAATTCAGCCGGTCCACCGACACGTCCGTGCGGCTGTAGCCTGCCATGACGCCGAGCTTAAGGGCTTGGGAGAGGGGATGGTCATAGCCGAAGAGGAAACCGCCTGTCGTGCTGTCGGCGTCAAAGGTTCCCTCGTTCGAGCCGTAGTGCCCCCAGTTCCCGATTGCGCTACCCCACAAGCCTGAGCCCGAGGAATCAGTGTCCCGGAGCCGTGTCAGGACCATGTCCCGCGTCAGATCGCTGTCGCTCACCAGCACGGAGCGCAAGGTTGCGTTGATCTCGCCCGAGAGACTGTCGAACGCGGCGCGGGCCGCGTGTTCGTCGGCAACAGTTGCGACCACGGACAGATAGACCGGATTTGTTTTTTCCAAGGATTCGATCGCCGCCGCTGTTGCGGTTTGATTGACCGTTCGGGCGCTCGAAACCATGTCGATATCGTTGCGAGACAGCGTCAACGCCACATCATTGCCCGTTCCGGCCGTGTAGTTCAATGAAGCATCCAGGAACATCAGGTTATCTTTGACGGCCGCGAACGGACCGGTGACGCCATCCGCGCCATCGTTTTCGATAATGATAAACGGGCCAGTCGGCCCATAGGACCAGTGCGCCGCATCCGTTGGAGAAAGCACGAGGTCCAGGGTCATGGCACTGATGTCAACGGCCCCATTGACGATGAGCTTGTCGGCGCTTGGCGTTCCGGATTTGTCTCCGTCGACCTCGATTTCAAGTATTCCCGAACCGGAGAGATCGCCGCTGATCGTCAAGGTGCCGATAGAGTTGCCCGGTTTAATCCGGCCGTTGTTCGTCACGTCTCCGGTTATCGAGCCATGTCCTCCCAGGATCGCATCTATCAAGACCGATACATCTGCGGCAAGACTTGCCGCCTTCCTCGTGGAATCCGTTCCGACGATCAGCGAGCCGTTTCTCAAGGTCACGCCGCCAAGGCTGTTTCCGGTCTGGTCAAGATTGAAAGTGCCCGTGCCGGTCAGCGACAAGTGCTGGGTGCTGGTGACGGCCTGCGAAACCGTCAGGCTCCCCCCATCGAGGTTCAGAGAACCCGAAGTTCCGACCTTCAATTCGCGGATGGTCCTTGCGCCGTTGCCGGATACCGTCAGATTGCCGCCGCTCAGATTGATCGAGCTGGTGGATGTCAGAATGGCGCCGCCTATCAGCAGTTCGCCTCCCGAGACCTTCGTTTCACCCGTCAAGGAATACGCACCGGTCAGGGAAAGAGCACCCGCGCCGAATTTCTCCAGGTTCCCGGCCCCCGAGATTGCGCCGGAATACGAGGCGTCCGCGTCCTGCTTGAAGCGCATCGTCGCACCAGCCCCGATGTCGATGCCTCCGAAAATTGTGGCCGTGTCGGCAATCAAAGTCCCGGCCTTGACCGCGGTGCCACCCGAATAGGTGTTGGCGCCCGTAAGGGTCAGCGTGCCGCTGCCCGACTTCTGCAACATGCCCGCGCCGGAGATCACGTTGGCGTTGGTGACATTGGAGCCTTCGTTGAAGTCCACCACCGCCCCTGACGAAACCACGACGTTGCCACGGATGGCGGAACTGGAACCGGACAGGGTCCCGGCCTTGACCGCGGTGCCACCCGAATAGGTATTGGTGCCCGTCAGCGTCAGCGTACCACTGCCCGACTTCTGCAACATGCCCGCGCCGGAAATCGCGTTGGCGTTGGTGACATCAGCGGCTTCGTTGAAGTCCACCATCGATCCGGAGGAAACCGAGACGTTGCCACGGATGGCGGAACTGGAGCCGGACAGGGTCCCGCCTTCGATAACCGTTCCACCGGAATAGGTGTTGGACCCCGTCAGGATCAGCGCGCCGCCTCCGGTTTTTTTCAGACCGCCCGCTCCTTCGATCGCTGCAGCGTGGGTCGTATCGGCGGTCTGGTCGAATAGCAGGGTCGCCCCGCTCGATATGGTCGTTATGCCGGCAATGCTGCCGCCTTCGAGTTTCAGAACACCCGAGGAAACGGTCCATGCCTTTGTCGACGTCGTATTGCCGGTTAACGTCCAGGTCGCGGTTCCGGTCTTTTCGTAAGAGCCGAAACCGCTGAACGTTCCGCCAAGGCCTGACAGAGCGAAATCGGCATCGTTGCCCCCTCCGAGTTTCAGAACGTCGGTCGATCCACTATGGGCGATGCCGCCCGTGAGCGTGGCGACCGATCCGCCCGAGGTGGCCTGAAGTTCAAGCGAATTGGTGCCACCCGTAAACGCGATCGCGCGTCCATCCGAGCCAGCGCGCCCAGTATCTCGAATATCTGGATTGCTCCTTAATGCACCGCCCACGCCACCGGCAAGACTGGCATCACCGGTCAGGACAACATTGATATTGGCGCCTTTCACACCGTTGCCCGCATTTCCGCCTTTGGAAATCTGATCTTCTGTTATCGTCGTACCGCGATCACCACCATCGCCACCGGAGACGTTGCCCTGGATAACCACGGTGACAGGCGATGCATGACCCGTTGCCAGGATGCCGTCCCCACCATCTCCGCCATCATTATATCTACCGTAATTACCGTCTCCACCCTTGCCGCCATCGCCACCGGTGACGGTGGCACCGATCGTGTGGGTGCCGCTGGTGTTGTTCAGGACGAGACCGTAACCGCCGCTCCCTCCACCTCCGGAATAGTGGCTAAGATTGTCCCCACCTCCACCGCCTGCCCCACCGGCAATGGTGCCACTTGTCACGTTCAAGGAAGAAGAGCCGGTCGCAACGGTGCCAAATCCGCCCCCTCCGCCGCCGCCAGCGCCGTAATTGGAATTCGTATCGGGGGCATCGCCACCACTTGTGCCCTCTATGGAAAGCGTACCGCTTTCCAGCGCGGCGCCGTCGCCGCTATAGCCATGCGTGCCGCCAGCGCCTCCGTCGCGATCTCCTTTGCGGGAGGCGCCCACGCCGCCTGTGTCCCCGGCACCGCCGCCGCCAGCGCCTGTTACGTTGTTATCAGGAACGCTCGCGTTGCCACCGGCCCCTGTTAGCGACGCGGTGCCCGGCCGCTCGCCGGAATTAGAAAAGCCACCTACGCCTCCGTCACCGGGGGCGGCCATGGCGGAAGACACCAGTGCGGAAGAAAGCAACAGGGCGGCATGTAGCCGCGAAGGACGCGTCCGAAAGAGCATTTATGTTGTCTCAGAGTACGTGGCGCGAAGGGCGGACCGGCAAGACACATCGGGTCCTCCGCCTCTGCTTCGAAAGGCCGGACGGCGCTGCATGGCCTTGCGTGATCGGGAGGCAGGGACGAAAGCGGGCAAACCAGGGAAAAGAGAGCCGCGCGGCGTTGCGCTGCAGGCTCTCGTGAGCTGACAGGTCAGCAAATCGGGGCATGGGGTCTTCCTGGCGGTTTCAGGTGGAGCCAGGCGGATGCAAGGGATCGTTGCTGCGCGCGCCGGCCCCGCGATTGATTTTCTGCACGAGCCTTGGTTCGAAACAGCTTCGTGCCGTTTCTCGAGGTGAGGCGCTATCCCCTGTTTAGGGGTTTTTGTTCGATTTCAATCCCTTGTCGAGCCCGAGCGTCGTCAGCGCCGGGCGGCTGGACACACCTCATTTTCGGAAGAATGGCGTCCGTGTCAGAACCTCAAAGCTCAATTTCATGGATCCGTACCCTAGTCACCTGAATCTGAAGTTCGTCACATTGTTCAGCCCTCTCAGAACGAACTTCAGATTCAAAAAGATGACTAGCAAGTTTATGTTTCTATTGTGGTTTTCGAATATGAATTACGATCCGGTGGTCGCCGCAAAAATGAGGCGTATTTCAAATTCACCACACTAGTCCTTTGCATCACTCAATTTGATTTTCTGCAAGCGGCGACGTCGAATGGTTCCCCGCTCGACGGCGGAGATGACGGGTCAGGGGTGGCCGGTCTGCGCAGGCGGTTCCGCGGCAAGCTGGGCTCGCACCAGCGGCACACTGACCACCCAAAGAAAAGAGCCCGGCAGCCTGAGGGCGTAAGGCTCTTCGGTCAGGTCTTGTGAGACACTGAACTCATGGGTTTCGGTTCAGGCGCGAGGCCGGGCCGAGGTCGATGAGCTGGGTTCTCCCGGGGCATTGCCGATGCCGTTGGTGCCGGCGGCCAGGCTCGCGCGGCACTCAGCGCGGCGCCAGGGCGGCGATCAGTTCGTTGACGGTGGCCGCCATTTCCATGCTTGCGGAAAAGTTGAACTGGTTAATGGCCATGAAGACGCCGACACCGCGGCTCGGGGCGAAGGCCAGGTAGCTGAAAATCCCGTGGCTGCCGCCGGCCTTCTGGACGATGAGCGGACGGTCGCCCTCCGGCATCATTATGACCCAGCCAAGGCCCATGGCATCCATGTGACCGGATTCGTCGAGACCGTAGACCGGGTTCCGTCCATCCCGCATCGCCCAGGCCGCATGACTAAGGGCGCGTGCTTCCATATCTTCTTTGCCGAAACGGTCGAGGTTCCACTCCAGATAGCGCAGCATGTCGTTGGCGGTGGTGTAGAGCTGCGACGCACCCGATCGGTTCGGAATCAGCCCCCCCGGGTCCATCGGGTTGCCATTCCAGTCGTAACCGGTCATGACCATGCCCTCCGGACGGGCATAGCCCGTTGCGGTCAGGCCTATCGGGTCGAGGACCTTTTCCTTCAACAGGGCGTCGTAAGGCATATCCGCCGCCTTGGAGAGGGCCATGGCAAGGAGGTCGAAACCGATATTGGAGTAGAGCAGTCCGGTTCCAGGCGTGAACAGCAGGTCTGCCTCTTTCAGATTGGCGGCGAACGACGCATCGCTGTATTTCTCCACTCCTTTGATCTGATCGAGTTCGCGCGCCAGGCCGCTTCCGTGGGTCGCCAGGTCGAGAAGCCGGATCGGCTGGCCGCCTCGCTCCGGCAACGTATCGACCAGATCGATCAGCGGCGCCGCCGGATCCGTGAGAGCCACTGTTCCGTCTGCGACAAGGCGGGCGAGCGTCAAGCCCGTGAACGACTTGGTGATCGAACCGACGCCGATCGCCGTCTCCGCATCCGGCGTCACCCCATTGCCTTTCCCGGTCTCGCCGGCGCCGAACACCGCTTTCTTTCCGTCGCGCACGGCGCCGATCACCACGCCCGGCACGCCGGTATCGAGGTGGAAGATTTCCGCGGTGAATTCCAGTGTCTCGGAAAGAAGCGCGTCCTGAGCCGCGGCTGGCGTCGCAGCTGTGAAGAGAGCAAGAGTGACGGCTTTATAGTTCATGAAGATATCCTGTTCGGTTGATCGTTCCACCGCATCCCGTAATTGCGTCGACCGCACCGTAGCCCTGCAATAAGTACCCAGGCCAGAGAAATGCGGTTTCGGTGCGCATCCCTCGCGCTGAAGGAAAGCCTGCATAGGGTTCCGGACAACAGCTTGCCGAACCTCCCGATCGCCGCAAGAACATGCGGGCTCCAGCCTGGAGGCACGGGATCAGCAGTCCGGGCGCGACGATGGCCGGCGGCGCGGCCGACACGCCGGAGCATGCCGGGAAAGGATGTCGCCGGCCTGCAAAAAAGAAAAGACCCCGGCAGCCGGAGCTACCGGGGTCTTCGCTCAGGTCTTGGGAGAACCTTGGGTCGGGAACCTTTAGTTCAGGCGCGATGCCGGGCCGAGGTCGATTAGCTGGGTTTCGCCCGCGGCGTCGTCGACGCCGTCGTTGTCGGTCACCAGGAACAGGCGGCCGTCGGCGGTAATCGTCAGGCCTTCCGGCTTCTTGAGGATCCAGCCTTCGCCCTTGGCGGCCGGCGTCACGCCTTTCAGCGAAACGGTCGTGATCTGCTTGATCGCCGCGTCTTCGCCACCCTTGTTGTCACGCTCCAGAATGGCGAAGTCGCCATCGCTCAGCGACACGATCTCCGACAGGCCGACCCAGCCGCCGGCAACGGTCTTCGGCGCGTCGAGCGGATAGTGGACGAAGCCCCAGGATTTTTCCGCCGGGTTGTAGATGGCGATCTTGGTCATGCCCTTCGGATCGTCCTTCCACTCGCGCTGGACAGCGACGGCGGCAAGGGCGGAGAGGGCGCCCCAGCCGATCGGCGCGCCTTTTCCGGCTCGGTGTCGGAGACAACAGACGGCAGGAGACAGTTCTTTCCCGAGCTATCCGGAGGACGCCAAGCGGGCGTTGAAAAGCCGCGTCAAAGCATTGACCTATGCGAAAGCATAGCTCTGCCTGCTTTTCCTTGCTTTTCTGTGCCCGATTGACGCCGCAAAACTCAATTTTATGGGCCCACCCCCTAGGCGGCTGCTTCAAGTCCGGCAATGTCGATCTTGCTCATCGTCATCAACACGGCGGTTACCCTGCCGGCACGCTCTCGGTCACCCGCACGCATCAGACGGGGCAAAGCCTTGGGCACGATCTGCCAGTGAACGCCGAAACGATCTTTCAGCCATCCGCATTTGCCTTCTTCGCCGCCATCGGCGAGGAGGCCGCGAACAGCAGTTCGACGTATCTCCTCAGGTGATCGATGCTTTCGGCAGCAATTTTCGGATCATTTCCAGCCTTTGCGACGACGAAGGCGCCCTGAAGGACGGCTTGGGTGTGCAGCGCGAGGCTTTCGGCTGAAAACGGAAGATCGATGCCACGTGCGGCCGCAGCCGCTTCGATGTCTGCGGCAAGCGTGGCGGCGTGACCGGTAATGCTTCGGTTGCAGGCGTTCCGAATTTCAGGACTGGTGTCGTAGACGTCCTGAACCATCGTTCCGACGAGGCAGGTGATTTCAGGCACGCTGCCTTCCACGAGCACTTTGCGGAAATCGATATAGCCGAGGATACGGTCCAGCGGATCGCAGTGGCGGTGATAGGGCGCTTGCTCGAACAGCTCCCCGGTCGTTTGCGACCAGTAATCGGCTGCGGCGACCGCAAGATCGTCCTTCGTCTTGAAATGATGAAAGAAAGCGCCCTTGGTAACTCCGGCCTCGCTACACAGATCATCCACGGTTGTGGCCGTGTACCCTTTGATGCGGATGACGCGCAAAGCGGCATCGAGCAGCTTCTGACGCGCGTCGTTTTTTTTCGGGGCGCTTGCAATCCTGTCCATGAAAACGAAAATACCGACCAGTTGGTATGTCGTCAACCAAAACAAAGCCAGATTCCGCAGTCTTGCTCGACTGGAGACCAACTCCTGTCACCAGGGAATGACGTCGCCGAACTGGTCGTAGAAGCCTCCGGTGTCGCCGGAGGAAAGCCCTTGAAGAACGGAGAAAATACGTTTCGCCGCAGCCTCCGGCTCCTGCACCTCAAGCCCGGTTTTCTGGAAACCTTCGGTCAGTGGCGTACGCACCGTGCCGGGATGCATCGCCACACAGATCGCATTGGGGTTCCTGCGCGCCAGCTCGACGGCTGCCGATTTCACAAGCTGATTAAGTGCTGCCTTCGATGAGCGGTAGGAATACCACCCACCCAGCCGGTTGTCGCCGATGGACCCGACTCTTGCGGACAGCGTGGCAAAAATCGCCCCTCCGTCATCGCTCAGCAGAGGAAGAAAGTGCTTCATGAGAAGCGCCGGCCCGATCGTATTGACGGCAAACATCGCCGCCATGTTCGCCGGATCGATCTCACGCCAGCTCTTTTCCGGGCCGATTTCGCCAGACTTCAGTGCGCCGGTGGCATCGACAACGAGCCTGACGCGTCCCGCCATGGTGCGAATGTGATCGGCGCAGAGCCGGATCGTCTCCTCATCCAGAAGATCCAGCGCCGGCTCCGTAGACCTGCCGAGTTGGAGAACGGTGTCATACTCCTGCGAGCTCTCCAGGATGCGGGCAAGCGCGGCTCCGATGCCGCCGCTCGCGCCGATGACCAATGCAGTCTGCCTGCTCATGTCTCGCCTCCGTCTCATTCGCACAGGAGGCATACGTACACCGACAGCCAAAGGATCTCGGCAAGACGCTGGTCTGCGTCAGGCTGTCTTGTTGAAGATCTCCCGCCCGATCAGCATTCGGCGGATTTCGGACGTCCCTGCACCGATTTCATAAAGCTTCGCATCGCGCAGCAGCCGCCCGGTCGGATATTCGTTGATATAACCGTTGCCGCCCAAAAGCTGGATCGCGTCCAGCGCCAGCTTTGTTGCGTTTTCTGCCGCATAAAGAATAGCGCCCGCGGCATCCTCCCGGGTCGTTTCGCCCCGGTCGCACGCCTTGGCGACCGCGTAGACATAGGATTTGGTCGCATTCATCGCGACATACATGTCCGCAACCTTGCCCTGAACGAGCTGGAAGGTCCCGATCGGCTGCCCGAACTGCTCGCGTTCGTGCACATAGGGAATGACGACGTCCATCGCCGCCTGCATGATCCCGACCGCACCGGCAGCAAGCACTGCTCGCTCATAGTCGAGGCCGGACATCAGAACGTTGACACCCTTGCCGATCTCGCCGAGGACATTTTCTTCCGGGACCTCGCAATCCTGAAACACCAGCTCCCCTGTTTCAGAGCCACGCATTCCCAGCTTGTCGAGCTTCTGCGCAACGGAAAAACCGGCAAACCCCTTCTCGACGAGAAAGGCCGTAATGCCCTTCGCACCCGCTTCCGGATCGGTCTTGGCATAAATGATCAACGTATCCGCAGACGGGCCATTGGTGATCCACATCTTGGACCCGTTCAGGACATAGCGATCTCCTTTTTTCTCCGCGCGCAACTTCATCGAGACCACATCCGAACCGGCGCCTGGCTCCGACATTGCCAGTGCGCCCAGATGCTCGCCGGTGATCAGCTTTTCAAGATAGCGCTTCTTCTGGTCGTCGCGACCCCAGCGCCGAAGCTGGTTCACGCACAGGTTGGAATGCGCACCATAACTGAGCCCGATGGACGCCGAAGCCCGGCTGACCTCCTCCATCGCAATGCAATGCTCCAGATAACCGAGCCCTGAACCGCCCCATTCTTCCTCGACCGTGATGCCGTGAAGACCGAGTTCCCCCATCTCGGGCCATAGCTCCCGCGGGAACCAGTCCTCGCGGTCGATCTTTTCGGCAAGCGGCGCAATGCGATCCTGACTATAGGAGCGAACCATGTCGCGCAGCATGTCGGCGGTCTCGCCGAGATCGAAATTGAATCCGGGAAAGTCATTGCGGATCATGTGTTTCCTCCCAAGTTTCTCACGCGCCTCATTGCGGCCGATCGTATCGGACGTACGGGCTCAATGCGCCGATCCGATCATAGAGCTGCCGGGCTCGATCGTTGTCATCATCCGTAATCCAGTAGACCCTGCCACTGGCGCAGGGCTCCGCGTCTGCGGCGCCATAGACAGCCTCGATGAGCTTGCGCCCTGCTCCGGTTCCCCGTTGGTCACTGCTGACGAAAAGATCTTCAAGATAACAACTCGCACGCGTCGACCATGTCGTCGCCTGAAAGACAAAATGGACGAAGCCTGCCAGCGTTCCGTCCGGCGTCACCGCCACGAAGCAGTCATGCCCTTCATCCGACAGCAGCCGCTCGAACAGGGACGATGTGACCGTCTCATCGAGAACCTGCTCATAGAACTCAAGATAGCCGAGCCAGAGTTCGTGCCAGGAATCCCTGCCGTCTCTTTCCAGCGGCCTGATGATAACTTTGCTCATGACTTCAATCCTTAACGCCGGAGACGCTCATCAATGTAAAAAGCCCCGTGGCGACGTGAAGCTGAACATCGTCGCCCAGTCCGTAGACGTCCGCCTTTGCGATCGTCAGCGTGCGGCCGGGCTTCACCACGCGGCCGCGGGCCAGAAGAACGGGCTGGCTCGCCGGATTGAGCAGGTTGATCTTGTATTCACTCGTCAGCACGCCGTAGCCGGCGGCAAAGAGGCTGAGGGCGGCGTAGCCCGCCGCACTGTCGGCGATCGAGGACGTCACTCCGGCATGAAAGAGGCCATGTTGCTGGGTCAATTCCGGTTTCATGCGCAACTCGAGATCGACGGAGCCCGGAGACAGATGCACCAGTTCGGCCCCCAGGTGCTTCATGAATTTCTGGTTTTCAAAGCTGGCTTTCACCCGGGCCTGCCAGTCGGGATCGCGCGGTGACAAATCCATCATGCGTCCTCCGATGCGACATCCGCACCCAGCTGCGCCATCCGCGCCTTTGCCCCGTTCTCGACTTCGTCAAGTTCAAGAAGGGTCAACTCGATATCCCGCTGCTTCTCCAGGAGTTCCTCCCGACGCGCGGATATCTTCCCGAGCAGCAGGCGAAGCTGGCCGGCCTCCCCCGGAGCGCTGCCATACATCTCGATCATTTCCCGAATCTCGCTGAGCGAGAACCCGAGCCGCTTGCCACGCAGTATGAGCTTGATACGCGTCCTGTCACCCGGCGTATAGAGCCGCTGGCGGCCCCGTCTGCTGGGCGTAACCAGCCCCTGCGCCTCGTAGAAACGCAAGGTTCGAGTGGTGATGTCGAATTCCTGGGTAAGCTGGGTGATCGTATAGTAGCGTTGCATTCCGCCCCCTTTTGCAGGGAACAGTTGAGCCTTTTTACCTTAAAGTCAACCGATCAGTTTTAGGTCAATTTATTCAAAAGCTTGAGCTTCAACCTCTCAAGCCATCCAGGGCCTCTCCGGGTCCCAGGACATTGAGGTCCACATTACCGGAGATTCCCTTGACGGTCCCCCGGTCATGATACTGCCAGAGCGTCCAGTCGCTGGCATACGCCGGCGTGCGCCAGATTGACCGGGTCCACAGACGCCGGTTCAGCCCCTGCCCCTCAAGATATGTCCGGTAGAAGGATTCCGGTGCGTAGAAGATGACCTGCTTGCCGCTAACCTGCTCGACGCGGGCGGTAAAATCACTGATCTCATGCAGAACATCCTCAGGCGAGGCAGGGTCACAATCCTCGGGCATTTCCAGGTCGACCATTGGCGCCAGCATGGAAGCATCGCGCGGCAGCACGGTCAGAAAATTCTCCGCCTGCACGGCTCCCGGCTTGCACAGGCTGAAATAGTGATAGGCACCGCGCGCAAGACCGGCCGTGCCGGCCCCTGCCCAGTTTCGCGCAAATGCACCGTCCCTGAAGCCCGCGCCCTCGCTTGCCTTGATGTAGGCGAACGCCACGTCATCTTGCGCCACGGCACCCCAGTCGATTTCTCCCTGATGATGGGAGACATCTATGCCGCGTATCGGAAACTCATGCCTGTCCGGTTCCCAGCTCATGAAAAAGACCGCCGCTCCGATTATCGAGATCACACCGCCGATCGCAACATAGAACAAGGCTCTCAGGACCGCCTGCAAGACGTTCATGCCGCTTTCCGTTGACATTGAAGATCACCGCGCAAGCTAAGCAAAACACGTTAAGAATCAGGACTGGAAATTCGGCCAGAGAGGCGCTGAAGCAAGCTCCACGATATTGCCGTCCGGGTCCTTGAAATAAAGGCTTGTTCCGCCAGCCGGCCAGACGACTTCGCTGATGACGTCAACGCCGACTTCGGCGAGATAGCTGCGCCAGGCCTCCAGCGCCGCTGCGGATATGCGAAAGGCGAAATGGCTCGGGCCGTTCGTGCCATGACCAGGCACGACACCACCCTTCGTTTCCACGTCTTCGTCCGTATGCCCGCGATGAAAGATGAGCAACGTCTGGGCAGGGCCGACGTCATAGGCGGAAAGACGGTCACCGGACACCATTCGCTTCAGGCCAAGAACTCCGGAGTAGAATTCATGGGCCTGCTCCATATCGTCGACATAAACCGCAGTTTCCAGAATGCCGTCGATTGCCGGTACGCTCATCATGTTTTCCTTGTCTTGAGGGTTTCGACCCTGGCACCGCTCACGGCAAGACGAAACGAAATCGCCCCGCACGGCGGCGGGGTGATTTCACTTTTCCGGGGCACCGGCGTCAAGCCGGTCGTTGCACTTTTCGTCAGGCGACGCTCAGCTTCACGTCGATGTTGTTGCGTGTCGCATTGGAATACGGACACACCTCATGCGCTTTGGCGACCAGGTCTTCAGCGACGGACTTATCGATCCCCGGCAGCGAGACTTCGAGGGCCACGGTAAGACCGAAACCGCCCTCGGAACGCGGACCGATGCCGACCGTCGACACGATGGACGTTTCCTTAGGGAGGGAGACCTTTTCCTTTCCGCCGACATTCTTAAGCGCCCCGATGAAGCATGCGGCGTAGCCTGCGGCGAACAGCTCTTCCGGATTGTTTCCAGCGCCGCCTGCGCCACCCAGCTCCTTCGGTGTCGCCAGGTCGACCTTGAATGATCCGCTCAGCGTTTCGGCGTGACCATCGCGACCACCTGTCGCCCGCGCCTTGGTTTCATAAAGAACATCTACCGGCATAACTGCCTCCTTTTTTGGTATACGCCAAACGTTGCCGCATTATTTTATCGCAAACGCTTATATCGTACACGATACAAATATCCACATCGAGCTTCACCTCCATTTCGTCAAGCAGTTGCGATCATGTCGCGCGCGATTTATAACCGGCGCATGAACGAGACATCTGATCAAATGTCCCTGCTGGACGCGATTGGTTTTTCCGCGCCCAAGGAGACGAAAAAGCCGAAAAAAGCGAAGGCGGCAAAGCCTGCTGCGGCTGAAATCGCGGTCGAGGAACCGCCTGTCGAAACCACTTCGGAAGCAGTGACGCAGCCTGCCGCCGCGCAGGAGGTAACCGAGGCCGCGCAGACTGCGCCTGCCCCGATTGCGGAAGAGCCGGCAAGACCAGATGTTTCCGATGAGAATGCACAACCCGCCGATGAGGTCACGGTTGAGGAGGCGAGCCCTGACGTGCTCGACGCGGATCCGGACATTCCGGCGGCTCCGAGGCTCGAAAGGTTCCTGTGCTTTGCCCTTTATTCGGCAAACCACGCCATGCACGGGGTCTACAAACCCCTCCTCAAGGAAATCGGCCTGACCTATCCGCAATATCTGGCCATGACGGTGCTTTGGGAAAACAACAACGTGCCCGTCGGTGCGATTACCGCAAAACTTCAGCTCGACACAAACACCCTGACACCGCTTCTCAAGCGCCTCGAAGCGATGGGGCTGGTCACACGCACGCGCAATATGAAGGATGAGCGACAGGTCATTCTGAAGCTGACCCGCAAGGGTCGCGCCTTGCAGAAGAAGACCGAGCATTTCGCCCAGTGCATCATCACTGCGACCGGCATGTCTGTCGAGGAAGCCCTCGCACTTCAGGAAAAGATATTGACCCTGCGCGAGAATTTGCGACAGGCCGGTCTGGAGTGACCGGTTTCTTCAGAATCCGAACGGAGTTCCAAGGCATCCAGAATGCCGCCGGAAAACACCACGATCGCGCCTCGGGCTGACACCGCCCTGTTCACCAGCGGATGGGAAAGAGACTTGACCAAATCGACTGGCGCATGGCGCCTTCCGAGTGCACTTTGCCTCGCACTTTCGGCCGTTTCTCTTTCCGCATGCTCGCGCCCTGATATGATTTCGCAAGACGGTGCCGTGCTCCAGGACATTGGCTCGAAAAGTTTGACCTATGCCAAGACGGACGGCAGCAAAACCCCTTGCCGCTTCGAAAAAGCGCGCCAGCTTTGGTCTTGCGACGACGGAACAGTTTCAGGCATGACCGTCGCAGGCCTTCCTTTCAACGATATCGTGCTTATTGAGTTCGACCAGAAGACATTCACACGGAAGTAACCAGGACCGCGCCCGCCATCACCTCTTTGGCAGCCCGGAATTTTCAGGTTGCGGCACCAGCATCTCGGATCATCTGACGGGTATCCGCCTCATCAAGGCCTGCGCGTATCCCGTGGAAAAATGCACCGATCGGCTTGTCTCGTTCTGCGGCCCTATTTCCCCTGTCAGCGAGCCATTTCCTTGTAGACAACTGAAGAACAGAAAGTTGCTTCAGCACCAAAAAGAACGTCGCCTAGAAGGGAAGCCCGAACCAGAGCGCGGCAATCCCCAGGAACGCGAAGAAACCGACCACATCCGTCACGGTCGTGACAAAGACGCTCGAGGCAATCGCCGGATCGACGTTGAACTTGTCGAGAATGATGGGGATCAGCAAGCCGGACAGGCCGGCAAAGAGCATGTTGATGACGATCGCGCCACCAATCACGATGCCGAGCCCGGGACTTTCGAACCAGAACCAGGCCGTCAGTCCGATCAGGATCGCCAGGAACACACCGTTCAGGACGCTCACCAGAATTTCACGGTTCAGCACCCTGATCATGTTGCGCGCGCTCAGTTCCTGGGTCGCAATACCGCGCACGGCCACCGTCATAGTCTGGGTGCCGGCATTGCCGCCCATCGACGCGACGATCGGCATCAGCACGGCCAGGGCAACCATGGCCTGAATGGTATCGTCGAACATGGCGATCACGAATGATGCGAGCACGGCCGTCCCGAGGTTGACCACAAGCCAGGTCAACCGGGACCGGGCAATCGTCATCACGCTGTCGGAAATCTCTTCATCGCCCACCCCGGCCAGCGCGCGCAGATCCTCTTCGGCCTCTTCCTGGATGACGTCGACGATATCATCGACCGTCAATACGCCGACCATTCGGTCGTTCTCGTCCACCACGGCGGAAGACACAAGGTTGTAGCGCTCGAAGCGGCGGGCAACCTCTTCCTGGTCCTCCGTCGCCAGCACCGCCTGGCGGGTTTCCTCCATGATGGAGGTCACCTTCTCGTCGCGCTTGGTGCGAAGGATCTTGTCGAGATGGACGGATCCCATGAGCTTGAAGGCCGGATCAACGACGTATATCTCGTAAAAACTATCCGGAAGGTCCCGCGCTTCGCGCATGTAGTCGATGGTCTGACCAACGGTCCAGAACTGTGCGACGGCAATGAATTCCGACTGCATGCGCCGTCCGGCGCTATCTTCCGGATAATCAAGGGCCTTCTTGAGCTGCGCCCGTTCGGCATAGGGCAGCTCTTCGAGAATGGCCGCCTGATCTTCCTCGTCGAGATCTTCCAGTATGTAGACGGCATCGTCAGAATCGAGCTCGCCGAGTGCTTCCGCGATGACCTCGTTGGGAAGGTCCTCCAGCAGCTGAACGCGGATCGCCTCGTCCGTCTCGGTCAGTGCCGTGTAGTCGAACTGGTCGCCAAGCAGACGAATGAAGGAGGTGCGATCCTCGGGCGCAAGCGTCTCGATCAGGTCGCCGGTATCGGCCTCATGGAGGTCGGCCGCCAGTGCCTTCAGGGCGTCCTGGTCTTCCGCCTCGATCGCTGCTTCAACCGCCGCGATGAAATCGGGATTGAGACGCTCGTCCTCGTCACGAACGGGAATGATTGAAGGTTCGGGAGGGGCAGTCTTTTCAAGCTCGGCCGCTTCGCTCATCAGCTCCCTCCTTTCCGTCCACAGGCATCTCGCCCTTCCCAGAACTACCGTCTGCCGACAGAAAGCGCCACCGCAAAAGCAAAGCCGGTCCACAGTCTTAGGGCGAAAGCCTCACATCGCGCCAAGGAAAGCGGCTGACGCGCGTTGCGAGCCGAATATTTCGTCGGCAGACACCGCGCGAAAACCCGTGAGGCGAACGACCGAAAGATCTCAGAACCCCGGACAGCCTTTCCCTTTGCCCACGTCCCGCAACTTTGAAAGATAGTCTCGCTCAGCTGAAGAAAGGATCGCTTCGTCGGATGCGATGCACTTCCCGGCACGCTGGAAGGCACGCCGTGCCCGTTCCGACTTGAGGCAGACCTTCCCTTCCGCCAGAACACCCTGCTCCAGATACCAGAGTTGCTGGCAAGTCATCGCGCCGAACCGCGCCGGGTTCGTCGCCATCGGCTGGGCGGCCGTGGCAACGTCCACCAGGAGCGTCATCGACAGTGTCACGAACAGCCCGAGGCAATATTTCTGCATGACCCGATACACGTCGTTTTTGGTCTTTCGTTCGTTCGCATGCGACCCGTTTCAGGGCGCCGGCAGCAAAGGATTAAAAAGAGGGAGAGAGCCTTATCCCGGACAGTCAGCCTGGTTTGCGAAGGAAAGCGAGTGAACCACCTCCCCGACAGGCTCGATTCGGGACTACTGAATTTCACATTCCGGAATGGTGGTATCCATCGACCACTCATCAACCTTCACGGCCTTCACAGATGACCTGATCGCCTTTCCGTTCAAGTCCCCCTTGCCCGTCAGAAGATTGACATCGCATTTGCCATTCGCATCGGGGTCCAGCGTGTCATAGTAGGTGTAGGTGAAGCCTGCGACGACGAATTCATCGTTTCGGTAGGCGATGGTGAGAACCTGCTCCCATCTGTTGCGGCCAACTGCGGAGTTTTCCGAGAACACCTTCACCGAGCCCTTCTCGGTCGCGTCAAGCCAAGGTTCCTGGCCGTACATCGACCCACGCCAGACAAGGTTCGGTGCGTGCACCTTCTCCGTCCAGCCGCCGCCGCTTTCATTGGAGAAGATGTAGAGGTCACCACCTTCATCGCTCTCAATCAGCACGGCCCGGAAACGATCGATGTTTCCGTCAACCGGAACCGTTTCCACCCCAACGACAGCGGATGCGGGAACCATGTCGCCTGCCTGTCCTTGCGCAGATGCAGGTCTCCACGCGCTGATCGACAGGGCCACGACGGCCAGCAGACCGACAGCATGTGGTGCGAATTTCAGCATCCGATGGGTCTCCCGACCGTAAGGTTCATTCGAATTTGCGCGGTTTTCCGCCGCCATCACCGGAACACAAGCCAGCAGGTCGCTGATAGCAAGGCATGTTCTCCGTAGGGCGCATCATGACCAGCATTCCACAGATTTGCCAAGAGCGCATCAGCGCCGATGTCGAAACCCGATCGCGCGCGACAGAGGCAGCGCCTAAAGCAAAAAGGCCGCCCAAGGGGCAGCCTTTTGTACGTGCGCTTTGCGCTAATCGAATGGTGCGGTCGAGAAGACTCGAACTTCCACGGGTTTTACCCCACAGCGACCTCAACGCTGCGCGTCTACCAATTCCGCCACGACCGCTTATTCGATTGTTTTCGGCGCCTGTCAGCGTCGAGGCGCTCCATGTAGCAAAAGGATATTGGGGGCGCAAGAGCGGAAAATGGAATAATTCACAGACACATGCATTTTCTTTCCGAAGGCGCTCACAGCGGCCCGTCGGTGCGCATGGGGCGAATGTCCGGAGCCCGCAACAACACCTCGGTAATCGAGATTCCGACACGCTCCCCCAGCAGCACAACCTGCCCCTTGGCGACGAGTGTATTGTTGGCGTAAATCTTCACGTCGTCGTCTTCCGCGACATCGAGGTCGATTACCGCCCCGCGGCCCATGCGCAGCAGCTGGTGAACCGGCATTTCCGACTCTCCGAGCACGACGGATATATCGACACTGATCTCATCAAAGGTGGTCATAAGACACAACGATCCTTAAATAGGGCGAAGCCCGCCTCAAGCTGATCATACCACGGCTTGGCAAGCTGCCCCAAAAAGCAAAGAACTGTCATCCACATGTCACCCGCCCAAAGAGACGAACTTTCCCTGAGTTTCCTGCCCTCCGAAGGCTCCCCACCGGTCGAATGGAAGATTTCCGACGACCTCGTGGACTACGAGACGGCCTTGCGGGAAATGGATGAACGGGTAAAGGGAATCATTTCCGGAGAGGCCGGCGAGCTTGTCTGGCTGCTGGAACATCCACCGCTCTATACCGCCGGCACCAGCGCGGACGACGCCGATCTGGTGGCTCCGGACCGGTTTCCGGTGTTCAGGACGGGCCGCGGCGGACAGCACACCTATCATGGCCCCGGCCAGCGCGTAGCCTATGTGATGCTCGATCTGAAGCGGCGGCGGCAGGATGTTCGTGCCTTCGTCTCCGCGCTCGAGCAGTGGCTGATTGGCACCCTGTGGAGCTACCACATCCGGGGTGAGCGCCGGGAAGACAGGGTCGGCGTATGGGTGCGCCGTCCGGATCTTGGCGCAACAGTGGAAGACAAGATCGCTGCAATCGGCATTCGTTTGCGCAAATGGGTCACGTTTCATGGCATCAGCTTCAACGTGGAGCCGGAGCTCGACCATTTCACCGGCATCGTTCCCTGCGGCATCACCGAACACGGCGTCACCAGCCTGGTCGACCTCGGTATCCCCGTCACCATGGCGGAGAACGACAGCGTGCTACGCGCGGAATTCGAGACGATATTCGGCCCGACAAAGCTGATTCGATAACGCCTCCGCGAGAGCGCCGACACCGCTCCTGACGGCACCTTTTCAATCCAGCGCGCGATGGACCTGCGTCAGGAACTCCCGCAAACGCTTTTTGCCTCCGGGGCTCCAGCCCAGCGCGCGCAGCTTGTCTGTCGACATTTCGCCGGGGGTGTTCGCCGATGGCGGCGGGAGAACGACCGACGCCCCGCTCACCCGGCAAAGCTCCGACAACAGCTCCCGGCGATCCAGCATGAGGTCGGAAACGTTGTAGGACTGGAAATTCGCCGCAAGGCTTTCACGGTTGCGAAGAACACAAAGGAGAGCACCGGCCAGATCGTCGCCGTGAACTTCCGTCCCCTTTCGTGGCGCGACCGTCTGTCCGGCGAATGCTTCGGTAAACAGCGCGCTCCACTTGTGCTCCAATGAGCCAGACGGTCGTCCGTAGACGCCGGTCGCCCTCAGTGCGATACCGACCACGCCATTGCCGCAGAGGCTTTCCAGAACGTCTTCTCCCGCCTGTTTCACCTCGCCATAGAGCGTTGACGGACAGGGCGGATCCGTTTCCTGCAGCGTTTCGCCTTTACGGTGGTCGCCATAGACGGCGCGACTGGAGAGAAAAAAGATCGTTTTGCACCCGGCGTCGATCGCTCGTTCGAACAGCCGGCGCGTCCCATCAACATTGGCGGACAGGAAACCGGAAGGATCGTCGCCCTCCCCACCCCTGAATTTGCCCGGTACGTGTTTCAGCGCGCAGTGGATAAGAATGTCGGCGGCCGGTATATGCGGCCCGTCATCATCAAGGTCAAACGGCGAGAATTCGAGCCCTGGCAGTGCCGGGTCACGTCGGCCGAGAGCCGTGACGAGATAACCCTCCTGAAGAAAGCGGGTCGCAATGAATCTGCCAATCGTCCCGCTCGCCCCGGTGACGAGAACCCGCGTCTTACCCGGCTCCATGTCAGCGGTCCTGTTGTCCGGCAGCCTTGAAAGCTTCAGCCGGCCCCGGCAAAGACCCGATATCTTCCGGTATCCCGGTCCCGGTGAAAAAGGCCTGCCACAGGTCGATCAGAGGCCGCAGTTGCCGGGATTTGGCGTGGCCGTCCTCCCATGGCTTTTCGTACTGGAAATGAAGGATACGAATGTCCCGCCAGCTCCACAGCTCCGGCATGTTGAACCAGACGTATTGCAGCGTGTTGCAGAAGACCGGCAGGCCGTGCCAGTCGGGGAAGAAGGTTTCAAGAAACGTCTGGTCCGTGCGACGCCAGAACGCTTCGGGCCTGTCGAGCCACTCCAGCATCGCCTTGTACGTCGCCTCGCTCGGACTGGCCGTGAAGACGCCGCTGTTGAGCCGATGGAAATCCGACAGCGTTTCGTAGACATTGGGCGCCGCGCAGAACTCCGGATACCCGAAGAGCTTGTCGCAATTCCTCAGGACGATCGCATCGGCGTCGATGAACACGACCTTTTCGTATTCAACGAGTTGCCACAGGCGAAGCTTCACGAAATTATCGAGCGGCGTATGGAACACCGGTTTGCCGCCCTTCGTGAACGGGGCAGCCTGATGAAGCCGCCCGCGTTCGTGACGCTCATTGAAGGCCTGTGAAGTCGGCAGGCGCTCGCACCTTCCGATTCTCGCACCGAAGGGACGAAGCAGTTCGAGATCCGCCTCCTCCACACCGGGCGTTGCAAGCACCACAAGGTCCGCCTCGGTCTCCGTGCGCCTGAGAGAGCGCAACAAGGCAACGGCACCGCAGACGTAATCGCGGTTTGTAACCAGCGTGACATAAGCGGTGCGTGCGAACGCTTCACGGTCGAACGCGGGACGATCCGACATGTCTGCGCCTCAGGAGACGGACTTGAGGCGCGGGTGCTCGGGATCGCGCTCGATCTCGCCGGCGATTTCCTTTGTCCAGGCAGAGACCGCCGGCACGCGGCTGCGGTCAACACGGTAGGAATAGGTCTTCGCGACGTCCACCACTTCACTGAGGAGCCCGTTTTCCAGGGTCGTCGGATTGAGCCCGAGTTCCAGGAATTGCTTGTTGTCGACAACAAGATCGTTCTCGGGCGCTTCCTTGCGCGGATTGGGCAGATGCGCGACCTTGGCACCTGTGAGCCTGGAGATCAGTTCGGCGAGATCCCGCACCCGGTGGGTTTCCGTCATCTGGTTGAAGACCTTGACCCGCTCTCCCCGCTTCGGCGGATTTTGCAGCGCGAGGTCGATACAGCGCACGGAATCCTGGATATGGATGAAGGCGCGCGTCTGCCCGCCGGTTCCATGGACAGTCAGCGGATAACCGATGGCCGCCTGTATCAGGAACCGGTTGAGCACCGTCCCGTAGTCACCATCATAGTCGAACCGGTTGATCAGCTGCTTGTGACGCACGGTCTGCTCGGTGTGTGTACCCCAGACAATGCCCTGATGCAGATCCGTGATCCGTAGCGCGTCATTCTTGGCGTAAAACTGGAACAGGAGCTGATCCAGACATTTGGTCATGTGATAGATCGACCCGGGATTGGCCGGATACAGGATCTCCTGTTCCGCCTTCTCGCCCTCCAGGGTTTCCACATCGACGCTCAGATAGCCTTCCGGAATTGCGGCACCCACACTGGAGTAACCGTAGACGCCCATGGTGCCCAGATGCACCAGATGCGAATCGAGCTCAAGCTCGACCATCGCGTTCAGGAGATGATGGGTCGCATTGACGTTGTTGTTGACCGTGTAGTTCTTGTGCTGGTCCGACTTCATCGAATAGGGCGCGGCCCGCTGCTCGGCGAAATGGATGATGGCATCCGGGCGTTCCTCGGCGAGCCAGGCCTTGAACACCTCATAGTCCTTCGCGATATCGATCAGATGGAACCGGATGCTGTTTCCAGTCTCCTGCTTCCAGATGCGAACCCTCTCCTGAATCGAATCCATCGGCGTCAGCGACTGGACCCCCAGCTCCGCATCGATCCAGCGGCGGCTGAGGTTATCGATGATGTGAACCTCATGGCCCTTGGCCGACAGATGCAAGGATGTCGGCCACCCTACAAATCCGTCGCCACCGAGTATCGCAATTTTCACAGGCAGTCTCCCTGGTTGGTCAGACCGGAGAGCGAACGCCTCCGGATAGTGTCACATGGAACACCAGATCATTGCGATGATTCAATGACAAGACAAAGCCGAAATCGGAAATTGATACAGTTCCAGGGAGTTGGCGCAGTCGCTCAAACCGTTTCGCGGACGGAAAATGCGCCAGTCGCCGGCTCCACGTCCTCAAGGTTTTTGATGAGATTGACCCGGGCGAATGCCGGTCCCTGCCAAAGCTCGTCCAGCATTTCCAGAACCGTATCGGCTGGCCCGCTGAAAACGGCCTCTACAGCACCGCGTTCGAGGTTCCTGACCCAACCGGACAGACTGCGGCTTTGTGCTTCATCGGCACACCAGGCCCTGTACCCCACGCCCTGTACCCGGCCTTCTATCTGCACATGGACAGTCATCGGATCGTCGCTCATCAAGGTCTCCAGTGGCGTCTTCACAGGCAAGCTTATCGCAAGAGCTGACCAAGGTGAAACCCGCTTGCTGCAGGTGATTTGGTGCTTGGGCCCATCGCGGCCCTCTTCATCAGGGTGTGCGGATCAGCCTGATCGGCAGATGACACGCCGCAATCAGTCGACGGCAAGTTCGTTTCGGCCGCTTTCCTTGGCCCTGTAAAGGGCATGATCCGCGCGCAGCACTGCACTGGCGACGCTTTCGTCTGTCCCGATCATCGCTGCTCCGATGCTTATGGTAAGGCGAACGGCTTCACCCGCGAATTTGAAGGAATTTGCTTCTACCGCACGGCGGATCGCGTCAGCCCGTCGCCATGCGTCGGCCTGCGTGAAACCGCGCAAGATTGCGAAGAATTCCTCGCCGCCGGCCCGGGCGAAGATGTTCGGCTCGGGCAGATGCTCCTGCAGGATGGACACAAGGTGTTTCAACGCCTCGTCACCGCACGCATGCCCGTACCGATCGTTGATCCGCTTGAAGTGATCGACGTCCATCACAAGCACCATCGCGCCCAACTCGTCCCGGATGGGATCCCTGTCCATCTCTTCGGCAATCTGGAAAAACTTCCGGCGATTGAAGGCGCCCGTCAGGTGATCTCGTTCCGCGGCATGCTTGAGGCTCTTTTCCAGGTGCTTGCGTTCGGTGATATCAAGCATCGCGCCCGCAAGTCCATTGACCTCGCCCGTCATCTTGTCGTGGGTCACAGCCTTGTGGAAGGTCACGAAACGAACCTCTCCGTTCGGAAAGCAAACCTCCGAATCATAGATCTGAACGCCTCCCTCCTTCAGCAGCACCAGATCGGCCGCCACGTATATCCCGGCATATTTCGACGAAGAGACATCATAGACAGTCGATCCGACAATCTGCCTCGAACTGAGCCCGAGATACTCCTCGAACGCCTTGTTGCAGCCTGTGTAGACGCCGTCGCCGTCCTTGAAGAAGATTGGTGACGGCAAATGATCGATGGCGGATTGCAGATTGTTCCGCTCGATGGAAACTTCGCGAATGCGCCGTTTCAGATCTCCTTCGCGCAACAGCACCTTCTCGGCCCGCTTGAGGGCAAGGCCCAGCGCGGCGGTATCCGAGCTTTTGACGACGTCGTCCGCACCCGCGTCCAGCATGCGCAAGCGTGTTTCGTCCGTGCAGCTTTCCTCGCATAGAGCAAGCAGGTAGCTTTGGCCCACAAGGACCTTCCTGGCACCTTTCAGAACATCCGCGATGGTCTCGCCCTGTGCTCCGATCAGGAAGACGGGCAAGGTCACCGACTTGACATCATCGAAAGTGCGGATCGGAACGAGATCATAGCCTGCCGGCAACACAGGCTGGGCATAGCCTGTCTGCGTGAAATAGCCAACGGCAACTGTCCCACCTGAACGGCGCGTCGTCAGCCCGGTGTCTGCAACGTTCATCAAGACTGCCTTGGTCGGGTTTCGCTGCAACGAGATGTAGAATTATCATTTGAATAGGGGGTTAATTCATAACTGAAATTGCCGAAGAAACAGAATTCCGGCGGCCCCCTCAGGACCTGGCTTCCGAACGCGTTGCCTGCGCCTGCGGTGTCCGAGGCAACAAACACATTCTCCTTCAAGCGGAAAAGTAATCCGCAAGGTCGGAGGGAGCTTCTGCGATCATGACCGGTTCCTCCGCAGCGAGTTCATCCCGGCTGCCATAGCCCCACAAGACACCGATGCCGCGAACCGCATTGGCATTGGCCCCTACGAGATCGTGTTTCCTGTCACCGATCATGACCGCTTCCTCAGCCAGGATTGCTTCGGTCTCCAGAATATGGGCGATCAGCTCTGCCTTCGCGGATCGCTCGCCGCTGAGTTCCGACCCGTAGATTTCTCCGAAATACGGCATGAGATCGAAATGGTCGACGATCTTGCGTGCGTAAACGTGCGGCTTGGACGTACAGACATGCAGCCGGAAGCCATGTGCCCGAAGACGGCTCAGCACATCGGCAATTCCCGGGATCAGCGTGTTTTCGAAAAGACCGGTGACCGTATAACGCTCCCGGTAGAACGCGACTGCCCGGTCCAGCTCACTGCGATCATCCGTTTCCAGAAGCACGCTGAAGCTGTCCCACAATGGCGGTCCGATGCACCAGCGCAGGTCGTCGCCGTCCGCAACAGCCCCGCCCATCTTGTCCATCGCATAGCGAATGGATCTGCTGATGCCCTCATATGGATCGGTGAGCGTTCCATCGAGATCGAATAGGACAGTCGACACCGGCATAGAGCCTCCTGATACGGAAAGGAAAACGGCCCGAAGAGGTCTCTTCGGGCCGGCCCACTATGGCGCGAACGCACCGTGTGTCAACGAAAGGACAATCAGGAGAATTCCATGATGACGGCATCGACGGCCAGGCTATCGCCCGGCGTCGCCTTGACCGCCGTCACGGTGCAATCGCGCTCCGCTCGCAGGACGTTTTCCATCTTCATGGCTTCGACGACCGCCAGCTGTTCGCCGGCCTTCACCTCCTGGCCTTCTGCGACAGCGATCGAGACGACCAGACCGGGCATCGGACACAGGAGCATCTTCGAGGTATCCGGCGGAAGTTTTTCCGGCATCAGCTGATCGAGTTCGGCAATGCGAGGCGTCATCACCGTCGCAATAACCGAAAATCCCTGCCAGTCGAGCCGGTACCCGCCCTTTACGGGGCGAACCTGTACGGTCACATCCCGCGTGCCGACCCGGCCGGACCAGAGCGCTTCGCCGGGCGCCCAGTCGGCCTCGACCGTGAAAGACGGTCCCTCGCCAATAGCCACATCAAGCTCAACCGGCGTGCCCGGAAAGCCGGCGACGAGGCGGATCGGAATATATGTCTTGTCCAGCTTGATGACCCAATCTTCGCGAATAGACCCGGAATGCGGGCGGAGCCGCCCCGGCAGATGATCAAGCCTCTCGCGCTGGAGAGCGCCCATGGAAAGCGCAACGGACGCGAGCACCGAATACGCCTCCTCATCGGGAATCGCCGGAAAGAACCCATCGGGATACTCGTCTGCAATGAAACTCGTTGCGAGATCACCGGACCGCCAGCGCGGATGATTCATCAGGGCGGTCAGGAACGGCACATTGTGCTGAATCCCGTCGACATAGAAGGCATCCAGCGCCGTGCTCATCGCATCGATCGCCTCAGCGCGCGTAGGCGCATGCGTGATGAGCTTGGCGATCATCGGATCGTAAAACATCGAGATTTCGGAGCCTTCCACGACCCCCGTATCGTTTCTTACCGTCACCCGGCCGTCGTCGCTCTCTTCCGGCGGCTGATAGCGCACCAGCCTACCGATCGACGGAAGGAAGCTTCGATAGGGATCCTCTGCATAGATCCGGCTCTCGACGGCCCAGCCCTCAAGCTTGACGTCGTCCTGGCTCAGCGAGAGCGTCTCTCCGGCCGCAACGCGGATCATCTGCTCCACCAGATCGATGCCGGTGATCAGTTCGGTGACGGGATGCTCCACCTGCAGACGGGTGTTCATTTCCAGAAAATAGAAACTCTTGTCCTGGCCTGCGACGAACTCGACCGTGCCGGCGCTGTCGTAGTTCACGGCCCTGGCCAGCGCGAGCGCCTGCTCACCCATCTTGCGGCGGGTCTCCTCATCAAGCAGCGGCGATGGCGCTTCCTCGATCACCTTCTGATTCCGGCGCTGGATCGAGCATTCGCGCTCGCCCAGATAGATCGCATTGCCATGCTTGTCGCCCAGAACCTGGATTTCGATATGCCTCGGATTTTCGATGAATTTCTCGATGAAGACACGATCGTCGCCGAAGGACGACGCAGCTTCCGATTTTGACCTCGTATAACCGTCTTCCACTTCGCCCGCGTTCCAGGCAATGCGCATTCCCTTGCCCCCGCCGCCGGCAGAGGCCTTGATCATGACCGGATAGCCGATTGCCTCGGCGATCCGCACCGCATGCTCAGGCGTCTCGATGACGCCGAGGTGGCCGGGTACGGTGCTGACATTGGCGTCATTTGCAAATTTCTTGGATTCGATCTTGTCGCCCATCGCTTCGATGGCGTGCGGGTTGGGACCGATCCAGACAATACCCTCTTTTGCCAGCGCCTCGGGAAAACTCGCTCTTTCGGAGAGGAAGCCATACCCGGGATGAACCGCTTCGGCGCCGGTCTGCTTGCAGGCCTCTATGATCTTGTCCGCGACGAGATAGGATTCGGCTGCGGCCGCCGGCCCGATGTGAACCGCCTCGTCAGCCATCTCGACGTGCAAGGCATCATGGTCCGCATCCGAATAGACCGCGACCGTCTTGATGCCCATTCGCTGCGCGGTCTTGATGACCCGGCAAGCGATTTCCCCCCGGTTGGCGACAAGAATTTTCGAGAACATGAATTCCACCCAGCTGGCCTGTTTTGTGAATTTGTAGGCCGCGGCGAAACAGCGCGCAACTTATCCAAAGGGCGAGCGGGCAAATGCCCCTCAACGCTCTCTCCCGAACTGCGTCCGTCTTCCGCTCAGACCTTCGCTAAGGCATGTAAATAGTCCTTATGCGCTTTATCGCAATTTTAAGAACATTCCCGTAAAAATTACCCATATTTGATGGGGCTAGATATGAAGAAACTGATTGCATCGTCACTATTCGCCGTCTCTCTACTGACGACCAGCGTTTCCGCGGAGACGGTCGAAAACTGGAGCAGAAACGAAATCAATGGGTATATGCGTTACTGGACACGCAACAAGGACGGCTCGAATTTCGTCGTCTGGTGTCACCCGACAAAGACGATCAACGGAACACTGATTCATATCGAGATCGATGGAAAGACACCGACGCCGGGCACCCGCATCAAGATGATCCTGGACAAGGACATCTTCGAACTTCCTGTCAACGGCCAGGGATATATCGGTAGCGACTGTGCCACCTGCGCGGACAGTTTCGACTATGTCTGGCACCGCCTGCGTTCCTCCCACTTCGTTGCAGTGAAGTTCAAGGACGAACGCTATGCCCACTTCTCGCTACGCGGCGCGAAAAACGTATTGCCTGGAGATGTTTGCCCGACGGACTGGCACAAAAGCCACCCGGGCTCTTGAGGTCATCGCCGGTTTTGCGGGGTTTTCGCGGAACTGTGCCACCTGTCACAGCGTTTTCAGTTTCAAGTGTCCATGCTTGAAGGGTCATACCCTGAATGGGATGCACTGGAGGGAGCGCAGCCTGCTGATCGGCAGCCGCTTCGCAGACGCTCCCCTCTAACGGGAGGTACCCATGCTGAAGCGCAATATTCTCGCCGCAACTCTTGCCCTTTCGGCCATCGCTTTTTCCACCGCCGCACAGGCAAGGCCGGACCTGCGCACGATGACCTGCCGTCAGGCCCAGAATATGGTCAGACAGCACGGCGCGGTGGTCTTCACGACCGGGCAGTACACCTATTCGATGTTCGTTTCGAACCTGAGTTATTGTGATCCCGGCCAGATGCTGTTCACACAATACGGGCCGACACGCGACGCGCCCAAATGCCCTGTGGCATATGAATGCCGGGAGCCGCTGTTCCCCTTCGGGCCTTTCGGACGCGACTGACACCCCTTTGCAAGCACCTTGGATAGGCTCCGTCTGCTAAAGTGGAATGTTGTCGTGTTTCTTCCAGGGCGTTTCGACCTTCTTGGAGCGAAGCATCGCAAGGGCTTTCGCGATACGCCGCCGCGTCGAGTGCGGCCGGATGACGTCATCGATATAGCCACGCTCCGCGGCAACGAAGGGATTGGCGAACCGGTCCTCATAACTCCGCGTTCGCTGCGCAATCTTTTCCTTGTCGCCAAGTTCCGACCTGTAGAGAATTTCCACGGCCCCTTTGGCACCCATCACCGCAATTTCCGCGGTCGGCCAGGCGTAGTTGATATCACCGCGAATATGTTTCGAGCTCATCACGTCATAGGCGCCGCCATAGGCCTTGCGGGTGATGACGGTAATTTTCGGCACGGTTGCCTCGGCATAGGCGAACAGGAGCTTCGCACCGTGCTTGATCAGGCCGCCATATTCCTGAGAGGTCCCCGGAAGGAAGCCGGGCACGTCGACAAAGGTCACCACAGGAATTCCGAAACAGTCGCAAAAGCGCACGAACCTGGCGGCCTTGCGACTGGCATCAGAGTCCAGAACGCCAGCCAGAACCATCGGCTGGTTGGCGATGATGCCGACGGTCCGGCCTTCGACGCGGCCGAACCCGGTGATGATGTTCTTGGCAAAATTCTCCTGGATCTCGAAGAAGTCCCCCTCATCCAGGGTCTTTAGCACCAGCTCCTTCATGTCGTAGGGCTTGTTGGGATTGTCGGGGATGAGCGTGTCCAGGCTCATGTCGATGCGCTCGGGATCGTCGTAGTTCGTCAGCTCGGGAAGCTCGGCCAGATTGCTCATCGGCAGGAAATCGATCAGCCTTCGCATCTGCTGAAGGGCCTCGATGTCATTGTCGAAACCGCCATCGGCGATGGAGGATTTGGTGGTGTGGATCGAGGCACCACCCAGTTCTTCGGCTGTCACCGTCTCGTTGGTGACCGTCTTCACCACGTCCGGTCCGGTGACGAACATGTAGGACGTATCGCGAACCATGAAGATGAAGTCCGTCATCGCCGGCGAATAGACATCGCCGCCGGCGCATGGGCCCATGATCAGTGAAATCTGGGGGATCACGCCCGAGGCGAGCACATTGCGATGAAAGACTTCGCCATATCCGCCCAGCGCCGCAACGCCTTCCTGAATGCGCGCGCCCCCGGCGTCGAACAGGCCGATGATCGGCGCCCGATTGCGAAGGGCCATGTCCTGCAGCTTCGTGATCTTTTCAGCGTGCGCTTCCGAGAGCGAGCCACCGAAGACGGTAAAGTCCTTGGAGAAGACGTAGACGGTGCGCCCGTTGACGGTGCCCCACCCGGTCACCACCCCGTCGCCCGGAATGTGATGCTCCTCCATGCCGAAATCGGTGCAGCGATGCTGCTTGAACATGTCGAATTCTTCAAAGGAGCCTTCGTCCAGAAGCACTTCTATCCGTTCGCGCGCGGTCAGCTTTCCCTTGCCGTGCTGCGCCTCGATTCGGCGTTGCCCGCCACCCAAACGGGCGGTCTCGCGGCGCTGTTCCAATTCGGCCAGAACGTCTTTCATCCGGTCCTCCCAAAATTCTGCTGACTTGGCCGTAGCATGAACCGGATAGATGGCAAAGTCAGCACAAGGGCTTAAGGCGAAGCACCCGCGCGGCTCGCCCGGACGGACCGGAGGAAAACCTGCCGGGTTCACTTTTGGTGTCGGCCTGCCGCAATCGAAAACTTGGAAAAACTGCCTAATGATTATGCAAAAAACGAAGGGGCAGACAACCCGACTGTCAGCCCCCCCGAAAAAATTCGATCTGAATTCTCAACTGCACTTCCTCAGCCGAAAACGCGCCATGATTTCGCTGAAACACCTCCGCAACCGGAAGGACGTTCCGCCAAGCCGCATGTCGGTTTCCCGCAGAAAACGCACCAATGATCCGCGATAAGGGCGTTTTTCTTCTACGACCAGGGAACAATTGGCCACTTTGTCACGTTTAACATGAACAACGATGGCAAAAATCGGCACTGGCAAAAACCGTGAATTACTGCGGCAAAACTTGTCATCTGCCTAAGGGGTAATCAGGGGAGCCATGAGATTGCGCTTTGACAGCCTCCAGAATTTTGCCATGATTGCATAAGAAGCAAGCATCGCGAAGGGGAGGCAATGCCTGACGATCGCACTTTCTATAATGAAATGCTCGATGAAAACGGCGGGCCACGTCCCGCCTATGCCAGTCTTGCCAAGTGGCTTGAGGACAAGCCGCCCAATTTCCTTTCCAAGAAGAGTCGCGATGCGGAAATGATTTTCCGCCGCCTCGGCATCACCTTCGCGGTTTACGGGGCAGAGGAAGCAACCGAGCGTCTGATCCCGTTCGATCCGATCCCTCGGATCATTTCAGCGCCCGAGTGGCGCCGGCTGTCGGCCGGGATCGACCAGCGTGTTCGTGCACTCAACGCCTTCATGCACGACGTCTACCATCGGCAGGAGATCCTTCGCGCCGGGGTTGTTCCTGAAGAGCTCATTCTCCAGAACGATGCGTTCCTGCCGGAGATGGTCGGCTTCACGCCGGCCCGGAAGGTCTACGCCCATATCATCGGGACTGATCTCGTAAGGGTCTCCGAAAACGAGTTCTACGTGCTCGAAGACAACACGCGCACGCCGTCCGGTGTCTCCTACATGCTGGAGAACCGGGAGACGATGATGCGGCTCTTCCCGGAGCTGTTCCAGTCGAACCGGGTCGCGACCGTCGAGAAGTACCCCGAACTGTTGCGGACGACGCTGGAAAGCGTTGCGCCGGACAGTGCCAAGTCGACACAGACCGTCGTGGTTCTCACACCCGGCATCTACAACTCGGCCTACTTCGAACACGCCTTCCTGGCCGATTCCATGGGCGTCGAACTTGTGGAGGGTCGCGACCTGTTCGTAGATTCCGGCAAGGTCTTCATGCGCACGACCCGTGACCCGAAGCAGGTCGACGTTATCTACCGCCGCATCGACGACGCCTTCCTGGATCCCCTCACCTTCAATCCGGACAGCATGCTCGGCGTTCCCGGTCTTTTCGATGCCTATCGCGCCGGCAACGTCACCATCTGCAACGCGCCGGGAACCGGTATCGCAGATGACAAGGCGATCTACGCCTATGTGCCTGATATCATCGAGTTCTACACCGGGCAGAAACCGATCCTGAACAACGTTCCAACCTGGAACTGTTCGCGCAAGGAAGACCTTGCCTATGTGCTCGACAACCTCGAGGACATCGTCGTCAAGGAAGTTCACGGCTCCGGCGGCTACGGCATGCTGATCGGCCCGACCGCATCGAAGCGGGAGATTGCCGAATTCAGGAAGGTTCTGGAGACCAACCCCTCCAATTATATCGCACAGCCGACACTTGCCTTGTCAGCCTGCCCGACACACGTCGCGAGCGGAGTTGCCCCTCGCCACGTCGATTTGCGCCCCTTTGTCCTGATCGGAGACCAGGTGCGCATCACCCCCGGCGGTCTGACACGTGTCGCGCTTAAGAAGGGCTCCCTCGTCGTGAACTCCAGTCAGGGCGGCGGAACCAAAGATACCTGGGTACTTGAGGACTAAAGAACCGGATGCTTGGAAGAACCGCCTCCTCACTGTTCTGGATGTCGCGCTACCACGAACGCGCCCAGAACGTCACCCGACTTCTTGAAGTCGCCTATAGAGGTGCGATCATGTTCCATTCCGGACAGGATCATGGCACGCACCTGACCTTCGCGCTGGCCAACTGCAGCTGCGAAGACACCTACAAGCAAAAGTACGAAGAGCTGAACATCCGGAACGTTTCCCAGTTCATGCTGTTTTCGAAGGATAATCCCACGAGCGTGCGCAATTGCCTCGAACTTGCGCGCAACAATGCCCGTGCCGTGCGCACGAGCATCACGGCAGAGCTTTGGGAAGCGATCAACACCACCTGGATCGAGTTCATCGAGACAAGCCCGCAGAGCATCACGGCCGAACGACTTCCGGACTTTCTGGCCTGGGTCAACCAGCGGGCGCATCTCTTCCGCGGTGCATTGCTGAATACCGTGTTGCGGAACGACGGCTACTATTTCAGCCAGATGGGCAACTTCGTGGAACGGGTGGACAACACTGCCCGCATTCTGCACACCCAGTACTCGTCCCTGCTGCCCGACAGCGACATCGTCGAGGATGGCGGGCTTGAGCGCTATCAGTGGACGGCAATCCTGCGTGCCCTTTCCGGGCGCCGCAGTTATCGCTTCGCTTATCCGCACGCCCAGCTCAAGGCCTTCAACATCGCCGAGTTCCTGATCCTCAGGCTCGAGATGCCTCGTTCGCTGGCCCATTGTTACGACTGGCTGGCGGACACGGCCGAAGATCTCGCGGAATTCTACGGCTCGCGAGAGCCCAGCCTCGACATGGCTGTCGATATCTCGCGCGAGCTCTCGGAAAAGCAGATGCGTGAGATCTACCAGGAAGGCCTGTACGAGTTCCTGGAAAATTTCATCGGCAAGAACAACCTGTTCGCCCATCAATTGAGCGAAGATTACAACTTCGCCTGAACCACGGAAACGCCCAACAAGACCGGTGCCGCATGCGACTGAAAGTTCGACACACGACCAGATACCGCTACGACACTCCCTTGGCGAATGCCATGCAGCAGCTTCGGCTGACGCCGGTGAGCGGGCCCGCCCAGACCGTGGTTGACTGGACCATCGACGCCCCTGGCATCGAGCGGGCGACGACCTACAAGGACGCCTTCGGAAACCAGGTTCACATGGTCTCCGGCGACGGCCCTGTCGAGCATGTCGAGATCACGGCGTCCGGCATCATCGAAACCAACGACAGCAGCGGCGTTCTCGGTTTCGAGCCGGATGCAGCGGCACCACCCCGGATCTATACCAGGGTCACTCCGCTGACGTCCCCCAACCAGGCAATTCGCAAGTTGGCGTCGCAGGCCGAAGTTTCGGACCCGATCGAGGGCTTCCACGCGCTCATGCATGCCATCCGCGAAAAGGTGGAGTACAAGGTCGGCGTGACGGAGACACACGCCTCGGCAACGGCAGCGCTTGCCGCCGGCGAAGGAGTTTGTCAGGACCACGCCCACATCTTCATTGCAGCTGCCCGCTCGCTCGGCGTTCCGGCACGATATGTTTCCGGCTATCTTCTTCTGGAGGAAGAACAGGAATCGGAAGCGCATCACGCCTGGGCCGAAGTCCTGATCGACGGACTTGGCTGGACAGGCTTCGACATCTCGAACGCAGTGTGCCCAACTGACCGATATGTGCGCCTGACCGTGGGCCTGGACTCCCGTTCAGCCGCCCCGATCAGGGGAATTCGCTTCGGCGGACTGGTCGAAAACCTGAATGTTGTGGTTGACGTCGCACAAGCCGCTTTCCAACAACAACAATAACTGTCATTTTCCATTCGAAAGCCCCGAATACTCCGGTGGCATCCATTCTCAGGAAAGTGTCGCAAGGGCAAAGCCATGACCTACTGCGTGGGGTTGAAACTGGATCGTGGCCTTGTGTTTGCGGCGGATACGCGAACCAATGCAGGGGTCGACAACATCTCGACCTTCAAGAAGCTGCATGTGTGGGAAGAACCCGGCGAGCGCGTGATCGCGCTGATGTCTTCCGGAAACCTTGCCGTGACACAGGCTGTCGTCTCCCTTCTCGGCGAGCACATCACGTCTGCGGACAACGACAGGTCGACCGTCATGACGGCGAAGACCATGTTTCAGGTCGCGCGCCTCATTGGCAGCGCCGTGCGGGAGGTGAAGGAGATTGACGGCGAGGCCCTGGCGGCAAGTGCCGAGAACTTCTTCGTCACCTTCATTCTCGGAGGACAGATCAAGGGCGAGGAACCGCGCCTCTTCCAGATCTATGCTGCAGGAAACTTCATCGAGGTGACCGAAGACACGCCCTTCCTGCAGATTGGGGAGCACAAATACGGCAAACCGATCCTCGACCGGGTGACACGCTCCGACATGCGTCTCGGGGAAGCAGCCAAGCTCGTTCTTCTGTCGTTCGATTCGACCCTTCGCTCGAACCTGTCCGTCGGCATGCCCATCGACATGCTGCTCTACAACAAGGACACCTTCACTACCCAGCGCCAGGTTCGCATCACCCAGGACGACCCCTACTTCCAGAAGCTCTCTCACGGCTGGTCCGAGAAGCTGCGCGAAGCCTTTGCCGATATAGACGAGTTCGAAGTCTGATCCTTGCAGATCTGAGAAAACGTCCTCCGGTTTGCCACCACACCTGTCAGGCCGACGTCACAGAAAAAATCTAGAAACGGCTTCTTGCCGGGCTTGGCGCCCCATCATCCGCGGACGACACCAGACCGGAGTTCCCTCAGCATGACCACCGACACCCTCGCCAAGGAACAGGAAACCCTCACCTGGACGCGGGAACCGGCGCAGGAGCCGCTGGAAGAAAACGACGAAGTGCTGGATGTCGTTCGCGAGATGATCAGGACCGGAAAGCGCGATGAGGTCGTGGAGCTCATGAAGCGCTGGGATCCGGTGGATGTCATGCAGCTCCTCACCCGGCTGCGACTGAAACTTGCCCGCAAACTCTTCCAGTGGCTGCCGGCCAATCCCTCGGTCAAGGTAATCGCGGAACTGAGGCCCGAGTACCGCTCCATCCTCATGGAAGAAACGACGCTCGAGCAGTTCCGGGACATCCTGGCCGGTCTCGATCCGGAGGATGCGATCGAGATCCTGAACGGGTTTCCGGACGATGTCGCGGACGAACTGATCGCACGCCTTCCCGACGTCGAGGATATCGCGACACGTGCCGGCTACAAGGACGATAGCGCGGGCCGGATCATGGCACGCAAGTTCGTGGCACTTCCCGAGGAGTGCCTGGCCGGCGAGGCCGTGACCCTGATGCGTGCGGAAGCCGACAGGATCAGGAAAATCTTCACCGTCTACGTCACGGGTACAAACGGCAGGCTGGCGGGAACCGTCGAGGTGGGAACCCTGCTGCTGGCCCCCGCCGACACGCAATTGAAGGACATCATGAACCGCGATGTCCTCACGGTCTCCGCCGACACCGATCAGGAGGAGGTTCTGCGGCTGGCCAGAAAGCGCGACATGCGAACTGTGCCGGTCCTTAACGGCGACGGCCAGCTGATCGGACGCATCACGCCGAAGCAGCTGACGCGGGTTGCGGCCGACGAAGCCAACGAGGACATGCTTCTCATGAGTGGTGTCTCGGGAGAGGCCCGGTCCGACGACACGGTCTACCGGATCGTTCGAGGCCGCCTCCCCTGGCTGCTGGCAGGCCTCATCGGCGCCAGCGTAGCTGCGACCGTGGTCGGCTCCTACGAAGACCAGCTCGCGAAAGCCGCGATCCTGGCCGCCTTCATACCCGTCACCATGTCGATGGCCGGCAACGCCGGTCTTCAGGCATCAGCCGTGGCGGTACAGGGGCTCGCGACCGGGGCGCTCTGGTCGGGCGACATATTCTTCAGGCTGATAAAGGAACTGATTGCCGCGCTGGTCAATGGCGCGATCGCCGGAACCATCCTTGGCTGCATGGTCATGACCGCATCCATGTTCTTGCCACTGGAAGATCCGCTGAACCTGGCCTTCGCGACCTCCATGTCGCTCCTGTGCGTCACCACGCTCGCTGCGATGGTCGGCGCCACCATTCCCATCGTGCTCGACAAGATCGGCATCGACCCGGCCATGGCGATAGGCGTTTTCATCACCTCCTCCAACGACGTCCTCGGGGTCCTCATCTTCTTCCTGATGGCAACGACGTTCTATCTAGGGTGAAGAATGGAGAGAACTTTGGAGGCAAAAGGCAGGCTTCTCATCACGGGCAATTGGTTTCCGGGTTTGCGTGTCGCGGGCCTGACAGTCAGACGATCGCATTCCCGGCATCAGGAGCCGTGATGCGGGATAACGCCTCCTTTGCGAGAAGGCTGCCATGCCATGCTGACGGCAGCCTCTGAAACTGAGTGACGAACATCCGGACGCAAGACGCGGCCAAGGCTCTCCTTACCCCTCCCTGAGGATCAGGGCCGCGGCGTCGAAGTCGGTGCGCTTGAGGGCTCGGATGTGGGCGGCTTCCGCGTCTTCGCCCCAGCGTTCGATGTTGAAATCCTCCTCCACATGCGCGGCGCGCCAGACGGCGTCCGTGTCGAGGCGTCCCTTCAACAGGGCAAGCGCAAGCAACGCAGACCCGGTAAGGCTCGTGACAGTGTGAAGCGCTGCAAGGCGCAGAGGCGTTTCCTCGGCCACGTGCGACCTGTATGCGGCAAGAACCTCCGGATCCTGGGGCTTGTGCATGATGCCCTCGATCAGGACAATTCGGCCACCAAGCAGCTCTCCGGCCCAGTCAACCACCGGGTCCCACAGGCTGCGCTGCGTCTCGCCCAGGCTTTCCGGCTCATCCGCGCGGTAGCACAATGCATCATTGCCGGCGAAGCGGACAATATCGTCGGCGACCTCATCAAAGCGCACCGTGACCGCATCCTGCGCGGAATTGGCGATCCGCGTCAGCGGCATCTTCCCCGGATCGATCTCGGTCTCCTGCGCCATCCATTCCGCGGCAACGGCAGCGCCGAGCGCATCGGTTGGCAGGAGCAGCGTTACCTTGCCCGGCGTCTTCACGGGACGACCGTCGAGATGAATGGCATAGCCACCGTCGGCCGCGACATGCGTGGCTTCCGTGTAGAACCGCTTGGGCAGTTCGCGCTTCGACAATTGACGGGCCCGCTCCTCGGGATCGCCCGAACCATTCTCATGCAGACTGTCAAGAGTATCGCGCATCAGACTGTTTCCTTGTCGAAATTCAGAATTTCATCAACAGACCGATCGAGGTCTTCAAAGCTGTCGATGATCCGCTCTGCACCACCTGCGCTCAAGCGGGCGGTATCATGATAGCCCCAGGTGACACCCAGCGCATGCGCGCCCGCGGACCGGGCCATCTCCATGTCGAAACTCGTGTCGCCGATCATCAGCGTTCTGTCCGGCTCCACACCCGTTTCCGATATTGCCCGCAAGACCATGTCCGGATGCGGCTTCGAGGGCGATGTGTCCGCAGTCTGGATGGTGACGAATGTGTCGTGAAGCGAATGCGTGTCCTGAAGGTGCCGCACACCGCGCAGCGCCTTTCCGGTCGCGATCCCCAGAAGCACCTCGTCACGTGCGTGCAGCCGTTCGATCGCCTGCTTCGCGCCCGGATACAGGGGATCGACTTCCAGCCCCTGCTCGCGCCGCGAGATCTTGGAACTGCGATAGGCATCGGCCATGACCGAAACCTTGTCGAGGTGATCCGGTCCGACCAGATCGGCAAAGGCTTCCTCCAGCGATCGCCCGACAATGGAAAGTGCTGTCCGACGATCCGGCATCGGCAGCCCGACCGCTTCGAACCCGACCGCGAGACCGTGAAGAATGGTGTTCTGGCTGTCGACGAGCGTGCCGTCGACATCAAAGATGATGAGATACATTGAAGGGTCCCTGGCACGGCGTTCTTGCAAGCGGTGCATGTGCCGGGTTTTGCCCCTGCGGTCAAGACCGGGCGCAAGAAGGTGGCAAATTCCGCAATGGGCAAATAGTTCCCGCCTGCGACAAATTGTACACCCTGCTTTGGATATCGCCGATTTTCGAGATGTGCCCGAAATTCGCCTCTTTAGGATGTTTCCCGAGCCAATGATGAAGAGCGCGGAGCTCGTAAACACTCTGGTTACCATGAATTGCGATAATCATCCGCGCGGGTGGGCATGAACGTTTGGGGCAAGGTTGCCGCAAAACAGTACGGAATTCGGAACGCAGCTTCGCGCTGCGCGAACAAGATTGGTTTTGTCTGAATGCTTCAGAAGAAACGACACAGCGCTCGCAAGGATAACCGCACACATCAGAAGAGCGAGCGCAGGTCTCATTTCCTGCTCGCCGGTGTAACGCTGCTGATCTGCGGAGGTGCGGTCGCCGCGACACTCCTGTCTCCCGCGAGCGCACCAGGCCAGCTCCCTAGCACTGCACCCGTCGCGCAATCCCTCTCCATCGTCCAGGCGGAGCCGAACAGGACCGCTTCGGCGGAGCAACAGGCTGATGCCACGCTTTCCGACGCGTCGGCAAAGGCAGCAGATGAGAAAGACACGCGCCGTCAGTCGTTGATGGCCCTCGCCGCGGCGCGAGAAGCCGCGGACCGTGCGGAAGCCGAGCGCAAGGCGGCAGAGCTCAAGGCAGCGGCTCACCGCCATGCGCGCAAGGCGCTCGCCGAAAAGCTGGCGCGGCTCAATCTGACCACGACGTTGCTTGCAGCACAGGCAACGTCCCGTGCGAGCGAGGAAGAAGCACGCCTTGCCGCGCTCGAACTCGCGCCCTCGGCGAAGCCTCAGCACGAAGACATCGTCGTTCAGGAGACTGTTGTTGCCGGCATCGCGTCTTCCGAAGAAGGCGAACAGGTTGTTGAAGAGCTGGAAGAAACAGCAGTGGCGGTGCTTGAGACGGAAGTTCCGGTCAAACCCGGCGCGATCCTGCCTCCGTCCCTCAAACCCGAACCGCCGCGCCGTTCCGCGCCGGCCGTTGCAAGCAAGCCGAAGTCTGAAGAGCCCGAAAATTCCGGCTCGACCGTCCTAGCCTATGCCAATCCAGGCAATCCTGAGGAAGAGAACAACGGCGTCTTCAGTGGCATAGGGAAACTGTTCGGTGGGGGATCCAACGCCAGAGCCGGTGACGGCGTCGCAGTCTATGACATCAGCGCAGCCACCGTTCACATGCCGGACGGCACCAAACTGGAAGCGCATTCCGGCATTGGTCACCGCATGGACAATCCCAAATACGCCCACGTGAAGAACTACGGCCCGACACCGCCGAATGTCTACAAGCTGCGCATGCGTGAACGGCGTTTCCACGGCGTCGAAGCAATCCGGATGCTGCCTTACGACAAAGGGGCGATGAAAGGCCGGGACGGCATGCTGACCCACACCCGCCTCCTGCGCAGTTCGATCGGCTCCCATGGCTGCGTCGCCTTCAAGGACTACAACAAGTTCCTGACCGCTTTCAAACGGGGCAAGATCCATACGCTGATCGTGGTTCCGGCCATGAACAAGCTTCCGCGCTACGTGGCGATGATGGAACGGCGCGGCAACGCATCATAAGCGGCTTGCAGCGGGTCGAGGGACGGGCTATGCCCCAGCGCAAGCCCTTCCCCGTTCCGGCCCGGAGACGACCTTGCTGAAGATCTTCCTGCTGCTCGCCTTCCTCATTGCCGCAATCCAGGTGATCAAACCGCTCGGTTGGCCAGGACTGAGGAAACGCTCGGACGCCTGGAAACTGGTCGCAGGCGTGGTCGCGTTCACCTTTGCCTCCGTCATCCTGAGCGCATTGTTTCAAGGGCTTTGAGCATAGAGCCGCCACAGAACGTGGTCGCTCCGCGGGAAAATCGCATCAGAAGAGCCGACGCCAAAGAACCCCGCCTTCGCCGGGCACTTTGATCCGCCCGGAATACCAGCAACGTCACAGATTGTTCTGACAGCAAACGGGAATGCAGGCGAATTAGCTGCGGTGCCCGGCAAGACCGGGCATCCTGTGGTGTGCCCATTGCCGATCGTCGCAGCGAAACCGACCTCGAAAGACCAGAACTTCGGAGGGAGCGTTCCGGAAACGCCCGTCTAGAGCCCTTCCCGGTCATCTTGAAGCATTTGATGGCTTTTGACGGTCCGCTCGGCAAGGCGCGTCGCGAAGTGCGATGCGGTGCATCGTGCAAGCGGCGCAACGCTGACGATGGGCCGTCAAAAGCCACCCGGCTCGGGAAAATTCGAACTGAAAGTCAATCTCTTGGGGCCAGACAAAAATGGTCCCTGGCTTATTTGGATTACGCTTGAGGTGGGCAGAACCGCTGCACCCAATCCTCCTTGCCAGAGATCAATTTTGGCTCGGTCAAATGATTCAATATGACCGGGAAAGGCTCTAGCGCTTGATCAGCGTCTCGTCGGGATCGTCGACTTCCGGATCGTAATCCGTCGCGTCGAAGCCCAGAAGGTTCCAGGTCTGCTGCATATGCGGCGGCAACGGTGCGGAAACGTCGATCTTGCCGTTTCCGGACGGATGCGGAATGACGATCCGGCGTGCCAAGAGGTGCAGACGGTTCTGGATGCCGCCGGGCAGCTCCCAGTTTTCGATATTGAAATACTTGTCGTCACCAATGATCGGATGGCCGATATGGGCCGCATGGGCTCTCAGCTGGTGCGTCCGCCCCGTCACCGGCTTCATGGTGACCCAGGAAAGCTTCTGGCCGGATTTTTCGAAGACCGAGTAGAGCGAGACCGCATGCTGGGCTTCGTCTTCGCCCTGACGGACGACCTGCATCCGCTCTTCATCGTCATTGCGCGCCAGGAAGGTCGAAATTCGCCCCTGGAATGGCTTGGGAACGCCGGCAAGGATCGTCCAATAGACCTTCTGGGTGTTGCGGTGCCGGAACGACTTGGTGAGTTCCTGCGCCGCCTGACGCGTGCGCGCCACCAGGATGATCCCGGAGGTTTCCCGGTCAAGACGGTGTACGAGACGCGGCTTGTTGCCCTTGCGGTCGGTGAACGCCTCCAGCATGCCGTCGAGATGGCGCTTGAGCCCCGACCCGCCCTGAACGGCCAGACCCGCAGGCTTGTTGAGAACCATCACCTGATTGTCCTCGTAAAGCAGCATATCCTCGATGGCCTTGCGGTCGTCGGCAATCAGCTTCGTGGACTTGGGCCGGGCGTTCTTCTTGTCGTCCGCCGGCAGTTCGACGCCCAGGGGCGGAATACGAACCATCTGACCCTTGGCCACACGGGTACTGGCTTCCGCCCTCTTGCCGTCGAGCCGCACCTGCCCGGTTCTCAGCAGCTTTTGCAAGCGTCCGAACCCCAGTCCGGGAAAGTGGGTCTTGAACCAACGGTCAAGGCGCATGCCCGCCTCGTCGGCGGTCACTGTTTTCTGTTCAATCGCGGACATTTTTTTCTCGGTTTCAGCGGTCAGGCCGCTTGGTCCTGGCTCCGCCAATCGGCTTTCGGGCTATGGCGCCGGACGGAAAATCGTTGCCGAGCGTATAGGCGGATTTGGCCCGAAAGGAAAGGAAAACTTGGATTTTCTACTGCGCGAGGTGCCTCATGAGCATGAGCCCGGAAAAGACTGCGACGATCGAAAGAACCACCGACACCAGCACATAAAACAGCGCCAGGTGAACATCTCCCCGCTCCCACAGAACTGACGTGTCCAGCGAGAATGCGGAAAAGGTTGTGAACCCGCCCAGAAATCCGGTGGCGACGAAATACCGAAGCGCCTGCAGGTTTCCAGTCTCGTGATGGATCAGCCAGCCGACGAAAAGGCCCATGATCAGCGAGCCGACCACATTGACCGTCAATGTCCCGACCGGAAAGCCCGGACCGAACATGCGAAGTGTCGCAAGAGACACCAGATGCCTGCCACCGGCCCCCAGACCGCCGCCGAGCATGATGAGAAGAAGATGGTACAAGAGAGAGACCCGCTTTCGTTGATAGGGCGACAGCCGCAGGACCGGACCCGCTGTTCATGGGTTATCCAGATGGCAGGCCCACCGTCAAGCCCGGTTCGTGGGCAGAAACGGCGCGATCAAGCCTTTCGCGCCGCCTTTGCGGAGAACGGGTAGATTGTGCGGATGAGTTCGTCGATGCGCTCGATCTCCTCCGGAATGGACCCAAGGTTCTCTCTTTCTTCCTGAAGAATGGTCTGAAAGATGTTCGCCCTCAGGTCATCGACGTCCTGCGGAGACAGTGCACTCTCCCCGGCGGATGACAGGACGATGCTCACCAACCGGTCGGCGGCATGCAGGCGCCCCCACAGATAATCATGCTCCCGCCAACTCCGATTGAAGAAGGCCCCGAATGTGTTGAGCGACTTGCCCTTCAGTTCGAAGCCTTCCGAATAGAGGCTGTTGGCATCATTCGGACTGATCCGGTCCACGAGTATTTCCGTGACCTCGGAAAAGTCGTTCCGCTGCAGAACCGGAAACGTGATCAGATCATAGAAACCGAACCCGATATACGTCTGCATCAGGGACGTGTGCAGGTCCTTTTCGAGAAGACTGCCCGCAATATCGGAAAAAAGTTCGTCATGCAGGTGGTCCAGATCCGCAAGGCCCATCAGCCCGGAAAGACGCGACAGTATCGGCACCACATGCCCGTCGACGGTTGCTGCCCCGCTCGCGGCCGCCTCAACGAATGCTTCGGCTGCGGCCTGGTTGCGTCTGCCGTAAAACCGCTCGCTCCAGCGCCAGCCAAGATGATCGATCTGCTCGTAAAGGAGCCCCTTGAGGTGATCGAGCGCGTCCGTATTCGCCTTCGTGGCGCTCTCCGGGGCGAGATGACGGTAGAAACCGTTCAGCTTCCGGATGGCAAATCTCATTCTGCGGATGCGGTAATCGACATCGAGCCCCCTGAGCAGGGCAACGATGGTCGGATCGTTCCGGCCCAGACCGTCGCCGCTGGCAGCGGCGAGATCGCCCAGATACCTCGAATAAAGCGCGATCAGCGTCTCTTCGTGTTTGCGCGCCTTGGAGTTTCCGCACAGACGCACTGTCAGATTCGCCAGCCGCTCCGCAAGCGCGTGCAGCTTCAGGGACTGGTAGTTCAGGAAGGCAAAGCCCGCCTGCTCGAACGCGGCGAGGGTTGCCTTCTTGCGGCACACCGACAGTCGATCCGCCGTTATTTCGCGGTAACGCGGGAGAATTCTGCCGACTGCCTGCTCGACCATCGGGGCGGCCGCATCGATCAGCTGCGCAAGCCAGCGGCTGCGCCTGTTGTTGAGTTCCAGTTCCTTCAGGTCGTCACCGATAGGCTCGTTGCGCGGAATATGCGCGAGGGAAGCCAGAATGACCCGGAAGAAACCGGGAAGCTCGGGAACTCCGTTGCTTTCCGCTGAAGGCTCCACCGGCGACGGGTCGATATAGATGAGCCGACGCGCGACTTCGCGGGCAGCCGGACGATCCTGAATGATGTCGATAACCGGCGCGAAGGGCTTGTTCATGACAACGCTGCCGTCCACGAAACAATGCTGGTTCGCGCTCTCGAGACCGAGATTGAAACCACGCGCCAGAAAGGTGTCGCGATGCGGCCAAGGCATCTTGCGGCGGGCCAGAACCCGCTCCATTTCGGCGACCGTCGCCGGCGGAAACGCACCGGGAAAGGATGATGTCGCCCGGGCTGCGAAGACCAGTTCGGGAATGTTGTCAGTGTCGAACTGACTGTCGATATGGCCCGGCATGCGATGAACCGCATGGAAGTTCAGGATGCGTCTGTGATCCCATTCCTCGACGAATTCCGGATCATCCAGAAGGATGCGCCGTTTGACCCCGTTGTAATCCGTGATCGTGACAAAGAGGTCGAGGGTCTGCCCGCGCGGGATCAACGTCCGCTCCTGCGTCCCCTCACGTTCCATCTTGCGGCAGGCATCCAGCATCCATCCAATGAAGCGCTCGCCGGAAAAAGGCGGTGAAAACCATCGCGCCTGCATGAACTGCCGGAGTTTCTCCCGCGTCTCAGGACTTTCGATCCGCTTGCTCAGCCGTGAGGAAATCAGCCGGTCGAGCACCGGCGAAACCGTGAGTTTCAGATAGCGTGAAAAACCGATTTGCGGGCGGGACAGTCGGGTCACGTCTGCATTTTCAAGCCACATGCGGCTGTGACTTTCCAGAGGCAGGTCATGGGCAAGCGCTCGTGCCAGCATGATGCCGTTGACACCCCCGGCCGACGCTCCCGCAATCGCATCGACGACAACACGAATATCGGCAATCGAGGACAGCTGGTCGAGCAGATCCTGATAGGCAGCCTGCACAGGAGGCAGCGCCTCTTCGCGAGGCCCGCCGCCGGCCGCAGCATGGTCAGAGGAATTGGCGCCCCCTGACGCGTTCCTGGTGCCATTGGTGCGATCCAGCCGATGGCTGGAGGCCCTGACCAGATTGAGAATTTCGCGGCTCACACCGTGCATGTAGATGGCGAGAGAAACACCGCCATAGAGAACCAGCGCAAGCCGGAGTTCGATTTGCTTCATGAGTCAGCCACCTGATCGACAAGGGCAATCGTGAACCTCCTCGCCCGCCGGCGCAATTCGCTCCGGAAAGAAAACAGGTGACTTGGATAGATTTTTTTAAAGGCCGCCATCGAGATTATTACGTTAAGATACCTAATGCCACGAAGCAGTGATTCCAAAACACGGCCACAAAAACTCAAAATAAAATCATGCAGAACGAAGATGTGAAGAGCACAGGGGAAACGACCGGGCCGTCAGGCGGGGAGATCGAAGAGGACGGGACCGAGGCGGGTAAATCGCTTCGGGAGGAAAACAGCGATCTTCGCTCGGAACTCGATGACCTGCGCGTCCTCTACGAGGCGACCATCGAACACGGCGAGGCGGTCGAGGACCAACTGGCGGAACAATCCACCCGGCTGGAGGCCTTGTCGCGCCAGCTTGCGAAATACCTGTCTCCCCAGGTTTACCAGTCGATCTTCGAAGGCCGGCAGGAGGTCAAGCTTACCTCCAGCCGCAAGAAGCTGACGGTCTTCTTCTCCGACATCGCCGGCTTTACCGAAACCGCGGACAGGCTGGAATCGGAAGAGTTGACTGCGCTCCTGAACCGGTATCTGACGGAAATGTCCCGGATTGCCCTGAAACACGGCGCGACCATCGACAAGTATGTTGGTGACGCAATCCTGATCTTTTTCGGTGACCCGGAAAGCCGCGGCGTACCCGAGGATGCCCTCGCCTGCGTGAAGATGGCGATCGAGATGCAGGAGAAGATGTCCGAGCTGGAAGATATCTGGCGGCAGGCCGGCATCTCCAAGCCGATGCGATGCCGCATGGGCATCCACACGGACTATTGCACCGTCGGCAACTTCGGCAGCAATGACCGTCTCGACTATACGATCATCGGCCGCGGCGTGAACACGGCATCCCGGCTGGAAAGCCTCGCCGATCCCGGTTCGATCCTCATTTCCTTCGAAACCTATTCGCAGATCAAGGACCAGATCAAGTGTAAGGAAAACGGTGAAGTCACCGTAAAGGGCATCGCCTATCCGGTAACCACCTATGAGGTCGTCGGTCTTCTTGAGAGGAAGGCGAAGTCGACGGACATTTCGCTGAGGGAAATCTCCAGACGGCTCGACCAGCTCGCCATTGATGCGGTCGAGAGCCTGCCGGAAGACGATCGCGAGTATCTCGTTGCCTCACTCCACAAGGCGCTGGACATGCTGGAGCCGGAAAAGGAGTGAGCGCGGCGTGACTGGCGAGTTCCCTGAATGCGGGCGTCAGGCGGCTCGATACTTGAAAGGCAGGCCCTAGTTCCGCTCCCGGCGCAACTTGTCCCAATACTCCAGACGCTTCCGCAACTCGCGTTCGAACCCCCGCTGCGGCGGATCGTAATAGGTCTGCCGGCCCAGTTTTTCGGGAAAGTAATCCTGGCCGGAAAAGCCGTCAGGAGCGTCGTGATCGTACTGATAGCCCTCCCCGTAACCCTCCTGCTTCATCAGCTTCGTCGGAGCATTCAGGATATGCTTGGGCGGCAGCAACGATCCGCTCGACTTGGCCGCCCGCATCGCCGCCTTGTAGGCGACATAGGCACCATTCGATTTTGGCGCTGTCGCAAGATAGATCACAGTCTGCGCCAGTGCCAGCTCCCCCTCCGGCGAACCTAGCATCTGATAGGCATCGCGTGAGGCGTTCGCCTGGACCACCGCATTGGGATCGGCAAGGCCGATATCTTCCACCGCCATGCGGATAAGCCGGCGCGCCAGATACATCGGATCCTCGCCGCCATCCAGCATGCGGCAGAACCAGTAGAGCGCGGCATCGGGATCGGATCCGCGAACGGACTTGTGAAGGGCGGAAATCAGATTGTAGTGACCGTCGGCACCCTTGTCGTAGATAGGTGCCCGGCGCTGCACGATTTCCTGAAGGCGCTCCGCATCGAAGACCTCCCCCTCCTCGGCCGCGCGCCAGACGTCCTCTGCCAGCGTGAGCGACGACCGGCCATCGCCATCCGCCATGCGGATCAGCACCTGACGTGCCTCGCCGTTCAGCGGAAGCTCGCGCCCCTCCGCCTCCTCCGCCCTGGAAAGAAGCTTGTCGATGGCCTCCTGAGATAGCGAGTGGAACGTCATCACGTGAGAGCGCGACAGCAAGGCGGCGTTGAGTTCGAAAGACGGGTTCTCCGTGGTCGCGCCGACCAAGGTGATCGTGCCGTCTTCCATCACCGGCAGAAAGCTGTCCTGCTGCGCGCGATTGAAACGGTGGATCTCGTCGACGAAAAGCAACGTCGCTCTGCCCCCCATTCTGCGTGCGCGCGCCGCCTCGAACACCTTCTTCAGGTCCGCAACGCCGGAGAAGATCGCCGAGATCTGTTCGAAGGCGAGATCCGTCTCGTTGGCCAGGAGACGCGCGATGGTCGTCTTGCCCGTGCCGGGAGGGCCCCAGAAGATGAGCGAGCCGAGTGTCCGCGTCTTGAGCATGCGCGACAGCGTGCCTTCGGGACCGAGCAGGTGATCCTGCCCGACCACGTCGGCAAGCTGCGTCGGACGCATCCGGTCTGCCAGGGGACGAGGCCCTGTGTCTGTCAGTCCTGAAGCTTGAAACAGATCGCTCAAGATGCCCTACCCGCGCAGGATGATCTGCGAGACCTTGCCGTCCCGCTCGATGTCGAGACGCCATACCCTTGGCGGCGCCTTGGTGATCGACTCCAGCATCCGCGTGCTCTCCACCTCCTGCTCATTGATGTTGCGCACGATATCCCCCTCGCGAAGACCGACACGATCAGCCGGGCTGCCACGCTTCACCTCCGCAACAACGACACCCTCGAAGAGGCCCTCGAGCCCGAGTTCCTCGGCCACCGCCGGCGACAGGTTCATGACCGTTGCCCCCTCGAAAGGTGAGTACTCTACCAGTTCACGCGTGTCTCGTGGCACCGTCTCCGGCGCAGGCGCCAGCGGTATCGTCAGGCGCACCTCCTGCTTACCCCTCAGCACAATGAATTCGGAGTTATCGCCGGTCATCCGGGTTGCGAAACGATATCCGAAGGAGTTCGGGTCCGACACTTCCTTGCCGTCCACGGACGTGATCAGGTCGCTGACCTTCAGTCCCGCCTGTTCCGCGGGCGATCCCTCGAAAACAGCTGTCACCAGAACGCCCGTCGGACGATCGAGCGACAGCGCCTCGGCGATCTCCGCATTGACCAGCTGCACGGTCGCCCCAAGCCAGGGACGCTGCACCTTGCCGCCATGATCGGCAGCTTCCGCCACAAAGCGTGCCATGTGCGCGGGAATGGCAAACCCGATGCCGTTGGAGCCGCCGGAGCGGGAAAAGATCGCGGTGTTGATGCCGACCAGCTTTCCGTGCATGTCCACAAGCGCGCCGCCGGAATTGCCCGGGTTGATCGCCGCATCCGTCTGGATGAAGAACTGGAAGTCGGAAACGCCCACCTGGGTCCGCGCGGTCGCGGAAACGATTCCCTGCGTGACGGTCTGACCGACCCCGAACGGGTTGCCGATCGCAAGAACGATGTCCCCGACCTCAAGTCCATCGGAGTCCGCAAAGTCGACATGCTCGAACGGGCCGTCGCCCCGGATCTTCAGCACGGCAAGGTCCGTCCGCTCGTCCATCAGCACGACATCGGCGTCAAATTCCCGACGGTCATTGAGCGCGACGCGAACGTCATCCGCATCCTTGATGACGTGGTGATTGGTGATCACGGTACCGTCGGCGGAGATGAGCACACCAGAGCCGAGCGAAGACTCGACGCGCTCACGCGGGCGGTCCATCCCCCGGTTCCCACCTGGCTGACCGAAAAACCGGCGGAAGAACGGATCGTCGAAGAAGGGCGAGACGCGCCGCTGCTGGACGACCTTGCGGCTGGCATAGACGTTGACGACCGCGGGTGCCACTTTCTTCACGATGGGCGCAAAGGAGAGCTTTATCTGGGTCTCGCTCTGCGGAACCATGCGCATGTCTGCCTGAGAGGCCTTGGGGCTTTCCGCCATTGCAGTGGCGGCCCACAACACCGCGAGCCCGGTGACGATGGCCCGTGTGGAAACCCTGATTGTGCCGTGAACTGGCAAGCGCATATTCGATGCTCTCGTTTCTGATTCAGTCTGCATGTTCGGATACATGGCAGATAGGGAGGAAAAGAGGCAATACAAAAGCAAAGAGCCGCTGAAAATTCAGCGGCTCTTCAAAGGTTTTCATGATGGCCTTATCAGGCGGAGCGGACCTGATCGAGGAAGCCGCGCACTTCCCGGTCGAGATGCTCGGCGTCAAGCGCCATGTTGGCAGCCTGATCTGAAAACTCCGTGGCAGCGACGTTGCTGTCGTTGGAAAGCGCCGAGACATTGCGAATGTCTTCGGTGACCTTGGAAGTTCCGCCCGCAGCGCGCTGGGTGTTTTCGGCAATGCCCTGCGTGGCGTAGCTCTGCTCCGTCACTGCCGCGGACACTTCGCTGACCGACTGCGTGATCTCGTCGATGGTCTTCTGAATGTCTCCAATGGCAGCGACGGCATCGTCGGTTGCGCCACGGATTGCATCGACCTGCTGCTGGATCTCGCCGGTTGCCTTGCCGGTCTGCGAAGCCAGTTCCTTGACTTCCGCGGCAACAACCGCAAAGCCGCGTCCCGCTTCACCCGCACGTGCCGCCTCGATCGTGGCGTTCAGAGCCAGAAGGTTTGTCTGGTCGGCGATATCGCTGATAAGCGTGATCACCTCCCCGATCCGGTTCGCGGCTTCCGCAAGAGACTTGACCGTGTGGTTGGTCGTCTCGGCCCGCTTCGTTGCAGCTGCTGCGACGCTGGACGACCGCTCGATCAGTGCGGAGATTTCCTGAATGGAACTCGAAAGCTGGTCGGAGGACGCAGCGATGGACTCCACTTCCGCAAGCGTCGATTCAGACATGGTGGCAGCATTTGCCGACGTCTGACCCGCCGTGTCGGTCATATCGCGCATCCTCGTGGCAGACTCGCGCAGTGCTGTAGCCGAGCGAGCAACCTTGTCGACGACCTTGCCGACTGTGGCCTCGAACTCGCCTGCAAGCCCTCCAAGCATCTCCTGGCGCTGCTGTGCCTGAAGACGGGCTTCCTCTGCCTCTTCTGCAGCGCGTCGCTCGTTTTCCTCAGAGGCATTCTGACGGATCTGCACGACGGCGCGTCCGATGTCGCCGATTTCATCCTTGCGCGTCGCCGCCTTGATCTCCGTATTCAGGTTGCCGGATGCAATGGCCTCAAGGGCGCCAACAAGTGTGGACAGCGGACCGGTGATTGAGCGCGAGAAGAACAGAGCAATGACAGCGGCAATCGCGATGGTCGCAATTGACCAGATGAACATCTGGTTGCGCATGTGGGTGACCGGCGCAAGCGTTTCTTCCAGGCCCTTCTCGGCCACGATGGCCCAGTTCTGGTTCTGGAACGACATCGGACGGGCAACGACAAGATCGTCGACACCGTCTGCGCCTCTCACGATACCCGCAGTCTCCACACCGCGAGTTGCCTCGGCGACCGGAGCGGCGTCCGTGGTCTCCAGCAAGGCTGTCGGGCTTTCAGAGAGCGGCAGATCGCTGAGCAAGGTGCCGTTCTGGTTGACGACGTAGACCTGGCCCGTCTCACCGAGATCATCCCGGCTGGCCACCACGTTGTTCAGGAACTCGGTGCTGAGCCGAACCACGACGACGCCGCTCAGACTGATGGTGCCGAAGGAATTCATGTGCACGGGAGATGCCAGGAACAGCGAACCTTCATCATGGGCCGGTGAATAGCCTGCAAAGTTGCTGGAAGCGATCTGGCCCTGCTCGAGGACCTTGGCCTGCTCATAGACGTCAGCCAGCGCCGTACCGTCGACGACATCCCCCTCGCCGATCCTGGTGAGAAACTCGCCGCCCTTGGTGACGGTATAAAGAACCATACCGGCCGGATCGATCAGGTAGATATCGGCGTAACCGCCATTTTTCCAGACGTTGTAGAATGCGCCGTGCGCTTCCGAGTGACGCCAGGAATACATTGTCTTCTGGTCGTTACCAGTGAGCTTCGCCCGCTCCTCCGCGGACAGATCTGCCTGAAAGTAGCTGAGGATCGCATCCTTCTCGGCGCTCAGGTTCATCGTCGCATTGGCCAGGTTGGTCAGAGAGTCGGAGACGCTCGAAGCCAGATTGACCGTTTCCGCCTCGGCAGCCTTCAGCCTGGCGTCCAGCAGCGCAGCCCGCGCGGTAATCACCATGCCCAATTCGGATTCGGCCGCCTGCTTTAGTCCATCACGACCGGTCATATAGCCGATAACGCCGACTGCAGCACACGCGGCCACGGTGATGGCGATCATGATCGCGGGAATGACAAACGAAAGCCTAAGCGAGAACGAAGTCTTGTCTGACTTCGAATTCTTATTGCCGATCACGGTAGTTCTCCCAGCCGTAGTTGTACCAATAACAAATCGCTACGGAGGATAGGTAGAGTTCCTTAAATCATTGATAATCAGACCATAAACTGTTGAATCATCGTCTCGATTTCGCCCAATAAAAAAGGCGGGCCCGACGGCCCGCCTTCTTCAATTCGAATGTCCCGAACAGCTTACGCTGCGGTTTCAGCTGCTTCTTCAGCCTCTGCCCGTGCGCGGTCTTCAGCGCCACGTGCTTCCGGGTCACGGTCGACCAGCTCGATGACAGCCATCGGAGCGTTGTCGCCATAGCGGAAGCCAGCTTTCAGCACGCGGGAGTAGCCCCCGTTGCGGTCCTTGTAACGCTCGCCGAGCGTTTCGAACAGCTTTGCAACCATGGCCGCATCGCGAATCTGCGAAATGGCCTGGCGGCGTGCATGAAGATCACCGCGTTTGCCCAAAGTGATGAGCTTGTCGATGATCGGCTTCATTTCCTTGGCCTTCGGCAGAGTCGTCACGATCTGTTCGTGCTTGATCAGCGACGCTGCCATGTTCGCGAACATAGCCTTGCGGTGGCTAGAGGTCCGGTTGAGCTTGCGGCCGGATTTACGGTGGCGCATGGCCCTCTCCTTTTTCTATCAGGCAGTCTGCTTATCTCTTGAAGCACTTGCCCGGTTGATCCAACAAGGACGCGTACGCCCCTTAATACTGATGGTCTTCGTAACGCTTGGCGAGATCGTCGATGTTCTCGGGCGGCCAGTTGGCAACTTCCATACCGAGATGGAGACCCATCTGGGCGAGAACTTCCTTGATCTCGTTGAGCGACTTGCGGCCGAAATTCGGGGTCCGCAGCATTTCCGCTTCGGTCTTCTGAATGAGATCGCCAATATACACGATATTGTCGTTCTTCAGGCAGTTTGCAGACCGGACAGACAGTTCCAGTTCGTCGACCTTCTTGAGAAGCGCAGGGTTGAAGGCGAGTTCCGGGACAGTGTCCTCGGCGACTTCGCGCTGCGGCTCTTCGAAGTTCACGAAAATGGAAAGCTGATCCTGCAGAATGCGCGCTGCGAAAGCCACAGCATCATCCGGCTTGACGGAACCATCGGTTTCGACAGTCAGGGTCAGCTTGTCGTAATCAAGAACCTGGCCTTCACGGGTGTTTTCCACCTTGTAGGACACTTTCTTGACCGGGGAGTAGAGGCTGTCGACCGGAATGAGGCCGATCGGAGCATCTTCCGGACGGTTGCGATCGGAAGAGTGATAGCCCTTGCCCGTGTTGACGGTGAATTCCATGCGGATTTCAGCGCCTTCGTCCAGTGTACACAGGACGAGTTCCGGATTGAGCACTTCCACGTCGCCAACGGTCTGAATGTCGCCGGCAGTCACAACGCCAGGTCCCTGCTTGCGCACGACCATGCGCTTGGGTCCTTCGCCTTCCATGCGGATTGCGATTTCCTTGATGTTCAGAACGATGTCGGTAACATCTTCACGCACACCCGGAATAGACGAGAACTCGTGCAACACACCGTCGATCTGGACGGCCGTCACGGCGGCACCCTGCAGCGAAGACAGCAGGATCCGGCGCAGCGCATTGCCCAGAGTCAGGCCGTAACCGCGCTCGAGAGGTTCGGCAACAACAGTCGCCAGAAACCGCGGGTCGTCACCCGGCTTGATCTCGAGTTTGGTTGGCTTGATCAGTTCTTGCCAATTTTTCTGAATGGTCACGTTTTCGTCCCTTCGGCTATCCCGCCTGGTTCATCGGACCAGGCTATTCTTGCCATTTGGAGAAACAGGTAACTAAAGCCGGAAAGCCTTAGACGCGGCGGCGCTTGCGCGGACGGCAGCCATTGTGCGGAATCGGCGTCACGTCGCGGATGGACGTGATGAGGAAACCGGCGGCCTGCAGTGCACGAAGAGCTGATTCACGACCTGAACCCGGACCACGGACTTCAACTTCCAGAGTACGCATGCCATGCTCGGCTGCCTTCTTCGCGGCATCTTCCGCGGCAACCTGGGCGGCATACGGTGTGGACTTACGAGAGCCCTTGAAACCGAGTGCACCGGCGGACGACCAGGAGATCGTATTGCCCTGCGCATCGGTAATCGTGATCATGGTGTTGTTGAACGTAGAGTTCACATGCGCAACGCCAGAGGAAATGTTCTTGCGCTCGCGGCGACGCACGCGCGTCGTGTCTTTTGCCATTCTATAGTCCTTTTGTTGATCTCGTCACTGCCGTAATGCCGGCAGCTCCACCATCGATCGCAATGCGGCGATTATTTCTTCTTGCCGGCGATCGGCTTTGCAGGACCCTTGCGGGTACGTGCGTTCGTGTGCGTCCGCTGACCGCGAACCGGCAGGCCGCGGCGGTGACGCAGGCCGCGGTAGCAGCCAAGGTCCATAAGACGCTTGATGTTCATTGCGGTCTCACGACGAAGATCACCTTCCACGAGGTAATCGCGGTCAATGGTTTCGCGGATGGACAGAACTTCTGCGTCGGACAATTCGTTTACACGGCGGGCAGCATCGATATTGGTCTTCTCGATGATTTCCTGCGCGAATTTCGCGCCGATACCGTGAATGTACTGAAGCGCGATGACAACGCGCTTGTTCGTCGGGATGTTAACGCCAGCAATACGTGCCACGTTCGTCTCCATGTTATGCGCCGGACCAGAGGCCCTGCTGCAGTTGAAAAGACCCGCGTCCGGTGGAGTTCCGGCCCTTGCGGGGTACGAAAATGCCGGGGAGACCCCGGCACAGAGAATGCCGGTCCCACTTTCGTGGAACCGGCCCAACTGTAAAGGTAGAGCGCGTCGTTTAACGGCTCTAAACCTTTTCGTCAAGTCCTTGTAGAACAGATTCTATAGAACCGGTGACGTCCCCAATCGGCTGCATTCCATCAACAACAGAAAGCAGGCCCTTCTTTTCGTAATACGGCACGATGACGGCCGTATCGCGATTGAATGCTTCAAGACGCTGCTTGAAAACTTCCGGGTCGTCATCCTTGCGAACCGGAAGGCCGGCGGCCTTGGCTTCGTCCGCCCGCTTCAGGATCCGTTCGACCAGCTTGCCGTGATCGACTCGCAACTCGATGACCGCATCAAGCTTCTGTCCGCTCTCCGCCAGCATCTCGTCCAGAGCCTCGGCCTGGGCGAGCGTGCGCGGAAAACCGTCCAGGATAAATCCATTCCTGGCATCGTCTTCCGCTGCGCGGTCGCGAATGATTCCCACGACGATCTCGTCGGAAACAAGCCCCCCGGCGTCCATGACTTCCTTGGCCTTGAGACCGATCGGTGTCTGGGCGGCAACGGCGGCACGAAGCATGTCACCAGTCGAGAGTTGCGGAATACCGTATTTCTCGACCAGATAAGCAGCCTGTGTTCCCTTGCCCGCGCCCGGCGGTCCGACCAGAATGAGCCTCATCGGCGTCTCCCCCTGAGTTTCTTGTTTTTCACGAGCCCCTCATACTGGTGCGCAAGCAGATGGCCCTGAATCTGGGATACTGTATCCATCGTGACGCTTACGACAATAAGCAAAGAGGTACCCCCGAAATAGAACGGTACGCCTGTCGCCGAAATAAGGAATTCGGGTAATAGACAAACGACGGTGATGTAGATTGCACCGACTACCGTAATACGGGTGAGAACATAGTCAATATACTGTGCGGTGCGTTCCCCCGGGCGAATGCCCGGAATGAACCCGCCGTGCTTCTTCAGGTTGTCCGCAGTATCGCTCGGATTGAAGACGATCGCGGTATAGAAGAAGCAGAAGAACACGATCATGCCCGCATAGGCCAGCATGAACAGCGGCTGCCCGTGGCCGAGGGCCGCGGTGATGTAGGTCAGCCACTCATTGCCGCCCCCCTGCCCGAACCCGGCGAGCGTCGCCGGAACAAGCAGAAGCGAAGATGCGAAGATCGGCGGAATCACACCAGCCGTGTTCAGCTTCAGCGGCAGGAACGATGTCTGCCCCTGATACATCTGGTTGCCCATCTGTCGTTTCGGATACTGGATCAGCAGACGACGCTGTGCGCGCTCCATGAACACGATGAACGCAATCACGACGACAGCCAGAATGATGACCATCAGAATGATCCACGTCGCGAGCGAGCCCTGACGTCCGAGTTCCAGCGTTTGCACGACCGCCGAAGGCAGACCGGCCACGATACCGGAGAAGATGATCAGAGAAATACCGTTGCCGATGCCGCGCGAGGTGATCTGCTCACCGAGCCACATCAGGAACATGGTGCCACCGGTCAGGGTGATCACGGTCGAGGCACGGAAGAACCAGCCCGGATCGGTCACCACGTTGGCCGCACCTTCCAGCCCGACCGCGATGCCGTAGGCCTGGAAGGCCGCCAGAATCACCGTGCCGTAGCGGGTGTACTGGTTGATGACCTTCCTGCCCTGCTCGCCTTCCTTCTTCATCTGCTCCAGCGACGGCACGACGGTCGTCATGAGCTGCATGATGATGGAAGCCGAGATGTACGGCATGATGCCGAGCGCGAAGATCGCCATACGCTGCACGGCGCCACCGGAGAACATGTTGAACATGCCGATGATGCCGGACTGCGCCTGGTTGAATGCCTGCGCGAAGGCTTCCGGGTTGATGCCGGGCATGGGAATGTAAGTGCCCAGTCGATAAACCAAAAGCGCCCCCAGTGTGAACCAGATGCGCTTTTTGAGTTCTTCAGCCTTGGCGAAAGCTGAGAAATTTAGATTTGACGCCAGTTGCTCGGCGGCGGATGCCATGCCCTACTCCGGTCAGTTCTTGCGAAAAAGGGAAAAGCCCAGGCTGTTAAGCCTGAGCTCCCAGAACGGCAACCTTGCCGCCCGCTTTTTCGATCGCTGCGACGGCACCCTTGGAGGCACCTGCAACTTCAAAGGTCACGGCAGCTGTAAGCTCGCCGTTGGCAACGATGCGCACACCGTCGCGGACACGCTTGACGACGCCTGCGGCCTTCAGTGCTTCGACCGTAACCGGATCGGAAGCATTGAGCTTGCCTGCATCGATGGCTTTCTGAACACGACCAATGGACACGGTGTTGTAGTCATTGGCAAAGATGTTCGTGAAGCCGCGCTTCGGCAGACGGCGGTGAAGCGGCATCTGACCGCCTTCAAAGCCTTTGATTGCAACGCCGGAACGGGACTTCTGACCCTTGACACCACGGCCACCGGTCTTGCCCTTGCCCGAACCGATGCCACGTCCGACGCGCATGCGGTCCTTTACGGCACCTTCGTTGTCATGAAGTTCGTTGAGCTTCATTTTCGTTTCTCCTCACCCCGTCCTTACGCGTTGTCTTCGACGACGCGAACGAGATGCTGGACCTTATTGATCATTCCACGCACTTCAGGGGTGTCCTTCAGTGTGGAACGGCGGTGCATCTTGTTCAGGCCGAGACCGATAAGCGTCGCGCGCTGTTCCTTAGGACGGCGCAGCGGGCTGCCGATCTGTTCGACCGTAACAGTCTGTTCGGTGTTCGCCATGGAACCTACCCTCTCTCAGCTGGGGTCCGGGTCCGCCAAGGTCAAGCCTCGGCGGCGGCCGGAGCCTCCTCGTTATTGTCACGACGCCGAGACTGCAGCACAGAGACCTTGAGGCCACGGCGGGCAGCGACGGAGCGCGGGCTGTCTTCCTTGGTCAGCGCGGCAAACGTCGCACGAACCATGTTGTACGGGTTGGAGGTTCCAAGCGACTTGGCAACCACGTCCTGAACGCCAAGCGTTTCAAAGACGGCACGCATCGGACCACCGGCGATGATACCGGTACCGGCCGGTGCTGCACGCAGCAGAACCTTGCCAGCGCCGTGACGGCCTTCCACATCGTGGTGGAGGGTCCGGCCTTCGCGCAGCGGCACACGGATCATCGTGCGCTTTGCAGCTTCAGTTGCCTTCCGGATGGCTTCCGGCACTTCACGTGCCTTGCCATGACCGAAGCCGACACGGCCCTTCTGATCACCAACCACGACCAGCGCGGCGAAGCCGAAACGACGGCCACCCTTGACCACCTTGGCAACGCGGTTGATGTGAACGAGCTTGTCGACGAATTCGCTGTCTCGCTCGTCGCGATCGCGATTTTCTTGTCTCGCCATATTATACGTCTTCCGTTCTTAAGAGCGCCAACGGGCGCTGGTCAGAATTCAAGTCCACCTTCACGGGCTGCATCAGCAAGCGCTTTCACGCGCCCATGATACATGTACCCGCCACGGTCGAACACGACCTGCTTGACACCGGCGGCGGCTGCACGCTCGGCGACAAGCTTGCCGACGGCTGCTGCTGCAGCGACATCGGCGCCCGTTTTCAGGCTGCCCTTGAGATCTGTTTCGATCGTTGAAGCAGAGACAATCGTATGTCCCTTCGCATCGTCGATGATCTGGGCGTAGATCTGCTTCGACGAGCGGAAGATGGAAAGGCGCGGACGACCGTTCGCGGCTTTCTTGATCGTACGGCGCACGCGATCGCGGCGGCGTTCGAAAGCTTGTTTGCTGTTCGCCATGATCTAGGTCCGTTACTTCTTCTTGCCTTCTTTGCGGACGATGAACTCGTCTGCATAACGTACGCCCTTGCCCTTGTAGGGCTCCGGCGGGCGGAACTCGCGGATTTCAGCGGCAACCTGGCCGACACGCTGTTTGTCGGTGCCGGAGACGCTGATTTCCGTCGGTTTCGCACATGCGATCTCGATGCCTTCCGGAATCGGGTAGACCACGTCATGCGAGAAACCAAGCGCGAGCTGAAGGTTCTTGCCCTGGACCTGGGCACGATACCCGACACCGGTGATGGCGAGGTCTTTCTTGAAGCCCTCGGTGACACCCGTGATCAGGTTCGAGACCATGGTGCGGCTCATGCCCCACATGGAGCGAGCCGGCTTGGAGTTGTTCCGCGGATCGATTTTGATCCCGTCATCCGTCATTTCGGCCAGAACAAGATCGTTGAGCATGAAAGACTTTTCGCCTTTCGGGCCCTTGATCGTAACTGTCTGACCGTCGATCGATGCCGTTACCCCGCTCGGCACGGGGACTGGCTTTTTGCCAATACGAGACATTTGACCAACCTTGTCGTTTTAAAAGTGAGGATGCCGCATCAGAAGACGCGGCAAAGAACCTCACCACCTACGTTTTCGTCCCGCGCCTGATGGTCGCTCATGACGCCGCGCGGAGTCGAGATAATCGACACGCCCAGGCCATTGGAGACATGCGGGATGTTTTTCACCGACGAGTACACGCGGCGACCCGGCTTGGACACCCGCTCAATCGTGCGGATTACCGGTTCCCCGTCGAAATACTTCAGTTCGATTTCCAACTCGGACTTACCGCCCTCGTATTCAACCGTGGTGTAGCCACGGATGTATCCCTCTTTTGCCAGCACATCAAGTACATGTGCACGCAATTTGGAATTTGGTGAGCTGACCTTGCTCTTGCGCCGCATCTGCGCGTTGCGAATGCGGGTCAGCATATCCCCCAACGGATCAGAAATTGCCATCGGAGATTCTCCTTACCAGCTCGACTTGACCAGGCCCGGGATCTTACCCAGGGAGCCCAGTTCACGAAGCGCAATACGCGACATCTTCAGCTTGCGGTAGTAACCGCGCGGACGGCCGGACACTTCGCAACGGTTGCGAACGCGGTTCGGCGCGGAGTTCCGCGGCAGTTTCGCCAGCTTCAGGCGGGCATTGTAGCGCTCTTCCAGGGACAGGCTGTCGTCTTTAGCCATTGCCTTCAGAGCGGCGCGCTTCTCAGCGTATTTCTTCACAAGACGCTCACGGCGCTTGTTCTTCTCGATTGCGCTTTTCTTCGCCATCGTCGTTCCCTTCCTTGCCCGTTACTTCGTGAACGGGAAGTTGAACGCGCGCAGAAGCTCGCGCGCTTCGTCATCCGTCGGCGCCGTGGTGCACACGATCACGTCCATGCCCCAGATCTGGTCGACCTTGTCGTACTCGATTTCCGGGAACACGATGTGTTCCTTGATGCCCATGGCGTAGTTGCCGCGACCGTCGAAGCTCTTCGGGTTCAGACCGCGGAAGTCACGAACGCGCGGCAGCGCGATGGTGATCAGACGGTCCAGGAATTCGAACATCTGCTGGCGGCGCAGGGTCACCTTGGCACCAAGCGGCATCCCTTCGCGAACCTTGAAGGTTGCGATGGACTTCTTGGCCTTGGTGATGACCGGCTTCTGACCGGCGATCGCCGCCAGGTCGTCCGCTGCGGTGCGTGCCTTCTTCGAATCGCTGACGGCTTCACCGACACCGATGTTCAGAACGACCTTTTCCAGCTGCGGAACCTGCATGACGTTCTTGTACTGGAACTTTTCCTGAAGCTGCTTGCGCACGACTTCATCGTAATGCGTCTTGAGACGCGGAACGTAACTGGTCTCAGCCATCGATCAGATCTCCCGAACGCTTGGCAACGCGAACCTTGGTGCCGTCGTCCTGAATTTTGAAACCGACGCGGGTCGCCTTGCCGTCCTTCGGATCGGCGAGCGCAACGTTCGACAGGTGGATCGGCGCCTCTTTCGAGACAATGCCGGCTTCCTGGGACTGCGTCTGCTTCTGGTGACGGCGAACCATGTTGATGCCGCGAACCAGCGCCTTGTTGTCCGACGGCATCATCTGGATGACTTCGCCGGTTTTGCCCTTGTCACGGCCGGTCAGTACGACCACCGTGTCGCCTTTTTTAATCTTCGCGGCCATCAGAGCACCTCCGGGGCGAGCGAAATGATCTTCATGTGGTTCTTTGCGCGGAGTTCACGCGGCACCGGTCCGAAGATACGGGTGCCGACAGGCTCCTTGTTGTTGTTGACCAGCACGGCCGCATTGCGGTCGAACCGGATCACGCTGCCATCGGGACGGCGGATATCCTTTGCCGTGCGCACGACGACAGCCTTCATCACGTCGCCCTTCTTGACGCGGCCCCGCGGAATTGCCTCTTTGACGGAAACGACGATGATGTCGCCTACCTGGGCATATTTACGCTTGGAGCCACCGAGCACTTTGATGCACATGACACGACGAGCGCCGGAATTGTCGGCGACGTCGAGGTTTGTTTGCATCTGAATCATGACTGGCTGCCTTGTTCTTCTACTGGCGCTCGGCTGGCGGGCGCCTGATGCTCACTAATGAGGAGCGCAGTCACTGAGTGACCACGGTCCAACGTTTGTTCTTGGAGATCGGCGCGCATTCTTCAATCTGAACAATGTCACCAACCTTGTACTGGTTGCTTTCGTCGTGGGCCCGATACTTCTTGGTCCGACGCACGGTTTTCTTCAGCAGTGGGTGCGTGAAACGACGTTCCACATTCACCGTCACCGTTTTGTCGTTGGCGTCGCTGACAACGGTGCCCTGCAGGATACGCTTCGGCATGGCCGTGTCTCCTTAAGCGTTCGCCGTCACGCGCTTTTCGCGCATGACTGTCTGGATACGCGCGATATCCCGGCGGATTTGCCGAACGCGCGATGTATTTTCAAGCTGTCCCGTAGCCCTCTGAAAGCGCAGGTTGAACTGCTCCTTCTTCAGACCTTCAAGCTCGGTGCGGAGCTCGTCGAGAGTCTTTGCCCGTACTTCGGTAGCCTTCATGGCTTTAACTCCTCGCCTGCCTTACTCGCCGATACGCTGAACGAAACGGCACTTGATCGGCAGCTTGGCAGCGGCAAGACGCATGGCTTCACGCGCAATGTCTTCCGACACACCGTCGATTTCGAACATGATCCGGCCAGGCTTGACGCGGCAAGCCCAGTAATCCGGAGAACCCTTACCCTTACCCATGCGGACTTCGGCTGGTTTCGAAGAAACCGGGAGGTCCGGGAAGATGCGGATCCAAACTCGACCCGCACGCTTCATGTGGCGGGTCATAGCACGGCGGGCCGCTTCGATCTGACGTGCCGTTACACGCTCCGGCTCCATAGCCTTCAGACCGAATGCGCCGAAGTTGAGGTCGGTGCCTCCCTTCGACAAGCCGTGGATGCGGCCCTTGTGCTGCTTGCGGAACTTTGTGCGCTTCGGTTGCAGCATCGTTCTTCTCTCGTCTTTCTTGTCTTACGAGCGGCAGGCAGCTTGACTTAAGCTGCGCGCTCGCGGCCCCGATCCCGGCGTCCGCCGCGATCACCCTGGTTACCGTCTGTCACAGACGTCGCACGGCGTTCGGACGCCATCGGGTCATGTTCCAGAATTTCACCCTTGAAGATCCAGACCTTCACACCGCACACGCCGTAAGCCGTGTGAGCGCTTGCAACACCGTAGTCGATGTCGGCACGCAGGGTGTGGAGCGGCACGCGGCCTTCGCGGTACCATTCGATACGAGCGATTTCTGCACCACCGAGACGACCACCGCAGTTGATCCGGATGCCCTGGGCGCCGAGACGCATGGCGGACTGAACGGCCCGCTTCATGGCGCGGCGGAAAGCAACACGGCGTTCCAGCTGCTGTGCGATCGAAGCGGCAACGAGGGTCGCATCGATTTCCGGCTTGCGCACTTCAACGATGTTGAGGTGCACTTCCGAATTCGTGATGTCGGCAATCTTCTTGCGAAGACGCTCGATGTCGGCGCCCTTCTTGCCGATGACCACACCCGGACGACCGGAATGGATCGAAACGCGGCACTTCTTGTGGGGGCGCTCGATGACAACCTTGGAAACCGCAGCCTGCTTCAGTTCCTTCAGAAGGAATTCGCGGATGCGGAAATCTTCGTGAAGAAGGTCGCCGTATTCATTCTTGTTCGCGAACCAGCGGGAATCCCAGGTACGGTTGATCCCGAGGCGCATGCCGATCGGGTTTGTCTTGTGTCCCATCAGGCAGTCTCCTCAACTTCGCGCACAACGATGGTCAGGTTCGAGAAAGGCTTCTCGATCCGCCCAACACGTCCGCGTGCACGGGCCTGGAACCGCTTGATGACAAATGCCTTGCCAACGTGGGCTTCGGCGACAACCAGGTTGTCAATGTCCAGGTCGTGATTGTTTTCCGCGTTGGCAACGGCGGACATCAACGTCTTCTTGACGTCCTGCGCGATGCGCTTGCGGGAGAATGTCAGATCCGAAATCGCGGAACCGACTTTTTTACCACGGATCGAAGCCGCAACGAGGTTCAGCTTGCGCGGGGAAACGCGCAGCATGCGGGTCATTGCCCGAGCCTCGTTGTCAGCGAGCGTCCGCTCACGCTTCGGCTTGCCCATCGTTACTTCCTCTTCGCCTTCTTGTCGGCGCCGTGTCCATAATAGGTCCGGGTCGGCGAGAACTCGCCAAACTTGTGACCGATCATTTCTTCAGACACCAGCACCGGAACGTGCTTTTGACCGTTGTAGACGCCGAAAGTCAAACCGACGAACTGCGGAAGGATCGTCGAGCGGCGGCTCCAGGTCTTGATGACCTCGTTCCGGCCGGACTCGCGTACCTTGTCCGCTTTCTTCAGCAGATACCCGTCGACAAACGGACCTTTCCAGATCGAACGTGCCACGATCCTTGCCCTTTACTTCTTGCGCGCGTGGCGGCTGCGGACGATAAACTTATCAGTCTGCTTGTTGCGACGCGTGCGCTTACCTTTGGTCGGTTTGCCCCAAGGGGTAACCGGATGACGACCGCCGGAGGTCCGGCCTTCACCACCGCCATGCGGGTGGTCGATCGGGTTCATGGCAACGCCGCGAGTGTGCGGGCGAATGCCAAGCCAGCGGGAACGGCCTGCCTTGCCAAGGTTCACGTTGGCGTGGTCCGGGTTGGACACGGCGCCAATGGAAGCCATGCAGGTACCGAGCACACGGCGCTGTTCGCCAGACATCAGGCGAAGCGTTGTGTAGCCCTGGTCACGGCCGACGATCTGAACAAATGCACCGGCGGAGCGAGCGATCTGCGCACCCTTGCCCGGCTTCAGTTCAACGTTGTGAACGATCGTACCGACCGGGATGCGTGAAAGCGGAGCTGCGTTGCCCGGCTTGACGTCGACGCCCTCGCCAGCAACGACGGTGTCGCCTGCGGCAAGGCGCTGCGGCGCCAGGATGTAGCTCAGCTCGCCGTCTTCGTAACGAATGAGAGCAATGAATGCGGTCCGGTTCGGATCGTATTCCAGGCGCTCGACCGTTGCCGGCACGTCCCACTTGCGACGCTTGAAGTCGACAAGACGGTAGGACCGCTTGTGACCGCCACCGCGGTTCGGAGACGTCAGACGACCAGCGTTGTTGCGGCCACCGGACTTGGACAGACCTTCGGTCAATGTCTTGACCGGCTTGCCCTTCCACAGACCGGACCGGTCAACCTGAACCAGCTGACGGCGGCCTGGGGACGTCGGATTGAATGTCTTAAGTGCCATTTTCTAAAGTCCCCGTCTCAGAGCCCGGTGGTCACGTCGATGGCGTGACCTTCCTGCAGTGTTACGACGGCCTTCTTGTAGTCGGACTGACGGCCAAGACGTCCGCGGAAGCGCTTCACCTTGCCCTTGCGGACCAGGGTGTTCACTGCCGTGACCTTCACACCGAAGAGAGCTTCGATTGCGGCCTTGATTTCCGGCTTGGTCGCGTCACCCGCCACCTTGAAGACAACCTTGTTCTCTTCGGAAGCCATCGTCGACTTTTCGGTAATCACCGGGCCGACGATCTTGTCGTAGTGAGGAAGATTGCTCATTTAAAGCGCTCCTCGAGTGCGGACACCGCCGCCTTGGTCAACACCAGGGTGTTGGCCCGCAGGATGTCGTAAACGTTGATGCCCTGAACCGGCAGCACATCCAGATGCGGAATGTTGCGCGAGGCCAGTGCGAAGTTGTTGTCGACTTCGGCACCGTCGATGATCAGGGCGCTGGTCAGGCCGAGCTTTGCGAGCTGACCCTTGAGTGCCTTGGTCTTGGCTTCGGCTGCCTTCGCATCTTCAACGATGACGATGCTGTCTGTCTTGGCTTTCGCCGACAGGGCATGCTTCAGGCCGAGGGCGCGAACCTTCTTGGGCAGGTCATGGCTGTGGTCGCGAACGACCGGACCAAACGCCCTGCCCCCACCGCGGAACTGCGGGGCCTTCTTGTTGCCGTGACGAGCGCCGCCGGAACCCTTCTGGCGGACGAATTTCTTCGTCGTACCAGTAACTTCCGAACGGCCCAGCGTCTTGTGCGTACCCGCCTGGCGCTTGGCAAGCTGCCAACGCACCACACGGTGGATCAGATCGGTGCGCGGCTCGAGACCGAAGATCTCGTCAGACACCGTGATCGAACCGGCCGCCCCGCCTTCGAGGGTCTTGACCTGGAGTTCCATCACTCACTCTCCTTCCCGGCAGCCACAGTCGCTTCGGACGCCTTGAAAGCACCCGGTACCGGAACGTTTTCCGGAAGCGCCTTTTTGATCGCGTCGCGGACCAGGATCCAGCCGCCCTTGGCGCCCGGAACAGAGCCCTCGACCATGATCAGGCCACGCTCAACATCAGTGCGCACAACCTTCAGGTTCTGCGTGGTCACGCGGGCGTCGCCCATATGACCGGCCATTTTCTTGCCCTTGAACACGCGGCCCGGATCCTGACACTGACCCGTGGAACCATGTGAACGGTGCGAGATCGAGTTACCGTGCGTTGCACGGCCACCGCCGAAGTTGTGGCGCTTCATCGGACCGGCAAAACCCTTACCGATCGAAGTGCCTGTCACGTCGACGAACTGGCCTTCGACGTAATGGTCGGCGGTCAGTTCCGCACCAACGTCGATCAGGTTGTCCGCAGAGACGCGGAATTCGACCACGGTCCGCTTCGGCTCAACCTTTGCAACTGCAAAGTGCCCACGCAGCGCCTTCGGCGTATTCTTGACTTTACGGGTACCTGCACCGAGCTGCAGCGCAGTGTATCCATTTTTTTCTTCAGTACGGTGGGCAACCACCTGGCAGTTTTCCAGCCGCAGAACAGTGACCGGAACATGTTCGCCCGCATCGTTGTAGATACGAGTCATGCCCACTTTCTGAGCGATCACTCCAGAACGCATGATGTGTCCCCTTCGCCCGGCTTACAGCTTGATCTCGACGTCGACACCGGCCGCCAGATCGAGCTTCATAAGAGCGTCGACTGTCTGCGGAGTCGGATCAACGATGTCGAGGAGGCGCTTGTGCGTCCGCATCTCGAACTGATCGCGGCTTTTCTTATCGATATGCGGTCCGCGAAGCACGGTGTACTTCTCGATCCGCGTCGGCAGCGGCACGGGTCCCCGTACCTGAGCACCGGTCCGCTTGGCCGTATTGACGATCTCCTTGGTGGAGGCGTCCAGAATACGGTGGTCAAACGCCTTGAGGCGGATCCGGATATTCTGACCGTTCATTGTCATTGTTCCCAATATGACTGCGGGCCTGCCCGCGTTTCGTTCAAACGTCTTGCCGGCAGGCCCGGCTGTCCATTACTCGATGATGGATGCGACGACGCCGGCGCCGACGGTACGGCCGCCTTCGCGGATAGCGAAGCGCAGGCCTTCTTCCATGGCGATCGGCACGATCAGCTCGACGTCAACGGAAACGTTGTCGCCCGGCATGACCATTTCCGTGCCTTCCGGCAGGGTCACAACACCCGTCACGTCCGTCGTACGGAAGTAGAACTGCGGACGGTAGTTCGTGAAGAACGGCGTATGACGGCCACCTTCTTCCTTCGTCAGGATGTAGGCTTCTGCCTTGAACTTCGTGTGCGGCGTAACCGAACCCGGCTTGCAGAGAACCTGGCCACGCTCGACGTCTTCACGGCCAACACCACGGATCAGAGCGCCGATGTTGTCGCCTGCTTCACCGCTGTCGAGCAGCTTGCGGAACATTTCAACGCCGGTAACCGTCGTCTTCTTGGTGTCCTTGATGCCGACGATTTCGACTTCTTCACCAACCTTGATGATGCCGCGCTCGACACGACCGGTCACAACAGTACCGCGGCCGGAGATCGAGAACACGTCTTCGATCGGCATCAGGAACGGCTGATCCTTCGGACGCTCGGGCGTCGGGATGTAGTCGTCGACCGCAGCCATCAGCTCGCGGATCGCGTCACGGCCGATGGCCGGATCGCGGTTTTCGACAGCTGCAAGAGCCGAACCCTTGACGATCGGAATGTCGTCGCCCGGGAATTCGTAGGAAGACAGCAGCTCACGGATTTCCATTTCGACGAGCTCGAGAAGCTCTTCGTCGTCGACCTGGTCAACCTTGTTCATGAATACGACAAGAGCCGGAACGCCAACCTGACGGGCGAGCAGGATGTGCTCGCGGGTCTGCGGCATCGGGCCGTCTGCGGAGGACACAACCAGGATACCGCCGTCCATCTGGGCAGCACCGGTGATCATGTTCTTCACGTAGTCGGCGTGACCCGGGCAGTCGACGTGAGCATAGTGACGGTTTTCCGTCTCATACTCGACGTGTGCCGTCGAAATCGTGATGCCGCGAGCCTTTTCTTCCGGTGCGCCATCGATTTCGTCGTAAGCTTTTGCAGTCGCACCGCCGGTTTCGGCAAGCGTCATCGTGATTGCAGCAGTCAGCGTCGTCTTGCCGTGGTCAACGTGGCCAATCGTGCCAATGTTGACGTGCGGCTTATTGCGCTCAAATTTTTCTTTCGCCATCGGATTACTCCGTTTCTCTATTTCTTTTTCACGTTAAGAGGCTTGGATCAGGCGTATTTCGCCTGAACCTCTTCGGCGACAGCCTGCGGCACCTGCTCGTAGTGATCGAACACCATCGAGTACTGCGCGCGGCCCTGAGACATGGAACGCAGGTTGTTCACGTAACCAAACATGTTGGCCAGCGGGACCATTGCGGTGATGACAGTGACGACGCCCCGGTTTTCCGTGCCCGCGATCTGACCGCGGCGGGAGTTCAGGTCACCGATAACGTCACCCATGTAGTCTTCCGGCGTCACAACCTCGACCTTCATGATCGGCTCGAGAAGTTTCGGACCGGCCTTTGCAATACCTTCGCGGAAACCGGCACGGCCGGCGATTTCGAAGGCGAGGACAGAGGAGTCAACGTCGTGGTAGGCACCGTCGATCAGGGTTGCCTTGATGTCGAGCATCGGGAAGCCTGCCAGCGGACCGGAAGACATGACGCTCTCAATACCCTTGGTAACGCCCGGGATGTATTCCTTCGGAACGGAACCACCGACGATCTTGCTTTCGAAGACGTAGCCAGCATTTGCTTCGGCCGGCTCGATGACCAGCTTGACGCGTGCGAACTGACCCGAACCACCGGACTGCTTCTTGTGGGTGTAGTCCACTTCAGCAACCTTGGTGATGGTTTCGCGGTAGGCAACCTGCGGCGCACCAATGTTCGCCTCGACCTTGAATTCACGCTTCATGCGGTCAACGATGATGTCGAGGTGCAGCTCGCCCATGCCGGCGATAATGGTCTGCCCGGACTCTTCGTCAGACTTGACGCGGAACGACGGATCTTCAGCAGCAAGACGGTTGAGCGCGAGGCCCATCTTTTCCTGGTCGCCCTTGGTCTTCGGCTCGACGGCGATCTCGATAACCGGCTCGGGGAATTCCATGCGTTCCAGGATCACCGGCTTGAGCGGATCACAGAGAGTGTCGCCCGTCGTGGTGTCTTTCAGACCCGCGATTGCAACGATGTCGCCAGCATAGGCCACTTCGATGTCTTCACGCGAGTTGGAGTGCATCTGCATCATACGACCGACGCGCTCACGCTTTTCCTTGACGGTGTTGAGCAGCGACGTGCCCTTGCTCAGAACACCGGAGTAGATGCGGCAGAACGTCAGGGAGCCGACGAACGGGTCGTTGGCAATCTTGAACGCCAGAAGGCCGAGCGGCTCTTCATCGGAAGACTTGCGAACAACTTCTTCTTCAGTCTTCGGATCGATGCCCTTGATGGCCGGCACTTCAACCGGGCTCGGCAGGTAGTCGACCACGGCGTCGAGAAGCGGCTGAACGCCCTTGTTCTTGAACGCGGAGCCACAGAACACCGGAATGAAATCGGTGTTGATGGTGCCCTTGCGGATCAGCTTCTTGATGGTCTCGATGGAGGGCTCTTCGCCTTCCAGGTAAGCTTCCATCACAGCTTCATCGACTTCAACGACAGTCTCGATCAGCGCGTCGCGTGCTTCCTGTGCACGGTCGAGGAGATCGGCCGGAATGTCGACGATATCCCAGGCGGCGCCGAGGTTTTCGGACTGCCAGATGAGAGCCTTCATTTCCAGAAGATCGATGACACCGGCAAAGTCACTTTCAGCGCCGACCGGCAGCTGCATGACCAGCGGGGTCGCACCGAGGCGTTCCTTGATCATGGCGACGCAGCGATCGAAATCGGCGCCCAGCTTATCCATCTTGTTGACGAAGATCATCCGCGGGACGTGATACTTGTCGGCCTGACGCCAGACAGTTTCGGTCTGCGGCTCAACGCCGGCATTCGCATCGAGAAGGGCAACGGCACCGTCGAGCACGCGCAGGGAACGCTCGACTTCAATGGTGAAGTCGACGTGGCCCGGAGTGTCGATGATGTTCAGGCGCTTTTCTTTCCAGAACGCGGTGGTTGCAGCAGAGGTGATCGTGATGCCACGCTCCTGCTCCTGCTCCATCCAGTCCATGGTGGCAGCGCCGTCATGCACTTCGCCGATCTTGTGGCTTTTGCCCGTGTAGTAGAGGATCCGCTCGGTCGTGGTAGTCTTGCCGGCATCGATGTGGGCCATGATGCCGAAATTGCGGTAGTCCTCGATTTTATGCGTGCGCGACATAGTGTCTGCCCTTCGAAGTCTGAATTACCAGCGATAGTGCGAGAATGCACGGTTGGCGTCTGCCATCCGGTGCGTGTCTTCACGCTTCTTCACTGCGGTACCACGGTTGTTTGCGGCATCCAGCAGTTCGCCGGAAAGGCGATCGACCATGGTGGTCTCGTTCCGGTTACGCGCCGCAGTGATCAGCCAGCGGATAGCCAGCGCCTGACGGCGGTCGGTCCGAACTTCAACCGGAACCTGGTAGGTCGCACCACCAACACGGCGGGAACGAACTTCCACTTGCGGCATGACGTTCTCGAGAGCCGCGTGAAACACCTCGATCGGGTTTTCGCGGGTCTTGTTTTCAACGACGTCAAAGGCACCGTAGACGATGCTCTCTGCGACGGATTTCTTGCCGTGGTACATGATGGAATTCATGAACTTGGTCACGACCATGTCCCCGAACTTCGGATCCGGGTTGATTTCGCGTTTTTCTGCGCGGTGACGACGAGACATCTGATGCGCTCCTTACTTCGGCCGCTTCGCGCCGTACTTCGAACGACGCTGCTTACGATCCTTGACGCCCTGGGTATCAAGCACACCACGGATGATGTGGTAGCGCACACCCGGCAAGTCCTTCACGCGGCCGCCACGGATCATGACCACGGAGTGTTCCTGAAGGTTGTGGCCTTCACCCGGGATGTATCCGATGACTTCAAATCCGTTGGTCAAACGGATCTTCGCCACTTTACGAAGAGCCGAGTTCGGCTTCTTCGGCGTGGTAGTGTAAACGCGGGTGCAAACACCACGCTTCTGCGGGCAGGCCTCCATGGCCGGCACTTTGTTCCGCTTAGGCGGATCTTTCCGCGGCTTGCGGATCAACTGGTTGATGGTCGGCATTTTTTGCCCTTTACCTCGTCCATCCAAAAATTCGTATGCAACTGCAGTCCCCCGCCGATCCTGCCACCTGTCGAAACAAGCCTACAAGCATGCAGAATCGCGCCCGCGCGCTCTTGACAGAGCGGCCGGCGCTGCGAAAAACCAGAGGACCACGAGTTGCCCCGCGGTCATGCAATCGACGCGTATTCGCCTATATAGCCCGACAGCGTTTAAGAGGATTGGGTCCTGCGCCTTTGGTAGCGCTGGACGGGTTCACTCTTACCGCCTGCCCTTGGGATGGGCGGAAACTACTCATATGCACCCATTGCGTCAAGTGCTTTGTCAAAAAAACCGCAGAACCACGGGCGTTTGCCGCTGCACCTGAATTATCGTCATGTTTTCCGCGACTTGCGGTCAATCTCAGGAATGAAATTGCGAAGTTTTTGTAATTTTCTTGCGCAAGCCTCTTCCCGCAACTTCGAGAGAGTCGACAGGCGCCGGATCTGGTACCGGCGAATCCGCCGAATTCTGCGTTCCAGACTCGCAAACCGAGTCTGCCAAGTAACGGATTCGGAAGGATTCTTTTGACCCGACAGAAAGCGAAACCCGATTCCCGACCGCGCCGCCGCCATGCCATGCATTCTGCGGACACCAGCTACGCACCCTCGCCTGCCGGTAAACAGGCTCAGTCGGCCTTAGCCCGTGAAAGTCACGATCGCCACATTGCCTGTCAGGGCGTCCTGGTAGGCCCCTTCGTAGATCGGATCGTCGGGTTCCCCGTCCATGACCCCGATCTGATCGAGTTCTGCTTCGGCAAATCCCTGAGCCGAAAGCGACTCGAGTGTCTTGCGCACCGCATCGTCGTCGTCCGCTGCGGTCAGAAGCGCATGGATCGTGATCGCCTTGTCGGGGGATGCATCCTCATCCTCCCAGACACGCCCGATCACGATATAGACCACCGGGTCGAGTTCCAGTTCGTTGTCGTTCATTGGTCAGCTCTCGTTTTGGAGTCACTATACAAGAAAGGCCGCCCGGAGGCGGCCTTTCAAGTGTCTTGTTAGAGCAGCCTTACTCGGCTGCACCGGTCATGTCTTCCAGCAGCCCTTCCGCCGCGCTTTCCGAAGACTGCGCCCGCTGCGCTTCCTGAATCAGGTCGTCGCGGTGGCTTGCAATCTTTCGGATGCGTTTCATCACGCCGCCAGTACCGGCCGGGATCAGACGGCCGACGATGACGTTCTCCTTGAGGCCGACCAGCGGGTCGGTCTTGCCGTTGACCGCTGCGTCGGTCAGGACGCGGGTCGTCTCCTGGAAGGAGGCGGCGGAGAAGAAGGACCGTGTCTGCAGAGACGCCTTCGTGATACCCAGCAGAACCGGGCTTCCCTTGGCCGGATCGCGCGCATTGTCGATCGCCTTCCGGTTGGCTTCTTCGAAGTCAAGCTTGTCGACCTGTTCGCCCGAGAAGAACTCGGTATCGCCCGGATCGGTGATCTCGATCTTCTGCAGCATCTGACGGACAATCACTTCGATGTGCTTGTCGTTGATGGTCACACCCTGCAGACGATAGACTTCCTGGATCTCATTGACGAGGTAGGCCGCAAGTGCCTCCACGCCCTTGACCGCCAGGATGTCGTGCGGTGCCGGGTTACCGTCGAGGATGTACTCACCCTTTTCAATGGCATCGCCTTCCTGAAGGTGGAAGTGCTTGCCTTTCGGGATGAGGTACTCGACGGGCTCGACGCCATCCTCTGCCGGATCGATGATGACACGACGCTTGTTCTTGTAGTCGCGGCCGAAGCGGATCGTACCATCGATTTCGGCGATGATCGCATGATCCTTCGGACGACGAGCTTCGAACAGTTCCGCAACGCGCGGCAGACCACCGGTGATGTCCTTGGTCTTGGCGCTTTCCAGCGGAATACGTGCAAGCACGTCACCAGCTTTGACAGACGAACCGGGCTGAACCGACAGAATCGCATCCACGGACAACATCAGGCGAGCGTCGGAACCGCGCTGGTTCTTCGAGATCGCACCCTTGTCGTCCTTGACGACGATCGCCGGCTTTAGATCCTGACCACGCTGCGAAGACCGCCAGTCGATGACGACACGCTTGGTGATACCGGTCGCCTCGTCGGCCGTTTCCTGCACCGACGAACCGTCGACCAGATCTTCGAAGTCCACGATACCGTCGACTTCCGCGAGCATCGGACGGGTATAGGGATCCCATTCGGCGATCCGCTGTCCCCGCTTGACGGCGTCACCGTCGTCCACATGCAGCTTGGAGCCATAGGCAACACGGTGCACGGCGCGCTCGTTGCCGTCGCTGTCGATGACAACGATGGACATGTTGCGAACCATGGCAATCAGGTTGCCATCACTGTCGCGGTTGACCGAGCGGTTACGGATCTTGATCGTGCCATCGACGTTGGACTCGATGAACGAGCTGTCGACAACCTGTGCGGTACCACCGATGTGGAAGGTACGCATGGTCAGCTGGGTGCCCGGCTCGCCGATCGACTGTGCGGCGATAACGCCGACAGCTTCGCCGAGGTTGACGGGCGTACCGCGTGCCAGATCGCGTCCGTAGCAGGTCGCGCAGACGCCGGTCTCGGTTTCACAGGTCAGAACCGAACGGATCTTGATCTGCTGAACCTTGGCGGCTTCGACTGCCTCAACATCCTTCTCGTCGATCAGCTTGCCCTTGGGCACAAGCAGCTCGCCGGTCTGGTTGTTGTAGACGTCTTCCGCGGTCGTGCGGCCGAGAACACGCATACCCAGGGTGGCGATGACGTTACCGGCATCGACAATCGGTGCAACGGTGATACCGCGCGTCGATCCACAATCCGGCTCCAGAATGATGGAGTCCTGGGCCACGTCGACGAGACGACGGGTCAGGTAACCGGAGTTGGCGGTCTTCAGAGCGGTATCGGCCAGACCCTTACGGGCACCGTGCGTGGAGTTGAAGTACTCCAGAACCGACAGGCCTTCCTTGAAGTTCGAGATGATCGGGTTCTCGATGATGGAACCGTCCGGCTTGGCCATAAGGCCACGCATGCCGGCCAGCTGCTTCATCTGCTGGGGTGAACCACGGGCACCGGAGTGGGACATCATGTAGACCGAGTTCATCGGCTTCTGACGACCTGTTTCCTCATCGATCTGGACCGCCTTGATGCGGGCCATCATCTCGTCGGCGATCTTGTCGGTGCACTTCGCCCAGGCGTCGACAACCTTGTTGTACTTTTCGCCCTGGGTGATGAGACCGTCGTTGTACTGCTGCTCGTATTCGGTTGCCAGCGCGGACGTCTCGGCCACCAGATTATGCTTGGTGTCCGGGATGACCATGTCGTCCATACCGAACGAGATGCCGGCATTACAGGCGTTCTTGAAGCCAAGCTGCATGATGCGGTCACAGAAGATGACCGTCTCCTTCTGACCGCAGGCACGGTAAACCGTGTCGATCATCTTGGAGATTTCCTTTTTCGTCATCAGCTTGTTGCAAGCATCGAACGGAACCTCGAAATGCTTCGGCAGCAGTTCGGCAACCAGCATGCGGCCAGGCGTCGTCTCGTAGATGTTCGAGGTCGGGTTGCCGTCCGCGTCGACGGACTTGAACCGGCCCTTGATCTTCGTGTGCAGCGTGATGACCTTGTTGGCCAGCGCGTGATGGATCTCGCCGATGTCGCCGAAGGCCATGCCTTCTCCCGGCTCGCCTTCCGCCATGATCGACAGGTAGTAGAGACCGAGAACGATATCCTGCGACGGAACGATGATCGGGCCACCGTTTGCCGGGTGCAGAATGTTGTTCGTGGACATCATCAGCGTCCGGGCTTCAAGCTGGGCTTCAAGCGACAGAGGCACGTGAACGGCCATCTGGTCTCCGTCGAAGTCGGCGTTGAACGCGGAGCAAACGAGCGGGTGAAGCTGGATCGCCTTGCCTTCGATGAGCGTCGGCTCGAACGCCTGGATGCCCAGGCGGTGAAGGGTCGGTGCGCGGTTCAGGAGAACCGGATGCTCACGGATGACCTCGTCGAGGATATCCCAGACTTCCGGACGCTCCTTTTCAACCAGCTTCTTGGCCTGCTTGACCGTCGAGGAGAAGCCCTTGGCGTCGAGGCGCGAATAGATGAACGGCTTGAACAGCTCAAGCGCCATCTTCTTCGGCAGACCGCACTGGTGCAGCTTCAGTTCCGGACCCACGGTGATGACCGAACGACCGGAATAGTCGACGCGCTTGCCGAGCAGGTTCTGACGGAACCGGCCCTGCTTGCCCTTCAGCATGTCGGACAGCGACTTCAGCGGACGCTTGTTGGCGCCGGTGATGACGCGGCCGCGGCGGCCGTTGTCAAACAGGGCGTCAACGGATTCCTGCAGCATGCGCTTTTCGTTCCGGATGATGATGTCCGGAGCACGCAGTTCCATCAGGCGGCGCAGGCGGTTGTTACGGTTGATAACGCGGCGGTACAGATCGTTCAGATCCGACGTCGCGAACCGGCCACCGTCCAGCGGTACGAGCGGACGCAGATCCGGCGGGATCACCGGAACGACGGTCATGATCATCCATTCCGGGCGGTTGCCCGATTCCATGAATGCCTCGATGACCTTCAGCCGCTTTGCCAGCTTCTTCGGCTTCAGCTCGGTGGTCGCTTCGGCGATTTCCTGGCGCAGCTTTTCGCTCTCGCGCTCAAGATCCATGCTCATCAGGATCTCGCGGATGGCCTCTGCACCGATCATCGCGGTGAAGGCGTCCTCGCCATACTCGTCCTGAGCATTGATGTAGTCTTCTTCCGACAGCAGCTGATGCTGCTTCAGCGGGGTCAGACCTGGCTCCAGAACGACGTAGTTCTCGAAGTAGAGAACGCGTTCCAGATCCTTCAGCGTCATGTCGAGCAGAAGGCCGATGCGGCTCGGCAGGGACTTCAGGAACCAGATGTGCGCAACAGGCGCAGCCAGTTCGATGTGGCCCATGCGTTCGCGGCGGACGCGCGACAGCGTGACTTCAACACCACACTTTTCGCAGATGACGCCCTTGTACTTCATGCGCTTGTACTTGCCGCAAAGACATTCGTAGTCCTTGATCGGGCCGAAGATACGCGCGCAGAACAGACCGTCGCGTTCCGGCTTGAACGTACGGTAGTTGATGGTTTCCGGCTTTTTGATTTCGCCGAAAGACCAGGACAGGATCTTTTCCGGGCTCGCAAGCGAAATCCGGATATTGTCGAAGGTCTGTGTGGGAGCCTGCTGATTGAACAGGTTCATGACCTCATGATTCATGGTCCGTCTCCTTCGATGCACGGCCGGGAAGAGCGAGACACCGCCCTTCCCCGTTACCGGCATTCCAAGTCATTCGTGATCCGTTACCGGGGTTATTCTGCGGCGTCCGCAGCGTCTTCCTCGGTAATCATGGGTGTATCAGTCCGTTGAAGTTCAACGTTGAGACCCAGGGACCGCATTTCCTTCACAAGCACGTTGAAGCTTTCCGGAATACCCGCCTCGAACGTGTCGTCGCCGCGAACGATGGCCTCATAGACCTTCGTACGGCCGGCCACGTCGTCCGACTTGACGGTGAGCATTTCCTGCAGCGTGTAGGCTGCACCGTAAGCTTCAAGCGCCCAGACCTCCATTTCCCCGAAGCGCTGGCCACCGAACTGCGCCTTGCCACCCAGCGGCTGCTGCGTAACGAGCGAGTACGGGCCGATCGAACGGGCATGGATCTTGTCGTCGACAAGGTGGTGGAGCTTCAGCATGTAGATGTAGCCCACGGTCACCTTGCGGTCGAACTCTTCACCGGTACGTCCGTCATAGAGTACGGACTGGCCGCTCGAGTCGTAACCGGCGATCTTGAGTGCTTCAACGACGTCAGGCTCACGGGCACCGTCGAAGACCGGCGTCGCAATCGAAACGCCCTTCTTCAGCTGGTCGGCCAGGCGTACGATACCTTCGTCATCGAACTCCTGAACGTTGTCGCCCTTCATGTTGTCGCCGTAGATCTCCACGATCTTGCCGCGCAGATTCTCGATCTCGCCGCTCTTGCGGTACTCGTCGTACATCTCGCCGATCCGGTGACCCATACCGCGGCAAGCCCAGCCGAGGTGTGTTTCAAGGATCTGACCGACGTTCATGCGCGAAGGCACGCCGAGCGGGTTGAGAACGATGTCGACATGGGTCCCGTCTTCCAGGAACGGCATGTCTTCACACGGGTTGATCTTGGACACCACACCCTTGTTGCCGTGGCGGCCGGCCATCTTGTCGCCCGGCTGAAGCTTGCGCTTCACGGCAACGAAGACCTTGACCATCTTCATGACGCCCGGCGGTAGTTCGTCGCCGCGCTGCAGTTTCTCGACCTTGTCGATGAAACGCTGCTCGAGACGCTTGCGGCTGTCGTCATACTGACCACGCAGAGCCTCGACCTCGGACATGAACTTCTCGTCCTCGGTCGCGAACTGCCACCACTGCGACCGCGGGAAGTCGTTGAGAACATCCCCGGTCAGAACGGTGTCCTTCTTGAAGCCCTTCGGTCCGGCTACGGCGCTCTTGTCCATCAGCATCTCGGCCAGACGGCCGTAGACGTTACGGTCAAGGATCGCCTGTTCGTCGTCACGGTCCTTGGCGAGACGTTCGATTTCCTCACGCTCGATCGCCATCGCGCGCTCGTCTTTTTCAACGCCGTGGCGGTTGAAGACGCGCACTTCGACGACCGTACCGGAAACCCCCGGCGGAAGACGCAGGGACGTGTCGCGCACGTCGGAAGCCTTCTCGCCGAAGATGGCACGCAGAAGCTTTTCTTCCGGCGTCATCGGGCTTTCGCCCTTCGGCGTGATCTTGCCAACGAGAATATCGCCCGGGTTCAGCTCGGCGCCGATGTAGACGATGCCGGCTTCGTCGAGATTCTTAAGCGCTTCTTCGGAAACGTTCGGAATATCGCGGGTGATTTCTTCCGGGCCGAGCTTCGTGTCACGCGCCATCACTTCGAATTCCTCGAGGTGGATGGAGGTGAACACGTCGTCGGACACGATGCGTTCGGACAGGAGGATCGAATCCTCGAAGTTGTAGCCGTTCCAAGGCATGAACGCGACGAGCACGTTCCGGCCGAGAGCCAGATCGCCGAGGTCGGTCGACGGACCGTCCGCGATGATATCGCCCTTGTGAATCCGGTCGCCCACACGCACCAGCGGGCGCTGGTTGATGCAGGTGTTCTGGTTCGACCGCTGGAACTTCTGCAGCCGGTAGATGTCGACGCCGGACTTGCCCGGATCGATCTCTTCCGTAGCGCGGATAACGATACGGGTTGCATCCACCTGGTCGACCACACCTGCACGGCGCGCGCCAATTGCAGCACCGGAATCGCGGGCCACGATCGGCTCCATGCCGGTGCCCACGAACGGAGCTTCGGCGCGGACCAGCGGCACGGCCTGACGCTGCATGTTCGAGCCCATGAGAGCGCGGTTGGCGTCATCGTTCTCGAGGAACGGAATGAGCGCGGCCGCAACGGACACGAGCTGCTTCGGCGACACGTCCATGAGGTCGACCTTGTCGGACGGAACCATCATGTTTTCACCGGCGTGACGGCAGGTGATCAGCTCTTCGGTGAAGCGGCCCTCGTCATCATAGACGGCGTTGGACTGCGCCACGTAGTGCTTGGCTTCTTCCATCGCGGAAAGGTAGACGACATCGTTGGAAACGACCCCATCCTTCACCTTCCGGTACGGGCTTTCAATGAAGCCGTACTTGTTCACGCGGGCAAAGGTCGCAAGCGAGTTGATCAGACCGATGTTCGGACCTTCCGGCGTCTCGATCGGGCAGATACGGCCATAGTGCGTCGGGTGCACGTCGCGGACTTCGAAGCCCGCGCGCTCACGCGTCAGACCACCCGGCCCAAGAGCCGAAAGACGGCGCTTGTGAGTGACTTCCGACAGCGGGTTCGTCTGGTCCATGAACTGCGACAGCTGCGAGGAGCCGAAGAATTCGCGAACCGCGGCGGCGGCCGGCTTGGCGTTGATCAGATCCTGCGGCATGACCGTGTCGATCTCGACGGAGCTCATACGCTCCTTGATCGCACGTTCCATGCGCAGAAGGCCGACACGGTACTGGTTTTCCATCAGTTCGCCGACAGAACGCACACGGCGGTTACCGAGGTTGTCGATGTCGTCGATCTCGCCCTTGCCGTCCCGAAGCTCCAGAAGAACCCGGATGACTTCCAGGATGTCATCCTTGCGCAGCGTGCGCACGGTGTCTTCGCATTCGACATCAAGACGCATGTTCATCTTCACACGGCCGACCGCGCTGAGATCATAGCGCTCATCGTCGAAGAAGAGCGACTGGAACATGGCTTCGGCAGTGTCGATGGTGGGCGGCTCGCCCGGGCGCATCACGCGGTAGATGTCGAAGAGCGCGTCCTCGCGGGACTCGTTCTTGTCGACGGCCAGCGTGTTGCGGATATAGGCGCCGGTGTTGACATGGTCGATGTCGAGCATCGCCAGGTCATGGTAACCACGGTCAACCAGCTCTTCCAACAGCTTGCCGGTGATCTCGTCACCTGCTTCCGCGTAGATTTCGCCGCTCTTCATGTCGACGACATCTTCGGCCAGATACTGGCCATGAAGATCTTCGTCGGTCACCTTCAGGGCGCTGACGCCCTTCTCGGCGAGCTGCTTGATCGTACGCGCAGTGATCTTGCGACCGCCCTCGACAACGACTTCACCGCTGTCGGCGTCGATCATGTCGTAGGATGCCTTGGTGCCCTTCAGCCGGTTGCCGTCGAACGGCATGCGCCAGGATCCGTCCTTCTGGCGCGAATAGTCGACGCGCTTGTAGAAGGTGTTCAGGATTTCCTCGCCGTCGAGTCCGAGCGCCATCAGGAGCGACGTGACGGGGATCTTGCGGCGACGGTCGATACGCGCATGCACGATGTCCTTGGCGTCGAACTCGATGTCGAGCCAGGAACCGCGATACGGAATCACGCGAGCGGCAAACAGAAGCTTGCCGGACGAGTGGGTCTTGCCCTTGTCATGGTCGAAGAAGACGCCCGGAGACCGGTGCATCTGCGAGACGATCACGCGCTCGGTGCCGTTGACGATGAACGTGCCGTTTTCGGTCATGAACGGCATGTCGCCCATGTAGACATCCTGTTCCTTGATGTCCTTGACCGATTTGGCGCCGGTGTCTTCATCGACATCGAACACGATCAGGCGGAGCGTCACCTTCAGCGGCGCGGCGAACGTCATGTCGCGCTGGCGGCACTCGTCGACGTCGTATTTTGGAGCTTCAAATTCGTACGAAACAAATTCCAGCAGGGATGTACCTGCGAAATCAGAAATGGGAAACACGGACTGGAAGACCGCTTCAAGGCCTTCATTGATGCGGCCACCGCCCGACATCTCGTCGACCTGCAAAAACTGGTCGTAAGATGCTTTCTGAACCTCGATGAGATTGGGCATAGCCGCGACATCGCGGATCGATCCGAAATATTTACGGACCTTTTTGCGACCGTTGAACGTTTGGGTCATTGTCGCTCCTCGTATCGGCCGGGTTAACGGCTTCCCGAAACGCCCCTTGTCCAATCGGGCAACTGCCCGGGCGCTTCGGAAAACCGTCCCCCCTGGGATCAACCTGCTTCAGGTGCCCTCACCTGAAAACGGACAGATTGACCTGTCTTAGGGGCCTAGGTCACCTTGGTCTGCCTTCGGTCGAAAGCAGGGTGCTCTAGTGGTACGTTTGCCCCGGAAACGGGTCAGACCCGCCGGGGCTAGAAACGGTCCCGGATAAACCGGGACCGTAAAAAGGCAAAAAGCCCTTTATTACTTCAGCTCGACAGAAGCGCCGGCTTCTTCGAGCTTCTTCTTCAGCTCTTCGGCTTCGTCCTTGCTGCAGCCTTCCTTGACCGGCTTCGGAGCGCCTTCGACGAGCTCCTTGGCTTCTTTCAGGCCAAGACCGGTGATAGCGCGGACTTCCTTGATGACGTTGATTTTCTTGTCGCCGGCAGAAGCCAGGATAACGTCAAATTCAGTCTGTTCTTCAGCAGCAGCAGCAGCTTCACCGCCACCAGCAGCAGCAGCAACTGCGACCGGAGCAGCAGCGGACACGCCCCACTTTTCTTCCAGAAGCTTGCTGAGTTCAGCAGCTTCCATAACGGTCAGTGCGGACAGTTCGTCTACGAGCTTTTCAAGATCAGCCATTTTTCAGTACCTTAAGTTCGAACCAGATGTTTGGTTTCTTCAGACAGTGTTTGGACGCCTTACGCGGCCTCGTCCTTCTTGGCGTACGCACCGAACACGCGAGCAAGCTGCGCGGCCGGAGCGGCGGTAACCTGAGCCATACGGGATGCGGGAGTCTGGATCATGCCAACCAGTTTCGCACGCAGCTCATCGAGCGACGGCATGGTTGCCAGAGACTTGACCCCATCCGGGTTCAGGTTGGTCGTACCAAGAGCACCACCAAGGATTTCCAACTTGTCGTTGGCCTTGGCGAAATCGACGAATGCTTTAGGAGCAGCAACCGGATCTTCCGAGTAGGCGATCACGGTCGGGCCCTGAAACAGGTCGGAGATGTGCTCAAGGTCGGTGCCTTGAAGGGCGAGTTTCACGAGGCGGTTCTTTGCGACTTTCACAGAGCCGCCGGCTTCACGCACAGATGCCCGCAGAGCAGTCATCTGAGCAACCGAAAGACCTGCATAGTGCGCGACAACCACAACGCCGGTGTTACCCAGTTCTGCGTTGAGAGAGGTCACGAACTCGTGCTTTTCCGCTCTTTCCACTTGCCTTCTCCATTTGATGGCGTTTCCGCCACCGGTTTACCTTTGCCGCCTTCGAGTGGCTCCGAACCCGGAACCGCCCAACCGGCGACGCTCAGGGTCCTGTCCCCCCGCCTTCACGCCCTCAGGACGCGCGGCAAGGTCTGGTTCGAACCAAGTCTTCCGCCGATCGGCGGTAAATTCGGTTCTCACCCATCTATGCAGGCCACTTGGCTTAAGCCGGTTTCCCGGTACCTGCAGTCTCGGACAGGGCAACCCGGCAGCGAACCGCCGGGTCTATTCGGCCTTTCGGCCGAAATCTCTCATTCAATCCGGAAGGACCGGATTATTCGCCAGCAACGCTGGACAGCTCAACCTTCACGCCCGGGCCCATCGTGGAGGACACGGCGATGCGCTTCAGGTAGGAACCCTTTGCGCCGGACGGCTTGGCCTTCTGAACCGCATCCACCAGAGCCTTGACGTTCTGGGAGATGGCGTCTTCGGAGAAGGACACCTTGCCGACGCCGGCATGCACGATACCAGCCTTCTCGACGCGGAACTGAACGGCACCGCCCTTGGCGTCGTTGACAGCACTTGCGACGTCCGGGGTTACCGTACCGACCTTCGGGTTCGGCATCAGGCCGCGCGGGCCGAGCACCTTGCCGAGACGACCGACGAGCGGCATCATGTCAGGCGTTGCAATGCAGCGATCGAAATCGATCTTGCCGCCCTGCACTTCCTGAACGAGCTCTTCGGCACCGACGATATCGGCACCGGCCGCCTTGGCTTCCTCAGCCTTGTCGCCACGTGCGAACACGGCAACGCGAACGGACTTGCCAGTACCGTTCGGCAGAACGCAGACGCCGCGGACCATCTGGTCTGCGTGACGCGGATCGACACCGAGGTTGATCGCAACTTCGACGGTTTCGTCGAACTTGGTCTTGGAACGCTCTTTCACGAGGCTGATCGCTTCGTCGAGAGTGTACAGCTTGTCGCGATCGACACCTTCACGCGCCGTCTGAATACGCTTTCCAACCTTCGCCATGATCTTACTCCGTTACCTCGAGGCCCATGGAACGGGCGGAGCCTTCGACCATCAGCATTGCTGCGTCGACGTCGTTGGCGTTCAGGTCCTTCATCTTGGCTTCGGCGATTTCCTTCACCTGGGCCTTGGACACGGAACCGACGGTGCCGCGACCCGGAGTCTGGGACCCCTTCTGCAGCTTTGCAGCCTTCTTGAGGAAGAAGCTGACCGGCGCCGTCTTCACTTCGAACGTGAAGGACTTGTCGGAGTAGTATGTAATCACGGTCGGGCACGGAGCGCCCTTCTCGACATCCTGGGTCTGCGCGTTGAACGCCTTGCAGAATTCCATGATGTTCAGACCACGCTGACCGAGAGCCGGCCCGATGGGCGGCGACGGGGTCGCGGAACCTGCCGGCACCTGAAGTTTCAGGTAACCTTCAATCTTTTTCGCCATGTCTGTCTCCAATCTTTAGCAGATGGACGGCGATCCATCTGACTGGGACTGGTGGTCCGGCCCTTTATGATGTCCGGCGAAGAACATCTGAACCTTCCACCTGCTTAACCCGGCTGCTGCTTGCAAGAAACAAACGGCCGGGCTCCTTGAGCCACCCCGCAGGGCGGCAACGGTCAGAGCTTGTCGACCTGACCGAATTCCAGTTCCACCGGTGTCGCGCGACCGAAGATGGAAACAGCCACCTTGAGGCGTGCGCGCTCGTCGTCGACTTCCTCGACGAGACCGGAGAAGGATGCGAACGGACCGTCGGAAACACGCACCTGCTCACCAACCTCGAAGCTGACGGACGGCTTCGGCCGATCGACACCTTCCTGCACCTGGTTGATGATGCGCATCGCTTCTTTTTCCGGGATCGGCATCGGCTTTTGATCCGCGCCCAGGAACCCGGTTACTTTCGGCGTATCCTTGATCAGGTGAAAGGCTTCGTTGGTCATGTCCATCTTCACCAGCACGTAGCCGGGAAAGAACTTGCGCTCCGCGTCGACCTTGCGGCCACGGCGCACCTCAACAACCTTTTCCATCGGAACGAGAATCTCCTCGAACAGATCGGACAACCCTTTCTGCTCGGCCTTCTCGCGGATGGAATCGGCGACCTTCTTCTCAAAATTGGAATAGGCGTGCACAATATACCAGCGCTTGGCCATCGTTGTTTCGTTCCGCTTCTTGTTCTTTTGTCTACAGTCCGGAGGCGCCGATCAGGTCAGCCGCCAACTCCGAGAAGATATCCGATTCCCAAGCTCATCAGCTGATCCGCCACGAGAAAGAACACGGAGGCGATCAGCACCATGACGAACACCATGGCGGTGGTCACGGCGGTTTCCTTGCGCGTCGGCCACGTCACCTTGGAGGTTTCGGAGCGCACTTCCTGGATGAATTTAAAGGGATTGGTTTTGGCCATTCCGATTCCGGTCTGTTAAATACGAGTGGGCGCGCGAAAATCATTCGCGCGCCTCACTCGAGGAAACTCTTAAGCCCTCGAGGCCAATTAATCAAGAGCAAATTGGCAGGGGCAGCAGGGTTCGAACCCGCGACCTACGGTTTTGGAGACCGTCGCTCTACCAGCTGAGCTATACCCCTTCAGAGAAGCCGTTTTCGCGGCTCAGCTCCTGATACTCCCCGTGATCGCGTAAAGCAATATCTGGGGAGGCAGACTGCCGGACACAAGCCCGGCAGTCCGAAAATCATCTTACTCGATGATGGATGCGACGACGCCGGCGCCGACGGTACGGCCGCCTTCGCGGATAGCGAAGCGCAGGCCTTCTTCCATGGCGATCGGCACGATCAGCTCGACGTCAACGGAAACGTTGTCGCCCGGCATGACCATTTCCGTGCCTTCCGGCAGGGTCACAACACCCGTCACGTCCGTCGTACGGAAGTAGAACTGCGGACGGTAGTTCGTGAAGAACGGCGTATGACGGCCGCCTTCTTCCTTCGTCAGGATGTAGGCTTCTGCCTTGAACTTCGTGTGCGGCGTAACCGAACCCGGCTTGCAGAGAACCTGGCCACGCTCAACGTCTTCACGGCCAACACCACGGATCAGAGCGCCGATGTTGTCGCCAGCTTCACCGCTGTCGAGCAGCTTGCGGAACATTTCAACGCCGGTAACCGTCGTCTTCTTGGTGTCCTTGATGCCGACGATTTCGACTTCTTCACCAACCTTGATGATGCCGCGCTCGACACGACCGGTCACAACAGTACCGCGGCCGGAGATCGAGAACACGTCTTCGATCGGCATCAGGAACGGCTGATCCTTCGGACGCTCAGGCGTCGGGATGTAGTCGTCGACCGCAGCCATCAGCTCGCGGATCGCGTCACGGCCGATGGCCGGATCGCGGTTTTCGACAGCTGCAAGAGCCGAACCCTTGACGATCGGAATGTCGTCGCCCGGGAATTCGTAGGAAGACAGCAGCTCACGGATTTCCATTTCGACGAGCTCGAGAAGCTCTTCGTCGTCGACCTGGTCAACCTTGTTCATGAACACGACAAGAGCCGGAACGCCAACCTGACGGGCGAGCAGGATGTGCTCGCGGGTCTGCGGCATCGGGCCGTCTGCGGAGGACACAACCAGGATACCGCCGTCCATCTGGGCCGCACCGGTGATCATGTTCTTCACGTAGTCGGCGTGACCCGGGCAGTCGACGTGAGCATAGTGACGGTTTTCCGTCTCATACTCGACGTGTGCCGTCGAAATCGTGATGCCGCGAGCCTTTTCTTCCGGTGCGCCATCGATTTCGTCGTAAGCTTTTGCAGTCGCACCGCCGGTTTCGGCAAGCGTCATCGTGATTGCAGCAGTCAGCGTCGTCTTGCCGTGGTCAACGTGGCCAATCGTGCCAATGTTGACGTGCGGCTTATTGCGCTCAAATTTTTCCTTCGCCATCGGCGTCGCTCTCTGTCCAATACTCGGTTCGGTCGATATAGGCTCGAGGCGGGCCGCAGTTCGGCGCCTTGGACAGATCCGCGTGCGACGAATTGCTTCCCGTTGAACTTTTCTCAGGATTTCCGGGCGAAAGAGCCTTCCGTTCCGGACACTCCGATCGGCACCCATGATGGAGCGGGTGAAGGGAATCGAACCCTCGTCGTCAGCTTGGAAGGCTGCTGCTCTACCATTGAGCTACACCCGCACAACGAGAGAACCAGAGTATGGTGGAGGAGGTTGGATTCGAACCAACGTAGGCATAGCCAACGGATTTACAGTCCGTCCCCTTTAGCCACTCGGGCACTCCTCCATCTTCTCTGCTTCACGCCGAAGCGATCAGGATGGCTAACCGAAGAGCCCGCCCGGAAGGGGCGAGCAATCCCGTGGCGCGTGTTATGCAGATGCGGACCTGCCGTGTCAACGCCGATCTTGCAAAGAAATGCACAAAATCAGCAGGACGCCAAAAACGGATGCTTCAGGCGCTTCAATTCACTCACCCTGTCAGTCCTGACAGAGTGCATTGTGCCAGAGAAAATGTCACGGTTTCCCTTCCCTTTTGCCTGTGCGCGCCCACACCACCATCGCACCTGTGGACAACTTTTGACGTTCAGCGATTGATTTCCAAGACTGTGAAAGAAACCTGCGCACCTCCGCGATGACACGGATAACAAACAGGAATCGCCGCCGGAATTTTTTCGGCAACTGAAAATCCTGGAGGGGCCATGTGCTCTGTTGGAGCCGAGTACCCCGGCGGCCCGCTTCCCTTCCAGTGTCGGTTCCGCATTTGTCGCAGCCCCGCAGATAGGGACCCGCGTCTCTATAAGAATGACGACCTTTGATTGAAGCAGAGCCATCCTTCGCCGCTTCCCGCCGGAACCATCCATGGCAGCAGAACGTCGCCACTTGCGACGCACAGCGATATTGACCTGTCTGCTGTACGTCGGTCGCGGCGAGGCCGGCTGCGAGAGCCGCCATGTCCATGAAGGGGCGCGACGGTCGATATCGGCAGGCAATCTTCGTGTCAGCTCGGACTAGCTCATCGCCCAAGACCTTTTGTGCTGCATTATAGTGAAGGCACCACCTGAGCTCAGCACGCATCGACTCGCTTCGCGCTTTGCTCTTTCCCTCTTTCTCGTTTGCCGCTAGAGCATGCCACATGAGCGAAAAGACAAGATCCGCACGGCCCGACCGCCCCTTCAACAACAAGTCGCGTGGCAAGCCCGGCCCTAGACGACCCGGACTTCCCCCGGAAGGCCCGGTTCTTCTTTATGGGCTCCACACCGTGGAAGCGGCCTTTGCCAACAAGGACCGCAAGCGGCTGAAACTCTATGCGACGGAGAACGCACAGCGGCGTCTTGAAGAGCGGGGGGTCGAGATCGATGTCCCCATAGAAGGAATGATGCCCAAGGCGCTGGACCGGATGGTCGGCAAGGACGCTGTCCACCAGGGGATGATTCTGGAAGCCGATCCCCTGCCCGCCTATGGTGTCGAGCACCTGAAAGGCGCGCGGCTGGTGCTCGCTCTTGATCAGGTGACCGATCCGCACAATGTCGGGGCGATCCTCCGATCTGCTGTCGCCCTTTCGGCTGACGCCGTGGTGACAACTGAACGTCACGCGCCTGAAGAAGGCTCCGTCCTCGCCAAATCCGCTTCCGGGGCTCTCGACATGATACGGCACGTGCGCGTGAAGAACATGGCACGCTTCGTCACGGAAATGCGGGAAGAGGGCTTCGGCTGCGTCGCCCTCGACAGCGACGGACCTGCAAGTCTTGAGGAAACGCCCTTCACTGAAAAGACCGTGCTCGTGCTCGGTTCGGAAGGAAAAGGCGTACGTCAGGGAGTTCGCGAGGCCTGCGGCCAGCTTGCAAGACTGGATATGCCGGGCGAGATTCGCTCACTCAACGTTTCCAACGCCGCCGTTCTGTCCCTCTATGTCGCCAGAATGAAAATGGGGCTTTGAGTCGCTGACGACAAAAGACGCTGGCAAACGTGTCCCCGTTTCATTTCGCGGTCTCGCGCCCTGCCCCGCGACGGCATCTTTTCCACAAGCCCCACGCCTGATCCACGCACCGGATCGCCCGACCAGGCCATTCTTGCGCCGAGCCGGCAAATTTTCAGCCCAAGGCATGGACAACCGCGCGCAATCTGGTAGAAGCCTTCCCGGCGCCGGTATAGCTCAGTTGGTAGAGCACGTGATTTGTAATCTCGGGGTCGCGGGTTCGAATCCTGCTGCCGGCACCATTCTCCCACATATTCTGTTCAGCGAGTCCGTGGTGAACGCGGTGCTTCGGTTTGCGCTCGCAGTCCCTGTTTGCAGACAGGCGCGCGCCATCCCCACGGCACGAGCTCCCTGCGCGCCAAGTGCGCATTGATCAATCGATAGACCTATTCGACACCGCCGATCTGTTTCGCCTGATTGATGAGTTCCTGGCACTTGGCTTCGTTGCCGGCCCTGTTCTCCTTCACCGCCTCCTCGAGAACGCCGCGAATCTGTGCGTCGGTTTCCATGTCCAGATTGTTGGCATCCGGATCATCGATGAAGCGTTCGACACGGTCGATATCGGACTGGCAATCGGCCAGGGCGGCGTTGGAAGCAAACAGCATCCCAGCTGCACAAGCGGCCCCGAGCCGCGCAATTGTGAAAATCGTTGTCATGGTCTTCGTCCTCCAGGGCAGACGATACCATGTTTTTGGCAGCATCTCCTGCATTCAGAAACATGCAGGAGATGCTGCCCGGGAAGATCGGACCGACCTTATCGAAATAGATCGGCGGCCTTGCTTTCCGGCGCTCACAAGAACGCCGCGGAGAAACGATGGGTCAGCGGGTGACCAATTCAGGCAATGGAGGCGGACGCCTCGCGCACCTTGTTGGCTGCCGCGTCGATCTCGGCGGTGGACGCCGAGATCATCTTGATGCTGGAGGTCACCTGCTCGACGCCCGTGGACGCGGTCTGCATGTTGGAGGAGATTTCCTGCGTCACCGCCGATTGTTCTTCCACGCCGGATGAAATGTTGGTCGAGATTTCGCTGATCTGGTTGATGATCGTCATGATGCTGCTGATCGCCCGGACCGCATCCTCCGTCGTCTCCTGAACCGAGACGATCTGCGAGGAAATTTCCTCCGTCGCCTTAGTCGTCTGCGATGCGAGGCTTTTGACCTCGGAAGCAACGACGGCAAATCCCTTGCCCGCCTCACCGGCACGGGCCGCCTCGATGGTTGCGTTCAGTGCCAGAAGGTTGGTCTGATTGGCGATGTTGTCGATCAAATCGATCACATTCCCGATCGTTTTTGCGTCCTCGGAAAGGCCGGACATGATCTTGCTCGACTTGTCGGCTTCTTCGACAGCCTTTGCGGAAACGTCGAGAGCCGTCTGAACCTGGCGGCTGATTTCGTGGATCGAGGCAACAAGCTCCTCAGTCGCCGCCGCGACGGCCTGGACACTCTCTGCCGTCTGGCCGGAGGTTTCCGCTGAATTTGTCGCCTGCTGGGCGGCGGCGGAAAGCGCATGGGAAATCTGCTGCAGATCCGTGTCGATGCCTGACTGGACTTCGGACCTGCGCCGGCGATCCATGACCTGTTCAGTGACATCGGTCGCGAATTTGACGATCTTGTAAGGCTTACCCTTTTCGTCGAAAATCGGATTGTAAACAGCCTGGATCCAGACATCGGAGCCGGATTTGTGAATGCGTTTGAACTCGTTTGCCTGATAGCGCCCTTGCCTCAGTTCGCGCCAGAAATGGTCATATTCAGGTGATTTCCTGTAGGCGGCATCCACAAACATGCTGTGGTTCTTGCCCTTGACTTCGTCCAGCGTATATCCGAGCGACTTCAGAAAATTGTCGTTGGCATCGAGCACCGTGCCGTCGATCGCAAATTCGATGACCGCCTGGGACCGGCCGAGAGCATCGATCTTGGCTCCATACTCCACATTCATCAGCCGCGCGGCAGCATCGCCCCACTCGACAACGGTGCCGACCCGCTTTCCACCCTTGAAGATATGTTGAGCGGCAAGATCGAATACCCTGTCGCCAATCCTTATGGTCGCGCGATGGAGGGAAGTCAGCTGCGAGAGCATCCCGCGTTGATGGCTCGGATCCTTGTGAAAGATGTCGATCGATTTTCCGATCAGGTCATCGGCCCGGAAATCGGGGAATTGCTTGCGGATCTCTTCTTCGGCGTCTCGCAACAGCTCCAGAAGCGAGTCGTTTATGTATGCGATGTTGTAGTCGCTGTCTGCAATCATCACATTGCAGACAAGTTGGTCAGTTGCTGCGACAACAAGCGACTTTACCGAAGCCTTGAATACGTCCACGTCTTTCTCCTTGCCCCTCATGGAGACCCCACCGGCCCAGAAGAGACAAATAACGCGGATTGATTAAGACCAATTTACACAACGCGGTAACAATAAAATAATAGGAGCTAGACAATATACTCGACGGTTATTCTACTTATATACAAGTTACATTGCCTGTTTTATCAATAATTTCCTTCACCAAGAAAAACAATTACTAAGGCACACAACAGCCAGAGCATACCCTGGCACGATCACTCGAAAGCTGGAACGAAGATCTGAGCGATGACGCAAACGGCGGTGGAACCGATCTCGCGTTTCACAGCTTGACGTCCTGGAGGCAGATGAGCCGGCTTCCAGGCAATCGAGGCCTCACCGAAATGCGCTTTCTGGCGCAGTCAATGTGGGACTGCTTGCGCCGTCCGGCCTGCAGGCTCCGCACGCTATCAAAGCCGATATGCGACCGGCGAACGAAGGAGGCTCCTTCAGGGCGGGCGGTCAGGGTCTTCCCGGTCACATCATCCGATGGTGCAGATCGAACATGATCCAAAGGCTCCCGCCAACCATGATGAAAAGCAGAACCGCCGCAAAGCACAGGAAGAACAGGTTCTCGCCGGGGGTCGATTTCAGGTTGATGTGCAGGAAGAACACCAGATGCACAAGGACCTGGATAACGGCGGCAGCGGCGATCACGACATAGACTGCCGGGCCGGTGAGCCAGCCGGTCCACACCAGCACGAAGGGGATGGCGGTCAGAACGACCGCGAGCGCGAAGCCGGTCAGATAGGTCGTTTGAACGCGTTCTTCCGAATGGGTCATGTCGGCCTCCTCACATCACGCCGGGCAGATAGACGACCGAGAAGATCCCGATCCAGACGATATCCAGAAAATGCCAGAAAAGGCCAAGCCGCATGAGCCGGGAGCGAACCGGAAGCGTAAGTCCCTTCGTCAGCACCTGACCGATCATCACGCAGATGCCGACAGCCCCCATCGTGACGTGAAGACCATGGGTGCCGATGAGAGTGAAGAAGGCCGACAGGAAACCGCTGGTTTCCGGACCGGCGCCCTTCTCGATCATTCCCCGAAATTCCATCATCTCCATGACAAGGAACCCAAGGCCGAGAACGAGCGTCACCAGCAGCCATTGGACCGTCCGTCCACTGTGGCCCTGGCTCATGGAGATCGTGGCATAGCCGAATGTGAGACTGGAAATCAGCAGCAATGCCGTCTCTCCGGCCGTGTGCCGAAGGTCGAACAGCTGCGCAGCGGTCGGGCCGGCGGCGGAATTGTTCGACAGAACGACATAGGTGGCAAAGAGCAGCGCGAAGATAACCGCATCGCTCATCAGATAGACCCAGAAGCCGAACTCTCGCGATTCGAGCGACTTCTTCTCTTCCTCTTCGAGGATCGAAATCGTGTCCGCCATCAGGTCCTCCCCGCCAGGATCTCGCCGGAGGCAGCGCCGCGCGGAGCGAAATCGCTCATGTCATAAAGATCGGACGGCGAGATCTGCGAAAGCCTGACAGCTTCCAGTCTCTCCACCTCCGCGGCCGGAATGACCAAATCCGAATTGTCGTCGCAGGCGCGGACGCCGACCGCGACAAGGTTGATCACGAGACAGAGCGCCGCAAGCCACCAGATCTGCCAGATCATGGCAAAGCCGAAGACGAACAGGGCCGCGCCCATGACGGGTCCGAGAACGGTATTCTTCGGCATCACGATGTCTTCATATTCGGCTGCAGGAAGATAGGCGACGCCTCTGATTTTCATGTCGAAAAAAGCATCGATCTCGCGCACATGCGGCAGGACGGCGAAATTATACGGCGCCGGCGGTGACGCGGTCGCCCACTCAAGCGTCCGACCATTCCAGGCATCCCCGGTAACGTCGCGCGCGGAGCCCCAGGTCTTGACCGAGACATAAAGCTGGATGGCGATGCAGGCGATGCCGCACAGGACAAAGAGCGCGCCGAGCCCGGCGATGATCAGATAGGGCTGCCAGGTCGGATCGGCGTAATGCTCCATCCGCCGGCTCATGCCCATGAAGCCGAGCACATAGAGCGGCATGAAGGCCAGATAAAAGCCGATCAGCCAGAACCAGAACGAGCGGATGCCCCATTTCGCATCAAGCTTGAAACCGAATGCCTTGGGGAACCAGTAGTTCATGCCGGCGAAATAGCCGAACAGGGCACCGGGGATCAGCATGTTGTGGAAGTGGGCCACCAGGAAGGTGGAATTGTGCATCAGGTAATCGGCCGGCGGCAGCGCCAGCAGCACCCCCGTTACCCCGCCGATGACGAAGGTGACCATGAAGCCGATCGTGAACACCATGGAGGGGTGAAACTCGATCCGCCCCCGGTACATGGTGAATACCCAGTCGAAGACCTTCACCCCCGTCGGCACGGCAATGATCATTGTCGCGATGCCGAAGACGGCATTCACGTTCGAGGACGACCCCATGGTGAAAAAGTGGTGCAGCCACACGGTGAAGGACAGGATCGCGATGCAGGCGGTCGCATAGACGAGCGACGTATAGCCGAACAGGCGCTTGCGCGAGAAGGTGGCGACGACTTCCGAGAAGATGCCGAAGGCCGGCAGGATGAGGATATAGACCTCCGGATGGCCCCAGATCCAGAGCAGGTTGGCGTACATCATCATGTTGCCGCCGTCGCCGTTGGTGAAGAAATGGAAGCCGAGGATACGGTCCAGCGCAAGCTGCGCGGCAACCACCGTTAGCGCGGGAAAGGCGAAGGTCATCAGGATGGCGACGCAAAGCGTCGTCCACGTGAACAGCGGCATACGCATGAAGGTCATGCCCGGACACCGGTTCTTGATGATGGTGACGATGAAGTTGATGCCCGTCAGCGTGCTGCCGATACCGCTGATCGCCAGCGCCCAGATCCAGTAGTCCACGCCAACGCCAGGGCTGAATTCGATGCCGGAATAAGGCGGATAGCCGGTCCAGCCCGCCTTGGAGAACTTGCCGATCACAAGCGAGATCAGGACAAGCGCCGCCCCGGATGCCGTTGACCACAGACTGACGGAATTGAGGAACGGAAAGGCGACGTCGCGCGCACCGATCTGCTGCGGAACCACGATATTGATCAGACCGGTCAGGAACGGCATTGCCACGAAAAAGATCATGATCGTGCCGTGGGACGAAAAGATCTGCTCGAAATGCTCAGGCGGAAGATAGCCGTCATTGTTCAGCGAGACCGCCTGCTGTGCCCGCATCATGAGCGCATCGACGAACCCGCGCACCAGCATGACCAGGGCAAGGACGACATACATGATGCCGATCCTCTTGTGGTCGACGCTGGTCAGCCAGTCGAACCATAGAACCTTCCAGGCTCTCAGATAGGTGATCACACAGAAGACGAGGATGCCGCCGGCAACCGTGACCCCTGCTCCGCCCATCGCCACCCACGAATAGAACGGCAGGGCATCCATTGACAGACGTCCCAGCATCACGCAGCCCCCCGGCAGATCAGTTCGGCCGCTTCACTCTCGTAAGGACCGACAATTGGCGCATACTTGCGCAGGATGATGTCGAAGAGGTCCGTCTCGACGGACGAATAATAGGTGACCGGATTGGCCGTGCTCTTCTTGTGAAGTTCGATGTAGGTCTGGGCGTCCAGCGCAGTCGCAGCCGCCGACACCTTGTCCTTCCACGCGGCGAAGTCACTCTCCGACATCGCGTGGGCCAGGAAATGCTGATCGGAGAACCCATCACCGGAATACATGGTGTTGCGGCCCGTGAAGACACCGGGCGCATCCGCCAGAAGGTTGATCTCCGAGCGCATGCCCGCCATCGCGTAGATCTGCCCGCCAAGCGCCGGGATCATCAGCGAGTTCATCACGGTATCGGAGGTGATTTCAATGGTGAGCGGCCGGTCGGCGGGAAAGGAAAGCTCGTTGACGCTGGCGGTGCCAAGCTCGGGGTAGATGAACAGCCACTTCCAGTCGAGCGCGACCGCCTGAACCTTGAAAGCGGGCTTGTCGGAGACAATGGGTTTGTAGGGGTCCAGCTTGTGGGTCGCATCCCAGACCATTGTGCCAAGCGCGACGATGATCGCCGCCGGCACCAGCCACATGACCGCCTCGACCAGGTTCGAGCCTTCCCAGTTCGGCGTATAGGTGGCGCGCTCATTGCTGCGCCGATACCGCCAGGCGAAGAACACCGTCAGCAGGATGGCCGGGATCGTCACGATCATCATCAGCCAGAAGGCCGAGAACAGGAGATCGGTTTCCTGAAGCGCGATCGGCCCCTTCGGATTGAGAACCGGCGCATCCGAAAGGCCGCATCCCGCCAAAAGCAGGCAGGCCGCGCTAGGTGCCAATGATCCTGATAAAGGTAACCGGCGAAAGAAATAAACGGCTGACACTGTGTATCTGCTCCCCCTGGCGAAAGTGTCCGAGACCGTTCGACTATTGGTCGACGGGCAGCAAATGCTGAAGGCCTGTAGAAAGAAGGCCGCGCCTGAAGCCCCAACTCTGCGGAATCACTTCTTGGTGAAAGCGTAGCCGAGCGATGTGAGCTTTGAAAGTCCTTAGAAGGGAGAAAAGTACCACGGACAAGACGGAGCTGCCGCGCTGGGGCGCAGGTCCTTTCCCTTTAGGAAGCCAACGAGAGAGAGCAGACCGCAGGGCACGGTCGCCGCAAGGCGGTGGAAACCGCCAGCTACTCTCTAACCCGTGGCCCGAAGCCGAAGCAGTGGTTCAGGCCCCGGAGCCTCCAGGCTCTGCTTGACGAAGACCTTGCCGACGGCAATCAGAACCGGACGGTCGAGACCGAGCGCTGCAACCCCGTCGGCGAGCTCCGACAGGCTTCCGCTCCATCGCCGTTCGTCCGGTGTCGCGATACCTGAGACAGCGACCGCAGGTGTCGCGGACGAAAGCCCTTCACGGGTGAGACGCTCGGCGATCCGGCCGGCCATGCGCGCGCCCATATAGAAGACGGTCGTTGTGGCTTCGTCGGCAAGCCCCTTCCAGTCCATCGTCTCCGGCAGGTCACCGTGTCTGGAGTGACCGGTAACGAACCGGACCGACTGGGCCTGATCGCGGTGGGTCAGGGAGATGCCCAGACGCGCTGCCATGGCAGAGGCCGCGGTAATGCCGGGAACGACGCTTGCGGAAATCCCTTCCCTCGCCAGACGGTCGAGTTCCTCCCCGGCCCGCCCGAAGATCATCGGATCGCCCGACTTCAGTCTGACGACATGCTTTCCCCCACGTGCGAGCGAGACCATCATGTCGTTGATGTCTTCCTGACGGCAGCTTTCGCGTCCGCCCCGCTTGCCGACCAGCATGCGTTTCGCTTCCCGGCGCGCCAACTCAAGCACCGCATCGTCCACGAGATCATCGAACAGAATGACATCGGCCGATTGAAGAGCGCGAACGGCCTTCAGCGTCAGATATTCAGCGTCACCCGGCCCGGCCCCGACAAGGGTCACATGCCCTGCCGTGTCCGCACCGGCTTCCGTCAGCAGTTCGCCGGCAATGCCAGTTTCCGCGTGTTCCGGCGCGGTCTCGCCCGAAAAGGCAAGATCGGTGAACCGTTCCCAGAACCGCCGCCGCGGTTGACCGGCACTCAAGACGGACATCACCCTGCTTCGCACCCGACCGGCAAGTTCCGCCCAGCCCTGCAGGCTCTCGGGCAGAAGGGTCTCTATCCGCCGCCGGATCGCCTGTCCCAGGATCGGCGCGACGCCGTTGGTCGAGATGCCGATGACAACGGGAGAGCGGTTGACGATCGATCCGAACTGGAAATCGCACCAGCCGGGCTTGTCGATCACATTGACGGGTATGCCAAGCTTGCGCGCCACGACGGCAAACGCTTCTGCCTCCTCATCGTCCTCGGCGTCCGCGATTGCTAGCATTGTGCCGACAAACGCGCCGGCATTCCAGGTCGTCGCATGATGCACGAAGCTTCCCCGCACGCTGCCCCTGCCGATGAAGTCCGCGAAAACCGGCGAGAGATCCGGAGCAAAGACATGAACGTTTGCGCCCGCAGCGGCCAGAAGCTCTGCCTTCCAGGCAGCAGCTTCGGTTCCGCCGGCCAGCAGAACCTTGCGGCCTTCCAGCGGAAAAAAGAGCGGCAGGCTTGCAAGCGCCCCAACCCGTGCAGGGCGGCGCGCAGCTTCCACCTCAACCGGCTTTCTTGATGTCGGTCTCATGCTGGCTGTCTTTCGTACAATCATCGAGAATGGACTGGATTTCAGAGCGGCAGGAGCCGCAATTGGTACCGGCACTCAGCACCTCGCCGATCGCCGCCACTGTGGCGCTTCCGGTTCTTGCTGCCGCCGCAATCTGGTTGCTGCCGACCTGAAAACAGGAACAGACGATCGCGCCGGGGTCGGGCCTGTCGGATGGAGCCCGGCCTGCCAGCACCTGCATGCGCCGGCATTTCGGCATCGGGCCCGACGCCAGCAAGCCGCTTGCCCACTGCCGCGATACCTCCACCGGCGCATTCGACACATAGATCGCCGCCTGCAGCAGGTCTCCGGCCCAGAAGGCCTCCCGACACCAGCCGGAGGCCTCATCGCTGATCGCCAGCCTGTCCTCTCCCCCTTGGCCAAGCGCCTCCAGGACTGGATCAAGCCTGGCCCGGTCCCGGCAGGCGAATTCCAGCCGAAATCCCTGTTCAACGGGGGCGATCGACCAATAGTCCGCGACAATCTTCTCCGGCCGGTTCCGGACCACAGCGAACCCGTAGACCTCCATGACCTGCCGCGACACCGCCACCGGCGTGAACTTCAAGCCTGGCTGGCCGGAATGCGGATCGGTTTCGGCAGCAACGACCGCATCGACCCGGCCCTTGGCGGTAAATCTGTCGGTCCAGTGCATCGGCACGTAGACCTCGCCGCCTCGCACCCGGTCGGTCACCAGAGCACGAACGACGACCCGACCATGAGGGCTCTTCACCTCCACCAGGTCGGCCGGCCGGACCCCGAGCTTGCGGGCGTCATCTTGATGAATTTCGGCAAAGGGCTCGGCGATGTGGCTGGAGAGCCGGGGCGTCAATCCGGTTCGGGTCATGGTGTGCCACTGGTCGCGGATGCGGCCCGTGTTGAGTACGAACGGATAGGCCCGCCCCCGCTTGCGCGGCGCCTTGAAGGCGACAGGCACGAAATGACCTTTTCGTCCCTCGGTAAAGAAACCGCCATTAGCGAAAAAGCGGGTGTCTCGCGGCGGCGTGCCTCTGGGCTGCGGCCATTGAAAGGGGGAAAGCTCATCGTAGAGCGTCGCCGATATGTCGCGGCAGGCACCTATATCGAAATCCCTGCTCCCACCGTTGTGGTAGTCGGACAGCGCTGCATGTTCGCGAAAGATCTCCGCAGGGCCTTGAAAGGAGAACGTATCGCCGAACCCCATCCGTCCGGCAACCTCGCAGACCTGCCACCAGTCGGGGCGCGCTTCACCGGGCAACGGCAGAAACGGACGCTGTCGCGAGATCCGGCGCTCGGAATTGGTCACCGTGCCGTCCTTTTCGCCCCAGGCGGCGGCCGGCAGCAGCACATCTGCATAAGGCAACGTGTCGGCCGTTCTGGAAACCTCCGACACCACCACGAAGGGACATGTCTTCAGGGCAGCCGCAACGCTGTCCGCATCCGGCAGACTGTCCACTGGACTGGTCGCCATGATCCAGAGCGCCTTGATGCGCCCTTCGCCCACGGCCTTGAAGAGGTCAACCGCCTTGAGGCCCGGGCGCTCGGCGATGACCGGACTTTGCCAGAACTCCTGGACGAGTTGCCGATGCGCCGTTTTTTCAAGAGCCATGTGCCCTGCAAGCATGTTGGCCAGCCCACCGACCTCGCGCCCTCCCATAGCGTTCGGCTGCCCGGTGACCGAGAACGGCCCCATGCCGGGACGGCCGATCCGCCCGGTCGCCAGATGCGTGTTGATGATCGCGTTGACCTTGTCGGTTCCGACCACCGACTGGTTGACGCCCTGGCTGTAGACCGTGACGGTCTTCTCGGTCCTCAGCACCATCTTGTAGAACAACGCGATGTCGTGACGCGACAGCCCGGTCCTTTCCGCAATCATCCCGATCTCGCACGGACCAGCCACCTTGACCGCTTCCTCAAAATTTGCGGTGAACCGATTGATATAGTGGTCGTTCGTTGCACTCGCCTCCACGAGAAACGCAAGCAATCCATTGAAGAGCGCAACGTCGGTATCCGGTTTGATCGCAAGGTGAAGGTCGGCGATGGCTGTCGTCGCGGTCATGCGCGGATCGATCACGACGACCCGCTTTTCCGGATCTGCGGCCTTCGCAGCCTCCAGCCGCTGAAACAGGACCGGGTGGCACCAGGCGAGATTCGACCCGACGAGCACCACAAGGTCCGCCTGCTCCAGATCCTCATAAGTTCCGGGCACGGTATCGGACCCGAACGCCCTGCGGTGACCGGCCACCGACGAGGCCATGCACAGCCGAGAATTGGTGTCGATGTTTGCCGATCCGATGAAGCCTTTCATCAGCTTGTTTGCGACGTAGTAGTCCTCGGTCAGGATCTGGCCGGAAACATAGAAGGCGACGCTGTCCGGTCCGTGTTCCCGGATTGCCTGCGAGAATTCCCCGGCGACACGGTCCAGCGCCTCGTTCCAGGTGCTGCGTTCGCCCGAAATTTCCGGGTAAAGCAGCCGATCCGACAGCGACAGTGTCTCGGCCAGAGCCGCTCCCTTGGAGCACAGGCGGCCGAAGTTGGAAGGATGGTCAGGATCCCCTGCGACGGTCACCGAGCCGTCTTGCCGGCGACTTGCCAGAACGCCGCAGCCGACGCCGCAATAGGGACAGGTGGTCCGGGTCATGTTCTTGTCCACTGTCATGCCATCCTTCCGGGCGCCGTCTTACCAGGCGTTGTAGCCAAGATACTTTCCGGACATCTCGATCTTCACGCGGTCACCCTTGGGATGTTCGACCCGGGTCACCGCCATGTCGAAATCGATGGCGGACATGATCCCGTCGCCGAATTTTTCATGGATCAAGGCCTTGATGGTCGGGCCATAGACGCCGACGATTTCATAAAGACGGTAGATGCAGGGGTCGGTCGGAACGGTCTGCTCCCAGATCTTGGTCGGGCTTTCCTGCAGAATGAGCGCGGCCTCCTGCGGCAGGCCCAGGGTCTCGGTGATCGCCTTCGCCTTGTCCGCCGGCATGGCGTTCATCCCCATGGCGGCCGAATGGGTCCAGACCGGAGACATGCCGATCTTCTCCGCAATGCCTTCCCAGGTCAGGCCGGCCTGGCGCTTTGCCGACAGGATCTGAGCAGTCACGTCTTCACGGGTCAGTGCGGTCATGGGTATCTCCTAATGGGTTCCGAAAAGTTGGCTGAAAAGAGCGGCACACAGCACCGCAAGAACAGCGGATACGGCCTGCCAGAAGCGGACCGGATCACGCTGAAGAAGGGGCACGAACTGGCCGGGGTCATAGTCCGGACCGGGGCGGCGCAGGTCTTCGAGAAATTCGCTCAGGACGTCATGACGCTTGCCGGGGACCGGACTGACTGCCTTGCAGAGCGCGGCGTCGACCCAGTCCGGCACCCTGTCCGTAATGGCACGAGCGCTCCTGTAGCGCAGAGCCGCCTGCGCTTTTTCGCTAGTCGCCCTGCCCACCGCAGCGCCATAAGGCAATTGACCGGTCAGCATCTCGTAGGCGATGACGCCGAGCGAGAAGAGATCGCTGCGGGCCGTGCCGAGGTAACCGAGGAAGAGCTCCGGCGCTGAATATTGATGCGTTCCAAGGATTTCCGCCTTGTCCAGCGCGGGTGCGGCTTCCATGACGCCGGCGATGCGCACCGAGCCGAAATCGATGATCTTCACCGTCCCGTCCTGGTCGATCATGATGTTTTCGGGCCGCAGATCCTGATGGATCATTTCCTTGCGATGGAATGCCAGAAGTCCCCTGGCGACCTGTTCGAGAATGCCGCGGACGGTCTCCAGATCCGGACGCGGATTGTCCAGCATCCACTGCCTCAAGGTTTGACCCTCGATATAATCGCTTGCGATAAAAAGCGTCCGCCGGTCCTGCGGATAAGGCATGGCCCCCAGAACATGAGGCGATGCGATCCGCCGCGCGATCCACTCTTCCATCGCGAACCGGCGCAGGTAGTCCTCATCGGTCCGCATGTCGATCGACGGAAACTTCAGGGCAGCCAGTTCGCCGGTCGCCTCTTTTTCAGCCAGATAGATATGACTGCGGCTGCTGGCGTGCAGATTGCGCAGGATCCGGAACCCTTCGAATTGGCTCGGCACCTTCGGCAGCGGAGCGGGCGGGAGCATCTCCTGACCGGACAGGAAGTCCGGCGTCGAAGCATCTCCAAGCTCCGTCACGCGCACGATCTGGATCGTGATATTGTCGGTGCTGCCGGACTCAAGAGCCAAGTCGACGAGCAAAGCCGCAGCCGCGCTCAGGTCGTCGTTTCGGCAGATCTCTTCGGCAATTCTGTTCGGCGGAACAAATTCGTGAAGCCCGTCGGTCGAGAGCACGAATACATCGTCTGACTTTATATCCTGCGCGAGATAATCGATCTCGACAGAATATCCCAGACCCAAAGCCCGACCAAGATGGCTCTCGCTGGCGGACACATGCACGCGGTGGTCCCGGGTCAGCGGCTCGAGGCTCCGACCAAAGAGACGCCAGACACGGCTGTCGCCGACATGAAACACATGTGCCCGACTGCCTTTCAGGATCAGCGCGGAAAAGGTGCAGATGCATCCATGGTCCCTGTTTGCGGTCTTTCTCGTTTCACCGTGAAGCCAGGAGTTCGCAGCCGTGATGACCTTTTCTGCCGAGGTCCTGACCGACCAAGCCTCTGAGGTACAGTAATAGTCCTCGAGAAAGGATTTGACGGCGGTCTCCGCCGCCATGGCGCCCTGCGGGCTCGAGGATATCCCGTCCGCAAGCGCAACCGCGATGCCCTTGTGGGTGAGCGCATACCCCTGCGGAGCCACGAGACCGTGAAAGTCCTGGTTTTCCGGTTTCAGGCCGGCAGACGAACATTGTCTGGCTTCAATCCGCAACGCTTTATTCGGATTTTGCATGAGCACGGGAAACCGCCTCCGGAAGGTGTCCCGCCAGACCAGCCGGCGGGACAGGCAGGGACGCGGACCTATTCGGCCGGCGTTGCGACCGGCGCTTTTTCATAGCCGGAGTTGCGCGCGGGAGAGGTCTTGTAGTGGGTGGCGTAGATCATGCCGCCGACAAACGTCAGCCCGCCGACGAGATTGCCGACAACCACCGGGATTTCGTTGTAGGCGAAATAGTCGAACCAGGTGAACTGGCCGCCGAGCATGATACCGGACGGGAACAGGAACATGTTGACGATGGAATGCTCGAATCCGAGGTAGAAGAACACCAGGATCGGCATCCACATGGCCATGATCTTGCCGGAAACGGAACTGGACATCATGGCGGCGACAACGCCGGTGGAGACCATCCAGTTGCACATCACCGCGCGGATAAAGACCGTCAGGAGACCTGCCCAGCCGGCGGCGGCATAGCCGAGCGTTCGGGCTTCACCGATCTTGCCGATCCGCTGGCCGACATCGTTCGGTTCCTGGCTGAAGCCCATGGTGAAGATGATCGCCATGAAGACGGCGACGGTCAGTGCACCGGCGAAATTTCCGCAGAAGACCAGGCCCCAGTTGCGCAAGACCCCGCCCCAGGTGCAGCCCGGGCGCTTTGCGATAACGGCAAGCGGCGCCAGGGTAAAGACGCCTGTCAGCAGGTCGAAGCCCAACAGGTACAGCATGCAGAAACCGACCGGAAACAGCACCGACGCCACCAGGAAGTTGCCGGTGTTGACGGCGATGGTGACGGCGAAGGCCGCTGCGAGAGCAAGGATTGCGCCGGCCATATAGGCACGGATTAGCGTGTCTTTAGTGGCCATGAAGATCTTCGCCTCACCGGCATCGATCATTTTTCCGGCAAATTCCTGAGGTGGAACGTAAGACATCCAGTTTCCTTTCACAGATCGGATCGCCGCTCAGGCGACTTCGTGGGAGTAAGAAAGATCGATATAGATCCGGGTCTCCTCGACCCGGACGGGGAAGGCCAGCGTTTGGCCTTCGTCGGCGCCCTGAGCGGTGCCGGTTTCCAGTGAGATCACCCAGTTGTGCAGCGGACAGGTCACGCAGCCGTCATGGACGATCCCCTGACTGAGAGGCCCGTTCCTGTGCGGGCACTTGTCTTCGAGGGCATAGATGTCATCTGTCGCCGTGCGGAAGACGGCGATGGTCATCTCCCCGTTCCTGACGCAGCGCGCGCCCTCGCGGGGGATGTCCTCAAGCTGGCCAACAGGGACCCAGTTCCGGATTTCCGCAGTCATTCCGCTGCCTCCCTGGTGATGACGGCCATCGGCCGGAATTCATGCTTGTCCTTGCCGGAGACACGCTCCGACCAGGGGTCGACCTGTGCAAATTTCTGAGAGAAGACGAAGCGGTCGAAATAGCTCTTCCGCTTGTCGGCATCGTCCATGATCTGGCGACGGACCTCGTCGTAGCCGATGCGCTTGGCCCATTTGTAGATGCGTTCCAGATACCGGCCCTGTTCGCGGTACATCTGCACCACTGCCACGATGTGCTCGAGCGCCTCGTCCTCGGTCTTGACCAGGCCGAGAACTTCCGTCCCCTTGATGTCGAGCCCGGCCGCGCCCGCGAAATGGATTTCGTAGCCACTGTCCACGCAAATGACACCGACGTCCTTGCAGGTCGCCTCGGCGCAGTTCCTCGGGCAGCCGGAGACGGCCATCTTGACCTTCGCAGGCGTCCAGGAGCCCCACATGAACTTTTCGATCCGAACGCCAAGCCCGGTGGAATCCTGCGTCCCGAACCTGCACCAGTCGGTGCCGACGCAGGTTTTCACGGTTCTCAGGCCCTTGGCGTAGGCATGGCCGGAGACGAAGCCTGCCTTGCCGAGATCGGCCCAGACCGCCGGCAGGTCTTCCTTGCGGATGCCCAGCATGTCGATGCGCTGACCGCCTGTGACCTTGACGGTCGGGATGCTGAACTTGTCGACCACATCCGCGATCGCCCGCAGTTCCGTCGACGACGTCTGGCCGCCCCACATCCTTGGAACCACCGAATAGGTGCCGTCCTTCTGGATGTTGGCGTGGACACGCTCGTTGATGAAGCGCGACTGATAGTCGTCGGCGTATTCGTCCGGCCAATCGGAGACAAGGTAATAGTTCAGGGCCGGACGGCACTTGGCGCAGCCGCCGGACGACGTCCATTCCAGTTCCTGCATCACGGCCGGAATGGTCTTGAGTTCCTTGGACTTGATCAGCCGGCGCACGTCGTCGTGGCCGAGGGTCGTGCAGCCGCACATCGGCGTAACCGCCGCCGGATTGTAGGCATCGCCAAGCGTGATCTGCATCAGCTGCTCGACCAGCCCGGTGCAGGTCCCGCAGGAATTTGACGCCTTGGTATGCGCACGCACGCCGTCCAGCGTCGTCAGCCCTTTCTCCTTGATCGTGCCGACGATCTTGCCCTTGCACACGCCGTTGCAGCCGCAGATTTCCGCATCATCCGGCAAGGCTGCAACGGCCGCCGTAGGGTCCAGGGGGGCGCCCCCCTGGTAGGCCTGGCCGAAGATCAGCGTTTCGCGCATTTCCGAAACGTCTGTGCCCTTCTTCAGGAGATCGAAAAACCACGGCCCGTCCGACGTCTCTCCATAGAGCACGGCCCCGATGATCTTGTTGTCTTTCAGGACCAGCCGCTTGTAGACGCCGGCCGACGCGTCTCGCAGGACGATTTCCTCACGGTCCTCGCCTTCCGCGAAATCACCCGCGGAATAAAGATCGACGCCGGTCACCTTCAGCTTGGTTGCTGTGGCCGATCCGGCATATGCGTCGACACCGTCCAGAAGGTTCTCCGCGATTACGCGCGCCATTTCGTAGAGCGGTGCGACCAGCCCGTAGCACATGCCACGGTGCTCGACGCATTCGCCCAGCGCGAAGATGTTTTCATCGCTGGTGCGCATGTCATCGCCGACGAGAATGCCCCGGTTGGTGTCGAGGCCGATCGCCCTGGCAAGATCCACCGACGGCCGGATGCCGACCGCCATGACGATGATGCTCGCCTCGATCTCGGTACCGTCGTCCAGGCGAATGCCCCTCACCTTACCGGTGTCGTCGCCAAGGATCTCATGACTGTTTGCCTTGGTGCGGACGTCGATACCGCGACGCTTGAATTCCTCCTCCAGCAAAAAGCCGGCGGACGGGTCGAGCTGACGTTCCATCAGGGTCGGCATCAGGTGCAGGACCGTGACATCCATGCCCTGCATCCTGAGGCCCGCAGCAGCTTCCAGCCCGAGCAGACCGCCCCCGATCACCACCGCGCGCCCGCCTCGCTTGGCTGTCTCGAGCATCCTCTCGACATCGTCGAGATCCCGGTAGGTCAGAACCCCGTCAAGGTCCTTGCCCGGCAGCGGGATGATGAACGGGCTGGAGCCCGTTGCGATCACCAGCTTGTCGTAGGACGCCGTGATGCCGTTTTCCGACGTGACGGTCCGGGCTTCCCGGTCAATCTCGCTGACCCTTGCCGACTTGTGCAGGGTCACGCCGTTTTCGGCATACCAGTCGTCCCCGTGGGTGATGATGTCTTCATAGGTCTTTTCGCCGGAGAGCACCGGCGACAGCATGAGCCGGTTGTAGTTCACCCTCGGCTCCGCGTTGAAGATCGTGACGTCGTAGGCTTCCCTGTTCTTCTCGAACAGGTCTTCCAGCATGCGTCCGGGGGCCATGCCGTTGCCAACAATGACGAGTTTCTTCCTGTTCATCGGGATCACTCCGCTGTAATCGGTCTGGAATAGGCGGCCTTGATCATCACGCCCGAAAGCGTGGCGTAGGCAGCCCCCCATGCGGATTTCGTTTCGTCGGTAAAGTCGCTGCCGAGTCCCTGTTCCAGGGTCCACAACAGCGCCTCGCCAACCGGTTGGTAATGCTCGGCCCTGACGCCGTAATCGACGTGCCTGACGGCCAGGGTCTCTGCGGCCGGAATGATGGCTTCGAGATTGCTCAGCCCTTTCACGACAACGCCGAGCGTTGCCATCAACTTGCCGCCCTGCGCCGCCAGATCGCCCTTGAAGAGCGGACGGACCTCCGGAGCGAGATCGAAAAGCCTGGCGTAGAACATCGCGGCGGCCTGGTTGGCGATGGGCGCCACCTTGCCGAAGGAGGTCTGCACGCGCTGGATCTGATCTGGCGTCATGTCACTCACCTTCCCTTTCATTCGGCCGCGTGCACGGCGGCTTTCTGCCGTGCCATGCGCGCTGCCCGTTTCTGCTGGATGGATTGAAGCTGGTCCTCGCTCGGGTTCGCCCCACCTTCGTAGGCTTCCAGGAAGTCCAGAAGTTCCTCGCGGTAGGCGTAATAATCCGCATGCGCGAGCAGCTCCTTGCGCGAACGGGGACGCGGCAGGTCGACGTCCATGATGTTGCCGATACGGGCATTCGGACCGTTCGACATCATCACCACCCGATCGGCGAGCAGGATCGCCTCATCGACATCGTGGGTGACGCAGATCGCCGTCACCTCGGTCCGCTTCCAGACATCCATCAGGACGTCCTGAAGCTCCCAGCGGGTCAGGCTGTCGAGCATGCCGAAAGGTTCGTCGAGCAGGAGCAGTTTCGGCGACAGGGCGAAAGCACGGGCAATCCCGACCCTCTGCTTCATGCCGTTGGAGAGATCGGCGGCATCCTTGTCCATGGCATCGGCAAGACCGACCTTGGAAAGGTAGTACTCGATCACATCCCGCTTTTCCGCACGGGACGCATCCGGGTAGACCTTGTCGACCCCGAGTTCGACATTCTCATAGGCGGTGAGCCAGGGCATCAGGCTGGGTGCCTGGAACACGACAGCCCTGTCGGGGCCGGCCTGGGTCACATGGGTGCCATCGAGAACGATTGCGCCTTCCGTGATCGGATTGAGGCCGGCGACCATTGAGAGAACGGTCGACTTGCCGCAGCCCGAATGCCCGATGAGCGTTACGAACTCGCCCTTCTTCATCTTCAGGTCGAACCCGTCGACCACCGTCAGCGGCCCCTTGGGCGTCGGATAAACCTTCTTGAGGTCGGAGAACGCGAGATACCGCTCATCAGTCGCGGTCTCGGCCGCACGCTGATAGGCCTGGGGAATCTTTTCCCTGGCCGCTGGGCGCTGCGTGATCGGCACGATGTCCGGCAGAACGATATCCCGCTCAAGATCCGCGCCACGCTCCGCACCGGCCGTGATCAGATACTCGGTGATCTCCGCCCGCAGGCTGATGAAGCTGTCGTCGTGATTGAGCTCGCCGCGGTCGCGCGGTCGATCGAAAGAGACCCTGAACTCCGGTCCGAGGGTCGCTGCCTCAGCCTTTGCAGTCCCCGGCTTGAGGGGAATGATGCGGTCGGCAAGCAGGATCGCTTCATCGACGTCGTTGGTGATCAGGACGATGGTCTTCTTTTCCTCGTCGCAGATGGCCGCGAACTCGTCCTGCAGCTTTGCGCGGGTCAAGGCATCCAGCGCCGACAGCGGTTCGTCCATCAGCAGCAGCTCCGGCTGCATGGCAAGCGCACGGGCAACGGCAACGCGCTGGCGCATTCCGCCTGAAAGTTCCGCCGGCTTGCGGTCGCGAGCATGGCCGAGACCAACCATCTGGATATACCTGTCGAAGATCTCCTTTCGCTCGGAAGAGCTTTTCTTGCGGAAGACACTGTCGACCGCCAGAGCCACGTTGCCGGCCACCGTCAGCCAGGGCATCAGCGAATAGGACTGGAACACCACGCCCCTGTCCGGGCTCGGCCCGTCGATTTCCCGTCCCTTGAAGACGATGCCTCCGGTATCCGGCTCGATCAGCCCGGCGAGGAGAGAAATGAGCGTTGTCTTGCCCATGCCGGAAAATCCGACGATGGCAATGAATTCGCCCTCTTCCACCTTCAGGTCGATAGCCTCCAGCACCGCCGTCCTGTTGGCGCCTTCGCCGTAGGACTTGGAGACGCCGGAGATTTCCAGAAAGGACATATCCGTCTCCTTAGCGATTGGCCGAGAATGTGAAGGCGCGCTGCAGGGCGAACATCAGCCGGTCCAGCATGAAACCGATGATGCCGATGGTCAGGACGGCGACCATGATCTTGGCGAGCGACTGGGAAGACCCGTTCTGGAACTCGTCCCAGACGAATTTGCCGAGACCCGGGTTCTGCGCCAGCATTTCGGCGGCGATCAGCACCATCCAGCCCACACCCAGCGACAGGCGAAGACCAGTGAAGATCAGCGGCAGCGAGGACGGCAGCACAAGTTTGGTGATGGTCTTCCAGGTGGGAAGCTGCAGGACGCGGCCGACGTTCATCAGGTCCTTGTCGACCGACGCAACGCCCAGCGCCGTATTGATCAGCGTTGGCCACATCGAGCATAGCGTCACGGTGACCGCCGAGATCAACAGCGACTTCGACAGCCACTCATAGGCATCCGCATAGGTAGCCGATACGATCATGGTGACGATGGGAAGCCAGGCCAGCGGCGAGACCGGCTTGAAGATCTGGATCAGCGGATTGATCGCGCCGTTGAAGGTTCTGGACAGTCCCGAGGCAATCCCCAGCGGCACGGCAATTATCGTCGCGATCAGGAAGCCGAGCCCCACCGTCTTCAGGGACGTTTCGATCTGGTCGATATAGGTCGGTGCGCCGGTATAGGTACGCCACTTGATGCGGTCGGACTTTCCGGCCGCCTCAAGCTTGGCGTTGCGCTCTTCCTGACGCTCGTAGAAGGCACTGGCCTTCTCGCGCTGGCGCACATGGTCCTGCCACAGAACGACTGTCTGTTCCCAGACCTGCGCCGGCCCGGGCACGGCGCCGAGCGATGTCTGAACCTGCGGGGCCAGAATACCCCAGAGAACCAGAAAGGCCGCAATGCCCATGAGAGGGATCAGGAGCACGCGCTTGAGTTCGCCGAGTTGCTCCTTCGGACTGTCGCCCGCTGCGATCCTCAAAAGCGGCACGGTCCAGGATAGGCCCAGGGCATCGAGCCAGCCGGCAGCCTTGCTGATCCTGGCGAAAACTCTTTCCCGGCGTTCCGCGCGGGCGATCTCCCGGCTGCCTGCAGTGTCGGCGTTGGCCATGACGATTGGTCCCTGTCTCGACGTTCCGATCGTTCGATGGATTTGAGGCAGACGCCGGAACGGGAGGCGGCACGGCCGCCCGTCCCGGCGATGGCGATCAGCCGCCCACGACTTCCGTGCCGTTCACGGACTGCTTGCCTTTCAGACCGATCGGCAGGCTGTCGATGTAGGCGTTGGGTTGTTTTCCGTCGTAGGGAATGCCGTCGATGACATCCGCTGCCGGTGTCGGCGCGCGGTATCCATCAGTGTCCCAGGGGAAATCGTCCTTCTCAACGAGGCCTTCCTCCACCAGCATTTCGGCGGCCTGGAGATAGATGTCCGGGCGGTAGACGGACTTGGCGACTTCGTCATACCAGCTGTCCGGCTTGTATTCGCCGATCTGCCCCCACCGGCGCATCTGGGTCAGATACCAGACCGCGTCGGAGTAATAGGGATAGGTGGCGAAGTAGCGGTAGAAGACGTTGAAGTCGGGAACCTCGCGCGTGTCTCCCTTCTCGTACTCGAAGGTGCCGGTCATGGAGTTGGCGATGACTTCCTTGTCCGCTCCGACGTATTCGGGACGCGACAGGATCTCGACCGCTTCCATGCGGTTCGCATTGTCGTTTTCATCGAGCCACTTCGCCGCGCGGATCAGCGCCTTGGTGACGGCCAGTGTGGTGTTGGAGTTTTCCTCGGTGAATTCCTCGGTCATGCCGAAGACTTTTTCCGGATTGTTCTTCCAGATCTCGTAGTCAGTGATGACCGGCACGCCGATCCCCTTGAAAACGGCCTGCTGGTTCCAGGGCTCTCCGACGCAATAGCCATAGATCGTGCCGGCCTCCAGCGTCGCCGGCATCTGCGGCGGCGGGGTAACAGACAGAAGCACGTCGGCCTTGATCTTTCCGGAAATGTCCGTGTCGGAATAGTAACCCGGGTGAATGTCACCGGAGGCGAGCCAGTAGCGCAGCTCGTAATTGTGGGTCGAAACCGGGAAGACCATGCCCATGTTGAAGGGCTTGCCCTCGGAGCGGAACTTGTCGACCACCGGTTTCAGGGCGGACGCCTTGATCGGATGGACCGGATTGCCGTCGTCCTGCATCTCCAGGTTCGGCTTCATCATCTCCCAGATCTCGTTGGAAACGGTGATACCGTTGCCGTTGAGATCCATGGAGAACGGCGTAACGATGTGCGCCTTCGTACCGAAGCCGATGGTGGCAGCCAGCGGCTGACCGGCCAGCATGTGGGCGCCGTCCAGCTCACCGGTGATGACCCGGTCCAGCAGCACCTTCCAGTTGGCCTGCGGCTCAAGCGTCACATAGAGACCCTCGTCCTCGAAGTACCCCTGTTCGTAGGCGACTGCGAGCGGCGCCATGTCGGTCAGCTTGATGAAGCCGAAAGTGAGTTCGTCCTTCTCGACATCCAGCATATCGGCGGAAGCGCCCGAAACCGTTGCGAGTGCGGATGCAGCCATCAGGGCACCAAGGGCGGCCCTGCGGGTGAGAGTAAAAGTGCTTGCCGTTATCACGTCCTGTTTCCCCTCAATGTCCCCGGTCAACGCGTCAGGATTGCCGGGCTAAAACGAAAAAAGCCGCCGACTGAAATGCATGTATGGGAGGAGGACCATGCAATTCAGATCGGCGGCTTTGCCTGTGCGCCCGGCAATGAGCGCTATATTTCGTGGGCCTTCGTCGGCCACGTGAGCTTAAAAGCACGAACCGTGCCAAAATTCACAATCTGCCGATTTACATTGTTTTTCAGTTGTATAGAGATTTTGGACACGTCTCCACAGCGTCAGCCATGCATCATTTGGTGGCGCAGATCGTGTGCAATTGAGCTTTTTTTGTGCATCGCAACTCGGCTACGCCGCGATCCGGAAAAGCGTCGCCACCAGTCTTTCACACGTCGTCACGCTTCATCGAAGAGGTGAAAGACCGGGTCCGGAACCGACGCAGCAAGACCGAGCGCGGCGCGGTAGAGATCAGACGAGAAGACGCTCTCCGCCTCTCTCACGGAAGCGGACGTTTCGCCGGCTTGGCTCCAGCGGACCATCTGCTCGAAAAACCAGCGGCCATGCGCCGGTGTCGGGGACGCTTTTGCGCCACCTGCAAACGTCAGAAAATCGGGAATCTGTCTGGAAGTCGACTGGTCGAACTGCATCTGTCCAGTCAGAGCGGGCAGACAGATTTCGACCGGACATCCGAGAAACTCCGGCTCGCAGAGAACTCCGGCCAGGACTTCGGCGTTTTCACGCTCCGAGCACCAGTCCGCCGCCGCCGAGAGAGCCCTGAGCAGCGCTGACAGGGTCTCGGGATTGCTGTCAGCCCATTTGCGGGTGACCCCCAGAACCTTTTCGGGACTGTCCGGCCAGATCGCCTGCTTGTAGGTCGCAATCCGCCCCGTACCGGCTGCCACCGCCGCTGTGTTCCACGGTTCGCCGACGCAATAACCGTCGATCTGGTGCTCGGCGAGCGCATCGGCCATGACCGGAGGCGCCAGCACGGAAATCTCCACGTCCTTGTCCGGATCGATGCCCGCTGCCGCCAGCCAATAGCGAAGCTCATAGGCGTGTCCGGAAAACGGATGCACGACGCCAAAGCGCAGGAGGCGCTGGCGGCCACCCCGACGCATGGCAATGACCTGCGCAAGCGCCTTGCCCGTCGAGGCCGGATCCCCCGCCGGATCGGCGCCCGCATGCGCCATATCACCCCACAGGTCGGCGGAAACCGTGATCGCGTTCCCGCCGAGCCCAAGCAGCATCGGCGCGATCATGGGTACGGCAAGACTGGTCAGGTTCAGGCTCGCAGCGATCGGCATCGGAGCAAGCATATGCGCGACATCGAAATGACCGACGGCAATCCTGTCCCGGATATTTGCCCAGGACGTTTCACGCACAAGCTTGAGGGAGACGCCTTCACGCTCGGCAAATCCCATCCGCGCGGCCGCCACGAGGACGGCGCTGTCCAGCAGCGGAATATATCCGGCGATCACCGGCTTCAATCCTGTGTCCATTGTCCCCCGGCCTCCAGCTCGGCCGCCCCGCCCCGTTCCGCTTTCCTGTGTCACGCCTCGCCTCCCAGCAGACCGCTGGCGATGACCAGACTTTGCGCCACCTCGATGATCTTCCGGCTCTGGTTCATGGCCGTACGGCGCAGCAGGTCGTAGGCCTCCTGCTCGCTCAGCCCCTTCGATTTCATCAGGATCCCCTTCGCCCTGTCGATGGTCTTGCGGTCGGCCAGCTCCGTACGCACTTCCTCAAGTTCCTCGGCCAGTTTCGAAAATGCGCGGAACCGGCTGATTGCCATGTCCAGAATGGGCTTCACCCGCTCGCGCTTCAAGCCGTCCACGATATAGGCGGACACGCCCGCATCGACGGCAGCCTCGATGGAATGGCTGTCGGACCGGTCGACGAACATGGCGATCGGACGACGGACGGCGCGGGACACCTGGAACATGTGCTCCAGCTGGTCGCGATTGGGATTTTCCAGATCGATGACGATGACATCCGGATTGATATCCGCAATCTGCCTGACGAGCCGATCCATCTGATGCACCAGAATGACCTGATCATGCCCGGCATCGCGCAATCCCTGCTCGATGATGGATGCCCGGATCCGGTTGTCGTCAATGACGAGTATCGAAAGCCCATCGCTCATGCCGTTATTATGCGCAGGGCTAATTTTCATGCAACCGAAATGCTGCGCCGCACCATTCACCGCCCCGGCCAACCACGTCCGCCGCGTGGGTTTTATTGCCGGAGTTGCAAGTTTTTGATTGTGAATTTCGTCATGTGCGTTTCAAATCGCGGGGTCAAATATCGCTGCTGCGCTGCATCTGTCAGAAGGACCGGCATCCGGCACAGACACCAGTCAAAGACGATCCGACCACACAAACGCCTCAGACATCCGACCAGAAGCATCCCATTGAAAGCAGTCTCCGCATGACCGAAAAGATATACGACCTGGCTATCGTCGGCGCCGGGATCGTCGGGCTGGCCCACGCGTTGGCCGCCGCCCGCCTCGGAAAGAAAGTCGTCGTGATTGACCGTGATGACGCGGCCAACGGCGCCTCCATCCGAAATTTCGGCTTTGTCACCGTAACCGGTCAGCAAGCTGGCGACTGCTGGCAGAAAGCCGCCCGCAGCCGTGAAGTCTGGACCGACATCGCAGAGGCGGCGGACATCCCTATCGTACAGCGCGGCCTGATCGTCACTGCACGGCTGCCGGAATCGGAAGCCGTTATCGACGCTTTCCTGCAGACGGAAATGGGCGCTGAATGCCGACGCATATCCGTGAAGGAAGCTGCCCAGCAGGCGCCCGCGATCCGCAAGAACAACATCACCGGCGCTTTGTATTCTCCCCATGAAGTCAGGGTCGAATCCAGAACGGCCATTCCACGGCTCGCAGCCTGGCTGAAAGAGGAGCACGACGTCGACTTCCTCTGGCACACGAGCGTCAGCCATGTCGAAACGCCAAAAATCGAAACGTCGCGCGGGCCTGTTCACGCCGAAACAGCCATCGTTTGTCCCGGAGACGATCTGACGGGCCTCTTTGCGGACCGCATCGCGGCCCACAACGTCACCCGGTGCAAACTGCAGATGCTGCGGGTCATGCCGGAAACCCCGTTCCAGCTCGAAACCGCCATCATGTCCGACCTCGGCCTTGCCCGTTACCTTGGCTATGCAGAGCTGCCCGAGGCCACCCAGTTGAAAGTCCGGCTCGATGCCGAAATGGCCGACCACAGACAAAACGGCGTCCACCTCATCGTGGTCCAATCCTCTGACGGCAGCCTCGTCGTTGGCGACAGCCACCATTATGGAAAGACACCCGATCCGTTCGCCGACAAGATCGTGAACGATTTGATCTTGTCCGAGATGAATTCCGTCCTCGATTTACGTCGGTATTCCGTTTCCGAAAGCTGGATCGGCACCTACGCCAGCGCGCCGGACAGCTGGCGTTTCACGGACGCGCCGGATGACGCGACACGTCTCGTGGTCGTTACAGCCGGCTGCGGAGCCTCCACCGCCTTTGCCATTGGCGAGGAAACCATTGCAGACCTCTATTCATAGGATCTGATCTGATGATGAAGTTCAAAGCCGTTGTCTTCGACTGGGCCGGCACGATGATCGATTTCGGCTCCTTCGCCCCGATGGGTGTTTTCGTGAAGGCCTTCGAAACATTTGGTATCGAAGCCACGATCGAGCAGGCGCGCGCGCCCATGGGCAAACCCAAATGGAACCATATCCGGGCCATGATGGACGACCCGGACATTTCCGCCCAGTGGTTCGCCAAATACGGCCAGACCCCGACGGACAGGGACGTCGACAAGGTCTATGAGGTTTTCGTGCCCATGAACGAGGACGTGGTCGCCGACTTCTCCGATCTCGTGCCCGGCGCGCTGGAAACCGTCACCAGCCTGCGCAGCAAGGGTCTCAAGATCGGCTCCACCACCGGCTACACCCGCTCGATCATGGAGCGTGTCTTGCCAAAGGCAGCCGAGCAAGGATACGTGCCGGACAACCTGATCTGCGCGGACGACCTTCCCGAAGGCCGGCCGGGGCCGCTCGGCATGTATCAGTGCTTCGTTGACCTGGTGGCCTACCCGCCGAGCGCGGTGATCAAGGTCGATGATACGGAACCAGGCATCGCGGAGGGCGTAGCCGCCGGCTGCGTCACCGTGGGTCTGGCACTGTCGGGCAACTACGCCGGCAAGACACCGGACGAACTCGCCGCCCTCTCCGATGCAGAGGTGGATGCCATCCGCAAGATGGCGACCGAACACCTAAAAGCGGCCGGAGCCGATCATGTCATCGATACCGTCGCGGACCTGCCAGCTCTTATCGAAACGCTCGAACGGGAATGACGGGACGTCCGAACATCCTCCTGATCACTGCGGACCAGTGGCGAGGAGATTGCCTCGGCGCAGCCGGACACCCGGTTGTCCTCACACCCAATCTGGACGCATTCGCCGCAACGGGGACGTTGTTCGAACAGCACTACGCCCCGACAGCCCCCTGCTCGCCCGCCCGCGCTTCGCTCTATACCGGCCTCTATCAGATGAACCACCGGGTGGTCCGCAACGGGGCACCTCTCGATAACCGCTTCGACAACATCGCCCGTGCCGCAAGGCGGGCAGGATATAATCCGACGCTTTTCGGCTACACCGACACCGCCCCGGATCCCCGCTACCACGATCCGGCCGACCCGGCGTTGAGCACTTATGAAGGCACCCTCCCCGGCTTCACCGTGCGCCAGAGCCTGCCCGAAGACGACGGGCCCTGGCTCTCATGGCTCGCGGCCAGGGGGTACGACAGGAAGGCTCTCCAGGATATCCATCAGGTACCGGCAGACAAAGGTGAGCGGATCTCACGGCAATCACCACGCTACGGGCCGGAGGAAACGCAGACCGCCTTTCTGACGGATGCCTTTCTTCGCTGGCTGGGGGAACAGGATGGTGACCGGCCCTGGATGGCCCATGTTTCCTACCTGCGGCCGCACCCGCCCATCGTCGTCCCCGAGCCCTATAATGAAATGTATGATGCTACCGACGGGCCGGACTTTTCCGGCGCGGACACTCCACAGGAGGAAGCTGCGCTTCATCCCCTCGTCGCTGCACTTCAGGACGCGCAACATCTGTCGCACCACATCCCGGGCGCCGACGGTCTCGTGCGCGATTTAACGCGACACGAACTGAGGCGCCTCAGGGCGCTCTACTACGGGATGATCAGTGAAGTCGACGCGCAGCTCGGCCGCATTTTCAAGACGTTGGACCGAAGCGATGACACGCTGATCATCTTCACCTCGGACCATGCCGAGATGATGGGAGATCACTGGATGCTCGGCAAAGGCGGCTTCCATCGTCAGAGCTATCATATTCCGCTCATCATACGCCTCCCCGGCGCTGCACGGGCCAACCGGGTCACGGCCTTGACCTCCGCAGCCGATGTTTTCCCGACGCTTCTTGATCTGCTTCATCTTGAGCCGACCCACGCACCAGATGGCGACAGCCTTCTGCCTTACCTGCGCGGACAAACTCCGGTGGCATGGCGCGACGCCGCGATCTGGGAATTCGACTACCGTCAGCTTTTCGCGCGCCATCGCGCCCTTTTTCCGCCGATGATTTCAGGCAGGAATTCACCGGCACTGATCAGCCGCCTGAGCCGGGACTGGCACTACGTCCATTTCGCCGACCTTCCCGACCTGCTGATGCCGACGGCGCACAAGACCACCGCGCCAACAAATGTGGCACAGGACAGACCGGATATCGTGATGGCCAATCTCCAGGCGCTGCTGTCTCAGCGCATGCGGCACAATGACGAAACACTCGCGCGATCCATGGTCTGGGACTATCATGGCTGAGGCACGCTTCGCGGCGTGACCTCACCAGCGGCAAACAAGGCTCAATGCTCTTCAGATGCGCGCGTTGATCGGGACGGCCAGGTACGGAAGAAAGCTCACTCTGCTGGCGGCGGCCGCCTCCCCCCTTGCAACGTCTTTAATTGTCGAACCGGTCCGCGCCGAAACGCCGGCGCTTGAGGTGATCGACAGCACATCCGCCCCCTGGCCGTCCGTCGGCCGTGTCAACGTGGCAGGCTTTAACACACGGTCCATGTGCACCGGAACGCTGGTCGCAGCCGATCTTGTTCTGACCGCCGCACACTGCCTTTACAACAGCCGGACACTGAAGCCCCTGCCGCTGAGAGACCTTCTTTTCATCGCCGGTGTCAGACGGGACAGCTATGCGGAACGTCTGGAAGCAAGATGCTTCGTCACGCTGACGAACTTTGCCCCTTCCAGCACCCCGTCCTTTGGCGGCCTGAGGCATGACGCGGGTCTGATCGTGCTGAAGACTCGAAGCACATTGCCGCCTGTTCCACCGCTGTCGCCCGCGGATGAGGCAAGCCTCGAAAAGAATGCCGAGCTGCGCTCGGTCGGGTATCGCCGCAGCCGACGGCTCCTTCCTTCGGCGGCAACCTGCGAGGTTCTCGAACGCAAGTCCGGCGTCTGGATCACCGACTGCCCCTCCGAAAGTGGAGCTTCGGGTGGCCCGCTCCTGGTGGAAACTGAGGATGGGTTTCGGGTCGCGGGTATCATGTCGGCAAAGCTGGATGGCGACCGGTCGGTCATCGTTCCGTACCAGCGCTGGCAGAGCCTTCTTGAAAAAGCTTCCTGCGCAGACCTTGCGCCGGAGGACGACACACGCCAATAGTTGCGTATATCCAATTCGCTTTCTGATCTGCCTCGAACCTCAAAGCCTTCATGGTTCAAAAATACATCAACCCTGGATCCAGCTTGAAAATGAACCAGTCCGCACTTTTGCCGGAGAAGCCCTCCAGACGGACTGACGCGGTGGAAAAACTCACCTTCGTGGCGAGCGACACCGCTGAGGCACGCGCCGCGCAGGAGAGCCTTGCGGCCAGATACGGCAATGTGCCGGTAGCGGAAGCGGATGTGATCGTCGCACTTGGTGGTGACGGGCTCATGCTCCAGACGCTTCATGCCCATATGGGCTGCGGCAAGCCGATCTACGGCATGAACCGTGGCTCTGTCGGCTTTCTGATGAACGAGTATCGGGAGGATAATCTCCTCAACCGGCTGCGCCATTCCGACATTACGACCATTCGCCCTCTGGAGATGACTGCGCTCGATGACGAAGGGACTGCCCACAAGGCACTGGCGATCAACGAGGCTTCGCTTCTGCGCCAGACCTCGCAGGCGGCCCGTCTGAGGGTCTCGATCGACGGTCGCGTTCGGCTGGATGAGTTGATCTGCGACGGCATCATCGTCGCTACACCGGCAGGCAGCACCGCCTACAACCTGTCTGCGCATGGACCGATCCTGCCGATCACAGCGCAACTGCTTGCTCTCACACCGATCAGCGCCTTCAGGCCGCGCCGCTGGCGCGGTGCCCTGCTGCCCAACTGGGCGACGGTTGATATCGAAATTCTGGACGCTGCCAAACGTCCCGTCAGTGCCTCCGCAGATCACACCGAGATCCGTCGCGTCACTCACGTTTCGGTGCGCGAGGCCAGCGAGACGAAAGGCTTGATCATGTTCGATTCCGATCATGGCTGGGACGAGCGCATTCTGACCGAGATGTTCCGCTATTGATGATTGCTTTGCACGTCAGACAATCCGTTGGCGCGAAACGACCTGTTAAACATGTCGCCGGATAATTCGGCCAGACGACATTTCTCGCACGAACAAGGACATGCGCCGCTATGGCTGACAAAGCCGAGGATGAAGAATACGAAGTCTTGCATCCGCCGACAGACTTGCGCAGCAAGGTCCGAGAACTGACGCCCCGCGAAGCCAAGAAATTCGATCCGGTGAAGGCAGCCGAAGCGGCCCTTGAGCGCCTCTCGCCGCATTTTGCCAAGTGGATGGAAAGCGAAAGCAGCAACCTTCTGGAAGCGTGGAACGTGATCCGCCGGGAGGGTGTGTCCGCCGATACGCTGGATCCGCTCTATCAGGCCGCCCACAATATCAAGGGGCAGGCCCTGACTCTGGGTTTCCCGCTGGTCGGAGAGGTCGCTGCAAGTTTCTGCAATCTTATTGAGAACCTGCCGTCACCGGAAGCGCTGCCGCTGGAGCTGACAGAGCGCTTCGTCGAGGCGATCCGCGCGATGGTCGCGGAGGGCGCGAGGGACGGCGACAACAGGACCGGGGTCGAGCTTCTGGCTGTTCTAAGAACGGTCAGCGACAGCTATCTCGCGCAGCTTCCCTCGGCGGATGAATCGGGCGACTGAGTCCGACGCAGCGTCTCCGGCGTGCATACCATCCTGGAGCTGAAAATCGGATCCATGCGTTGAACGACAGGTGTGCGAGAGCACTTCCCCCTGATCAGGCTGCCCGTGTGATCTGACTGCTGCCGTTCTTCACGAGAAGCCGGGCCTCGAGGCGCGCGACGTCGATCGCGAAGCGGCGCAGGAACGCGGTCACATCCCCATCGGCACCGAGCGCGCCGTCCTGCATTTCCGCCAGCAGCGCTTCCGTCAGTGCGCGGGCTTCATCCAGGGCAAGATCATACGTAAAATCGGCCTCGGCCTGACGGGCGATATCGATCGCCAGAAGAAACGCCTGGTGAGCACGCAGCGGAAGCCCCGCCTTGCGCAGCATGGCCTGCAAGGCTAACCGGCGAACCGTCACCAGGAGCTTGCAAAGCCGCGGCAGAGGCACCTGGCCGAGGTTCGCAAGCGCCGCCGCAAAGAAGCGCAGCCTCCCGCAGCACACGGCCCGCAGCAGCAGCCGCGTGGTCAGCTTGCCCTGTATCCTGAGATGTTCCACGAATTCAGGCAGATCCGCCTCGCCCGCTTCCAGCGCGAGTCGCAGGACCACCCTGTCCTCGGCATCACTCAGGAACGTATGTCTCTGGTTCTCCGGAACACGCTCGAGCACCATGGGATGATTGTCGAGGTTCTCCGCAAGACGCATGAGCAGTTCGTAGCGGGCAATCAAGGGAAGATGCTGTGTCTTGAGAAGCTGGTCGCAGATGTCGGCGTGGTTCTCGAATCTCTGGGCGAGCCGAAGCAGAGACGACTGCAGAATGCTGGCGCCGCCGTTGTTCAACAGAACGCGGCAGGCTTGCTCGCATCCGACTTCGCATATGGCGGCACCGAGAGACGCCGAGACGTCCGTGCGGCCCGCAATCGCGCACTGAACCGCGTCGCTGCCCTCCGCGAACAGGTCGACCAGCTCGGCATCTGTGAGAATCGGAGAATGCGCCAGAACGTGAACGGCGACTTCGTCGACATCACCTGCGAGGCAGCGGACGACATGGCCCGGCGCGATAGCGCTTGACGCAAGCGCCTTCGCCACCGCCTTGCGGACAGGCCGGCTCGGGTCGTCCAGCAGAATTGTCATAAGTGTCGTCATGTCCACCTGTTCCCGACTTCCCGGCTCCGCTGCGAGATAACGCTGGGCCAGCTCTTTCGCGGCCACCGAAGCCAATGCGTGCTTTTCGTCACAAAGTTGCAAAATGTCGTCTGCTGTCATGGCGATAAAACAATCTTCCCAAATGTCAGCGCCCATCCTGACACCAAAGGCTTAACGATCGGTTCACCATAAATTCGGCTGGTTTCCGCCTTCTTTCCCATCAGGCAGGCGGCAGCAGATCCCTTTGCTCCTCCTCGGCCTTCAACCGGAGAAAACGGGTCAGATCCAGCGGACCGCCCTGATTGGCAAGAGCCAGCTGTTGCGCGGCAACCTGATTGGACGTTCCCGAATGAGCGCTGAAGCGCGCCGCTTCCTCGACCGCGGCAAAGGCGGATGCGAAGCGCGGATTGACGCCGGCCTGAGACGCCCCCGGGTCGTTGCGGAACAGTGCCTCGAACGGATTGGCTGTCTCGGCTGCCTGGAATGCACTCACAATCCGGTTTGTCGTGCTGACGGCCGGAGCCGCCTCCGAATTGACGGACGCTGCATCGGCCCGCTGCGGCTGCGTGTTCACGGCAGCGGTCTGCTCTTGCAGGAAAACGGCGCTCGGCGCATTTGCCGCCCTGGTTTTCTCCTCCTGCAGCGGCAGGGGAACCGAGGCCTCGGCAAACTGAAGCGGATTGGATTCGGGAAGCTCGGCAAAGGCCAGTTCCCGGATCGCCATCTGGCCCGGCGCCGCCGGCTTGGCCTGCAACGCAAAGGCCGCCGCAGGATCGCCTGCAAGATGGTCGAATGTCTGCTGATTGATCGCGAACATGTCGGGCTTGGAAGACGGCAGCGCCGCGACATCTCTGAGAGCACCGGAGCGAAGATCCCGCTTGGTCCCGGCTTCGGCAATCATGGTCACGACGTCATGTTTGGAGACAATGACCTCGTAGACTTCCTGCATGGAACGGGCCTTGCCGTTCCGCTCATAGAAGATCGGTTTGTTGGCTCTGGCCTGCGCGGAAAAGACCTTGTCGGCGCGCATGTCCGGATTGGAGGCAGCAGCGTCGATCAACCTGCTTGCGCCCTTCGCACCCAGGAAATGCGCCATGTAGAGCTCGCCGTCGGTGGGCTCGCGTCCGATCTTGCGTTCCAGAAGATCGGAGTTCTTCTGCGTCAGGGCGCCCGCCATCATGGAAGACACTTCCGGATCCTTGCGCAGATCGAGAATCTTCCGCCGCATGCCCGGATCGCTGACGTAGTACCTCCCGTTCCGGCCGCGCTGGATCTGGTCGGAATATTTCTCGAGCCCGTGCCTGGGCCCGGCCTCCTTCATCGTTTCGAGCCATGTCGATTCAATGAACTGGAACAAGCCGGTCGCGCTTGACGTTTTGGCTTTCGCCGATGGATTGAACGACGATTCCCGTGCAGCGGTCTTCACCAGGTAGTCGAAGGACGTACCTGTCGATGTACTCGCAGACTGAAACGCAAGCTCGATCCGAGACGCGATCGAGGTAGTGTCAGCAACCCGCATGACGCTGTCTCCTCGATGGAACTGATTATCACTTCATTAACCTTGAGATTAACTTTCACGCCCAAAAGGTTAACAATCCCTTAACAACACACAGTCACAGGTCCGGGCAAGTCGTGGAATTTTCTTTTTCTTTTCGCCTTCGTAGATTTGCGAGGGCGTTCGGGCCACCTTGTGGACAGGTCACAGTTTCCGGATATTTTCTTGGGAAAAACGCGTCAGGAAATACGGCAGCCGGAGCCTTCCGTTGCCTCCATTTTCCCTGAGTCGACAAGCGCGAAACGCAAAACGGCCGCATGATTGCGACCGCCTGAGCGTCAACGAACGTCGAACTCTTTGCAGAAGGCATCGCCGAAGTCGAACCGATGGGCGCTTCGGCAAGATACCATCCAAATGTGCACCTAGACCTTGGGCCGATCCATCTGGAAGACTTCGTCGACGACCCCATAGTCCATGTAGCCGAGACGTGAGAGCGGCCTGTAGCGCGTGACGTCGACCATCCCGTCAACGATGACATTGTCATCGATATAAACGCCTACAACCTGTCCGAAGACTGCGTAATTATCGCTTTCCTTGCCGTCGAGCCCCTTGAGCCGAAGCGTTTGAAGGTGCTTGCATTCGAGGGCCGTCGCGGCCTTCGCGACACGCGGCACGCCAACCAGCCGGCTGTCGGCCATTTCCAGACCTGTCAGCTCGAATTCGGAGGTCTCGTGCGGAACGGCTGCGGACGACAGGTTCATGTCGTCCTTCAGGTCCCAGCTTGCCATGTTGCAGACGAATTCGCCCGTGGCATCCACATTCGAAACGCTGTCCTTGTAGCCGGAGGAGGAAAAGACCACGATCGGTGGCTTGTCGGCGATGCAGTTGAAGAAGCTGTAAGGCGCAAGGTTGATGCGTCCCTCGGTGTCCCTCGATGAAATCCATCCGATCGGACGCGGCGCCACGATCGCCTTGAACGGGTTATGCGGAAGTCCGTGATCGTTTTTCTCGGTTTCATAAAACATGTTTCAGGAGGTCTCTTCCCAGTTGGTGATGAGGTCGGCCAGTGCCGGGCGCGGGCGCTCCACCGGTGGCAGGGTCGGCGTTCCGATCTGGATGAAGCCGGCAAAACGCTCCCCTTCCCGTGCTCCAAGATAGCGCGCGGCCTCTTCATCGAAGCTGTACCATTCCGTGAGCCACTGCGAAACAAATCCGGACGCTGCGGCCGCAGTGACGAGATTCATGCACACGGCGCCTGCGGAGAGCTGTTGTTCCCACAAGGGGATCTTGGGGTGGTCGGCCGCCGTGCTGAGCACGCCGATGATGACGGGCGCGCGGGTAAACCGGGTCAGCTCCTTCGTGCGCATCTCCCCCTCCAGCGGCCCGTGCTTGCGCTCGTGGAGTGCCGTGAGAGCCTCCCCGATACGCTTCCCTTCGGAAGCCGGATAGAGAATGAAACGCCACGGCGCGAGCTTGCCATGGTCCGGTACGCGAGCAGCAATCGTCAGAATGTCCTCGATCTCGGCCTTGTCGGGGCCCGGCCCCGTCATTGTGACGGATGGATGCGAGCGCCGCGTGCGCAGGAATTCCAGTGTCTCGGGAGATCGAGCAGTCTCGTTTGGCATGAACATATCCCGTTCAGGTCGCTTTACTTGTCACCAACCCGCTGATGGGCCGGCGATATGTGTCAACTTCGCTCGGGCAGGTCTTGAATTTGCCCAAATTTCCGTTCCATTAAGGGCTGCGATGATGCGTTGCCCGGTTTTGTCTTCGAGCCGGTGTCCAGACACTCGCAAAAGCATCCCTGATGTGGTTCAGGTCAGCTCCGGCCGGGCGAATTCAACCACGTTGGAATAAAATTCAAAAGGCTGGTAAAGTTCATCGAGTCAATCTGATAATGAAGTGCGCATGAAAAAGTCGGGTTCCGTTCTGCTGAGCAGCGCTTTGATAAATATCGTCAAAGGCGCTGTGATAGCTGTCGTGCTGGCGGCGCCCATCGTGGCGGCGCATCCCTCTGCGGGCTTCGCGCAGGAAGAGGCGGCTCCAATGCCGCCGGCCCTGAAGCCCGATCCCAACGCACCGCCGGTCGAGCCGGAAAAGCCGATCATGAATCTGCTGGACCGCGAACCCGAGCCGCTGTTCTCCGACACGCTGGTCCCCTATGCCCCTGCACGCTCGGGCCTCACCGGCATTCAGGGCGGGCTTCAGCAAGGCGCGCTTTATCTGCTGGCCCGTCTGACGCCTGACAGCGAACCCCTGAATGACGGTCTGATCTGGCGCATCTATTCCGACAGCATGACCTCGGACGGCAAGCTGCAGCTCGTCGCGACCTCACACGGCGGTGACGCCGAGTTCCGGCTCGAACCGGGCACCTACCTGATTCACACGGCCTACGGCCATGCGCAAGCAACGAACCGCATTCGCATCGGCAAGGAAGTCCAGTCGAAGATGGTCACGCTGAACGCCGGCGGTATCAAGTTTGGCGCATCGCTGAAGGACGGCGCCAGCCTGGACGGCCAGCCCATCTCCTTCGACATCTACGGCATGAAATTCGACAAGCGCGGCGAGCGGGAACAGATCGTCAGCAACATCAAGCCGGGTTCGATCATCCGCCTCAACGCGGAGACCTATCATGTGGTCAGCCACTACGGCAGCGTGAATGCCACCGTGCGAGCCGACATTCAGGTCCTGCCCGGAAAGCTGACGGAAGCGACGATCTTCCACAAGGCAGCGGACATTACCTTGAAGCTCGTCAACGAGCGTGGCGGCGAAGCCATTGCCAACACGACATGGTCAGTGCTCAGCCCCGGCGGCGATGTCGTCGTGGAAGCCACCGGGGCCTTCCCGGACTTCGTTCTGGCAGCGGGCGAATATGAAGCCCTGGCGCGTAACGATGGCAAGACCTACCTGCACACGTTCGAAGTCACACCCGGCCAGGACCGGGAAGTGGAAGTGGTGACAACCTTGAGCGAACTTTCCGGCGAGCAGGCAGCCCTCACGGACTGACCGAACCACCACTGCTCTCATCCATCGCGGACGTTCGACGTCTCCTGACACGAGGCATCTCGCGTTCCGGATCGCGCTCATAAAAAAAGGCCCACTGCCCGAGATACCGGACAGTGGGCCGATTTGTTTGGCCTCTTTCGGAAAAGCTTACCGGAGGTCCGGCGGAACAGCCTCGCCGGCAAAGGCCGCGATGGCGTCATCCAGCGACATGGATGTCTGATCCTTGGAGCCGAGCCGGCGTACGTTCACCGTCCGCTCCTCGGCTTCGCGCATCCCGCAAACGACGATCACCGGCACCTTGGCCAGCGAATGCTCGCGGACCTTGTAGTTGATCTTCTCGTTGCGGAAATCCGTCTCGACCTTCAGTCCCTTCGCCTTCAGAAGATCGGCAACTTCCTGACCATAGGCATCGGCTTCCGAAGTGATCGTCGCGACGACGATCTGCAGCGGTGCGAACCAAAGCGGGAAGTGACCGGCGAAGTTCTCGATGAGAATGCCGAGGAACCGTTCCATGGAACCGCAGATCGCACGGTGGATCATCACCGGCGTCTTCTTCTCGCCGTCCTTGTCGACGTAGAAGGCCCCGAAGCGCTCCGGCAGGTTGAAATCGACCTGTGTCGTCCCGCACTGCCACTCACGGCCGATGGCGTCGCGAAGGGTGTATTCGAACTTGGGACCGTAGAAAGCGCCCTCGCCCGGCAGGATATCGGTCTTCACGCGGCCGCCGGACTGTTCCTCGATCTGCTTCAGAACCTTGCCCATGACGTCTTCGGCGTGATCCCACAGCTCGTCGCTGCCGACGCGCTTCTCCGGACGTGTCGACAGCTTGACGACTATTTCGTCAAAGCCGAAGTCCTTGTAGACCGACAGGATCAGGTCATTGATCTTGAGGCACTCGTCCGCCATCTGCTCTTCGGTGCAGAAGACATGCGCATCGTCCTGGGTGAAGCCACGCACGCGCATCAGGCCGTGAAGAGCGCCCGACGGCTCGTACCGATGCACGACGCCGAATTCCGCAAGCCGCATAGGCAGATCGCGGTAGCTCTTGAGACCGTGCTTGAAGATCTGCACGTGCCCCGGGCAGTTCATCGGCTTCAGGGCGAAGACGCGGTTGTCCTCGGCTTCCGGATCGGCGGACTGCACGGAGAACATGTTCTCCTTGTACCAGGTCCAGTGTCCGGATGTCTCCCAAAGCGAGGTGTGCAGCACCTGAGGTGCATTCACTTCCTTGTAGGTGTCACGAAGGACGCGACGCTTGTAGGCGATCAGGCTCTGGAACATGTCCCAGCCCTTGGGATGCCAGAAGACGACGCCCGGCCCCTCTTCCTGGAAATGGAACAGATCCATCTCCCGGCCGAGTTTGCGGTGGTCGCGCTTTTCGGCTTCCTCCAGCATGTGAAGATAGCCCTTCAGCTCCTTCTCGCTGTGCCAGGCGGTCGCATAGATGCGGGTCAGCATCTCGTTGTTGCTGTCGCCGCGCCAGTAGGCCCCGGCGACCTTCATCAGCTTGAAGGCATCGCCGATCTGGCGTGTCGAGACCATGTGCGGACCACGGCACAGATCGAGCCACTGGCCCTGCTTGTAGATCTTGATGTCCTGGTCGCCGGGAATGGCGTCGATGAGCTCCACCTTGTAGTGCTCGCCCTTGGCCGCGAAATAGCGCTTGGCCTCATCGCGGGACCAGACTTCCTTGGTGAACTGCGCACCGCGCGCGATGATCTCGCGCATCTTCTTCTCGATGACCGGCAGCTCTTCGGGTGTGAAGGGCCAGTCTTCGTTCGTATCCGGATGAACGCGCTTGAAGTCGTAGTAGAAGCCGTTCTCGATCACCGGACCGATGGTCACCTGGGTGCCCGGCCAGAGCTCCTGCACGGCCTCGGCCATCACATGCGCGGCGTCGTGACGGATCAGTTCCAGTGCGCGCGGATCGTCGCGGGTGACGATCTCGATCTGGTGATTGCCGTCGATGGAATCGGAGAGATCCTTCAGTTCCCCGTCCAGCGCCATCGCCACAGCCTTCTTGGCAAGCGACTTGGAAATGCCTTCGGCAACGGCCAGACCGGTGGTGCCTGCCTCGTATTCGCGCACGGAATTGTCGGGGAAAGTCAGTTCAATCATCGTATGTCTCCTGCTCACTCCTGCAGACAAGGCAGGTAAGCTTTTCAAGGGTGTCGGATTGGGCGTGGCATACGGTATTCGGGATAATCGGGCAACCTTTCGCGAGGCATTTGACCGAATTTCTTCCCGCAAGGCTGCGGTTCATAGAGGCCACGACGACCGGAACCATTCTCACCGCAAGGATAACATGTGGTCCCGCCATCCCGGGTGCCGCGAACCGCGAATGCGGGCCAGGTTCACCGACGAAGCTCATTTCCATCGAGAAGTCATGGATTTAATGCGCGGATAGACTTTTGCCGACCGCAGTCCCCTCACCGATTTTCCAGCCGACGCACGAACCAGCGGATCAGCTGGTCCCAGACGGCGTCCTTGTCCGCGGCGTCTTCCACCCCGTGGTCGAGGTTGGGGTTGTCGTTGATTTCGATGACGACGACCCGGTCCTCGAAAACCTTCAGATCAACACCATAAAAGCCATCGCCGATCAGACGGGCCGCGCGCACGGCGATATCGACCACAGCCGGAGGTGCTTCCGACAGCGAGGCCGTTGAAAACCCGCCTTCCACGGACTTCCTGCCCGCCTCATGCCGAACGATCTGCCAGTGTTTCTTGGCCATCTGGTACTGGCAGGCAAACAGGGGCTCGCCGTCGAGAACGCCAATGCGCCAGTCGAAATCCGTCGGGCAGTATTCCTGCGCCAGAATGATCGCGCTCTCCTGGAAGAGTTCCTTCAATTTTTCCCGGATGGTTTCGGCGCCTGCGACGCGAAAGACGCCGCGGCTGAAGGACCCGTCGGGGATCTTGAGAACGACGGGAGAGCCAAGCTGGACCTCCAGATCGCCAGCTTCCCTGAGCGAGTTCAGGACGATCGTTTTGGGCGTCGCTATTCCATGGCTGTGGAGCAGCTCGGTCAGATAGACCTTGTTGGTGCAGCGGATCATCGACACCGGATCGTCGATCACCGGCATGCCTTCCTGCACGGCCCTGCGCGCAAACCGATAGGTGTGGTTGTCGATATTGGTCGTCTCGCGGATGAACAGCGCATCGTATTGCGCGAGCTTGTCCAGGTCGCCACGACCGATGGGCACGACCTCGACGCCATGGCGGGCGGCAACGCGTGCCATGTGCTTCAGAGAGGCGATGCTTGAGGGCGGCAGGTCCTCGCGCGGGTCCGACAGCACCGCAAGCGAGTATTTCATCAGGGCGCGCTGCTTGGGAGCCCGCCAGGGGCGGGTCGTATAGGTTTCGATCGCCCCGAGAAACCGGGATCGCTCGTCAGGCTCCAGATCGTTGACCGCAAGCACCCGGATGCGCTTGACGGTCCGCCACCCTCCCGGCTCCACCACGACCTCCAGAACAGGAGCCCGGAACCAGTCGAACAGAAGGCGCGAGAACGCCTCCAGGGCCGGATCGGCCACCTGTCCGAGGTAGACCAGAATGCGCGTTGCTCCGTCGGCATCGGCGCTTGCCATCTTGCGCAGACACCGGTTCAGGCGATCTTCCAGTTCCGGCAGCGCATGCTGGTAAAGCTGCTTGCGTGACAGTTCGATCATGGTTTCGACACCGGGCACCACCCGGTGCTGCCGCGCCTCGGCCAGAAGCGACGCATAGTAGCCGGTCCCCTGATAGGCGTAGGACCGCGACAGGTTCAGAACCGTCGGCTTAGCGCCGGCAAAAAGCTTCGGATGCATGAGGTATTCACGCACCGTCATCACCTTGTGCGGGGTATCGGTATTGGACAGATCTTTGAGATTGTCGACCAGAATGACCCAGGAAGACATGAGATCAGGCATCCTTTCGTATCAGGATCTGCGCGCGAACGCCGCCGCGTCCCCAGCGGGCCATACGGTCGAATTCGGCAAAGGGGATCGGCAGGTTCGAGGCATCGGCGGCACTTTCGTGCCGTTCGTGCTCAAGCCATGGGTCGTGAACGATCAGGTGACGGTCATCGGAGTCGTGAACCAGCAGCCAGTGCGGCACCTTTTCGCCGAACATCCGGTAGCCGGAAATCAGGACGATGGCGAGCACGCCGGCACGGGTCTCACTCGCAAGGGATACAGCATCGAACGGCTGATCCGATCTGGAGACGCCCAGTTGTTCCGCTTCCGCGCGATACCCCTCCTGCACCAGCGTCAGCACCTTGCGCTTTTCCGGATCTCGCACGGAATTCACGAAGAGCGGCTCGTCCGGCGTCAGCCTGACGTCCACCCTCAGCCCCCGGCGGGCAAGCGCGTTGGCAATGCCGAAGGGCCCGCAGCCTCCGTGACCGGCGGCGAGATAGATGGTGGTCGCCTCCCGCCAGAGGGTAAGCTCCTCAAGGGGCTCAGCGCGCAGGTCGGGGTCGAAATGGCCGAGCGCCATCAGCGCACATGCAGGACCGCAGGTGAATTCAGTCGTCTGCGAATAATAAGGCGCCTGCCCGGTACCGAGGTCAGGACCGTGAAGCAGCTTTTCCATGCGGACCGCAGAGCAGCCGTCCTCATAATAGTCCTCGACCACGCCGATTGCCCGATAGGACGCTCTTCGGTAGAGCCCGATAGCCCTGTCGTTGTCCGCCCTCACCTCCAGACGCAGCACGATCCGTTCCGCATCGAAGGCTGCCGTCTCGGATGCCTGCAACAGCATCCGGCCGATACCCTTGCCTGTGCAGGACGGATCAATTGCCAGCGAATAAAGCCTAGCGAGCGCCGTGCCGCGGCGAAGCAGCAGGAGCGCGTAACCGCAGGGTCCGTCCGGCCCCTCGGCCACCAGAACGCGAGACCCGGCGCTTTCCAGAAAGCGTTTGAAGCTTCGACGGGAAATCCGGTCGCAGGTGAAGACGGCGTTTTCAATTTCAATGAGGTTGTTCAGATCCCCCGCGTCAGCCGCGCGGATCGCGTACTCCCCGGTTCTGGCCTGGGGAAGAGCCTTGTTCATGGCGCCTGGAAAAGCCCAATCGTCCGGAATGCCGCAACCGGAAGTCAACCAACATTGGCGACGGTTTGAGTGCGATCCCGCAATTGGATCGAACCGTCGACGACCTTTGCCGAATACACCTATTTCTGCGGGCTGTCTTGCGGTTCTTTCGAGCAGCAAACACTATTTCGGCTGAGCGTCTCCGCTTGCTTGCCAAGGAAGCGGAAACGCAAGCTCTCACTCGCCCCGGTCGACAATCAGCGGCGGCGGCCGTCGCCGGATCGGCTGCGATTTCACGATGGAGGTGCTGGTCTCCGCCTTGTCGGAAATCCTGTCCAGAATACCGTCGAGCAGATCGATGGACGGTACGGCGAGCCGCGCGACGAAACAGTCCTCGCCCGTCACCTTGTCGCACTCTATGAATTCGGGAATTTCCTGGATGAGCTGCTGCACGATGTGCAGCTTTCCCGGCAAAGGCCGAATGCGCACGATCGCCTGAAGGCTGTAGCCCAGCGCTTTCAGATCAATGTCGGTCGTGAAGCCGCCGATGACGCCCCGTTCCTTCAGGCGCCTGAGGCGTTCCGAGACCCCGGGCGAGGAAAGTCCGGCGTGGCCGGCAAGCTCCTTCAGCGAAATCCGCGCGTCGCCGATCAGCGCCTCAACGATTTTGATATCGGCATCATCAAGTTTCATTATCTCACCGTATTCGCCGTTTCACTTAAGATAATTACTAATTCTCCTACATACACCTTAGAAACCAGATGGAGAAAGTCTAAAAGTTTGGCCACACTTGATCTCAATCGGATTTCAAGGAGACAAACATGGACAGAACACTTCGCGGGGCGGCGGAAATGACCACCGCCATGACCATTCTGGGGACGATCGGTCTCTTCGTGGTCCTGTCGGGCCAGGGAGCGATCGACGTCGTTTTCTGGCGCTGCGCTTTCGGGGCGCTGGCCCTTCTGATCATCTGTGCTGCACAGGGTCTGCTGCAGCGGCGGCTGACCGTCAGGACGCTTGCCATCGCCGCGATCGGCGGTGTTGCGATCGTCGTCAACTGGGCGATGCTCTTCAGTGCCTACACCCAGTCTTCCATCGGCGTTGCGACGGCGGTCTACAACACCCAACCCTTCATCCTCGTCGGTTTCGGCGTGTTGTTTCTGGGAGAACGCGTGACCGCGACCAAGGTCGGCTGGCTCGCGATCGCCTTTCTGGGCGTGCTGCTGATCGTTCTGGCGAAGCCGCAGACTGCGGACTACTCGGGATCGCATTACGCCCTCGGCATCGCTCTTTCCCTCGGCGCAGCCTTCTTCTGGGCCATCGCAGCGCTCTTGACCAAGAAGCTCACCGGAACACCGCCGCAGCTGATTGCGCTAATCCAGGTCTGCGTCGGCATCCTGATGCTGGCCCCCTTCGTGAGCTGGACGGCCTTGCCACAGGGACCAACGGCCTGGGGCGCGCTGATCACGCTTGGCGCGGTGCACACCGGCATCATGTACATCCTGATGTACGGCGCGGTTCAGAAGCTGCCGACCTATCTGCAGGGCGCGTTCACGTTCATCTATCCGGTGGTCGCGATCTTCGTCGACTATGCCGCCTTCGGCCACAAGCTTCAGGCGGTGCAGATCGCCGGCGCGGCGGCGATCATCGTGGCTGCGATGGGCATGACCTTTGGCTGGCGGTTGCTTCGCTTCCGGGCGCAGAGCGCGACCTCACACTGAGGCGGACGCCTTGGCCCGGTCCCGCCCGGCCTTCCGCAATGCGGCGTCGCGGACGTTCTTGGCAACAGCGTCCGTGCCGCCGCGGGTTTCCCGGATCATGGCCAGATCCTCTTCATGCGCCGCATCCACCGGTGCAATGGCAAGGTCGCTATAGCTGCGCCGGTCCGCAGATGCCTTCACCTTCCGATAGATGCGATAGACACGCCAGGTTGCGGAGATGTAGGCCCAGTGTTTCGAGACCACTTCCCGCAGGTATCGCGGGTAGAACACGAGCGGATGTTCGACCGGCAGATCGCTGCGTCTGTCGGTCCTGTATTTCAGACGGAAATACCCCCCTTCCAGCGGGTGGACGCCCTCGCACTCGATCATCAGCTTGAACCACATCATCAGGAACAGCTTGTTGCCCGGCCTCCCCTTGCGATGGGCTGCGGCCCGGCGCAAGACTGTCTCGATATGGTCGTCCGAATAGTAGCTTTGCCAAGCGGACCGGTAGGCTTCATCCCACTCTGTGTCACTCATCTTCGGATGGTGCGTGACCCGGTGATTGAGATCGTACTTGTTGAGATCCGGATCCATCCAGGCTCCTTTCGACAGGAGAACCTTGTGGTCCTCGGACCCTGGCAGCGGCGTGAGGTAGAAGAACTCCAGAAGGTCCAGCGGCAGTTCCTTCTTGATGATCTCCACGTCATGCAGAACCGAAGCTTTCGTATCCCCGGGAAAACCGATGATGTATCCCGCGTAGGTCGTCGCGCCGTGGTCGCGCCACTTCTGCAGCATCTCTCTGTATTCGGTGATCTTGTTCTGCCGTTTCTTCGCCGCCATCAGGTTGTCCGGATTGATGTTTTCCAGCCCGATGAAGACGCGGTTCACGCCGGCGCGCGTCGCCTTTTCAATGAAATTGTCGATGCGGTGACAGAGCGTGTCGACCTGGATGATGAACTTGATGTCGAACTTCTCGTTCTCACGCAGCCGGATCAACCTGTCGAACAGCGGCTCCCATTCGCGATTACGTGCGAAATTGTCGTCCGTGATGAAGAAACGGTCGATGCCCTGGGCGTAGTTGTCCCGGATGATCCGCTCCAGATCGTCGGGCGAGCGAAACCGGCTCTTGCGGCCTTGGACATTGATGATCGTGCAGAACGAACACTGGAAAGGACAACCGCGGCCAAGGTCGAAACTGGAATGCGACCCTGCGGTGAAGTGAATGTGCTTTGACGGCAGGATCGGCGTCGGTTCGCCTTCCAGGGAGGGCAGATCGGACATGAAATCGTAGAGCGGCTTCAGGTCGCCCGAAAAGGCATCGCGGAAGACCATATCGAGACGGCGCTCCTCCGCCTCGCCCGCGAAATAGACCACGCCCTTTTCCTGCAGCCGGACCATTTCCTCCGGCATTTCGTCGAGCATCGAGATGCAGCCTGAAACGTGAAATCCGCCAATGGCCGTCTGGAGCCCCTGCTTCAGGAACCGCCTGGCGAGATCGGCAGCGCGGGGAAACTGGTTGGACTGCACCCCGACCAGGGCAATCAGCGCCTTGCCGCCCTTCGAACGGATCTCCTCCGCAATCTTTTCTGGGCGCACGCGCTTGTTGGTTTCATCGTATGTGTGAAGGTGGATGCGAACGTCCGGCCCGAGTGCCTGCCTCTCCCGTGCAGCTTCGGCAAGCCCGTTGAGACTGGCCAGCGTGTTGGAGGGAATAGCCGACCGAAGCCACTGTATCGGATAGCCGTCATCGTCGTAATGGGTCGGCTTTATCATCACCAGGTGGAAGTCGTTCACGTCCGTCCCCCTTTTGCCAAACGGCGAGGATCGGAGCGTTACACCTACCTAACCTTACGTCAAGACGCTCTTCGGAAATCCTGCCGGGTCCCGGCAATCAACCAAGGCGATGCTCCTCGGGAATGTGATCTCCGTTCCAACGCCCATAGCGCCAGGGCAGATACCAGCGGGCACGTGTTGGTAGACTGTCCGGAAGAGGATCATACCCGGACGCACCCCACGGGTTGCAGCGCAGAACACGCGACAGCCCCAGCCAGCCGCCAGCCCAGAAGCCGAAGCGGCGGATGGCTTGTTCGGTGTAGTCGGAACAGGTCGGGGCATAACGGCAGGTCCGCCCCATGAAAAGCGAGAGGGAGTGCCGGTAGATCCAGATCAGCGCAACCGCGACCCGCCCGGCGAGGCTGAGCCGCTTGTCAGGGACTGTATCAGATCTGTGGCGACTGCACATTTCCGGCGCCTAAAGACAGCGATCGAACGCAAGATTGAAAAGCACCAACTGTCCGTCATCCGACCTCACGGTGTAGTGACCCTCTTCGTCTTCAGTCGGAAGCTGCCAGGAGAACCCCATGTCATCCAGCTCGCCGACGGAAGGTCCTTGAAACATGACCGATCGCATGGGACCCCAGAGTGTGCCATATCCTTTTTCGCCGTCCAGCATGGTGTAGATGATTTCAAGAGCGACCGCGGGCTGAGGGCTGCCGGATCCCTGAAAATCCGCCTCGCCGGCACCGACTTTCAACAGGATCACTTCAGCATCGTTCTCGGCGACCCGCCACATCGCGGGGCCGATGCAATCCGAAGCAAAGGACGTGGTCGAAGAAGTGAAGACACAGAAGGCAAGGGAAAGCGGCAAAGCGAGTGATTTCATGGTGCTAGGTCTTTCGGAAGGCAAGGAAGAAAACAACCACAGGTTTACACTCCGATTGTAACTCCCTCAAATTTGTACAAGCCACTCGCTTCCGAAAAACTCCGTCGATCGCAACACCTCTTCAAGCGACCGCGCCGTCTTCCCTGGCCTTTGCCTCAATCTGGCTGAGCGCATCAACCACCGCGTCGAAGGTGAGCATGGTAGAAGCGTGACGGGCCTTGTATTCGCGTACGGGCTCGAGGAATTTCAAGTCCGCGAACCGGCCCTGCGGCGGCTCGCCGCCTTCCTTCAGCATGGCGCGCATGGACTGCTGGACGCTCCGCAGTTCATCCGCACTGGCACCGATGACATTCTGGGCCATGATGGAGGAAGAGGCCTGGCCGAGCGCGCAGGCCTTCACATCGTGCGCAAAGTCGGTCACGATGCCGTCTTTCATGCATAGGTCGACGACGACAGTCGAGCCGCAAAGTTTGGAATGCGCCTTAGCGGAAGCGTCCGGATTTTCGAGACGCCCAATCCTCGGAATATTGCCCGCGAATTCGAGTATCTTCGAATTGTAGATATCGTCGAGCATTCTCGCCTCTTCTTGAAAGCCTGTGTTGCGCGGCACATTGATGGTGCGCGGGATCCCTATATATAGATCAGATGCTGCGGCAAATTCGCAAGAGGCAGTGTCGTCGCAGTTGATACTGGCCCGCAACGCAATATCTTAAGCAATCAGTGAAACTTCATCGTCAACTGCACGTTCGCTTTTGGCTGCTAGTATGTTAAAGGTCCGCGGCTTCGAGGCTCAGGCCCGAAATCCAAGCGGGATTAAGCGACGTATGACGAGTGACAAGAGTAAATTTGCGAGGATTCATATGGACGCTGTCCTCAAGCCGGTTGAAAAGAGATTCGAACGGAAATCCCCGGACGAGTTGAACCGGCCAAGCCGTGAGGAAGCCGAAGCGGCGGTACGAACTCTTCTTGCCTGGACTGGTGACGATCCTGACCGCGAGGGGCTGGTCGACACGCCAAAGCGCGTGGTCAAGGCGCTCAGCCAGCTTTACGGCGGCTACTTCGAGGACCCGTTGGAGCATCTGAAGAGAACCTTCGATGATGTCGGCGGTTACCAGGACATTGTCCTCGTGCGCGGTATTCCCTTCCACTCCCATTGCGAACACCACATGCTGCCGTTCATCGGTGAAGCAAGCATCGCATACTATCCGGCCGCCGGCGTGGTTGGCCTGTCCAAGCTCGCCCGCGTTGTCGACATCTATGCCAAGCGCCTGCAGACGCAGGAAAACTTGACGTCGCAGATCACTTCGGTCATTGACGATGCGCTGGCACCGCGCGGGCTGGCGGTGATGCTGGAAGCCGAGCACCAGTGCATGACCATGCGCGGTGTGCAGAAACCCGGCGTCTCCACGATCACCACACAATTCACCGGCGTTTTCCAGGACGACCCGGCCGAACAGGCCAAGTTCATGTCTCTGGTGCGCGGCAAGGGCGCCTGATACCCGGCCCTTGCGGAGCATCCTACCTGCAAGGGCATTTCCCATGTGCGACATCGCTATTTCCGAACGCGGCGACAAGAAGACCGTCGAGGACGGTGATATCCTGATGCCGAAGTTCGACGCGGATGGGCTGATTGCCGCCGTGGTGACAGATGTCGCCAGCGGCGAGGTTCTCATGGTTGGCTACATGAACGCCGAAGCCCTTCGGCGCACCGTCGAAACCGGGGAAGCCTGGTACTGGAGCCGGTCTCGCCAGAGTTTCTGGAAGAAGGGCGAAACATCCGGCCAGATCCAGACCGTTCACGAGATCCTCACCGACTGCGATCAGGATGCCCTCGTACTGAAGGTCTCAGTAGCCGGGAACGGCGCAACATGCCATGTCGGCTACAGGTCATGCTTCTACCGAAGGGTCGTCACACCGGCGGCCGGTGCGGTTCGGCTTGAACGCGTGGAAGCGGAGCGCGTTTACGATCCGGCCGAGATTTACAAGAAATCATGAGTATCGAGATTTCGGACAGAAAACCGATTCAAGCAACATCGTGAAAAACAGTCGATGCCGTACGACTGAGATCGAGTTTCCGGTTCTGCCCTGCCCGAAATACGCACACGTCAGCCGTCTCCTGAAATCTGCCGGAGGTCTCCATCTCGGTATGACAGAGGGATGTAACGGACGCCACAGTCCAACGCTGCACCGCCCTCCTGATGGAGCAGCATAAAAAGATCAGGGTCCGACCAAGCCGGCCACACCGGCAGAAGGCTGCCGGCCGGCTGCGGGCGCTCAGGCCATGGTGATATAGCTTCGCATCTGCTCGGCTTCGTGTTCCACCTGAGCGATCTTGAACTTGACGACATCGCCGATCGAAATGACGCCGACAAGCTTGTTGTCCTTCACCACGGGCACGTGCCGGAAGCGGCCCTTCGTCATCTGCGCCATGACTTCGTCCACGCTGCTCTCTGACGAGCAGGTGATGACCTCTTTGGTCATGACTTTCGTGACCGGAAGATCCAGCGCCGATGGGCCCTGCGTTCCCACAACGCGAACGATGTCGCGTTCGGAAATGATACCTTCGATGATCTTGTCACCCTTGCACACGACCACGGCACCGATCTTGTGAGTCGCAAGCGTCTGACAGACCTCGCTCAGCAGGGCGTCTTTTCCGGCCGTGATCGTATCGTGGCCTTTTTCACTCAGGATTGCGGCAACTGTCATGTTAAAGCACCTCCCATGCCTTTGGCTTCGAAAGGTCGAAACCAAGGTCATCATGGCAAAAAAATCGGTCGGCGCAAACTGTTGTCGTAAAGTCAGTCAAACCCGAGGCCGATTTTCGAGGTTCCCCGTCACCTGCCGCGCGAACGCACCGGATCGAACAGTGGGAAAAGCGCCAGGCCGGCAACGAAGCCACCGATATGCGCCTGCCATGCCACGGTTTCCGGTTGGCCGGCCACCGGTCCGCTGAGGAAGCCGAAGAGAAGGTTCAGAGCGAACCAGACGCCGACGAAGACGAGAACCTGCTGGTTGCGAAGACAATCGGCCAGAGGCTGCGCCGGCACGCGGTAGGCCGCATCGTCCGAGCGGCGAATGGCCCCGAGCGGACCACCCAGTTCGAAGACAAACCGAAGCGCGCCAGCCATCTGACCCGACACGGCGGCGGATGCGCCAATCATCGGGGCCGTCTCGCCCCAGTGAGTGTAGAGATGCGCAAAAGCGCCGCCGACCGAACACAGCGCCGAAAACAGAAGAAAACGTACCGCACCATAGCGACGTGCCAGAGCGCTGCCGAAGATCGCCATCCACAGGAGGTTGAAGACGATATGCATCGTCCCGCCGTGAAGGAGACTGTAAGTGACGAAGGCCCAGAGGCTCGACGCGAGGTCAATCGGCATGAGCGCCCCGAGAGCCTGATATTTGGCGGGCCAGAACGCAAAGAGATAGATCAGGATGTTGTCCCAGCGGTCCGGCAGCAGCAGAACCCGCACCAGATGAATGATCACCATAGCCCCGCCGAGCCATACGATGACTGTCGGCAGATTGAAGATCGGCGGCTGCGACGGGCGCCTCGGTTCCTGCTCCTTGCGCGCGTTTTCGCGTCGTGAGCGTTCTTCGTCAAATCGGTAAACGTTCATGAGACCTTCGCATGATTAGGGCCGGGAGCCCGACTGCTCCCGCTAACGTCCGAGCGTCATAATGGTGAATATGCGTTACCCGGGGCTTATCGCAAGCAATCTGACAAAAACAAAGCGCCGGTCATCCATATGGTGACCGACGCTTTGCCATGCCCCCCTTTAGCGGTCGCGTCCCCACGCCCGAAAAGGAATTCGTTCACTGCCGGCGCTTGTCTGTCACCTGGAACAGCTCTGAACGGCTGATTTTCCGGGTTCACGGCCTGGCACGACATCGAAGTGATCCTCCCACCCGCATGTTCGTGAACAGGGCCTTAAGATGCCGACAGGACCCGCCAGACACAAGCTTTACTTATCATTAACCTTACTTTTTGCCTAACGTCACCGCCCCGCGCCCTCGCCTCACAGATTGGCACGCCGCCTGCTTTGTAAGAGGCAAACAAGGATAGAAAAAACGCATCCGTCCCGTTTTGAAACAGACACTGTCTTGTGACGAAACAGACGAGCGAATAAAGCAAAGAGGCGACCCCAAATGAAACACGGCGTGACCCAAACTCTTTATTCTTACTGGGACAACCTGCGCGGTGTCCGTCCGGCCCCGAACCGGAGCGAAGTCGACCCGGGTGAAATCAGAAGCCTGCTCGGCGACACGTTCATTCTGGAGACCAAGAGCCACACGGATGTGCGCTACCGTCTTGCCGGCACGCGCCTTTGTTCCGCGCATTGCCGCGAACTGAAAGGACGGGATTTCCTGCGCGGCTGGGGCCCGAAGGATCGTGAAGCCCTGGAAAGCCTGATCGCAGCCATCACGGAAGATGCCGCTGCCGCGGTCATCGGCGTAAACGGCCACACCGAACGCGGCCAGATCCTGCAAATGGAAATGTTGCTGGTCCCGCTCAACGTGCCCGGTGAGGGCCGTATCAGGATCCTGGGAAGCTGCACGCCAATGGAAAAGCCGTACTGGCTTGGCCTGCACCCGATCCTGAAGCAATCCGTCAGCAGCCTGCGCCTGGTCTGGCCGGACGAGCGTCCGTTCTTCCTGGACGCGAACAACTCCGTCAATCCGATCCTGCCGCGTTTCACCGCGGAAGGTCTTGCCATGCCGACACCGCCGCTCCCGCAGGGCGCGGAGCGCAAGGTGGGCCACCTGACGGTCTATTCCGGCGGCAAGACCTGACCCTGGCTGATCTTGTCCGAGGATTGACAGCTTGATGACTGATGCGGCGCGGAACCTTCAGGGTTTCCTGCGCCGTTTTTTTTCCGCGCGAAAAACTGACGATCCGGCATCGAGGCCAAGTGCCGCCGGCAAGTCTTCGCCAGTCAATAAAGAAGCGCCCTCTCCCTTTTCTGACCCTTTCACCAGGACATAAGTCATTTTTTACATTTTCAACATGGAACGGGCCCAACATATGGGGCACCCTTACACATCGTTAACTCCGTCTGCCTAAAGTCATCTGAAGACGTCGAACGACTCTTTTCTCAGCCGGGGGCTTGCGCGGTTTGCGCACGGATATGGAAAAAGCAGGCATGAACGCCGGATTGGCAACTGCGACAGAAGGAAGCAAATCGCTTCAGGTGACTGATCGCCGGCGCCATCAACGCGTCCAGGTCAATATACTCGGACGCTTCATGCTTGAAGACCGCCGGGAATATCCATGCCAGGTCATCGACATGTCGCCCGGCGGCATGGCCATGATCACGCCCGTATCCGGCAAGGTCGGAGAACGGGTGATTGCCTACCTCGATCACCTGAGCCGCGTCGAAGGCCGCATCGCCAGATTGATCGACGGCGGTTTCGCAGTGGAACTTCGAAACACTGCACGCAAGCGTGACAAGATTGCCAACGTCCTGACCTGGCTCGCCAACCGCGATGAGCTCAATCTGCCCGAGGATCGCCGGCATGAGCGCTTTGTTCCCAAACAGCCCGTCACGAAGATGATCCTTGCGGACGGCTCGGAGCATGTCTGCCGCATCATCGACGTCTCGCTGTCCGGTGCCGCAATTGCAACGGACCTCATTCCCGGAATGGGCGACGCGATCACCATCGGCAAGATGAAGGCCCGTGTCGTGCGCGAGATCGAAGGCGGCATTGCCGTCGAGTTTGCCGCCGTGCAGAACCGCGAACTCCTGGAACACCACCTCACCTCGCCTGACATGCCGTAACAGCGCATCTCGCGCGACGGCTGTCAGAATTCCCGATTATCTGGTCTGTTGCGGCCGATTACCTAAAGGCATCCTCGGCCGACCGCGCACTGCATCAGATAAAAAATCACTCCGTGACATCTTTTTTTTCCGGCGGCCAGACACCTTGTCTGCCGCCCTTTTTGTCTTGGTCGGACGCTGATCGGTCATGCCTCCCTTTGCCGTAACACCCGGTTAAACATGACAAGACACTGACTTTGATACGCTTTTCGAGATGATTCAAATTTTACGAAAATTCTCTGAGAGGTTTATTCAAATGTGATTCAAAGTATCCGACAATCCGAATAAAATACTGATCAAATACATTTAAAGTTCTAGTTTGAAGTTTTGCGGTAAGTAAAAAGCACTCTGACATCGTGACGTCAGCCTTGGGGAGGGCGTTACGATGAAATACACATGGAATAACTTACTAGCTTCTGCTCTGGTGTTGTACGCAGCAACTGCTGCCCATGCTGAACCGGGGCGCTTCATGGACATGCACACCAGTGCCAAGGCACCGATCGGGTATGTCCAGTTCTGCCACGACAATGCCAGATCCTGCCCGGATGACACCTACGACCCCGTCGTCGTTCGTCTGAACGAAGCGTTGTGGGACCAGCTGATCGCGGTCAACAAGGACGTCAATCACCGGATCCGTCCGATGACCGATAAGGATCTGTTCGGCAAGGAAGAATACTGGACCTATCCGATCAACGGTTATGGTGACTGCGAGGAATATGTTCTCGAGAAACAGCGCGTGCTGCTGGAGGCCGGATGGCCGCGTAGCGCACTGCTGATCACCGTTGCCAAGGATGTCCAGAATAGCGGACACGCTGTCCTGACCGTTCGCACGGACCACGGTGACATGATCCTCGACAACCAGGTCGAGGCTGTCTTGCCCTGGTATTCGACACCCTACCGTTACATCAAACGCCAGTCTGCGGACTCGGCCATGAAGTGGACAGGTATCTCCGACACGCGCGTCACCACCGTCAGCAGCGTGTCCAGATAACACATAATCTCGGGATTGGCCGGCGCAAGTCGGACCAAATGGACGATCCGGTCGCGTCCCCACCCTCCCCATCCCTACCACGACCGGATCCAGGGAACCGGCTTCGCTCCCCCGCAAGCCGGTTCCCGCCTTTTCTTCGTCAGGTTAAACCTCGGGTCGCTCCAAAAACGATCGAGGGCCCCGAACAAGGGTCCTGAGCACCGGGACGAGAGGAAAACTTCAGTCTGCAGCAACCGAAGCAAAAGCACGTCAGAGCGGCTTGAGGCCGGCCTTGAAGCGCCGCCAGTTGCGCACGTAGCCCTCGGCAGACTTGCGGATCGCCGCCGCGCTTCCTTCCGGCAGCGTTCTGACGACCTTGCCCGGCACCCCGATCACGAGCGAATTGTCCGGAATTTCCTTGCCTTCCGCGATCAGGGCGTTGGCGCCGATGATGCAATTGGACCCGATGACGGCTCCGTTTAGGACAGTGGCCCCCATGCCGATCAGCGAATTGTCGCGGATCGTGCAACCGTGGAGGATGGCCTTGTGACCGATCGTGCAATCGGCACCGATCGTCAGGGGAAAGCCCATGTCCGTGTGGAAAACGCAGCCATCCTGAACATTGGAACGTTCGCCGACGGTGATGGCCTCGTTGTCTCCTCTCAGGATCGCACCGAACCAGACGCTTGCCTCTTTCATGAGACGGATATCGCCGATCAGGATGGCACCGGGCGCAACCCAGCAGTCGCCACTTTCGGCCAGCACAGGTTCGCGGCCGTCGAGAGAATAGAGCGTCATTTTTCAGAAACTGTCCGGATTAGCTGTAGCCGACAAGAATGAGAGCGACGTTCATCACAAGCATTCCCGAACACATGCTCCACATGCCGGCGATGGTGGAAGACGCGACGAGCCAGCCAAGGGGGCGTTTTTCGATACGCCGTCCTCGTATGGCATTGCGCATGATGATGAAGGGACCGGCGAAAACGCACATGAAAAGGTCCGCAAGAAACCGCATCAGGCTCTCGGCGCCGAAATTGAACCGGGGCGGTTCACGGGTCAGAAGCTGATACAGGCTTCCCAGCACGCCGGCGGCCACAAAGCCGGCGCTCGCTATATATCCAATGAGAAGCAGATCCAGGAACACGCCAGTTAACCTCTTGTTAACCCTCAAACAGGAAGGTGGTTAAAAAGAACTAAACGGTCAAGTGCAAAGACAATGCCGGAAGGGCAGATGGGCAAAGATCCCGGAGATTCGCCGTTTTTGGCGTCCCACATCATGGCGACGCCATTAAGAGGTGTACCGTTTCAGGACACACTGTCCCGTTATTGCGCATGTGTGCAAATGGAGGACGGCCGGTGATCCCGATGGTTCTCCCAGAGCCCGTGATCGCACGGCCCCGGCACTTCACCTTTCTGGCCCTTTCGATTCTTGTCCTTGGCATCGCGCTTGCGGTGGAACGTGTGAGCTATTGGTCCGACTACTGGATCACCGGCAGGTCCGCCGTCGGCGATCGGCGCCCTGTCGAGGTAACGGTCGGCAGGACGCCGATCAATCTTCCCCTGAACTATATCGGCTCCGCAATTCAGCGCGACAGCGCGCGCGGGCCGAGCAGCCAGTTCCAGACGCTTCGCCTGGTTATGACGTGGCCGAAACTTTCCGCTGCCCCGGAACTCTATGGCGAAGCCATGAGGCTGGGACCAAGACAGAACGCACTTCTGGTGGAACTCGACAGCAATCCCGGCCGCGAAAGCATTCGCGCCCGCCTGGAGCCGTTCTACCGCCGGCTCGCAAGAAGCGGCGAACAAGCCGGACCTGACGGGTTGAGGATACTGAGGCTCTCCGCCCTTGGCGCGGCCGAGAGTGACATGATCGTCTTCGATCCTGCGCGTGCGACCGGTTTCATCGCCAGATGCCTGCAAAAGCCAGGAGCGTCCGGCGCCGTGTGTCACCGGGCTCTCACGCTCGGCTCCGGCCTCGAGTTGAGATACAGCTTTGATCAGAACCTGCTTCCGCAATGGCGCGCGGTCGAGACCGGCATCCTGCAAAAAATCGCGACATTCCGCCTGGGCTGACACCTGCCCCCCGGTGAGAGCCTGGCAAGAGCAGCGGGACTGAGAGAACCTCCGCTCCTGCAAGCAAACAAAAAGGCGGCCTTCTGAAAGACCGCCCTTTGTGAGGATCGATATCGGAATGCGACGCTTAGACGTCTTCCAGATCGATCTCCAGAATAGCCATCTGGAAATTCCAGCTCAGGTCTTCGTCTTCGTCGTCCCGGAAGATGACGCCGATGAATTCTTCGCCGATATAGACCTCCGCGGAATCGTCCTTCTTCGGACGGGCGCGGACCTGAATGCTCGGCAATTCGAATTTCGAGCGTAGGTAAGCTTCGATCTTTCGGATTTCATCGGGATTCACAGCGCTCTCCTTTTATTGCCTTTGGCATCATTGCGCCGCGGACCCTACAGGCAGCGGACGGAAAAACCAAAGCTTTTCCGTCACGTTTCCCCGTCTTCCTGTCACGTGTCCTTGTCGGAGTAGTCCTTGCCAAGCAGCTGGTTCATGCTGCGGGCAGGTTCTGCGCAGCCCGCCTTGCCAACGACGCGCGCCGGGACGCCGGCAACCGTCGTGTTGGGCGGAATGTCATTGAGGACCACCGACCCGGAAGCGACCAGCGAGCAATGACCGATCTCCAGGTTTCCCAGAACCTTCGCGCCAGCCCCCAGGAGGACGCCGCGCCGGATCTTCGGATGACGATCGCCATCCTCCTTGCCGGTTCCACCAAGGGTCACACCCTGAAGGATGGACACATCGTCCTCGATCACAGCCGTCTCGCCGACGACAATACCCGTGCCATGGTCGATGAAAATGCCCTGCCCGAGCGGAACCGCCGGATGGATATCGATCTGGAAGACCTCTGAGGCACGGCTCTGCAGATAGAGCGCGAAATCCTTGCGCCCCTTGCGCCAGAGCCAGTTCGCCAGCCGGTGCGTCTGAAGGCCATGGAAGCCCTTGAAGTAGAGCACCGGCTCCAGGTAGCGGAAGCATGCGGGGTCGCGGTCGTAGACCGCAACGATATCGACACGGAAGATCTTGGCGAGCCCCGGCTCGTCCGCCAGCGCCTCAAGATAGGTCTGCCGGATCAGGGATGCGGACACCACGTCCCGTCCCAATCTGTCACCGATGCGGTGCAGGACAGCTTCCTCGAGGCTCTCGTGGTTGAGAACCGTCTCGTAAACGAAGGATGACAATGCCGGCTCCGCCGTCACCATTGCCTGAGCTTCGTCGCGCAATTGCTGCCAAACCGGATCGTGAGTCGTGACCCTGTCAAGGTCGGTCCTTGCAACTGGTGCGGACATGGCCTGTCTCCTTTCAAGCCGTCTCGTTAAGTCCTTAAAATAGGACCGACGTCTGATATTCCAAAATCAAACTTGCTGATATCAGATATGGACGTCTCTTATGAAGAACGGAAACTAAATAAATCTGCCATCCAGGGTGTGGACCCATAAAATTCAGCAATGCGGCGTCAATCCGGCAAAGGAGAGCGAGGAAAAGCCTGCAGAACCATGCCGGCGCATGGTGCAAAGACTTTGACGTGGCTCGCCGTAGCCGGATTGGCGTCCTTCGGATCAAGCGGGAAATGACCGTCTTCAGCGTTGCGAAATCTTGAAAACCCAAAGTGTTTCCTGGGCTTTCGCGTCTTGAATACGATCATTTTCCGCTCGACCGCATTGCTGGATTTAATGAGCCCACACCCTAGAACGTGGACACAATAAGCAGGGATCAACGAATGGTCGACGACAACGACACAATTGCACAGTCCGGCAATCCCGCCCTGATCGTGGAAGGTGCGGTCGCGCATCTTGTTCTGAACGCGCCCGAGCGCAGAAACGCCCTGACACTCGCGGCCTGGGCGCGCATTCCCGAACTGGTCTCCAGGATCGGGCAGTCTCCCGGAATAAGAGCCTGTATCGTGAAAGGGATGGCCGGACACGGATTTTGCGCCGGCGCGGATATCTCCGAATTTCGAGACGTGCGCGCGACGCCGGATGCCGCGAAACACTATGACGCCGTCAATGTGGAAGCCTTCAGGGCTCTGAAGACACTGCCCGTCCCGGTGATTGCTGCAATCGAGGGGGCATGCCTCGGAGGCGGACTGGGCCTCGCCCTCGCCTGCGACATCCGCATCGCCGCCCGCTCCGCTTTCTTCAGCATCCCCGCAGCCCGCCTTGGCCTTGCCTACCCGCCGGAGGCCCTCGGCGACCTGCTCCAAGCCATCTCCCCTTCCCGCGCCAAGATGCTGCTGTTCACGGGCAACAAGCTCTCGGGTGAACAGGCGCTCGATTATGGCCTGATTGACGAACTTGTGCCTGACGAAGCGCTGGACAGGCGTATCGAAAGCCTGTGCGAGCGTATTTGCGCCAATGCACCACTTTCCCTGAAGGCTTCAAAGCACGCGCTGAATGCACTCGCGGATCTTTCCGGATCAAACGCCCGGGAAGAAGCCGAGCGGAACGCCGAGATCTGCATCGACAGCGCGGATTATGCGGAAGGGTGCAAAGCCTTTCTGGAAAAGCGCGCGCCCGTCTTCAAGGGGGGCTGATCAACAGAGCGGGCCGCAGTCCGGCCGGCGCCTCCGCAACCGGTCGGAAAGCGGATTCACTTTGTGAAGAAGCAGACTCATTTTCTCAAGAAACCCCGCGAGGCGTTTGTAACGACTCGCGTTTCACCCCTCCGCCTTTTCGGCGCCGGCCTTTAGCCCGGTCAGGAATTCCTCCACCGCAGAGGCGAAGACGTCATTCTTGTCGCCGGCAACCATATGGCCAGCATCGCGAATATCGGTGAAGTCGGCATGGGGGACCTGTGCCTGAAACTCCCGAACGTGTTCCATCGACACCAGTTCGGAATTGCCGCCGCGGATGAGGAGGACCGGCACGCTCAAGGTGCCGGCCGCCGTGTGGGTCATTTCCTGCGCGTCAACAGCCAGAGCCGGGTCGGCATGCTGTCGCGATTTCAGGAAGGCGGGATCCCAATGCCACCGAAACCGTCCGTCGTCATGACGGCGCAGGTTCTTCGAAAGGCCCGAGAGATCTTTCGGCCGGCTGCGATTGGGAAGGTAGCGCGAAATGGCGTCGGCAGCCTCCTCCACATCGGCAAAGCCCTCCTCCACCCTGTCTCCCATGAAGCCGAGGATCTTGCTGACGCCGCTCATGTCGACCTTCGGGGTGATATCCACCAGCACCAGCGCCGCGAGCCCGCCCCGGCTCTCCATGCCTTCGGCCAGAATGGCGGCATAGCCCCCGAGCGACGCCCCGACGACCACGGGCTTAGCCCGGTGCAGCGCAGTGACCTGCCCGGTGATCGCCACAAGATCCCTTGCGAAATGCACGAAATCGTAATTGCCGGTGGGCACCCAGTCGCTTTCGCCGTGTCCCCTCTGATCAAGGGTATAGACGGGATGGCCCAGCCGGGCGATGCGCTCGGAAGCGGCGTCCCAGGAATGCCGCGTCTGACCGCCGCCATGAAGCATGATAACCGGCTGCGCACCGGTACCGTACCGGTCGGCGACCAGTCTGTTATCCTCAACTCCCCGGAATTCGACGCGCTTGGGTCCCATTTTTCCTCCCCTAGTCGCCGGCCTCCACCGCCGGCACCCCGGACACCCGGTTGATCAGTCGGTTGCCTTGTTCAGGAACTCCAGAACGCCCTGTTTGTGGACCTTGTCGCCAACAGCGACCATATGATCGCGTCCTGGTATCTCCAGCACTTCAGCGTTTGGCATCAGGTCTGCCAGCTTTTGCGGCGATCCGGCGATCTCGTCTTTCGTGCCGACGGCAACCAGGACCGGCCGCTCGATCCGCGAGACGTCCTCTTCGCTGATTTTCTGCCGGGACGACCGCATGCAGGCCGCAAGCGCCATCCGGTCGGAGTTTGTCTGGTCCGCAAACGCCCGGAAAGCCCGCCCCGCCCGGTCCTCGACGTCGCGGATGCTGTCCGCTTCCAGCGCAGCGGCTATTGGCTCCGGATCACCAACACCGGACACCATTCCATAGCCGAGACCGCTGAAGATGGCTCGGCGCACACGATCCGGATGATTGAGGGTCAGAAACGCCGAAATGCGCGCGCCCATCGAATAGCCCATGACGTCCGTGCTTTCGATGTCGAGGTGATCGAGAAGCTTGCGCGCGTCCTCGGCCATCAGCGGCGCCCCATAGGCTTCCGGATCGTAGAGTTTCTGGCTTTCCCCGTGGCCGCGGTTGTCGAGAGCGATGACACGCCGACCGTCCTTCACCAGAAGGTCCACCCAGCCCGGATACTTCCAATTGACCTGTTTGTTGGAGGCGAACCCATGAATCAGCAGGATCGGGTCCCCTTCGCCTTCATCAAGATAGGCGATACGAACTCCGTCGGTTTCAAACTGCGGCATGAATGGAACTAACCCTTACGTAAACGGAATACTGCATTTCCGTCTACATTAAGGAGATTGGCCGGGTTTGGCAAAGTTGAATTGAGGTCCGTCGCCGTGATGGCGCCCTGCGGCGGTGGATCGCACGAAGACACCCCTACACTTGTGGATTACGATTGGCTATGGTCCGCAAAGTTTGCTATCGGGGCCTGAAACCCCGCGACTTAGAGGAACGCGACCATGGCGGATCATGTTGTCCCGCATTTTCAGAACACCAGCGGCCACGACTCGATTGCGGTCGGCGCGCATGAATTCATGTGCATCGGCGCCTACCCGCCCTTCGATCATCCGCATGTCTTCCTCGACATGGGAAGCGAGACCGAGCTGGTCTGCCCGTACTGCTCGACGCTCTACAAGTACGACCCGACACTGAAAGCAACTGAATCCTCCCCGGCCGATTGCAGCTGGACACCTGCAGCCGCCTGACCTGGCGTCCCGACATGACCAAGACTGGTGACGTTACCCCGCCGCTCGCCATTGCGGGCGCGGGCATCGGCGGACTGACCGCCGCACTCGCCCTTCAGCGTCAGGGCCACGAAGTGGTGGTCCTCGACAGGGCCGAACAGCTTTCGGAGGTCGGCGCGGGGCTTCAGCTTTCCCCCAATGCCTGTTCCGTTCTGGACGAACTCGGCCTGCTCGGCACACTGGAGCCTTTCGCCTATTCACCCGACTGCCTTCAGATTCGCTCCGGCAAGTCCGGTGATCTGCTGGCGAAGGTCCAGCTGGGCAATTATCTGAAGCAGCGTCACGGACATCCATACTGGGTCGTTCACAGGGCCGACCTTCAAGGTGCCCTTCTGAAGAGGGTGCAGGAGACACCCGGCATCACTGTGCAGCTGGGCGCGGAAGTCACTGATCTGGCCTCGACCTCATTCGACAATCTGTCGTGCACCTACATGCAGGGCGGACAGAAGCAGAGCCTGAGCTGCAGGGCGCTGATCGGCGCGGATGGCGTGTGGTCGAAGACCCGCCGGCTCATCCCCGACCACGGCAACGCCAAGTTCAGCGGTCAGGTGGCCTACCGGGCCACCATCCCGGTCGAGAAGGTACCGCCCCGCTGGACGGGCGACTCGGGTCTCTGGCTGCACCAGGCCTCTCATCTGGTTCATTACCAGATACGGGGAGGCAAGGAGCTGAACATCGTCGCCCTTGCGCGAGAGGACTGGCAGGACGAGACCTGGTCGGCCCCGGCAGACAAGACCGCGCTGCTGCACCTTTTCAAGGACTGGCCGGCCGATGTGCGCAATCTGCTCGCCCTTCCCGACCGGTGGCTCAAATGGGCACTGTGCAGCGTCGCCGGTGACGGTCCGTGGACCCATGGCCATGTTGCTCTGCTGGGCGATGCCGCCCACGCGATGCTGCCCTTCATGGCGCAGGGAGCTGCCATGGCAATCGAGGACGCAGCCATCCTCGCCCGGCACCTTCCCGCAAGCGTCGACAACATTCCGGCTGCCCTTCGCGCCTATGAGCGACAGCGCAAGCCGCGGGCAACCAGAATTCAGGGCCGCTCGTTCCAGAACGCGAAGACCTTTCACATGTCCGGACTGCCAGGCTTTGCGCGTGACACGGTTCTGCGCCTTTCCAGTCCGCGCAGCCTTTCGGCGAAATTTGATGATATTTACGGCTGGAAGCCTGCCGGTTGACAAGGCTTTCGCTTGAGCTGCGTGCCAAGCTGCGATAAAGCCAATCCCCATCCAACCGCCAGGGAGAATGACGATGACCGGACATGGGGACGAAAACGTGGTCACCGCTGCGTTTCTGGTCATCGGCGATGAGATTCTGTCCGGCCGGACGAAAGACAAGAACATCGGCTTTGTCGCCGATTATCTGACCGCGCTCGGTATCGACCTCAAGGAAGCACGGATCGTACCCGACGAAAAGCCCGAGATCATTGCCGCCGTCAACGCGCTGCGGGCGAAGTACGATTATGTCTTCACCTCCGGAGGCATCGGCCCGACTCACGACGATATCACCGCCGAATCGATTGCCGATGCGTTCGACGTCGCGCTCAATCTGGATCCGCGGGCCGTCGCGATCATGGAACCCCACTACGCACCTGGCCAGTTCACGGACGCACGCAAGCGCATGGCACGCATCCCGGACGGCGCCGACCTCATTGAAAACAAGGTGTCCAAGGCCCCCGGCTTCAGGATTGGCAATGTGCACGTCATGGCAGGCGTTCCGTCGATCATGCAGGCCATGATGGATGCCGTCGCCCCGACCCTGAAGACCGGCAGCAAGATGCTCTCGGAAACCGTGCCGGCAGACATGCCGGAAAGCCGTATCGCCGAGCGTCTCGCCAGCATCCAGGAAGCGCATCCAAGGACACTGATCGGCTCCTATCCGCAGTCGAATGCCGGCAAGTTCACCACACAGATCGTCATCCGCTCGCGGGACGAGGCCATCCTGAAAGCGGCGAGCGAGGACGTGGCCCGCGCCGTTGCCGAGCTGTCGGCATAACTGCAAGGAAAACTCATGGAAAATCCGTCACAAAACAAAGCGTTCCCGGTCTCCTGGGACATGTTCCATCGGGATTCGCGCGCGCTGGCGTGGCGGCTCTCCAGCGAAGGCGAATGGAAAGCGATCGTCTGCATCACGCGCGGCGGCCTCGTCCCCGCCGGCATCGTGGCACGCGAACTCGGCATCCGCACCATCGAGACGGTCTGCATCGCTTCCTATCACGACTATGAAAATCAGGGCGAACTGAAGGTGATCAAGCCGGTCGACCCCAAGGTGATCGATCTGGAAAACGGAGAAGGCAGTGGCGTTCTCGTGATCGACGATCTCGTCGACACCGGCAAGACGATGAAAGTCGTGCGCGAGATGCTGCCAAAGGCCCATTTCGCCACCGTTTATGCAAAACCTGTCGGCGTTCCCATGGTCGACACGTTCATCACAGAAGTTTCGCAGGACACCTGGATCTACTTCCCGTGGGATATGGGCTGGCAGTTTCAGCCGCCGCTTTCCAAGGACAGCGCAGGCTGAGCATGCGGCTGAGCCGTTCGAAAGTCACCTTCCCGTGAGTTTCGCAGGCTGGTGTGGCCCGTGCCTTTATTCTGCCTGAAAATCACTGCTAAGCCTTTCTGCGACCGGCCGGAACCAATCCTCTGGCCGGTCGTTTCATTTAGGAGCACCGGACGAAAATCCGAATCCTTCGTGATCAAAGCGCTCATCGAAGGATCCTGATTTTCCGCCCGGTGCTCCAGGTGCTTAGAACACAACGAAAAACACACCGCCGCAAACGGGACCCGAATGCTGAATAGACGACTGTTTCTTGCCTCCGCCGCAGCTGCGCTCGCCGCCGGCTGTACTTCCAGCCAGCAGACCGGACGCCTTCCTGGGGGCCAGGCCTATCCCGGCGGCCCGGGCGGCTATCCCTCGCGGATCCCGGAAGAATACCTGCTGATGTACGGCGCGATGCCAAATGAGCGCTTCCCGATTCCGGCTGTCAATCTGACGAAGATCGACCCTGCCTACTATCGCCGTCTCGTGAATTATTCCGCGCCGGAGCCGGCGGGCACCATCATCGTGGACACGCCCAACCGCTATCTCTACCTGACCATGGAAAACGGCCAGGCGATGCGCTACGGCGTCGGCATCGGCCGGGCCGGCTTCGCCTGGGGCGGCCGTGCCCGCATCCAGTACAAGAGGGAATGGCCCGTCTGGACCCCGCCGAGGGAAATGATCGAGCGTCAGCCTGAATTGCAGGAATATGCGAACGGCATGCCTCCGGGATTGAACAACCCGCTTGGCGCACGCGCCCTTTATATCTTCGAGGGCGGCAAGGACACGCTCTACCGATTGCACGGAACATCCGAAACCTGGTCGATCGGCAAGGCCGTATCCTCCGGCTGCGTGCGTCTGCTGCAGCAGGATATCATCGATCTCTACAATCGCGTCCCGAACGGGACCCCCATCGTCGTTCGCCAGGCCTGAGCACCGGCCGGGACTACGTGACGCCCTTCACTCGCGAGGCCGGACCGCCTCGCGAGTGAAGACAAATTTGGAGGGCTGCGGTCAGGCAGCCACTCCCACCACATTCACCGTCATTCCAAGTTCATGTGCGAGATGCGCGCGCAGCCGCATGGCGCGGTCGGCAGCTTCCGCTGAGCCGGCGTATGCCACCTGAATGTGGTTCGACTTGTGCCGTCCCATCAACTGATCCCGGCTGACGCCGTTCAGAACTGCATGCATGATCGGCCATTCCGCCGTCGTGCTTTCACGTCGGCGCCTGGTTTCACTGTCAGGAAGCGCGATCGCCGCGCCCCTGCCGATATCCATGTGGAGAGCACCGCCCTCCACGAAGATGCGCGACCACACGATTGCTCCGGGCTTTGCAACTCCGCTCAAGGTGCCCCCACCCGAGGGGAAGAACATGGCAGGCTGTCGCAGGCTCTCGCTGCCCGCCCATCCGTCGATATGATGGGCCGGAGGCGCGGCGCCGGAAATCTCGAACACCCAGACTAACTCGTCGGTAGATCCGCTCGCATCCGCATCCCCCCAGCGGATATCGTGTAGCGTGGTCTCGACCGGCTCGCCCAGTGCGCCGTGGGTCCTGTTGATCAGGAGAGCATCCAGCCCGGCGCACTCGTCGACCTCGTTGAAATGGATCACCGGCGCACCGTCCCGGATAATCGATCCATCCGCACGTGCGACCGGAGGGCGATCCGCATTGTTCAGCATGCCTTCGACCAGGTCCGACGCAGGCAACAGGTCCTTCAGGCCCTGCTGATACTGGATGCCGATGGTCTCGCAGTCGAACTCATCCGCAAGCCGCACGGCGGCCACATACATCCGGCACTGCAGCAGAACCTGTTCCAGCGTCAGTTCGGTTGCCCCGTCGGTGCCCAGCCGAAACGTCATGCCCTTCGCGCACATCCAGTCGTATGCAGCAACCGCTTCTTCCTCGGAAACCTGCAGCGTCGCGTGATAAAGCGCGGATTGAGACAGTCTTTCCTTGAAGATGCCGAGACGCATCAGCAGCTCGTCCGGAATGATCGCGTTGTACATTCCCATACAGCCTTCGTCGAAGACACCCATGATGGATTTTGTCTTCAACAGCGCAGCCGCGATCTCCTCAGCCGTCGCCTTGTCCTCCGGCGAGGTTGCAGCCGGGTCGTAGGGAGCGACATGACTGCCGTCATGAGCAATCCCGCCTGACGACAGCCACGACTTCAGACCGTCGCGAAAGAACGCATCGGTGAAGTCCTCGCTCCAGAGTGTCGAATAGGAAACGCCCGCCTTCGTCAGCGATCCGTTCAGATTGAGCATTCCGACAAGGCCCGGCCACTGACCGGACCAGTTGGCAACGGTCAGGATCGGCCCCTTGTGGCTGGTCAGGCCCGGCAGGATGTGGTGCGAATACTGCCAGACCGCCTCCGCCACGACGACCCTGGCATCCGGCGGTATCGCGGCAACGGCATTCATGCCCTCGCGTTGGGACGCCAGAAATCCGTGTCCCTTGGCCTCATCAACAGGATGCGCCCTCACGACCTCATAGCCGAGCGCATTGCACTCGCGCGTGAGAGCCGCCTCCATCGCCTCCTGGGCAGGCCAGCAGGTCTTGTTGGCGCTTTCGCGGCCATCGCCGCTCGCAAACAGATACAGTTTCTTGTCGGACATCTTGTGCGCCTCAATTGGTCATCATGTCGCGGTATTCCGCGTATCGGTCGTGCATGTCGCGGAAGACCCGGTATTTCCGGTCGTGGTAGTCGCGGATGCCCGTAGCAGGCTCGAGCACGACCGCGGTGCCACTCATCGCCGCCATCGCGCCGGAGAAATCCGCGAAGCCGCCGGCACCGACCGCCGCAAGCATCGCGCTTCCCAGAAGCACCGGCTCTTCCTGTTCCGGCAGCATGACGGGAAGGCCCGTGACGTCCGCATGGGTCTGGCAATAGAGCCGGTTCCGGGCAAGCCCCCCGCTGATCACGATTGCACTCGGTCTCACACCGTTCTGGTCCAACTGATCGAGAATGTGCCGCGTGCCGTAGGCAAGCGCCTGAACGCAGGCAAGATAGTCAAGCGCCAGATCCCTGTCGCCTGGTCCGGCTCCCTGCCCCCAGGTCACGCCAAGCCGGTTCGGATCTGCCAGAGGTGCACGGTTGCCGTTGAAATCTGGCAGGATATGTCGATGCCGGCTGGCGAACGCAAGCGGCTCATCGGCGGCCTCTCTTGCCAGAATCGCCTCCAGGTAACTGTAGACATTGGTGCCTTGCTCTTCGGCCGCCTTCCGTGCCCCGGCAGACGCAGCGTGACGGTTGAGAACCTGATCGATCGCCGCACCGGCCATCGACTGACCTGCCTCATTGACCCACAGTTCCGGAAGTACTGCCCCGTAATAGGGGCCCCACACACCCGGAACGAAAGCTGCCAGAGCGGAAAGTGTGATGTGACAGGCCGAGGTGCCTGCGATCAGCGCCATGCGCCCTTCTCCTGCGCCCTCGCCGTCTTTGCCCGGTACATTCACACCGAACGTACCAAGCGCGCCCGCGTGTGCATCGATCATGCTCGCGGCGACCTTGGTGGCGGTCGTGAGACCGAGGTCGGCGGCGGCGGTCTCGGTCAGGTGACCGAGGGGCGTCGCCGGGCTGGCAAAGTGAGTGCCAATGCGGGCGAAGCCCTCTTCGACCAGATCGCCGAGGCCGATGAGAGAGAAGAACTCGCGGTCCCAGCCTTCGCCGCCGGTCCCGGCCTCACCGCGATAGGTCCATTTGCAGACTGTGCTGCAGAGCGAGCGCGTCTGCGAGCCGGAGGCACGCCATGTCAGCCAATCCGGCAGATCGAAGAAATGCGCCGCGTTCGTCCAGCAGTCGGGAAGATTGGACTTCAGCCAGAGCAGTTTCGGAAGCTGCATTTCCGGAGAGATTGTCCCGCCGGAGACAGCCAGCCTCTGGTGGCCGGTCTGGTCGATGCGCGCAGCTTCTCCGATCGCCCTGTGATCGGCCCACAAAATGATGTCCTGTTCTGGCGCCCCGTCGGGCGAGACGCTGACAGGCGCACCCTCCTTGTCGGCGACCACCAGCGAACAGGTGGCATCGAAGCCGATGCCCTGAACGTCCTTTGCGGAAACGCCCGACTCACGCAGGGCGGTCTGCACCGCGTAGCACACCGCGGACCAGATATCCTCGCTGGACTGTTGGGCAAAATGGGGTTTGGGATGCCAGAGCCGGATCTGGCGGCTGGCGCTGCCAAGCAGCCTCCCGGTACCGTCGAATACACCTGCCCGCGCACTTCCGGTACCAACGTCAACGCCAATACAAAATGTCATTCTCAGTCTATCTGCTCAAGGTCTTCTTCGAGTTCAGCCATGTCCTCGCCTCCGGCCATCAGGTTGAGAACTTCCTCTCTGGACTTCTCTCCCCTGGCGAAGGAGGCGGCGACCTCACCTTGGATCAGAACGACAAAATTGTCACCGACGCTCATGGCATGTCGCGCGTTATGCGTGATGAAAACGATTGCGACGCCGTTTTGCCGGGCGACCCGCATCATTTTCAGCACCATTGAGGCTTCCTTCACACCAAGCGCGGACGTCGGCTCGTCGAGAATCAGCATCTTGGCGCCAAAATACATTGCACGCCCGATCGCGAGAACCTGACGTTCGCCGCCGGACATCGTGCCGACGAGCTGGTCCCCGCTGCGAACCCGTGTCAGACCGAATTTCTGCATCTGCTCGACAGCCACCTTGTTGGCACGCTGCGTGTCGATGCTGCGAAAGGGCCAGCGGCCTCTCACCGGTTCGGCCCCGAGAAAGAAGTTGCGACCGACGCTCATCAAGGGGATCGATCCGACATCCTGGTGGACGGTTGCGATCCCGCCCTGGCGGGCCTCGCGCGGCGAGGCAAAGCGCGTCTCCCGTCCCTCGAAAAGAAGTTTGCCCGCAGTTGGCTGATGATAGCCAGAAAGGACCTTGATGAGCGTCGACTTGCCGGCGCCATTGTCGCCAAGCAGGCAGAGGATCTTGCCTGCCTCGACTTTCATCGAAACGGCGTTGAGCGCCCTGGTCGAGCCGAAGGACTTGTCGACCTGCACGAGTTCCATGAGAGGCTGTGTCATCTTCGCTTCCCCTATCTGCTCGTCAGTGCAAGACGGCGGACATAGTTGTTGGCAAGGACCGCAGCGGCAAGAAGGGAGCCGAGGAACAGCTGGATCCAGTCGGTGTTCCAGCCGGTGTAGAAGATGCCGCTGGAAATCACCCCGAAGAGGGCCGTACCCAGAACGATCCCCATGACGCTGCCATACCCTCCGGTCAACAGCACGCCACCGATGACCACCACGATGGGCGCCTGAAAGACGTAGCCCATGCCGTAGGTCGAATTGCCAGAGTTCCACTGGACGCCCTGGATGATGCCGACGAGCGCCGCGGCGACACCCGTTGCCACGAACAGGCTGATCTTGACGCGCTGAACCGGGACCCCTGCCCCGCGAGCCGCGTCCAGATTGCCGCCGGTCGCGAAGATCCAGTTGCCGAACACACTGCGGCTGAGCACCCGGTAGCCGATAAAGGCGACGACAAGCCACCACAGGATGGAGATATTGGCCTGCCCCCAGCGGGCCGCGAACATGAACTTCGCGCTGTCGGACGCGACGATGGAGCTTGAGGTGACATTCGCAAGGAGACGCGAAATCCCCATGGTCCCGCCGATGACGATGAAATTGGTGGCAAGGGTCACGATGAAGGAGGGCAGCTTCGTCTTGACGACGGCCAGCCCGTTGGCAAGACCGATGGCAGCGCCGGCCGCAAGGGCCAGAAAGACCGTTGGCCAGATCGGCAACCCGAAGTGGTTCGTTCCCAGCGCCAGGATCATGGACGCGGCCCCGACCGTCGACCCGATGGACAGATCGAATTCCCCCGAGATCATCAGGAGACCGACCGGTATGGCAACGATGCCGAGTTCGGAGGCAAGGTTCAGCCACCCCGCCGTGCCGTTGACGGAGACAAAGCCCGTGCCCGGAGTTGCAAGTGCAAAGAAAAGATAGGTGATGATGAATGCTGCGAAGGCGCCGGCTTCCGGCCGCCTCATGTAATTCCTGAACACGCTTTTCTCCAAAAGATGACTGCTCTGACCATGAGAGCGGGGTAAATCGGCATCCGAAGGAAACCCCGGACTGCGCTCATCGCTGAAGACGAAAAATTGACTTGCCATTCGCCCGCCGGACAACGCTTCATGCGTGTCCGGCCGGCCGTCTCTGTTACTTCGGTCAGGCAAGCGGACCTCAGGAAGCGCCGCGAACGCCGGTGTGCTCGCGGTTGACCTTGAGGGTGTCCTCGACGTTTGAGCTGTCGATCACCAGCGGCCCGGTCTTGACGTGACCGATCGGATGCAGACCGTAATTCAGGAACTGGTGCGCGATCTGGATCGACAGGAAGCCCTGCAGATAGGGCTGCTGGTCCATCGCAAAGGCAAGATCACCGGACTGGATCGCCAGAAGCGCTTCGTTGGAAAGGTCTGCGGTTCCAACCATGACCTCCCCCTTGCGCTCGACTTCCTCGACCGCGCGCAGGGCCGACATGGCGGGTACCGCGTTCAGAGTATAGATACCGTCGATCGACTGGTTGGCCTGCAGCGTTCCCTTGATCGCCTGGGTCATTGCCTGCGGATTGGTCGCGTCGCCGGTGCCGATCGTCTGATAGACGGTCTCCTTGCCTGCTTCCTCCATTGCAGCAACATAGCCGTTGCAGCGCTCCTCGACGGTTGGGTTGCCGGGAACCTGATTGAAGCACAGACCGACAGTCACCCCGGCCTCCGCCTGAAGCTCTCCGGCCTTGTAGCCCATCTGATAGGGATCTTCGCCGACGAAGCCGATGGCCCCGTTCTGCTCCCAAAGGGTCTGACCCGAATTGTGGATCAGCACGGGGATACCGGCTGCGGTCGCCTCCTTGATGAGAGGATCCATCCCGTCCGGGAAGAATTCCCCCACCAGAAGCATACGCGGCTCACGGCTGATCGCCTGCTGCAGGAGACGCGGATAATCGCTGGTCATGTTCGAGGTGTCGGTGACCGCTATGTACTGATAGTCGATACCGAAAGTCTCGGCTGCGTCGTCAAAGCCCTTCTTGACGGCCGCGAAGAACGGCCAGGACAGTGGACCGCTGACGACCAGGATCGGGCCATCCTCGGCGGCACGTCCCGGAACGGTCGATGCCATAGACGCGGCTGCAACAACCGCAGCCGCCAATAGCGTTTTTGCAATCTTCATGTGCTCCTCCCAAGGTGTGAAACTGCGGGGCCCACTCCTCCAGAAATGCACGGACCCAACTTCAACCGACCATATGATGAGCATGGGAACCTGCGGCCTGTCAATAATTATTCACGATGAATTACTATTGACCAAACGAGAGCCTGCTTCTACTGTCCTAGCGCCCGGAGCGACCCGGCAGCTAGTTACAAGATATTGAAAAACAACATGATTGTTATTCTTGGGAGGAAAGATGCGATCGGTTTTGTGCTACGGGGATTCCAACACTTACGGTCAGACCACCGCCAACAAACCTGACGACCGCTATCCGCATGACACGCGCTGGCCGGGCGTGCTGCGCGAGCTGATCGGGCGCGACTGGCTGGTCATCGAGGAGGGGCTGAGCGGACGGACAACCGTGAGTGACGACCCTATCGAAGGCGCGGAGAAAAACGGCCGAACCTATCTGCGCCCCTGCATCATGAGCCATAAGCCGCTCGACCTCATCATCATCATGCTGGGGACCAACGACCTGAAAATTCGCTTCAACAAGACGCCGGGCGAAATCGCCATGGGCGTCGGCGCGCTGGTTAGCGACATCAAGTGCATGCCGGCCGGCATCGAGGGAAAGATCCCTGAGATCATGATCGTCGCTCCGCCGCCCACCGCATTGGACCTCAAGGAATGGTCGGGTGTCTTTCAGGGCGCGCAGGAAAAATCGCGGGCGCTCGCACAGGAGTATGAGCGCATGGCCGAGGCCCAGGAGGTACACTTTTTCGACGCCGGCCTGGTGGTTACCTCCAGCGACGAGGACGGTTTTCATCTGGATGCAAAGGCGCATCGGGAACTCGGTCACGCCATCGCCGAGGAAATCGCTGCCATTGGCTGGTCCCCCCTGCCGGACTGACGGGAACTTCCAAATCCGGTCGCGCCATCAGGGCCGCTACCGAAATCGCGAATTTCGACAACTGTCGAGTTTTCTCAATTGCCATAAGACTATCTGATCTTCAGTTGGAGTCCCCGCCTTGCCAGACATGCGATTTGCACCGCCGCCCTCCGTCCGTGTTGCCGAACACCCGAGCGGCATGAACCAGGTTCTGGCACGCAGCTTCAACGAACGCCTGATCATGTCGCTTCTGCTCCAGCATGGCGGCATGACCCGGCTTCAGCTCGGCCAGGAAAGCGGCCTGTCGGCCCAGACCATCTCGGTGATCGTCAGGGCTCTCGAGCGGGACAGCCTGATCAGCAAGGGGGAAGCGGTGCGTGGCCGGATCGGGCCGCCGACAACCCCAATAAGCCTGAACCCGGAAGGTGTCTTTTCCATCGGCCTTCATGTCGACCAGACCTATGTCGAGGCGGTCTTGGTCAATTTCACCGGCGAGCCCGTTGACCGCCGAACCGGCCCGCTGCAGAGCCTTGAGGTCGACGAGGTCGAAAGCGCTCTTCTGGTCGTTCTGGACGGACTTCTGGCGGGAATGAGCGCTGAGGTCAGAAACCTTCTGACGGGGGCGGGACTGACGCTGCCCCGGCAGTTCGGCGGCAATGAGCACGAAGGGTCCGCAGTGCTCAACCACGATTTCGAAGCAGCGCTCGGCGCGCGCTCCGGCCTTGAAATCTTCATCCAGAACGACATTACCGCCGCCGCGAGCGCGGAAATCCTGTTCGGACAGGCAAAGCTGATCAACGATCACCTCTTCTGCTATGTCAGCCGGGATATCCAGCCTAGGCTCATCCTCGGGGGCAGGATCTATTCGGGCTCGGCCCCCTGCCCTCCGGTCTGTTCGGATGCTGCATGGGCAGCACTCGAGGCGGCAATCGCAAAGTCAGCCCCTCTTGAGAACCCGGCAGTCATGGATTGGGTCGAGGAAGCGTCCCGAAAGATGGCTGCGCTTGTTGAAGAACTTGCAAGGCTTGTATCCGTGCCGACGATGATCCTCGCAGCACCGGTGCCGGTCGAGATCATGAAGGCACTGGTGTCGGCGACCCGGGAACGTGTTCCTTCGGGCTTGTCCGTCGAGGCAAGCGCACTTGGGCCGAATGCGCTCGCGCTCGGAGCCGCAACGCTGCCCATCCATTCCCGCTTCACGACCGAAGCGGGCTGACAGAGCGCACTCTTTTCGCCCGTCAGACCTCCAGTTTGACGGGCCGAACCGCATCGATCCCGTCAAGCCTGACATCACACCCGATCGCATAGACCTCGACGCCAGCCTTGACGGCAACCGCGAATGCCTCGGCGTAGACCGGGTCGATGTCAGACGCCAGCGAGAACCGGGCGCAATCCGGGCGCTGAACCAGAAAGACCATCACGGCCCGGTGCCCCTCCGCAACCATTTGCGCGAGCTCAGCCAGGTGCTTGGCACCTCGGGCCGTCACACTGTCCGGAAATTCCGCAAGGCCCGGACTGCGCATCAGGTGGGCGTTCTTGACTTCCACATAGGTGCGTTCGCCATTGTCGCCTTCCAGGAGGATATCGATCCTCGAGTTCTTGCCGTATTTCACTTCCCGGCGCAGCGTCGCGTAACCGCAGAGCTCCACAATTCGCCCCGCCTCGATGGCCTCCTCGACCAGCCTGTTCGGATGTGCCGTGTTGATGCCCACCAATGCGCCGTCGGCCTCGATCACTTCCCAGGAGTACTTCAGCTTCCGTTTCGGATTGTCGGACGCGGACAGCCAGACCGGCGACCCGAGCTCCTTCAGTCCCAGCATGGAGCCGGGATTGGCGCAATGGGCCGTGATCATCGTCCCGTCCTCATCGAGAATGACGTCGGCCAGAAATCGCTTGTAGCGCTTGACGAGACGGCCGCTGACAAGCGGAGCTGCAAATTTCATGAGACCCTCAAACGGATTGCGGTGAAGAAGCCCCTGGACGTCTTACCAACCTCGACAACCAGGAACCTTTTTTGAGGTTGGCCTTACTTGGACCAGAAGTCGGGATCCAGCAGCACGAGCACGGTGAAAAGCTCCAGCCGGCCGACAAGCATCGCGAAGGACAGCAGCCACTTTGCCCCGTCAGGCATGGAGCCGAAATGACCGGCAGGACCGATCACATGGCCAAGCCCTGGACCGACGTTACCCACCGACGTCGCAGCGGCGGAAATTGCGGTCACCAGATCCAGATCGAAGAATGACAGCGCGACCGTGATCACACCGACGGAGCCCATGTAGACGACGAGAAAGGCAAGAACCGAGAACGACAGCTCGGGCGTCAGCCGCGTCCCGGCATATTCTTCCGACATGATCCTGTGCGGTCGAACCATGCGGCGCAGGTGAGCGCGAACGGTGCCGAAGAAGACGAGAAACCGGAAGATCTTGATGCCGCCGGTGGTCGAACCGGTGCAGCCCCCGACGAACATGAGCAGCAATGTGATGCCGACGACGGGCGGTCCCCATTCGGCGAAATTGCCATAGGCATAGCCGGTGCCGGTGACAATGGAGACCACATTGAATGTCGCGCGCAAGATCGCCTCGTCGAACGGAAACTTCATCTGGACGCCGAGATAGATCGTCAGTGTCAGCGACACGAACGCCAGGAAGCCGAGCAGCGCGCGCACCTGAGGGTCGCGCCACAGATGCAGCGGATGTCCGCGCAGTGCCTGGACGATCAGGACGAAGGGAAGCGCGCCAACGATCATGAACACCACGGCAACCCAGGCCGACGAGGGATTGGGAAAAAAGCCGAAGGATTGATCGTGAGTTGAATAGCCCCCGGTCGCGATGGTCGTCAGCGCATGGTTGAACGCGTCGAAAAGGTCCATGCCCGTTACCAGATAGGCCGCGATGCACAGAACCGTGAGAAAGACATATGCAAGGCCGATCAGCCGGATCAGCTCGACCGAGCGACTGACGATCTTTTCCGACCGGTCGGAGTTTTCACTCTGGAAGAGCTGCATTCCGCCGATCCGCAGGAACGGCAGCAGAACGATGGCCATGACGATGATGCCGACGCCGCCCATCCACTGCATGATCGAGCGCCAGACGAGAAGGCCGGGCGGAAGATTGTCGAGGCCGGTCAGCACGGTCGATCCGGTTGTAGTGAATCCCGAGACAGCCTCGAAGACCGCATCCGCGTACCCCACACCGAGCCAGAGAAACGGCAGGGCTCCGAAGGCCGGCAAGGTCGACCAGGCGAGCGTCGTCAGAATGAATGTCTGGCGCGTGTCGAGCCCCTCGCGCAAGGCGCCCCCCACTGCAAGCGAAAGAAGCATGCCGACCATGCCCGTCAGAAGCGCTGAAAAGACAAAGGCCTGCCAGTCAGGATTCTTCTGGGCCACGTCCACAATAGCCGGAATGAGCATTGCAGTCGCCAAACCGACATACAAGAAGCCCAGAACATTCAAAACTGGTCGGAGTGAAATCAAGTATTTCGCTTCCCGAATACCAATGGACGAAATTGTGGCCGGGCCGGTCGGACCCGAAGCCCTTCTCCCTAGCCTCTTTCTGTCCATTTTCCAATGGGGCGGGCGCAGCTTCCCCGGAAGATCGCACGTTCCGGTGGGAAAAGCTCCATGAGCATACGACCTCAAAAACGCTTCATTGTCGCCGCAGCGCGGAATCACTCACCGGATGCGACGCTGCCATTTGACTACTTTTTGGCGATAATAGCGCAGAAAACGGTCAAGGCCGGAATCCCGCCCGCAAGATCACGAAGCCTGTCTATCTGCCGGACGCGCCAGTCGGGCCGAACACAACGGAAGCCCCGACTGCAGGACTGGCCTCACTCAATTTCTTTATACGATTGTTTTTACGAGATATTTTTTGCTCGGCAAGAATTAGCAAAGCATTAACCCTAAACTTGATTTAATTGTTATTTCTACCAATTACGGCATGCTGGAGGCGCAGGGGTAATAGCCTATTCAGAATTTCGAAGCGAATATTCACTACTACTAGAACGATAAATAGCAAAACCTCGCCACGAGTGAGAATGACAAGGGCTTAGTGCAATAATACGTCGCGGGCTACATTCGCTAGTGTTTCGGATCAGCGCGATTCTGGTCATCATGGTGCTTTGCAGCATCGGCTTCATCGCGAGCCTGAGCTATATCGAGCACGCCCGCACGACGAGCAGCAATTCAGACGCTCTGGTCGACCGGGCAGCCCGCACCGCCGCGACAGTTCTGTCTGTCGGCACCCATTCCGCCATCGTTGCCGAGGACGACGCAAAGGGCAATCCACAGGCGCTGCGCATCGCCGATGATCGCGGGAAAGACCTTCTGGCGCCGGACAGCAGCGTTGAAGAGCTGATCACACAGATCGCCCGCACGAATGACGGCACCGCCGCTCTCTTCACCTGGTCGAGCGAAAAGCGCGCCTTCGATCGTATCGCGACGACCGTGACCGGCACGGACGGCTCTCCCGCGATTTCGATCGAGACGGGGCACCAGGCTTTCGAACAGCTTTCCGACGGCAAACCCTATATTGGCAACGTTCCGGCGCAGGGAGGCGAGCGCCTCGCCTATCTGATGCCCATCCTGACCACCTCCGGCAAGCTTGTGGGTGCCCTTGCGGTGGACATTGGCTGGGCCGACGATCTTTCAGCGGCCCATTCCCGGCTTCGGATCAAGTTTGTCGCCGCCGCTCTGGTAATCCTGGCGATCGCGGTGCTGATCGGCAACCTGCTTTTGCGGCGAGAACTCCACCCCCTGCGCCGGCTTGCGAAGACCGCAGATGACCTCGCCTCCGGCATCCAGCCTGACGCCATTCCCTATTGCGACCGCAGCGGCGAGATCGGCGATCTTGCGCATGGCCTCGAAAAGGTGACCGACCTGCAGGACAAACTGCAGAAGCTTGCCTACACGGACCCGATCACGACCGCCGGCAACCGGACACGCTATTTTGGCGATCTCAGCCGCGTTCTGAAGGACGCAAGAACACTGGGTCACACGGCCTCTCTCCTGCATCTCGATTTCCAAGGCTTCGCCAAGATCAACGACACTTTCGGGCAGCAGGTCGGCAATCGTGTGCTGCTGCAGGCCTACGCTCGCCTTGCCAACGTGTTCGGCTCGGGGTCCAAGATCGCTCGGATTTCCGGCGACGACTTCTGCATCATCATACCGTTCGACGGCGATGGCTCCCAGGCGGAGTGCAAGGCGGCCAAGGCGATCGAAGTGCTGTCCGCGGCCTTCTATCTGGAAGACACCGAGATCTGTATCGAGCCGTGCATCGGCATCGCATTGCTTCCGGCCGACGCTCAGGACGTTGAAACCGCCCACCGGATCACGGGCCTTGCCCTGCGCGCCGCCGAAGAAGCCGGAGAGCCGTGCTATCGCCGCTTCTCCGCACCGCTGAACGAGCGCGTCCAGAACGAAATGCTGATCGAAACGCTGCTGCGCGTGGCGCTGCGGACGCAGCAGATGACACTTTACTACCAGCCGCAGGTCTGCCCGACAGACGCCCATCTGGTCGGCGTCGAGGCGCTTCTGCGCTGGCCGACGGAAAAACGTGGCTTCATTCCGCCTTCGGAGTTCATCCCGATTGCGGAAAAGACAGGACTTATTCTGGAACTTGGTCAATTCGTCCTGAATGAAGCCTGCAAGCAGGCCGCCAAATGGGTCCAGGCCGGTTTTGATTTCGGACAGATCTCCGTCAACGTTTCACCGATCCAGTTCAAACAACCCAACTTCGCCCGGACGGTGAAGGACGTTCTGGCCACCTATGGTCTGTCCCCGCGCGTGCTCTGCCTCGAGATGACGGAAAACGTCTTCATCGATACCAGCGAGAAGATGGTTCTCGATATCCTGTCCGAGCTCCAGGACATCGGCGTACAACTTTCGCTCGACGATTTCGGATCGGGCTATTCGTCTCTGAGCTACCTGCACAGCCTGCCGTTTCAGGAACTCAAGATCGACCGCAGCTTCCTCGCGAACGCGTGCAACCAACCGCAGAAGGAGCAACTCTTCCAGGCAATTGCCGGCCTCGGCCGGAGCCTTGGGTTGCGGGTGATAGCGGAAGGCGCCGAAACGGCAGAGGAATTCGCACTTTGCGCCGCCCATCGTTGTGATGGTGTGCAGGGCTATTTCTGTTCGCCAGCCGTGCCAGCGATGGATATCGAGACCCGCCTGGAAGCATTCCGGCGGTCGGTTTCGCTTCCCGCCACCGGCTCGCGCAGGACATCCCGCAAAGCGCGGCGGGCCTGACCGGAAAGCCGGCGGAACCGAACGGCCCGATCGACGTTTCCCGCTGAGGACAGCGGCAATCCGGATTGACCGCGTGACAGAAACGAAAGATCGGACATCAATGCTCGCTCGGGTACGTTCCCGTCACGAGGATCGGCGCAGCATCGAGCTTATGCGCGTTCATCATCTCGGCGATCTTCTCCATGGCTTCCACCAGTCGCTCGCGCTCGCCTTCCGGCAGGCTGTCGAATTTCTTTTCGAAATCCTCATGCAGAAGCCCGGGCAGGTCGGAAGCAACGCGGCGCCCCTCTTCCGTCAGACGCGCATGGACGATTCGCCTGTCGGACGTCGACCGGTAGCGCTCGACAAGACTTTTTTCTTCCAGCTTGTCGAGGATGGTCACGACCGTCGCCGAGCTGAGATCCGAGTTCTCGGACAGGGCCTTTGTGGTGACCTCTCCCATATCCCGAACACCTTGCAAAACAACGATTTGCGGAATGGTCAGACCTGTCAGTCGCGACACCTCTCGCGACCGCAGATCGATGGCGCGCACGATCCTTCTGATGGCCTTCACAACGTGCGACGCTTGCAACGCCTCCATCGTAACACCTCTATTAATTTGAACTCTAACGATTAGAGTTCTATATAGTGCTCGATCTTTTTTAGAAACGGAGAATTTTGACAATATGTGCGGCATTTGCGGCGAAGTGGTATTCAGTGGCGCTCAGGCGGATGTGGTCCGGGTCAGCCGGATGGCGGACGCTATGGAAGCGCGCGGCCCAGACAGCATGGGCGTTACCCAACGCGGGCGGGTCGCATTCGGCCACCGGCGCCTCAAGATCATCGACCTCAGCGAACGAGGCACCCAGCCCATGACGGACATGGCGCTCGGCCTGTCCCTCGTCTTCAACGGCTGTATCTACAATTACCAGGAACTGCGGTCGGAGCTGAGCGCCAAGGGTTACGCGTTCTTTTCCACCAGTGACACCGAGGTCATCCTCAAGGCCTGGGCGGAATGGGGCAAGGACTGTTTCTCCCGCTTTCACGGCATGTTTGCCGTCGCCATTCACGAGCACGACAGCGGACGCATCCATCTGGCGCGCGACCGCTTCGGTATCAAGCCACTTTATTACAGTGAAGCGGACGGCCGCCTCGCTTTCGCCTCTTCCCTGCCCGCGCTTGTCGCCGGCGGCAACATCGACAAGTCGATCGACCGTGTCGCGCTTCACCACTACATGAGCTGGCACGCCGTTGTCCCGGCTCCGCGCACGATCCTCAACGGCGTACGCAAGCTTCCCGCCGCGACGGTCCGCACACTCGAGGCCGACGGCGCGTCCAGCGACTATACCTACTGGGAACCGCGGTTCGAGAAATCGCCGGAAGACATGGCGCGCTCCGCTGAAGAGTGGAACGACATGGTTCTGGAAGGTCTGCGCACTGCCGTGCGTCGCCGCATGGTGGCCGACGTTCCTGTCGGCGTTCTCCTGTCCGGCGGCGTCGATTCCAGTCTGATCGTCGGGCTTCTGGCGGAAGAAGGACAGAAGGGTCTTGCAACCTTCTCAATCGGCTTCGAGGAAGCGCACGGAGAAAAGGGTGACGAGTTCCAGTATTCGGATCTCATTGCAGACCATTACGGCACCAACCACGAAAAGATCTTCATCCCTTCGTCAGAGCTGCAGGAAAACCTGCCGGGCGCGATCCGGGCGATGTCGGAACCGATGGTGTCCTACGACAATATCGGCTTCTACCTGCTCTCGCGGGAGGTTTCCAAACACATCAAGGTGGTTCAGTCCGGCCAGGGAGCGGACGAGGTTTTCGCCGGCTATCACTGGTATCCCAAGCTGACCGGATCCAACAAGCCGGTGGAAGATTATGCGTCCGCCTTCTTCGACCGGTCCGAAGAGCAGATGACCGAAGCCGTGGCTCCGGCCTATCACTGCGACAAGGACGAAAGCCTCGCCTTCGTCACCGATCATTTCGCACGCTCCGGCGCCGAGGACCCGGTCGACAAGGCCCTGCGCCTCGACACCAACGTCATGCTGGTGGACGATCCGGTCAAGCGGGTCGACAACCATTCCATGGCCTGGGGCCTGGAGGCGCGCGTGCCGTTCCTCGACCATGAACTGGTTGAACTTGCCGGCCGCATTCCGGCGGAATTCAAGCTGGCGCAAGGCGGCAAGGGCGTCCTGAAGGAAGCTGCACGCAAGGTCATCCCGCACGAAGTGATTGATCGCCCGAAAGGCTATTTCCCGGTCCCTGCGCTGAAGTATATTCAGGGTGAATATCTGGACATGGTGCGCGATACGCTGTCCAGTCAGGCAGCCAGGGAACGCGGGCTCTTCAATGACGGTTATCTCGAAAAGCTTTACGCCGACCCGACCAAATACATAACCCCCCTGCGCGGCTCCGAACTCTGGCAGGTCGCCCTTTTGGAAATGTGGTTGCAGGCACAGGAGATATGATGAATGGCCGAACATGAACAGTCCCGGCCCAAGCGGGCGTTCGACCATCGCCTGAAGCGCATGCGCGAGCATGGCCTCAAACCAGAGTTCCGTGTTGACGAATCCGATGCCCAGAAGAACCGCTACATCAATTGCGGCTGGGGTCGGCTCGTCTTCGCCAACACCTATCAGAACACGGCAGACCTGGTGGATGTGCTGCGCAACGAACGGGCCGACCGGCGCGATATCGCGTTCTATGTGCGCGATCCGCACGTGCTGGTCGGCAGTGCGCCGCAGGAGCTCTTTCTGGACCCGTCGCACACGTTCCGGCTGAACCTTTCGACCTACCGTCCGGCGCGCAGCCGGCGCAAGGGTTTCACCGTGCGCCGGCTGTCCTCGCGCAGCGATGCGGAGGCGGTGAACGAGCTTTATATCAGCCGTGGCATGGTGCCCGTTCCGCCAGAGTTCTTCTGGTCGGATCTCGACCCGCGTTCGATCACCGTTCTTGTGGCGGAAGAAGAGGAAACCGGCGCCATTGTCGGCACGGCGATGGGCGTCGACCACGGGCGTGCGACCAACGGCGCTGATCGTGGCAGCTCACTCTGGTGCCTTGCGGTCTCGCCCCAAGCGCGCTTTCCCGGCATCGGTGAAGCGCTCGTCAGACGAACGGCCGAGGTTTTCAAGGGCAAGGGTGCTCCGCATCTCGATCTGTCGGTTCTGCACGACAACGATCTTGCCATCGGCCTTTATGAAAAGCTTGGTTTCGATCGGGTCCCCTATTTTACCGTCAAGCGCAAGAACACCATCAACGAGGCGCTATTCGCAGGCCCCGCGATGGAGGACAAGCTCAATCCCTATGCGACGATCATCGTCAACGAAGCCCGCAGGCGCGGCATCCAGGCCGAGATCATCGACGCTGAAGGCGGCTTTTTCCGCCTCAATTATGGTGGCCGCTCCGTCGCCTGCCGGGAATCCTTGAGCGAATTCACCAGCGCCGTCGCCATGTCCATCTGCGACGACAAGGCAACCACGCGGCGCATCGTTCAGCGCGCCGGCGTGGAGGTCCCCAACCAGACGCTGGCAGGCGAGACGGACGATCTGGCCGCCTTTCTGGAAAAGCACGGCTCCGTTGTCGTCAAGCCTGCCCGCGGCGAACAGGGCAAGGGCATTGCCATCGGATTGACGGAACTCGATGACGTTCTGAAGGCTGTCGATGTTGCACGGACCTATTCCAACGACGTGCTGGTGGAGGAATTCGTCACCGGGCAGGATCTGCGCCTCGTGGTGATTGATTACCGCGTGGTCGCGGCCGCGCTTCGGAAGCCGGCGGAAGTGACCGGGAACGGCAAGTCGACGATCCAGGAACTGATCGACAGCCAGTCCAGGCGACGATCTGCCGCCACGGGCGGTGAATCCAAGATTGTCGTGGATGACGAGGTTCACCGCTGCCTTGCCGCCAAGGGCTATGATCTCGGCGACACGCTGAAGGAAGGCCAGACGCTTGCAGTGCGCAGAACCGCCAATCTTCACACCGGCGGCACCATTCACGACGTCACCGGTGAAACCCATCACACCCTGATAGAAGCAGCGATAAAGGCGGCTCGAGCGATCGAAATTCCTGTCACGGGCATTGACTTGATGGTCAAAGACCCCCGACAACCAGAGTATCGTTTCATCGAAGCCAACGAGCGGCCGGGGCTCGCAAATCACGAACCTCAGCCGACAGCGGAGCGCTTCGTTGATTTTCTTTTCCCCCTGTCGGTGCCTCAGCCCGTCAGGACCACACTGCACCGGGCTGGTACATGACACTGCTGAACATCGACATTTCCTACCTTGCCGGAAAGCTTCAGGATCTTTTGAAGATCCCGAGCCCGACCGGGTATACGGACGAGATCGTCAGGCACGTCTCCAAGGAGCTGGATGCGCTCGGCGTCTTCTATGAGATCACCCGCCGGGGCGCCGTGCGCGCCCGTATCTCAGGCAAGAAGCGCAAGCCCGCCCGGGCCTTTGTCTCCCACGTCGACACGCTCGGCGCGCAGGTAAAGTCGCTCAAGAGCAACGGCCGTCTGGAACTCGTGCCGATCGGACACTGGTCTGCACGGTTTGCTGAAGGCGCGCGCACCACGATCTTCTCGGAGAATGGCGCCTATACCGGCACCATCATGCCGCTCAAGGCATCCGGGCATACCTACAACAAGGAAGTCGATGAACTGCCTGTTGGCTGGGAATTCATCGAACTGCGTGTGGATGCCTATTCCAAATCGGTCGATGACCTCCACAGACTGGGAATAGACGTTGGCGATTTCGTTGCGATCGACCCCGCTCCGGAGTTTCTGGAGAATGGTTTCATCGTCTCCCGTCACCTCGACAACAAGGCGGGCGTTGCCGTCATGCTTGCGGCCATCAAGGCTCTGACAGAAGCAGACGTGGAACCGACCGTCGATATCTTCTGGCTCTTCACGATCGCCGAGGAAACCGGCCATGGCGCACAATCCATCCTGACACCGGATATCGCCTCCCTGGTCGCCATCGACAATGGCACCACGGCACCGGGGCAGAATTCGGACGAGTTCGGCGTCACCATCGCGATGGCAGACCAGACCGGCCCGTTCGACTTCCACCTGACGCGCAAGATGGTCCAGTTGTGCCGGGACAACGACATAAAGTACCAGAAGGACGTTTTCCGCTTTTATCGCTCGGACGCCGCAACGGCGATCGAAGCCGGCGCCGATGTGCGCACGGCGCTCATAACCTTCGGCGTCGACGCAAGCCACGGCTATGAACGCATTCACATGCATGCCCTGCGCTCGCTGGCGGAGCTGGCCACCGGATACGCGTTGAGCCCGGTCGAAATTCAACGCGATGCCCGCGAATTCGGCGATATCAAGGGCTTCACCCGGCAGCCGACCATCGACGCGGATCAGCACCTTCACCCGCATACCGAAGCGCCGGAACCGGAGCCCGAGCCCGAGCCCGAGCCCGCCGAAAGCTGAGCCGGCCACTCATCAGATACGATCAAGCTCCCATGGGCGGCGCAACCAGGTTGTGCCGCCTTCTTGTTTGGGTCTGATCAATGAACGCGTCGGCCCTTGAGCCATGCCTGGCGGACTACGGGATGGCCCTCGTGAACGGCCACCTGCAGAAGGTCGGCGCGCTTGCCTTCGGCGATTTCGCCGCGGTCGTTCAGCCCCGCCACGTCCGCCGGCGTCGTGCTGACCAGACGAAGGGCTGCGGGCAGATCTTCGGCGAACTCGTCGCTGAAGGCCACGTGGAACGCAGCGTCGAGCAAGGATCGCGGCACGTAGTCCGAGGCGAGGATATCGACAAGCCCTTCCGCCATCAGTGCACTGACGGCAACATTGCCCGATTGCGAGCCGCCTCGAAGGACGTTTGGCGCACCGCCCACCACATGCATACCGCTTGCCTTAGCCTTTCGGGCCGCGTCGACGGTGCACGGGAATTCGGAAACCGTGATCCCCTCCCCGAGCGCTTCTTCTATGTGGTAAAGCTCCGTGTCGTCGTGGCTGAGAAGCGGCAATCCGTGCTCGTGGGCAAGTGCCACAACGGCCGGACGCATCTCGCGGCTGATATCATCGGATTGGCTCAGGAGCTCTTGTGTCGTGCGCTCGACCGCCGCGCGGCTCTTGCCAGTGTCGGCCATCTGGCGCTGAATATATCCCTCGATATCCGTACTCTGCCTGCGACCGGGCAGATGCTCCATCACGGAGACCATCCGGACGATGTCCTTGCCGATATTCTCGCCCGTCAGCCGTGCCGTCTCAGGATCCGTGATCTCGCACCTGAGGTGAACGAGGTGCTCCGCGCGCAGGAGGCCCGCCGTCTGCGCCTTTTCCAGCGCGTCGATCATCGGTGCCAGAATTTCCCGACGGTCCGGGTTCTGGATCGTTGCACCCACACAAAGACTGTCGAAAACGGTCGTGATGCCGCTGCCGATGATCTGGGCATCGTGGGCAAGCGCCGCCCGCAGCGGATCCCAGCGCACATGTGCCCGCGGCAACACATGCTTCTCGAAATGGTCGGTATGGACGTCGACAAGACCTGGCACAAGAAAATCGCCATCCATGTCGATGCCTTCATGCGGAACAGTGCCGGTATCGACCGAGGCTATCAGACCATTCTCGATCATGACATGCCCGACGACGACGTCATCCCGCAGGACAAGTCTGGCATTCTTCAAGATAGTCACGGTTTCGCCTGACAGCACGGATCGGCCCGCGTAGGTCATCTGATTTCCTTTGGATGCGATTGTCGAACAGGCGAGGAAGGCATCCCCGCAGGCAGGAAAGTTCTTTTAGCCTCGAATGGCTGGCACATTGTGACGAATTGCAAAAAACATGACAGCGCGAGACGTAAACGCACCAGGACAGAGGCCGAGGAAATCTCGAGGGCGTCGTTCCATTACCAGGAGACAGTCGTCATCATAAAAACATTCTTGATTATGACTCTAGGTCAGGTTGAAGGAATTTCCGTTAACAATTCAACGAATCATCGTCAAAACCCGCAACGGAAATTGTTAACAACTTTCAGATTTTAGCTCCAAATTTTCTTAACGAGCGGATTTTCGGCTATTTTAGTTGCCCTTGCGCAACACCGTCGAATTTTAGTCGTTTTTCGTTCTAATTGCAGCTTTTGAATGCATGTGTCGTAGAATACTGTTTTGAGAATTAAAGTGAATGGCGATGGACGATGCGTATTATTTCGGCTCTCCTGGTGAGCGTTTGTTTAATAAGTATAGCGAGCGCGGCCGATCTGCGTCAGGTCGTGCAGGAAGCCGTGTCGACGAATCCTGACGTTCTGGAATCCGCCGCCAACCGACGGGCACGCAGCTACGAGTACCGGCGCTCTCAAGGTGCGTTTCTACCATCCGTCGAACTGTCCGCCGATGTCGGTCCCGAGCGGCTGGACCGGCCCAATTCCTTCAATGCGAACGAAAACGACGAATGGCGCATTTCGTCGGAATTCACTGTTACCGTCGAACAATTGCTTTTCGACGGGCTGACTTCCGTCAATGAGGTCTACCGCCAGGCTGCGCGTGTTGACGGAGCCGCACTCAGGGTCCTGGAACGTTCGGAAGCCACTGCTCTGGATGCCGTGGAAGCCTATATCGACATTCTGCGGCACACGGCAATCCTTGCCAAGGCGCGCATGAACGTGAACAAGCACCGGACGATCTTTTCCGATGTCAGGGAACGCTTCGAGGGTGGCGAAACGGGTTCGGCTGACACCTCTCAGGCCCGCGAACGCGTCGCCGCGGCGGAAGTGATTGTAACGGAAGTCGAGAAATCCCTGCTCGACACGATCGCGAAATACGAACGCGTCGTCGGCAGAAAGCCAACATCGCTCTCCCCGGCGAAGCCCGCCAGCATCCCCCCCGGCAGCGTGGCCCGTCTCGTCGACATGGCCGTCCGGAGCCACCCGACGGTACTCGCCGCCCTTGCCGATGCGGATGCCGCGAAATACGAATGGGACTCTACCAAGGGCAATTTCCTGCCGGAGATTGCCCTGCGTGGCCGCGCCACAGTCGGTGACGACGTCGGCGGGATCGAGGGACGCAACAACGAATATTCCGGCAAGCTGGTGTTCTCCTGGAACATCTTCAACGGCGGACAGGACACTGCCCTTTCCCTGGAATACGGCGAACGTCTGACCGAGGCACAGATACGGGTCGACCGCGTGAGGCGGGAACTCAAGGAAGGCATCGAGCGGTCCTGGGCAACCGTCACCACGACATCAAGCCGCATCAAGGCCCTGCGCGATCAGCTTGCGTCCAACCGTCAGGTTGTCGACGGCTACCGGCAGGAATACGACATCGGTCAGCGAACGCTGCTTGATGTGCTGAACGCGGAGAACGCGCTGTTCAACAGCGAGATCGAACTGATCTCGGCCAAGGCAATCTATGCCTTTGCGACCTACCAGTTACGGGCGACCTCCGGCGACCTTCTCGACTATCTCAACATCACGCCGCCTGCGGAATCCATCGCTTCTCAGCAGGAAAATCGGTCGATTTTCCCTCAGAGTGTCGGTTTCAGCATCGAACCCTTACGCGATTTCTGAGGAAATACGGTAAGATTGCCGTTCCGGGAGACCGGTGAACAGTAACTCAAGTCTCCTGCACCGCTGCTCGTTCCGAGCCGGGCTTGCCTGTCGAATACGGCGAACAGTTGCCGCAGCTGGCAACAGGGCCCCTGGAGAGACGAGCCGCCGCAGGAAACCTGGCAAATGGGTCCCGACCCGACATGCTGCACAAGAACCCCGATCGCGACCCGGCATCCCAGTCCTCGCCCGGACCTGCGCAATCCGTCGACCAACTGGCGGAAGCGCTGAAATATATTGCGCGCGTTCATGGCTATCATGTCACCGACGCCGTAATCTGGAACGGTCTCCCCCAAACCGGTTCAACGCTGACTGTCGGGCTTCTCGGACGCGCCGCGGCGAACTGCGGACTGAATGCGCTGCCGGACAAGAGGGACCTGGATGCGATCCCGATCGCCGCCCTGCCCTGTATCGTGGCGACCAGGTCCTCGCAGATGCTCGTGCTCACAAGCATCAACAAGGATGCCGGCACCGTCGAACTCGTCGCCCCGGCGGACCTCAAGGGCACGCTTCACCGCCCGCTCGACCAGTTTCTGGAAGAATACAGCGGCTATGCGATCTTCTTTCAGCCTGCTGCGGACAAATCAGGCAGAAGCGAGCGCGCGCTCGGCGGCAGGAGCGGACACTGGTTCTGGAGCACGGTCAGTTCTTACTGGCGCGATTATGTTCACGTTGCGATCGCCGCATTGCTGATCAACCTTCTCGCCCTCGCCTCTCCGCTCTTCACGATGAACGTCTATGACCGCGTCGTGCCGAATTTCGCGATCCCGACACTCTGGGCGCTTTTCATCGGCGTTGCGCTGACGCTGATCTTCGATCTCATCCTGAAGATAGCCCGTGGGCAGATCATAAACGTCGCCGGAAAGCAGGCCGACAACGAGCTTGCGAGCAAGATATTTGCCCATGCTCTCGCGATTGATTTCGAGAAGCGGCCCGTCAGCTCCGGGCAGTTCGCGAACCACATCCGGGAATTCGAGAATGTGCGAGAATTCATCACCTCCTCGTCGCTCGTTTCGCTGATCGACCTTTTCTTCATCGGCATTTTCGTCGCCGTCCTGTTCCTGCTGGTCGGACAGCTGGCGATCGTTCCGCTTGTTGCAATTCCCATCGTGCTCGCCATCAGCCTGTTCGTTCAGGCGCCCCTTTCCGGCGCCATCGAGAAATCGCACATGGAAAGCGCGATCAGGCACGCCATTCTGGTGGAGAGCATCGCCAACCTCGACACCGTTCGCGCCCTGAACGCGGAAGGTCGCATGCAGACGAAATGGGAGCGCTCGGTCGCCGCAAGCAGCGCCGCCATCATGAAGGGCCGCTTCTGGGCACTTGTTGCACAATCGGGAACCGGAATGGTTCAGGCCTTCGTCAGCATCGCCATCGTCGCCTGGGGCGTTTACCTGATCACGAGCGGCGACATCACCATGGGCGCCCTGGTCGCCGCCATGATGCTGTCCGGCCGCGTTCTCGCTCCGCTCGCCAATGTCGCCAATACCCTGACTCGCCTGCGCCAGACCATGCATTCCTTCAAGATCCTGAACGACGTCATGTCGACGGAAACCGAGCGCAAGCCCGGCCGGACCTACATCAACAGACGCATTGCTTCCGGCGCGGCGGAATTCAAGTCAGTCAGTTTCCGCTATCCCGGCGCGGAGAACGACAGCGTCAAGAACATTTCCTTCAGGCTGAAACCCGGTGAGACCGTCGGCCTGATCGGACGGGTCGGAGCCGGCAAGAGCACCATCGGCCGTCTCATGTCCGGGCTCTATTATCCCGGCAATGGCGCCATCCTGATCGACGGCACCGACACGCGCCAGTTCGATCCGGCAGATCTTCGGGCCAATGTCGGTTTCCTGTCCCAGGACAACGTGCTCTTCAGCGGTACCGTGCGCGAAAACATCAGCGCCGGCGATCCCTTTGCCGAAGACGATGCCCTGATCGAGGCTGCCCGCATAGCCGGAGTCGATGAGTTCATTGCCCAGAACCCGCTCGGATACGACCTGCAGGTCGGCGAAGGCGGACGGTTCCTGTCCGGCGGCCAGAAACAGGCGGTGGCGCTTGCCCGCATTCTGCTCCGCAAACCGCGCGTCCTGTTCCTGGACGAGCCGTCGAGCCATCTGGACCTCGCCTCCGAGCGCAAGCTCATCTCCCGCCTGACGGAATTCAACAGCCCGGACACCACCGTTGTCATCAGCACTCACCGCATGAGCCTGGTTGAGCTGACGGATCGCCTGATCACCCTGGAAAACGGCCGGCTTGCTCTGGATGGCCCACGTCGGGAAGTTTTGCAGAAACTTCAGGAACTCGGGGCGGTGAACGCAGCGGGTCAACCTTCCCCGCAGGACGGCCGGCCATGACGACCGAGAACTGGAACCACGCCAGCGATATTCGCGACATCATCCAGACCAGGCCGCCACGCTACACGACGAACGTCGTGCGCATCGGACTTGTCCTCTTCGTGGTCATGCTTGTCTGGGCCTACTTCGCCACGCTTGAGGAAGTCACCCGGGGGGACGGCAGGGTCGTTCCGTCCAGGCAGATCCAGGTCGTCCAGGCGCCTGACACCGGCATCGTGGAGCAGATCTTCGTGCGTGAAGGCGACATCGTCGAGGAAGGCCAGGCGCTCATCCAGATCGACGACACCACGTTCTCCTCCCAACTCGGGGAGATACGGCAACGGCGATACGCCCTTATGGCGCGCATCGACCGCCTTGAGGCGGAAGCAGACCAGACGGACCTTGCCTTCAACGAAATGCTGGACAAGGCGGTTCCCGAACTGATCGCGGAGGAAGTCAACGTTTATCGCGACAAGAAGTCGAGCCTCGAAAACGAGCTGAGCGTGCTGCGCAATCAGGCCTCCCAGCGCGAGCAGGAATATCAGGAGCTGCTTGCGAAGCAGAAGAAACTTGAATCCGTGATCGAGCTGATGCAGCGCGAAGTGGAGATCAACCAGCGCCTGTATGAGCGCAAGGTCCTGCCGGAAATCGATTTCCTGCGCCTGCAGCGTGAACTGAGGGAAACCGAAGGCGAACTGGAGATTACCAAGGCGTCTGTGAAACGTGCCGACGCCGCGCGTGACGAAGCGAGCGAGCGATCAAGAAATGCGGTCTCCACCTTTGTCTCGGAGGCCCGACAGCAGCTTGCCGAGGCCCGCGGAGAACTGGCCGTCGTCAACGAAAGCATGAAGGGCGCTGCCGACCGCGTGAGACGCACCGAACTGACCTCCCCGGTCAAGGGCATCGTCAACAAGCTCAACATCACCACCATCGGCGCCGTCGTCCAGCCGGCGGCCGACCTGGTGGAAATCGTGCCGCTTGAGGACAGTCTTCTGATCGAGGCGCAGATCCGTCCGCAAGACGTCGCCTTTCTGCATCCGGGGCAGAAGGCGCAGGTCAAGATCACTGCCTATGACTTTTCCATCTACGGAGGACTTGAAGGAAACCTGGAGCGTATCGGCGCAGACACGACGGAAGATGAGGAAGGTAATCGCTTCTTCCGCGTCATGATCAGAACAGATAAAAATTTCCTAGGGACGGATACCGATCCTTTACCAATAATACCGGGAATGGTCGCATCAGTAGATATATTAACCGGTGAGAAAACGGTCCTGGACTACATCTTGAAGCCGATCAAGAAAGTTCGGGACCAGGCTCTCAGGGAGCGCTAGCGTCTCGGCGAAAAAATGAGGCGATCGGCAGATGGAACAGGAAGCCAACGCACCGGGTGTCCCGGCTGCGAACAGACGAGCTGTGCCCGGTATCTGGCGGGCTGGCATGTGCGCGCTGGCACTGCAGGCCGCGGTGTCGATCGCTGCGGCCACCGAAGCCAAGCCTGCAGAAGGTCTGACCGCCTCTCCGCTCGCATCGGCCGAGCTCCGGCTCTCTCTACTGGAAACCGCGCCGGCGGAAACCGTCAAACCCGCCTTACACTTCACGCACCTCTCGGATGCGCCTGTAGTCCGTTCCGTCACGTCCAGAATGATCCGCGAAGCGGACGCTCCGCTGCCGCCCGCGTCCCGGCCCGAAGCGAGCCGCACGGATCTCGCGGCAGCGTCTCCTGTCTCCGCAGAGCCCCGCGCCCTGAACCCGACGCTGTTGCTCGGAACCCTCGGCAAGCCCGTCTCGTTGACACCGGTCACAAACAGGTGGGCGAAGGCCCTCGGTGAACTGGAAAGCGACAGAGCCGGACGCTTCGGTTTCACAAGCTACACCGCGATCCTCGACAAGGTGCGCGACCAGCGCCGCGGGCTCCAGATCCCCCGGGTGAACTACATGGTCAACCGCCTTGTCTCCTATCGCGAGGATGCCCGTCTCTGGGAGGCGAGCGAGTATTGGGCCAGCCCTGTCGAAACCCTCGGAAAACGGGCCGGCGACTGCGAGGATTACGCCATCCTGAAATACGCCCTGCTGAGGGATCTCGGCGTCGTCGATGAAGACATGCGGATCGTTGTCCTGCGCGACACCGCCGCGCGGATTCACCATGCGGTTCTTTCCGTGCGTCATGAGGGCAATTGGCTCATTCTCGACAATCGGTTTTCCCGGGTCCGCTTCGAACGCGACCTTCCGAACTATCAAGCGCTCTACTCCGTGAACGCTGCCGGAGAATGGTCCCATATCGGCAAGGACGACGGCCCGGTCCGCCTGGCCGCGCGTCTGAATTCCGCCACAAGATAGATCCGGCCCGCACCTGACGGCTTGGCGCCTGGGTTCAGTCGAAACAGGAAAAGATGATCGAATAGCCACAATTTTACCAGCTCCCCAAAGCTGGTCCGCGCGTGGTATAGGCTGGACATGGCAGCCAGACCTCAGAGCACCGCGATTCGACGCGCCAAGCGAGATCCCGCCCCGCTTCGGGTGGCAGCAGGCGGCTGCCTTCTGGGGATCGCGATCACGACGGCCGGCTTTGTGCTGGCAGACCATCAGGACAGGATGCTTTCGGCTGGCAGAACAGTAGCTTCGGAAGAGCGAAGTGTCCTGATCAATGCCGTCAACAAGGCTGCCCTCACAGCACCGCGCCTCCGTCTCGAGGAACTCGCGGCCATGCCGCTCGTCACCGAATTCATCGCTCTCGCCGAGAACCAGCCGCAAAGCACGGATGCACGCGAATTGCGCGCGTACCTGAAGAATGTTCTCGCGGCCGCAACAGAAGAAACCGGACTTGCCCGCATTGCGCTGGAAACCGCAGACGGCACCGAGCTGATCGCATCTTCTAATCCGGTTGCAGACACCACTGGCTCCAAGGGGCTTTTCGTCGAGGCACCGCTCGCCGCCGATGCTGGGTTCCCGCGCACCACAGGCCGGCTGACCGGAGAAGTTCCGCACGGCCGGTTCGAAATTCTGCCGCCTCCGGGCGCGGACGGCACCACGATGACCGGAAGCACCGGGACGGAGCAAACTTCGGCAGGCGCTTTTTTCCAGGAAGACATTCCCGCCGGCACACGCCTTCTGTCCGGCCTCGCCGGCCTTTGCGTCGCGCTCTTCGGCGGCGTCGCCGCGGTCTTGCTGCATCGGCGCAGCGCTGCGACGCACTGACGGCCGTAAGGCCGGCGCCTCCCGCGCCCTTACGAACGCAAGAGGCCAACCCTTTCCGGCAGACGATCAGGCGGCGTGGACCGCCACCTGCACTTCCGATCCGTCGCTGTCCATCACCACCCGGATGGTATCGCCCATGGAGGCATGATCGGTCATGATCGCAGCTTCCTGCCAGTCGTGGCCGGCTCCGGCGCCGTCCATGTCGACTTCCAGGTGCACGTTTCCGTCATCCCCCTTGCTCGCCCGCACGAACTCGCTCGCATCCACACCCGGTCCGAAGGCCCCGTCGAGCAATTGGCCGAGGTCGATCCGGTCGCCCTGATCGAAGCTGTAGTCGGTGATCACGTCCGCGTCTGTCAGATCGGACAGGATGAACGTATCCGCCCCTTCACCGCCCGTCAGGATGTCGGAGCCGAGGCCACCTGCGAGAATGTCGTCGCCATCCGTTCCGACAAGAATGTTGTCGCCATCGTCCCCTGAGATGACCGACGCGGTCACTTTCACCGTTACCTCGGAGCTGTCGCCGGTAGCAGGCGCATCGTGCATGTCCGTGTCGTCTGACCCGGATTGGTCGGCGACTTCTGTCCCTGTCTCGGTCACCGAAGCTGTTGTCGGAACCTCAGGCTCATCGGCGAGAACCTCGACCGTGATGTCGCGGGTAACGACCGAGCCGTCCGCGAAGACCAGACCCAGCTCCACGCCATCCTGCCCCTCATAGCCGCTGGGCAGCATGTAAGTAACGGTCATGTCGTCGGAAATTGCGATCTCGCCATGGGCGGGAGCCGTCTTCACCGTGATGTCGACGAGACCTGCCGCAACTTCCTCAGTGGAGGCGGTGTAAAGCACAAGCGCGGCCGCTGCCGCCATGGCGACGGACTGGCGCGTTGCATCTTCGCCGTCGGGATCGTCATTGGCAGCGCCGAAGCTGACGCCAACATAAGTTCCCTTGCTGCCATCCGCGAAGGTGTAGCTGCCTTCCGCGAAGACCGTGTTGCCATCGACCGTATCATTGACTGCCGCGGCATCAAGATCGATGGAGTCGATCCCCCGATCGGTGAGCGACAGGAGTTCGCCCTCCTGCGCGAAGCCGTCGGAGTTGGCGTCTTGCCAGACCTTGATGTCGGCAAAAGCTGCATCGCGGATATCGATGATGCCGTCGCCGTTCACATCCAGCGAAGCCAGGGCTTCGAGTGAATCCGCATAGCTGCCGCCGGCAAACACCTCGGAGAAAACCTCCGATCCATTCTCGATCGCGCCGGACCCATCCGAGTCCATCACCAGCAGCGCGTCCTCGGAACCGACCCAGCCGATCTGCTCCGCCTCGCCGTCTGCATCGATATCGAAGCTGACCTGCGCGGACAGATCGACACCGTCGCCATTCAGATCCAGCGCGATCGGGTCGGTTCCCGCGTGATGGACGATCTGCAGGTTATCGAAGCCGTAGTCCCCGGTGTTCGCGATGCCCTTGCCGCTTTCAGTGCCGCTTGTGACCTCAAACACAAGTTCATCGATACCATTTATATCCGTGCCGCTGAACGTGAGCGTGCCAGTCAGAGTGACGTCAAAGCTGCCGACAAGGACTCCGTCCTTGTATCCGCTCACCTTCAGCTCATTCGCGGAGCCCAGGCTGACGAATTCCGCACCCTTGAAATCGAATGAATCTCCGTCCGGCGCCGTGATGTAGACAAATTTCGCCGCGGACTTGTTTATGGCGATATCTTCGTTGTTCTTGACGAACACATCGATCGCTTTTGAGTTTGAACTCGCCGTCGGGCTGCCCTCTGCACTCCAGTTGAGACCACCGTATCCGTCAGGGACTCGCCCCCCGCCCTTGAGACTGTCGTCATCGAAATCAATCGTTGTCGTCGTGGGAGCCGCCGGTTCATCCGCCCCGTTGACCGTGATGGTGACGTCCTGTTCGGTGCCGTCAGCACTGGTCACCGTGAAGGTTTCCGTGAAGGACTCGCCCGTGCTCAGTCCCTGAACGCCGGCACTTCCATTGGCGACCGAGTAAGTCCAGTCACCATCAGCCGTGATCGACAGGCTGCCGCGCGCCGTGCCATCGCCGTGAGAGGCCTGCTTGAAGGTCACGGACGTGTCGAAGCTGTTATCACCGTCAACATCCGTGACACTGAGCTGACCGCTCGCAACGAGGTTGCCACTGAGATCGACCGCAACGTCTTCCTTCACCGCCCCGGAGACCTCGCCGGAGATCACAGCTTCATCATTGCTGCCGCTCACCGTGATGGTGACATCCTGTTCGGTGCCGTCGGCGCTGGTCACCGTGAAGGTTTCCGTGAAGCTCTCGCCCGTGCTCAGACCCTGAACGCCAGCGCTGCCATTGGCGACCGAGTAAGTCCAGTCGCCGCCCGCCGTGATCGACAGGCTGCCGCGAGCCGAGCCATCCCCGTGAGAGGCCTGCTTGAAGGTCACAGACGTGTCGAAGCTGTTATCACCGTCAACATCCGTGACATCGAGCTGACCGGACGCAACAAGGTTGCCACTGAGATCGACCGCAACGTCTTCCGTCGCGGCCCCGGAGACCTCGCCGGTGATCTCCGCAGCGTCGTTGGTGCCGGTCAGCGTGATCTGGACCACCTGGGTGGCGGTGCCACCGTTTCCGTCATCGACTTCGATCGTGTAGCTGATGACCGACTGATCACCTTCAGGCAGAAAGTCGAAGGCTTCCCCGTTGCTGTTGAAGGCCCATGCGATCGAACCCTGTGCAGCGCCGCCTGCGACGACCGGATTGCTGCCGAGCGAGAAGAAACCCAGAAGTGCTGTGGGCGTGAAGAGGCCGTCAATCCCTGAACCGCTTGCCGAAACGGACAGGACGCTCGCCGAGACCGCATCGCTGAGATCCACATCGGCGACGGTCAGCGTTCCGGAGGTTGTCAGGCCGCTGTCGGTTTCCGTCAGCCCGTCCGAACTGCTGTCACCGGTTTCAACGGATATGACGGGGCTGTCGTTGCTGCCGTTGACAGTGACCTCGACGGTCACGAGTCTCGAGGCACCGTCAGCATCCGTGACCTTTGCAACGAAACTCTCGGTCGCCGACTCATCCTTCGCAAGCGGGTCGGCAAGATCGTCGTCGAGCGTATAGGTCCACGTGCCATCCGGGTCGATTGCGAAACTTCCGTAGCTCGTCGACGGAGTGCCTTCAATGGACCAGGTCAGCTGAGTGCCGTCGAGATCGATGGCCGCCAGATCGCCGGTGGCGGTCGGTGCGTCACCCACGATGTCACCGCTTTCAACGACGCTGCCGCTGTTTTCCAACGGGACGTCGAGCAAGGGCGGAAGGTTCACCGGCGTTTCGGATGGGGTGCCGGCGTTTTCCACGAAGGCCGGAACGCCGCCGGTAAAGGTAACGCTGCCGCCTTCGTTGAAGGTGACGACATAGCCGCCGCCCGAGGCAGGAGCCAGATCGGCAACAGTCTTGCCAGTCACGTCAACGACATCCGCCGCCCGGGCGCCCTCGATGACGTCATCGCCGCCATTGGTGATGAACAGAACCTTCTGCGCCGAGCCGTCGATGCTTCCCGTGAAGGCCTCGACATTGACGGTATCGTCGCCCGAGGTTCCGAGAACGACGATCGTCGCTGCATCGAGATCCGTTCCAGAGAAATCGCCGGAGACCGTCACGTTGCCCCCGGCACTTGTCGGCGACGCGGAGATCAGGTCGATGATGATGTCGTCGATGTTTTCCAGTTCAGCGATGACCGTAAAGGTCGCCCCGTTGTCGTCGGAGCGCGAGACGACGACTTCCGTGCCGGCCGCAAGCGGCGTCGCCCCCGGTCCGGCTTCATAGACGGCACGGGTCTCGATGAGGAAGCGTTCGGTGTTCTCGCCCGAACCGGTCACCGTGAACGTATCCGTGTCGGCCGCGGCCGTCGCGTCGGTCGCCCCCTGGATGGTGTCGCGGCCGCTTCCGACAGTCCAGCCGATCGTGTCGTCGCCCGCCCCGGTGGTGATCAGATCGTCGCCCGGCGTGATGCCGTAGATAAGCTCGTCGCCGTCACCGCCGGTCAGAACGTTGCCGGAATAGGTGCCCGGCGTGCCGTCGTTGACGACCAGCCCGCCGCGACTGTTGCCGCCGGAAGTGTGGTCAAAGGTGTTGTAGGTTATATCGGTATTCGCTTCACGCGCGCGGATCGCCGTTGCGTAGCGGTTGGTAAAGCCGGAGAACGTGTTGCCGTCGATCACCGAATTCGCGGCATCGATCGTCACCAGCGTGTTGCCCTGCTCGCCGCCAGCATTCGTACCGCCGACCGTGCCGGAGACGACGTTGTAGGTGAAGGTGACATTGGTGGTGTTCTGGCCATCACCCCCGATGACGACGAGCTGGCGCGGGACGTTGTCGAGCGTGAACTGTTCGGAGAAGCCATTTCCGGCCGGTTCGCTTCCGATAAAGGTCTGCCCGCTGAACGTGTTCCCGTCGATCGTCACATTGGAAACGGTGGCCGCGTATTCGGACATCATACCCGCATCGCCGCGCGCCTCGATCACGTTGCCGCGAACGATGATGCCGTTCTGGTCGCCTGTCAGATAGATGGCAGCATTTTCCGAAGAGGCCGAACCGTTGTTGCCCTGGACCGTGAAACCGTGGCCCGTATCGCCGATGGTCACCGCGCCTGCATCGGGGGCAATGGTGATCGCGCCAAGCTCTCCATTCTGGCCGTTGATGATGGTGGTGCCCGCACCGCCTGCGGACAGCAATGTCAGTGGCTTGTCGATGACGACATCTTCGTCATACGTTCCAGCCGCAACAAGGATGGTGTCACCGCTCTGGGCGGCATCGACGGCCTCCTGAATGGTATCGAAACCACCGTTCCCAACCAGCAGAATCCGTCCGCCGGCATGCTCGACCACCTCGACATTCGTCACGGTGTCGGTGCCCTCAGTCCCGGCCGAAACCGTCCAGTTTCCGCCGTTGTCGGTAAAGGCATCTACATCAAGGCTGTTGCTGTAATGCGCGGTGTCGATGTCGCCGCCGCTGGCATCCTCACCACCGTCGATCCTGTCGTTGCCAGCGCCGCCTTCAAGGTCATCATCGCCTTCACCGCCGTAAAGCTGGTCATGCCCCCGGTCGCCAGACAATTCGTCGTCGCCTTCGTCGCCATACAGCTCGTCTCGCCCCCCGCCACCGGACAGCTCGTCATTGCCGGCATCGCCGTAGAGCGCATCCCTGCCTCCACCACCTTCGACAAGGTCATTGCCTTCGCCGCCGTGAAGTTCATCGCGGCCGCCGCCGCCATAGATCATGTCATCGCCGGCACCGCCATCGGCAAAGTCATTGCCCTTGCCGCCGCGCAGAATGTCGTTGCCGACCTCGAATTCCGCTGCCCCGCCCGGCTTATCGGCGCCGTAAAGCTCGTCGTTTCCGTCACCGCCGAAGAGTTCGTCATTGCCTTCCTTGCCGATGATCCGGTCGTTGTAGTCGGTACCGGTCAACGTCTGGTCCACCGGCCCCTGGCCGGTCTTGTCGCCCTGGATCTCGGTGACGATATCGCCGCCGGACGGGAACGAGATCGTGAAACCCGATGCGTCGATGACGTCATCGGCGACACCGTCGATGTTGAACAACGGTCCCCAGTCACTCTCCGCACCCGTGAGGATAAGCCCCGGGATGGACAGGCCGTCGATCTGGTTGAAGTTGAAGATCCCAACGGGGTTCTTTTCGAAGGCGCCGACCACGACCACACCATCGAAGACGACAGTTCCGATATCCGGCTCGTTGGCCGGCACCGGATTGGCATTTCCAGCTCCGTTCAGCCCGCCGGTGATCTCGATCGCGTTGTCCGGCCACGCGGACACATCCACGTCCGAGCCGCCATCGATCGTGACATTCTTGAACGTCGCATCGCCGTCGTAACCGAAAAGCTTGATATGGGCGGTGTTGCCGCCGCCGTCACCGATATCGGTGAAGATGACGTCGCTGACCACGAGATCGCCCATCGCCGGCGTTCCGGTGGGATTGCCGCCATCCGTCGCATAGATACCGCGATTGGTGAAACTGGAAATGAAGCCGTCGCTGAAAGACAGCGTGCCGACGTTCGCCCCCGCCGCGACATCGATACCGGTGTCCCCGGTTCCGTTGCCAACAAGATTGATCCCGGAAAAGGAAATGTCGAAACCATCGACGCCCGGAAGAATGGACACTGCGTTGCCTGCTGTTGCTTCCACCGCAACAGCGCCCGCGGCGACAAGGCTGACGCCTTTGTCGATCGTCAGGTTTTCCTGGTATGTGCCCGGAGCGATCAGGATCGTGTCGCCGTCCAGTGCGGCATCGATCGCATTCTGAATCGTTGCGAAGCCGCCATTCCCGACCAGCAGGATGCGCCCGCCGCCGTGTTCGACGATTTCGACGGTCTCCAGAGTATCCGTGCCCTCGGAGGACGTGGTCACGATCCATCCGTCCGTTCCGTCAAGCTGGACATTCGTGGTGTCGAGCACATCGGCAAAAGCCGCCGTATCCACTCCCTCGTCGCCGCGCAGGCTGTCGTCGTCCGCACCGCCGATCAGCCGGTCGTCATCGCCGCCGCCCCGAAGCTTGTCCTTGCCGGAGCCGCCGTGAAGTTCGTCAGCGCCCGTACCGCCTTTCAGAACGTCATTGCCCGCAAGCCCGGACAGCAGATCGTTGCCGCCGCCGCCGCTGAGAGTGTCGTCGCCTGCCCCGCTCTGGATCACGTCATCACCGCCGAGACCGGAGATCTGGACGCCGCCATCGGCCTCGTCGCTGACATAGGCGCTGTCGAGGATGACGACATCATCCCCGCCCGTGCCTTCGATCTCCTCGATATTCTGGACGGTTGCTGACTGGCTGGCGTCGAGGACGAACCCGTCCGACCCGTTGCCGCTTTCCAGCACGACCGTATCAAAGTCGGCACCGCCGAGGACCGTGTCGCTCGTTTCCGCTCGTCCTGCGATGGAAACATCGCTCGTGGAGCCGTCGCCCAACGTAACCTGGCGTGTCTGCCCGGCCCCTGCATTGGCGTCGCGGCCGAGAATGAAGACATCGTCGCCGCCGTTGCCACCCAGGATATTGGCTTCGCCGTTCTGGCCGACAAGCACGTCCGCCCCCGATCCGCCATAGGCGTCGATGATGCCGGTGACCTTGTCCTGGCCGATGACGGCAGGTGTCGCGCCATCACGGTCGGTCGCCGTCTCGCCTGCGACTGTCTGACCGCCATATGTCACGTCAGCGGCGCCGAGGTTGACGAAAACGCCGGAAGTGAGGGCGGAATAGTCGATGGACGAGATGGTCCCCGCTGCATCGACACGGATTGTGAACGCGCCGTCGCCGCTGACGTCGTTGTCTGAATCGGTCGCGTTGAAGCCGAAGGTCAGGTCCAGATAGTGCTCGGTCCCCGAAGGCGCCGTGTGATCGAGCGGCTGGCGCAGCTCGAAATCATATCCGCCATTTCCAGTGTCGGAGAGGGTCACCGTCAGAACGATATTAGACGCCGCCAAAGTGTCCGGTGCCGCAGCATCAATCGTGTAGCCGACGAGCACATCGCCCACGAATGCGAACGCTACGGCAGTGCCATTGGAGGTAACTCCCGCAAGCGCGCTCACCGGATCGCTGAAGGAGACATACTGGCCGGCGGCAACTTCCGCGAATGCGACCGAGCGCGCATCGCCGTTATCGGCGCCCCATTTCACATCGAGAGAGCCGGACGTCGAAACGGTCGCGGCGCTGATGAAGCCGTCTTCGTCGACACCATCGGCAATGCTCGCCGTGCCAAGCTCGGGCGTGTCGTCATCGACACTGACCGTGAGAGAGCCCTCTGCGGTATCTCCGTCCCCGTCCTTTACTTCGTAGCGCAGCTCGAAGGTGACATCGTTCTCATCGCCTCCGTCCGCGTGTGTGACCGGCGCCAGCTGCGTGATGGTATAGGCACCCGTGGACTGGACGACGTCCACCTTGAAGACAACCGTGTCGCCCTGCTTCACCAGCAAGGTGGCACCGTCTGCTTCCGGCACGAAGGAGAAGCCAAGAGCAGGATCGTCAGCGGTACTGGTCGCCAGCCAGGAGATCTTTCCGCCTTCGCCGTCAGGACCAAACGAATGGTCCAGGGTTCCGGTGAGATTGGTCGGCGTGCCGGCCTGATCGCCGACACCGCCCGGATTGCCGCCCGAAAGGTCGTCGTCGTCCAGCAACACGGTCTCGCCGGCTCCCGCTGACGGCCCGCCGTCATCGAACTTGATCGCTTCACCGATCGAAAGCCGATCGCTTGCGACGGTATCGCCGTCATAGTCGGTGATCGTCAGGACCGCATAGACCTTGCCCGCAAGATCCACGGTGTCGCCGCCGGGCGTTCCGTCCGCATGACGCACCGAAACATACTGGACGACCGTCACCTCGTTGAGGTCGGATCCGCTTATGTCGCCGAATTCATTGCGCATGTGAATGGCAAAGGCAGCCTTGCCATCATTAGCCTCGCCCGGCGCATCAATGACTCCGACCACGATACCGTCTGACTGCAGCACCAGGATGATCTTGTCGCCAGAAGTGGTTTCCAAACCGGAATCCGGGTTCGCCGTATCGATCTGAAGGTCGAAGCTGGAGGTCGGTTCGTAAAAGTCGGCCCCGTTTCCGAAGTAGCCGGAGTTGCCGTCGACGATGTCCTTTTGCGCGTAGATCGGCGAGCCGAAATCGGCGTCACTTCCCCCTGTCACACTCAGGAACAGGTCGGCGAGCGTCGGATCGGACGAGTTGTCGCCGTTGCTCCCGCCTGTCTCGTCGATACGAATTTCACCTTCCAGCGTCGCCGCCGGGCGGGGAATGTCGTCCTTGATGGAAATATTCAGTTTGCCGTCAAGATTCAGGCTGTCGCCATCGGCGTCGGAGGCGACAATGATCCTGCCGAAATCGATGGCGTCGATGGGGCCGCCGGTCGACTGCAGCTGGGAATTTTCTCCATCGCCCGGCGCATGATCGAGCTGGCCGATCTGCTGAAACACGAAGTCGCCGCTGTCCGGGTCCAGCTTGAAGAGGAAAATCGGAAAGTCGATGACCGGTTCATATCCGGGATTGCCGACGTTGTCGAAATAAGCGAGCAGCGTGTCACCCGAAATCTCATATGAGATCGCGGCGCCGGCGGATGTCAATCCGAGGCTGGTCATGAAGGTTACAGCATCGCCGGTGAACGCATATCCACCAGTCGCCGCAGGACCGTCCGCGCCAAAGGTTACGACATCCGACAGGGATCCGATGACGGTCGCGGCATCACCGAGACCATCCGGAATGTCGAAGGGTGTCTCCACCACCGGCTGCGTCTTGTCCGGATCCGGCAATCCCGGTGACGTTCCGAGCGCGTCGCCTGTGTTGATGTCGTCCTCGTCGGAAACAATGTTCAACGCATTGCTGACAAGCGGCTTGTCGTCAATGACATGCACTTCGAAACTCGAGCTCGACGCATCGCCGTCGCTGTCGCGCGCCGTAAAGTCGAAGGTCAGGTAGAGCTCGTTCTCGCCGCCACCAACAGGGTGATCGAGCGTCCCCTTGAGCTCGAAATTGTATTCGCCGGCGTCCGTATCGCTCAGCGTAACCGTGAAGACATCGCTTTTGACGCCACCGTCGACGACAAAGGCATTCAGAACCGTGTTGTTCGCCAGAAGCTCATACTGAACGGCCACGCCGTTGGACGTCAGGGCCAGATTGGTCGCACTGTCGCTCGCGACTTGAATATTGGCGGCCGCATCCGAAAAATCGGAAAAGATCACAGAGCGATCGCCCTCGACCTGAGTGCCGGTGAAGCCGCCACCATTCGCATCGGAGTTCCCACGGTCCGAGCCCCACAGGATATTGAGGCTTGCGCTGGCAGTTTCGTCTGTCAGATCGGTAAAGACCTTCCCGACGAACGGAAGATTTACCTCGAAATCGTTGTCCGTGGTGCCGATGAGATCCGGATCGCCGCCGGAGGTATCTTCATTGCCTCCGGTCAGTTGCTCTTCCTCAACGTGACCGTCGGCAATAGGACCAATCGCAAAGGGGCTGTCGTCATCAACCGTGACCGTGAACGCACCTTCCGCAGGATCGCCGTCACTGTCGGTTGCGACGAAATCGAAGTTCAGAACGATATCGTCTTCAGATGTCGAGTCCGGATGATCAAGGTTTCCCTGCAGGTCGAAGCTGTAGCTGCCGGCATCCTGGTCGGACAGATTGACGACGAACACCACTGGTCCGTCGGCGCCCGCCGTTGCAGTCAGCGTCGTCCGTGTGGCGTCCAGTGCATAGGTGAGAGTGGCTCCGTTGGAGGACAGGGCCTGTGCCTGAAGCGATGTGACGATATCAGCGGCAAACACCACCGACCGGTCGCCGTCAGCCGGCCCCGTGGCGGTATCGATGCCGCCGTCGACAGATGCATTTGCGTTGTCAGCGCCCCAATCGATACCGAGCGTAGTCTGAGCGTGCGAAATGTCGGTAGCGAGACCAGGGGCATCTCCCGGCCCCTGCGGGGAGATGAGATTTCCGGCGACAGCCGGGGAAAGACCGTCTTCATCGACAGTCGAACTGGTGATGGTGGCAAGTGAGATTTCAGCGCTATCGTCATCAACGATCACCTGAAAGCTATCGGTGACGAAGTCGCCGTCGCTGTCGGTCGCCACGAAGTCGAAATTCAGGGCGATATCGTCTTCGGTCCCTGCAACCACGTGGTCGAGATTGCGCAGGAGATCAACGCTGTAACTGCCGGCCCCTTCGTCTGACAACTGAACGACAAAAACAGTCGGGCCGCCTTCACCGGCGGTCGCGGTCAAAACCGTACCGTTCGAGCTGATCTCGTAAACGAGATCAATCCCGTTGGAGGACAGACCCTGCGCTTCGAGCGTCGAGACGACGGTGTCGGCGAACACGACAGAGCGGTCGCCTTCTACCGCACCCTTTGCCTCATCGATGCCGCCATTGACCGCCGAGTTTTCGCTGTCCGCGCCCCAGTCGATACCGAGGGACTTGCCGATAACGGAGGTCGCATCTTCGCCTGCATCGCCATCACCACCTGGAATGCCTGCGCCGGTCTCCAGAACGTCCGGGACAAAACCGTCTTCATCGACGACACTGTCCTCGATCGCACCGCCATCCACCTCAGGGACGTCGTCTCCGACGGTGACCGAAAACAGGCCGGAGACGGCATCGCCGTCACCGTCGGTCGCGGTGAATTCGAAGCTCATCAGGATCTCGTCTTCCGACGCGACATCCGGATGATCGAGCACATCCTGAAGGTCAAAGAGATAGCCGCCCCCCTCTTCGTCCGAAAGGGACACGACGAACACGGTGTTGGCACCGGCATAGGCGGTGAGGACCGTTCCGTCCGCGGAAAGCACAAAGGTCAGATCGACGCCGCGGGACGTCAGCGAAGCAAGATCAAGCACATTGCCGTTGTTGTCCGACAGCGTCAGGAAATCGGGAAGATAGGGACCACCAGGCGCGGTCGGGCCGCTGGCCTCCAGACCACCGAAAACGACGGACCTGTTGCCGTTTCCGCCCGGCGTGTCCTGCTCATAGACGTTGCCGTTGCGCTCGCCGGCAAGATCGGCCGTTTTATCGTTGTCGCCGTTGTCGGCGCCCCACCGGATATTGAGCTTGCCCTCTGCCACCACATCACCGCTGCCGATGATCAGACCGTCTTCATCGACAATGCCGTTATCGGCATTCCCGCCCAACTCGGCGCTGTCGTCCTGAATATTGAACGTGATGACCCGGTCGACGGAATCTCCGTTGGAGTCCGTCGCGGTGATGGTGAAGGTCAAGGGCAGGCTGTCATCGGTTTCCGCAGTGTCGTGATCAATGTTGCCCGACAGCTGGAAGGAATACTGCGCTCCCGGCGCGCCATTGATGCCGGCACCGGCAACGATCGTGATCTCGAACCTGAACAGGATTTCCCCTGTCCTGAAATTGAAGCCGGAAAGAACCTGACCGACACCCGGTCGCGTCAGCAGGGAATATCCCATACCCAGACCATCGCTGGACAGAAGGATAAGGTTCCCGTCCGGATCGAGAGGAATGGCGCCCGATGTCTTGAGTCTCAGGGAAAGGCTGCCGCCGGCATTCTCGCCGAAGCTGATGCCGAGATCGCCCGAGGACTCCAGCGGACCACCACCAGCTTCATTCCCATCGCCGAGATTGCCCTCGTCCAGGACGATTCCCACCCCGGAAAAGGCGCCCGGAATGAGAAAAGGCGTGGTGTCGACCTCCGGTGCAGCATCTTCGCTCTCGAATGACTCGATCGCGCCCGCAGTCTCACCTTCCAGCAGGGAGTTGAAGCCAATGCCCTCGCCAAGGGAGTCGATTGTCACGTTCTCGAAGTTTTGCCCGGAGCTTTGAGGCCCACCGAGAGCGGTCGCCAGCACACTGGTCTCTCCGGCTGCCGTCTGAATGTCATCGGCGGGCTGAACGTTCGCGATCGACGAGAATTCGTCCGTGGAGAGAAACCGATCATCGCCGACGATCGCAACTGTGCCGCTGCCATCCTCGGAAAAAAAGCCCTGGACGACACGACTGCCACCGTTGCCGAAAACAAGTTGCAGGTCGTCGCCAATCCGGAAAAAGGAAATGTCGTCGTTGAGGATTTGCCTGAAGTCGACGAACTGCCCGGGCTGGCGTGTTTCAACCACACCCTGCCCCGCGCCTGGCCGGGTGATCAGGAGAGAACCGGCCGGGTCTTGTTGCGCACTATTTCCTTCACCACCAGCGCTGTCCGTGAGCTGGGCAAACCTTACGAACTCGTTCATCGCAATGTCTCGGCACTTTGTCGTTAGTTTTCATAAAAAACGCTACAAAACATTTACATAATTTTTACCAAGTATTAAACCCCAAGTTTCATAAAGTTTAAAATAGGCAAGCGAACGGACGTAGAGGCAGGCATAAATCAACTGAACAAGATGTAGTTCCCAAGAACAGTCCGAGGCCGGGATGAAATACCGCGCAAAAATTCTCTCGCTTGAAAAACTACGAAGATCGTACGCGAATAAAAAAAGCGTATAAAATTTGGCAAGCCAGAGCGACAAACTGCTCAACGCAGCGAAGAAGGCCTTCTGAATTCCGACCAGAAATATGAATGCTTCATATTTCTTTGTAAATTCAAGGTCCCCACCTACTGACCACTCCGGCCAGAACGATCAATCCAGTCAATCGAACGCAAAGGCACTTCGAAAAAATATCAATACTTATGTTGTTATAAAGAATTTCTTCTCAATTTTTCGCGCAATGCGTGCATATGATTACTTTGTGGCTTGGAATTTTCTACGCGTATTTTATTGCATTAATTGAATGCTGACAAAAAAACGGGTCCTAAAAACGAGCTGCACTTTCAACTGCCCACTCAAACTCACCCAACAAGCAGACAATACCGGCATCGATCGGCAACGTTAACGTGTCGAGATGACAGTGCCCCCCCAATTTTCCGGGGATTAAGCAAAGGAAATCAACACCGGAACAGGTTTTCGGCGTTGAAGAGCCTTCTTGATGCGCACTTGGCGTCATTCGAGAAATGCGGTGATCCGACGCCTGACGCGGGACAGATAGCGCTGCCGGCTTTCCGGGGTGGAACTGTCCATCTTGAAATGGGCCAGGTAAAGCGTCTTGCAGCGGGGGTGCGCCAGCAGCCTGATGCCCCGAAGGATGATCTTTCGTCCGGGCTCCCCGACCAGCTTGGAGACGAACCAGCTTGCCCCGCATGTTGTGACAATCCCTATGCGGGTGATGTGCTGCATGCGCGGCTGCATGCCCTGCCCTTCCGTCGGCATGCCGAAGGTCTCGTGGGGCACCCAGACCCTCTCCAGCCAACCTTTGAGCATGGCAGGCGGTCCGAACCACCAGGTCGGATACACGAACACCAGGCCTTCGCACCATTTGATGTCCTCAAGGTCCTCGGCAATCCGGACCGTATTTTCCTGCGGCGCATGGTAGCCCCGCCTCTCTTCCGCGCTCATCACCGGATCAAACCCCCTCGCGTAGAGGTCGGTCAGGCGAACGTCGTGCCCCTTCTCCTCAAGCTGCGCGACCAGGTCCCGACAGATCGCCGCATTGTAACTTTCTTCGCAAGGGTGACAGAAAACAACGAGAACGCGCATGCGTCTGACCTTCAGACATAAGTGAAAAAAGATAACTCTGGCGGAGCCTGCGATCGGCACTCAACTCCGTTGGAGGCCGGGGAACAGAAACACCTGGTTCGACGAGAAATCGTAGTCGGGATTTTCCCAGGCAATCATCTTTCCCGGATTGAGCAAACCTTTCGGGTCCGCCTGCTTCTTGAAAGCCAGTTGCACTTCATCCGTCTGTTTCATGCCGCCTTCCTCGAGTGTGTAGCGGTGCGGATTGAAGATAGGGCAGCCGTTATCCTCGTGAAGCCGCATGATCTCGTTGAGCCGGGCCTCACCCGAATACCGAACCACCGGCAGACCGAAGCAGGTGACGTTGCCGTCGAAGCGGACGTATTCCAGATGGCCCGGCACCTCGTCGCCAAACATCTCGTGCATCTTGCGCACCAGGTCCACCTGGTTCGGAAACGGGTAAAGGACCTGCAGATAGGTGATGGTCGGATCGACCCTCAGGCCGCGCAGCGTGGTGTGGTTCCAGGCAAGCTCATAGGCAGGCGGCAGGCGCTGAAGGTCCTCCTGCGAGGCCTTGTCCGAGCGGTAGAGCACCTCTCCCTTGGACTGGCGGGCCACGAAGGCGTCAAATGCCGGCATTGCAAACGGCGCCACCATCAGAACGGCGACCGATTGATCCTTGCGAATGAACTTCTGGTGCCGAAGGAAGTAATCATGCGGCAGCGGCGCAGCGATCGGGGCGATGTTCTTGGTCAGCAGCCCATCGAGATTTGCCAGTGCATCGCTGAAGGAGACAGCGTCCAAGAAATCATCGAAGCCGACCAGAACGTCGACCCAGTCATAACTTGCGGCAAGCGGCAGCTCCACCTCGGTGATGATACCGTTGGTGCCGTAGGCATGCATGACCTTCTGAAGGTCGTCGCCGGTCATCTCCAGCACCTGCGGCTCGGCTTCCATGGTCACGACCCTGAGCCGGATGACGTTGCCGAGATCTCTGAGGCCGCCCCAGTTGATGGAGCCGACGCCGCCGGACCCGCCCGCGATGAAGCCACCGACCGTCGCCGTGCGATAGGTTGACGGGTGCATGCGAAGCTCCTGTCCCGAGTGCGCCTTCGTCGCCGCATCGATATCGGCCATGATGGCGCCGGCTTCGGCAACTACGGAGCCGGGTCTGATCTCCCTGACCGCCGTCATCGCCGAAAGGCTGAGCACAACTCCGCCGGAAAGAGGCATGGCCTGACCGTAATTGCCCGTACCCGCGCCGCGCGTCGTCACCGGCACGTCGGCCGCGTAACACGCCTTCAGAACACGGATGACCTCCTCTTCCGACTTCGGCGTGACGACCAGATCCCCCGTCACTTCGTCCAGCTGCTTTTTCAGCACCGGCGAATACCAGAAGAAATCACGGCTCTTCTGGCGCACGATCTGCGGGTTGTCCTCGACCTGCAGTCCGTCGAGTTCGGCTTTGAGTGTTGCAATGGCGCTCATGGTTCCAGTCACTTCAGGGTCACAAGATGATCGAGTTCGCGGTAGTCCGGCAGGGTTGCGTCAATGGTGCGGCCCTTGCGCAGCACTTCACGCGGCCCGCCCGGCCGCGACAAAAGTTCGTTCCAGTTGCGCGCAGCAAACAGGATCATGTCCGCCGACCTCCCCTCGGCCAGCCTGCAGTGCGGCACCGACATGAGATCCGCGGGCGTTGTAGTGATGCAGGAAACCCAATCGCCGGTCGGATGGTCCAGATGGCCGATCCGGGTCGCCTGCGTGAACACTTCCACGAGATCGAGATCGCCATAGGCGTAAAAGGGATCCCGGGTGTTGTCGGAAGCGACGGCGACCGGAATGCCACGGGCGCGCATTTCGTGCAGCAGGGTGATGCCCCGCCGACGCGGCGTTCGCCCGGCGCCCCTGTCCTGCAGATAAAGATTGCACATCGGCAGGGAAACCACCGCGATGCCGGCTTGCGCCAGAAGATCCAGAGTACGGTCGGCCTCGTCCTGCGCATGCACCGACAACGAGCAGCAATGCCCGCACACGATGCGGCCCTCGAAACCGAGCCGAAGCGCCGTTTCCGCGATGTGCCTCAAGGTGACGGCAGTCGGGTCCAGGGTTTCATCGACGTGGAAATCAAGGTCGAGGCCATTTTCCATCGCGGCCCTGAACACGGATTCCAGATGGCGGTCCAGATCCGGAACCATGTAGGTCACAGCCCCCATGATGCCGCCGGCGGCCGAGACGGTGCGGGTGATCGACGGCAGATAGGCATCGTCGGTCATCAGCCGGTCGATTCCGAACAGGCACACGGCCTGCAGGTCAATGCGCCCGGCCCAGTCACTACGGACCTCTTCAAAGACCGGCCAGCTGATTGAATCCTGTGGCGGAAGACTGTCTATATGGGTGCGGATCGCCGAGGTTCCGTGAGCGAAGGCGCATTTCAGCGCAAACTCCATGCGTGCCCGCACGTCTTCCGCCGACCAGTTGGCCACACGATCCTCGCCAACAGCGGTCAGAGCACTCTGAAAGAGCCCGTCCGGATTGGGCTTGCGCGGCCAGATATGCCCCTTGTCGAGATGGGTATGCAGATCGACAAGGGTCGGCAGGACAAGTCCGCCGTCGAGATAGAACACCGGCACATCATCCCTGCGCGGCAGCGACCCGGCCGGTCCCATCGCGGTGAGCCTCCCGTCCGCAACTCCCAGATCCATACGCAGGAGTGCACCCGGATCATCCGCCGTCGTGCCGGCAATCAGGCAGGCCGGGACGGTGGCGTTGGTCAGCAGCGCGGTGCCACTGACGCCGCTCTTGGAAACAGCCGCCATTCAGGCCTCCCGCTTCAGGGCACTCTCGTGCCACTTGCGCAGGATCATGTGGGACAGAAGAGTTGTCGTCAGGAAGATCAGGACACCGGTGAAGGAAATCAGCACAAGGGCCGCATACATGCGCGGTATGTTCAGCCGATAGCTCGATTCCAGCAGAAGGTTGGCAAGCCCCGACCCGGACCCGGCCGACCCTGCCACGAATTCCGCAACGATTGCGCCGATCAGCGACAGGCCACCGGCGATTTTCACACCGCCGAGGAAATACGGCATCGCGGACGGCAGCCTCAGGAAGCGCAGGGTCTGCCAGCGATTGGCCCCGTATAGCCTGAAGAGATACTGCAGATTGTGATCGACCGAATTGAGCCCGAGCGTCGTGTTGGACAGGATTGGAAAGAACGCGACAATCCATGCGCAGATCAGGAGCCCCACGGTCAGGGAGTCGACATAAATGAGGATCAGCGGAGCCACCGCGATGACCGGCGTGACCTGCAACGTCACCGCATAAGGGAAGAATGTGATCTCGACCCACTTCGACTGCGTGAAAAGGATCGACAATCCGAGACCGCCGACCGTGGCAAGAAAGAGCGCGCCGAAGGTGATCTTGAGCGTGTTGAGAAGCGCAGTGCTCATGATCGGCCAGTCGGCGAACAACGTCTCCATGACGAGGCCGGGACGCGGCAGGATATAGTGCTTCACGTCATACCAGACGCAGATCCGGTCCCAGAAGAAGACCGTGACCACGAAGCTGATCAGGGGAACCACCCAGCGGCCGATGGCCTCTATGCGTTTCGCCTTCGATCGGCGGAGTTCTTCCGCATCGAGGGGAACCGCATTTGCGTGTTCACCCAGGACCGGCTTTTCCGAAAAGGCAACACTCATGTCCATTTCCTCATGGTCCGCCCGTGATCCGGACGGACCTCACAAATGATCTGCCGACCCCATGGCCGCATGAAGCGCGCCCGAGACATCCCGGCAGTAGGCGGAATATTCAGACGAGGTACGAAAGTCCTCGTCGCGCGGGTAAGGCGCATCGATCGGCATGTCGTTGACCACTCGCCCCGGCCGGGCGGCCATGACGACGATCCTGTTCGACAGGTAGACGGACTCGAACACCGAATGCGTGACGAAGAGCACCGTCCAGCCGAAGGTCTGCCAAAGATTGAGAAGGTCGTTGTTCAACTTGAACCGGGTAATCTCGTCGAGCGCGGCAAACGGCTCGTCCATCAGCAGCACCTTTGGCTTCGTCACCAGCGCACGCGCGATCGAGACCCGCATCTTCATGCCGCCGGAGAGCTCTCGCGGGTAGCTGCCGGCAAATTGCGCCAGCCCGACCATTTCCAGGGCTTCCGTGACCCGCGCCTCCGCCGCCCGTTTCGACACCCCCTTCAGCCGAAGCGGCAGCCAGACATTGGCAAAGACGGTGGCCCATGGCATCAGCGTCGGTTCCTGAAAGACGAAGCTGAGTTCGTGCTCCTTCTGCCCGCCCGCTTCCTGCGGCCATTCCACCCGGCCCGTGGTGGGGCCGGTCAGGCCCGTCACGATCCTCAAGGCGGTCGACTTGCCGCAGCCGGACGGACCCAGAAGCGAGACGAACTGGCCTTCCAGAATATCGAGCGACATATCGTTGAGGGCGACTGTTCCGTTTGAAAAGGTCTTGGAAATCCCTTTTAGCGAAATGATCGGGGCGCCCCCCGAGTGCGTTTCCTGCATGATCTTGTTCTGTGCCATGGCCGTCATCATCGATTCAGTTTCCGGCCATGGTTGCATTTTTTCGGTTCGACACGAAGCTGCTCCCGGTTCAGTTGCCGAGCAGCTTTTTCTTCAGGTCGACACCCACACCCTTGTTCACGAATTCAAGGGTATAGGACTTGGTGTAGTCGACCTCCGGCTTGACGACACCGGCCGCCACCATCTTGTCGAAAAAGGACTTGTTGCGCTCGTCCGTCATGGCTCCGATGCCAAGCTCCAGCGCATCTCCGCTGTCGACGATGCCGTATTCCTTCATCTTCTCGATGGAGAACATCATCTGTTCGTCGGACATGCCGGGATTGTCTTTCTTGATCAGCTCAAGAGCCTTGGAATTGTCGCCGTACAGGAAATTCACCCAGCCGATCGCCGACCCTTCGACGAAGCATTTGACGACTTCCGGCTTGGTTTCGACAAGCTCCGTGCGCGTTTCCACCGTGGTCGCGTAGGTGTCATATCCATGGTCGGCTATCAGGAAGATGTTCGGCGTGAAACCGCCTTCCTTCTCGATGGCGTACGGCTCGGAGGTGACATAGCCCTGCTGGCCGATGCGCTTGTCGGCAAGAAACGGAGCGGAATTGAAGGTGTAGGGTTTGACCTGTTCGTCAGTGAAACCGAACTCGGCCTTCATCCACTGATAGAAGGAATTGAGACCGCCCTTGCCGAGCAGGAGATCGATTTCCTTCAGGCTTTCCCAGGTATCCAGTCCCTCACCCGGGTGGGTCATCAGGATCTGCGGTTCCTTCTGGAAATGCCCCGCGACCACAACGGTCGGGATGTCCTGCTCCACGGCCGAAAAGGCCTGCAGCATGTTGCCGCCCATCAGGAAATCGATCTTTCCGACCGGAAGCAAAATGCGGTTGTTCGCCTGCGGCCCGCCCGGTTTGATTTCCACGTTCAGCCCGCAGGCTTCGTAGGTGCCGTCGGCCAGGGCCTGATAATAACCGCCATGCTCCGCCTGGGCGACCCAGTTGGTGCCGAAGCTGACCTTTTCCAGCGCCTGCGCGCTGGTGGTGGCACCCAGGGCAAACACCGCTGCCGCTAATCCGAATTGTCTTGAAAGAACCATTTTCCGCCTTCCCCTTTTCACTCGAGCACCGTGCAGGTCATCCGGCCCACAACGGGCCGAAAGCGCTGCCGCTGTGCCAAGAAAGGCCCTGAGAGCGGAATAGCCAATGAGGAGCCCCATTGCTGGAACGGGCTCATGTCGGAACGGGCGCTGACGTTTCGCGCCTCATTCACGGCAGAGACTTGCACAAGCCAGAATGCCTGTCAGCACAAAAAGTAGACGCGAATAAAATTCAATCAATCGATCAAAAATTAAGCAGGCTCGCCATTTGCACAAGGACTGTCACCGGGGTAGCTTGTGCGCCATTTCCACCTCGGGACAGTCATCTTGAAACGCGCACACACCCCTGCGGGCATTCGCCCGCCCTTCGCCCGCTACAGCCATGCCATTGAGGTGCCGCCGGGCCACCGGCTGCTTGTTGCCTCCGGTCAGCTCGGGATCGACACGGATGACAGCATCCCTGCGAATGTCGAAGGTCAGACACGGCTTTGCTTTGCGAACATCCGTGCCATCCTCGAAGAGGCTGACATGTCTATGGACGACATCGTCAGGATCAATGCCTATGTGACGGGGCGCGAGCATCTGCCCGGCTACATGAAGGTGCGCGACGAATTCATCTCGACGCCGCCTCCCGCCTCCACGCTGATGATTGTCTCCGGTTTCGCCCGCGAGGAATTTTTTGTCGAGGTGGAAGTGCTTGCGGCAAGCGAAGAACGATAAGACAGAACCTTACGAGACTTTTCTCATGCAGAACATGAATCTTCCCACCCGTTACTGGCACGAAATGACAACGACGGACTTCGCGGACCCGCAAGTATCTGACTGGATCGCGATCCTGCCTGTCGCCGCCATCGAGCAGCACGGACCGCACCTGCCGGTCTACACCGACACGGCAATCGCCGAGGGCCAGATCCGCAGGACGATCGAATTGTTGCCGGACGATATTCCGGCAACCTTCCTGCCGGTGCAGGCGGTCGGAAAATCCAACGAGCACATCTCGTCGCCCGGCACACTCACGCTTAGCTGGGAGACCGGCATCAAGGCCTGGAGCGAGATCGGCGAGAGCGTGGCCAGAGCCGGCATCCGCAAACTGGTGATCGTCAACTCCCACGGCGGCAACGTGCCGCTGATCGACACGATCACCCGTGAGCTGCGCGTCAATCTCGGCATGCTCGCCGTCGGCACGGCCTGGGCCCGCTTCGGACAGCCGAACGGCCTCTTCTCGGAGCACGAGCGCAGCTTCGGCATCCATGGCGGCGACATCGAAACCTCGATCATGCTGCACCTTCACCCGGATCTCGTGCGTATGGACAAGGCGAAGAACTTCCGATCCACCCAGGAAAAGCTGGTGGAAGACTTCAAGTACCTGCGCGCCCACGGGCAGCAGCAGTTCGGCTGGAAATCCCAGGATCTCAATCCTGCCGGCGCCGTCGGCGACGCCTCGAACGCGACCGCCGAAAAAGGCCGCCAGTCCCTCGACCACGCAGCCGATGGCTTCGTCGATCTGCTGAAGGACATCCATGCCTTCGACATGTCGCGCCTGTGGCAGGCGCCTGACACCTGAAAAGTCTGAACGGTAGCTGGGAGACTTGGTGACGGTGCCTATTCAGGAAAGACGCCTGGCACCGTCACGCCCACTTTGGCAACGCCTAAGCAGCTGATAGGAGGTAGCGCAAATAAAACGCGCCCAAGTAGCCGATAGGCGGTAGCGAAAACAAAAACTGCTCAAGTAGCCGGCAGGCGGTAGCGCCGAAATTATGGTGCGGGCGACGGGACTCGAACCCGTACAGCCTAGGGCCGAGGGATTTTAAGTCCCTTGTGTCTACCAGTTCCACCACGCCCGCATGTGGCATTCCCCTAACCGGCCTTTCGAAAAATCGCAAGTGAGGGGAACCCGAAATCCCCGGCGACACATCTCGCTTGCGGCTTTCAGCCTGCCCTTTTGCGAACCGGTTGCCGATCGGTTGTGCTTTTGATCCAACTGGAACTGGAAATTCGCGCCTGCTGAGAGTATGTGAACAGGTAACACAGAGATGAGATGAAGCGGCCCCCGCGGGCAGGACAAGCCACGGGCCGCACGACACGAACTTGAGACACGAAGAACCCATGGTCAGCTATATCGACGCCGCAGAAGCCCCCTTGAAGAACACGGGACAGATTCGCCTCTACAGCCGTGAGGATTTCGAGGGCATGATGCGTGCGGGACAGCTGACTGCCGCCTGCCTCGACGAACTGGCCGACATCGTGAAGCCCGGCACGACCACGCAGGAGATCGACGATTTCGTCTACCAGTACGGCATGGACCACAATGCGGTTCCCGCGACGCTGAATTATCGCGGCTACACCAAGTCGACCTGCACCTCGATCAATCACGTCGTCTGTCACGGCATCCCGAACGAGAAGCCTCTGCGCGAGGGCGATATCGTCAATATCGACGTGACCTATATCGTCGACGGCTGGCACGGCGATTCCAGCCGGATGTACCCGGTCGGCGAATTGAAGCGCGCCGCCGAACGGCTGGTCGAGGTGACATACAAGTCGCTTATCCGCGGCATCGAGGCCGCCAAACCCGGCAACACGACCGGCGACATCGGCGCCGCCATCCAGACCTACGTGGAAGCCCAGCGCTGCTCCGTCGTGCGCGACTTCTGCGGCCACGGCGTCGGCAAGCTGTTTCACGACACGCCCAATATCCTGCACTACGGCCGGCCCGGCGAAGGTGTTGAACTGAAGCCAGGGATGATCTTCACCATCGAACCGATGGTCAACCTCGGCCGCCCGCACGTGAAGGTTCTCAGCGACGGCTGGACCGCCGTCACGCGGGACCGCTCCCTCTCCGCCCAGTTCGAGCACTCCATCGGCATCACGCCCGAGGGCTGCGAGATCTTCACCCTGTCTCCCAACGGCGTTCACAAGCCCGGTTTTCCGAACGACAACTGAGCATGTCGGAGGAAACGACAGGATCTCCGCCTGCCCGCTCCGGCGACGACCACAAGGGTCATCGCCAGCGGCTCAGGGACAGGTTTCGCGGAAGCGGCGCGCAGAGCCTCGCCGACTACGAGCTCCTGGAATTCCTGCTGTTCTCCGCCCTGCCGCGTCAGGACACCAAACCGATCGCCAAGGCTCTGCTCAAGCGCTTCGGTTCGTTTTCCGCCGTTCTGGCTGCGCCGCGTGAAAGGCTGAAGGAAATCAAGGGCCTGTCCGACGTCAGCATCGACACGCTGCATGGCATTCACGCCGCCGTCGCCCGCTACCACAGGTCCGATCTGGATGCGCGCCGCCTGCTCGACAGCTGGTCGAAGGTGCTGGACTACCTTCAGGCGGCAATGGCCCATGCGGACATCGAACAGTTCCGCATTCTCTTTCTCGACAAGAAGAACGGCCTGATTGCCGATGAAGTGCAGCAGACGGGGACCGTCGATCATACTCCGGTCTATCCCCGCGAGGTCATAAGACGGGCGCTGGAGCTGAACGCGACCGCGCTGATCCTCGTCCACAACCATCCCTCCGGCGACCCGACGCCGTCGCGCGCGGACATCGAGATGACACGCAAGATCGCCGAAACAGCGAAACCTCTCGGGATCCAGCTTCATGATCACGTCATTGTCGGCCTGCGCGAAAACGTGAGCTTCCGTGCGCTTCAGCTGATCTGAGAAAACGCAAGCTTTCCGCTGGCCCGACGCCTCGACCAGCCCCTACGGAATTTAGGCGCTTTACCCTTATTTTACTATGCACGCAGGGGTGTTCCTTAACCTCACCGGCCAATACTCCGCGTCAAGATCTGAAGACGATCGGTGATCGATCCGTATGCCACGGCGTCAGCTGCGGCCACGGACGAAGGGACGACGGGGAACGGGCCTTCCATCAGGAGCCATCCGCAAGGCGAACCGACCCCGCCCTTTCAAGAGACCCGTCAGAGAAGGATCAAAGACAACCGGGCTTTGCATGGACGTTTCGATCAAAAAATCTGGCGGACAGATCGCCAACGCGATCATCATACCGATGATCGTCGTCGTGATCAGTGCCGTGATCGGCATCTTCGGGCTCCTCCATTGGTCCGCACGCCTGTCCGATGAAAACGCGCGGCAGTCGGAGCAGACGCTCATCGCGGGCGCCCTGCAGATCACCCAGAACTACATGGTCAAGCAGCAGACCGGCGTCGTCGTCTGGGACAAGGCCTTTCACATCGTGAACGAGGCATCGTCCGATCCGAGCTGGATCTACAGCAACATGACGCACTGGCTGTTCCAGACCTATGGCTTCACAAGGTCGATCCTCTTCGACAAAGATTACCAGGTCCAGCACGCCTATGCGCAGAACCACAGGTTCAAGTGGCTGACGCCGCAGGCGATCGATCAGCTGAAACCGGCAATCGCCAAGGTGCGCGCCCGCTACATCACATCCTTCAGCAAGACCCCGTCCGGTCTCTTCCGGTTCACGCCGAACGACATCGGCACGCGCAATTCCATCGCAGAGTCCGGGGTCATTCTGCTCGGCGCAGATCCCTATGTGTTCAGCGCCGCGGCCGTCATGCCGCAGATCCAGTCCATTTCCAACAAGCGCACGCCCCCGGCCGTTCTGGTGAGCATGGCGCCGCTGCGCGGCGAAAAACTGAAGAATATACTGGAGATGACCGGCCTCGACAGCTTTGTTCTGGCGCGGCAACAGATCGACCGCGAAGGCGTCGGCCAGTACCTGCTGCGCTCCCCGAGAGGAACGGACGTCGGCCTGATCGCCTGGCATGCGAGCCAGCCCGGAAGCCAGATGATGAACCGCATCAACCCCTTCCTGGCGCTGGCTGCCCTCATGATCGCGGCCGTTGTCATTGCCGTCGTTGTGTTTACCCGTCAGATGACGCGGCGGCTCGCCAGAAGCGAGGCCCGTGCGGTCCACACTTCGCGGCACGATGCCCTGTCCGGCCTGCCAAACCGTTCGAGCTTCCACACGCTTCTGAAGGACGCCCTGGAAGAAGGGCTGACAGAGGGAACCGGAACCGCCGTCGTCTATATCGACCTCGACCATTTCAAGGACATCAACGATACTCTTGGCCATTCCGCAGGCGACAAGGTGATTACTGCCGTCGCCCAGCGTCTTCGCAGGGTCTTGCCGGCGAGTGGCATCGTCGCGCGTATCAGCGGTGACGAATTCGCCATGGTGCTGAAAGGATGCGAGAGCGATGAATGGCTGGATTACATCCTTGACCAGGTTCAGGACGAGATCGGCCGCCCGATCATGATCGGTAGCCGTGAGCTCTTCGCAAGCCTGTCGATGGGCGCGGCCATCGCTCCGCGGGATGGGGACGATCCGGACGAACTGCTGCGCAAGGCAGACATCGCCCTTTACGACGCAAAGGCCAACGGAAGAGGCCGGCGGTCGTTCTTCGAAGCCTCCATGGAGCTTCACGTCCAGTCGAAGGACAAGCTCTCGCGCGAACTGCGCCTTGCCCTGCAGAATGACCAGCTTGACCTCGCCTTCCAGCCCCAGTCTGACAGCATGGTCAAGCGGATCGTTTCCGTGGAAGCGCTGGCTCGCTGGACCAAGGAAGACGGAACCGCCGTCTCGCCGTCGCTGTTCATCCCCGTGGCCGAGGAAACAGGTCTCATCAACGAGCTTGGCATGTGGGTGCTCAACAAGGCTTGCGCGAAAGCCCATGAATGGCCGGGCATCACCGTGTCGGTCAACGTTTCGCCCAACCAGTTCAAGCATCCGCGTTTCGTGGAAAAGGTCATGGCGGTGCTGGCGGCCAACAGTCTGCCCCCGCACCGGCTGGAGATCGAGGTGACCGAAAGCGTATTCGCCGGCCGAAACGATTCCGTGCTGAAGGCTCTGCGCCGCCTCAAGAACCTCGGCGTGAAAGTTGCGCTGGACGATTTCGGCTCCGGCTATTCCAGCCTCAGCTACCTGCGCCGCTTCCCGTTCGATACCCTCAAGATCGACCGGGACTTCGTGTCCGACATGAACGGCAATGCGGAGGCCGAAGCCATTCTCGTGTCGATCATCCAGCTCGGCAAGGCCCTGGGCATGACCATCGTCGCGGAAGGCATCGAAACGGCGGACCAGGTCGATTTCCTGCAAAGTCACGGCTGCCACCGCCTGCAGGGCTATTACATCTCCAAGCCATTGTCGGAAGCCAGGCTGAAGACCTTCCTCCAGGACTTCGACCCGCCTTACCAGCAGGGCTTGAGCGTGACCTTCCCGGCGCGCTCCCGCGCGGTCTGATCGGCTCTAGCCACAAGCGGCTTAAGGGCCCCTCGAGGGCTCCCGCTCATCCGCGAGGCGTCTCTTCATCCGGGCGCTGAATTCTGCGAAGCTGACAAACGGTCTTCTGCCCGCGCCTTCAAGCAAGCCCCTGCCCGCGTCGGTTTCGGCCAGTCCAAGTCCGTGGCTGCCGAATTGCGTTGACACCATGTCCCGGAACCATGCTGCTTGCTGTTCCAGTCGGCGGCGCTCCAGCGTTCCGCCGTCCTCAAGATGCCGCAAGTGGCGCTCGGCGGCGCCAACCAGCTCGGCAACACCCACACCGGATTGGGAAGAGACCTCTTTTACCGGCACCGACCAGTCGCGATCCTGTCCCGGGCTCAGGGACAGTGCACCGGTCACGTCGGACACGGCCCGGCGCGCCAGAACACCCATGTCCGCCTTGGTGACGGCCACGATATCCGGCAGCTCCATGATACCGGCTTTCATGAATTGAAGACTGTCTCCCGATCCCGGCTGAATGCAAAGGACCACCGTGTCGACGGCCTGCCTGAGATCGCCTTCCGACTGGCCGATACCGACGGTCTCCACGATGACCACGTCGGCGACGGCCCGCATGACGGCAATTGCCGCGACCGCATGGTCGGACAGACCTCCAAGCCTGTCCCGTGCCGCCATGGACCGAACATAGACCTCCGCATCATCCGGATCTGTCTTGAGCCGTGTCCTGTCGCCAAGAAGCGCCCCGCCGGTGACCGATGAGGACGGATCGATCGCAAGGACGCACACCTTCCGCCCGGTTTCCCGCCAGGCTCTTATAAACGCATCCGTGAGGCTCGATTTTCCGACGCCGGGTGGCCCTGTCAGGCCAAGGACATGTGCCGTCGGCTGCGCTGAAATCTCATCGAGAAACGCAGCCGTCGCCGCATCCTGCGTGTGGGTCTCTAGCTGCGTCAGAACCCGCGCCAGCAGGCGCTTGCCTCCCGTGCGCAAGGTTTCCGGCGACGGATAGTCCATAACGGCTCAGTTCGCCTTGTTCCTGAGCGCCGATTGCGCCGCGGCAAGCCGCGCGATCGGTACCCGGAAGGGAGAACACGACACGTAGTCGAGCCCCACGGTTTCGCAAAAGCCGATGGACGCCGGATCGCCGCCATGTTCACCGCAGATACCCATCTTGATGTCGGGACGGGTCGAGCGACCGCGTTCGGCGGCTATGCTGATCAGTTCGCCAACGCCCTCCTGGTCCAGCGAGACGAACGGATCCTGCTCCAGAATCCCGCGGCTCTGGTAGGTACCGAGGAAGGACGCCGCATCGTCGCGCGAAATGCCGAACGTCGTCTGGGTGAGGTCGTTTGTACCGAAGGAGAAGAACTCCGCCGACTGGGCGATTTCCGCCGCCCGCAGGGCCGCACGGGGCAATTCCACCATCGTCCCGACCTGATACGCGATTTCGCTGCCGGTTTCTTCGGTCACTGCCTTTGCCATCGCCTCGATGCGCTGGCGAACCAGATCGAGTTCGGCCTTGATGCCGACCAGCGGGACCATGATCTCCGGCACCACGGGTGCACCGGTCGTCTTCGCCGCGGCCACGGCAGCTTCAAAGATCGCCCTTGCCTGCATCTCTGCGATTTCCGGATAGGACACCAGCAGTCGGCAGCCCCGGTGCCCGAGCATCGGGTTGAATTCGTCAAGCTCGAGCGCACGGTCCCGCAAGAGCTCCGGCTCTGCTCCCATCGCGGCAGCCACTTCCGCCAGTTCCTCATCGGATTTCGGCAGGAATTCGTGCAGCGGCGGGTCAAGCAGGCGGATCGTCACCGGCAGGCCATGCATGATCTCGAACAGGTCGGTGAAATCCTGGCGCTGCATCGGCAGCAGCTTGGCGAGCGCCGTCCGGCGGCCCTCCTCCTTGTCGGCCAGGATCATTTCACGCACGGCAATGATCCGCTCGCCCTCGAAGAACATGTGTTCAGTCCGGCACAGACCGATGCCTTCCGCGCCGAATTCACGGGCGACCTTGGCATCATGCGGCGTTTCGGCGTTGGTGCGCACGCGCATCCGGCGCACCTTGTCGGCCCAGCCCATCAGCGTTCCGAAGTCACCGGAAAGGGTTGGCTGCAGCATTTCCACCTGCCCGGACAGAACCTGTCCGGTCGCGCCGTCGATGGTGATCGTGTCGCCCAGCTTCAGTTGCCGGCCGGCAACGTTGATGACGCCATTGCGATAGTCGATGCGCAGCGTCCCGGCGCCGGCAACGCATGGCTTCCCCATGCCTCTGGCGACCACGGCGGCATGGCTTGTCATACCGCCGCGGCTGGTCAGAATGCCTTCGGCCGCATGCATGCCGTGAATGTCTTCCGGGCTTGTTTCAACGCGCACCAGAATGACCTTCCGCCCGGCTGCCCTGGCTTCTTCAGCCGCATCGGAGGTAAAGACAATTTGCCCTGAGGCGGCACCCGGAGAAGCGGGCAGACCGGTGGTGACGATATCGCGCTTCGCCGAAGGGTCGATCGTCGGGTGGAGAAGTTGATCAAGCGCCCCCGGCTCGACCCTCCCGATCGCCTCCTCTTCGGACAACAGGCCTTCGCTGACCATATCGACCGCGATCTTGAGCGCAGCCTTGGCCGTGCGCTTTCCATTACGGGTCTGAAGCATCCACAGCTTGCCATCCTCGATGGTGAATTCGAGGTCCTGCATGTCGGTGTAGTGCGCTTCGAGCCGGTCGCAGTATGACTGGAATTCCGCAAAGGCGTCCGGCATCAGGGCTTCCAGTGACGGACTTGAAGACTCGGCCGCCTGTCGGGCCTTTTCGGTGATGTTCTGGGGCGTGCGAATGCCGGCGACGACATCCTCCCCCTGTGCATTGACCAGAAACTCGCCGTACAGCGCCTTTTCGCCTGTCGACGGGTTCCGCGTAAAGGCAACGCCGGTTGCGGAGTTCTCGCCCATGTTGCCGAAGACCATGGCCTGTACGTTCACCGCCGTGCCCCAGGACGCCGGCAGGTCGTGCAGACGCCGATAGGTGACAGCACGCGGCACCATCCACGAACTGAACACTGCACCGATGGCGCCCCAGAGCTGTTCCTGCGGGTCCTGCGGAAACGGCTTTTCCAGCTCCTCTTCCACGCGGGCCTTGAACTTCGTGATGATGCCGAGCCAGGCATCGGCGTCGATTTCCGTGTCCAGCGTCAGCTCGTTCCGGCTCTTGTAGTCTTCCAGGATTTCCTCGAACTCGTTGTGGTCGAGCCCCAGAACCACGTCGGAATACATCTGGATGAAGCGGCGGTAGCTGTCATAGGCGAACCTGCGGTCGCCGGCCTCTCGCGCCAGCGCCTCGACGGTCTGATCGTTCAGGCCAAGGTTCAGGACCGTATCCATCATGCCGGGCATGGAGACGCGCGCGCCCGATCGGACAGAGACAAGAAGCGGCCGATCCGGATCACCGAAGCGTCGCTTGGTCACCTCGCCGACCTTTGCCAGCGCCTCGCTCACCTCTGCGGCAAGCGTGTCCGGGTAGCTCTTGCCGTTGTCGTAGTACCAGGTGCAGACTTCGGTGGTGATGGTAAAGCCGGGCGGCACGGGAAGACCAAGGCTGCTCATCTCTGCAAGGTTTGCACCCTTCCCGCCCAGCAGGTTGCGCATGGATGCGGTGCCTTCCGCGGCCCCGTTGCCGAAACTGTAGACCCACTTGGCCATCGTCGCTCTCCTAGATCAACGGACTTCCATCGAGATCAATTGAAAGCCCCACAGTCGATCGCTGTTAAAGTCTTCACGCATCCCGTACCCGCAGTGATGAGAACCGGATGCTCCGATCGTGCCGACGGCGATCCGCGCCGTTATTCTTTTGCAGTGCACATTCCTGCTACGACAGATAACGGTCTTCAAGCCCTTTTTGCCATATTGCCACGTCGCTGCGACTTAAGTCTGGGACTTTCTGACGCTCGGCAAAATCAAATGGATTTAATGCGTCAGAAAGTTATCACCAGCGCCTTGCCGCTCAGCCTTAAAGACGCCATTGTCAAGGACAATAAGCATGAAACCGAATTGCCAAGCGAAGAAGAAGTGCGACGTATGATGACAAACGTGACCCGCGCCATTGCGAAAACGGACCGCAGGCCCGTCAGGACCAGGCTGCTGGCACTTGTCAGCGCCCTCGCGCTTTTTCCGGCTGTCGCTTATGCGGAAACGGACGCGAATTCAGAGGTTTACGGAACACCTTCCGATCTTCCCTTCACGCTTTCCGGCAGCTATCTGTCCGGCCGCCTCGCGGGGTTCGAAAAAGATTACGGCCACGCGGCAGCCTTTTATGAGGAAACGCTGTCCGCGGATCCTGACAATACCATGCTCCTGGAGCGCACCTTCCTTTTGAAGCTTGCCAACGGCAATGTGGAAGAAGCGGTAGAGTATGCGGGCGAACTAGACAGCGCCGATCAGCGCAATTTCCTCGCCCAGCTTGCGCTTGGCGCCAAGGACATCAAGGAAGGCAATTACGAGAAAGCCGACGAGGAACTGGAAAAGGGGCGCAACGGCCCACTCGCCCAGCTTTCCATCGGCATCTCCCGCGCCTGGGCGCTCTACGGCAGCGGCGAGATCGATGAAGCCGTCGCGATGATCGACGGCCTGTCCGGCCCGGACTGGTTCGAGGTCTTCAAGGCGACGCACAAGGCGCATATTCTTTTCGCCGCCGGCCGCAATCAGGACGCGCTGGAAGCGATTGAAGGCGCCTACGAGGTCGATCAGGGCGCCATTCGCGTTGTCGGCGCCTATGCCCGTATCCTTGCGGCCAACGGCCGCCAGAAGGAAGCGCTCGACGCCCTCGCACAGTACGACATTCAATTTCGCGGTCACCCCAAACTCGACCAGACCCGTGAAGTGATCGCGAGCGGTCAGGTCATTCCGCCGATGGTCACCGACCCCGCGGCCGGCATGTCGGAAATTCTCTACGGTCTCGGTGCCGTCATCGGCCGCGACGGCGGCGAGGAACTGTCGACCTCCTACCTGCAGCTTGCGCTCTATCTCGACCCGAAGGCCGAATTCGCGGCCATAGCGCTCGGCAGTGTGTTCGAGCGCATGGAACAGCCGGATCGAGCGATCGACGCCCTGCTCAAGGTGCCCGACGACAGCGTCCTGAAGCGCGAAGCGGAAATTCAGGTCGGCATGAACTACAACGCGCTGGAACAGCTCGACCAGGCACGCGACCATCTTTCGGCACTCATCGAGGACGATCCGTCCGATCTCGAGGCGGTGGTCGCGCTCGGAAACATTCTGCGTTCGCACGAACTCTACGAGGATGCCGATGTCGTCTACACAAAGGGCATCGACACAATCCAGGAATTCGAGCAGCAACACTGGCTCCTTCTCTACTTCCGCGGCATCGCGCGCGAGCGTCTGGGCCACTGGGAGCAGGCAGAAGCGGATTTCCGTCAGGCGCTGGAGCTGAACGAAAACCAGCCTCTCGTCCTGAACTATCTCGGCTACTCGCTGGTCGACCAGGGTCTGAAACTTGATGAAGCCCTGCAGATGATCAAGAACGCGGTCGAGTTGCGGCCAACGGATGGCTACATCGTCGACAGCCTCGGCTGGGTCTATTATCGCCTTGGACGCTATGAAGAGGCGGTCAAGGAACTGGAGCGCGCGATCGAGCTTCGCCCGGCAGACCCGGTGATCAACGATCACCTTGGCGATGCCTACTGGATGGTGGGCCGCCGCAACGAGGCGCGCTTCCAGTGGAACCATGCCCGCGACCTCGGTCCGGATGAAGACAAACTGCCCAAGATCCTCGAAAAAATTGCGAACGGCATGCCGGACGAACCGGCAACGGACGCAGCGAAGGCCGAGTCCGACAAGAACGGTGGCTGATACAGGAACTGCGATGGTATCCGGATCCGCGCCGGCATCCCGGGCAGAACTTGCCCGGGCCAAGGTCAATCTCGCCCTGCATATCACCGGCCAGCGCTCCGACGGGTACCACCTGCTGGCCTCGCTGGTGGTCTTTCCCCAGATCGGCGACCGTGTCGCCCTGCAGCCGGACGAAGCCTTCAAGCTCGTGCTGGATGGCCCGTTTGCAAGAGATCTTGAAGGTCCGTCTAACGACAACCTCATCGTGAAGGCCGTCAAGGCCTTTGCGGAAGCCGCCTCGATCGAGATTCCGGACGTTGCCCTGACGCTGACCAAACGGCTTCCCGTCTCCTCCGGTATTGGCGGAGGATCGACCGATGCAGCCACGGCACTGCGCCTTCTTGAGGACTTCACCGAGGTTTATCTGCCCGATGACGAACTGCACGCCCTTGCCCTGAAGCTTGGCGCGGATGTTCCGGTGTGCCTTTATTCGGATCCCCAGATCATGCGCGGCATCGGCGACGAACTGGAACCTGCGCCGGCGATGCCGGCCTGCGCCATGCTGCTGGTCAATCCGAAGGTCGGGGTTTCGACGCCGGACGTGTTCAAGGCGCTCGCCGGCAAGACCAACGAAGCCCTGCCCGCTACGCCCGAAGCCTTCGACAGTCTGGCCGACCTCACGGCCTACCTGGAGAGCTGCCGGAACGACATGCAGGCGGCTGCGATTGGCCTGTGTCCGGAGATCGGCGACGTGCTTGCGGCGCTCCAGAGCGACGAGCGGATCGTGCTGACCCGCATGTCAGGCTCCGGCGCGACCTGTTTTGGCCTGTGCGAAAAATCCGCGGCGATGGACATCGAGCGCGACCTGCGGAAGGCACATCCTGAATGGTGGATTGCGTCAGGCCCGTTGGGCTGACGCCCCCCCCGCAGGATATTCCCGGCTCGATAGCCGGTATCAGCTGACGCGTGCGATACAGAAAGCGACAGCGTCACCCAGCGCATCGTTATGCGCTCCGGCGGGAAGCGCTTCCAGAGCCTTCATGGCATTGGCGCCATAGGTGCGTGCGCGCTCGACCGTCTCGGACAGTGCATCGTATTTCTTCATCAGATCGATTGCCTGTTCGAGATCGCCATCCTCGATGCTTTCGCCCTCCAGGCAGCGCGACCAGAATTTCCTGTCGGCATCAGTGCCTCGGGCTACGGCAAGCACGACCGGAAGAGTGATCTTGCCTTCCCGGAAATCGTCGCCGACCTCCTTGCCGAGGTCCGCAGAGGACCCACCATAGTCAAGCGCATCATCGACAAGCTGGAACGCATATCCGAGTTCCATGCCGTAGGTGCGTGCCGCCTTTTTCATGGCGTTGCTCTGCCCCGCGATCACCGGACCGACCTCGGCAGCTGCCGCAAACAGCGCCGCCGTCTTGGCCTCGATCACGCGCAGATATTCTGTTTCCGTCGTCGCGATGTTCTTGGCAGCTCCAAGCTGCAGAACCTCGCCTTCCGCGATCACTGCGGACGCACTGGACAGGATGTGCAGGGCCTCGAGTGAACCGACATCAACCATCATCTTGAAGGCCTGGCCGAGCAGATAATCCCCGACGAGGACGCTGGCCTGGTTGCCCCAGAGCTTGCGCGCAGCAAGCTTGCCCCGGCGCATGTCGCTTTCGTCAACGACATCGTCATGAAGGAGCGTTGCCGTGTGCATGAATTCGACGCTGGCGGCAAGCGTGACATGGCCATCGCCCTGGTAGCCGAACATGTCAGCCAGGGCGAGTGTCAGCATCGGCCGCAGCCGTTTGCCACCCGAAGAGATCAGATGCTTGGCGATTTCCGGAATCAGGTCGACGTTCGAACCGGCCTTGGACAGGATCAACTCGTTGACATCCGACATGCCCGCGGCGACAAGGTCAACCAGCGGCTGGACGCTTGCGCGGCGCGGCTGACTGTCTGAATAAGTTGCGACTACGGCCACTTATGGCTCTCCCGTAAACATTTGAGCGGACAATATGGTGCGAAGGCCTTCGGGGCAAGACGCCAATCCACTGACAAATCGCTGAAATGCGGCTATCTCATGATTTTAACGCCGGGTGCCTTGTGCAGGAACGCGATACACCCAACTGTGCCTGGATGCAAACACTGGGAAACCCATGGAAGAACTAGTCAGAACGAACGATCCTGTCCTGATTTCGTTCCTGGAATCGATCCTCTCGGGAGCAGGAATCAACCACTTCGTCGCCGACGGCAACATGAGCATCCTGGAAGGCTCGCTTGCGATGATTCCGCGCCGGATCCTGGTCGATGGCGACCAGCTTCAAAAGGCCCGCCAACTCGTGCGAGATGCCGGCCTCGAGCACGAACTGCGCACTGAAGGGAGCTGATCCTTCCCATGGTCGACCCGGCAGCAACATACGACGAGAGCGAAACCAGCCACGATGCCTTTCTGGGCGGCAAGGTATATGTGCACCAGCCGAAACGCGGCCGGCATCGGGCCGGGCTTGATGCGGTCTATCTGGCCGCAGCCCTGCCGGAGACCACGCGCGGGCATGTGGTCGATCTCGGGGCGGGCGTCGGAACGGCCGGATTTTGCGCCGCCGCACGCCTGCCGGATATCTCCGTAACTCTTGTGGAAATCGATCGCGGCGTTCTGCATCTGGCCGAGCGTGCCCTTGCCGATTCCCACAACGCGGGATTTGCCGGGCGGATACGTCTGATGGAAGCCGATATCACTGCCAAGGGAAGTCTTCGGCACGCGGCCGGCCTCGTTCCGTCATTCGCCGACCATGCGATCATGAACCCGCCCTACTACGAGGCCAACCGGTTCAGAGCGTCTCCCAACACAGCCCGTGCCGGTGCCCACATGCTCGACGAGCGCGGCCTTGAACCCTGGGCCAGGACGGCGACCGACATCGTCCGGGACGGCGGCACCCTGACGGTCATTTTCCGGGCCGACGGCCTGCAGGCCCTGCTGGGCGTGCTTGCCGGACGCTTCGGCTCGATCGATGTCATTCCGCTACGACCCCGGGCTGATGCCGCGGCGACGCGCGTAATCATACGTGCGGTCAGGGCCAGCAAGGCCCCCTTGCGGCTTCTCCCCGGCTTCGTGTTGCACGAGGGAGAAGGCTCGGACTTCACGCCGCAGGCGAAAGCGGTGATGCGCGACGGTGAAGGGCTCGGCCTGCAAACGCGCCGCTGACACCGCTTATCAGTGCATCAAGAATTCGCCGTCCGCATAGCGGAAATCGACCGGTTCGATCAACTGCTGATGGGCGACGCGCACCGAGTGAATGCGGCCTTCTATTTCCTTTTCCCAGAAATGAAGAAATCTGTTGAGTTCCGGGAACTTCGGCGCCAGATCCTCTGTCTGCCACAAAAAGCTTTGCAGGAGCTTTGGATGATCCGGGAGACGATAGAGGATCTCCGCCGTGAGCAAACCGTATCCAAGAAGGCGCTTTTCAAAATCCGAACTGATTTTCATGGCATTCCTTTCCTTGCTGCAGGAAAAGAGTGTCACGAAAACCCGGTTAACCAAAGCCGACCAAACGCGAAAAAATGTTTACAAACAGCATTTTAGCAGCAGTCAGAGCGGATTGCTAACAACTGTTGCCATGCTCGGTTTGGCCCGTCACTTCACCTGAATGGAGACGAGATAGCCCAGAAACGCATCGATGTCTTCGGGCTCGAAAGCGATCTCCGGCATGTCGTCATGGGCGGTGACGATCCCTTCCGCGAGGCTTTCTTCCAGGCTTTCTATCGGGTACCGGCTGGAGAGGTTCCGGAAAGCGGGCGCGCCGGCCTCCGCACTCTCGTCTTCGACGCCGACCGCATGGCAGGCGGCACAATGGATCTCGGCAAGCTCGCGGCCCGTCGCAAGGCTCTGCGGATCCGACGGATAGGCACCATCGGTTGCCAGCGCGCTTCCCGCCGACGCGACAAACGCGCCTGCGCAGATGATGAGCTTGTGAATTCGCACGGACCTCTTCCCCCTTGAATCAGTTTCCGTTTTTATAGATGGTTCATCTCAGCACGCAATTGGGGTGATCACGTGTCGCGACATTTGGCCTCGCCAGATCTGCCTGCGCGAAATCCGTCTCCCCGAGCGGCCTGTCATGGTCGCCCCACCCACGTTGGAGAAGTCATGAGCCAGTCCCCCCTCCCCGATTCCATTGAAGATACGCTGAAGCTTCTGGATCAGGCAGGCTATGTCGCGGACAGGTCGCTGGCGACCGTCCTGCATCTGGCTCTGAAAATGAAGCGGCCGTTGTTTCTGGAAGGTGAAGCCGGTGTCGGCAAGACCGAGATCGCCAAGGTGCTTTCCACCACGCTCGGGCGCGATCTCATTCGCCTCCAGTGTTATGAGGGGCTCGATATTTCCTCTGCGGTCTACGAGTGGAACTATCCCGCCCAGATGGTGGAAATCCGGGTCTCGGAAGCGTCAGGCGATACGGACCACGGCGAACTGTCGAAAACGATCTTTGACGAACGCTTTTTGATCAAGAGACCGGTGCTCCAGGCTTTGGAGCCTTCGCTTTCCGGCCCGCCCGTGTTCCTGATCGATGAACTTGACCGTGCAGACGAAGCCTTCGAGGCTTTCCTTCTCGAGGTACTTTCGGACAATCAGGTGTCCATTCCCGAGCTTGGCACGGTCAAGGCCGACGAGCCGCCGATCGTTATCATCACCACCAACCGGACCCGTGAGATCCACGACGCCCTGAAGCGCCGCTGTCTCTATCACTGGGTCGACTATCCCGATGCGGAGCGCGAACTGGAAATCGTGCGTCGCAAGGTTCCCGGCGCCTCCGAGCGCCTCGCGGCCGAAGTCGTTGCCTTCGTTCAGAAGCTGCGCAATGAGGAGGATCTCTTCAAGCAGCCCGGCGTTGCCGAAACGCTGGACTGGGCCACCGCCCTGTCGGAGCTGAACGAGATCGCCCTTGATCCTGACAAAGCCTCCGACACGCTCGGCGTGCTGCTGAAATACCGTGACGACATCGAGCGGGTGCGCGACTCCAAGGTGCGGCAGCTCGTTGAGGAGATCCGCCAGGAAGGTCATCAGCAATCGATGCCGGCGGTGTGATCGTGATTTCGGGGAGCAGATACCTCGGATACCTGACCGGCGTTCCGAAAGAACCGTTCGGCCACGCACCGTTTCATTCGCCAAAGGAGGGTCCAGATGACGACCTCTCCTGAAATGCGCTCCAGGATCACGGACAATATCGTCTATTTCGCCCGCACCCTGCGCAAGGCCGGCGTGCCGGTCGGCCCCGCATCGGTGGTCGATGCGGTCCAGGCGGTGGAGATTTCCGGCATTCAGAGCCGCGAGGATCTCTACTGGACCCTCCACTCCATGTTCGTGCGCAAGCGCGAGCACAGGATCCTGTTCGACGAAGCCTTCCGGATCTACTGGCAAAGCCGCGGACTTCTGGAGAAGATGCTTGCCGTTCTTTCCCCGGTAGCCCCGCCAAGGTCCGCGCCTGAAAAACCCAAGGCGGGCCAGACCCGCGTCTCGCAGGCCTTCCAGTCGTCACGGGAGCGGGTGGCGGAAGAAAAGGTGCCGCAAGTCGAGGTCGACGCCAAGTTTACGGTCTCCGGCAAGGAGCTTCTGCAGAAAAAGGACTTCGCCCAGATGACGGCGGCGGAGATTTCCGAGGCCAAGCAGGCCTTGCAGAACATGACGCTTTCCATGGACAAGATCCGTCTCAGACGGCCAACGCCGGCTGCCCGCGGCCGGGTAGATCCGCGCCGCACCCTGAGAGCCTCCATGCGCGCGGGTGGTGACATCATTGATCTGAAATTCCGCAAGCCCGCGGAAAAGAGGCCCCCTCTCGTGGCGCTGTGCGACATCTCCGGATCGATGAGCCAGTATTCACGCCTTCTGTTGCATTTCCTGCATGCCCTGACGGGCGAACGGCGCGACGTGCACACCTTTCTCTTCGGAACGCGGCTCACAAATGTGACGCGGCAATTGCGGATGAAGGACCCGGACGAAGCTCTGGATGCCTGCTCGGAAGGCGTGGAAGACTGGTCCGGCGGCACGCGCATCGCGTCCGCGCTTCTTGATTTCAACCGGGTCTGGTCGCGCCGGGTCCTCTCGGGAAATCCGACGGTGCTGCTGATCACCGATGGCCTGGAACGGGATACGGATGAAGATCTGACGCGCGAGATGGATCGGCTGCACCGCTCCTGCCGCAGGCTGATCTGGCTCAATCCCCTGCTTCGTTTCGACGGGTTCGAGGCAAGAGCCCGCGGCATCCGGTTGATGCTGCAGCATGTCGACGAGTTCCGATCGGTCCATTCGCTGGACGCGGTTGCTGACCTTGTGGTTGCTCTCGCCGGGTCCAAGGCAGGAACGATGACCGATCCGCGTACGTGGCTAGCCGGGGGCGAAAGACGCCGTTAGCCGGTCCCTGTCCTGTTGCGTGATCAGCTTTGCTCGAAACGTCGGCTGTTTTCCTCACCGCGATGCTCGAAGCCTTCGCGATCGATAGTACTCATGGTGCGGCTGAAGAAGGCACTTGCCATGAGGGTGAGGCAGAGCAGAGCCCAGCTTGCGCCTGCAAAGACGAACTCGAACGGCGCCTTGTTGTCTGGCGACAGCTCCCAATTCCGCACATACCAGACCCCGACGATCATGGGCAGCACATAGACTGCAACTGCCGCGACCTGGAAGAACAGGGAAATGCGTCTTGCCCGAAAAAGTCCCCGAAAAGGAACTTCACGCCGCATCCGGTAGACGAGGTCTGCTGCGACCAGCAGCATCGCAATCTGGGTGATGAAGGACAATTCGTTGCCCCAGAGAAAGTAGCCGAAGACCACTTCGACGAGGCCGAAGGACAGGATGCCGACAGTGCCGGCCATCATCAGCACGGTCACGCCGCGCATCGTTCTGCGTGACAATTCGAAACCGAAGCAGAAGATGAAGAAAAGCGCCGTCTCGACCGAAAATCGACCGTACATGCCGATGGACTCAAGCCCTTCCGTCAGCGAACCGCCGGCAAATATCTGAAGCCGCTCGGAAAACAGTGCCTCCAGTATTCTTACCACCGACACCGCAATCACGGCGATGGACACGGTCATCCTGAGGCCTTCTTCCCGCTCCCATGTCGCTGACAAGAAAATGGACGCGGCCAATATGGCAAAGCCGATCGCAGTCATGGGGTGCGTTGAAGGCAAGGGACCTGTGAAGCTGTTCCCCGCGGATAGAACGATATTGTGGAACAGACCCGCGATTACCACGAGCAGAAGGGCACATCCCACAACAAGTTGAAAGAGGTCGACTTCCAAGTCTGATTTATCTTGCATTATCTGCTTACCAGCGTCACAGCGATGTTGTTGTTAACGCGTTGTCCGTTTTTTTCGATCATAAAGCGGAAAACGCGTGCGCAAAACCTGTAACATTTCGCAGGTCAAGGCGCCTTTGGTCATAGCTGTACCGTAAATTCTTGAAGAACTTGTTGAGACGGCAGCGCTTAGACCTGATCGCTTGCAGCTTTTCACTTGCGGCAACCGACCTGACGCAGGATGCAGCATGCAAATACCCCACCCGCTTCAGGTTGGGGCTCACGAGGCGGGTGGGGCCTTTCAAGGGCCTTGGGAGACCCGCAAGGACTTTATATTCAATTTCACGAAACTAAATGCGGCAAGCTGTCCCATTGGTGCCTTGCGGCGAATGGCGACGGTGCGCCGGATGGATCAGGGGATCGCGATCACGGGCGTTCTGACGCCGACGCGCCGGAAGAGATCCTGTATGTCGCGGTTCGCCATTCGAATACAGCCATAGGAGACAGCGCGTCCGATGGAGCCGGGCCGGTTCGTGCCATGAATTGCAAAATTGCCGTTGGACAGGGTCATTGCCGCAGCGCCCATGGGGTTGTTGGGAGCGCCGCCCTTGATGACCGATGGCAGGTTCGGAAAGTCCCTGTGAACCTCCGGTGATGGTGACCATGCCGGACGAACGTATTTCGCGGTGATCTCCGCCCGTCCTGTCCAAGCCTTTCGGGAGCGGCCGACCGCAACCCTGTAGCGGATCGCACGGTTTCCGCGCAGGACCAGGTAGAGCTGTTTCTCGGAGTTCCGGATCACGATCGTTCCCGGCACAAACCGACGGTCGGAAAATCCGACAAGCTCGGCCGCATGAGAGGCTCCGGACAGCATGACGAGCAGGCAAAGCGAGACCAGAAAGGGTGCAAGGCGGCGAAAAACTGGAGGACGCATGAAAATACCTCGTTTTTCCGAATGTACACCCAGACCTTCATTGCGGAAGCCCGCCAGACCGCAATTCTTACCGAAAGGTTAATGTTTACAGCGCGGAACGTCGTGCGGCGCCCCCCCACGCCAGCTCCACGCATGCCGAGCTGGCTAGATTGCGGGACTTGTGCGCTTTCCTGAGCTGTGACGACCGGCACTCTACCATTCGGTACGAAAATACATAATGGCATCATCTCACGTACGTGAGCGACGAGGGGTGGGTTCACCCGGATTTTTCCATTGCCGTATTTCGAGGACAGTCAAATGACGTTCACACTATTCAGGTTTGCAGGTTTCACCACCAGGGCGCGACAGCTTTTGGCCGCTCTTGTCTGCGGTGCACTCATCTCCGCACCGATCTCGGCGAGCGCCGGTTCGCTCACGGGCACATATATTCTGAAGCCCGGGAAGATCGACACCGACTTTTCCGTTCGGGTGCTTGGCCGCGGTCCCGTCACCGGAAAGTTCACGAACGTATCCGGCAAGATGGTTCTGAACCAGAACAACCCGGCCAAGAGCCGCGTCAACGTTGTCGTGGATCTCGCAAGCGTCCGCACAGACAGCGACCGCGTCACCGGGTTTCTCAAAAGTTCGGCCATGTTCCATGTGGAGAAGTATCCGAGCGCAGTCTTCCAGAGCACCCGCGTGAAGATCACCGGCAAGACGACAGCCATCGTCGAAGGTGTGCTGACCATGCGCGGCCAGCGGAAGCGGACCAACTTCACGGTCAATATTCTGGGCAACCAGTCCAATGGCCAGGTTGCTTTCGAGGTCTCCGGCGGCTTCTTCAGGAGCCTTTACGGCATGGACGCCGGCTTGCCGATCTATGCCGACCGCGTCGACCTGAAGATCAGCGGTTCCGGCCAGCGCGGATAATCCGCGCGCCATCCGAAAAGACGCACGCATTCGGAAGGATGCGTGCTCTTTCCCTGAATTGCCTACCGGCTATCGGCCACGCACAGGAGTCCCGTCCTGCCACTCGAACCAGACGTAGCCCGGATGGTCGGCATCGCCCTTGGCATTAAAGGAGACGGGACCGAGAATGGTATCGAAAGTCCCCTCGTCAAGCGCCGCGACGACAGGGTCGAACGATGTGTCGCCGGCTCCCGAAGCGGCCTGGGCCCAGGCCTGAATGGCGGCATATGTGGCAAGCACGTAGCGGTCCGCGGAGACGCCCTCGCCTTCCAGTTCTTCGACCAGCGCCATGGCTGCTGGCTGATGTCTCGGAACTTCCGGATAGCTCACCAGCGTGCCGCTGGACGCGTCTCCGGCGACCGACCAGTATTCCTCCGTCATCAGCGCATCGCCTGAAACGAGAACCGCCTCCAGCCCCTGGCGTTTGATTTCAAGCGCGAGCTGCCCCGCTTCGGAGGGATACGCGCCGAGATAGACCGCGCCGATCCCTTCCAGCTTGAGCTGCGAAACCAGGGTGCGGAAATTGTCTCCACCGCCGTCGAACCCCAGCGTCAGCGCCTCGGACTTGCCGAGCCGGTTCATCTCCGCCTTCACCGCATCAGTCAGTCCCTTGCCATAGGCCGTCTTGTCGTGAAGGATCGCGATCTCGTCTCCGCCGAACTCCTCCGCAAGCAGCCGGCCGGCGGCAAGGGCCTGTTCGTCGTCACGTGGCGCCAGACGGTAGACACCGGGGCCCGGTCGTTCGTCCGTGAATTTCGGCAGGGTCGTCGCGGGTGAAATCTGGATGATCCCGGCTTCAGAGTAGACTTCGCTTGCCGGAATGGACGCGCCGAAACAGAAATGGCCGGCGACGAAAGCGACCTGACGGCCCACCAACTGGTTGGCCACCGCCACCGCTGTCTCCGCGGTGCAGCCATCGTCCGCAACCTCGAGAACCAGCGGCTCGCCATTGACCCCGCCCGCGGCGTTGATATCAGCAACGGCCTTTTCCGCCCCCGCACGCATCTGCGCGCCAAAGCGTGCAAACTGCCCCTTCATCGGGCCGGCGACACCGATCGCGATATCCGCACGGACCGCAGCAGGCGTCAGCGCACAGACGAGAGCGGACAGACAAACCGCAAGCCTTTGTATTTTCATCCATCCCCCACAAAACCGATATGGTCCCTTACTCGTATCCGTTTCCGCCGGCCACCTCAAAGACAATTGTCAGCCGGCCTGCAACGACCGGAATGAGACACGTGTACGGACGCATGCCGATACCGGTCAGAGAAAGGACCCGGGCAAGGATCTGGCCTCGCCCGTCCATCGGCCCTACACTCGCGCCAGTCTTACAAGAGCATGCCGATTCCATGCCCCCGCGCCCGTCCGAGGAGCCCAACATGTCACCGTCCCCTTCCGGTCCGAACGATGAAGGCAGACTCACGCTCGATCCCCCGAGCTTCCGGGAAGCCATGAGCAGGATAGCCGCCGCTGTTCACGTGGTGACCACGGACGGTCCGGCCGGCCGCATGGGCGCGACAGTCTCCGCCGCCTGTTCCGTCAGCGACGAACCGGCAAGCATCCTGATCTGCCTCAACCGGCAATCCCGTATTCACGCAGCCGTTCTGAGCAATCGCTGTTTCTGTCTCAACACGCTCGGTGACGACCACGAGAGCATTTCCGATGCCTTTGCGGGACGCGACAAGCTGGAGATGATCGACCGCTTTGCCAAGGGTGACTGGACGACCCTTGCCACCGGCTGCCCCGCCCTCGACAACGCCCGGCTCAATGTGGACTGCGAGGTTTATTCGGTCACGGAGATGGGAACCCACTCGATCATCGTCGGAACTGTCACGGACCTCAGAATGACCAGCCCTGGCAAATCGCTTCTCTATGTCAGGCGCGGCTACAAAAGCCTCGACACTTAGGAGCCGGGCGACCACACTGGTTCCCCTCCACTGTTTTTTCCGGACCATTTCTCTGATGTCAGGCCTGCGCAATCTCATTACGGACGTCCCCGGCCTGAAGGTCGGAAATGCTTCCGACCCGGATCTGAAATCCGGAGCGACGGTTCTGGTGCCGGACGAAGCAGCCGTCGCCTCCGTAGCCATTCACGGCGGTGCGCCCGGAACGCGCGAGATCGCACTGCTCGAGCCGGAACAGACCGTGGAAAAGATCGATGCCGTGGTGCTGGCCGGAGGCTCCGCCTTCGGTCTTGATGCCGGTGCCGGCGTTCAGGGGCGGCTGGCCGAACTCGGCTACGGGTTTCAGGTCGGTCCGGTGCGGGTCCCCATTGTACCAACGGCCATTCTCTTCGACCTTCTGAATGGCGGCGACAAGGGCTGGGGCCAGGCCGCGCCCTACCGCGACCTTGGCCGCGCAGCCCTGGATGCCATCGGTCACGACTTCGCCCTCGGCTCCGTCGGCGCCGGAACCGGCGCGACCACGGCAAATCTGAAAGGCGGCCTCGGGTCCGCCTCGCAGGTGCTGGACAATGGCGTTACCGTCGGTGCCATCGTTGCAGTCAACGCTCTCGGCAAGGCGACGGTCGGCGACACACCCCATTTCTGGGCAGCTCCGTTCGAGATCGACGAGGAATTCGGCGGCCTCGGCATGGTGCACCCCTTCCCCGCCGACGGCCTTGCCGTGCGCACAAAGCTGGACGGGCTCAAGGCCGGTGCCAACACGACGATCGCCGCTGTCGCGACAGATGCCATCCTGACCAAGGGCGAAGCCAAGCGGCTGGCCGTGATGGCCCATGATGGTCTGGCCCGCGCCCTGTGGCCGGCCCATACACCGCTGGACGGCGATCTGGTCTTCGCCCTCTCAACCGGCCAGCGAAAGCTGGAAAACGGCCTGGAAGACATGGTCCAGCTCGGCGCCGCAGCTGCGGCATGTCTTGCGCGCGCCATCGCGCGCGGGGTCTTTCACGCAAGCTCCGCCCCGGACGATCCAGTCCCCACCTGGCACCAGCGTTTCGACAAGACGTCCGCATAGGCCCCGCCGCGCGCCCTACCTTAAGACAAGTTTCACGTAAGCACCGTCTTCTACCCTCGCTGACACATGCAAACAGAGCCCACCGGGGGAACGATGCGACCGGCGTCGACATGTCATACGCGCGTCAGGCGCTTGCTCCTGCTTGCGGGGCTCCTTTTCCTTCTGCTTCCTGTACCGCTTCAAGCGACGAACGCCGAAGAGGCGGCGCTTGCGAACGAGCTCGAGGTCAGGCTGCGCCAGCCGTTTAACGGAGATCTGGATGCCTTGCTGAAAAAGGGCGTCATTCGCGCCCTGGTCCCCTTCTCAAAGTCGACCTTTTTTATCGACAATGGGGAACAGCGCGGCAGTTCTGTCGATATGACACAAGCCCTCACCAAATACCTTGTGAAAGCCCATGGCAAGAAAGCCAAGGGACTGAAGATCATGCTCATCCCGACCTCGCTGGACACGGTCTTCACCGAGCTTTCCAAAAATCGCGGAGATATCGCCCTCGGCAATCTGACCGTCACGCCGGAGAGGGAAAAACTGGTTGCCTTTTCCACGCCGCTTCTCGCCGATGTCCGGGAGGTTCCCGTGACGGCCGCGGGCGTGTCGACCCTGACGGCACCGGAAGAGCTCTCGGGCCGCACCGTTCATGTCCGCAAGTCGTCCTCTCACCACGAAACCCTGCTTGCGCTGAACACCCGACTTGTGGCCGACGGCAAGACGCCGGTGGAGATCGTCGTGGCAGAAGACTGGCTGGACGATGAGGACCTCATGGAACTCGTCGCTGCCGGAGGCATCGAAATGGTGATCGTCGATGAGCACCAGGCCGACCTCTGGCTGAAAGTATTCGATGGTCTGAAGAAACACCCCGATGCGGCCATCGGTAATGGCGAGCACATCGCGATCGCGGTTCGCAAGAACGCTCCCGCCCTCCTGAAGGAGGTCAACGCCTTCGCAGGAACGGTGAAAAAGGGAACGCTGCTCGGCAACATCATTTTCCGGAAGTATCTGCAGGAAGCGGATTATCTGAAAGACATGCACTCGCTGACCCACGCAGGAAAGCTGGAGGCTCTGGAAACACTTTTCCGGAAATACAGCAAGACCTACAGCTTCGACTGGCTCCTGGTCGCAGCACAGAGCTTTCAGGAATCCCGGTTCAACCCCAAAGCACGAAACCCGAGCGGTGCCGTCGGCCTCATGCAGATCAAGCCGTCAACCGCCGCCGGCACCCCGATCAACATCAAGGGTGTCGAGAGCGATCCGGAAAAGAATGTTCACGCCGGCGTCAAGTATCTGCGCTTTCTCGCGGATCGTTACTTCGGCGAGCTGTCCGTCGATGCGCCCAATCAGGCCTTCTTTGCCCTTGCCGCCTACAATGCCGGACCGAGCCGTTTCAAGCGCATGCGCAAACAGGCGATCGACAGCGGCTACGATCCCGACAAATGGTTCGGCAACATGGAATGGATCGTCGCGCGCCACATCGGCCGCCAGCCGGTCGATTATGTCGGCAACATCTATCAGTACTTCGTCGTCTTCAACAGCGAACGGACCCGGCGCAAGGAGAATCTTGCCGCGTCACGGAAGTTGGCAGCCCAGCCGGCAAAATAGCGCGGCTGGTCGCCTGCGCAGATCAGGCGACCTTTCGACCCAGCTGCCCCGCCCGGCCCAGCATCCTTGCGCGCTGCTGGTCATTCGAGCCGCGTATGGGCGAAAAGAGATGATACCCCTTCGGCTTCAGACCGCAGAATGACAGGATCTGTTTTTCCGTTTGTTTGCGCGTTCCCGCGCCATAGACCCAGCGGAAGACCCACCCAGGCGTATCCGCAGTCACCAGAACGTCAGCGGTCCGGCCCTGCAGCAATTGCTCCGGCAGGGCTTTGCCGGAAACATATCTGAAAGCCTTGCCCGGCAGGAGCAGCCGGTCGAACACACCCTTGAGCTTGGCCGGATGGCCGCCCCACCAAAGCGGATAGGCGAGCAGCAGATGCTCGCACCAGGTGATATCGGACCAAAGCGCCTCGAGGTCCGGCTCCAGTGCCCGTGCATCCCGGAAACTCGAAACGCCGAAATCGGGATCGAACGACATGTCCGCCAGGTGCCGGGAGCGAACTTCGTGTCGGCCTTTCTCTGCTTCCGCTGCATACGCCCCTGCGAGCGCCCCGCAGAAGGAACCAGAGGCCGGATGGCCGTCCAGGATTAAAATGCGTGTCATCTCTGCCTCTTTTGTCTTTCGGGATCTGAAAACCCGATGTCGCCTGCTTCGGCCGGAAATCCACCGGCCCGGTCTGATAGATAAAAATTGACCACGGTCATTTTTTGACAGCACTATGCTGCGAGGTCAATAGTTTTTTTGACCGCGGTCAATTTTAAAGAGGTGTCATGACACGCAAACCGCAGCAGCGCAGCATTGCCACGAGGGCACGCGTGCTGCAGGCAGCCCGGGATCTGAGCGCAAGCCTGGGCCTGGAAATGGTGACGGCCGATGCCATCGCCCACGAAGCCGGCGTCGCCAAGGGCACGGTCTTCTCGCACTTCGGCGACATGGACGGCCTGTTATCCCATGTTCTGCTGGACAGGCTGGAAGCCTTGCAAGAAGGGGCGCAGAAGCGCGAACGCGCCGAGCGCGAGATCTCCGATCCGCTCGCCCTTCTTCTGGAACGCATGATGGGGCTGATCGCGGTCATCACCGACAGCCCGACGATCCTGCGACTGTTCCTGGACAATATCGGCGTCACGAAACCCAACTGCGCGGAAGAGTTCGTTCAGACGCTGGACGCAATGGATGCATCACTGGAGGAGTTTTTGACGGCCTGGCAATCGTCCGGAACACTGGTGCCGCCGCTCAGGACAGACAGGACTCCAAAGGAAATGGTGGACGGACTGATCGCCTTCATGATCCACGGGGCGATCCTTCTCAAATCCCATCAGATCGACGACAGAACAGAGCTGGAGCAGCGCCTGAGGCGCCACGTCGAGGCGTTTCTACTGGCCTGAAGGCTCTTGGCCGGGCCAGTCGACCACATGGTGCTCGTAATCCTCCAGCGCCATGCCGTCCTCCGGCACGGTCCGGTCACGCACCGAAATACCCGCCTGATGAACCGTGTCCGGGTCACCGGAAACAAGTGGATGCCACCAGTAGAGATCGATCCCGTCCCTCACGAGGCGGTAGGCGCAGGTGGGCGGAAGCCATGTCAGGCTGCGCACTTCTTCCGGAGTGAGCTGAATGCAGTCCGGCACGGTTGCCGCGCGATTTTCGTAGTCACGGCAACGGCATGTGTGACCGTCAAGCAGTGTGCAGGCAACGTCCGTCCAGACAATGTCGCCGGTGTCCCAGTCTTCCAGCTTGTTCAGGCAGCAGCGGGCGCAGCCGTCGCAAAGCGACTCCCATTCGCGCGTGGACATTTCGTCCAGCGACTTGGCCTTCCAGAACGGGATCGCGTCGTTGCCGCTGGTCATCAATATTGAACTTTCCACACCCTAGACATCTGGCCGGGGACGTCCGGCTTCCTTCGCTGCGCCTATCATGGGTGGGCGAAGCGGGCAAGCGGTCCGTATCCCCTGCCCTTTCGCCAACCGCGCCATCCAGCCGTGGTGCTCGGCTTCGACACGATATATCATTGCATTCATTGACCGGTTTCCAGTTTCGCAAAAAAACGGTACCTTCCAACGCGCATAGAGATCCGGAGACCCTGTTCGCGTGACGAACGAGCCCCATTCATCCCAGACCGACGAACCGGCAAAACCGCGCAAGCGAAACCGGATCAGACGTTTCTTTCTCGCGATCGACGCCTTCGTCGATACCGCCCTCTGGAGAAGCGGGTCGACCCTGCGCCAGGGTCTGGAGGGATATGACGCCTTCCTGCGGCGGTTTCGTGCAAAGGGCATCTGGCGTGCGTTGGCGGAAGTCGCGTCCGACGGCCTCACCTATGGCGCCATCGGTTTTGTCATCGTGCTTGCGTTCGCCCAACCGGCGTTTGAAGCGACACGGTATTCGGACTGGAAGACGACGGATGATTTCGCCGTCACTTTTCTGGATCGCTTCGGCAACGAAATCGGACGCCGCGGCATCGTTCTGAACGACAGCGTGCCTCTTGAAGAAATTCCCGACAGTCTCGTCAAGGCGACGCTTGCCACCGAGGATCGCCGTTTCTTCACCCACTTCGGCATCGATTTCGTCGGAACCTTCCGCGCGATGGTGGAAAACGCAAGAGCGGGCGGCGTGGTCCAGGGCGGCTCCAGCCTGACCCAGCAGCTTGCCAAGAACCTCTTCCTGACCAACGAGCGCAGCCTCAGCCGCAAGATCAAGGAGGCCTATCTCGCCTTCTGGCTGGAAGCCAACCTGACCAAACAGGAAATTCTGAAGCTCTATCTCGACCGCGCCTATATGGGTGGCGGGGTCTTCGGCGTCACGGCCGCTTCCGAATTCTATTTCAACAAGAACGTTCGCGACCTCACCCTTGCCGAAAGCGCCATGCTGGCCGGCCTCTACAAGGCGCCGACAAAATATGCGCCGCATATCAACCTGCCGGCGGCCCGCGCCCGCGCCAACGAGGTTCTGTCCAACATGGTCCAGGCCGGCTTACTGACCGAGGGCCAGGTGATCGGCGCACGCCGCAATCCGGCCCTCGCTGTCGACCGGTCTCAGGACCAGCTTCCGGAATATTTCCTGGACTGGGCACTGGACGAGGTGAAGAAACTGGCCCGGCGCAACCCCTCACTTGCCCGGGACCGGATTGTCACCGTTCGCACGACGCTGGACCCGGCCCTCCAGCGACAGGCCGACCTTGCGGTGGAAACCGTCTTGAGGGAAAACGCCAAGCTTCGCGACGCCAACGAAGCCGCCCTCGTTTCCATGATACCGGACGGCGCCGTCGTCGCCATGGTGGGCGGCAGCTCTTATGGCGAAAGCCAGTTCAACCGTGCCGTCAACGCCTTGCGCCAGCCGGGTTCGTCCTTCAAGCCTTTCGTCTACATGACTGCGTTCATGAATGGCTATGGTCCCGACAGCATCGTGCCGGACCGCCCGGTCTGGATCGGTAACTGGTCGCCCAAGAACTACTCCAGGCGCTATCGGGGTCCGGTCACCCTCAAAACGGCGCTCACAAAGTCGATCAACACCATACCCGTGCGCCTCTCCCTTGATTTCGGCCGCGAGAAGGTGATTGAAACCGCCTATGCCATGGGCCTCACGCACGAGTTGGAAAATTCGGTGTCTCTCCCGATCGGGTCGTCGGAAGTCTCGGTCATCGACATGGCCTCGGCCTACTCGGTCTTTGCCAACGGCGGCTACAAGGCCCCCGCCTACGCAATTCTGGAAGTGCGCAACAGCGACGGCCAGGTGCTCTACCGGCGCGAACGGGACGAACCCGACCCGGTCCGGGTCCTGCCGGAAGACAAGGTTCACGAGATGAACGACATCCTGGTCAATGTCGTCGAGGCTGGAACGGCTCGTCGTGCACGGATCGATGGTGTCGTTGCCGCCGGCAAGACCGGCACCACCAATGCCTATCGCGACGCCTGGTTTGTCGGCTACACCGGCAATTTCGCCACCGCCGTCTGGTTCGGAAATGACGATTTCACCTCCACCCGCCGCGTCACCGGCGGCAGCCTGCCGGCAACGACCTGGCAGCTTTACATGGACTATGCCCACAAGGGCATCGAACTGGCACGGATGCCCGGCGTGAACGCGGAGGACCTGCCCCGCCTTGCCAACGGTGTCTCGACCAAGCCTTCGGAAAAGCTGACGGTGTTCTCGCAGCCGCGCGTCCTCAAGCGACGCACACAGGATCTCCTCACCCGGATTGGTGAAGATTTCCATCGTCTGGTGCAGGAGAACGAGACAAGGGCTTCGCTCGACGCGCCCCGGTCCTCGAAAGACTACGCGGCGGCGGAATGACCCAGTTGATCGCAAAGCCTGCCGCCGCCTCCCGCAGCGAGTCGGACTGGTACGATGAAAAGCTGCCCCGGGCCATTCGCCCGCATCGCAGCCATCCGGCTCGCACGCTCGCGTCGATCTTTCTCGTGGTGATGCTGGCAGCCCTTCTCGGCATCAGTTCCGCCTATCTCGTGATCGAGCGCGAGCAACCGCTGAACTCGGTCACGATCGGCCCCTGGCAGGCCTATCCCAAGGCGGGAACGTCGGAAGCCGACCCGTATTCGGTCGCGATCTACACGCGCGGCGCCGTGGTGCCGCTTGCCTCCGGCGAAGGCCTTGCGCTCATCGCGCGTGAGGACAGCGCCGGTCATGACCTCGACCCGACATGTGTCTATCGCATTTCCGGCCGAACGCCCTCCGCGCGGCTGTGGACGCTGACGGCACTCGACGGACGCGGGCGTCTGGCGGAAACCCTGCCCGGCCGGGTGCATCTTTCGAGCCCCAACCTTCTTCGCGACCCGGATGGCTCCTTCGAGGTCACGGCCGCGCGGCGGCCTTATTCCGGCAACTGGCTGCCTCTGGCCGCGAATGCCGGCGCCAGTGACGGGCTCAGGTTCGTCCTGAGGATCTATGATGCCCCGGTCACGACAGGGGCTGCACTGGACGGTGTCAGCATGCCCGCCATCACGAGGCTTGGCTGCCCATGACACTCTCCCCGCGCTTCTCGCTCACGGTCGGACTTCTGGCCACGTTGTGTCTGGCGGCCATCATTCACATCCTGGTGGTGCTCAGCATTCCGAAGAACGTCCAGCACAGCGCCTATGACAACGCTTCCGCCTATGGCGCGGACCGGCAGTTCAATCTGCTGCCGGACGTCCGCCCCGGCCAGGAGGCGCTGCCGGATCTCGACCCGGCGATGAAACACGCCGTCTGCCGGTTTCGTCTGTCGGACGGACCAGTGCTTTTCGATGCCAGTATACCGGTGTCCTTCTGGTCGATTGGCCTGTTCAATGCGGCTGGTGAGACGGTCTACAGCCTGAACAACCGCACGGCGGGCGCCGACCGGTTGTCGATGCTTGTCCTGACGACCGAACAACTTTCAATCCTGCGGGAGAACCCTCCGGAGAACCTGGAGGACCTGATCGTCATTGAGACGCGGGACATGAGCGGCTTCGCCCTGCTGCGCGCATTCGTGCCGCATCCTTCAGAAGCCGCAGACGTGGACACCGCCCTCAAGCGGGCGACCTGCGGCGGCATCAACTAGAGCCCGTCAGGACATTTTCCCGCAGCACGGAGGCGCCACGAAGGCGCCACACAGCTTTCAGTGTCCGCAGGCTTCACGTTCATAGTCCTCGGAAGGCTGCGAAGACCAGTCGTTATCCGGCGTCCCGAAGTCTCGTTCCCCGGATGCAATCTGGTTGTCCCTGTCCTCAAGCACCAATGGCGACAGCGGCCCGAGAGCCTGGAAGAGATCGCCAAGGATTTCCCTGTGCCGCCGCCAGCGGCCGATGGAAGAGCGGAAGATCGGTTTCCGGACCTGAAGGTTCGAAAAGGTGGTGACCGGGTCGTCGCCCTTGTAGAACTCCAGACACCCCTCTTCCCACGCCATCCCGATCCGGGCCACGAGCGCCCGGCTTTCAGCTTCCTGATTGTGGACGAGGTTTTCGTAGCCAAGGTGGTGAAGCTGCACCGGAAGCACCTTGTCCCAATGCTTCATGAGCCCATGGTAGACCTGAAAATACTTGCCCAGCGTTTCCTGCGTGAAGCAGTAGTTATGCGCCGGTGAAAGCGAATGGGAGAGAAGCGAAACGCAGGTGTCAGCGGGCGAGCGGACGCAATGGATGTACGCAGCTTTGGGAAACAGCAGCGCGATCAGCCACAGCATCTCGAAATTGTGCGGCATCTTGTCGGTGACCCGATCGGCCCTGCGATCGATCGACAGAAGATCGGCAAGATAGTGCTTCGCAATCTGCCGGAACTCGCGAGGTTCCATGCTGTTCAGACGTCGTTCCATCGCGGCATCCGGCGGGCGCATCAGCCCCATCTCGGTCTGCACATGCCTGAAGAAAGGGATCTCCGAGCCGCTGGAGATCCGTGAGTGATGACTGACGATCTGTTCGACCAGCGTCGTTCCGGAGCGGGGCATGCCGAAAATGAAAACCGGACGCTCTGAGGAACTGGCAACCTCTTCACGTTCCGCGAAGAAACGCTCGTTGAACACGGTTTTCATGAACTCGATGCGATCGGTGTGCGCCTCGATATCGAACGAAGAATACAGCAGACGGCGTGCCGATCTGAAGTGCCCGACGGCCCGATGCGCATCCCCCAGATCATCCTGAATCTTGCCGGCCGCCCAGTGGAGATTCGCCTGATCGGGAATCGGCATGCCAGCCGTCTTATCGAGAAGGCTCTCGATCAGCTCGAGTTCCTCCGGGCGCTCCTTGTAGCTTCGCGCCATCGTGAGGCACTGAAGGGCAGCAGGCACTTCCCGTCCCGAAGCGACAGCCCTCTCGAACCAACCGGTCGCCTCGTCGATATTCCCGATCGTCACTTCCAGCTGCCCCATGCCGAGCAGCGCATAACCGTTGTTTTCATCCAGAGCCAAAGCGCGATCGAGGCAGGTCCGCGCCAGCACCGGTTGCCGCTTGATCCTGTAGAGGTCGCCAAGTTGGGCGTGATAATCAGCCTCGCCCGGCGCGAGCTCGACTGCCCGGCGGAGTGACGTCTGGGCCGCCTTCAGATCGCCCGCGTTCAACAGCGCAAGCCCAAGGAGCTGATGCGGCTGGGGATGTTTGCCCGCCTTTCGCGCTGCCTTTTGCAGCAGCGCGATCGCAACGCCGATATCGCCGCGCTGATAGGCGGCTATTCCGAGCGAGAAGTTCGCCTGTGCATTGTTCGGATCATCGCAAAGAATCTCCTCGAACAAGGCGAGCGCAACGCTCAGCCGTCCGGAATGCTGATGAGAAAGCGCCTCCTGAACGCGGCGCTTGATATCGGAACTCATTGAAACTCCTACGGACTACGCAGCCCTACCAACCTATACTGAACGGTGTAGTTCTCAAGGATGAGGCAGGCAAGACGGCCTTGGCAGGAAAATTGGCGAGTCGATTGGAAACCTGTAGACAAAAATTACATAACCAGCTGAAATTAAAAGAAAAGAAGCTGGCAAACTAAAATGTAACAAAATGTTTCAAATCGCCGCACGCACCACACGGCAATCAAAGGTTGCTTTCTAAGACATCGCACTCTATAAGGAAAAGGCTGAACACGGGGTTTCAAAGGCTCACTTCAGACGCGGCAGCTTTACGTCTACTTGATGATGGGAGCCTCTTCGACGCTCCAACCCGTATAGATGCGTGAACGCTTTACGGGCTTATCCAGAGCATATCGGTCGGACCCGACACAGCCGCCCTCGGCAAGGCGCACCTGGCCCTCAAGTTCGCGGATGGCATTGTTGACCTTCCAGACGCGATCGCGTGTCGGCGTCTCGATCTCAAGACCGTCGAGCGCCTTCTTGTAGGCAATGATCCGGTAGCGCAGCGCTTGCCCCACCCATTTGATCATGACCCGGTTTTCCCAGACACGCGCCTTCGCACCGTCGTAGTTTTCCTCGGTCGTGACAGGCTTGTTCTTGAGGACCCGCAGCCGTTCGTCATCGGCCGCCTTGACCCTGAGGGCAACCTCGCAGAACGGCATCACCAGTTCCGCGTCGCCGGAGGCATCGGCCGCGATCTTGTCGTATCGGGCATCGGAAGAGCGAAATTTGTCCGACCTCAGATAGATCAGGTAAAGATCCGGCGGCACCCGTCCTTCCGTCTCGGGAAGCACCCGGGTGCGCGAAAGCTCGACCATCGTGCCGCCGATCCAGTCCTTGGTCCACGGCGGCCTGATCAGCGTCCAGCCGCGATTGCGCAGCAGTTTCTCGTCGTTCGTGTAATTGAATTTCGATACCGGGTCGCCGCGCAGGCGCGCAGCACCTTCCCCGACTTTCGGCATAAGGTCGTCATGAATGACCGACGGCTCGGCCCTGCCGAAATCGCCGGTGGGTCGGACACAGCCTGCAAGACCGCTTGCCGCAACAAGCACGGCCACAAGGACTGCGCTTCGCCGGGCTCTCAAAGCCGGTTGCCGGGCGTGATGACCGGGATATGCCGCATTGCCATTGCCCATAGGGCGTTTTCTCCAGCCGCTCGCTCGGCACGGTTTCATGGGCGGCGGGAATCGTCTGGACCGTCAGTCCTTGTCGGACCCGACAGGTCCGGCCGCTTTTCCGATGGTCCCGATTCGTGCGGCAAGATCAAGGTCGTGGCGCTCATAGCGGACACCTGGAAAGAGGATAACTTGTCCAAAGGTGTCACTGCTCGTCGAATGCTGAATATCGGATCGATGGCCCACGCGTGCAGTAGGCCGGTGTGCGGATGAAAAATCCAACAAAGTGCCCATCGTCTCCTCCTTCGGTTCATTTCCCGGCAAAGGCGGAATGCCCCGGGGAAATCGGTCAAACGGGCGACGCATTACTTCCTGCAGCTTCATTAGGAAGCCGTCAGGGTTAACAGCATGCTAACGCTTTTAGTCCAAATTGAAGCTCTCTCGTTTCGCCGGTCGGGCGGTCTTGTGTATTTTGTAGACGGGTGACATGCGCCAGAGCCTCCGCTTTCCTTCCTCTCTGCCCTCCTCTTCGCACGGCGAAAAGACCGCGGGCGGTAAATCGTCGTCCGGCAACGTTCTGCTCGCCGCGACCGAACTCTTTGCAGCTCATTCCCGGCATGATGTTGAAGAAAAAAAGATTTTTCTGGAGCTTGCGCGCAACCTCCTGCCATCTGCACCGGTTGCCGACAGACGCCGGATCTCCTCCCTGTTGTCGTCCCACCCGGAAGTCCCCGATGACCTGCTGGAGCAGCTTGCCGACGACGAGGACCCGCTGACCGCCTACCCGGCGCTGCGATACAGCCCTAGGCTTTCTGTGGATCTCCTGTTGCGTAAGGTGAAGTACGGTCCGGATTCCTTACGTAAGGGAATCGCAAATCGCCCGTCCTTGCGCGAATCGCTGATCGACGCGCTGTGCACATTCGCCGGCGCAGACGTGATCCGCATCCTGCTGGAGCGCAGCGACATTCGCCTTACCAGTGCTCACCAGGCCCGGCTGAGCCACCGGAGCGACATCGTCGCTAACCTCGGTCTGGAACTGGCCGGTCGCGATGCTCTCAATCCGGATGGCCTCATGGGGCAGTTCCTGCATCTACCGGATCAACTGCGCGCCGAAGCCATCGCTGCGGCCGAAATGACCAGTCTGGTCCGCCAGGCGCAGTCTCCCGCAGTCGCAACGGGCAAACACCCAAGCGCAGCAGAGTTGCGTTTCATCGACGGCCTCATCCAGGAAGCCCTGCGCCAGAACCGCGTTGGCTTTGCAGAACTCCTCAGCCAGGGGCTTGGCCTGCCACACCCCACCTGCGACCTGCTCCTGCAGGAAGATCAGGGACACGGGCTGATCGTCGCCCTGAAGGCTGTCGGTCTTTATGGACATGAAACGACGACCGTGCTGATCAGGCTGTTCGGGGAAAAGATCCAGCTTGCGGGAATAAGAGATCTGCTACGGCTTCATCGGACGTTGAGCCGTGGAGCGGCAGGTGTCCTCGTCGGCCAGTGGATCCTGCACGACCAGGGTGCACAACCCGCCGCATCGCCGAGGCATCAACCACAGTACGAGGAAGCCGGCCGCCACCGTGCACACACCGACCAGACCGACAGTCGCGCAGAAGCGCTCAACGCGCGCGATGGCACTGGTTCCATGCCCTACTCTTCAACCGGAAACGACTAGAAGCGGAAAATATCCGCCCCCGGCGCGGGGCCGGACGCGCTATCGTCGTCAGCAAGCGGCAGGTCGATACGTCCGTCCCGAGCTTCCACTTCGACCAGCCAGAAATCCGGATCCATGCGCGCCTCGCTCTTGAGCCTTGCCTCGAACGTGTCCCGATCCGTCTTCGCAAACACCTGTTCGAAGAGCCGTCCCTGCGGCAGTTCACTGAACATGGACTGCGGTGCAGGACCGTAGAAATCATAGCTGCCGTCCAGCCGGTCCACGCAGATGAAAACCGCGCCAGCTTCGGCAGCCCCTTTCTTCGAAATGGCCGCAAAGCCGCCCTCCGTGAAGATCCGGCGGACGAGCGCGCTGACGAAGAAATCTGTGGTCACTCGCATGGCTTGCTCCGAAACGGTTCGGCTTGCCGACGAGCGAAGAACGCCCGCAGCACAAACGCCAAACAGCGTGCCGCGCATATGCGAGGCATCGCTTCTTGGTTCGTGATGTATTTCAGATCACCCGATTGCGCAATCAGCCGGAGAGCGAACGACCGCTGAGCATTTCCAGCCGCTGGATCACCCTCGGACCGGGCTCACCGGTCAGAGGCAGGGCATTGTCGAGCTCGAACCGCTTGATCGCGTCGGACGTATTGGACCCCATGACCCCGTCGGCGGTCAGCGGGCCATAGCCATAGTCTGACAATGCCTGCTGAAGCTTTTTAAGGGCCGGATCCGCGTCAACCGAGGAGACAGGTCGGTTGGTCTGATAATCCGCAACGGTCCCGGCGTAACCGGGCTTTGCCTTCGGCAAGGGCGTAGAGGCCTCCATGGGGCTCTCGCCATGCATCATGATAAGCGCCAGCAAGGCCTCGCTTGCCTCGCCGGTCTCCGCTTGGCCAGCCTTTCTTTCGAAGGACCGGATCGCCCGTTCCGTTGCCGGCCCATTGAGGCCATCCAGGGGGCCTTCGTATAGACCGAGCCGACGAAGCGAAATCTGAACGTCGAGGACGAGCGTGGAAATTTCCTGCACCTTCAGCCCGCCGCCGCGCCGACCGTCCGGTTCGGGGACCTGCACGGCCTCGGAACGCTCGCGCGTCGAGAAGATCGGCGCAGGATGCCGGCCTGGCTGAAGACCAACGGCATTGGCGATGATGAGACAGGCTGTCAGGCCCATGACCACCGCGCCGCCTGCTGCAACCGGATTGTCCAGTGCCGCCTGACCTGCGCGGGAAAAGAAAGTTTCCGGCTGCTTCGGCGCCGGCGTCTTGGATGCTCTCGCCATTACGCCCCCGCTGCCGATTTCACGGTGGACCGGCCAAGCTCTGTCTCAAGACCGTCCGGCAGTTTCGCCAGATCGTGCCTGGAGCGCAGGGGAAGCTTCAAGACGACGCTTTCGCCGTGACCGAGCATGGTCTGAACGCTCAGCTTTCCACCGAGCCGCTCGAATAGACCGTTCGCGAACCCAAGCACCGGCCGCGAGGCTTCCGCGCTCCAGCGGAGGCAGGACCTCCGGTTGGAAACAGACAGCACGATATGAAGCCCTGAGGCTGCCGCGCCGCCCGACAAATGAACCACGCCGCCATCGCCCGAGGTTTCCAGCATGTCGGTCAGGACGAGGCACAGTGCCTGCCGCAGCAGCTTGCCGTCTCCAAGGATCTGCGGCGCATTGCGGACAGGTTCCACCTCGATGGACGCGCCGAATCCGGCGGCAACCGGGCGGAGCAGAACCGCGCAGCGTTCCAGACTGGAATTTATGTCTACTGGTCCGCATTCGAGGTTTGCCGTCTCGTCGTCGGCCGGGCCAAGTCCGGAGGCACGTGTCAGGGCAGAAATGCCGTCCTCGCCCGCCTTTCGGATCAGGGCAATCGATTCGGCCGTGGCCTCACCATCTTCGAGCTGTCGTGTGCGCGCAACGATCTCCGCAAACGCTTCACGCGCCTCGGCGCTGGCGGTCTGGAAGAGGCTATGGCTGAGCTTTCCGGCAAAGGCGTCTCCCTGTGAGCCGGGGAATTCGCCGGCCTCGTGTTCGGAAGCTTCCGGATTCCGGATCGACAGCAACATGCGCGGTGCGGCGCCTTCCCTTTCAAGATCCGCTTCGATGGTGCGAAGATGGAACTCCATGGTCCGGTATTCCGCCTGCCCCGTTTCACCGGGAACGTTTGCTCCTACTCGCATCCGCATCTCGAAACGGCTTCCGGCACCGTCGCGACGGATGTCGGAAAGCCGTGTCAGGAAGAGCGGCCTGTCGGCGACGTGCAGTCTGGAAAACAGCCAATCGTCCCCGGCAACAGGGGCCTGAAACCCGAACATCTGGCGAACGGGACCGCCAAGCACCTCGGCGTCTCCGTTCCGGCTGACTTCGCATAGGACTTCCGAAACGCCTTCATTGACGAACTGGCGCTCTTTTGCCGACTGATCAACGGCCTCCTTCGCGTTCTTCCGGTCCTGCGCGATCCGCATGGCGAGCGACCCGGCATAGATCACCGCAGCAAATGTGCTGAGGAACCGAACAGCCCCCGGCAGAACCGGGAACTGGGGGAGCGAAAACGGCTGGAACAAAATGATGGAGAGCAACAAGATGCAAAGGCCGCTTACCCCCGCCACTGTCTTTCGCCGCGTCGAAAGCGCCGCCTCAAGGGGGGGAATGATCAGCCAGACAAGCGCAAAGGACTCACGCCCGCCCGTCAGCAGGCAAACGCAGGCGACGACGCAGGCAAAAAGACTTGAAGACAGGGTCACGACCCTGTCGAGATTGCCCGAACGGGACAGGTAAAGAGCGATCGGCCACTGGCTCAGCATCCAGGACAGAACGAGGATGACGGCAGGATGCGGCGCGCCGGCAAGAGCAAGATGCAGCGGCAGCACGAACAGTGCGGCCCCGCCACAGACGAAGCTGCCGATCAGGAAGGAACGATGCAACGGCGAGAAAAAAGCATCTGCGGCTGCGTGCGGATGAATCATCGCATCAACCCGGGCAAGCCAGGGTCCGGCAAAATCTCTCAAAAAACTCAAAAACTTACGCACGCTACACTACCACACCAAAGGGACGGAGACTCCCGCCGAAACTCTAGATGTCGCCATTGTCGGCCCCACCACTTAAGGAACGATAAAGGATGAATCCGAATTGGGTATTTTTTCGAAAACTGTTTGATTTCAACGCGTTGACGCAAAATACGTAAAATTTGACTCAATCTTTCAGAAAACTTGTCTCAAACACCTGATTTATTTTATGAAAATTGCTCTCTCCGGCTCAACCGGACATTCTCACGTCCTTGCTATTGTCCCCTCATAACAAGCGTGCCAAGGCGCAAAAAAGGCATGCAATTGAACTGACTTTGGGTAGCGACATGTTCTTTCTCTTGAGAACGGCCTTTTGGCTCACGTTGGTGCTTGTTCTGATTCCCCTGGGTTCGGAGCAGGACGAGACGACCGGCGAAATGGTGGATCCCGTTTCGGCCTTTCTGGCGGCACAGGCAACTGTTTCCGATCTCGGCGGTTTCTGCCACCGCAATCCACAGGCCTGCGAAACCGGCAGCAACGCTCTGACGGTCATCGGCAGCCGTGCGCGCGACGGCGCACGGATGGTCTATGAATTCCTCGACGACCAGGTCGCCGAAACTGACGGCGGCGAGGCAATCGTCACAGGAGCGACTCCCACCGCAAGCGAAGGCGAAGAATTTTCGGGCGACACCTATCGTCAGCCCGACCTGAACACCGTCTCCAACATGGAGACAGCCTTTGGGCCCGTGCCGCGGCCCAAACCACGCTCGGGTTCCTGAACCTGAGCGGACAAGCCGTTCAGGACCGCATGACCTCCGCGGTCCGAAACGGTATTTGCGCCCCGCTGAAGCGGTGTCGACGACCCTCGGCACTGTTCGACGGCTTCACTTCAGCAGACCTTTCTGCTGCGCCGCAGATGGGCTGCTGCCCAATCCATCTGCGGCGTTTCTTTATCCGCTGCGGCACATTGGCTCGCCTCCGGCGCGCTTTGAGGCGCGATAGAACTGTCTGGCCGACGTCATTGGCACGTCAGCAGGCTCTCCACCGGATCGAGCTCCCGCCGCGACAAAAAAAGAGCGTGCCGGATATGGCGGCAAAGGATTGTTCGCAGCCGCCCCGCAGTCTATATGAAAGATGAGATGACAGTCCAAAGACCGGTGACATGACGACTTCGATCGACGATATCCTCGAGACATTCGAATTTCTGGACGATTGGGAAGATCGTTACAAATATCTGATCGATCTCGGCCGTGAATTGCCGGATCTTCTTGACGACCAGCGGACCGAGGACAACAAGGTCCGCGGCTGCGTCTCCCAGGTCTGGCTGATCACGTCGGTGGAAAAGGGCAGCGACGGTGAGCCGGTCCTTACCTTCAGGGGCGACAGCGACGCGTTGATCGTGCAGGGGCTGGTCGCCGTGGTCACCGCACTCTTCAACGGCAAGTCCGCGACCACAATCCTGGATACGGATGTGGAGAGCATCTTTGCGCAATTGGGCCTGCAAGAGCACCTGACGCCGCAGCGCTCCAACGGCCTGCGGTCGATGGTCGGCCGCATTCGCACCGACGCTCAGTCTGCCCTCAACGACGCCTGACGCTCGGCCTCCGGTCGACCCGATACGCCTTCCTCACACAAGCTCTGGATTCGCCCGCATTTCGGCGGCACCAGTCTGGCTGACAGAATATGGGTAACCCTGCCCACCATGAGGGCGTGGGCGAGATTGACTGCTCTTGCGCCATTCTCCCCCGCCCCGACTCAACCGGTTTTCTCAACCGGCGACACCCTGCTATCTGAGCGGTTGAACGGAACCGGAGCACGCGCCTCCAGACGCGAGCGACCGAAGAGCCGGGAATATGTTTACGATCGTCCTCTTCCCTGCCCGACAGAGACCTGTGCCTCGAGAAAACGAACGCTGACGCGAGACCAAATCGAGGCCACGCTGTCTGAGGTGTTGGTGCGACCGCTACCCGCTCGCCGAAAACCCCGCACCTGTCGCCTTCCTGGATCGCCCACACAAAAAAGGAGCCGCCCACCGGACAGCTCCCATTGTTCTTGCGGAATGAAGTGTCCGCTTACTTGGAGCGCTTGCGCTGCTGGCCCAGACCCATCTTCTTGGCAAGCTCAGAGCGCGCTGCAGCGTAGTTCGGAGCGACCATCGGGTAGTCTGCGCCGAGGTCCCACTTCTCCCGGTATTCTTCCGGGGTCATGTTGTAATGGGTGCGCAGGTGGCGCTTCAGCGACTTGAACTTCTTGCCGTCTTCCAGACAGATGATGTAGTCCGGCATGACCGACTTCTTGACCGGTACGGCAGGCTTCAGAGGCTCCGGCTCCGGCTCGCTGGACGAAGTCGCCGTCTTCTGCAAGGCGTTGTGCACCTCGTTAATAAGGCCCGGCAAATCTGTTGAAGCGACCGTGTTGTTGCTCACATATGCAGCAACAATGTCTGCCGTAAGATCAATCAAATTTGCATCCACCGGACTGTCAGTCATTTTTCACCCGTTCTCTACTGAAACCGAAAATTGTTGCGGTCTTTACCTGCCGCTAATTTAGGCCAAAGGGACTATGAAAAATCCGATACTTTCAGCCCTAGAAATCAAAACTGATTCTACTTAGCAGGTGAGCGTCTCTGCCCTTATATAGGCGGATATCAAATGAGACAACCCACCATTTAAATAAAAAAAGACGCAGGTCAACAAAAATAAAAATCTATAAATGCAGTCTATTTCGCATACATTGAAAAACCAAAAGAATGAGAAGTATTGAAAGAAGCCCGGACTTCACCAAATTGGTTGAAATTCGCCACCGGGCTTCATCCCTTGGACTTGATCGTTTCGGCAAGGGCGTCATGCTTGGTATCAGCGCAAGGGCGATACCCAGCCGCATAGGCAGCTTTCGCCAACAAATGAGCCGAAATTGGGGCTGTGAGCAGGAAAAACACGATTCCAGCCAGCGCACGCGTCACGATGGCCAGATCGGTCGCATCGATGGCGAGCGCCAGCAGCATGACACCGGAGCCAAGCGTGCCGGCCTTGGAGGCCGCATGCATGCGCATGTAGACGTCCTTCAGCCGGATCAGGCCAATGGATGCGACGAGCGCGAACAGAGCGCCGATCACGAGCAGGATGCCTGTGACAATTTCAATGAGGGCCATCACCATCACTCACCCGCCTCTCTGCGTTTGATGCTTTCCTCGACCTCGATCACGATCGTCTTGTCACCCGCGATGCCGCGGTTCAGGACGAAGCGTGCAAAGGCCACCGTGGCCAGAAAGCCGACGAGACCCAGCGTGATCGCGATGTCGATGTAAAGATAGAACCCGGTAAGGACGCCGATGGCAGCAATGAAGCCGATTCCGACGGCGACCAGCATATCGAGCGCCACCACCCGATCCGGAAGACTTGGGCCCTGTATGATCCGTACCACGATGATCACGAAGGATACGGTCAGCAGCGCCAGCGCAATACTGACGGATACTGTGAGAAACTGCGATGCGAACGTGCTGAACGCGGTCATCTGAACACCTCCAGGATTTTTCGCTCGAAACCATTCTTGATGTCGTCGATCGTCGCCTGCGGATCGGGCACGTCAATGCAGTGGACATAAAGCGTCTTGCGGTCTTCGGAGACGTCCACCGACAGCGTTCCAGGTGTCAGGGTGATGAGATTGGCGAGCATCGTGATCTCGAAATCCCGGTCCACTGTCAGCGGAAAGGCAATGATGCCGGGCTGAAGCTCAATCTTGGGCTGCAGAACGATCATGGCAACGCGCCAGGCCGAGAGCACCAGTTCGTAGACGAACAGCACCGCCAGCCCGAAAACCTTGCTGATCCGCTTGAAGTACGCCGACGTGCCGACCTGCTCTCGGATCAGGAACAATACGCCGAAACCGAGCACGAACCCGAAGGCGAGATTGATTTCGCTGAAGTTGCCGGTGACAGCGCCCCAGGCGAGCGCCATCAGAATGTTGATGAGAAAAAGACCCGTCATCCCTGCTCTCCAAAGACGGAACGCAGATAGCCGAGCGGTTCGACGACACCGCTTGCCCCTTGCGTTGATAGCTCAAGCATCCACTCCGGCTGTAGCCCGAAGTAGATGACGAGGGCGGTCAGAATGCCAAGCGGCACCCAGATTGCACCGCCTGCCAGCGATGCACTGCCTTCCGTGGCCGTTGCCGTGGCCAATTCGCCGTCCGGCGTGCCTTCCGGTCCGCCGCGCCAGAATGCGAAGATCCAGACCCGCCCCATCGCCAGCGTCGTGAGGAAGCCGCTGAGGAGGATCGCCGCGGCAAGCCAGGCCCGCCCGTCGGCGAAAGCAGCATCGACCAGAATGATCTTCGGCCAGAAACCGGAAAAGGGCGGCAGACCGGAGACGGCAAATGCCAGCACCAGGAACACGGCCGCGAACGCCGCGTTCTTGTTGTAGAGACCGCCGAGCTTGCGCAGGTCGTAGGATCCGCCGATCAGCTTCATGACGCCGGCAGCCATGTAGAGCGCCGTCATCACGATGATCGAATGCACCGCGTAAAAGACCGCGCCGGACACCGCAAGCGTCGAACCGACAGCGACGCCGGCCAGCATTGCGCCGATACCTGCGATCACGACATAGCCGAGCAGCCTGCGGACCTCGCTTTGTGCCAACGCCCCGATGGCGCCGGTCATCAGAGTTGCAATGGCCACAAGCGCGATGACATCTGCCATATAGGCGCGAGACTCCGGCAGGATGAGAACGAAGACGCGGATCAGCGCATAGACACCGACCTTGGTCAGAAGACCAGCAAACACTGCGGATACGACCACATTCGGCGTGTGATAGGAGGCGGGCAGCCAGAAATTGACCGGAAAAGCGGCCGCTTTCATGGCAAAGGCTAGGAAGTAGAGCGCTGCGACGGTTGCAAGCGTGCCGGTGGCCGCTCCCTCAAGAGCAGCTGCCTTCATGGCGATATCAGCCATGTTGAGCGTGCCGAAAATGCCGTAGAGCAAACCAGTCGCGATCAGGAAGAGGTTCGTCCCGATCAGGTTCAGAACCCCGTATTTGACCGCCCCGTCGAGCTGGATGCGGTCATTGCCAAGGATCAGCAGTCCGTAGGACGAAATCAGCAGCACCTCGAACCAGACGTAGAGGTTGAAGATGTCACCGGTCAGAAACGCACCGCAAACGCCGGTCATCAGAAGCAGGAGGAACGGGTAGAAGCCATATCGCCGTCCGGTGGCATCCACGGTCGCCGACCCGAAGATCCCAGCACAGAACGCAACGATCGACGCGATCAGTGACAGTGTCGCGCCAAGGGTGTCCACTGTGAAGGCGATCCCGAACGGCGGTAGCCAGTTGCCCATGACCATGGTGATGATGCCGTGGTCGAGGACCCGGGCAAGCAGCGCCAGATTGGCCAGGACCAACAGGCCGAGAAAGGCATTGCCCAGCTTGGGCTGCAGCGATGTGTGCTTGCGCAGCATGAGGCAGAGCGAGCCGCCGAGGATCGTGATCAGCGACGGCGCGACCACCAGCCAGTCAGCAGCCGCGACATGCGCGGTGATCATGGCCTGGGACAGATCGACGGTAACGGAAGAACCGGCCATTGAGCTTAGTATCCTTGCGGCGGAGTTTGGTCGTCTTCAGGCTCGGCGACGCGCATCGTGTTGACGCCGTCCGTGCCGAGTTCCTGGTAAGCCCTGAAGGCCAGCACCAGGAGGAATGCGAAGAATGAGAAGGAGATCACGATCGCGGTCAGCACCAGAGCCTGCGGCAGCGGGTTGGCGGTCTGGATCGCAGGCGTGTAGAGCTCTTCGGGGATCAGCGGCGGAACTTCGCGCGTTAGACGTCCGTTGGTGAAGATGAGCATGTTGACCGCGTTCCCGAGGATGGCGATTCCCAGAAGCATGCGCACAAGCTGTTTGGACAGCATCAGGTAGACGGCCACGGAAAAGAACAGGCCGATGAGGATGACAACGCCGCTTTCCATCAGTCTGACTCCCTTTCTTCAAGCGCAAGTGCAATCGAGCCGATCGCACCGACGACCACGAGATAGACGCCGATGTCGAAGACCATGGGGGTCGACAGGGCAATTTCGACACCGAAGAAATCGAAGATCAGCCACTGGCTGGTCATGAAGGTCTGCCCCTTGAAGATCGACAGCACGCCGGCAAGCGCCGCCATGAAGAGCCCGAACCCCGCAACCGCCATCGGATGGAAGTAGATGGCCCTGCGCACGGAGGCGACCCCGCAGGCGATACCGAAGATCGCGAACGCCGACGCTGCGATCAGCCCGCCGATGAAGCCCCCGCCGGGCTCGTTGTGCCCGCGCAGCAGTACGAAGATGGAAAACAGGACCATCAGCGCAGAAAGGTAGGGCGCGATGGTGCGGAAGATGATCGTACGCATCAGTGAGCCTCCTCTGCGATCGGTTTGGCCGGCTTGGTCGGCGGCGTCTCGATAGGCTTGTCAGGCCTTGTCCTGACCCGGATGAGCGCCAGCACGCACAGCCCGGCCAGCACCACCACTGCGATTTCGCCGAGCGTATCGAACCCGCGGAAGTCCACGATGATGACGTTCACGATATTGCGGCCGTGGGCAATTGTCCGGCTGTATTGTGCGAAGAAGTCGGACAAGCGGGTGTCGAACGGCGCCTGCGTGATCGCCAGAAGCGTCAGGGTCAGCCCCAGCCCCACCGCGCCGGCGATGATACCGGTGAAGATTGCAGCGCCTTTCGGGCGATGATCGCTCGGCAGGAGGTTGAGCCGGGTCATCACGAGGGCAAGGATGACCACCGACAGCGTTTCCACCATGAACTGGGTAAAGGAAAGATCCGGTGCCCCGAACATCATGAAGATAAGTGCAACCGCAAACCCCTGGATGCCGAGCGAGACAATCGCGGTAAGGCGTGTGTCTGCCACCAGAACGGCGAAGAGCCCGATCGCGGCGATGAACAGGATACCCCATTCATAGAAGCGGTAATCCGGAAGCGACGGCATGGCGGGAAGCCCGCCTGTTAGGAAACCGGGAAGCAGGACCGCGATGCCGGTGAAGATGAAGGTCAGAACCATGTAGGTCTGCATCTTGCCGTTCTGGGCAAACCGCGTGAACCGGCCTGAGCCTGCCACGATGCCGGCTACCGCCTGATCGAAGCCCTTGTCCGGGCCCCATCCGATGGACGTCAGCACGGACCCGACAACCGCGCGCAGCCGGTCTATCTGGGTGAAGCACACGATGCCCAGACCGATGGTGATCAGAGACAGGATAAGCGGCGCGTTGATCGCGGTCGGCCACAGGTGCAGATCCACCTCTGTTTGCACGCCCATCAGCGACGACAATGTCGGCCCGACGAACAGTTCGCCGGTGGTGTGGGCGATCAGGGCGAGCCCCAGGCCGGTCACGGAAAGAAACACGGGGCCGGCAAAGAGGAGGACCGGTCCTTCGTGCGCATGCTTTGGCGTTTCGACCTTCGGCCCCATGAAGGGCTTGATGGCGACCGCAGCGGCAATCACCAGCATCAGCGCATTGCCGACAACGGCGGTGATCGTGACCGGAATGCCAAGCTCCAACCAGCCCCAGGTGCCGTAATAGAGCACTTCCTTGGCAACGAAACCGATGAAGGGCGGCAGGCCGGCCATGGAGAGCGCGGCAAGACATGCGGCTGCGAAGGTGATGGGCATCGCTGAGCGCAGACCACCGAGCTTCGTGATATCGCGCGTCCCGGCCTCGTGATCGATCGTCCCCGCCACCATGAAGAGCGCACCCTTGAAGAGCGAATGCGCCAGCAGATAGAGAACTGCGCCTTCAAGAGCCTTTTCATGGCTCGTGCCGGTGAGCATCACCAGAAGGCCGAGAGAGGCAACGGTCGTATAGGCCAGCATCAGCTTCAGATCGGTCTGGCGAACGGCGAGCAACGTGCCGATGATCAGGGTCACACCGCCGAAGAGCGGCAGCACGGTGGTCCAGAGCGTGGTGTCGCCCAGCAGCGGATGCATGCGCATCAACAGATAGACACCCGCCTTGACCATGGTCGCGGAGTGAAGATAGGCGGACACCGGCGTCGGGGCTTCCATGGCGTTCGGAAGCCAGAAATGGAACGGAAACTGCGCCGACTTGGTGAAGGCACCGCCGAGCACCAGAATGAAGATCGGCAGATAAAGGCCGGTATCCTTGATGATGTCGGGCGATGCCAGCAGCACGGACATCTCGATTTCGCCGGTAGCCGAAATGATCAGAATGAACCCGGCCAGAAGTGCCAGCCCGCCACCGCCGGTCACCACAAGCGCCTGAAGGGCCGCCCGGCGCGACGCCGCGCGCAGGCTGTCGAAACCGATCAGAAGGAACGACGTGATCGAAGTCAGCTCCCAGAAAATGAACAGGGAAATCAGGTTGTTGCCCAGCACCAGCCCGAGCATTGCCCCCATGAACATGAACAAGAACGAGAAGAACCGCCCTTGCTGTGGATGCCCCTTCAGGTATCCGCCGGCATAAAGGATGATGAACGTCCCGATTCCGGAGATCAGCAGCGCGAACAACGTCGACAGACCGTCGATATAGATCGAGAAATTGACCCCGTAGCTCGGTGCCCACGCCTTTGCGGCAACGAACGTCTCACCGTGAGAGACAGGACCGATGAACCCGGTGAAATGCAGAAAGATCAACGCCGGCACCAGCGCCAGCGGCCAGGCGGCATTGTGCTTCAACCAGCGCGTGGCGAAGGGGGCAACCACAGCCGCCGCAAAGGGGGCCAGAACGGCATAAAGGGTGGTGTCGTCGATCAATGCTGGCGTCATGCTGATCTTTCGTCACGTCTGTTGCAACGGCTGGTGACGACCCACTCGAATCAACACCAGAATCCGGATGATAACGGTCTGTAATTTTCCAGACATGTCTTAGGGAAGTGATAAAGCGTCTTCAAGCACTTGTTGGACGCTTTTCCAACTTTTCAAGCGCTTCGAATACGCTGCAATCCCAAAGATGGCGATCAAGCTGCCGTAGAACGGACACATCACAAAGTCCAAATCTTCAGACCGGTAAGGAATTACATTGTCAGAAATAACTGGTCGCGCAGATTTTTTCTGCAATCGCCCGATTTATATCCCGCAGGTTCCCCACCAAGACAGTAATCCTCTTGATTTAAAAGCGTGAATGCCGTTCAGTTTCACAAAGGGCGTTTCCCAGAACACCGCCTGAAACTCCAACCGAGGCAGACGGCAATGGAGATGAAAGAGGACATTTTATCCGGTACGGACCTTCTCCGCCCGCAGAATATTGACTTTGAAACGCTTTTGAAACTGAGCGACAACGCGCTCTTTCTGCTCGCGATGGACGGTACTGCGGCTTATATCTCGCCGGCTGCGGAACGGATGTTCGGCTGGAGTGCGGAAAAGCTGGCCGCGCAACTTGGCGAACTCGTCTATGTGGAAGCCGGCAACCAGGACGCCGTTCAGTTGCACACGATCCTGAGCGGCGCAGCAAGCGCCGACGCCTCCCTGCCCCAGAGCGATGTGCAATTGCGCTCCGCGTCCGGCCGTCTGGTCTGGGCCGAGGTCACGACTCATCTCCTGCGAGACCCGATGCGCCATCCCTATGCCTTCGCGGTCTATTTCCAGAACATTTCCAGACGCAAGGAACTTGAATATCAGGTCGAAACGGCAACACAGACGGATGCGCTGACCGGACTTTTCAACCGCCGCGCCTTCGAGGAAGGCCTGAAACGGGAATGGTCGATTGCCCTTCGCGAGAAGACCCATACCAGCCTGATCAAGGTCTCGCTCGATCGCTTCGAGGCGCTGGAAGACCATTTGGGCCAGGGCGCGGCCAGGGAATGCCTGACCAGGGTCGCCGGAACCCTTCAGGACACCGCACGCCGCCCCGCCGATATCGTCGCCCGTACCGCCTCTTCCGAATTTTCTATCCTGCTCCCGCGGACCCACGAACTCGGCTCCGAGACGATCAGTGCCTATATTCAAGTGGCGATACAGGACCTTGGCATTCTCAATCCCGAAAACTCGGCCGGGAACGGTCTGGTGACGGCTTCTGTGGGCGCAGCCTGTGCCGTCGCCGACAAGACCGTCGCATCGGACAGCCCCGAGATTCTTCTGTCGGCCGCCGAGGAATGTGTCTTTGAAGCCCGCCGCGAAGGTGGAAACCGGGTCAAGACCGTCATAAAACATCTCGGACAGCCTGCGGTATAAGGTAGGATCTCGAAAATGGAGGCGACTGATGGAGCTGAAAGGTCTGCAAGCTGCACGCGCGAGCAGTCGGCCTTGTCGCACGGATCTGTCCCACCTATCTAATTTGGGTGCTCACGCCCCTTCCCCC
>VIRH01000122.1 GCA_008107755.1 Rhodobacterales bacterium
TAAACCTTCGGCAGGAAAAGGGGTCTCCCCACGCTCCGCGGCTGCGCCTTGTGCGCGCGGGTGATGCCCCTCCCCTTTTCCTGTCCATGACGAGCCGTCCCCGTTTCCCACTACGGGGAAAATGAAACGAGCCCGATCGTGGCGCTCTGCCCTCCCTACCGACGACAGGCAACCCCATGAAGATAGTCAATTTCTCCCGCCCGAAATTCCGCGAACCGGCTAAACTCAGGCCGTGGTGGGTGCCGGTAAATTTCATCTTCGATGACGGCACCGAAATTTCGCTGGATCTGACCGAAGAGGTAATGAAATTTCTGGAAAAACGCCTCGTGTCGGAACAGAGCGACAGTCAGTTCATCGTCTTTGCAACGACTGAAGAGGTTGTTGCTCTCAATGTCACGCGCCTGACCCACTGGACGCCCGATATGAAATCTCTCGGGCTCGTTGACAGCTTGCCGGGGAAAGAGGGTGACATCCCCGAACCGGTTTCCGTTCATTGCGCCAACCTGGCTGCAGCAGTTCAGTTCCAGTGCGCGGCAGAAGAGACATCGAACGTCCTCAAGCCGCTCCATACGGCAATGCTCGATCTAAACGCCGAGGACCGGCAAGCGCCGGCGTTCCTGAAGGTGCCCGACGAAAAGATGCAGCCGCATTTCTTCCGGAAATCCAATGTGCTCCTGTTTCGAGTTCCAAAGCGGATCATTCCGGACGTCATGGACTGAGCGGGGACGCAACCAAGAGCGTTTCAATCGAATCTGGTAGAAGAAAACAGCAGTTTTGAGGGCAGAAGCAGCAGCGCCGGTCCAGCGGCGCGACCGGGTAAGATGGGCTTGCCCGGCCGAGGCAACGGCCTTGCTCTCAAACGGAGGTAATGCAATGTGGTTCATACCCATTAGCGTTACCCTAGAAATGAAAAGAACTCGGACCACCTGGACAGTGAGCTTCCGAGTTCAATTCGTTATCTAGGAAACGGGGCGGCGGGGAAACCTGCCGTCCCACTCCGAGAAAAAATGTAGCAGCTTTCCGCGAAAAATCAATCTGGCAGTGCAGCGAAGCGGACCAGCCCTGGCGGGCCGGACTGATCCGTTGGCGGGGCGTTGCCCCACGGCGCGCGGCCCGGTCCTTCCAGCGTGACAGACATCTCGCCGGCCGCGCCGCCTCGATGCCCGACCCGCTGC
>VIRH01000108.1 GCA_008107755.1 Rhodobacterales bacterium
TTTGATTCATATGTGGACGCCCCCTATGGCAAGAGCTGTTTTTGTCTTGTTGCGGTGATCGGTTGCTTTCATATGTCCGGCCTGTTTGTGCGGCATACGTTACCGCTGGCCCTGATCAAGCTGGCGCGCTTGAATGGCGCATTGAATCAGACGGGTTTGCCTCTCCATTGGCTCGATCGTTACGCATCATCGACTGCCATTGCCAATTCGGTTCGGGCTGCGCGCGGTTAGGCAGGCTGCCCGTAGGGTCTATAAATCTCTCCGCGGGTAAGGATTACCCAGGCTATCCGGGCGAGCTTGTTCGCAAGGGCGACCGAGGCGAGCCGGAACGGCTTCTTCTCCAGCAACCCATTCACCCAATCTGTCATCGGCGTCGGGTTCCGCTTGGCGTGCCGCATGACGGCCGTTGCGCCAACGACGAGCAGTCGCCGCAAGTACCTGTCGCCCTGTTTGGATATACCACCGAGACGTGTTTTGCCTCCGGTCGACTGTTGTTGCGGCGTCAACCCAAGCCAGGCGGCAAACTGCCTGCCTGATTGGAATTGATCGGGGTCTGTCACTGTCGCCGCGATGGCTGTCGCTGTGATCACCCCGACACCCGGAATAGCCGCGAGCCTTCGACTGGCTTCGTTCTCGGCATGCCAGATGCGTAATTCCCTATCGAGTTCGCCAATCTCCTCGTTTAATTCGGTGATCCGTCGGATCAGGATCTCAAGCGCTCGATGAGCGTAAGCCGGAAGCGTTTCATCGGCAGAGGCCCTGTCGGCCAGCTTCACCAGATTGGCGATACCTTGGTTCGCGACCAACCCGAATTCGGCCAAATGCGCGCGCAGCGCATTCGCCGCCATGGTCCGCTGGCGCACCATCAGCGATCGGGTTCTGTGCGCCATCAGAACACTCTGCTGCTCAACTGTCTTTACCGGCACAAACCGCATGGTCGGACGTTGAACGGCCTCGCAGATCGCTTCTGCATCAATCGCATCGCTTTTTCCGCGCTTGACATAGCCTTTCACGTAAGACGGCGGCATGATCCTGACATCATGACCCATGGCAATCAGCGTACGCGCCCAGTGATGCGCCGTCGCACAGGCCTCAACCCCGATCACACAGGGCGCCAGTTTCGAGAAGAATGGCAGCATCTGTTTGCGGTGCAGCTTCTTCACCAGAACTG
>VIRH01000112.1 GCA_008107755.1 Rhodobacterales bacterium
ATGGAAGTTCGCGCTGCCGTCGCAGTTGGAGCCGGCAAACCGCTTGAGGTTACCACGGTCAGGCTTGAGGGTCCGCGTGCCTTTGAGGTTCTGGTCGAGATCAAGGCCACGGGCATTTGTCACACCGACGAGTTCACGTTGTCGGGCGCCGATCCGGAAGGGCTGTTTCCGGCGATTCTGGGTCACGAGGGCGCTGGCGTCGTCGTTGAGGTTGGCCCGGGCGTGACGTCGTTGAAGCCGGGCGATCATGTCATTCCGCTCTATACGCCCGAGTGCCGGAACTGCGAATACTGCCTCAACCCCAAGACAAACCTCTGCCAGTCGATCCGCTCGACCCAGGGTCAGGGACTGATGCCGGATGGCTCGTCGCGGTTCTCCACCCTCGATGGTGATCCGATCCTTCACTACATGGGCACCTCGACCTTCGCCAACTACACGGTCGTTCCGGAGATCGCGCTGGCGAAGATCCGCGAGGACGCCCCGTTCGACAAGGTCTGCTACATCGGCTGCGGCGTGACGACCGGTGTGGGTGCCGTGATCAACACGGCCAAGGTGGAAGTCGGTTCCCGGGCGATCGTGTTCGGTCTCGGCGGCATCGGGCTCAACGTGATCCAGGGCCTGCGTCTGGCCGGTGCGGACCAGATTGTCGGTGTCGATCTCAATCCGGCCAAGAAGGAAATGGCGGAACGCTTCGGCATGACGGATTTCGTCAATCCGGCCGAAGTCGAGGACGACCTCGTTCCCTATCTGGTGAACCTCACCAAGGGCGGTGCGGACTATACGTTCGATGCCACGGGCAACGTGAACGTGATGCGCACGGCGCTTGAGTCGGCTCACAAGGGCTGGGGCGAGAGCATCATCATCGGCGTTGCCGCCGCAGGCGCGGAAATCTCGACACGTCCGTTCCAGCTGGTGACCGGACGGGTCTGGAAGGGCACGGCCTTCGGCGGTGCCAGAGGGCGCACGGACGTGCCGAAGATCGTGGAATGGTACATGGACGGCAAGATCGAGATCGATCCGATGATCACCCACACCATGCCGCTGGAAGACATCAACAAGGGATTCGACCTGATGCACGCAGGCGAATCCATCCGTTCCGTCGTCCTCTATTGAA
>VIRH01000062.1 GCA_008107755.1 Rhodobacterales bacterium
TGTGAGTTCTGAGAAGGTTGTTCATCCTGTTTGAAAGCCTGAAGGTGTTTGCGACCAAACATTCACCGGAAGGTTTCAAGGATGAACAACCCACACAAGAATGCCCGAACGACGCCTCTGGGTCGAGCGGAGATGATCCGCCGGATTGTCGATGAAGGCCGTCCGCTCAAAGTTGTCGCAGCCGAGTTCGGGCTGAGCGAACGCCGCGCCCGGGAATGGCTGAAGCGATACCGGGCGCTTGGAACGGCCGGGCTGGAGAACCGCTCCTCGCGTCCCGGATCCATCGCCAACAAGACAATGGCGCATCAGGTTCACGGCATCGAGCGGTTGCGGCAGGAGTATCGTCTCACGGGTGCGGAAATCGCCGACAAGCTGGGCCTTGCCCGTTCGACCGTTGCCGGGTGGCTGGCCCGCCTGGGCCTTGGCCGCCTTGTCAGGCTGGATCCCAAGCCGCCCGTACGGCGCTATCAGCGTGAGACACCAGGCGAACTCTTGCATCTGGACATCAAGAAACTCGGGCGTTTCGAACGTACCGGACACCGGATCACCGGGTCCCGCCGGGGCCGCAGTCAGGGCGCGGGATGGGACTGTCTGCATGTTGCCATCGACGATGCCACAAGGCTTGCCTATGTCGAGGTTCTACCCGACGAAACACGCCGCTCCACCACCGGCTTCCTCATTCGGGCCTTGCGCTGGTTCAAGGCGCGGGGCGTGAAGGTCGAGCGGGTCATGACCGACAATGGGGCCGGCTATATCGCCAAACTGTTCCGCAGAACCTTGGCAAGGCTTTCCATCCGCCACATCAGAACCCGACCCTATACGCCTAAAACAAACGGCAAGGCGGAGCGCTTCATACAGACCATGCTCAGAGAATGGGCCTATGCCATCCCCTTCAAATCGTCCCTGACACGAGAGGCCGATCTGCCAAGATGGCTTGACTGGTACAACAACAAACGGCCACACATGGGCATCAATGGAAAAACACCAAGTCAGGCCCTCAACGGAACAACCTGATCAGAAACCACA
>VIRH01000123.1 GCA_008107755.1 Rhodobacterales bacterium
GCGCCAGCTTGATCAGGGCCAGCGGTAACGTATGCCGCACAAACAGGCCGGACATATGAAAGCAACCGATCACCGCAACAAGACAAAAACAGCTCTTGCCATAGGGGGCGTCCACATATGAATCAAACTTCAACTGATTTGCATAGCCATTTTATGGGTCTGAAGCCTAGCGGCGCTTAGCGGCTTTTATCGAAGTTTGAGAGTAAAAGAGACGTAAAAAGAGAGGGTTGAGGGATGTGCCTGGTTCGCCAAAAGAGGGCTGAAACCTCAAAACATGCTTGGTTTCTCTTATAATCGGCTAAAATCTGACTTGGGCGTGTAAAATCGCGCAAAATACAGTAGCGGCTATTACCGTGTTTTACTGACGGCTTACGAATTTTATCGAAGTGAAGGAAATGACGGCAAGATAGAGGAAGTGGTACCACTTCCTGAACTGACCTCAATCACTCGTTCCTGCGGAACTCATTCAGAGTCTTGGCTTATTCGCCCTGGCGGGCTCAAGGGTTCCGCAGTTTCCTGCGGCCGGTTAAGGATTTGTTGTCCATGAGGAGAAGCTGAGGCCGCGAGTGTGGAAAACTCAAATACTTTGAGCGTCACAAGCATATACAAGAGCGCGCACAGGTAGTAGATTCATCCCTGTTAGCGGCTCGGACGATCTTTTTTGGCGATCAGACCGCCCGAGCCTAGCGAACACCAAACTGTCCTTGATGCTCGCATAGGGGAAACCAAAACTCACCTAACAGGTTGTATTGGTCGCACTATCACGTGAACCAGTGGATGGTGTCCCTGGACGTGGTGTAACTTTGTTCTTGGACCATGGTCTGGCCGCTGTTACAGGGCGGCGATTGTCGCCGGGTCCATGGGTGTATTGTCGCAAATGGCGGCGACGGTTTCCAGTGTCATGTAGCGGCGTGTGATGGCCCACTCATCGTTCTGCTCCAGCATCATGGCTCCGGCCAAGCGGGTAACGGCGGCTTCGTTTGGAAAGATCCCCACGACGTTGGTCCGC
>VIRH01000126.1 GCA_008107755.1 Rhodobacterales bacterium
ATTCACCGAGCGGAGGGCGGATCAATGACATCGAAGATCAGCATTTTGGCGATCGACTTAGCAAAAGGCAGCTTTCAGGTTTGTGCGGTCGGATCCGATGGGACGGTTCTGTATAATCGTGCACTGTCTCGGAACCGGTTGGCGACGCTTCTGGGCGAGCAGCCGGCCTGTGTCGTTGCTATGGAGGCATGTGCCACGTCGCATCACTGGTGCCGGATGGCACAGTCTCACGGTCATGACGTGCGTCTGGTGCCGGCAGCGTATGTGAAGCCGTTCGTCAAGCGCCAGAAGAATGACCGCGCGGATGCGGAGGCTATCGCAGAAGCAGCCATGCGCCCGACAATGCGGTTCGTGGCGGTGAAGAGTGTCGAAACCCAGGGCCGTGCTGTGGCGTTCCGCACCCACCAATGCTTGGTCCGGCAGCGCACACAGCTCATCAACGCGCTCCGGGGACATCTGGCCGAGTTCGGGCTGGTGGCGCCGAAGGGGCCAGCGAGCCTGAAATTACTCGAAAACGCGCTGGCTGGACCTGGCTCGGCCTTGTGCCAAGGCAGAGGTCCACGGGCGGCAAGGCCAGGCTTGGGGCGGTCAGCAAGATGGGGCAGGCCGATATCCGTCGACTGCTAATCGTCGGAGCGATGAGCGTGATCCGCTGGGTGGTCCGAAAGGGTGTCAGTTCGAATCGCTGGCTCGCTGCCCTCGTAGCACGCAAGCCCAGGATGGTCGCGGCCGTTGCGCTGGCGAATAAAATGGCCCGGATGATCTGGGCCATGTCGACCAAGCAAGAGGATTATCGAATGGCGTGACCTGAAACCGAGAAGGGAAAAGGCACGACATGGCCGCAAGGCCGGGGTGAGAGATCGACGAGGAGTACGCGACACGGACTTCGAAGTTCAAGGCAGGGAAATTCAGACCCGGGGC
>VIRH01000052.1 GCA_008107755.1 Rhodobacterales bacterium
ATGCTGGAGCAGAACGATGAGTGGGCCATCACACGCCGCTACATGACACTGGAAACCGTCGCCACCATTTGCGACAATACACCCATGGACCCGGCGACAATCGCCGCCCTGTAACAGCGGCCAGACCCATGGTCCAAGAACAAAGTTACACCACGTCCAGGGACACCATCCGATTCCAGCCATTCGGGTTGTCCGCACGTTGGAGCGGATCATCGAATGGCGCGGCCAGCCCCTGAACATCCGGGTGGACAATGGTCCGGAAAATGTCAGCGCCGCCCTGCAAATATGGGCTTCAAGACGCGGGATTGGTTTGGAGTACATCCAACCCGGGAAACCGCAACAAAACGCCTACATCGAGCGCTATAACCGAACTGTTCGCCATGAATGGCTCGGACAATACATATTTGAAACGATCGAGGAGGCACAGGACCACGCCACACGCTGGCTATGGACATACAACAATGAGAGGCCCAACATGGCCATCGGCGGTATTACGCCTGCTATGAAACTGAAAACAGCGGCCTGAAGTCCAGTTTTAAAACCCTCTAAAAATGGGATGATTACCCCATCTTCTCAGGCTCGATACAGACGGAGCGCCGATAACGCTCCACCCAACGGATCGCAGTCGCTTCCCCAACTCCAAACCGCTCAGCCGCTGCCCGACGGGACATTCCACCGCCCACCGCGGCAATTAGACGCTCGCATAAATCAGTCAATAGAGGTCGCGTCATGAGGGTTGGCCTCCTTGTCAAGCCCTCATTTTCAATCATAAATAGCGACTAGGCTTCAGACTCATAACCAGTAGCATACGGTTGCCGCGAGGCAGAGGGACGACAGAAAGTTCCTGGCATTGCGGTCATAGCGTGTGGCGATCCTGCGGAACTCTTTGAGCCTGCCGAACATCCT
>VIRH01000127.1 GCA_008107755.1 Rhodobacterales bacterium
ACAAGCCGCTGCCAGTCATAGGCCCCCGCCTCCGCACCAAGAGCAATGGCGTCTGCCGCCATGGACTTCGCACCGGCAATGTTCCGCTGCCCTTCCTGATCGCACTGGTAGATGCGCCCTTCGAACTCAAAGGTTTCCAGCAGGCGGCGGTCCCTCTCAGCGTCAATCTGCGTTGTGGAAACCACAGGCGTTGGCCGGGTGAAGGTGCCGTCCCCGTTTTCGAAGTCACCGGGGAACACCGTGTCGGGCACCTGAGGCCAGCCGGTACGCGGGTCAAAGCTGATCGTTACGACTTTGCCGTTTTTGATTTCTGCATACTTGGCCATTATATTGTCCTCATTGCTACGTACCCGTAAGTATTGGGCTCGTCACCCCAGCTCGACTCTACGCCAAGGTCCATGCCGCTTACGACTACCCCCGTCCTGTACTGCATTTCGTACACCTTGCCAGCTTCTAGCAGGCACGCTCCGTACACTTCACCCGTGCTTTGGGTGCCACCACGGAAGTACGTAGACGGACTCATGCCTACGATTTCGCCATCAGTCACGTTGTAGATGTAAGCTTTACTTCGTTGGACCTGGTAAAACGTAGCCATGAATGTGCAGATACAGTCTCTAGTGGTTACGAACTGACCCGAAGACAAGGTTACGATACCTCCTGGATCATACACTTCAGTGTTGAGAACGTACGGTTTGCGCTCGGATGTAGCGGCGGAATTTCCACCGCTGACGCCGGAGGGCTGTTGGTAAGCTAGAAGCGCAGCTTCGCCCGAATTGGCTTGCAACGCAGCGATATCCGCCTG
>VIRH01000041.1 GCA_008107755.1 Rhodobacterales bacterium
GTTGCGGCCGCTTTTGCCGACCGATACACGCGGCAAGGCTCGTGTCGATGATCGGCGGGTGATCAGCGGCATCATTCGTGTTCTGAAGTCGGGCGGTCGCTGGATCGATGCGCCGGAGGTCTATGGGCCGAGGAAAACCCTCTACAATCGCTTTGTTCGCTGGTCGGAGAAAGGCGTCTGGACAGGGCTCTTCGACGCACTGTCCCAAACCGGCGGTCCTGTTCCGGAAGTGATGATCGACAGTACAGCCGTTCGGGCGCATCGGGTTGCCCATGGCGGCAAAGGTGGGCTAAAGCCCATGCCCTGGGCCGAGCTCGTGGTGGTCCGGGAACCAAAATCCACGCCCTGAGCGACAACAGGGGACGGCCGATCGCCTTCCACCTGACGGGAGCCAACGTCTCGGATTTCACCGGAGCCGAGGCACTCTTGCCATTCGTGCCGGCAAACGGCGTTCTGCATGGTGACAAAGGCTACGACAGTGACCGTATCCGCCGAACCGTCGAGGCACGTGGCTCACTGCCAAACATCCCGGCCCGCAAAACACGCAAATGGAAAAACTGTTTCTCGCCATACCTTTACAAGGGCAGAAACGTCATCGAGAGGATGTTCGGCAGGCTCAAAGAGTTCCGCAGGATCGCCACACGCTATGACCGCAATGCCAGGAACTTTCTGTCGTCCCTCTGCCTCGCGGCAACCGTATGCTACTGGTTATGAGTCTGAAGCCTAG
>VIRH01000064.1 GCA_008107755.1 Rhodobacterales bacterium
TGAAAGGGCGTGTCGTCTTTCACGCCGACGCCATCGCCAGCAAGGATGGGTTCCGCAGTGCGAGGTCTCGCCTCAGAACTTGATTCGCTCATTATTGTTCCGCTGCGTCCGATGTTGCGGTCCCTTCTATCAGCTTTTTCGCGAGCCCGAAGCGCGCAGATTTGAACGCATAGGTAAATCGCCTCCGCATGCGTGCACAATTCTTTCACATGCGTGCAAAGCGGCTTGGGAGCAATCGCACCGCCCGCAATCGTGTGCCAACGATACCAGGAAAGTGAACGAGACCTTCAAGCGCACGGGGAGTGATCCGACGAGCGTGTATGGGCTTGTCAAAAAATGTAATTGCGCGGGAGCGAGTGCCTGATCATGAACAAAGCTGATAATCTCAGGACGGGTCACTTTGATCGCGTGGCCCGCCGCAAGTCCGGTAACGAAACGCGTTATGGCTTCAAACGTTTCGGCGCAGCCTTGCTGACCTCAACGGCGCTGGTTGGCATCGCATCCGGGGCTCTTGCCGCCGACAAGATCGTCGATGGCGTTCAGGAAACGATCACGACAGCTGAGACGTTCGATAACGTCACCGTGGGCGATACGCAGCCAAACTCAAGCCTTGAGGTCGCCTCGGGAGGCACAGTTGAGGCCAATGAGGACTTGACTGTTGGCAAAGACGCTGGTGCTGAGGGCACAGTGACCATCTCCGGAGCTGGCTCGACACTGACGGCAGGCG
>VIRH01000109.1 GCA_008107755.1 Rhodobacterales bacterium
CTTGCTGGAGCCAATAGGAAACATCCCTCCGGCTGAAGCGGAAGAACAATACTACGCCTCGCTGGAACAACCAGCCGTGGCCGCATAACTTAAACCAAACAGCCTCCGGCAAACTCGGCGCGGTTCACTCATATCCATCCCCCTGCCTCAACGAATGATTACATGTGCAGCCGACGAGGTAAATCGCGACGACTGGAGGCCCGTATTCAAGGCAATAGAGGAGAGCGCAAATCATCTATTCTTTATTCTTGATAGTGCGGCGGATAGGGGAAGAGACTTCAAGAATTTTTTTGTCGTGATTAATGCTTCAGTTGGCGCCACCGATCAGGCCTAAACTGGGAGCCAAGTGATCTTGCGCGCTACACCAAGTGATCTTGAGTGCTACAGCTTCGACAAGCGACCAAAAACCGCCCAAGCACCGCCATGGCATCTAACAAACAGCAATAATCTGGAAACTGGCTGGGGTGGCAGGATTCGAACCTGCGCATGGCGGTACCAAAAACCGCTGCCTTACCGCTTGGCTACACCCCAATGCCGTGGGAGAGGTGTATAGCGAGTGCTTTTGGGGAACGCAAGATGTGGCCGGGGCAATCTTTGCTGGCCGTCGAGAGGTTTTCCCCAGCTCGCGAAGCGGGATCACATGCGGGGCTCAGGCAAGCTGCTGCAGCGGCGATGAGGTGCGTCCGGCGCGGCCCCGCCAGTGCGGCTTGCATACCCAGCCTGTTGAAAAAATTGAGCCTTTCAAAATTTTTCGGGAAGCGGCAGGAAGTCTCTTGCGGGATGGGGTCAGCTTTGCTAAATGACCCTCCACGCAGCGCGGCCTTGCTTCGCTGTTCCCGGTGGGTTCATACATGAGCCCAGCATGTGTCGGAGTGTAGCGCAGCCTGGTAGCGCACCTCGTTCGGGACGAGGGGGTCGGAGGTTCGAATCCTCTCACTCCGACCATTTTTCTTTTCTCTACCGATCTGATTTTGAAGAGATTTTCGCGTTGGAGCGAGAATTGTCCAATTTCGCGGATGTCTGAGCCAATGATTGGGCCGAAGAACCCGTAGACTTCTTTGGGCCCTGATTTTCCACGTTTTCAGACTGTCGGCAGACAGGTGCTGCCCCAATCGGACAAAAGCAGCGTTTCAATCACTCAGGTCCAGGCAGCATGCCTGGCGGCATCAGTGACAGCAGATCGTCAGAATAAGGCGTGGTTTACAGCCAGACCAGCCGTCAAAAGGCCATATCTTTCGACGGCCGCTTTATGCCGCCATTGCGGTCGTTCGGGCTGGTCATGACTTCTCCGGAAACTGTCCCCCTCCCCGACCGGATCGGACGTCCGGCCCGGGTTGGAACGGGGACTGCCGGCTTTTGCTTGCGGTCGCGCTGAAGCAGCCACTGCGGCAGGTTTAGCCTCGTTTCCATTCATGCTGCAGAATGGCGTACTGCATGGTGTTTTCGTAGATTGGATTTCCGGCGCTGTCGTTCTGGAACGTCACATATTCCAGAAACAGGCCTTCCTGTCGCATGCCAAGCTTTTCGCACAGCCGGCGCGACGAGGCGTTGTGGTCCTCAACATAGGCGTAGATGCGCCTTTTCCCTTGATGCGTGAACAACTCGGAACACAAGGCCTGTGCCGCTTTGAACGCATAGCCCTTGCCACCGAAGAGTGGATTGAAATTCCAGCCCACGGAAACCGTGTCAGGTTCTTCAGAATTTTCCGGATCCTCTGGCCCGGCAGCATCCGGATGGACGAACAGGTCGCCTATGAGCTGACCTGTTTCTCGCAGACAGACGGCGACATATTCGTCGTCGCCAGCGCGTTTCAGGACCTCACGTTCGGCTGCGGCCAGATCGGCGAGTTTGAGCGAGAAGAAGCAACTCGCGGCAGGTTCCCGCAGATAAGCGAACAAGGCTTCCGCATCACCTACCCGGAAATTCCTGAGAACCAGACGGTCAGTTTGGATCGTTTTCAACTGCTCAATTCCTGCGTTTCAGACTGATCGAAAAGCAACGGTGTCATCGCGCGTCTCTCTGACACGCTCGTAGAGCGACCGCTTTATGGCACATTCGAATAACCTTCAAGCGTCCCTGATGGCGTCGGAAGCGGACGCAGTGACAGGCGCGCGCGTGATGACGCCATGTCATCGTGGCGACCCAACACCGGAATGTCGGGACGCGGCCCCTGAGGGTGTAGACCCATAAAATCAAGCTTTGAGGTCGACCGGGAAAGCATCGTATTCAAGTGGTGAAATCTCAGGAAATTCGTCAGGTTTTCAAGATTTCGTAACGCGGAAGACGGTCAATTCCCGGTCGATCCGAAGGACGCCAATCCGGCTGCGGAGAGCCGCGTCAAAGCCCTTGCACCATGCACTGGCATGGTTCTGCAGGATTTTCCTTCCTCTCCTTTGCCGGATTGACGCCGCAAAACTCAATTTTATGGGTCCACACCCCAGACGATCTGTGATTTTCGAGAGGGGCTTCCTATGTGTAGGGCAGCCTCAAGAATGCAGGAAGCAAGCACCTCGTCCTCATGAAAATCAGAGCCATCAGTGATCTTCATCTGGCCAGCCAGGCCAATCGCGACGCCCTGCCCGAATTGCGGGACTTCGGAGACGACTGGCTGATCGTCGCCGGTGATATTGCCGAACGCTTCGAGCACGTTCGCCTGGCCTTCGAGGTTCTGACGCGAAAATTCGCAAAGGTTTTCTGGGTTCCCGGCAATCATGATCTATGGGCACTTCCGGAGCGACAGGACGCGCCTGTTCTGGTCGGCGAAGATCGCTATCGCGCGCTGGTCGAGATCGCCCGCGACTACGGCGTCCTGACGCCGGAGGACCCTTTCGAGATCTGGCGTGGCCCGGGTGGAGACCACGTGGTGGCGCCGCTGTTCCTGATGTACGACTACAGTTTCCGCCCCGACGACATTGACCGGGAGAGCGTTGTCGCCTGGGCCCGCGAACAGGGGGCCGTGTGCGCCGACGAGATGTTCCTCAATCCGGCCCCGTGGGAAAGCCGCGATGCGTGGTGCGCCATGCGCTGCGAGGAAACCGAGCGCCGTCTCGCCGACATTCCGGACGGCCTGCCGACAATTCTGATCAATCACTATCCGCTGCGGCGGGATCTGATCCACATCCCCCGAGCGCCCCGGTTCACACCCTGGTGCGGCACGCGGCGAACGGAGGATTGGCACAGGCGTTTCAACGCAAGGGTCGTGATTTCCGGACATCTGCACACCCGCCGCACGGACTGGCGCGACGGGACCCGCTTCGAGGAAGTCTCGCTCGGATATCCGCGCCAGTGGGACCAGAGCCTCGGCATCGAACCCTATCTGCGCGACATCCTGCCTGGCTAGACCGTCACGCCCGCGCCAGGTCCAGCAGATAGTCGAGCGGCGCCTGCCGGGTATCGACCGTCAGCCGGGTCTTGTCGGGGTGGCGTACCGCAAGCGCCATCAGATGCTCCGGTCCGGGACGGCACCTTTCGAAAAACCAGCAGTCTGGATCGTCTGCGGAGCTGTCACGGAAGGAAATCGAGGCTGCGTTCAGGTCGAAGGAAAAGGCATCAAGCGGCTGGGACAGCCCCTTTCCGATGGCCTTCACATAGGCCTCCTTCAGCGTCCAGAACCCCAGGAAGATATCCAGTTTTTCCGCATCGGAAGCCTCGACGACCTGCCGGCACTCGCTTTCGGCAAACATGCGCCGCGCCAATCCCTCCGTCTCGGCACTCCGCTGCAGCCATTCGACGTCAATGCCGATGTCATGGTCCTGCGTCAGGGCCGCGGCGGCGAAATCCCTCGTGTGGGAGATATTGACCCGAAAACGCGGCCCGCCCTCGGGGCAGATCAATTCGGGTTTGCCGTGATCCTCTACCGAGAACCGCCAGCTGTCGGCGGGTTCTGCAAGACAATAGGTCAGAAGCCCCCGGCACGCGGCATGGGCGGCAATGTAGACCTTCCTGTCGCGCTCGAAGTGAAACCGTTCCGCCCGCGTCCGCTCCTCCGCGCTCAGCAGCGCTTCAAGGCTTGGCCAATCCGCTTCGCCCACGCGCTCCAGCGGCAGCCACCAGACGGCCACGCGATCGCGATCGATGAGCGACGTGCCGCCCGTCGCGGGCCCATGCGACAGAAATCCTTCAGCGTCCGGATTGTTGCTCAAGGTCTTTTGCAAATTCAAGATTTCCCCGTCTTCCCCGATCCGCCTCATGTCAAACCCGCGTTTCGGCTGCCGGTGCTGCCATCTTCCCTGCGAGGCAGAGCGCGACTCAACCTTGACGGTTCAGATGTCGATCGTAAAGCTTTGCTCGGCGTGTTGCTCGATGTTGGCAGCACCTGGCCCTGGCAGAGGTACGCCGATTGCGCATTCTGGTCGTCGCTCAATCCGGCGCGGAAAAAATGGCACGACGTGCGGATTGGGGAGCAACCTTCGGCGGCCGCTCCCTTGTCTTTCGTTGGACCGGCTCAGGCTGCGATATGCGAGCGCAGGAGTTCCGTGAACTCTTCGGGCTTCTCGACGCACGGCAGGTGGCCGGCGCCTTCGATTTCAACGAAGCGTGCGCTCTTGATGCCGTGCGCCGTCGCCTTCACCAATGCCGGCGGCGTGGAGCTGTCTTCGGAACCCACGACCACCAGCGACGGCTGCAATATCTTCGCCAGATCGGCGGTGTAATCGGCGTCCCGGATAGCGGCACAGACCTGGGCATATCCGCTGGCGGGCGTCCGCTCCAGCATGCAGCGCCACATCCGAAAATCCTCGCTCGACTGATAGCTCGCTGCAAACCAGCGCGACAGGATCGCATCGCTGATCGCAGCGATCCCCTGGGAGAGCACCGTCTCGATGCGCGGGTTCCAGATCTCCGGGGAGCCGATCTTGGCGGCGGTGTCCGACAGGACAAGATGGGTCATGGCCTGCGGACGTCGCACCGCCAGACGTTGCATGATCAACCCGCCGACGGAGAGCCCCACGCCGACGAAACGATCGATGCCGTAATGATCCAGCAGCTTTTCCAGATCGTCCGTCATGGTCTCGATCGACAACATCTCCCGAGCTTCGCTCAAACCGTGGCCCCGCTTGTCATGCCGAAGCAGGCCCCACCCTTCCGGCAGCAGTGCAACGACCCGGTCCCACACGCGCAGGTCCGTGCCCAGCGAGTTGGCGAATACGAGCGTCGGCGCGCCGTCGGCCGCCTTCCGGTAACCGTGATGGATGCCATCAAGGGCGGTGAACGTTTCGTAGGTCAAGAAAAGCTCCTGGAGAGTGGTTTCATCCACGCAGGACTGCAATAGGTCCCGAGCGGGGTCGGCGAAGCGGCAGCATTCCACAAGCGTATGTAACTAATACCTTTTCGTCATAACTGACGCTCCAGCGTGAGGCCAGAGGAAACTGAGTTTTCCTGCGGATCTACCTGATCGCAAGGCAATCGATCCGCCGCAATCGCAGGCGCCTCAGAAGCTGGTGCGCAGGCGGTAGCCGGGCGCGTAGCTCATGCGCACATGGGTGATGGGCGCCGTCTGGTTGACCGTTGAACGTTCCATGACAAAAAGGGGCGTTTCCTCGGGAACCTCGAACAGGCCAGCCAGCCGCTCACCAGCGTTCATGGCATAGAAGGTCAGGTCACCCGCCGTGTAGGGAGCATTCTGAACCAGCCATTCGTTGGGGGTGATCAGGTCGAAGGCGACGGTGGCAAAATCGGGCACGGCGTCGATGTTGGTATAGCGCTCCTCGAACATGAAGGGGCGTCCGTCGGCGAAATAGACCGTTTCGGTGTAGAGAAGATCAGTCCCTTCCCCGACAGCGAAGGCCGCATGAAGATGGGGCGGCAGGGGCTGACGGGCCCGCTTCAGCAGAGAATGGCTGTAGACCGAGCCGCGTGCCTCGACCTCCTCGCGGATGATCGGGATGGTAAACGTGGCCTTGTGCGGCGGATTGACGGCGACGCGCGTCCCCGCCTTGCGGCGTCTCGTGACCAGACCCGCATCGGCAAGAGCGCGCAAGGCCCGGCTGACCGTGGTGCGCGCGCAGCCGAATTCCTCCGCCAGCTCCGCCTCGCCCGGGATCGTTTCTCCGGGCTGCCAGACGCGATCGTTGATGCGCCGGTGCAGTTCTTCCCGGATCTCGGTCCAACTGTTCAATTCCCTGACGGTCAAAGCCTCTCTGCCTCGGTTTTGCCTCACGCGGAACGCAGCGGCAAGCTGCCCTTTTCGATCGCCCCGCCCGTCGGACCGGCACTCGTGGCAGTCATCAGGTCGGCAGAATCCGCGTTGACACGTTTTTATGCGCATGCATATTCTTGTCTAGCGCACACTAATCAAGCTTGGATTTCTTTCCGTGTCGAGCCTGTTTTTTGCATTTCCGAAGAGTCACGTCGCAACGAAGGCTCTCTTCCTTCGGGACAGACCACTCTGCGGGCTTGCGCCGACGCGGAGATTCAAGGCAAAGGACACCGGAAGGACCGACCTTTCGGACACCCTGCGCTCAATCAACAAGAAGATCGCTTTCCCGAACAGTTGGAACCAACAGGAGACTGGAACATGAAGAAATCACTTCTCGGCCTTGCCGCCGTTGTCGGCGTCAGCCTCGGCCTGGCGAGCGCCGCACAGGCAGACATGCTGTCCGACATCAAGGCCAAGGGCAAAATCACCGCTGCAACGGAAATGCACTATGCCCCCTTCGACATCCTGAAGGACGGCGAGTACCAGGGCATCTGTCATGACCTGTTCGTGGAAGTCGCCAAGGAACTGGGCGTGGAAGCTGAATTCCTGGATCTGCCTTGGCAGTCCATCCTGCCGGGTCTGGAAGCCGGCAAGTTCGATTTCGTCAACGCACCGGTGACGATCACGGCAGAGCGCATGAAGCGCTACAACTTCACCCTGCCGATCGGCAACGCCACTGTCGCGCTTGCAAAGAAGGCCGGTGACGACAGCATTTCCAAGCCGGAAGACATTGCCGGCAAGGCCGTCGGCTCGCAGAAGGGTTCCGCCCAACTCGAGCAGCTCAAGGCCTTCTCGGAAACCCTGCCGACCCCGGCGGACATTCGTGAGTACGTGAACATCGACGAAGCCCTTGCCGATCTGGCCGCCGGCCGCATCCAGGCCGTCGCGAACTCCATGCCCCTGATGGGCTATGCCGCCGTTCAGCGCCCGGGCCTGTTCGAAATGGTCATGCCGCCGTTCGGTGACCCGAAGTACTTCGGCTGGGTCGCACCGGGTGGTGAAGGCTCCGAAACCCTCATCGCAGCCATCAACGATGCCCTTCTGAAGATGCATGAAGACGGTCGTATCAAGGCGATCAACGAGAAGTGGCTCGGCTCCAATCCGGAGCTGCCGACCACGATGCCGGACGTCAAGTAAGCGAAACCGCCCGCACCCGGCCCCGCGCCGGGTGCGGATCCTTTCCGACCTGTGACGACGGGGCTCCTGACAGGTGAATTTTTCCTTCGACGTGATCTGGCACAATCTGCCCTACATGCTTGCCGCGGCACGCTGGACGCTGCTGATTTCGCTCGGCGGAATGGCCATCAGCCTGGTGTGGGGCGTGTTCGTATGTGCGGCACGCATTTCGAGCGGCGCCGTCCTCAGCCGGCTTGCAGCGCTTTACATTTCCTTCTTCCGCGGCGTGCCGCTGCTGGTCCAGCTTCTGCTGTTCTATTACATGCTGCCCTATGTGGGACTGGACCTTCCGGCAATCGCGGCGGCGATCCTGGCGGTCGGTCTGTGTTCGGCGGCCTATTCGGCGGAGATCCTGCGCGGTGCGCTGCAGACGATCCCCCGCGGCCAGACGGAAGCGGCCGATGCGCTCGGTATTCCGACCTTTTCCCTGTGGCGGCGGATCCTCATCCCACAGGCGATCCGCATCGGCTTGCCGTCTCTGGTCAACGAACTGATCCTGCTGGTGAAAGTCTCCTCCCTCGCCTCGGTCGTCGGCATCGGCGAGCTGACCCGCATCTCCCAGAACATCACCGGCGAGACCTATCGTCCGCTGGAGATCTATGTCGCGGCAGCGGTGATCTACTTTCTGATCAACCTCGTCATATCCCTCCTCGGCCGCCTGGCCGAAAAACGGCTACAGGTGGCTTGAGGCATGGAGTTCGACCTGTTCCTTCGCTATGGCCCCGCGCTTCTGACCGGCTTCGGCGTGACGATCCTGTGCTGGCTCGTGGGCTCCTTCGGCGGCCTCGTGCTGGGGTTCGTGCTCGCCTGCCTCTACCGGTACGGGCCGGCCCCGCTCCGCTGGGTCATCTATGCCTACGTGGAAGTCATCCGCGGCACGCCCTTCATGATCCAGCTGTTCATTCTCTATTACGGCGGACCGCATTTCGGGTTGCTGCTGTCGCCGATCCAGGCGGGTATCCTCAGCTTCATCGTCTACGGCAGCCCTTATTTTTCGGAGATCTTCCGCTCCGGTTTCAACGCGGTTCCGCATGGCCAGGTCGAGGCGGCGCGCTGCGTCGGCCTCAGCGAGGGGCGCATCCTCAGGCGGATCATCCTGCCGCAGATGCTGGTGCCGATCACCGCGCCGCTGACGAACTTCTTCATCATTCTCACAAAGGAAACGGCGATCCTCTCCGTCGTCACCGTGCCCGAGCTCCTGTACGAAACGCAGACCATGGCCGCCGAAACCTTCACCTTCGTGGAGCCCTTCCTGGTGCTATCCCTGTTCTACTGGCTGATGGTCATCGGCACGAGCTGGGTGGGCGCAAAGGCCGAGGCAAGGGTGACGCGGCACCTGCGCAAGGCATGATGCCCGCCGCCACTCCCACACATTCGACGAGCGAGACCTGACGCATGGATGAGACACCCAAAGACCAGCCGATCATCCGGATAAGCGGCCTCTGCAAGTATTTCGACGATTTCGAAGCCCTGCGAGACATCACCCTCGACGTCAACCGCTCCGAGGTTCTCTGCCTTATCGGGCCGTCCGGCTCTGGCAAGAGCACCCTGCTGCGGTGTCTGAATTTTCTGGAAGCCTATGACGGCGGTGAGGTCTATCTGGAGGGAGATCTCATCGGCTGGCGATCGGCTCGCGAGGCTCCACGTCGCCCGCTTTCCTCCGAAAAACTGCGCCGCCAGCGCCAGCACATCGGCATGGTGTTTCAGCAATTCAACCTCTGGCCGCACATGACCGCCCTGGAGAACGTTGCCGAAGCGCTGATGCATGTGAAGGGGCTGAGCAAGTCAGAAGCAACCACCAAGGCGCGGGCTGCTCTTGCGAAGGTCAATCTGTCGGACAAGGAAAAGAACTATCCCGCCAATCTTTCCGGCGGACAGCAGCAGCGTGTGGCCATTGCACGCGCGATCGCGATGGAGCCGAGCGTGATGCTGTTCGACGAGCCGACGTCAGCGCTCGATCCCGAGCTCGTCGGCGAAGTGCTTTCGGTCATGAAGGAAATGGCCAATGAAGGCATGACGATGGTGGTTGTAACCCACGAGATGGGCTTTGCGGCTCACGTCGCCGACCGCGTCGCCTTTCTGGAAGAAGGACGCCTTGTCGCCTGCTCCCCGCCCTCCGAAATCTTCGGGCGGGAACCGGATGATCCACGTGTCAGGGCATTTCTGAAAACTTACCGCGAACGCAACGTTGTCTGAGACAGGCGCAGTTATGTGTCAGAGGTAGCCTGCGCCGAGCAGAACGCCGGCGAAGATGGTTGCGGCAACAACGCCGGCAATGACCGCCACGCGGTGCCTGCGCGGCATAGAGGTGTCCTCGCGCGACTCGAACCCGTCCGGCAATGGACGCGTCATGGTTTGACGAATAGTGGTGTAATGCGAACCAATCATGGGAGACTTCTCCTGTTCCGAGTTTGCGCTGCCAAGCTTCGGATGACCCGACCGGCCTCAGGGTCGGCCGGGACACACTCGCGTCAGACCCAGTAGTAGGGAACCGCGAAGTAGTCGAAAGACCGCTTTTCCCAGTCACGATTTTCGTGCCAGTCGGTGTCCAGTTCGGGCGCACCCTTGAGCTGCTCTTCGCTTATGTCGGTGACGAAGGCGTCCTTGCCCACGTCATAACTGAGCTTCTTCCACGGGATGGGATATTCTTCTTCGCCTATCCCGAGGAAACCGCCGAATGTCATGACAGCGTAAGTGACGTTGCCACTGCGCTTTTCGATCATCAGATGATCAATTTCGCCGACCTTCTCGCCCTTCAGGCCGTAGACGGCGGTACCATTGACGTTCTTGGAACTTACCAGTGACGAGCTGGAAACCATCTGGTCCATTTTACTCACTCCACAAAGTTGTCCCCCTGCGTTAGGCAAACGTTTGCGATTGAACTTGGTTCCTGCCCGGGGACCGGCAACGGCGTAAAAACCTCGCTATTTTTCGCAATTATGGGAAAATACTTTTATGCGGTTAAAAACATCCGCAGCCATGTCAGCGGGCGGCGTTTTCCTGTCAGGCATCCAGATGACATCCCACTGGAAGCCGGATTCTGGATCAGGCGCCCGTCAGCTTTTCCAGCCTTGCGATCACGTCCGCATTGATCGACTGGTCGGCATCTGCCTTCTCGAGCGACGACGGTTCCGCGAGCCGTCTCCGTGCCTTCGCGATCGAAAACGAGTTGGCAGATTTCAGACGCGACAATTCCGTCCAGGTCACCGGGACCGCGACAGGCGCCCCTGCCCTCGCCCTTACAGAAAACGGTGCGATGGCTGTCGAGCCGCGCTCATTGCGCAGCCAGTCGATGAAGATCCGCCCCTTTCGCCTCGCCTTGGACATGGTCGCGACGTAGCGCTTCGGCTTTTTCTGCGCGAGATAGGTCGCGAGCGTTCTGGCGAAAAGGTTGACCGTCTCCCATCCAGCCGTCCGTCGAAGATGGCAGAACACGTGAATACCCTTGCCACCCGTCACCATCGGCACGCTTTCCAGTCCGAGTTCCTTCAGAAGGTCACGAACCTCTCTTGCGGCTGCCTTGACGTCCCTGAAATCGAGCCCCTCATCGGGATCGAGATCGAACACAAGCCGATCAGGCTTTTCCAGATTGTCGGTTCTGGATCCCCAGATGTGAAATTCGACCGTTCCCATCTGCGCTGCCGCGACCAGTCCGGCAGGATCGCGGATCACCATGTAGGGCTCCTCGTCGCCGGTTTTTTCAGCAATTTCGACGGTTTCAATCTGCTCCGGAAAGCCCTTGCCCGCATGTTTTTGAAAGAAGCACTCGCCCTCAATGCCTGACGGGCAGCGCAGAAGTGAAATCGGCCTGTTGCCGGCAAGGGCGAGCATGCGCTCGGCGGCTTCGGCGTAATAGGCGGCAAGATCTCCCTTGGACGTTTTCGTGTCCGGAAAGACAATCCGGTCGGCACTCGAAACGCTCACGCCCAGAAATCGCGGATCTTCGCCCTCTTCCGTCTGCGATCGCTCCGTCTCCATGACCACCTCATCCGCATCCTTGTCGCCGCGAAGTCCCTTGAAAACGCCGTGACGGACTGATCCCTGATCCGTCAATTCCGCATATTCTATCTCCGCCACAAGATCCGGCGTCACCCATTTCGCAGTCCTGGCAACGTCAGTGGGGACTTCAACAAATGGCGATGTCTTGCGGGCACGCGTCTTCAGCTGCGGGACGAGGCTTTCAAAGTCTGCTTCATCGAACCCGCTGCCGACCCGGCCGCGATAGACGAATTGTCCGCCGTCCTTCACGCCCACAAGAAGCGATGAAAACGGCCGCGTCTTCCTGGTCGAAGGCGACCATCCGCCGATGATGAATTCCTGCCGATGCCCGCTTTTGATCTTCAGCCACTTGCCGTCGCGCCTGCCTGTGTAGGCGCTGTCGGCAGCTTTGGAGACAATGCCCTCTCCGCCGGCCTTTGCAACAGCCTCGAAGACCTTCCGGCCGTTTCCGCGCACGTGTTCTGAAAAGCGAATGGGCGACCTCTTTGGCTGCCCGGCAAGCAATTGACGCAAGGCGTCCTTGCGCTCCTCGAGAGGTTTCGAAGTCAACGTCCTGCCGTTGAGCTGCAACAGGTCGAATGCCATGAAATAGACGGGCACGCCGCCGTCCATTGCCTGTTGAAGCGCCGAAAATGCGGACCCCTTGCCCTTGCCGTCGGCGACCACCTCACCATCTATCAGCGCGCTGCGGCAATCGAGCGCCTCGAATGCCTCCGGCAGGCCCTCGTAACGCTCCGTCCAGTCCTTGCCGGAACGGGTGTAGAGACGGACGCCGCCCTTGCCGAGCGCTGCGAGGCAGCGATACCCGTCGAACTTCGTTTCGTGCAGCCAGTCGTCCCCCTCGGGGACGTCGTCCACCCGCTTCGCGAGCTGAGGCTCGCTGAAGCGCGGCCTTTTCAAGTCGTGCCGCGCGCGCTCCCGCCGCTTATTCTGAAGGGCCTTGTCTTGTTTGCGGCCGGGTTTGTCTGCGGCAATTTCGGTCATGGAGCGAAAGCTCTTGATGCTTTTGGTGTAGCGCCTGATCAGACCGTCTTCCGCCGGTTCCTGAAAGGCGTCCTTCTCCTTGATCAGAAGCCAGTTCTCGCGCTTTTCCCCCTCCTTGCGCCCCATGCGCACAAGGGTCCAGTGCCCTTTCATCCGTTCTCCGGTGAGGGTGAATTTGAGTTTCCCTTCCTTGAGCCCCTTCCCGACGTCTCCGACCGGATCCCAGGACCCGTGATCCCACAGCATCACCGTGCCGCCCCCATACTGGTCCTTCGGGATCGTGCCCTCGAAGTCGCCATAGTCCAGCGGGTGATCCTCCGTTCGCACGGCAAGGCGTTTCGTGGACGGGTCGGCGCTCGGCCCTTTCGTCACCGCCCAGCTGAGCAAGACGCCCTCCCATTCCAGCCGGAAGTCGAAATGGAGACGGGTGGCGTCATGTTTCTGGACGACGAAGAGCAGCGGACCGGAGTTTTTCCTGGCAGCTTTCGCAGGCGGCTCCGCTGTCTTTGAAAAATCCCGGCGCGCGACATAGGCAGCCAGTTTTTGCGGCGTAACGGACATCGGGCTTGTCCCCTATCTGTCGGATCGTTCAAAGGCGGCAGGCATCAGGCAGACTTTTTCTTGCGCGTGCCAGAGGCGGATGACCCGCCCTTGGCCTTCGACTTTCCGCCGGAAGACGACTTACCGCCCGATGCGCGGGACGTGGACTTCTTCTCTCCCTCGAGGCTTTTCTTGAGGGCTGACATCAGGTCGATGACATTGCCACCGTCTTCGGACCGGCTGTCATCGTCTCCGTCGGTTTCGACGCGTCTGGTCTTCTTGCTGCGGGTCTTGCGCGCAATCAGGTCCTTCAGCGCTGCCGTGTAATGATCCTTGTACTTCGACGCCTCAAAGGGCGCAGACTTGCGTTCGATCAGAGAGGTGGCGACTTCCAGAAGGTCGTCGTCGGTCTCGTCTTCCTCGATACCGGAGAACATCGGATCGGCATCTCTGAGTTCATCAGCGTAGTGAAGCGTTTCCAGTAGAAGCCCGTCGCCGCAGGGCTTCACTGCAACCAGGTATTCCTTGCCGCGCATTGTCACCTGACCGATACCGATCATGCGCGTCTTGCGCAGGGCATCGCGGACGACCCGGTAGGCATCTTCGGCAAGTTCATCGGTCGGGAGCAGATAGTAGGGCTTGTCGAAATAGATTGGCGGAATTTCGCAGGCATCGACAAACTGGACCAGTTCCAGTGTTTTCTTGGTCTCCATCTTGATCTCGTCGACATCCTCCGGATCGATCAGAAGGTATTTGTCCTTCTCGTATTCGAACCCTTTCATGATGTCGTCGGAATCGACCGGACCGACGCCGGGGACCGTCTTCTCGTAGCGCACCGGCTTACCGGATGGTTCGTGGATCTGCCGAAACCGGATTCGCGCACTCGATTTGGTCGCGGAATAGAGTTCGACCGGAATGGAAACCAGGGACAGACGTAGCTGACCTTTCCAGAGCGCACGTGCAGCCATTTCGGAACCTCGTTGTGCCATAGGAGACAGGAAGGCACGGAACCATGACGGCGCACGGCGGTCACCGCAGCCCTCCCCTTCAGAACATCAACGTTTCGCTACGCGAATCAGTTCCGGCCGACGACTTCCGCTACGGGAGCGGATGTCATCGGCCGGGGTCCCCGTTTCTGCGATCAAGTGCCCGGGGGTCAGCCCCGTCCGACGAACGGCATCTTCGTTGCCATGACCGTCATCGTCAGGATGTTCGCATCAAGCGGCAGAGCTGCCATATGCACGACCGCATTGGCGACATGGGCCGGATCCATCGTCGGCTCGCTGGCGATCTCACCATTGGCCTGGGGCACACCTCCGCTCATCTTGGCGGTCATGTCGCTGGCGGCGTTGCCGATATCGATCTGGCCGACGGCAATGTCGAACGGTCGCCCGTCCAGCGAGGCTGACTTTGTCAGGCCTGCGACCGCGTGCTTGGTCGACGTATAGGGCGCGGAGAAGGGACGCGGGGTCGTGGCGGAAATCGATCCGTTGTTGATGATCCTGCCGCCGCGCGGGGACTGCGCCTTCATCAGGCGGAATGCCTGCTGGGTGCACAGAAAAACGCCCGTCAGGTTGGCAGCAACGACTGCACTCCACTCCTCGAAGCTGATCTCTTCCAGCGGGACCGGCGAATTGGAGATGCCGGCGTTGTTGACGAGCAGATCCAGCCGGCCGAACCGTTTCTCGACCTCGTCGAAAAGCGCTTTGACGGAGGTTGGATCGCCCACATCCGCGCTGATCGGCGTCACCTCTCCGCCCGTTTCACCAGACAGTTCAGCGGCGGATGCGTCCAGCACCTCTGTGCGCCGGCCGGTGATCACGACACGCCATCCGGCCGTTGCCAGCCCTCGTGCCATCGCCTTTCCAAGGCCGCTGCCGCCGCCGGTCACCAGAGCGATCTTTCCCGCTACGTCAAAGGATTGCGTTGTCATGCCAGCGTGCCTCCGAGTTCGTCTTCGATATGAATGCGGATGATCTCGTCGAAATCCGTTTCCGCCCGGAAGCCTAGGTCAGCAGCTCTTTGAGCGTCGAAATCTGTCGCCCAGCCGGAAACGATCTTCCGGATTGCGGCATCAGGCTCGCGCCGGATGAGTTTCACGGCCTTCTCTCCGCCGGCACGGCGCAGTGCCTCGATCTCCTCGCCGACGGTCGCCGAGAGACCCGGCATGGTCAGGTTGCGGCGCGGGCCCACCTTGCTCGTGTCGAGACGCGCTGCATGGACCAGAAAGCCGACGGCCGAGCGCGGGCTCGCGAACCAGTGGCGCACGCTTTCGTCCACCGGAAGCACTGCCTCGATCCCGGACAACGGCTCGCGCAGAATGTTGGAAAAGAAACCGGAAGCCGCCTTGTTGGGTTTGCCGGGCCGGACACAGATAGTTGGAAGGCGCAGGCCGAGCCCGTCGAAAATGCCCTTGCGGCTGTAGTCCGCCAGCAGCAGTTCGGTAATCGCCTTCTGCGTCCCGTAACTGGTCAGCGGCGTGTTGAAGAATGTATCGCCGATCTTTTCGGGAAAGGGCTCGCCGAATACGGCCACGGAGGACGCGAAGACGACGCGGGGATGATAGGGCTCCTGCATTCCCTGATGCCGGATCGCCTCGAACAGGGCCCGGCTGCCGTCCAGATTGACGGCATAGCCTTTCTCGAAATCGGTCTCCGCCTCTCCCGAAACGACGGCCGCCAGGTGAAAGATCACGTCCGGCCGCACGTCGATGAGTTTTGCTGCCTCTTTGGGATCGGCAAGATCCACGATGACCGCAGCCGCCGTCTCAAGCAGAGCCTCCGGCACCTCGGGTGCGACGGCATCGGCCAGCGTCAGCCGGTCGATCTCGAAGCCGAGCACGCCCGGATCCGACGCGATTCGTTCCACCAGTTTGCGGCCCACCATTCCGGCGGCACCGATGACGAGTACATGCATTAAGGCCCTCCTCCCCTGCGTTTCAAAAGAGTGAACTTGCCGGTGAAGACGTGTGCCGCACGCAAGACCGGTAAAGCCGGCCCTGGGGACGTTTCATCTTCCTGCGCAAATTCAACCTTTCTCTTCATGCTTCTAGCGAGCGCGGTCAGTATTCCTTTGTCCGGCGGAACAATTCAACACCCGATAGCGATAATGCCCTTGTCATTTTTGCGAGTGGGTCTGGCCCGCCAATCGGGACCGCATGTTGCCCCCGGGACCGGCGCTTTTCGCGAGACTGGAGATAACCGATCTCTGAACCTTTCATTCTGAGTGCCGCTCATCACAGGCCAACGGGCAACGGATGGGTTATGGACGGCGTACCATGACCAGCACACCTCGCATCCCCATCGGCTCACGAGCCTTCGGCGACTCAATTCCTGCGGCCGACCGCAGGAACAGCGGGACCGTGCGCCTTGCCATTTCTCCTTTGAGCAGGCTTCTCTGCGGCCGGAGCGAAGAAGAATGAGCGTCTTTCTGCTTTTCCAGGAACTGCCAGCCATCTTTGCAGGCCTCGCCGCGGCGACCGCCTTTGCCGCGGCTCCGCTGTTCCGGACCCGGCACGGCATTCTTTTGGCCCAGCTTGTGGCTGGCGTCTGCTTTGCGGTGCATTTCTGGTTTCTCGGCATGCTTGATGCCGTCGCCCTCATCGCCCTCGGTGTGGCCCAGACGAGCGCAGCACTCCTTGCAATTCGTCGCGCCGCATTGACGTGGACCGGCTATGTCTTGGCCACGCCGGTGATGCTCGCGATCCTGATGGCCTGGGATGGACCACACTCTATCCTTGGACTTGCCGGCACCGGCCTGCTTGTCCTCAGCCGCATGCAGGCTGGCGTTGCCGGCATGCGTCTTGTCCTCCTGCTTGGCAGCTTTTGCGCTGCGGCTCATGCCTATCTGAGCGAAGACTGGTTTGCCTTGGCGGCCAGCTCGGGAGCGGTTCTGTCGGCAACAGCTGTCTTCGTTGTTGTTGCCGTTGCGGCAGTGACCAGCCGCCTGCATAACTCAAAGATGGCCCGGTGCGGCCAGTCCGATCGCTACCGCGATCACTCGCGCGCATCCGCTCGAGGAAGTTTTACGTACCGAGAAAGAGCCGGAAATCGTCCGACAGGGATTGCATCCGGCGTTGTTTGCTGCGGGAATACCGCAACACTGCTTGGAGATTGAAATGTCGCAGACCCTTGACACTGGCCAGTCCTCGACGACTGACTCCCCGATCTCACCAACGCTCCGGTATCCTGGCACGACACGGATCCTGCACTGGCTGATTGCGGTTCTCGTGCTGGCGACCTGGCCGCTCGGATACGTCATCAAATTTGTCAAGGGCGAGGTGTCGCTGGATTTCTACCTGATCCACGAAAGCCTGGGCTTCCTCATTCTTTGGGTCATGTTGCTGCGCATCGGCAACAAGCTGATTGCGCGCAAGCCGCCGCATGACGGGCCAGCGATCGAACGTATCGCGGCGGAGGCCGTGCACGGGCTGCTTTACGTCTTCCTGATCGTGATGCCGGTCAGCGGCTTCCTGGCGACGAATGCACACGGATTTCCGCTGAAATGGTTCGGCCTCATCGAAGTCTGGAGCCCGATCGGAAAGTCTCCTGACATCGCCTGGACGCTTTCTGCGATCCACGAATGGAGCGCGTTCATCCTACTGGGGCTGTTCGTCATGCATATCGGCGCTGTTCTCTTCCACCATGTCCTGCGCCGGGACGCCACGCTCTACCGGATCCTGTAGCGGTGAATGAGACGCGGTCGGTTCCCGCAACCGGCCGCCGGCTTGGAATACGGTGCGGTTTTCAGACGATCACGATCGGGCCGCCCGAGGTCAGTGAAGTTTGCGCGATTGCGTCTGGCCGGGAGCCTTCGGGTGAGCGGCCGATGCAATGATTTCCCGGGAGGTCCACAGACCGACCCTCAGGTCCTTCTGACGGCCCCTGATCTGGCTGGTCTCGACCCGCTGGACGGAGATCGGGTCATCGGCGCTGATCTGCGCAGCGTCGATGAGTTCCGTCGAAAGGACCACCGAGGACTGCCGGCTCTTCGCCACTTCCAGCAACCGGCTTGCGACGTTGACGCAGTCACCGGTTGCTGCGATCTGCTGCTGGTTCTCGTGCCCGAGACGGGACAGGACAACCTGGCCAAAATGCCCTCCGACGCGCACGTCGCTGATTTCCTTTTCGAGACCGGCCTGCTGGATCCACGTACCGACACTTCTGGCGAGATCGAATGCGCATTGACAGGCGTTTGCGGCGTCGCAGGGACTTTCGTCCGGCACCCCGAAACCCAGCATCGCGCCGTCCCCCATGAAGTCCAGCACCACACCATTGTTCGCGTTGGTTTCGTTCACGACAAGCGTGTGAAAAGCCTTCAGAACATCCCGCGTCCGGGCCGGGCCGAATTGCTCGCTCAGGCTGGTGTAGCCGGACAGGTCGATGAAGAGGATCGCCACGTTCTGAACGATCGGCGTCAGCAGGAACGACGGGTCCTCGGCAATTCGCATTGCCATGGCCGGAGCCTGAAAGCGTCCCAGCGCCTCGCGCGCGCGGGTCAGGCTGCGGGTCCGGTAGCGATCGACCACTTGCCGAACAAGAGCCAGCGACATCACCGGGGGCACGCTGGCGGCGATCGGCAAGGCGCCGTTCATCCAGTAGCCTTGCGTATACATGCAGGCAATCGCGACCATCCAGCCCAACAGCAGGCCGACGTAGGTCACCGTCGAAAGGGCGAAGGGCAGGAACGAGAGCGCGAGAAGACCCAGGACCGTGATCAGAACCGCAGCGACAACATCCACCGTGCGGACAGCGGTATTGCGGATCAAGGCAGTGCCGTCGAGAAGATTGGCAATCGCCGTCGCCTGAACCTCGACGCCCGGCATGATCGGATCGAACGGCGTCGCGAAACGGTCGCCGACGCCCGTGGCTGTGACACCGAGCACGACCAGCTTGTTCCTGAGCGCGTCGGGATCCAGCCGGCGCTGGAGAATATCCGTCGCGCTGTAAGTGGGGATCGTCTCGCTGTCGCCGTAGTAATTGATCGGCATGTACCAGCCGATATCGAGAGGCTGGTTGTGGTCACCGATGCGCACGCCCTCCTTGGTCAGGGACGGCGTAAAGCCAGTGTATAGCCCAACGGCGCGCAGCCCGAAGGATGGCTCGATTGCATTCGGGAGACGCACCACCATGGGCACATGTCTCGGAATGCCCCCGGCATCGGTCGAAACATTGACGAAGCCGACCGATGCGGCATCGGCGAATTTGCGCTGAGGAAGAAGTTCGCCGCTTGCTTCCGCGAGCAAGGCCGCAGGTTGATCGGTTTCTGAAAATTGCGCCGCACCGGCTAGAACGACGGGAAGAGAGCCGAGCGCCTCCGCCAGGCGGTCGTCGGCCTGCTCTTCCGAAGAACTCACCAGAAGTATGTCGACCGCCAGCGTGCGGGCGCCGCTTTCCCGGATGAGATCGACAAGGCGGGCGAGTCGGTTGCGCCCAATGGAGTTCGTATTGGAATTTCCGACGGTCGCGTCGTCGATCGCAACGATCACGACGTTTTTTTGCGCCGGACGTTCTCCGGTCAGATGGACCCGAGAATCGAGAAGGACCATATCGAACCTGTCGGTGATACTGGCCGTTCCTGTGCAGTGCATATAGCCGAGCCACCCTGCCCATGACACACCGACTATGAAAAAGCCGATGATGATCGCGACGGGCAGATTGGGTTTCATCTACCGAAGCGCGCGAGCAGTCGGGCGGCCTTCGCGACCGGCCAGGTCTTGACTTCGAGAGGCTGATCGTCGGAGACCTCGACACCCTCGCCCTCGGTCAGGGAAACAGCTTCCTGCCCATTGAGACGCGAGACCTGCACCTGTCCGCGCGTGACGAAGACGGCCGTCATCTGTGGCTGGACATCGACGATGAACTGCGTCCCGCGAACGGCGGCGATCGCTTGGGGTGTGAGGATCTGGAACGGACCGCTTCCCGGCTCGACATCGACAAGCAGGGCTTCACTGTCCAGTTCGACGGTTTCCGGGCGCGGTTCTCCGGGCTGCTCCTGGATATCAAGCGCAGCTGCCGCCTCGGCTTCCAGAACAAGTCCATCGCCACACTGGAAAACGACCCTCTGCGGATTGTCCAGTTGACTTCTCGTACATCCATTGATCTGCTGCGCGTTACCCGACAATGGGAGTATCACGATCAGACAGGCTAGGATGGCTAGAGCTGAGTTGGTTCTGGATTGCATATGTTCCTCAGTAGGCGTTTGGAATGTCTAGCACTTGATCATTTGTTCGGCACACATATTGTTGCACCGTTGTCATCACCGTTGTATCGCCGAGGCCTCCAAATTTGAAAGTGCTGGAAATGGACGATCAAGAAAACGTCGGCAAGGAGAAACTTCTCAGTCGAAGCCTTATATTCAAGGCGTTGGACGATCAGAGCAAGAGCGAATTAGCGGCATTTGCGCATATCAAGCGGTATTCTGCCGGGGACACGATTTTCGATATGGGCAGTCCGGGCCAGAGCATGATGGCCATTGCCGAAGGATCCGTGCGTGTCAGCGTTCTAACCCCCTCCGCGCGCGACGTTACACTGTCCGAATTGAAAGCCGGGGACGTTTTCGGCGAAATCGCGCTGCTTGATGGCGGCGAGCGGTCGGCCAATGTCAAGGCGCTGACGAATTGCACGCTTTTTGTTCTGGAAAGGCGGTCGCTGATCGAACTCCTGCACCGCAATCCCGAACTTTCGATCAGACTCATCGAGCTCTTGTGCCAGCGCGTTCGCCGGTCGGACGAGCGCATGATGGAGATCGCGTTTCTGGATCTCCCCGCCCGGCTGGCCAAGGCGCTGTTGCGCGTGACGGCCTCCGCTCCAGGAACCCCGGAAAAGCCGCTTACGAAACTTTCCATGTCCCAGTCGGAAATCGCGGCGATGATCGGAAACAGCCGCGAGAACGTCAACAGATGTCTGCGGAAGTGGCAGCGATCGGAGATCATTGACCTCAAGGAGGGGTGGCTGATCATCCGGGACAGATCGCAATTGGAGTTGCTTGCCGAGCCTGACTAGGCGTTCGCTGCGGAAACAAGATCGAAACGGCAAGTCCTTTACGTTAAGTGTCGGCCGACACATGCATTTTTCTTAGCATTTCCCAGATAAGGTCAATCGACCAGTTTGGCCGCGCACCAATGCCCGGCCGTCTTATCAGGATGATGCCCATGCCGATCGTGTCGACCTGTTGCGTTGTGGCGACTTCGGCCAGAACGCATCTGTCCACCACTCATGACAAACCCGAAGCGTTTTATTCAGCGTTGTCACGAAGATGATATCAATCGTTTTTAAGTCAGCCAATTCAACCATTGCGAGATTTGTCGATGCCGAAGGAACTTGAAGTGTTCCTGCTGGGAGAGTTGCGTGTTGTCGCAGACGGCCAGGAGCTGCCGTTGCCGGCCTCCAGAAAGGCCCGCGCTCTTCTTGCCTTTCTCATCGCAACGGAAAGACCGCACAGGCGCGAGCGGCTGTGCGAGCTGTTCTGGGATCTGCCCGATGATCCGAAAGCTGCCCTGCGGTGGGCTCTCAGCAAGCTACGCCGGGTGGTCGACACGCCCGACGCCATGCGCATCGTCGCCGACCGGGAGCGGGTTCAGTTCGATCCATTCAATACACGCATCGACATTCGTGACATTCATTCCAGGCTGAAAGGCCATACCGGTTTTCTCAGCCTCGGTGAGCTTGAGTCCATGGCCAGAGACCTCGGCAGGCAGCTTCTGGACGGCCTGGAAAATGCAGGCGACCAGGTCTTCGAATCCTGGCTGACTGCGGAACGGGCCGACACGGAGCGCGCGCATGCGGAAGTGCTGAAGCAGCTCGCCACTCACCCGGATATCGATGCAATCTCCACCCGCAAGTGGATGAGTCTCTGGAAGACCGTCGATCCCGACGCTGCAGAGGCGTGGCAGGCGGAATTTCCCGGCGGGCGCGCCCGGACGAAGGCTGTCTCACCGGAAGGGGCATATAGTGTCGAGATCCGGTCGGACACATCGCCTCCCGAGAAGCGCCCGAGCAAGGCAGACCGGGTCGTCCTGGCCCGTGCCGAAGCCCTCAGATCGCAGAAGATCGGCTTTTGCGAGGTGCAGGACGGAACCAAGATCGCCTATGCGACCATCGGTTCGGGCCCGCCTCTCTTGAAAGCCGCCAACTGGCTCAACCATCTGGAATTCGACTGGCACAGTCCGATCTGGGGCAAGAGCTTCGCGACGGCTGCCCGCGGCAGGACATTCGTGCGCTACGACGAGCGAGGGTGCGGCCTGTCCGACTGGGACGTCAAGGACCTGAGCTTCGACGCCTTCGTTGAAGATCTTGAGGCGGTTGCGGACAAGCTTGGGCTCGAGCGCTTCCCGCTGCTCGGCATCTCGCAAGGCTGCGCGGTCTCGATCGAATATGCGGTGCGCCATCCCGAGCGGGTCAGTGCGCTCATTCTCATCAGCGGATATGCGGCAGGCTGGCGGCACCTTGCGACACCCGAGGAACAGGCGCGGCGGGAGGCCGTCCTGACGCTGACAGAACTCGGCTGGGGAACGGACAACCCCGCTTACCGGCATATCTTCTCCCAGACCTTTTTGCCGGATGCGAGCGCGGAGGACCTGGAGTGGTTCGACGAATTCCAGCGACAGACGACATCACCAAAGAACGCCGCACGTTTTCAGGAAGCCTTCGGGCAGATTGACGTGCGCCACCGTCTAGCGGATGTTCGCGCGCCCACCATCGTGCTCCACGCCAGACATGACCAGCGGATACCGCTGGAGCTAGGAAAGGCGCTGGCGGACGGTATTCCAGATGCCCGCTTCGTAGAGCTGGACAGCCGGAACCATATTCTCGTCGACTATGAGCCGGCACTGAAGGTCTGCCTGGAAACGGTCGCAGACTTTCTGGCGGAAAAGGGCGTTTGACCCTGCCCCGCCGACTGTCCCGGGCTCAATACTGCGGAAAGTGTGTGTGCATCGCCTCTTCCTCCTCGCGGATACGGCGAGCCAGGATGAGAGCGTAGATCGGCAAGCCGATGACCAGCGTTCCATAGGCCTGCAGGGCGAGCGCAAAACCGACCAGCTCAGGCAGGATGTTGAGAAAATAGTTCGGATGCCGCAGCTTCCGGAAAAGCCAGCCGGTGTTGAGCTTGTGGTCCGGCGCGATGAAGACCTTGACCGTCCAGACGCTGCCAAGATTGGAAATCACCCAGAACAGGGCTGCCATCGAGAAGAGATAGATCGCGATCCCGGTGTAGCTGACCCAGGACATCGGACCGCCGTGCCAGTAGCCTTCCGCAATGGCCGCGAGATAGAAGACGACATGAGCGACGGCAATGGCCTTCGAGGTCCTGGCTCCGTATTCCTGCGCGCCGGCAAGGCGCAGACGCTTTTCGTTTCTTATGGAAATCGCCAACGTCGCGAGACGAAGCACAACGGCAAGGCAGACAAATCCTGCAAGCAAGGTCATTGGGTATTCCCGGTGTCGATCAGATGTGTTGATGGGAACCGTTGCCGGCCCGAGCGGGTATCTCACGATAACGGCTTTGGTGGAAAAGCCGTCTGCGACAAATCACAGACCGCTTTTCCACCACTGTTCGCGCAGCGTCTGTGCCGCGCGTCACCATGATCCAGCCGAACTGGTGAAGAACGTCGGGACCGGCGTTATTCGCCCGGCGCTTGCGTTGCCGACGTGTCGAGGGACTGGGCGGCGGCGATTTCGCGCTGCAGCCGTTGCTCTTCCTGGATGGCAGGGGTGATGAAACGGCCGAGCAGCAGATAGGCGACCGGCGTGAGGAACAGCGTCGACACCGTTGCAAGCCCAAGGCCGCCGACGATCACGAAGCCGAGCGCAATACGCGCTTCCGCGCCGGCGCCGCTGGCCATGATCAGTGGCACACCGCCGACGATGGTGCAGATCATGGTCATCATCACCGGACGCAGACGGATCGTGGACGCGTTTTCAATCGCCTCGCGCACACTCTGCCCGCGGTCGCGAAGCTGGTTGGCGAACTCCACGATCAGAATGCCGTTCTTCGCCATGATGCCGACGAGCAGCACCAGCCCGATCTGGGAATAGACGTTGAGCGTCGTGCCCGTTAGCAGCATTGCAAAGATCGCGCACGCCAGGCCGAGCGGCACCGTCGCCATGATGATGATCGCACTGATGAAGCTTTCGAACTGGGCGGCAAGAACAAGCAGAATGATGATGATCGCAAAGCCGAACACCGTCGCCATGCTGGAGGACTGCTCACCCAGCGTTGCCGTTTCGGCGAGTGGAATGATACGGGCGCCCGGAGGCAGAAGCGGTTCGGCGATGCGCATCGCCTCCTGATAGGCGCTGCCGAGGGCAAAGTCTGGCGCAAGGGCAGAGGTAATGGCAACGGCCCGAAGCTGCTGTTCTCGCGTCAGCGACGGCGGCACGGCCTGTTCGGTCAGGGTCGCGATGGTCGATACCGGCACGAAGCGCCCGTCCCCGGTCTTCAGGAATATGTTCTCCATGTCCATCGGATCATTGATGGGGTTCGTGGTCGACACGAACTTCACGTCATAGGCCTGATCGTTGATGAAGACCTGCCCGACCTTGCGGCCGTCGAGCATGGCCTGCATCGCGTTGCCAAGGCCGTTGATGTCGATCCCGAGATCCGACGCCCGCTCCCTGTCGATGGAGACGGAAAGCTGCGGCCGGGTGGACTCGCTGGACAGGCGCGCCTGACGGAACCGTGGATCCTTTTCCATTTCCGCGAGGATCTTCTCGGCCGTCTCGCCGAGCTGGGCATAGCTGATGCTGCCCGCAACCGCGAACTGGAGACCGGAACCGGCGCCGCGAATGCCGAGACTGTTGGGCTGGAAGGCGAAGGCGCGAACGCCGGGCACCTGGGTTACCAGAGCCGAGATCTCGCTCAGGATTTCCTGCTGCGATCGCGTCCGCTTATCCCAGGGCGCAAGGCGCATGACCATGAAGCCGCTGTTCTTCGATCCGCCGGTGCCGGCGATCGAGAAGGTTGAGATGACCTCGCCGCTTTCGCGATAGGGCTGGAGCAAATCCTCGATCTGGCGCATCTCCTGCGACAGGTAATCGAGGCTGACGCCTTGCGGGGCGGACACGCGGATGAAGGCGAGCGAGCGGTCTTCGGACGGTGTCAGCTCCGACTTGATCGTTCCGAAAAGAGCCGCCGCCGTCAGGGCGAAGACAAGCGAAACGGCAACGACCACGATCGGCGCGTTGAGGCAAGCGGTCAGGCAGCGCTTGTAGAGGTTGCCAAGCGAGCGGCCGAGCGCGCCGACGGGTCCTGAATGGTGAGGCTCCCCGGAACCGTCACCGGCTCCAGCTTCGGCTCCGGATTTCAGGAGCCTGGACGCCAGCATGGGACAGAGCGATAGCGCGACGATGGAGGACAGGAAAACGGCGATGGCGAGCACGAAGCCGAATTCCCGGAAGAGCCCGCCGGTCTGGCCCGGCAAGAAGGACAGCGGCACGAAGACAGCAATCAACGTCGCTGTAGTGGCCAGCACGGCGAAGAAGACCTCCTCGGTGCCGAGAACTGCGGCCGCACGTGGCCCGATGCCCTCGTTGCGTCGGCGGACGATGTTTTCCAGCACCACGATGGCGTCATCGACAACGAGGCCGGTGGCGAGCACCAGGGCGAGAAGCGTCAGGATATTGATCGAGAAGCCGGCGAGATAGATCGCCGCGAGCGTCCCGATCAGCGCGACAGGCATTGACACACCCGGGATCAGCGTCGCCCTCCAGTCCCACAGGAAGATGTAGATGATCAGAAGAACGACCGAGACGGCGATGACGAGCGCGATTTCCACCTCGTGAATGGCGCCGTTGATGAAGGTGGCGTCGTCGCTGGTGACTTCCAGCGTGGTACCTTCCGGCAGGTTCTTCTGGATCTCGTCGACGGCCTTGCGCACCCCTTCGGAAATTTCCAGCGTGTTGGACTGGGCCGAGCGGATGATGCCCATGCCGATGCCCGCCTTGCCGTTTGCGCGCAGCTGCGTCTGGCCAAGGTCCGGCCCCAGCGTCACCGTCACGAAGTCCCGCAGGCGCGCACGCCGGTTGATGATGATGTTCTCGAACGCCTCAGGCGTGTCGATGGTCGCGGACGCCCGGACGATGAGATCCTGGTTCTGGCTGGTGAGCGAGCCGGCCGGCGTGTCGAACGCCATGGACGACAGCGCATTGGCAACATCGGCAATCGTCAGGTTCAGGCTCGCCATCTTGGCCTGGTCGATATCGATGCGGAAGATCTTGTCCCGGTCCCCATAGACCTGAACATCTGCAACGCCAGGCACCGAGGACAGCGCGTCGACGATCTCGTCCTCGACGAGAACAGTCATGTCCTCCACCGACATGCGGTCCGAGGTCAGGCCGAGGCGCAGGACCGCCTGGGCATTGGCATCCGCCTTGACGATGCGGGACGGATCGGCGTCTTCCGGCATGTCGTTGACGATCCGGCCGAGGGCATCGCGCATATCGGATGCGGCGACATCAAGATCGACACCGTCGGAAAACTCCACCGTCACGCGGCTGCGGCCGAAAGAGGAGCTGGAAGAAATCGACTTCACACCCGAAACGCGGGCGACGGCCCCCTCGATGAGCCCGGTCACCTCGCGATCGATGGTCTCGGCGGCGGCAGACGAGTAGTTGGTGCTGACGGTGATGACCGGCCGGTCGACATCGGGCAGTTCGCGGATTTCAATACCGAAGATGGCAGCGATCCCCGCCACGACGATCAGCATGTTGACCACGAAGGCGAAGACGGGGCGACGAACGAAAAGGCCGGTGAAACCGAGGTCCTTGAGGTTGCTCATCGAAATCGGTTCCTTTCCGGCGTCAGGAGCCGCTGGTCGTGCGTTCGGGTTCCGGCGGGGTCTCGGAGGCAGGGGCCTGCCTGCGTTCGGCGATATTGAGCTCCGCCCCCTGGCGGACCAGATGAATGCCTTCGGTCACGACATCGTCGTCGGGGGTCAGAGGCGCCTTGACCAGAACGCTGTCCGTGTTGCGCTGGATGATGTCGATCGGCACACGCTCGCCCTTGCCGTCCTTGACGGCCCAGACGAAGGCGCCGTCCGCGCCCCACTGGACCGCAAGCGGATCGACCGCGGGAAACAGGTCGCCGGGGAATTTCATGGACACCTGAAAGGACATCCCTGCCCGCAGCGTGTCGTTCTTGTTGGGAAAGCGCGCACGCACCTGAAGCGTGCGGCTGTCGATATCGATCCGGTTGTCAACCGCACTGATGACGCCTTCGAAGGTCTCGCCCGGACGTGCGACGGAGGTCGCGGTGATCGGCGAGCCGACCTTGATTGCCGAGGCGAAGCGTTCCGGCACCCAGAAGTCGACCAGAATTTCGCTGCGGTCGTCGATGGTCGCGATCACGGACTGGGAGGTGACATAGTTGCCCGCCGTGATCGGCAGGATGCCGACCGTGCCGCCGATCGGCGTCTCGATCGACCGGCGCGCCAGAGCAAGCTCCGCTTCGCGCAGCTCGAGGCGCGCATTTTCCTTGGCAAGTTCCGCATCGGTGACCTGAACGGTCGTTGCAGTATTCGTCTTTTGAAGAACCTTCATGCGGTCGAGGCGCGCCTCTGCGTCCTTCACCGCGTTGGCCGCACGTTCGACTGCGATCTTCTCGGCGTCGGAATCGAGGCGGGCAATCACATCACCCCGCTTCACCGAGGCTCCGGATTTCACCAGCACTTCCGTCATCCGACCACTGGTGAAGGGCGTGACGGCAACCGACTGGAGTGCCGTGCTGGTGCCGATCGCGGACAGGCGGTCGTTGATGGTGATCTCGATGACAGGCGTTGTCACGACGAATCCCTGGGGCCTGCCCCGGCCTCTCTGCGGGCCTGCGCCGGCGGTCTTCTGCGATCCGTCGGAAACATCGAAGGGAACCAGACCGGCAACGCCCCATGCGGTCAGATACGCGCCGGCCCCGGGATAGAACCGTGCCCAGAGCCCCGCAGCCACGACGAGCATGACGACAGTCAGAACGAGCTGCTTCCAGACGGACAAGGGCCTCTCCAATCACTCACGACGGCCGGGATCGCGTCTCCCGACCTTTCCAGACATTTGTGTAGGGTAAACCCCGTGGGGCACCAAATGAATATGTGTAACAAATTGTCGAAAAGTCCACTCAGGTTTGGTGCGGCATCCTTTTGAATCAGCAGTATTTTCCCACTCCTCAGGTGTACGGGTCGCTGACACACCCGTTCCTCCTTCGCCCCTTTGCGATCGCGCTCAGCTCTCTGGGCGAGATTGCGTGAGGGCAACAAGCCGCCACGCCCTTTCATCCGCCTTAATATCTTGACTTTGGGTTTATACCCGAGATGATGGATCACAAAATATCGGGAGGAACAACATGGCCGAAATCCAGCTTGAGGGTGTGTCCAAAAGCTTTGGCAACGTGAAAGTCATCGACAAATTGTCGCTTGCGGTGAACTCGGGAGAATTCGTCGTCTTTCTCGGGCCGTCCGGTTCGGGCAAATCGACACTGCTCAGGATGATCGCGGGGCTTGAAAGCATCGACGAGGGCGCCCTACTGATCGGCGGCGAGCGGTGCGAGACGCTGGCTCCCGGCCAGCGCGGCGTTGCCATGGTCTTCCAGAACTACGCGCTTTACCCGCATATGAGCGTTCGAGAGAACATGGCCTTCGGCCTGCGCAACATCGGCCTCGACAGGGCAAGCATCGAGCAACGGGTCATGGACGCCGCCCGTATCCTGGAAATGGAGGAACTGCTGGAACGGCGGCCGTCCCAGCTTTCCGGCGGCCAGCGCCAGCGGGTGGCGATCGGGCGTGCGATCGTCAAGGAACCCAAGGCGTTTCTGTTCGACGAGCCGCTGTCCAACCTCGATGCCGCGCTCAGGGTGCGCACGCGGGTGGAGCTTGCCCAGCTCCACCAGCGCATGAAGGCAACGATGATCTATGTGACACACGACCAGACCGAGGCGATGACGCTGGCGGACAGGATCGTCGTCCTCAACAATCGCAGGATCGAACAGATCGGGACGCCGATGGAGGTCTATCTGCGCCCGGCCACGCGCTTCGTCGCCGGTTTCGTCGGCAGCCCTGGCATGAATTTCCTGAAGGGGCATGTCGACGACGGCGCCGGTCCAAAGGTGCGGCTCAGTGACGGGTCGGAAGTGCCCCTTGCCGGCAACGGGCTTGCTGCCGGGTCCTACGAGATCGGCATCCGGCCGGAATCCATTCACATCGTCTCGAAGGAAGAGACCGGCGCGCAAGATCAGGGACTTGCCCGGGCGAAAGCCGGGGTCGTCGAGCGTCTCGGTGAGCGCACTCTGGTCTACTGCACGCTGCAGGACGGTACCCGCCTCATTGCCCAGGACAGCGGCCGCTCGGGTGTCCGGCCGGACGATGACATCTGGCTCGGTTTCGATACGCAGGCCATGCACCTGTTCAATCCGTCCGGTGAGGCGCTCCACCTCAACTGAGGAGAGACGCCGCCGCTGCCGAGTGCGGGGCCTTCAGCCCTTGATCCCCGCACTCAGCGTGATCGCCTGCGTGACGCGGCGCTGGAACACCAGATAGGCCAGCGCCACCGGCAGGCCCGCAAGCACCGCAGCCGAGAGCTGCCTTGCGTAATAGACGCCGAACGCATCCCACACCTGTGTGATCCCGACGGTGATCGTCATCATTTCGGTCTTGGTCACCGCAAGGAACGGCCAGAGGAAGGCGTTCCACGCCCAGATGAATGTGACGATGGACAGCGCCGTCGTCACGCCCCAGTTTATGGGAAGGTACACCTTGAAAAGGATCCGGAATTCGCCCGCATTGTCCATGACGGCAGCTTCACGGAACTCCTTTGGAACCTGGTCGAAGAACTGCTTGTAGACGATGATCACGACCGGATGGATGAGCTGCGGCAAGATTATGCCCGCCCAGCTGTTCAACAAGCCCATATCGGCCATCAGCACGAAATGATTGATGATCAGCACCTGGGTCGGAACCATGAAGCTGGCAAGGATCAGCCACCACAACGGGCGGCGCAGCGGAAAACTGAGCTGGGAGATGGCGTAGCCGCACAACATGGACGTCGAAACGGTCAGGACTGTCACACCGAGAGCGGTTGCGATCGAGTTGATGTACCATGTGCCGATCTGCGTCCGGGTCAGGGCGAAGATGTAGTGGTCGAGGGTGAAGGTGTCCGGCCAGAGTTCGATATAGGGCCGTATCACCTCGTCTTCCGGCTTCAGGGAATTGATGATGCCCCAGTAGAGCGGGAAGGCCCACAGAACCGCGCAAATCACCGTGAAGATGGTGATCACCGCACCGGCAACGTTGTATCGTTTAGCCTTTGCCGGGGTCATGAGCGCCGCTCCGAAAACCGCATGAGCTGGAAGTTCAGGACCGAGATCACGATCACCATGATGAAGAGAACCACGGCGATCGCCGCGGCCCGTCCGCCGTCATTGTTCACGAAGGCGCGCTGGAAGATGTAGTAGACCATGACGAGGTTGTCGTTGGGTCGGCCGCCTTGTGAAAACAGGTAGACCTGGTCGAAGATCTTCAGCTGCAGAATGAGCTGGATCGTGAGCACCAGCGCCGTGACGGGCCAGAGCAACGGCCAGGTGACGCGCCTGAACGTCGTCCATGTTCCGGCATTATCCAGGGATGCGGCCTCGTATATCTCCTGCGGAATCGCGCGCAGGCCCGCCAGAAACAGCAGGATGGAGAAGCCAGCCGTCCACCAGATCGTTATGACCGCGACGGCGGGCATGAACCAGTCCGTCACCTTGAAGATCGGTATTCGGTCGATGCCGACGAGATCGAAGATATGCATGGCGATCCCGAACTGGAAGTTCAGCGTCCAGTCCCAGATCCGGAAGACCACCGAGACCGGGAGGATGTAGGGCAGGAAGAAGAGCGCGAGCACCAGCGCCTGAAGCCGGCCCGAGAGCCGGGAGACGCCAAGCGAGATGCCGAGGGCGACGAGCGTTCCCGGCACGACCGACAGCAACACGAAATACGCCGTGTTCCAGAGCGCGGTATGGAAGCGCCGGTCACCCGGAAGGCGGGTGTAATTGTCGACACCGAGCCAGCGCCCCTCCCCGATCAGCGGCGCCTTCTGAAAGGACAGCACGAACATGTCGATGGTTGGATAAACGAAGACGAGACCGTAGGTCGCCGCGAAAGGTGCGATCAGCACCAGGGCGACGAGAGCCTCTTTTTTCCTGTTGCGGATCAACGGCGAACCCCTGTGTCGTTGGCGGATCCGGACCGATCAATGCAGGTCGGCCCGGAAAGCGAGGTCATGCGGGCGGCCAGAACCGCCCGCACTCGATCACTGGAGGTCGTTAAGCTCGTAGGTGATTTCCTCGACCGCTTCCTCAGGTTCCATTTCGCCGTTCAGGGTCGGGACGAAATAGGTCGACATGACATCGAAGATCGGTCCGGCGACACCGGCCAGCGGGGTTTTCGGGTCATAGATCATGTTGGCCGTCAGCGACGAGTAGGTCGCGTTCGGTTCCATGGCCTTGTAGCCGGCGCTGTCGGTGATGTTCCTGTTCGCCGGAATATGCCCGGCGGTTGCCCAGAACAGCGAATGCTCCGAGATCCAGCTCATGACCTCAAGAACCGCAGCCCGCTTTTCCGGGGACATGTCCTTGCCGGTCGGAATCGCAAAGGCATGGCTGTCGGAATAGGTGGCCGGGTGATCGAAGATGACCGGCAATTCGACCGCGCCCCATTCGAACAGCTTGCCGTCCTTGCGCAGGTCGGTCATCGTCGGCACTTCCCACACGCCGTTGATCATCATGCCGGCTTCGCCACTGGTAAACAGGGCAACGGTCGCCGGATAATCGGTGTAAGTGGACTGCAGCCCCTCATTCGTCCATTCCTGCAGAACCGACAGGGCATTTTCCAGCTTGCCGGCATTGTCGCCGGCCAGGAACTCGCCGTCTGTCATCAGTTCCCCGTCCTGCTGACCCATAAGAGAATAGATCGTGCGGAACATGAAATTGCCGTCGGCAGTGACCGAGGCAAGCGGGAACTTGACCGAACCGGCTTCCTTCAGCGCCCGCAGCGTGGAGGTAAAGCCCTCCCTGCTGTCGAGCCCCTTGGGATTGCCGTTTTCGTCGAGCAGACCGGCGGCTTCCAGGACATCCTTGTTATAGTAGAGAACGATCGGGTGCGTATCGATCGGCACGGCATAGGTCTTGTCATCGACCGAGACAGCGTTCCAGATTGACGGCGCGAAGTCGTCCTCGCCAAGACCCATCGTCTGCCAGTCATCCGCCGTGATTTCGCTGAGAAGGTTCTGCTGGACGGCCAACGGAATGCGGCTGGCATGATAGGTCATGATGTCCGGCGCCTCGCCCACGGCAACGGATGTCTGAACCTTGGCGTAGAACGGTACGCCCCATTCGAGGGTCGTGGCGTCGATCTTGATCTTGCCCGCGTGCTCTTCGTTGAAATCGGAGATCATCTTCTTCATGCGGACGCCGTCGCCGCCGGCGAGAAAATCCCACCAGACAACGGTTTCTTCCGCCAGTGCTGCCGAGGACAGCAGGGTCGCCGCCGCGAGGACGCCGCACCTGGCCCATGTCTTCACCTTCAACATCTTCGTCTCCTCCCATTGAGGCAGGCCCTCCAGCCTGCCGAAAACCGAACCGGAACCGTCTCGTCAGAGACTGATCCGGATCATCGAATAGGAATGCGCGGGCACCGTGAGCGTGAGCTTGTTGTCAGACAGCTCGGCTCCGCCCTGAGTGACCGGTTTCACCGTGTCCGGGTTCTCTTCCGTGTTTCTCGCCTCCAGGTCGTCGTGCTTGATCAGCGTATGCTCCACAGAGCGCGCCGACCCGAACCCCTCCAGGGACAGCGCAATTTCCATCGGCTCGTCGGCGTTGCGGTTGACCGCGAAGAAGGTCAGCGTTCCGGCATCGCCGTCATGAACGCCGGCGATATCCAGGTAACTGACGCCGGACGCGACATCCGCATCGTAAGACGGGCAGTCTACATCCAGTTGTAAAGCCGTGCCACGCCCGTGGCGAGACGCGAACTGGAAAGGATAGTAGATCGTCTGCCGCCACGCGGCACCGCCCGGCGCCGTCATGATCGGCGCAATGACATTGACCAGCTGGGCAATGCAGGCAATCCGCACGATATCGGACCGCCGGATGAACGTGTTGAGAATACAGCCGACCTGCAGAACGTCCTCGAAATTATAGATGTCTTCCAGAAGCGCGGGCGCATGCGGCCAGCCCCAGGATTTCATGCGTTCGGCGTCGTTCTTGCGCTCGTGGTACCATACGTTCCATTCGTCGAAGGAAATCCGGACGTCGTTCTTCGCCCGTTTCTTCGCCTTCACGTAGTCGATGACGCCGCCGACCGTTCCGATGTAGCGGTCCAGCTTTTCGGGCAGAGCCAGATATTCGCGCGGATTCTTCTCGTAATTTTCGAAATACATGTGCAGCGAAATGTAGTCGACCTGTTCGAAGGTCTCCTCCAGAACGGTCGCTTCCCACTGCGGATAGGTCGGCATGTTGGAATGGGACGACCCGCAGACCACAAGCTCCAGCCTGTCGTCAAACGCTCTCAGAGCCTTGGCAGTTTCGTTGGCAAGATGACCGTATTCAGCCGCGCTCTTGTGCCCAACCTGCCACGGGCCGTCCATCTCGTTGCCGAGACACCACAGGCGCACATCCCAGGGATCGGCGCGACCGTTCTTCTTGCGCAGATCCGACCAGTAGCTGCCACCCGGGTGGTTGACGTATTCGACGAAGTTGCGTGCCGCATCGAGGCCGCGAGACCCGAGGTTCACAGCGAGCATCATTTCCGTATTGGCGGAAGCGGCCCAGTCGGCGAATTCGTGAATGCCCACCTGGTTAGATTCACTCGTGTGCCAGGCAAGGTCCAGCCGCGTCGGGCGCTCTTCCTTTGGGCCGATGCCGTCTTCCCAGTTGTAGGCGGACACGAAATTGCCGCCCGGATAGCGGCAGATCGGCGTATCGAGGTCCCGAACAAGTTCGATCACGTCCCGGCGCATGCCGTTTTCGTCGGCGCTGGGATGGTCGGGCTCATAGATGCCGGTGTAGACCGCCCGTCCAAGATGTTCGAGAAAGGAGCCGTAGAGCCTCTTGTCGATTTCCGCGATCGAGTAGCGCGCATGCGCGGTGACGCGTGCTTTCACGTTCTTCCTCCCATTTATAACATTCTTTCCGGTTCATACCGGACTTTTCGTTATAATAGGCGGCAGGACACGTGTAACGTCAAGAGACTTTTTCAATTTCAGGTTATATGAAGATCCGCATCACGATGTCGTGGTCGTAATTTCCGAAACCCTTGCCGAAGATATTGATACCGCCAGGGTGCTCCGCATCTTCCTTGACGCCGATACGAATGCGGATCGACCGGTGCCTGTCGAGATCGAGATCCTCCAGCGACACGTTGGACATCTGCACGCCGTCGACGAAGCTGCCCTCTCCGTTGACCTTGAAGTTCTTCAGCTTGCCATATTGAGAGCCGGACAATTTCCACCAGCCGGGGGTATAAACGCCGCGTTTGTCGCCAAAATCTCCGGGTGACGTCCAGGTTCCGATGTCGATGCCGTTCACCTGCACGAAAATGTCGGAGGGCCAGTCCGCGGCGGTTCCGGGAACCTCCGAACTCAGCTCCAGGGAGAATTCGATCGCCGAAGGCCGGGCGCGGTTGAGCTTGGTATTGTTCGGGAACTGATATTCAACATAGCCGCGTGTGAACCAAAGCAGCCCGGCCTTCATCCTGTCCGGATCGAGAAAGGTCTCGGGAACGTCGAGCAGACCGACGACACCGTCTTCCGAGCACAGCCCGCATGGACCGGTGATGTCGCAGCTCGTATAGAGGCCGATGGGCATTGCAACTTCGATGGTACCGTCGCGGCTATCGGGCATATCGTCACGAAAGCCGACCAGTATTTCGGTGAAGGCCGTCCGGCAGACCTTCTGGCTGCCCTTGCGAGCCTTTCTGGTGTCGGTCGTGATCAACCCGGCGTCCTCCAGAATCTGAAGGTTGGAGGACACCGTGGATTGCGGCAGGCCCAGATCTGCGGCGATCTGGTTGACGTTCAGTTCGCCGCTCCGGCGCAGCAGCTTGAGGATGGAAACCCGCACTTCGCTCGCGAGGCCCTTGATGACATCGGGTCTCTCGGAGGGGTCGATGACGAGTACCTTTGCGCTCATCCTGTTTCCATGACTATTTGCAAACGCGGTTCAATATCGGAAAGTCTGATATGAATGAATAATGTCAGCGGCGGTATTTGGCCAGACTAAAAAATACCGCCAGCGCGCGGCCGGCAGTATTTTTCTGACTTGGAGCAGCCCTCTCGGGCGGCCGATTACACGGCAGCGACCCGGCTGAGGAAGGTTTCGACGCCTTGCTTGAGATCGCGGGAGCGATCGGAAAGGTCTCCGGAAGCAGCAAGGACGTTGCCGGAGGCGCCCCGGGTTTCCTCGACCGCCTGGGCAAGGCTTGCCATGTTGGCCTTCACGGCCTGCGTGCCTTGGGCGGCACGAAGAACGTTGCCTGAAATCTCGTTGGTGGCCGCACCTTGCTGGGTCACCGCGGCGGAGATGGTCTGTGAATAGCCGTTGACCTCCTCCATCGTCTCGGAAATCGAACCTATCGCACTGACGGCGGCACTGGTCGATGCCTGAATCGCGTGAATGTGCGAGGAAATCTCGTCTGTTGCCCTGGATGTCTGCGTCGCAAGTTCCTTGACCTCGGCAGCCACGATCGCAAACCCCTTTCCCGCATCGCCAGCCCTTGCAGCCTCGATGGTGGCATTGAGTGCCAAGAGGTTGGTCTGTTCGGCAATCGCCTGAATCAGGCTGACGACTTCGCCGATCTTCGACGCGGCCGCGGCAAGACCGTTGACCTTGCCGTTGGTCTCGTGAACGGCACTGGTGGCAGACGTCACGATTTCGGAGGAGCGACGGACCTGATCGCCGATCTCCGCGATGGATGCTGTCAGTTCCTCGGCAGAGCCTGCGACATTCTCCACGCTGGCACTTGCGTCTTCGCTCGCCCGCGCCGTGCTGCCGGCCTGTTCAGCGCTGTTTTCCGCGATGCGGCCAAGCGCGGATGCCGTGCCGGACATGCCGGCCGCCGTCTCGTCAAGGGCTCCCAGCAGACCCGACATCTCTTCGCGAAAGTCCTGGATGAGCCCTTCGATTTCGGACTGACGGGCGCTTTGGCTGTCCTGATGAGCCCTTGCCTCACTTTCCAGCCTGTTCCGCTCACGCGCATTCTGCCGGAAAACTTCCACGGTACGGCTCATGTCGCCGATCTCGTCGCGCTGATCGGTGGACGGGATCTCGACATCCGTGTCGCCGCTGGCGAGCCTGTCCATCGCGACCGTCAGGGACCGGGTCGGGCGCGTGATGACGAGCGACAGGACGAAGGCCAGCAGGCAGCCGGCCGCCATGGCCACGACGAGCGCAGCCGCGATCAGCCCCAGAGCCGTATCCGCCCGGCTGTAAGCCGCAGCGGACTGAGCTTCCGCAAGATCGGCGATGACGTTGCGCACCTCGCCCGAAATCGCGGCAAGAGACGCCCGCCGTGTTTCGAAGGCCTCGCGGGCCTCGACCATACCGGCGAATTCGGTCTCGTAGACAGCCACTTCACCCCCGATCGCCTCGACAGCCTCGGCGATCTGCGGGAAGGCGGCGCTGTCGGCTTTCAGGGTGTTTGAGAGGCTCTGCAGGCTGGCAATGCGGTTGACGACCTCACCGGCCCCCCTGGCATCGAAACCGGCAAAGAATTCCATCGTGACCGCACGTGTCTCCAGCGAGGCCCTCAGGAACTTGATGACGTTGGAATTGACCAATCCGACAATGCCAAGCTGGGACCCTGCCTTGCCGGCGATCTTTCTGGCTTCGTCCGTCACGCCGTAAACGACCTTGCGGAGCGCGCCGGCCTTCCTGTGCAGGTCTTCAAGGCCACGTGCGAGAACGGCGACCTGAACGGCTTCCACCCTTCCGGGACGCACACCATCTTCGGCTTCGACCGGCAGGGTGCCGGTAAGGTCGGCGCTGAGTTCGGCAAGCTGGTCCATGGCAGTGCGGTCGAGCCCGTCCACCTTCAGCTTCAGGGCCTTCCTTGCGGTTTTCGACAGCGTCTCAAGTCCGGTAGCCAGCGGCTTCGTCGCTGACACGGGCAGATTTCCGAAGGCGTCCGTGTTGGCAAGCAGCGCGCCGAGCTCGGCGCTTTCATCTTCCATGTCGGAGAGCATGCGACCGACCTTGTCGGCGCGATTCCGATTACCGGTCGCCGTTTTTGCCGCGCTGCCAGCCTCGCGCTCTATACTGGTCATCTGGTCGGTGATCTGAACGGCTGTGGTCTGCAGGCGCACCGCCGAATGAAGCAGTTCATCCACCTGGGCTTGTCTTTGATTGGCCGCCTCGACGAACTCCTCGAACTCGACCTTCATCCGGCCGACGAGGTCGATGGCCTCCCGCGTCGCGGTCTGCACCTCTCCTTCGGTCGAAACCCTGCCAAGTTCCGTGAGTGATGCTTCCAGGCCGGCGATCCGTTCGCCCGCGGCCTCGGCAAGTTCCGGCGTCTGCCCGGCAAGATAGGCCTCCTGCGCCTGGGCGACCTGCTGCAGGTTGGCGATCGCTCCTGTCGCCTTGGCACTGATATCCGATTGCAAGCGCAATCCCAGGATCGCCGCGGTCCCAACTGCACCTACGGCAGCCGTCACAACAGCCATAGCGAGAAAACCTCCGCCAACCTTGGCGGAGAAGCGCATATTCTTCAGGGGTTTCAAGAGCCTGGACATTACAACCTCACCGTTTGCAACCAAATGAGACGGCGGGCAGATAAATAATTGGTGAAGCTTTTCGCACTCCAATTGCAATTTTTTACATCGAAATAAATGCGATGGATTTAGGTGTGAAATTTCAAGCCGTTGAGAGCAGATTTTATTTGATCAAAATCTGAAAAAAATAATTCAGATCGCAAAAACGAGTGCTTATTCCGTGTTTCCACTTACGGCAGAAACGTAGATAAGCAAGTAAAAGCCGGCCGAACACGGCCCCTCTCCTCTCCTGATCAAATACGCCAGGTTATCGCTTGCGGGCTTCAGACAGGAGAGCTTTCAGGGTTTCGCGATCTGCGATTTGGTTCGCCATCAGAAGAATAAGACGCGCGTTGAAGGCATCGCTTTCGGCCTTGCAGAGGCCATCGTGTGCCGCCAGAAGATCAGCATAGAAGTCATCCGGGCGTTCCAGTTTTGCTTCTCTCGTGGCTAAGGTCATTGAAGGTGCTCCTCGCGGACAATCATCGATGTGAATGCATTTTCGATCGCTGCCGGATCGAACGCTGTCCAGCGGGCCGCGACGTGCTGGTCCGGACGGATCAGGTAGACCGCCTGTTGCGCGGATCCCAGATAGCGGCTTCTCAGCTCCGGGCCTATCTCGGGTGCTGCGAGACAGTGTCCGCGCAGATGCAAGCCGCACACCTCCAGCGTTTCGGGAACCTCACATCCAAGGCCGACAAGGTGAAACTCGCTTCCAAGCCGGTCGAGCAGCCAGCCGTTGCGGAAGGGTGCATCGACAAGGGGACTGCCGGGTCTTGTCCGGTCAGGAAGTTCGGGAACATCCGGACCGTTGAGGGGCGAGCCGTCATAGGTCTGCGGCACGGACAGACGGCCGGAGTTGACGAGTTGACGCGCGAACGCGTGATGCTCCGAAAGGTCCAGAACAGCATCCCGAAAGATCCGGCTGATCTCGGATTTCGGCGTGATGAAGTCCGTCGACCGGCTGCTGTTGAGAATGTTGTCGTCAGCTGCAAGCTCACGTTCGTAGCCGTAGCTCTGAAGCAGGCTTTCCCGCGCCTTCCCCGTCAGGACCAGCTTCAGCTTCCATGCAAGGTTGTCGGCGTCCTGAAAACCGGAGTTTGCCCCGCGGGCACCGAAGGGGGACACCTGATGGGCACTGTCGCCGGCAAAGATCACCCGCCCGTGTACGAACTTCTCCATTCGCCGGCACTGGAAGGTATAGATAGACACCCAGTCCAGGTCGAAATCGACATCCGCTCCCAGCATCTCTTTCAGGCGGGGCAGGACGTTTTCGGGTTTCTTCTCTTCTTCCTTGTCGATGTCCCAGCCTAGCTGAAGATCGATCCTCCAGACCCCGTCAGGCTGCTTGTGAAGAAGCGCGGACTGATCCCGGTTGAAAGGCGGATCGAACCAGAACCAGCGTTCGGTCGGGAAATCCGCCTTCATGATGACGTCGGCAATCAGGAAATTGTCCTCGAAAACGCGGCCGACGAAATCGAGGTCGAGCATGTGCCGGGTCGGTGAACCGGCCCCGTCGCAGGCTATGAGCCAGTCGGCCTGAAGGTTGTAGGCTCCATCCGGTGTTTCCACGGTCACCAGCGTGTGGTCGTCGCTGCGCACGAGATTGGCGACGCGATTACGGCCACGGATCTCGATCGGCTTGCCTTCCGCCTGCAGGGCCCGGATGCGTTCAACCAGGTAGAGCTCGCAGTAGTATTGCTGAAGGTTGATAAAGGCAGGACGCTTGTGCCCCGCTTCGGGAAGCAGGTTGAATTCATAGACCTTGCGGTTACCGGAAAACACCTTGCCGACGTTCCAGACCACGCCCTTGGCAACCATTTCGTCGCCGCACCCAAGCCGATCGAAAATCTCGAGGCTGCGTTTCGAAAAGCAGATCGCGCGCGACCCGACGCTGACCTTGTCGTTCTCGTCCAAGACGACGACGGGGATGCCGGAGAGGCCCAGGTCAATGGCAAGTGCCAGCCCAACCGGGCCGGCTCCCACGATGACCACCGGATGACGAACCGGGGTGTCGGCCACCAGGTCTTCGCAGGGCCGATATGGATAGAGCGGAACCTCGAAAAGCTTTGTCAATGTAACTCCTCCCAGCGTCGAAAACGGCGACCCTCCTCGCGCGCTCTCCGCATTTTCCTCGGAACTCTCCTTCTGGTTCCGCGTTTTGCTTTCACACCTCGATCAACGGAGGCACGACATGGCAATCCTCACTCAAACCACGCTGGTGACCTCCGGTCGCCGCTGGACATTCCGCGGATTGGTCGGCCTGCTGGCCGGCGTCACACTGGCCTTCCTGCTTGTCGGCCCTGTCATGGTGCTCACTGATAACTGGACCATGATCGGTGTCGGCGTCATTGTAGCCGAAGTTCTGGCGCTCATTGCCGGCCTGACCTGGCTGGGTCTTCTCGCCTTCTCCCGCGAGCACTGACGCAGCCCCCCAGACGATCCTCCATCCCGGCAGCCTTACGTCACTTCTCCTCCCTGTGGAGTGCGGCTGCCGGATGGCGCTCGAATTTCAGAAAGAACTCATCAAGCTGAGGCGGTGCGACCGGCGTTTCCGAGAGCATCGCGTGGACCTGACCCCGGTGATGGATCTGGTGCTGAAAGAGATGGAGCAGCGTATCTCCAACCGTCTCCTGGAAGTGGCCGTCTTCTCCCCTGTCCTGCATGATCTGGCGATCGAGATCGTCCTCTTCCAGCGTATCGCAAAAGGCCGTCAGCTCGTCATCCACCTTTGACTGAGCCAGCGACAGCTCGTCCGCCGTCTGAAGGTGCGGGGTGTCGAATATCGAAATGCCATGCCCCTCTTCCTTGAGGGCATCCAGATAAAAGCGGTCGATCTCCCAGACATGATTGAGCGTTTCGCGAATTGAAGGGAAGAAACCCGTCCGTTCCGCGGCTAAGTCTGCCTGTGACAGCCTGGAACATGCGCCATGCAGCATCTCGTTGGCGTAGGCGTTATTTCGGGCCATCAGGCGAAGCTGGTGCAACGCTCTACTCACTGCGCGTTCCCCTTGCCTTCGCCACCATGAAAGAGACTTTTCAACTGCGAGCGCACTGTTTCAATCACAGCGGCCTTTTCGGTCTCCTTCATGACGCCGACATCGATCTGGTCATACCCCCAGCAGGTTGTGATTGCCTGGCGGAACGTCGTTCGCGACGTCAGATCGGCAATCGCCCGCCCCGGGGTCTCCTGACGTGTCAGGATCGCCAGGACAAGCGCGCCGGGGTAGAAGCCCCTGGCGCTTTCGAATTCCGCCATTTCATCCGTCCTGTCGAAAGATCCGTCATCAGCGACTTCGATTTCGCCATCGTTTGGAAAGCAGACTTCGGTATCGATCGTGCCGTCCACCTCCCCCCAGAACACTTCCCGAACGTCATAAGACGTCCTTGAGCAGACATTGTTCGCCGTCGCCCGGAGCTCGTACGCCTTGACCGTGGCAAGGACGACAAGCGCCTCATCGGCGGCCGGAACGTCATAGTCTCCGGGCTCTCCGGGCATGCACGCAGAGGCACTCTGCACGGCGAAGCAACCGACCAGGGCCGCCAGCGCAGCTTGCCTTGTCAGGCGAACGATCCCCGGATATCGACCGGTGGTCCTCACGTGCGTCCGGAGGGCGGCCAAGCGATCAAGCATCAGGTTCCCATCTATCCCTGTAGGCCCTTCCAGAGCTGCGCGTCGCGGTCCGCGGTCCAGATCCGCGGCGTGTCTATATCGAGCGCCTCGTCATAGGCCCGTGCGACATTGAAGGGCAGGCAGTGCTCATAAATTGCGTAGTCGGAGAACTTCGGATCGCAGCTTTCACGGCAGGCGTCCCACGCCTCTTTCAGCGTGCCGCCCTTCAGTGCCACCCGCGCCACCGGAGAATAGGTCGAACGCACGAAATCCTTCGTGGAGTCCAGGGCCGCATTGACCATGTCCGCACCGATAAGCGCATCACCACGGCCCGGCGCGATCGCATCCAGCCTGAAATTGCGGATGCGCTCCAGCGTGCCCGGCCAGTCGTGAAAATGCCCGTCGCCGCAATAGCAGGCCGAGTGATACTCAACGATGTCACCCGTAAACATGACGTTTTCGTCCGGCACATAGGCAACGATATCGCCTGCGGTGTGGGCGCGGCCCAGGAACATGAGGTCGACCCGACGCTTGCCGAGATAGACCGTCATGCGGTCATTGAAGGTCGTGGTCGGCCAGGTGAGGCCGGGAATGCTCTCATGGCCCTGAAAGAGACGCGGGAAGCGGGCAAATTCCGAATCCCAGTCTTCCTGTCCGCGCTCGGCGACCATCGAGCGTGCCTTCTCGCTCATGATGATCGTCGGCGCCCCATAGGCCGAGGCGCCGAGAACCCGGACCGCATGGTAATGCGACAGCACCAGATGCGTGATGGGCTTGTCGGTGACGGAGCGGACCTTTTCGATCACCTTGTTGGCCAGCCGCGGCGTTGCCTGAGCCTCGATGATCATGACGCTGTCATCGCCGATGATGACGCCCGAATTCGGGTCGCCTTCGGCGGTAAAGGCCCAGAGATCGCGGCCGATCTCCGTGAAGGAGATGTTCTTTTCAGCCATGTCTCCGGCTGATGCGAATTGCTTGCTCATACCGTCTCCCTGATTTTTGTTCATCTGTGCAGCCCCCCTGCCCTTGTCCTCAGGTGGCCTGTTCAACCGTCTGCTCGATCGCACCGAAGATCGAGTGGCCCTCCGTATCCGGCATTTCGATGCGCACGGTATCACCGAACCTGAGGAAGGGCGTCTTTGCTTCTCCGTCTTTCAGGGTCTCGACCACGCGCTGCTCGGCAATGCAGGAATAACCGACCCCACCCTCGCTCACGGGTTTGCCGGGGCCTCCATCCAGCTTGTTGGAAACGGTACCCGAGCCGATGATGGTGCCGGCGGAAAGTTTGCGCGTGCGGGCGGCATGGGCGATCAGGCGGCCGAAGTCGAAGGTCATGTCGACGCCGCCGTTGGCCCTTCCGAACGGCTCTCCGTTGAGTTCGACATGGAGCGGCAGATGCAGCTTCCCGCCCTTCCAGGCGTCGCCAAGCGCGGCCGGCGTGACCGCCACGGGCGAGAACGCAGACGACGGCTTTGACTGGAAGAAGCCGAACCCCTTGCCGAGTTCGGCCGGGATAAGGCCGCGCAGGGAAACGTCGTTGACCAGAACGACAAGAAGGATGCAGTCGCGCGCCTCCTCCGCGCCGATCCCCATGGGAACGTCGCCGGTGATGACTGCAATCTCGCCCTCCAGGTCGATGCCCCAGGCTTCGTCCTTCATGCGGATCGGGTCGCGGGGCGCAAGAAACGTGTCCGAACCGCCCTGATACATCAACGGCTCCGTCCAGAAGCTGTCCGGCATGGTCGCGCCGCGCGCCTTGCGGACAAGTTCGACGTGATTGACATAGGCCGAGCCGTCGGCCCACTGGAAGGCGCGCGGCAACGGCGACAGGGCTTCGTGCTCGTGGAAGCGGATCATCGGCACAGCTTCGTGGGACAGGCTTTCGGCCAGCAGCTGAAGCTTCGGCGCCGCATGCTGCCAGTCGTCGAGCGCCGCCTGAAGGGTCGGCGCAATCGTCGTCGCTTCCGTGCAGTAGGTCAGGCGGTCGTTGACCACCACGAGCTTGCCGTCCCGGCTGCCGTCCCTCAGCGATGCAAGTTTCATCCTAATCCCTCACCGTCTCTCGATCACCAGACCGTCGTGGCTGATGATGGTTTCGCCCTGGAAGGCGTCTGTCGCCTCCAGCCATTCGCGTCTTTCGAACCCCGGCAGATCGGCGGGAATGAGATGGTTGAGCACGAGCGTTCGTGCGTTTGCCGTTTCTGCAATTCGTGCAGCGTCCGGCGCCATCGTGTGGCTTGCTAGCAAGTGCTCGCGCAGCCGCTCGCCATTGCCCGTAATTTCGACAATCCTGTCAACGCCGCGCGCCAGCATGGCCTCGTGGACCAGCACGTCACAGTCCTTCGCAAACTCCGCCAGGGGCGGGAAATAGGCCGTGTCTGCGGAAAAAACGACTGACCAGTCCTGCGCCTCGAACCTGAGCGCAAAGCAGTCGGTGACCGGTGGATGGTCGACCCGCAGCGCCCGCACCTCGAGCGAAGCGTCGCCAACCGGTACCATTCCCTCCTGAAGGCGATGGATCTCGACGAGATCGCGCAGGTCGGGACGGCCCTCGTCGGCGATGCGCAGATCGATATCGTAGCGCATGGAGGAGACAAAGCCGTCCCAGACCTCGATCAGCCCCTCCGGCCCGAATACCCTGACCGGACGTGACAGACCGGTCGTCCAGGCCGTGTGCAACAGGGGGCCGAGTTCCAGAACATGATCGGAGTGAAGATGCGTGATGAAGACGAGGTCGAGGTCCTTTAGCGTGAGGCCAGCTTCAACGAGCCCGCGGGTCACACCGAGCCCGCAATCGACGACGCAATTTCGTCCTTCGATCCGAAGCAGCGACGCGGTCGGTGACGGCCCGCCCGGGCGAATTGCGGGTCCGCCCTTCGAGCCTAGAATGACCAGACGATCGGGCAGGTCCGGGGATGTTTCTGCGGTCATTACTTGTCCCAGGTACCTTCCGGTGTGCCGTCGAACTTCCTTTCGAGCGACTCCCAGCAGTCGATGTAATCGTCCTGCAGCGGCGCTTCCTTGGCGGCGAACTCCGTCAGGTGCTGCGGGAAGCGGGTCTCGAACATGAAGGACATGGTGTTGTCCAGCTTCTCGGCCTTCAGTTCCGCGTTGGATGCGCCCTCGAAGGCATTGTTGTCCGGCCCATGGGGCAGCATCATGTTGTGAAGGCTCATGCCGCCGGGCACGAAGCCTTGCGGCTTGGCATCGTACTGGCCGTAGATGTTGCCCATCAGCTCCGACATGATGTTCTTGTGATACCAGGGCGGCCGGAAGGTGTTTTCGGCCACCATCCAGCGTTCCCGAAAGAGGACAAAGTCGATATTGGCCGTACCGGGCACGCCGGAAGGCGCCGTCAGGACGGTGAAGATCGATGGGTCCGGATGATCGAAGAGAACCGCGCCGACTGGGCAATAGGTTTCCAGATCATATTTGCAGGGCGCGTAGTTGCCGTGCCAGGCAACCACGTCGAGCGGCGAATGACCGATCTCGGTCTCGTGGAACTGACCGCACCATTTCACGGTCACCGTGGAGGCCGTCTCGCGGTCCTCGAAACAGGCGACGGGCGTCTTGAAATCGCGACGGTTCGCCATGCAGTTGGCGCCGATCGGTCCCCTGCCCGGCAGTTCGAACTTCTGGCCGTAGTTTTCGCAGACGAAACCGCGCGCCGGCCCCTCCACGAGTTCGACCCTATAGACGAGGCCGCGCGGCAAGATGGCTATTTCCTTCGGCTGCAACTCTATCACGCCGAGTTCGGTGCAGAAACGCAGGACGCCTTCCTGCGGCACGACCAGCATCTCGCTGTCGGCGGAGTAGAAATAGGCATCTTCCATCGAGGAGGTCACGAGGTAGATGTGGCTCGCCATGCCGACCTGGGTGTTGACGTCGCCGGCCGTGGTCATGGTGCGCATGCCGGTCAGCCAGGTGAGGTCCCTGTCGGAATGGGGCACCGGATCCCATCGGTACTGGCCAAGAGACACGACGTCTTCGCTGACGTTCGGCGCGCTCTTCCAATACGGCAGATCAATCTTTCTGAAACGGCCCGCATGCTTGACGGACGGGCGGATCCGGTAGCACCAGGTGCGCTCGTTCTGATGGCTCGGCGCGGTGAAGGCGGTTCCGGAAAGCTGTTCGCCATAAAGGCCGTAGGCGCATTTCTGCGGACTGTTCATGCCTTGCGGCAGAGCTCCCGGCAGCGCCTCCGTTTCGAAGTCGTTGCCGAAGCCCGGCATGTAGTCGAACCCGGCAGCATTCCGTCCCGTGTCGCTGACGGCGTCGACGCCGTCTGCTCTCTGATCCATAACGTCCTCCCGGTTCAGAGATCAATTTAGTTACACATGTAACCAGTCTCCAGTTACTATTCAACCACCAACCGTCTGGCGATGACATCGGCAATATGTCCCGCCGGATCGAAAACGTCGAAAACCGAAAGAATCGTTCCCGGCGGTCGGTCCGACTGTCTCCAGGGCAGCCACGATGATTGAAGCGCGTCGCACGGAGAATGAAATTCGCGTGCTATTTCAAGGACGATCGCGATTTGTGCGGTGCTGTCGCACTTGTCTTCTTGTCCGTTGCGGCGCTTTCGAGTAAAAAGAACAAAATAGGAACATTTGAGGGTTAAGAGATGCGATCCGCCAGTCCTGCCATGGAACCATCCCCTGTCGACCTTTCTTCAAATCCGGTCACCAAGGCGAAAATGTCGCAGTCGGCCGACGTCCACCCTATCGACGTCACGACAGAGGATTTGCGCACGATGATCCTCTATCTGCGCAAGGCGCGGGAACGGGCGATCGATATCCGTGACCGTTCGCCCGCCGGCAGCTATCTTGAAAGCGTTCTCATCCGCACCATTGACGGGATTGCGCTGGAGCTTTCACAGCTCGACTACCTTCTGGCGAAGAAGCCAGTGGATGTCCGCGCCGCCGGAAAACATGCGCAGCGAATGCGGCCCGCAATCTGAGGGTTGGTACGGCCCCTTTCATCAGGTATCTGTCTTGCCGAGGACCGTCATTCAGGATCGGAATTTCAGACATGACACTCCACAAGGGGTCGTGCCTTTGCGGCGCTGTGGCCTTCACGATCAAAGGTGATTTGCAGGCGTTCTTTCTGTGCCACTGCTCCCGTTGCCGCAAGGTTAGCGGATCTGCCCATGCGGCCAATCTGTTTGCACCAGACGCGACGATAACGTGGGAAAGCGGTGAGAAGAATGCCAGGATCTACAGCCATCCCGAAACACGCTTCGGCAGAAGCTTCTGCTGCGAATGTGGCGGCGCTCTTCCCAGAAAGGCGGCGGACGGCAAGTCGCTGGTCATCCCCGCCGGCTGCCTCGATACGCCGGTCGAGATCAATCCCACGGCGCATATCTTCACGGCCAGCCGGGCTAATTGGGATCACGACCTGGAAACAGTGCCGATGTACGACGAACTTCCGAAATAGATCCGACAATCAGTCGGTTCGTCAGGCCGCGGCTTCGTCCCCGGGTGCAGTCTGCCAGCCGAGATCGGTCAGCGTGACGATTCGATTGCCGCGAAGGTCGGTGGCGCAGACCAGAAAGCCCCGTTCTTCCATGTGGCTGAGGAGCCAGCGCGCCCGGCCCGGAGACCGGGTGCCGTAAGCCGTCGCGATTTCGATGTTGCCCGGACATGGCGCCTTGGCGATCGCGGCCTTTGCCAGCAGAAGATAGACCCCGCGCATATCCTCGGGCAGTTCGGCTGCAATGAGTTCGGCCTGCGCCCAGTCGCCGTCGTCCATCTCGCCTTTTTCGACACCGGCACGGGCGACAGAGAGCTTTTCACGGAATGTCTGAAGATCGGGCGCACCGCCCGGCAGTTTCGAGATGCGGCAGCGGACCTGGAAGTCCTGATAAAGCGTCGCAATCGGCTGGAATGCCGCGTCCTCTTCTTCCAGAATGCCGGCGATGATCTCGGCGATCTTCGCCTCACGCTCGCCGAAATCGAGCAGGCTTTCAGCGGGCTGAACATCGCTCTCACCGGGTTGACCTGCCGAGCTCAGACGATCGAGCACCTCCCCGGTGGAGGCAACCGGCTCGACGAAGCGCTGGCGCACCGGCTGCGCCTCGTCCGCTCCCGGCGTGAAGATGAGATCCTTGGCATCTTCCTTGGGCTGTTCGGGCAATGGCATCAGCTTCGGACTGCCGCCGCGGCCTGCGGTTTCCACCGGGCCGATGCGGACCGGAACGGGCCGTCTGGACAACGCCGGACCGAGCGCGATGAAGTGACCCCGGTCGAGATTTCGGAAGCTCTCTGCCTGACGCCGCTCCATGCCCAGAAGATCGGCGGCACGCGCCATGTCGATATCGAGGAAGGTGCGGCCCATAAGGAAATTCGACGCTTCAGCGGCGACGTTCTTGGCCAGCTTGGCGAGACGCTGCGTCGCGATGATCCCGGCAAGACCGCGCTTTCGGCCGCGGCACATCAGGTTGGTCATGGCCCCCAGCGAACGGCGCCGTGCCTCTTCGGTCACCTCGCCGGCCGCGGCCGGGGCAAAAAGCTGGGCTTCATCGACCACGACGATCATGGGATACCAGAGGTCGCGGTCCGCATCGAACAGTCCGTCGAGAAATGTCGCGGCGGCCTTCATCTGACGGTCCGCATCCAGGCCTTCCAGATTGAGGATCACCGACACCCTGTGCTGACGCACGCGGCCCGCGATCATCTGCAGGTCCTTTTCGGTGCCGACCGCGTCGACGACCACATGGCCGTACTTGTCGGCGAGCGAGACGAAATCGCCTTCCGGGTCGATGATGGCCTGCTGAACCCAGTTGGCGGACTGCTCCAGAAGTCTGCGCAGGAGATGCGACTTTCCCGACCCGGAATTGCCCTGCACCAGCAACCGTGTTGCCAGTAGTTCTTCCAGGTCGAGCCCGGCGCGTGCGCCGCCCGTCATGTCACCGATATCGATTTGAACCGTCATACGATCATCTCAAGCACGCTCGCCGGCAGCGCGCCAATATCTCCGAAAGGTTGTCCTCAAGTGCGGTAGTCAGCACGATTCCACGCAGCTTGCAAAGCCGGTGACCGGGCTTCCCCGGTTTTTCCCTGAATTCCACCGATGATGCAATGCATCGCCGAAAATTCGGACCCCAAATACCATCGACCTCCTTGAAAAACGAGCGGCAAGTGCGAATTGATTGGAACAAGCTTTGGGAGGAGGCTGACTATGAAGATCCATGCGGACCTGTCCAAACGGGCGGTGGTCGATTGCGCCACGCTCGACTGGGTTCCTTCGCCAATGCCCGGCGTCGAGCGGCGCATGCTGGAACGCGACGGCGCGGAAGTGGCCCGTGCGACCAGCCTTGTCAGATACGCCCCCGGCTCGGCCTTTTCAGCTCACCGACACGATCTCGGCGAGGAATTTCTCGTGCTTCAAGGCGTCTTTTCCGACGAAACCGGCGACTTTACCGAAGGCATGTATGTCCGAAACCCGCCAGGTTCGAGCCATATCCCCTCCAGCGAGCCCGGCGCCGTCATTCTGGTAAAGCTGCGCCAGATGAAGCCGGATGATGATGCCATCGTTCGCATCGACACGCTTGATACGGCGAGCTGGCAGGGTGGGCGCCCGGGCGAGAGCATCCTGCCTTTGTTCGTGCGGCCCGACGAGGAAGTCGTGATGCTAGACTGGCAGGCGGGTGCATCGTTCGACGAACAGTCCTTCCCCGGTGGCGCGGAATATTTCGTCTTGCACGGAGGTTTCGAGGATAAGGACGGCCGCTACGATCAGGGCACATGGCTGCGCCTGCCGCCCGGCAGCCGCCAGACGATGCGGACCACCCAGGGCGCGCGCATCTGGCGCAAGACCGGGCACCTCACCTCCTGAGGTCAGGTCAGCCTCGTCAGTCCCTTTGAATGATGGCGCCCCCGCGCGCATTGGTGCGGGGGGCGGCCGGTGCGCCGGCCCGCTTCTTTCTCAGGCCCAGGTTCCCGCAAAGGCAATTTCATCCAGCGGTTTTCTGGGGCTCGGTGCTTCCCGCGCCTGAAGGCTTTCCGGCAGTGCTGAAGCCTCCCCCCGCCGGCCGATGGCAACAGCGATTTCCGGAACGAAGCGCTCTGGAACGCCAAGAGCCGAGTGGATGTCATCCTTCAGGATGCCGGCCATGGCGTGGGCATGATAGCCAAGTTCAGTCGCCTGAAGCGCCATATAGGCCCAGGCCGAGCCCGCGTCGAATGAATGGGTGGCATTCGGGCGGGCCGGCTTGCCGTCCTTGCCGTCGATTTCACTGTCGGAAAAGAGATAGACGAGCGCGGAGGAATGCTGTGCCCAGTCCCGATTGAAGGGATTGAGAAGGCCGACGAGCTTTTGCCAGTGGGCATCATCGCGGAGCGCGTAGACAAAGCGCCAGGGCTGAATGTTGAAGGCCGAGGGCGCCCAGCGCGCCGCTTCCAGAACGGACTTGAGATCGGCCTCGGGCATCGTGGAACCGTCGAAGGACCTGGGGGACCAGCGATTTATGAAAAAGTCCTGAACCGGATGATCCGGTGTGCGGGCGGTTGCAATCTCGGTCATCGTTTCTGTCTCCTGACACCTGTGCAGGCCAACGGGCCAAATTTTGCGCAGCTTTAGACCTGAACTGTCTTTGTATCAAGATACTTTCGTGAAATTGTTTGGGATGTACCGAGACCGGTCTCAAGGGCGCCGCCGGCACGCAGGAAGGAATTTGCCGCTCAGGTTTCGGAGGTCGTTCGAACTGTGGGCGCCAGCAGAATGGCCGACAGGACAAGGGCAGCGGAGAGTGCCTCACGGATCCCGACGACTTCGCCAAAGGCCAGCCAGCCGACGAGCAACATCGTCGGCAATTCGAAACTTCCGGCTGCGGCCGTCCTCACGGGCCCGACCCGCTGGCAGGCTACCGTGTAAAGAAGTTGGGGAACCAGCGCTGTGACGACACCCATGGTGACGACTGTCTCCCACGCCCCGGAGGATGAAGGCATGAGCGCCCCTTCGCGCAAGGCCAGTGGCAGAAGCCCGGCGACGGAGCCCATGAGCACCCACCCTGCCCGCTCGGTTGAGGTGAGCCGTCCGGCAACGCCGCTCATGACGACCACGAGCAAACCGAACGCCACAGGCGCAGGGATCGCCCAGACCAGGGCGGCAATATCATCCGGGGACAACACAGCAGGGTCGAGCAGCAGCGCGGCGGCTCCCGTCACCAGAGCAGCCGCCGCCAGCGACCGCATGGTGAGCTGTTGCCGCAGGAGAAGCCAGGCAAACAGCGCCGCAAAGACCGGATAGGACATGTAGACGACGCCAACGGCCGCCACGGGTGCACCGCTCAGGGCATCGAAATATCCGATCAGACTGAGCCCCATGACCGCACCCGCACCGGCGTAAACAAGAACATGCGGCAGTCTTGCCCGGTCGAGCCGGAGAAAGGGCAGCAGGAGAAGTGCAGAAAATCCGTACCGGTAGAGCGCGATTGTGGCGGGACCGGAGCCTTCCGCCTGCAGGTCGCGCACGAAGAGTGGCACGAGGCCGAAACAGACAGCCGACATGGCGATCACGAGTGTCGCGCTCGCTGGTCCGGGCATGAATCGCTGAAGCGTCACATTGGTCATGCCCGTCGATAGCGCGCGCTCAGAAGGAAATAAAATTCTTAGTTTTCATTCTCTTCATGAAATGATTTCATGCGAACATGATACCCAAGCTTGCGATCCATCATCTGACCCTGCTTTCGGCTCTTGAGGACACCGGTTCCATGACGACCGCCGCTGCGCGCCTCGGCATAACGCAGTCGGCGGCATCGCATCGTTTGCGGGAAGCGGAACGCAGGATCGGCCTGCCGCTCGTTCGGCGGATGGAAACCGGGTTCGAACTCACGCAAGAAGGCGAAAGACTGAAGCGGCTTGGCGAGGGTTTCCTGGCTGAGCTCTTTCGCCTGGAACAGGAACTGGAGGCCTCTGCCCGCGACGCGCGCGTGCTGGTTCGTCTCGGCCAGGCCACCTACAGCCGCTACCACTGGTTTCCGGCCTTTCTCGATTATCTGGAAACTGAAGACCCCCGCCTCTCGGTCGATCTGTCGGGACGGGCGACCGCCCACCCGCTTGCCTCCCTTCTGGAGGGATCGGTCGATGTTTCGCTGGTGTCCGGCCGCCAGCCCGCGCTCACGCCATTTCACAGCGTCAGGCTGGGCAGCTATCCGATCGTTGCCGTGCTGTCGAAGGATCATCCACTGGCAGCGGAGCCGGTCGTCAACAGCCTGAACATGGGGGACGAGCGCTTCTTCGTTTATCCGCTGACCGCCGAGGCCGGCCTGGACTGGATCACCTTTCTCGGCGCCCCGACAAAGCCGTTCCGCAGACTGACGCATATGCCGACCCCGGAAGCGGTGATCGATCTCGTACGCGCCAATTTCGGCGTTGCGCTTTTCAGCAAATGGGCGATCGCGCCGGAGCTGGCCGACGGAACGCTGGTGGCCAGGCCAATCAGCGAGGAAGGTGTCTCACTGGATCTCTGGTGCGTGCGCCGCGCCTCGGACCCCGCAGATGCGCCATCGGCCCGCCTGATAGCGGCGCTTTCCAGCTGGTGCAGCACAACAGACACGGCACTTGAAACACTGGCGTTCGAAAGCCGTGACGCGCGCTGATGACCAAGGCCTTAATCAAGCAAAGTCAGCGCGGAACTGCTCGCGAAGCGCGTTCTTCTGGATCTTGCCCATGGTGTTGCGCGGCAAGCTGTCGAGGAGATGCACCTTCTTGGGCTGCTTGAACTTCGCAAGCTTGTCCTGAAGCGCGGCCTGAACGGTTTCCTCGTCGACCGAAGCGCCTGAACGCATGGCCAGCACGGCAACCACCGCTTCGCCGAAATCAGGATGCGGCACGCCGATGACCGCGCTTTCCGCCACCCCCGGCACCTCGTCCAGCAAGGCTTCCACTTCCGCCGGATAGACGTTGAACCCGCCCGAAATGATCAGGTCCTTGGACCGGCCAACTATCGACACGTATCCGCCCGTATCAATTCGCCCCATGTCTCCGGTGATGAAGTAGCCGTCAGTGCGAAATTCCTGCGCGGTCTTTTCCGGCATCCGCCAATACCCCTGAAAGACGTTCGGCCCCTTGACCTCGATGATCCCGACCTCGCCCTGCTCGACCACCCTGCCGGTGGTGGCATCGGCAATGCGCAGGCCGACGCCGGGCAGAGGAAATCCAACGGTTCCCGGACGACGGTCACCGTCATAGGGGTTCGAGGTGTTCATGTTGGTTTCCGTCATGCCGTAACGTTCCAGGATCATGTGCCCGGTTCGCTTCGAGAAGTCCTTGTGCACCTCTGCCGACAGCGGGGCCGAGCCGGAGATGAACAGGCGCATATGGCTGACGAGATCCCGGGTGAAGGCCTCTGACCCCAGCAGCCGGCTGTAAAAGGTCGGAACGCCCATCATGGAGGTGGCTTGCGGCAGGCATTCCAGAACCGTGTCCAGGTCGAATTTCGGCAGGAACAGCATTGATCCGCCTGCCATCATCAGGCAGTTGGTCGCAACAAAGAGCCCATGCGTGTGGAAGATGGGCAAGGCATGCAGCAGGACATCGTCCTCGGAAAAGCGCCACACCTTCACGAGGGTGCGGGAATTGGAGGCGAGGTTTTCATGACTGAGCATTGCCCCCTTGGAGCGGCCGGTGGTCCCGGACGTGTAGAGGATCGCGGCGAGATCGTCGGCGTCTCGCGGCTGCGTCTCGTATTGGTCCGGCATCGTGTCGGCAAGCGTACGCAGGCTGCCCTCTCCGGCCGCATCCAGCGTCTCGAGTCTGGCCCCCGCCTTTTGCGCCGTTTCGGCCAGGGCGTCGGCCCTCGCCGGGTCGCACACAAAGACCGCCGGCTCCGCATCATTGATGAAGTAGTCGATTTCTGCCGGTGTATAGGCCGTGTTGAGCGGAAGGAAAATTGCGCCGGCCCGGATAGTCGCAAGATAGAGCATCAGCGCTTCAGGCGTCTTTTCGACCTGCACCGCGACCCGGTCTCCCGGCTGCACGCCCAGCTTTCCGAGCGCTCCGGCGAATTGCGCCGACCGGGCCATCATGGCGCGATAGCTGGTGACCTCTCCCTCCGCCGACGTCAAAAAGGGCTTGTCCATGTCGGGGATGAACGCGGTGAGGGCTTCGAAAAGATGATTGCTCATGGAAAAGGTCCGTTTCCGGGCTGAGTTTCGTCATCTTTTAACCGGGACATCATGCAAGCATCAAGCATGTGCAAGCATGAGCGCCGCAGCAAACGGTTGCTGCATTGCCGTATCGGACTTGAATTCCGGCCCGCTCAGTCGCAGGCTTCCTCGAGGGGAAGCACAATGACACCGGCCCGGACAAACCGATCAAGGGGCGGGATCAGTCAGCCAGGCGAGGCAACAGCAGATGCCGACCACCAGAACCGAGACATTGGCGGAATTCATTGCAGATGGAGCCGTTCACGTGATCGGCATATGCCTTGGCATTGCCGCCACGATTATTCTCGCCATCACGATCTGGGGCACCGACGAACCTGCCCGGCAGGTGACCGTGATGATCTACGCCTCGTGCCTGATGGCGATGCTGATCTGTTCCGCGCTTTACAACATGCTGGCCAAGAACAACAAAACTGGCATCCTCAGGCGGCTCGACCACGCCGCGATCTTCCTGATGATCGCCGGCACCTATACCCCGCTGGCGGCAATCATCATCGGCGGCTGGACAGGCGGAATTCTGCTTGCGGTGGTCTGGACGGGAGCCCTGGCGGGGGTGATCATCAAGCTGGCCCATCTCAGCGGCAACGGCCGGCTGTCCGTGTCTATCTATCTCGGCCTCGGCTGGGTCGTGGTCTTTGCCGTCAATCCGCTGATCAAGAACGCCAGCGATTTCGGCTTCTACATGATCCTGGCAGGCGGGCTTCTCTATACGATCGGAACGATGTTCTATGCCTGGAAGCGCCTGCCCTTCCAGAATGCGATCTGGCACGCCTTCGTGCTAGCGGCTGCCGTATGCCATTTCGGGGCCGTGTTCCACGACGTCGCCCTGCCGGGGACGCTCTGAACACCTGCCGGATGGCATCAGGAGATGCAGGCCCGACGGAAAGAGACGAGCCTCTTTGCGTCGGGCATCTCAGGGCGTCGGCCGCGTCGGACCGATCGCATTCGGTCAGGCCCCTTTGGTCTCTTTGGTTTCCTCGGCCCCTTCACCCGGGTCCTTCGACAACACAATGACCTTGGTGCGGAGCGGCACCCGGTTGAAAAGGTCGATCACGTCCTGCTGCCACATGCGGATGCAGCCCGAGGATACGCTCTTGCCGATGGAATTGGGCTGATTGGTGCCGTGGATACGGTAAAGCGTATCCCTGGAGCCCTGCCACAGGTCCATAGCCCTTGCGCCGAGCGGATTCCTGAGGCCGGCCGGATAGCCCTTTTCCCAGTAGCGCTCGAGGGACGGCTTGCGGGCGATCATTTCCCGTGGAGGGCGCCAGATCGGATGTTCGCGCTTGACCCGGATCAACGCCTCGCCAGACCATGCGAACCCGGCCTTGCCGACGCCGATGCCGTAGCGAAGGGCCTTGTTGTTGCCCAGCGTCCAGTAAAGGAAATTGTTGTAAGGGTCGACGATGATCGTCCCGGGCGCCTGCCAGGTCCTGTACTCGACAACCTGTCGCCAGTACTTGCGGTCGAAATTCTTGTACGGGATAGCGGGCCAGGTGTAGTCACCGTCCGGCAGCGCCGCATAGGCAGCCGCATAGTCGAACTCCTCGTCCGGCAATTCCGCCTGATCCGGCAGACCGACAACGGTTTGACACCCAACCAGCGCAGTCGCGGACAGCAGCAGACCGCCGGCCAGAAAGGCCCGGCGGCTCGGCAGGAAACGGTTGTCACCGGCTTCATCATCAAGGTGCGAAATGTTAGGCTTCATAGGACCTCCGAAATTCCGGCACCTTCTTGAGACAGCTTTTCAACAGTTGCAAGTCACATTCCAGGAATCAGCCTTACAATCCGCCTTCAAAGCATTAGATTGTCACCAACACCCCTTCCGACCTTTTCCTCATTTCCCAGAGATTTTCCGTGCCCGACCAGATTGCCAAATCTCCCTTTCCCGTGTTCGACGGCCACAACGACACAATCCTGAAACTCGAGATCGAGGCGATCAAAGGTCGGGAACGCAGTTTTTTCGAGCGCTCGGAAATCGGTCACATGGATCTGGTCCGCGCCCAGGAAGCCGGATTTGCCGGCGGCCTTTTTGCCATGTTCGTGCCGTCCAACCCGACACAGGACTTCTCGAAGGCCTTCAATCCCAAGGATCCCGTCAATTTCGCGCCTGTGCCCCAAAAGGAGGCGCTCGACTTCACCTACAGACTGCTGGAGCGCGCTGAGCGGATTGCTGCCGACAGCGAGGGAGCCGTCGTCATCTGCCGCACGCCGGAGGAAAACCGGAAGGCTATCGAGGACGGCAAACTGGCCATGAGCCTTCACATCGAGGGCGCCGAGGCCATAGACACACAGTTCTATGCCCTGGAAGAGCTCTACAAGCGTGGTCTGCGCTCGCTTGGTCACGTATGGAGCCGGGAAAACGACTTCGGCTTCGGCGTGCCGATGGAGCTGCCCGCCTCTCCGGACATCGGGCCGGGCCTGACAGGTGCGGGCCGGGATCTCGTGCGCGCCTGCAACCAGCTCGGTATTCTTCTCGATGTTTCACATCTCAACGAAAAGGGCTTCTGGGATCTGGCGCGGATCACGGACCGGCCCATCGTCGCCAGCCATTCAAACGCCCATGCCATCAGTCCCAGCAGCCGCAACCTGACCGACAAGCAACTTGACGCGATCAAGGAAAGCGGCGGACTTGTCGGGATCAATTTCCATGTTGCATTCCTGCGCAAGGATGGCGCTTACACGCAGGACACCCCGCTGAGCGTCGTTGCAGACCACGCGGCTTATCTCGTTGACCGGCTTGGCGAGGATTGCGTCGCCTTCGGCTCCGACTTCGACGGCTGCATGACGCCGAAAGACATTCGCGACGTGACCGGTCTCTACCGCCTCGTCGAAGCGCTCGACGAGCGGGGTTTCAACGCGCAGACCCTGGAGAAGATCACGCACAGGAACTGGCTTTCGGCACTGGAAAAGGCCGCTGCCTGATCGGAGAAAAGCCGCATCACGACAACGCGACCTAAAGTTGTCCGAATTTTATACTAAAGTCTAAGCATTTCCGATTGCTTTTCCGACAAACGCAAGAAACAATAAATACATTGTAATTTCTAACAGCCGTCCGACACAGTGCCGGGCACTGTCATGAAGCACGCGCCCCACTGACCCGAAAGGGCCGCAGGAACAGACGTGTAAAGCAGTGCAACAACGGGAACGGCGATTGATTCCGCTGGCTTGCCCCATTAACCGTTTAGCCGCCTATGCGTCTGGATGGAAAAACAATAGTCTTTCGTCAGGATACTGCCCTGTCGAACAGTTTATTCAAGGGGTGTTGCCGGTCCGGACATGCCGTGGGGGCAACGACGTGACTATGCAAAGTGCCGCGGACTTCGATCCGCTGCCTGAATCTTCGGCAGGTGGCAAGCGGGCCCGCAAGTGCGATTCCGTCTATCAGGATCTCAAGCGCAAAATTCTGACCGGGGAACTGACCTCGGACAGCCCGATCACGGAGCAGTCCCTGGCGCAGGACTACGGCTGCTCACAGAGTACGATCCGGGAAGCCCTCCTGATCCTGCAGCAGTACGGGCTGGTCATTCGCCGGGGCTATCAGGGGACCTTCGTCACGGATCCGGGTTCGGTGGAAGCGATGCTTCTCCTGAAACTGCGCACCGATATCGAGGTCACCGGAATAGCCAAGGCCGCGACCCGGATCACGCAGGACCAGATTTGCAACCTCAGGAGTATGGCCGAGCGTTACAATCAGAGCCGCAAGCGCCGGGACGTCTTTCTGGGAGCAGAACTGGACAGGGGATTTCATCTCACGCTGTTCAGGACCTCGGAAATGCCGGTTCTCGAGCCCATGCTGCTGCGGAGCATCATGATGCTTCAGCTTGTCTTGCTGAAAGTGCCACGAAGCGAGCAAGCCTGGAACAGCCCGCCCATCACACGGCACAGCAGCATCCTTGACGCCCTGGATCGGCGCGATGTCGATGGTTCGGTGGAGGCGATGCGCGATCATATCCTGTCGAGCGCAACGCTTCTTGCCCCCCATATCTACGGCACCGATACACAGAAACTCCGCCGGACCTTCGAACAGGAGCCGGAGCGCTTTTCCTCGCTCGCAGGCTCCCGATAGGCATCAACGGCTCGGCGACAGCCGATCGAGACCCCCGAACCTGATTGAAATGGACGGCATCTGGTATTGTGGTTTGTCGTATCGAACCCACCACGATGCATCATTCGGCAAGGCGTCAGGCTGTTTCCATCATCTGTTTCTGCGTGAGCATCGCGGCCCCGATCAGTTCACGCGTATAGTCGCTGCCCGGCGCCTCGAAGATCGCGTCCGCCGTCCCGGCCTCGACCACCCTTCCCCGCTGCATGACCATGACCGTGTCGGCGATCGCCCGAACCACGGCGAGGTCGTGACTGATGAAGAGATAGGTCAGCCCGTTGGCCTTCTGCAGGTCCTTCAGAAGGTCGACGACCTGCTTCTGGATGGTCCGGTCGAGAGCGGACGTCGGCTCGTCGAGAACCACCAGTTCGGGCTTCAGAACCATCGTGCGCGCTATGGCGATGCGCTGGCGCTGGCCACCGGAAAACTCGTGTGGATAGCGATTTCGCATGACCGGATCCAGCGAGACTTCCTCCAGGGCGCGGCAGGCGCGGTCGTCCCGCTCCTGAGCGCTCAGGGACGGTTCATGAACCTTCAGCCCCTCGGAGATGATCTGCCCGACGGTCATCCTCGGACTGAGCGAGCCGAACGGGTCCTGGAAGACGAGCTGCATGTCCTTGCGCAGCAGCCGCATCGCCGCCCGGTCCAGTTCGTCGATCCGCTTGCCGTGAAAGACGACCCGTCCTGTCGCGGGTAGCAGATTGAGGATCGCCCGGCCGAGTGTCGATTTGCCGGAGCCGCTTTCCCCGACGATACCAAGCGTCTGCCCCTTGCGAAGCGAGAAGCTGATGCCGTCAACCGCGCGAAGAACATGACTTGGCGCCAGGAACCCGGACGCGAGTTCGAACTCCACCCCCACCCTCTGGGCCTCCAGAACGACCGGGGCGCTGTCAGGAACCGGCGCCTTGCGGCCTGTCGGCTCGGCATCCAGAAGCATGCGGGTATAGGCGTGCTCCGGCTGGGAAAAGATCCGCCCGGTCTCGCCGCTTTCCACGACCTCGCCCGTCTTCATGACGTAAACCCGGTCGGCGATGCGCCGGACGATCCCCAGATCGTGGGTGATGAAGATCACCGCCATGCCAAGACGCTCTTGCAGGTCGGCCAGAAGGTCGAGGATCTGCGCCTGAGTGGTCACGTCCAGGGCCGTCGTCGGTTCATCGGCGATCAGCACGTCCGGATCGTTGGCGAGCGCCATGGCGATCATGACGCGCTGGCGTTGCCCGCCTGACATCTCGTAAGGGTAGGCCTTGATCTTGCGTTCCGGCTCGGGAATGTTCACGAGCTTCAGCAGGTCAAGCGCCTTGGCGCGCGCGGCCTTCCAGCTCAAGCCTCCGTGGACGACCATCGGCTCGGCAAGCTGCCTGCCGATCGTGTACAGCGGATCGAGCGAGGTCATAGGCTCCTGGAAGATCATCGTGATCTTGCGACCGCGGACCTTGTTGAGCTGGCGGATCGGCAGACCCAGGATGTTACGGTCCTCGTAGATCACCTCGCCATCTGTTCGGCCATTGGACGCCAGCAGGCCCATCGCGGCCATCATGGACTGACTCTTGCCGGATCCGCTTTCCCCGACGATCGCGACCGTTTCCCCGGCATTGACGTGAATATCGACGCCCCGCACCGCGTTGATCGTGCCGGTCGCCGTTTCGAAATCCACCTTCAGATCCCGTATGGACAGGACCGTGCGTGCAGTTTCTGCTGTCATGGTCATCTCTCTACCTGTCCTTGGGATCAAGCGCATCGCGCAGGCCATCGCCGATGAAGTTCAGGGCCAACAGCGTCGATGTCAGGAATATTGACGGGAAGATCAGCATCCATGCGGCGCCCTGCAGATTGGCAGCCCCTTGTGAAATCAGCACGCCCCAACTCGTCATCGGCTCCTGGATACCTAGTCCCAGGAAGGACAGGAAGCTCTCCAGAAGAATGACCTTCGGAACGAGCAGTGTCATGTAGACCACAACCGGCCCCAGCGTGTTGGGAATGATGTGCCGGCGCACGATGCCGCTGTCGGAAACCCCCATGGCCTCGGCGGCCTGCACATATTCCTGCCGTTTGATGGTCAGCGTCTGCCCGCGCACAATTCGCGCCATGTCCAGCCACTCGACGGCGCCGACGGCAATGAACATCAGGATGAAATTGCGTCCGAAGAACACCACAAGCATGATGACGAAGAAAATGAACGGCAGCGAATAGAGCACGTCCACCACACGCATCATCATCTGATCCACCTGTCCACCGAGATAACCGGACGTGGCACCGTAGAGGACCCCGATCGAAATCGCGACGAAGGTTGCCAGCAGTCCGATCGTGAGCGACACGCGGCCGGCGATGAAGGTGCGGGTCATCATGTCCCGGCCATTTGAATCCGTGCCGAAATAGAAATGCATGTAGTTGATGTCGGCGCGCATCACGGCCGACTTTCCGTCCGGCGCGATGTCCGTCAGCTCCGCATTGCGGAACAGGTCACTTCGGTCGATGTAGCGGGTCGTGCGTGGGTCGATTTCCCGGCGCGAGGTCACATTCGCAAAAACGGTATCGCCTTCGCGGCGATAGTCGCTCGCGGTCAACCGCGCACGCTTGACAGCGGACAGGAAGCCGGGCTCCACCTGATCGGCGCGCGGATAGGCCTGAAGGCTTGCCGGCACCTTCACGTAGTCGCGGTAGACGGTGTCGAAGTCGTGGGGCGAGAGCATCGGCCCGAGGATGGAAACAAGCGTGACGGTTGCCAGAACGATGAGGGATGCGACCGCGGCGTGGTTCGCCAGCAAGCGGTCTCGTGCATCGTCCCACAGCGACCTGCCCTTTACCGGCGCTTCATTGGTCGTGACTGATAGGGTCATGATGGGCTTCTCAATCGTAGCGCACGCGTGGATCAAGCAGCGCATACAGAAGATCCACGAGGAGGTTGAAGAGAATGACGAAGCAGGCCACGACCACCACCGTGCCCATGACAAGCGTATAATCGCGGTTGAGGGCCCCTTGCACGAAATAGCGACCGATGCCCGGAATGCCGAAAATCGTCTCGATGACCACCGAGCCCGTCAGAAGGGCGGCGGCGGCCGGGCCGAGATAGGACACCACCGGCAGGATCGCTCCCCTGAGGGCATGAACGACGATGACCATGTAGTCCGTCAGGCCATATGCCCTTGCCGTGCGTACGTGGTTTGACCGCAAGGCTTCGATCATCGAGCCGCGTGTCAGCCGAGCGACGACGGCGACCTGAGGCAGCGCCAGGGTCACCACGGGCAAGATCACGTTGACGAAGGCACCGCCGTTCCAGCCGCCGGTCGGCAGCCAGCCGAGATAGACCCCGAGGATCAGCGTGAGGATCGGCGCCACCACGAAGTTGGGCACGGTCACGCCCAGCGTCGCCGCAGCCATGACGCCATAGTCGCCGGGCTGGTTCTGGCGAAGCGCCGCAAAGACACCGAGGCCGCCCCCGACGACAAGCGCAAGCGCCAGTGCCGACATGCCGAGCTGGATTGAGATCGGCAGGGATGCGGCGAAGAGCTCGTTGATGGTGAAATCTCGGAAGTAGAAACTTGGCCCGAAGTCCAGTCTCGCGATGCTCTTGAGATAGAGCAGGTACTGGCTCCAGAGCGGCTCATCGAGATGATAGATCTTGTTCAGGTTCTCCATCACCTTGGCTTCGAGCGGACGCTCCAGATCGAAGGGACCGCCCGGTGCGATCCGGATGAGGAAGAACGAGATGGTGACGATCAGAAAGATGGTCGGGATCGCTCCAAGCAATCGACCGAGCACATAGCGGTGCATAGGCTTCGCCCCTGTTATTCCAACGGCGGTCTGCTGCCGCCTTTGAAAATGGCCGGCGGAAACGGATTCCGCCGGCCTCGTGATTATCGGTTTAGTCGGAAATGCTGATCCAGCGGCTCGGATGGATGTTGAGGAGGTTGTCCTCGAATCCGGAGACCTTGTCGGACACCAGGTTCATCGATCCGTAGTACATCAGCGGAATGAAGGGCAGATCGCGCATGAAGATTTCTTCCGCCTGCTTCAGGATCTCGGCCCGCTTTTCCAGATCGATGGTGGCTGCGGCCTCCTCCATCAATGCGTCGTATTCCGGGTTGTCGTACCTGGAATAGTTGAACCCGTCGTTGTCGCTTTCCACCATGAACAGGAAGTTCTGCGGATCGGAATAGTCACCGATCCATCCGGCCCGGGCGACATCGAAATCCTGCCGGTCGCGCAACATCGCGTAATGGGTCTTGGTGTCCGTGTTGATCAGGGAGACCTCCACGCCGAGCGGGCTCCACATGTCGGCGATGGCGACAGCCGTGTTCTTGTGGTTCTCTGACGTGTTGTAGTTGATCGTCAGCTTGAGCGGATTGTCCTCGCTGTAGCCGGCCGCTTCGAGCAGTTCGAGGGCCTTTTCCTCGCGGTCAATCTGGGACATGTCCTTGTAATCCGCATAGGCCGGTTCGCCGTAATTTCCGATGCCGGGCGGAATGAAGGAGTAGCCGGCGACCATTGTCGAGCCCCAGATCTCATCAGCAAGGAACTCCCGGTCGATTGCCATGGAAAGCGCTTGGCGGACTTCCGGCTTGGCGAGGTTCTCATCCTCATGGTTCAGCGCGTAATAATAGGTGCCAAGGTATGGCGCCACGCGGAACTGATCGCCCAGCTCTTCGCGCATGAAGTCGACCTGCTCGGTCGGGGCATCGTTGTTGGTGTCAAGTTCGCCCGCCTGGAAGCGACGGAGCGCCGCACTGCGGTCCTCGGTCGGATGATAGTAGACGGCGTCCAGCTTGACGTTGGCCGCGTCATGATAATTCGGGTTCTTGACGGCCTTGATATGGGCGTTCGGCACGAATTCGGCGAGCACGAACGGGCCGTTGGTGACGATATTCTCGGACTTGACGAAGTCGTTGCCGAACTTCTCGATGCTCGCGGGATGAACCGGCAGGCCGGTCTGGTGACCCAGAAGATCAATGAAATAAGGCGTTGCCGCCTCGAGCGAAATTTCGAGCGTGTGATCGTCTATCGCCTTCACCCCAAGGTCCTCGACCTTCATCTCTCCCTTGTTGACGGCCTCCGCGTTCTTGATCGGATAGAGGATATTGGCATATTTGGCGCCGGTTTCCGGGTTCATGATGCGCCGTAGCGAAAATTCGAAATCGTCGGCAACGACCGGATCGCCGTTGGACCATTTCGCATCATCGCGAAGCTTGAACGTATAGACGAGACCATCATCGGAAGCCGTCCACTCCTCGGCCACGCCCGGAATGATCTTGCCTTCGGAGCTGTAGGCGACAAGCCCCTCGTACAGGTCGCGCAGGATGTGGGCCTCATAGATCGTCGACGTCTTGTGCTGATCCAGGGTTTCCGGGTCCGCTGTGTTGCCTCTGTGGTACTCGGTCGCCGCCAGGGCGCTCATGGACGTTGCCGCAAGCAATGCGGCTGCCAGCGCCGTTGCACGCATGGTGTTGATCATATCGCTCTCCCCTCCAAGGTTATTTGTTGATGTCATGGAACGATGCGGACACGATTCCACGCCTTTAACGAGCAATCAACCATGCCGTAAGGGCATGCTTCCCAAAGCGCTTTGAATTAGGTGATGTTTTTGCGAAAATAGCCACCGCACCGGAAATTTTTCCCCCATTTACACCCATCGTCCGGAAGATCCTGATCGCCTGAAGGAAATATCGTTTCAACTTCATCGGCAGAAACGATACTTTCCGCTATAGGCCAGATAGGTCCCCGTATTCGGGTTGAAAGACTTGAATTTCCTTGAGCAATAAGCGTACCAGGCGGGCGTGAACGGAGCCAGGCCGGTCTTGGTATACGGGACACGCTGAGGTTGTCCTTGATAACGTGGCGGGGCGACATAGGCGCGCGACCGATTGGGATAGAGTCGCTGACGGTAGGGGTAAGCCCGCCTGTCATAGGGGTGATAGTAGTAGGGTGCTCCATACGGACGATACGGAGGCCCGTAGAAGCCGATCGGGCCACCAAAGTAACCGCCACGGTAGCCACCGGTGCCGAAGGAAAAGCCTATGCCGGAGCCGCCAATGTAGAGAGCATCCGCTCTTGCCTCCCGGCTGCCGGAAAGCAGCGACGCCGCGGCCACCGCAAGTACCGTCAGGGCAAGCATGCCCGCTCTCGAGATTTTTGCCACGCCCCCAACGAGGCCGCGAAAACCGATCCGGTTTGCCATTTCTTCACTCCTCCCAGTCTGTTACGACTGCGCCTCATGATTGGCCCCTGAAAACGATTTAGATGATAGCCGAATTCACGGCGAAAATCTCTTCGTCCCTGATCACATTCGGCGCAAGTCACCTCCCTCCCCGCTTGCGCGGCGTCGGTGCGGACAGTACACCGTGCGTAAATTCGTCCATCCCAACCGGAATTTCAGGGCAAATATGGCTCCGCCTCTGCTTACACTTCGTGACGTTCACCTTACCTTTGGCGGCACCCCGCTTCTGCAGGGAGCGGAGCTCTCCGTTTCCGAGGGCGAAAGGCTTTGCCTCGTCGGTCGCAACGGCTCCGGCAAGTCGACGCTTCTCAAGATTGCCGCCGGAATGGTGGAGATGGACACCGGCGAGCGCTTCTTCCAGCCGGGACGAACCATCCGCTACCTGCAGCAGGATCCCGACCTTTCCGCCTACGCGACCACCCTCGACTATGTGAACGAGGGATTGACGGAGGGCGATGATCCCTACCGGGGCACCTATCTGCTGGAGGTCCTCGGGCTGAACGGCACCGAGAACCCGAAATCGCTGTCGGGCGGGGAAGCCCGACGGGCGGCCCTCGCCCGCACCCTGGCGCCGGAACCCGATATCCTGCTCCTGGACGAGCCGACCAACCATCTCGATCTTCCTGCCATCGAATGGCTGGAAGAGGAACTGAAGAGCCTCAAGTCCGCGCTCGTGCTCATTTCCCATGACCGGCGTTTCCTTGAGAACCTCTCACGCGCAACGGTGTGGATCGACCGCGGCGTTTCGCGTCGCCTGGACCGGGGCTTCGCGCATTTCGAGAGCTGGCGCGACGAGGTGTTCGAGCAGGAAGAGATCGACCAGCAGAAGCTCGCCCAGAAGATCAAGCGCGAAGAGCACTGGATGACCTATGGCGTCACGGCCAGGCGCAAGCGCAACATGCGACGCGTTCGCGAGCTTGCGGACCTGCGCAAGCAGAAGCGCGAGCACAGGGGCCCGCAAGGCACCGCAAAGCTGGCCGCAACGGATGCGGAAGTCTCCGGCAAGCTGGTGGTCGAGGCGAAGGGCATTTCCAAGACCTATGGAAACCGCGAGATCGTCAAGGATTTCTCCACCCGCATCCAGCGCGGTGACCGGGTCGGGTTCGTCGGACCGAACGGGGCCGGCAAGACGACGCTCCTGAAGATGCTGACCGGGGAGCTGGCACCGGACACAGGCTCAACCCGGCTCGGAACAAACCTCGAAATGGTCACGCTCGACCAGAAGCGGGAAAACCTCGACCTCACGGATACGCTGGCTTCGGTTCTTACAGGCGGGCGCGGTGACACGGTCGTGCTCGGCGACGAAACCAAACACGTGATGTCGTACATGAAGGATTTCCTGTTCTCTCCGGAGCAGGCACGCACACCGGTTGGCGTTCTTTCAGGCGGCGAGCGCGCCAGGGCAATGCTTGCACGCGCGCTGGCAAACAAGTCCAACATGATGGTGCTTGACGAGCCAACCAACGATCTCGATCTCGAAACTCTCGACCTCCTTCAGGAACTTCTGGCCGACTATCCCGGAACGGCCCTGATCGTCTCGCACGACCGTGACTTTCTCGACCGGGTCGCGACCTCCGTCATCGTTTCAGAGGGTGAGGGTATTTGGCGCGAATATGCCGGCGGCTACACCGACATGCTGGCGCAGCGCGGCGAAGGCGTTTCCGCCCGCAAGAGCGAAAAAAGCGCCACCGCGAAGAAGGAGAAACCTTCGACGTCGGACGCGTCCGCAGACAAGGCCCAGAAGAAATCAAAGCTGACCTTCACGCAGCAGCACCTGCTCAAGTCCCTGCCGGGCGAAATCGAGAAACTTGAAGCAAGACTTGAAGCTCTTCAGTCGGAAATGAACGATCCCGACCTTTACACGAAGAACCCGGACAAGTTTGCAAAGCTTTCGGCCCAGATCACTGAACTGACAGGGCAAAAGGATGCCGCGGAAGAGCAGTGGCTGGAGCTGGAGATGCTGAACGAAGCGTAAGATCACCTTACGTCAGACCAGCTCTTCGGCATGTTTCCTGGGAACCTTCCCCCGGGCGAATGCGTTTTCCTCCACAAAGCCAAATTCTAAGAAATCCAAGGAGGCGCTGAGATGCACAAGACGCAGATTCTCGAAGTCGATCAGGTCACCCATGACGTGAAACGTTTCGTGATCGCCGAGCCGGAAGGCTTCGATTACAAGGTGGGAGACGCGACAGAAATCGCCGTTGACGAAGATGGTTGGCGCGACGAGACGCGTCCCTTCACCATGACGTCCCTTCCCGAAGAGCGCGCCCTCGAATTCACGATCAAGTCCTACCCGGATCATGACGGCGTGACCGAAAAGCTCCACAGCCTCAAGGAAGGTGATGCGATCCTGATCGCCGAACCTTTCAAGACATTTCGTTACGACGAACCCGGCGTGTTCATCGCCGGTGGCGCGGGCATCACGCCTTTCATGGCGATTTTCCGCAAGCTTGAGGAGAAGGACAAGCTGAAGGGAAATCACCTGATCTTCGCGAACAAGACTGCCGATGACATCATCTACCGCAAGGAGCTGGAGACGATGGACGGGCTGAAGGTGGATCACGTCCTGTCCGAGCAGGACGTCTCCGGTTCACATCACGGCGAGGTCGACGTTGCTTTGATCAAGGATCTTGTCCCCGATCTGGACAAGCGGTTCTACCTCTGTGGTCCCCCGCCGATGATGGACGCTGTCCAGAAGGTTCTGAAGGAACTTGACGTCGAACCGGACTCGGTTGACCTCAGCGATTAATTGGAATGGGGCGCGCCAGGACGCGCCTGACATACTTCTCAGTTATTGTAGCCGCCGGCATGCGCATCATGCCGGCGGCTGTTTGCGTCAGCTGTCAGCAGCCCCGGACCGAAGATCCTTGTAGAACACCGTGGTCGCGTCGAGTGTTCCATGGCTGCCATAGGCATAGTCCGGAATGACACCTACCTTACGGTAGCCGCACGTCGGGTAAAGCTTTTCCGCGCGGTCGCCGGTAACTGTGTCGAGGACCAGGAGCCAGCGATCCAGAGACAGGGCAAGACCGTCGATCGCCTCCATCAGCTTGCGGGCGATGCCTTTTCGACGATGGCCGGGATGCACCAGCAACTTCGCGACATCCGCCCTGTGGTTGGCATTGTCCTGCGGTGCAGGCACGAGCATGACGACACCGACGATGTCGTTTTCCTCCCGCGCGACTAGAACATGGGCCCCGCCCTCCTCGAGCAGACCAACCTTGTCCCGCCAGAATCTAGCAGCCTTTTCCTCGTCCAGCGGCAGAACGAAACCGATACCGGCTCCGTCTTCGACACAGGCCTTCAACAAGAGGCCGAGCCGGGGAACAGCCTCCTTCATTTCGGCCGCTGACAGCAGCTTAACCGGAGCTTCCGGAACAAAGTTCGGGCGAGCTCCTTCTGCAGGGTGTTTCACGTCGTTCATGGGATGATCACCGTCAGGATGTAACGCGCCGGTGCGGTACCGGTCGCCTGATAGCTGTTGGGGGAATTGAGGCGAAAGCGCAGGGCGTCGCCGGGTGTCAGGTCATGGATGTCGCGCCCGAGCGTGCAGCGCAGGTTTCCCTCCAGCAAAACAAGGTGATGCTCCAGCTCCGGAAACGGCGGAGCATCATAGGAAACGATTGCGCCGGCAGGCAACCAGCCCTCGATCATCGACCCGCGATAGCCTCCGGAGGCAGGTGTCAGCGACCGTCGAACGAAACCGGTCTCGGCATCGCGCCAGACCGGCTGGTCGCCTCGGGGGAAACAGGTCTCGGACGGGCCCGGCAAGACGCCGAAAAGCTCCGCCACGGTGACCCCGAAGGCAGCTGCGAGTTTTCCAAGAATGGCGGCGGTGGGGCTGGTGTCTCCCCGCTCGATCCGCGACAGACTGGCCCGGCTGACCCCGGTTTTTTCCGCAAGCAGCTCAAGCGGCCAGTTCCGCGCACGGCGAAGCGCGCTCAGGCGCTCCGCAAGTTCGGTATCAGAGTTCGGCATTCGCGATTCCCATATTCGAGAATAATCTCATATATGGGAATTAATCTCATGCCAAGAACAGATGCCGATCTGTCAGATTTTCGAAAAGACAGCGCTGGCGTTGACCCCGCCAAATCCGAAGCCGTTGGTCAGAACATGGCTGACATCACGCGCGATCGCCTTTCCGGGGATCATCTCAAACTTCGAGATGGCCTCGTCCGGATTGTCCAGGTTCCTCGAAGGCGGCAGCATTCCGCTGACCAGAGCCTTGACGCAGGCGATCGCTTCGACTGCGCCCGCCGCGCCCAGAAGATGGCCGAACATCGATTTGGACGACGATACCGCCAGATCCTTTCCCCGCCCGTCGAACAAGGTGGACAGCGCCGCAACCTCAGCGGCATCACCGACCGGGGTGGATGTCGAATGGGCGTTGACGTAGCCGATCTCGGTCGGCGACAGGTTTGCCATGGAAAGGGCCTGCCGCATGGCGCGCAGTCCGCCTTCTCCATCCGGGGAGGACGCCGTCACGTGATAAGCGTCGGCGCTGGTGCCGTATCCTGCCAGTTCGGCCAGAATGGTCGCACCGCGTGCCTTCGCGTGTTCATAGTCCTCGAGAACCAGAATTCCGGCGCCTTCGCCCATGATGAACCCGTCCCGATCCTGATCGAACGGCCGGGATGCATGCTCGGGATCGTCGTTGCGTTTGGAAGACATGGCCTTTGCGGCACAAAAGCCGGCGTAGGACACGCGGTCAATACAGGCTTCACTGCCGCCTGCGACCATGACATCGGCCTCGCCCGACCGGATCAGACGTGCCGCGTCTCCAAGTGCCTGCAGCGAAGCGGCACAGGCGGTCACGGGGGCACCGATCGGTCCCTTCAGACCATGCCGGATCGAAACCTGACCGGCGGCCAGGTTGGCAAGGAACGAAGGCACCAGAAACGGCGATGCCCGCCGGGGGCCCTTCTCGTCGACGAGACGCGTGCCCGCGGTCATCTCGGGAAATCCGCCAACACCGGTACCGATGATCGTTCCGGTCCGCTCGCGCTCCCTGTCGGTGGCAGGCGACCAGCCCGCATGCGCCAGCGCTTCCTGAACGGCCCCCATGGCAAAATGAATGAACCGGCCGGACCGTCGCTGGTCGCGTGCATCGATCACGGCATCGATATCGAACCCGTGTTCGTCCTCGGCACTGGTCGGAACCTCGCCTGCCACCTGGCACGCCAGGTCGCCTGCATCGAAATGAGAGATCCTGCGGATACCGTTCGCGCCCGATTTGAGCCTTTCCCAGAACGCGTCGACCCCGGTGCCCACCGGTGAAACAACGCCCAATCCCGTAACCACTACACGCCGCATGTCATTCCTCGTCTGATTTCGCACTCGATGTGCTTATGAAAATGCTCATGTTGCCCTTAAGGCAGTTCATTCCCTGCGTGAACAGCCTCGATCAGAGTTTCGAAAGCTGCTTCAAGGAATTGATTGTCTTGAAAAATTCGTCCTCTCCCAGTTGCCCCATCACGTCGCCCTGGGCCTTGCGCCACAAGGGAAGTGCTTCCTGGAGGAGCTTCGCCCCCTTGTCGCTGAGACGGTAGCACTTGCCCCTTCCATCGGCGGTGGATGCAGACAGGACCAGCCCGTCCCGTTCCAGAAGCGCGATGTTGCGCACAAGCGTGGTGCGGTCCATCGACAGCCGCTGGGCAAGCTCTCCAGTTGTTTCTCCATCTCCCTTGCAGACGGAGACAAGTACCGAAAACTGGCCGGCCGTCATGCCTACCTGACGCGCCAGCCGGTCATAATGACGGCTGACCGCCCTGGCGGCCTTGCGCACATTGTCCAGCACGCACAGGGAAAAATCGTCTTCGATGCCGTCATCATCTGCTGTCATGAGCCGTAACTGTGCATATACACACCAAAAGTCAACCGTCTCCCGGAAGTTTACGAATGCACAAACTGTCATCAGTATTTTGTGTTCACACGCAAAAGAGCTAACCTGAACAACCTGCACGTGAGGAGGTCAAAATGACAGATGCGGTTCACAACATTGAAGAAATGCGACTGAAGATCCAGAAGAACTGGATCTGGTTTCTTGTTCTCGGCATCGCCCTGGTGATCGGCGGGCTCATTCTCATCGCGGCACCGCTGGCGACGTCCGTGGCGGTGACGATCCTGATTGCCATCGTGCTTTTCGTCGGCGGACTCGTCCAGATCTACAATGCGTTCAAGACGCAGGGCACCTCCAGCTTTCTCTGGAACCTGATCACCGGCATCATCGCCGTCATAGGCGGTCTGGTCATCTACCTGAACCCGCTGGCCGGCACATTCGCACTGACGCTCGTGATCGCGGCGATCTTCATCGCCCAGGGAATCAGCCAGGTCCTGCTGGCATTCAAGCTCAAGCCGCATGATGGCTGGATCTGGGTGATGATTGCCGGCATCGTCTCGCTGGCGGCCGGCGTCATGATCTGGCTGGAACTTCCCTCTTCCGCCGCCTGGGCCCTTGGGCTCATCGCCGGCATATCGGTTCTGCTCAACGGCTGGAGCTATATCGCGATCGCCCTCGCGGCGCGCGCGTCCAGACCCTGACGAACCATCAAAATGAAAAACCCCGGCCGGAATGTCTCCGGCCGGGGTTTTGTTTTTTAGCAAGGCTGCCTCAGTTCGGTTCCTTGGTGAAGCCTTTTCCGAGAATAGGCCCGGTCGGCAGGCCTGTCGGAGAACCGCCCGGCTGCTCGAACGTGATCTCGTAGAGCTGGTCGACCGTCGGAGCAGGCAGACCCATGGCCTCCAGAACAGTTTTCTGGGGCTCGTCGAAAACGCCGACCGAAACCGGCGGGCCATCCGGATCGGGCTTGGTCCAGAGCTGCAGGACCGTGCCGGCCGGAACATCCGTATCTCCGAGCATCGTGACCAGGGTGGTATTGTCCTGCGTTCCCTCGATCATTGCGACCGGCTGGCCGTCGTCGCTGACAAGGACGGCGATGACCTTCGGGTCGACGGCGGTTAGAACATTCCAGGCAAGCGCAATGGCGAGCACCAGGCTTGCCGCGACAGCCGTGACGGCGGTGAAGCCCGTCCAGCCGATGCCGCCGGACCGCGCGGCCCTGGCCGCGCCCAGATCGGTGACAGTTGCGCCGGTCTCTGGCTCCTGGCTCTCGGCCCCGCCGGCCTCGAGAGCGTCGAGGCGGCGCGTGATACGTGTCCACAGGCCCTCCGGCAAAGCCTCTTCGGGCGTCGCCGCATCCAGTGCGGCGAAGCGCTGGCGGGCAAGTTCCACATGGGCTGCCAGATCCGCTTCATTCTCGAGCCGTTGTTCCACTTCGCGCTGCTCTTCCGGGTCACAAAGTCCGATGACGAATTCATCTGCAAGTTCGGCAAGGTCCCGGTCTGCGGTTCTCATGACATGCACTCCCGCAAGGAGGTAAGACCGCGCCTCACCCAGGCCTTGACCGTGCCGAGCGGCGCCGAAAGCCGACCGGCGATTTCGCCGTGCGTATAGCCCCAGACATAGGACATCAGAACGGCGCTGCGTTTGTCCGTCTCAAGCTCCGACAGGCATTTGCGCAATTCACTGTCATGGCCGAGCATTTCCCAGGCATCGTTCAGCTCGCTCCCGTCGATCTGTCGTTCGAGCCTGTCGTCTTCCGTTGCGGCCTCGCGCGAACCGTCCCGGAGCATGTTCAGCGATCTGTTGCGCAGGATCGCGTAGATCCAGGCCCTGCCCGATCCCCTGGACGGATCGAAACTGCCCGCCTTGCGCCAGATCTGTATCAGCGCATCCTGCAACGCGTCTTCGGCCAGGTCCGCCCTGCGCAGAATGCGCCGTGCGATGCCCAGCATCTTCGGGCCTTCATGTTCCATCAGCGACCGAAGAGCCGACCTGTCCTTTCGCGCGCAGCCTGCGATCAACTCCGCATGATCCATCCCACTCACCTTATCCATCATGTCCGCTGGGACTCTCGTCCGCTCACTACCATAACAGGCCTAAGTCATAGCGAACGATACGTAAACCAGCCAGCACCCCTGCGCCTGTGCGTAAGCTGGCGCCAGAACAAAAAAGTGCCGGAGTGGCGCTTGGGTACGGGCGTCCCTTGCCACTCCGGCCCGGGACCATGCAAATCACGGTGGGAATTGATCCGCATGGCCCAAACGATGTGAACCCGGGTTATTTTGCGGTCATGAAGGTGATGTCCCGCAGCGGCTGGTCGAGTCCCTTGATTTCCCAGCTTCCCGTCACCTTGCCGTTCTCCAGCGAGACGGTATGCAGCCACATCCCGGTCGCAAGCCATGCCTTGTTGGAGCCTTCCGCATCGGTTGCGATGTCGAAGGCATAGGTCTTGGAAGCATCAACGCCGAGCTTTCCGATGGCCGCGAGCGTTCCGTCGTTCGGGGACGTCTGCTGGATCAACGCGTTGATGGTCGCGTCGATGTCGTACATCGCGGTCATTTCCGGCTTGCCATAGGAATTCATGTAGGCGGCCGCGACGATGTTCGGGGCTTCGCCGGCATGCATGTCCTTTTCCTCGAACGCCAGGCTGCCGTCGACGGTTACCTTGCCGCTTTCGATATCGACGCGGTGATTGGTCGTTCCCGTCATGAAGCGCAGCTTGTCGGCCTTCGGGTTGAAATCGACGATCACCGGCATGCCGTCCTGAAGCGGAAGCATCGTGTCCATCTTGGAAATCACCGTGGCAGCACCGGTCTTCGGATCGATCTCGACGATTTCCTGCGCTTCGGTCACGCCGATGAGCTGACCGGTCGCCGGGCGAAGATCAATGCCGAGAAGGCGATCCGCTCCCGTCACATCCATCGTTCCCTTTACCGTGGCATCGGTGCTGTCGATGACGACGAGCGTGTTGTCTCCGGCAAGACCAATGGCAGAGGAGGCCTGGGCACCCCCGGCAGCAAGGACGAGGGCGGATGCGGTCAATAAGCTTCGTGCAACAAGCGACATTTCAGATCTCCGTCTGGAACTCTCCGGAGGCGAACCATTGCGCCTCTCAAGGGGAGTACACGGCAGATCCGAAACCGGATGCACACGAAGAATTTTTTTATTCGACCACCGGCGAGAGGTGCGCCGGCATCAGCCGCTTCACTGTCCGGAAGCGGCGGGGGCGCTGAAAATCGCGTCCTTGTCGGCGTCGCTCAGGAGACGCCATTCGCCTTCGTCGAGCCCGGTCAGGCCAAGACCGCCGATGTGGCTGCGGATCAGTGCGGTCACGTGATTGCCGGTTGCCGCGAACATGCGGCGGACCTGGTGATAACGGCCTTCGTGCAGCGTCAGCCTGACGTGGGTGTCGTCCAGAACCTCCAGGTCGGCCGGTTTCAAAGGCTTGACCTCGCTCTCCAGCATCATTTCACCGGACGCAAACAGGATGCCTTCATCGCCCTTCAGCGGTCGGTCGAGCGTCACCTCATAGACCTTCGGCACTTCGGATTTCGGTGAGATCACCCGGTGCAGGAAAGTGCCGTCGTCGGTGAAAAGAAGCGCTCCCGAGGTTTCCTTGTCGAGGCGGCCGATCGTCGACAGCACCGGTTTTCGAACGCGGAACCGGTCGGGAAGCAGATCATAGACGAGCCGCCCCTGATCCTTTGTCGAGCAGGTGTAGCCGAGCGGCTTGTTCAGCAGAAGCACGACGCCCTGCGCCGGATCGAGCGGTTCGTCATCAAACAGAATGTCTTCGTGGGCGGTACGGGCATCCGCCTTCAGCCGATTGCCTTCACGGTCGGTCACCCAACCGTGACGGATCGCTGTCTGCATTTCCTTGCGGCTGCCGTAGCCGAGATTGGCGAGAAGCTTCACCAGACGCATCTCAGCGACCTCCCTTGGCCTTGATCGCACGGATCACCTTGTAGCCGCCCTCGTCGGCAAGCTGCTCGACCCTGGCGAAGACGTCGCCGAGGGTCTGCTCGTAGGGAAGATGCCGGTTGGCGACGAGGAAAAACTCGCCTCCGGGCCTCAGCCCACCAGCCGCCGCGCGAATGAAGCCCTGGCCGACATCCGCCCTGTCTGCCTTGCCGGACTGATGAAACGGGGGATTTGAGACGACGAAATCATAAGGACCTTCGATGCCCTTGGTGACGTCGGACCAGATGCCGTTCATGGCTTTCTTTCCCTTGAACCCGGCCAGGTTCGTTTCGGCAAGGTCGAGAGCGCGCTTTTCCGCTTCATAAAGATCCATCGCGGCGACGGCGGGGGCCTTTTCGAGGACCGCGCGCGCCAGGTAGCCGAAACCGGCGCCAAGATCCGCTCCCCTGCCCTTGAGCGAGGATGGCACGTGGTCAGCCAGAAGACGTGAGGCCGGGTCGATGCGATCCCAGGCGAAAATGCCGGGCCGGCTGATATAGTCTCCGTCCAGAATCGGGCGGGCCGCATCAAGGGCAAGCCACGCTTCAAGTAGCGAGGCATTCAGCGCGTCCTGGCGAACGGTCTCCCAGACGACGCGGCATTTGTTCTTGGTCAGTTTTTGCGCGCTTCCCAGCAAGTCCTCAAGATCGCTCTCAAGTGTCTTTGCGCCTTCGCTGTTGGGGGCGCAGGCAATCACCAGTCCGCCCGGCTCCGCCTTGCGCAATGCACGGGCAAGCTGCGCCCGTGCTTCCTGTCTCTGACGGCCCGGCAGCACGAAAACCGCGGCGAAACCGTCTTCGTCTATCTCAGCTTCAACCTTGTGGCCTGCCCTGTGGAGCGCGTCCCTGTCAGGCGCGAAGCTCTGCTCGCACACGAGGTTCATGTTTGCCAGCGCGTCGAGGGCAGTTCCCGCCCGTGCGCGCAGGAACAGCACCCGCGCCCCTGGAGCAAGGTCGATGGCCTCCGCCTCCAGAGGCATGAGAAGAGTGTCGAGTGCGGGATCGGACATGGCGGCGGCCTGTTGAATGAGGAATGTCTTGGGGCGCTCATAACGCCGCCAGGGCCCGGCGTCAAAAGATGCCGTCGGACCTGAAGACTTTTCCGTCGACAAGAAGGGTCACCGGCAGGGAGCGCCCGTCATCGGCAATGGAGACGTCCAGCATCAGGCGACTGGCGTCCAGTTGCTCCACAACCAGCCCCTCGCCTTCCGGCAGGAAGAAGGCATCAATTCCGTAATCGACCCGCAGATTATCATCTGTCGCATAGCGCACATATCCGGCGATCGCGACATCCCCGGCATCCTCCCGGTTCCGGCTGATGGCCACCGGTCGGGCGGGAGCGTCGCCATCAACCTCAAGGCTGACATAGACTTCGTCTCCGCGCTCTATCTCCCTGGCCCCGGGCACATCGATATCGATGCTGCCGATCGCAAGATTGATGACGACATAGTCCCCGCGCAACAGGTCTCTCGGATCGATGGGCACAAGTTCCAGCGGCACCACGCGTCCCGTCATCTGCACTTGAAGGCGGTCCAGAAGCGGAACCCCGATGACGGCGAGCTGCATGAGCGCGACGAGCCCCCAGACCAGATAGGGAAAGCGGAAGGCGATGCGGCGCGGTCCGGCGAGGTCGGCGGTCTGCGTCATGGCTGAACCTCCTTCATGTCGGAGGACGCGGCGGGCGGCTTGCCGCTCTTTCGGAAAATCCGCGCGAGCCAAAGGGCCACGCCCAGAAGAACGATGCCCGCAATCAGGAAGAACAGCGATTGGCCCAACAAAGACCCGATCGTGACCTGAAGCAGCCACAGCGCCACAGCCGTCAGAGCGAGATAGGTGCACAGCATCCAGAAGCGGTTGTTGTACCATGTCGCGAGGGTACACAGGCCAACCAGGGCCGCAAGGGTAAGGCCTGCGAGGATCACCAGATCAAGCGTTGCGACCGGCACGACGATCACCGGCAGGCAGAAGGCGGTTGCCGCAAAGAGCACCAGCGCCTTTTCCGTCTTGAAGGACAGGAGCAGCCCGGCGACGGAGAAACCGACCGCGATGGTCACAGGAACCAGCGCCGGATACTCCAGAAGGCCGCCCATCACCAGATCGTCCGAGATCTCGGGAACAATGATCAGCGTGAATACCAGCACCGCGCAAAGCACCAGCATGCCGGCATCCTGCATGGACCGCGCCATCAGCCATTGGCCGTGACTGCGCATGGGACGGCCGCTCGACCATTTGACGCAGAGGTCGGCGAGCGCATCGAGCTGCATCATGATGACGGCAAGCGCGCCGCAACCGGCAATTCCCATCACCAGAATGGCGTCGTTCCATTCCTTCATGGTGTCGCCCGTATCGATGAACCAGCGGCCATAGGTCACCCACAGAAGGCAGATCGCGGCCCAGCGACTGATGCGGGCGGGATAGAGGATGGCATGAGCGAAAACCGCGCCCAGGACTGAAAGGCTGAAGACATAGGCCAGCCATGTCGGATCGCCGGCCTGCGTCCTGAAGACCTGCCATGTGATCGCCGCGACCACGACGACGATGAGCGAGGTTCTGGATCCGGTCAGCCAGGCGGCGGCAAGCGCGCCGAAACAGATCAGGACGGAGCCGCCCGCCCAGTCGGCAGGGAGATGGAATATCTGGCCCACCAGCGACAGCCCGCCAACGAAAACAAGCGTCGCGAACCCGGTCAGAAGATCGGCAATGCCCCTGCTGCCCCTGGAAGCGGCGACGGCCGCAAGCCCGTGGCTCATGATCACCAGGACCGCGATACCGGCAAGTTTCAGCGATTTCGGTATGGCATCCCAATTGGCGGCAATGAAGGCGAAAAGCGCCAGCGCGACACATACCATGCCGATGCCGGCAAGCGCCAGCGGCAGTCTGGATCGGCCGTCTCCGGTTTCCTGATCTCGCAGGATCTCCCCTGCCGACTGGGCCGAAACCCACCCCTTCGCGACCCAGTCTTCCAGATCGTCTTTCAGCCGTTTCCTGTACGTCCAGTCAAACATGGAAAATGTCTATCTCACCCTCGGCAAACTGTCCCGGCGGTTCCGGAAATCCAGAACTTCCATTGCGTTCGATATCGCCTCGACCACAGCCTCTACAAGGGCGACCAAAACCAGCCTGAAAAACTGACTCTTTGGTCGATTTCTTGCGCTGATATTATTCGCAATTTCGAACGGGAAAGGATCGAAAAATTGCGGTTATTTCCGGGCATCGTTTTCTTGCGGTGGGAATAAGTCCTTTGTTTTTCTTCAAATTCAAAATCTTTTCGACGCTTGCCTTATCTTTGGGCTGATCTTTGCACACGTTACAGGCAGTCAAACAATGTGCTTGCCTATTATGCAGAAGCCTCACACTCTCCTTGGGAAAACAGAAACCTGCAGGGGGAAATCAGATGCGTCTTCTCACGGGCATGGCACTCGCGCTGGCCGTTTCAACCTCGACCGCCTTCGCACAGACACCGGTCAAATTCACCCTGGACTGGAAATTCGAAGGGCCGTCCGCTCCCTTCTTCATCGCGCTCGACAAGGGCTATTTCTCCGATGAGGGCCTCGACGTGACCATCGACAGCGGTGCGGGATCGACAGAATCCATTCCGCGGGTCGCCACCGGCACTTATGACATGGGGTTCGGCGACATCAACGCGCTGATCAAGCTGATGGACGACCAGCCGGACCTCAAGGTGAAGGCGGTCATGATGGCCTACGAAACGCCGCCTTTCGCCGTGATCGGCCGCAAGAGCCAGGGCATCACGGAAGATCCGAAGTCCCTTGAGGGCAAGACCCTGGGTGCGCCTCCCCCGGATGCCGCTTTCGGCCAGTGGCCCGCCTTTGCAGAAGCGACCGGCCTCGACACGAGCACCATCACCATCGAGAGCATCGGCTTTCCTGTCCGCGAACCCATGCTGGCGCAGGGTCAGGTGGACGGTATCTTCGGCTTCTCCTTCTCCTCCGTCATCAACCTGAAGGCACAGGGCGTACCGGAAGACGACATCTCCCTCATTCTCATGGGAGAGAACGGCTTGCCGCTCTACGGCAACGTGGTCATGGCCAACACCGATTTCGCGGAAGCCAACCCGGATGCCGTCAAGGGCTTCGTCAATGCGCTGATCAAGGGATACCTGGATGCGATCGCCGATCCGGAAGCCGCCATTCCACATGTGATGAAACGCAACGAGGTTCTGGACGAAGCCACCGAGATCGACCGTCTCAAGATGGCCGTAGCCGGATCCATCGCGACCCCGGCCGTCAAGGAAAACGGCTTCGGCGGCGTCGACATGGACAAGCTCTCCAAATCGGTCGAATACCTGCAGACCTCGATGGATGTCAGCGACACGCCCCCGGCTGCCGACAAGATCTTCGATCAGAGCTACCTGCCGCCCAAGGAAGACCGGATGGTCAAGTAACGCGGCCAGCCGCGTGACCAACCCAACCATCACCCCTTTGCGACGGCTTTCGCCGCAAGGGCCCATTCGGGGTAGCTCGTGACCGGATTTGTCGATCTCAGAAATGTCCGCCTGTCCTACGGCAGCTCGGAAGACGCGACACTCGCGCTCGATGACCTTTCCATCAGCGTCAGGCAGGGCGAATTCGCGGCAGTGGTCGGGCCGTCGGGTTGTGGCAAGTCGACACTCATGAAGCTGGCAACCGGGCTTATCGTGCCTCAGGAAGGCACGATCGAGGTTGCCGGCCATGAAGTATCCGGTCCTGTCTCCGTTGCCGGCATGGCGTTTCAGAACCCCTCGATGCTGCCCTGGCGCAGCACGCTTTCCAACGTGATGCTGCCGCTCGAGATCGTGCAGCCCCACCGCGCGCGCCTGCGCTCCCAAAAGGCGGCCTATACGCGCAAGGCGGAAGAACTGCTGGAGCTCGTCGGACTGGGCGGCTTCGGCGATAAATTTCCCTGGCAGCTTTCCGGCGGCATGCAGCAACGTGCCAATCTGTGCCGCGCGCTCATTCACGACCCGGCCCTCCTGATGCTGGACGAGCCGTTCGGGGCGCTGGATGCGTTCACGCGCGAGGAACTGTGGCAGGTGATGCGCGATCTCCATGCGGAGAAACGCTTCACCGTCATTCTCGTCACGCACGACCTGCGTGAAGCGGTCTATCTGGCCGACAAGATCTTCGTCATGAGCGCCCGGCCCGGGACCATCATCAGGGAAAAGGCGGTGACCTTCGACAGGCCGCGACCGATAGATCTCATCTACGAGCATGACTTCAACGAGATCGTCCATGAACTGCGCGATCTGATCGCCGACGCGAGGACCGTTTCATGACGCAATCCCGCTGGATCACCGCCGCCCCCTGGCTCTGGACCGTCGGCCTCTTCGTAATGTGGGAGCTGGTCGTGCGCCTGTTCGAGCTGCCGGTCTATATCCTGCCGGCACCGACCGACATCTGGGCGGCAATCGTCAAATACTGGTCGCCGATCTGGAAGAACTCGGTCCAGACACTGTTCACGACCGTCCTCGGTTTCCTTCTGGCGGTTGTCGGCGGTCTGGCGCTTGGCCTTGCCATAGGCTGGAGCCGGGCGATCTATGCCGGGCTGTATCCGCTCATGATCGGCTTCAATTCCGTCCCGAAGGTCGCTGTCGTACCAATTCTGGTGATCTGGTTCGGCATCGGCACCATTCCCGCCGTGCTGACCGCCTTCCTGATCGCTTTCTTCCCGATCGTGGTGAATGTGGCGACAGGACTGGCGACGATAGAGCCGGAAATGGAGGACGTGCTGCGCGCGCTCGGAGCGCGCAAGATGGACATCATGCTGAAGGTCGGCATTCCGCGTTCGATGCCCTATTTCTTCGCCTCGCTGAAAGTGGCGATCACCCTGGCCTTCGTCGGCTCGGTGATTTCGGAAACCGTGGCTGCGAATTCGGGGGTCGGCCACATGATGCTGGCCGCGCAATCTCAGTTCAACGTGCCGCTGGTCTGGGCCGGCCTCATAGCTCTCGCCGTCCTGGGCATCGTCATGTACGCGATCATGGCCTGGCTGGAAATGCGGCTCACCGGTTGGGCGCATCGCGGCAACCAGGGCTGAGCGGTGGCACGTGGCAAAAGGATCAGAGCCGACTCCATAACATTCCAGAGGGGCTCTGAGGGGGAGCGTCCGAGAGGCCCGGACGCTCCTTTTCTGTTATTCGGCCGGTTCCTGCGAGGACTTCGGAGTGGTTCGCGGCTTGCGGGCCGGCGTCGCCTTTTTCCCGGCAGCCGGTTTCCTACCCGTCGCAGCTTGCTCTTTCCCTGCACCGGAGGCGGGCGCCTTGCCGGCGGCGTTCTTCCGGGCCGTGGTCTTGCGGGTAGCAGACCTGGAGGCCGCTGACTTGCGAACAGCCGGCTTGTCGGATGGCGACGCCTTTTTCGGGGAGGCTGCGTTGGAGGCAGCTCTTGCGGGCGTTTTCGGCGGCACCTTCAGGTCTGCTTCCTCAAGCGCTTCGCGTTTGTCCTCCCGGTCCTGATCCACATCCGCATTCTTGTCGGCCAGAGGATCCTCGGTGATATCGCCGGACATGGCGGGAAGGCCCAGCACCTTGTGGAAGGACTGCAGGGCGGCCAGCGTTTCGGGCGCCATTTCGTCGACCGCCCCGGGGATGTAGCGCACCACCTTGGCGGCAAGCTCCCGTTCCTTCTCGGTCTTCAACAGCAGCGGAAGCGTTTCGATCGCCTTTTCCGGGGCAAATTCCACGATCAGCGTCTGCTCTTCCAGCATGAAGCTGCGCTCGTCCGCCGTCAGGGACTTGAACGGCTCGTCCTGGGTGAGAACCCGCGCGGACCGTTCCAGCCGATCGCGGCGAACATTGCCGCGGCTGTCGGCAAGCAGGATCAGCATGCGGATGACCGCTTCGCAGAAGCCGCCTTCCTCGATATGCATCAGGGCGGCCTGAACCGGCGGCAGGCTTCGCAGCTCCTCCACGCGCTTCAGCGTACGGCGCGGCTGGTGCGTGCGGCCGAACCAGCGCATGAACGGGGTGCCCCAGATCGAGAAGAACAGGTTCTCGTACATGGCATCGCGCACATCGCGGTAGAGATCCATGGATTGTTCCACGAGGGCTGCATTGACCTTTTCCAGCGCCGTAAACGGGTTGTCCGGCGCGGCAGGCGTGCGGTTGTTGCGCGCCTTTTCCGCCCATCCCGGCAGCATGCCCAGCATCGGGTTGAGGCTCGACATCATGGTCCGCTGCATGCGCAGGGGATGCACCTTGCGGCGCAGGTCCGCGCTCTGCTCCGTCACGCCGGCCTGCACAAGCGGGCGCACGCAGACGTCGTAGAATTCGGCCTGCTGCTCGGAGGCCCGGGCAACTGCCGCAAAAGCCACCTCGTCGTCCCGGCCGTCATCGACGCGGCTCAGGTCCTCGATCTTGCGCTCGTGAAAGCTGACCGTGAAGGATCTGTCCATCAGATCGCCTTCGTAGTCATCGATCGTCATCTCATAGAGACCGGGAGCCAGTGCCTCGATGGTCTTCAGCGTCGAAGTGACTTCGGTGTGTTCCTTGCGGGCAATGCTGGAGGACACGAAAATGCCGAGATGGCCGACCTGGTGGTGCACCATGTAGACGATGCGCTGCCCGCGAATGGCGATCTCGCGCTCGTCCGTGTAGCTGTCGACGATCCAGTCGAGCGCCTGCTGCGGCGGGGTGATGTTGTCGCCCCAGCTTGCAAAGACGATGATCGGCGCCTTGATATTCTTGATGTCGATATTGCGGCCCGGCTCCAGCTGGGCCTCGTTCTTCGCAAGGCGGTTACCGACGAAGAGCTGTTCCACGATCCACTTCATCTCGGCTTCGTTGAGCAGAAAATAACCGCCCCACCAGCGTTCGAAATCCAGGAACCGCTGCGGCTCGGTGTCGACCTTCGAATAGAGATCGTAGTACTTGCCGAAATAATTGCGCGACGGATTGAGCTGCTCGAAATTCTGAACGATATCGGCCCCGTCGAAGACCCCATGACCGATGTCGGAATAGAACATGGAATTCCAGGTCCCGCCCAGAATGCCCGCATTGTAGCGCATCGGGTTTTCACCGACCCGGCCGGACCAGGTGGACACGGGCGCCCCGTTGAGCACGATCGGACCGGTCAGATCCAGGTTCGTCGCAGCCAGAAGCAGTGTTGCCCAGCCGCCCTGGCAGTTTCCCGTGATCACCGGATGCGGAGCGTCGGGATGAAGCTCCATGACCTTGCGGACGAATGCCGCCTCCGAGTGGGTGACATCGGCAATCGTCTGACCTTTGACCGGTTCCCGCCGGAAGGCGACGAAATAGACCGGATGCCCGTCCTTCAGGGCGACGCCGACCTGGCTATCCGGCTTGAACCCGCCGATACCGGCCCCGTGGCCGGCCCGTGGGTCGATGATGATGTACGGCCGTTTCCAGGGCTTGGGCTCGCGGCACTCGCTATCGGCCGGCGGCAGGATCTTCAGCAGCATGTAGTTGCTGGGGCGCATGAGGTCGGCGCCGTCCAGAACCAATTCGTAGTCATAAACGAGGACCGGCGGACATCCCGCTTCCTCATGCTCCAGGAAATTGTCACCACGTTGGCGCAGCGTATCCATGGTCATGACCATGCGCTGGCCGGCGTCCAGCCAGTAGGACTGCCAGGCATCGAAGAGCCCGCCTGTCTTCTGGGCGTCGCCCATGGCCTGCATCGTCTCGCCGAAGGCTGCAACGCTCGCCTGGAACCGTTCCTTGTGCTCGCTCGCCATCTTGGTGACATGCTGCGACATGCCCCGGCTCATCAGTTCGGTCAGGTTGGACCATTCGGTCGCCTGGGCCTGCAGGGAGGTGAGCCGCTCTGAAGGCGACCATGCTGTAGCGTCCGACAGGGAATTCAGAAACTCGTTCTGTCCCTTTTCGAGAGCGTCGAAAATATCCTTCATCAGGAGATCCTATCCGATAATGCTGTAGCCGCCGTCGATCTGGTGAACGCCGCCGGTGACGTTGAAGGCTGCGCGACTGGCAAGAAAGGCCGCGTAGGCGCCGACATCGTCGATGGTTGCAAGCTGGTGGGTGGGCGCGCGCTCGGCCGCGTCGCTCAGGAGACTGTCGAATTCCGCTATGCCGGAGGCCGCGCGGGTCTTCAAAGGCCCCGGCGAGAGCGCATGCACGGAAATTCCCTTTGGCCCCAGTTCGGCAGCCGCGTAGCGGGTCGTCGCCTCCAGCGCTGCCTTGACCGGTCCCATGACCCCGTAATTGTCGACCACTTTCTGTGCCCCCATGAAAGAGACCGTCATGCAGGTTCCACCGTCTGGCATCAGTGGTTCCGCTTTTCTGATCAGTCGCAGGAAGGAATGGACGGAGATATCCATCGCCTGCGCGAAACCGTCGGCGGAGCAGTCGACGACCCTGCCATGCAGGTCTTCCTTGCGGGAGAAGGCGACCGAGTGAAGCAGCGTGTCGAGCCGTCCCCACCTGGCGTCAATCGCCCCGAAGAGCGCGTCCGTCTGGTCTAGATCCGCAACGTCCAGCGGAAGAATGATCTCCGCACCGAGGGCTTCGGCGAGCGGACGCACGTAGGGTTCCGCCTTGGCATTGAGATAGGTGATTGCAAGATCCGCGCCCTGGGCCCGCAATGCCCTGGCGCATCCGTAGGCAATCGACTGGTCGTTGGCGATTCCAACGACAAGGGCCTTCTGGCCCGTAAGATCAAACATGCGTACGCGGCTCCCTGCCGAGACAACCTGCACATTCCGCCGAGCCGGCTGAGCGGATCTTGGCCCAATCCGCAGCAACCTGCCCGACTTCGCAGTGCAACATGAAGCTTGTAATCGAACAATGACTTTTTTGGGATTATCCAAGCCCAGCTGTCTGATAGGGACTCATTGTGCTCTGCAACAATGAAACAAACATGAAGCGGCTCAGGGGCTTCCGGCGTTTTGCGCCTGCGACGGTTCATCGCAACAAAACAATCCCCCGCCAGCGCGGCCGGGATGCCGAAGAGGAAAAACCTCCCGGTTCAGTGTCCTCCCCCGCCTCAGGTCGAAATCGGCCGCCGGGAAAAGGTCAGAATTCCGAGAACCGCCATTGTGGCCGCAAGTGCCAGAAGCACACCGCGGGCGTCGTCGCCGGCGGCAAACAGGGCAACGATCAGGCCGGCAAGCGGTTGTGACAGATTGTTGAGACAGATGATGACGCCGGTGGTCTTGCCGAACTCGGCGGCCGGGATGATTTCCTTTCTCAGGGTCCGCACATAGATGTTGAACATCTTGTCGAAGCCCGCGATCAGCAGAAATCCGGCCGCATAGACGAGCGGATGGGCGCCAAGCCCCGTCAGCACCGTGCCGAGGCAGATGACGATATAGGCGGTGCGTCCGAGTGTCCCGAGGCCAAGAGAGACATGCGCCGTGAGCGTGAGCACTCCAAGCGTCGCAAGTGCGCCTCCAACCTGCAGCCAGGCATAGACCTGCTCGCTCTGGGCGAAAAAGCCGGTCATCATGGCCGCAGCCGTCGCAAGCGTCGCGCCGATGATCAGATTGACGCCGGCCGCCTGCAAAATGGCGCGCGTCAGACCCGGAAGCGTCCAGACCAATCTCAGCGCATGGCCAAGATCGGCTACGGGATGGCGCAGCTCAGCCGGTGGCGTGTCGTCCATCCGGTTCTGCCCCGGCCAGAGCCGAAAGGTAATATCGGACAGGATGAAGAGCCCGGTTGCCACCACGACGACCGCTTCCCATGGCCAGACTGCCATCAGATAGGCCGCGACCAGCGGGCCTGTGACCACGCCCATCTGCGACGCCAGCTGGCCGTAGCTTGCGACCTTCTCGAACCGCTCGTCGGCAAAAGCACGCACCAGCACCATTTCCAGCGCCAGCATGCCTTGCGTGGTGAAAACGCCTGCCACGGCAGAAAGGCCGATCAGCCACCAGACACCGCCAAAGGCTAGCTGCCCGCCGATACCGGCAAGGCAGGCGACGGCACGCAGGAGACGGCTCGTCTGCAGTAGCCGGATCGGGGAAATCCTGTCGCACAGTATGCCCGCCACAGGAAACGTCAGATAGCGCGGCAGGGTCTCGAAGAAGAAGGCAAGGCCCGACCAGGCGACGTTTCCCGTGATCTGGAAAATGACCAGCGGGACCAGAAACAGAAGGATCTGGTCGGCCAGTACCGTCAGGAACATCGACGCGAAGAATGCGTGGTCGCGAACGAGCATTGAAAGCTTTCAGGGGCGAGACAATTATCCCTTCCCTAGCACCCGCCGGCTGATGCCACAAGCTTGCGGATCAGCCAATTCAATCGATTTAATCGAGCGAAAGGTGGTTCGCAATGGCGAGCCCGCGTCATCGCATTCTCGCGACTATGAAGCGGCTGCGTGGCTCCGGAAAGGTTCCGGTTTCCAGGATTTCAAAGCCGGCATCCGATATCAGCCGTTCGAGCGTCTGAAAGGAATAGAACTTGACGAAAGGCGCTTTACCGACAAGCTTCAGCGCCTTGATCAGCGGTCCGAACAGCCACGCGCGGTCCTTCAGGCACACAGTCTTGGTGATCAGCAGGCCACCGGGCTTCAGCAGCCCGTGCGCTCTTGCCAACAAAGCTTCCGGCGTTTCGACAAGGTGAAGGAAATTGAACCCGAGGATGGCATCATACCCGCCTCCGTCCGGAGTGTCCGTTTGTGCGCTGAAGATGTCCGCCACCGCGAACCGGAGGCCGTCCGGAGCGGCTCCTTCCGCCTCCGCGACCGCAAGCTTTTCCTCCGCGATATCAATCATGCCGGCGGCGAAATCGGTTGCCAGATAGGAGTGGGTATTCCCGGCAAGGATCATCGCCGTCGACCCTGTGCCACACCCCAGTTCCAGGACGGAGTGATCCGGGCGCAAATATGCAGAGGTGCGGGCAAGGGTCGTCTCATAAGCGGTCTGATCCTTGATCGGCGACGCGGAGTACTTGCGCGCTAACTTGCTCCAGAAACGGGCAGACGACGAGCGTTCGTCGGCCCGGTCGGGTGTCATGGGCGACATCTTCAGGTCCAATTCAATGTTGGCAATTGCGACTGTGAGCCGCGCAAGATCAGGTCTGTTTTCGCGGGAGGGGCGCAGGCACACAGCCTCTCGCTCTCCGCCGCAACGGAGCGGGTATGGATCGGCCCCAGACGCCGGGTGACGCTACTTCTTCCCGGTCCGACCGCCGCGCAGGCCGATCTGATGAAGAATGTCTCGGCCGATATCGCGGCCGCCGGTTGGGGACGACAGGAAGTCCAGGATCGAAAGAACGACCCCGGCCATCTGGATCATCAACGAGGACGGGCTCATTGGCGTCTCCTTTCAAGATCAATGTACTTGGTAGAGAAACGAATGAAAATTGCCAAAATTCGCCTGATTGATATACATATTTGCATGAACTGGCAGACCATCACGTTTGACTGGATCCAGGCGCGCGCCTTTCTGGTGACCGCGGAGGAAGGGTCCCTGTCGGCGGCTGCCCGCGCGCTTGGCCTGACACAACCGACCCTTAGCCGGCAGGTGGCGGCCCTTGAGGAAAGGCTCGGCGTGACGCTGTTCCAGCGCGTGTCGAAAAGCCTGATCCTGACGGCGGCGGGTGTCGAACTGGCCGAACACGTGCGCGCCATGGGCGACGCGGCAAGTCGGGTTTCGCTGGTCGCCTCCGGTCAGTCACAACAGGTGGAAGGCATCGTCACCATTTCGACCACGGACCTGATGGCGGCCTATGTCCTCCCGGCCCTCCTTCGTGACCTGCGCCGCAAGGCGCCCGGTATCGGACTGAAGATCATCAGCACCAACAGCCTCAGCGACCTGAGGCGTCGGGAGGCCGATATCGCGATCAGGCACGTTGCACCTGATCACCCGGACCTCTACGCCCGCAAACTCCGCGACGCGCCCGCGCGGGTCTATGCGGCGCGCTCCTATGTCGAAGCGACAGGCGGATGCCTGACCTCGGCCGATGCTCCGACACTGGATTTCGTCGGCTTCGACAGCAACGAGGAACTGGTCGGGTACCTGCGCGCCTTCGGCCTGCAGGTGAGCGAGGCCAACATCGGACTGAGTTCCCCGAGCGCAACCGTTGCCTGGGAATATGTGCGCCAGGGCTTCGGGCTCAGCATCATGGCCGACGAGATCGCCGCCTGCTTTCCCGAAATCGTGCCGGCCCTCGAAGATGTCGAACCGATACTGTTTCCCATCTGGCTCGTGACCCACGGGGAACTGCACACCAGCCGCCGTATCCGCACCGTGTTCGATCATCTGGCCGAGGGGCTGGCACGACCGCGCGCGGGAGGCTGAGCGTTTTCTGACCGTCAGTTGATGCTGTTCCAGGCGGAATAAAGCGTCGAGTGCAGCAGCGAAAATCCCTCACCGAACCGTACGACCACCAGATCCTGTTCCGGCATCAGATAGACGACCTGTCCGCCCTGCCCCAACATGTAGGAAAACCCGCCTTGCAGGGTCTCTCCAGGCCGGTCCAGCACATTGTGCCGGACATGCAGCCCATAATGATCGTCAGAGCGGCGCGACGGGCTCACGCCGAAGCCGAAGAAACTTTCCCAAAGCTCCCTGGGCAGGAATGGGTCGCCTGGTTCGCCGTTCTTCATCAGAAACCGTCCGACGTGCACCCAGTCACGAGCCGTCGCGTAGAGGCAGCAATAGGCCGTGGCCTCATCGGCATCCACATGGCGCATCCAGAAGGCATCCGCAGCGCCCGCCGGTCTCCAGATCTTTTCGGACAAAAGCTCAGGCAACGGCTGGTCATAGATCTCGGAGAGCATGAGACCGAGCACGGCGGTGTTGACGTTCTGGTAGACGAACGCATCCTTGTTTCCCGAAGCAAGTTCCAGCCCATCTGCAACACCGCGAATGCCATTCTTGTGCAGGCGGGTCAGATTGCCGAACGGATTATACGTCGACGCATGATCCAGCTTGTCCGCGCCATGTTCCTCGAAATCGAGGCCGCTGCGCATTTCCAGAAAGCTCCGGATGGAACGCCCGCGAACCTCGCGGGTCGACAACGTCGGCAAATAGGTCCCGATCGGTTCATCGATCTCCGAGATTCTGCCTTCCGAGACGGCTTTCAGGACCAGAGCCCCGACGAGGCTCTTGACCAGGGAATAGGAGTTCATGCGTGTTGTCGGGCCGATCCCGTCCCCATAGACTTCGAGATCCAGCACGCCGTTATGCGCCGCCAGAACGGCCCGGCTTTCGGACTGTTTGAACAGGTCCTCACCGCGTGAATCGAGCTTTGCCAGAGAGGGGCGGGTTTGAAGCAGGGTGTTACGCCCGGCCACCGTCTCGAAGCTTCCGAGGGCCGGCCATAGCGCGCGGGGATAGCCCGCGGAGATCAGACCGAGAAATCCGGTCGCATAGGCTGCGATCGCAGCAGCGCCGACCAGTCCGGCGGCGAGTCCCGTTATCTTCAATAAGCGCATTGTCCAACAATCAGCCGTTTCTTAATGAGACGCGATCGTTGACGGCCAACCCGGCTGCAACAAGGCAGCCGCATGCAGATTTTCAGCAGATATCGCCGGTGATTTGCGCAATCAGCCCAGCATCCAGTTCAGCACCAGCCGCCAGTCTGTCATGCGGATCGGGGTGCCATGGGTGCCGGTGTCGAACAGCGTGAAGCGGATCGGATAGCCGGGCGCGGCCGTCTTGATCTTCTTGAAGAAATTGGCCTGGTCTTCCCAGTTATAGACGCTGTCGTTCGTGCCCTGCCCCATGTAGATCGGAACGTTCCGCGACAGCGCTCCGGAACTCAGGAACCCCGGATCCTTTGGCGAGCCGAAAAAAAGAATACCGCTCAGGTTCTGAGCGTAATTGGCGTTCTTCAGAAGGTTCCAGCAGATGATGCCGCCCATGGAACCGCAGGCGACGACCACCTTTGCGCGGGGCGAGATCTGCTTTTGATGCTGGATCAGGGCCGCAACGTCGGCGGTTCCGCGTGAATTGAAATCCTTGATATCGACGGTCAGATAGGCGCCGCCGTTGCGCACCATCAGGTTCTGGATCCGGTTGAAGTTGCCACCGAAGGAGACGTCGTTCATGCCCTGGAAGCGGTTGCCGCCCTGTCCGTGAATGTAGATGACGACCGCATTCGCGCCGCCCTTCCATTTGCCGGTGCCCATGTATTCAATCGTTCGCCCGCCGGCCGTGAGTTCCGCGCTTCCCCGGCCGCGCCTGGGGCGGTAGGACACGTAGTTTCCGTAGACCCGCCGCTCGTCGACCTCGTCCCGGTCGCGCAGATCGCGCTGCTTGGAGTATTCAACGACCGTGAAATCTCCATTGTAGAGCGTTTCGGTGATCTTCTTGTACCGGAAGAGGCCGTCCTTGTAGGGCTTGAGCGCCTCCGCCTGTGCGCTTGCCTGAAAGCTTGCCGTGACAAGAGCCATTCCAAGCAGGCAGGCCCTGACCAGTTGAACTGGCCGGACTGTCGGATACCGGTAAAGCATTACGCGTCCTCTTTTATGGGAAGGTCCCCCATGAATATCGCTTCGGTCGAATTGCCCTCACCCTACGCGTGGCCCTTCCGCCTTGCAATTGGGCGCCCCGCAAAACCCGTTGATGCGGAAAGGCCCCTGCGGAAAACTGCCAAGACGTGCAGACCGTCTTTTTCCACATGCCCTGCGCAAGGCTGAATAAGTCTCTCTCAAATTGCGAATTTAAGGAATTGGTAACCATAAAAATCAAAGACTGGCGCTTACCGGGACGCTCAAAAGCCCGGACAGATCATTCTGCACGGCAAAGTCCAGGAGAACCCAGATGCCAGTCATTTCCTTCGCAAATGCAAAGGGCGGAGCCGGCAAGACCACAGCCGCCCTGCTGCTGGCGACAGAAGTCGCCGCACGGGGCAAGCGTGTGACGATCTTCGATGCCGATCCGCAAAAATGGATTTCCAGATGGTACGAACTGCCGCTCAAATGCCCCGGGATCACGGTGGTCAGCGAAATCTCGCCGGCCTCGATCACCGAGCAGATCACCTTCGCCGCGGAAACGTCGGACTATGTGATCGTCGATCTGGAAGGCACGGAGAACCTGATCGTCGCCAATGCCCTGTCCGTATCGGATCTGGTCGTGGTCCCGATCCAGGGATCTTCGATGGACGCGCGCGGCGGAGCCAAGATCCTGACCCTTATCCATAAGCTGGAAAAGATCATCCGCCAGGACATCAAGCACTGTGTCGTGCTGACCAGGACCAACGCCGCGGTGACGACCCGTGCGATGAAAGCGGTCCAGGACTTCCTGTCCGCGCAGAGCATCGATGTGCTGATGACGCCGATCGTGGAACGTGCCGCCTTCCGCGACCTCTTCGAGTTCGGCGGCGGCCTCGCCGGTCTTGATACCTCGGTGGTTTCCGGCATCGACAAGGCCCGCGAAAACGCTTCACTCTATGCGGCCGAAGTCCTGGAGCGCGCCATCACGGTGCCGCGCAAGCGCTGGTACAACGTCTTCAAGCGCGCGAGCTGATATTTCCAGTTCAGAACTGTAGCTGAACTCTGATCTTCTCACGAAAAAGGCGGGCCGAAGCCCGCCTTTAGCTTTTGATTTCCCCAGGGTGTGGACGTCACGCAGCGGCCTTCGGCTGTTCCTCAGGCTCGGCAGGCAACTCCTCGGACTGGTGCGGATGCGGGCCGGTGTCGAAGCGCGGGTTGGCGTTATTGAGAACCGGCGTGTTGTCCGAGACGTTCTCGCGGCTTTCGCGCCAGACGACGAAGACACCGGACGCAATGATGACCGACGACCCGACGGCAACGTAGATATCCGGCGTCTCGGAGAAGAACAGCGCGCCATAAGCCGTCGCCCAGAGGATCTGGCTGTACTGAATAGGCGCGACAACGGCGGCCGGCGCCGCGCGGTAAGCGCCGATCATGCAGATCTGGGCAATGACGGAAAAGAGACCGACGGTGGCCATCAGTCCGAGATCGGGTAGCTGAACCGGCACATAGACAACGGGCAACGTCAGCGACATGGCGACCATCGACAGGATCAGCGGATAGAGGATGAGCACTGCCGAGCGCTCCTGCCCGCCGAGCTTACGCACCAGGATCGTGGCGAAGGAATTGGACAGGGCCGCCATCAGACCCGCGATATGCCCGAGCGAGAGCGCGGAAACACCGGGCCGCAGAACGATCATGACACCGATCAGGCCAACGACAACGGCTGCCCAGCGCTGCTTCCTGACCGTTTCCCCGAGCAGCGGCACGGACAGGGCCGTGATGAGAAGCGGGGTGGCGAAAAGAAGTGCGTAGGTCTCGGCAAGCGGCAACGCCGTAAAGGCATAGAAGGCGCAGGACATGGCAATGATGTTGAGGCAGGACCGCAACAGCACCAGCCAGGGATGTTTGGGCCGGAAGTTGGACACCGACTTGTCGGCCAGCATGATCATCGAGATCGGTACGAAGGCAAACAACATCGAGAAGAAGATGATCTGGAAGACGGAATACGTGCCGCCGAGCGCCTTGATGATGGCGTCGTGGCTCGAGAAAAATCCGAACGCAACAAGCGCAGTTAGCAATCCCTTGAGCGTTGCTGTCATAGGCAAGCCTTTTGCTCTGATGGTAAGTGCCCGCGAAGCTGGCGGGGGCTGACGTGAAAGAACCGGTACGGCCTGCATCGCCGTGTCGCCCGGGCCCTGGCGACAAATCGGTATCTTGCACCCGCGGCTGCACAGATCATCGCTGAACCTATGAAAAGTTCAAGATGGCGACACCCCGTCAGGTTAATTTCTCGTGCTTAAATTATTTGCAGATCCAAAATATCGGCGGCAAAGTCCTTTCGGAACTCCGCCGCCGTGGTGTTTTCCTGACCTTCGCGGCTATGCCGCAGGCATATGATCAGAGAATCTTGCGCCTGAGGTAGGAGGAAATCACCTCTCCCGCGATCACGAGAGCGATGATTGTCAGAAGGACCGTCGAGACCTCCTGCCAGTTGAAGGTATCGATCGCCCCCTGAAGGATGACACCGATGCCGCCGGCACCGACAAGCCCCAGGACGGTTGATTCGCGCAGGTTGATATCCCAGCGCAGGATGGCGACCGCGAAGAAGGTCGGCAGGACCTGGGGCACGATGGCGTAGAGGACCACCTTGAAGTGCGAGGCCCCGCAGGCCTGAAGCGCCTCGACCGGCTTCGGGTCGATTTCCTCGATCGCCTCGCCCAGAAGCTTGCCGAGAAAACCGATCGACCGGAACATGATGGCGACGATGCCGGCCACGATGCCCGGGCCGAAGATTGGGTGTACCTGAAACAATTGCAACGATATTTCATCCTTTCTCTGGCGGCCTTCATGATAGACACAGAAAAAGGCCACAAGAGCAGACGATGGATGGAAACGCCTCAAAACCCGTAATCGCCATCATCGATGATGATCGGACGTCCGTGAAACCCTGTCTGCTCTGATGGAGACCAGCGGTTTCGCGCCGGTTGCCTTTGCCGACAGCGCCGGTTTCAAGTCATCCGGCAGCCCGGACGACTTCGACCTTGCCCTGATCGATCTGAGACTGAAGGGCGAATCCGGCCTGACGCTGGCAATCCATATCCGCGAGTTTCATGAACTTCCCATTGTCATGCTGACGGGGATCGGCGACGAGATCGACAAGATCATCGGGCTGGAGACCGGCGCCGACGATTACCTGATGAAACCCTTCAATCCGCGCGAACTGGTCGCCCGGATCCGCGCGGTTCTCAGGCGATACGGCCACGGCGTGGCCTCGGGCGCGCGGCCGGGCAGCGAGCAGGAGATCGCTTTCGGCGACAAGCGGGTCAATCTCAAGCGGCGCGAACTTCTGGACCGCAACGGCGATGAGATCCCCCTGACCAACGCGGAATACGTGCTTCTGGAGTATTTCGTGAAGAACCCGGATCGCATCATCCCGCGCACGGAACTGATGCAGGAGATCGGCAGCGACATGCAGCGCTACGTGGACCGGACGATCGATGTCCTGATCCTGAGACTGCGCCGCAAGATAGAGGATGTCCCCTCCAAGCCCGTCCATCTGCAGACGCGCCGGGCCCAGGGCTACATTTTCGTGCTGCAGGCGGCCTGACCATGGCCGCTTCGCGCATCGGCCAGCCAAGCATCCGCTCCTTGCTGCTGGCGGCACTCGGCCTGCTGCTGGTGGTGATCATGGTCATCGGAGCCATGGCTCTTTATACGCTCAACAGCGCGGAAAAGCGGCTCGGCACCTTTCATGACCAGACGCTGTCGGAAGTCTCCGATGCGCTGGAGCTTTCGCGTAGCGCCTCGGAACTTGCGACTTCCGCCCCGTTCCTGATGACGCTGAGCCCGAGTTATCAGCTAGAGACCGAAGCGGACGAGGTTCTGAAGACGCTGGCACAGATAGAAGCGCTCGGCGGCGGCGAGCTGGAGCTGATACGCCCCTTGTCGCGCATCCGTGCGGCTATTACCGATCTCGTTGATGCGATGGCGCCGCAGGCAAGGCATGCGGCAACGCTGGCGCTGATCGAGCAGGATCTGGAGCGGCTGCAGCGCCGGTTCCGCACGCTTGCCCGCTCCAGGGAGCAGCCGGTGACGGACCGCCAGGGCTGGTCGTCGTTGCAGCAGCTTGTCGCGGCCGCGATCGGTGCGCTGCGCAGCCAGGATCTGATCAAGGTGGGCGAACGCCAGAGCCTCTACCGCCGGCTTCGCGAGGAGCTTTCATCCGACCTGCCCCTTTATCTGCGCGGCGCGCTGGTGGAAGTGGACGAGGCCACGCGTCTGCGCGGCGATCTGTTTTCCCTGCGCTATTCGGAGATTGCCGCCCGGCTCGATGCGGAAAATGCCCTCTTTCGCATCAGGACGGAGGTGGCGCAGGTGAATGACTATGCCCTGCGCACGGTTACAGATGCGCGCTTGCGGCTGCGGGATTCGCGAGACCGGACCACGACCAGCATCACCTTCGCCAAGGCGGTGATCCTGGTTCTGACCGGCCTCAGCATGATTGTCGCCGTCGGCGCCGCTGTCTTCGTCTCGCGCTATGTCGTGGGCAACCTGCACCGGATAACCGCGCTGATGCGTCGGCTCGCGGCCGGTGATCTGAAGGCTCGACTGCCGCGCACAGCGGGCCGCGCAGACGAAATCGGCCAACTTTCGGAAGCCTTCAGAAAATTCCGCTCCAATGCGCTGCGCCTTGAACGCAAGACACGCGAAGTCTGGCGACGGAACGAGCTGTTCATCACGGTCTTCGAGAACATCAGCGACGGTGTTGCCGTGCTTTCGCCAACAGGTCAGATCATCGCCGAAAACGGGCGGGTACGCGACCTTTTGCGTGTTCAGCCGGCCCGTGGCGACAATCGGATAACCCTGGCGAAGCTCATTCAGAAATCAGCCTTCGACCGGCGAGCCAGTGAGAACGAGCGCGCCGGCTTTGCGGAATATGCCGATCCGACCGGGCGGGTGCTTGAAGTCCGCCAGTCGGCCCTTCCAGATGGAGGCTCGGTCTGGCTCTTTTCCGAAACGACGGAGCGCAAGCGCATCGACGAACGGCTTGAGGAAATCAGGCGTGTGGAAAGTCTCGGAAAGGTAACCGGCGAAGTCGCTCACGACTTCGGCAATATCCTGTCGACCATCTCGGGCAACCTGCACATGCTGGAAGGCGAGCTTTCGCCGAAGGCGTCCGTTCTGCGAGCGCGCATCAACGATGCGGTGGAAATCGGCGTTTCCATGATCGAACGCCTGCTGGCCTTTGCCCGCAAGCAGCATCTGGCCCCCCAGGAAACCGACATCGCCTCGATTGCCGAAGGCATGGAGGATCTGCTCGAAATGGCCCTGCCCGAAACCGTGTCGCTGTCCATCAGCTGCGAACCGGGGCCGATGCTGGGCAGGATCGACCCCGGCCAGCTTGAAAGCGCCATCCTCAACCTGTGCGTCAACGCCGGTCAGGCAATCACCGCGGAAGGTCATATAGAGATCGCGGTTACCCGCCAGCCGGCCGGAATGATTTCGCTCGCCGTTTCAGACAATGGCTGTGGCATGGACGCGGACACGCTGCGTCAGGCGGCAGAGCCGTTCTTCACGGCACGGTCCGATGGTGAGGGCACCGGTCTCGGACTATCCATGGTCCACGGTTTCGTGCACCAGTCCGGTGGCTCGATCCAGATCGCCTCCACGCCTGGCCAGGGAACTTCCGTAACACTGCTGTTTCCGGAGATGACCAACCTGCCTGCGGCGGGAATGCCGCGGGCACCTCGCGGACGCGCTCTCGTGGTCGACGACGATGCCGCCGCGGCCAGCAGCACTGCGGCTTTTCTAGCCAGTTTCGGTTTTCAGGTGGAGGCCGCAAATACGTTTGGCGACGCGGAACGCCATATTCGGACATCTGACGCACTGGAAGCCGTGGTCACCGATCTTCAGCTCGACAACGGCCAATCCGGATGGGACCTGGTGCGGCTGACGTTGAAAACCCATTGGGGCTGCAAGGTCGTTGCCGTCTCGGCACACCTGCCCGAAAAGGCGCCTCTTTCCGAGGATTTGCGCGACGGGTTCGCCATGCTACCCAAACCGGTGAGCGCGGAAGCCCTGGCGACGCAGCTGGATATATGAACGCCGGAGACCCACCGGCCCGTACTCTGTTCCGCCACGGGCCGCCAACAGCAATGCCCCGGCAGGATTTCTATTCAGTCGAACGTCGCTCTCAGACGAAAACCCTGGCAAGCGCGGCGACCGCGAGCGCGGTGGCGGCTCTCCTGGGTCCGGCAAAGTCCGACGCTGCCTGACCTGGCACCAACAAGTCGACCCGGTTCAGGTCGGAAGCATCCAGCCGGTCGAGGTCAGCCGACTTCGCTGCCTCTTCCGCAGCGATGCGGATTTCATCGAACATGCGCAACAATCCCTGCCAGATGTGCAGGGGCGGCGACTCGCTCGTGCTGCACCAGCGAACAATTTCATCTTCCGAGACATTGAGAGCCGAGGCCGCCTCTGGCGGCGTAAGGCCGACATAACCCATTATGTCACTGAAATTACTCATGTAATTCTCCACACGCAGCAAATCGCTGACACCTTGATCGTCTATTTTGCACTGCAATACGGCAAAAATCGAGTGTCATGGCTCAAATGAGTTAACTGACCACTACGGGAATGGTTCCGCAGCGCAATATCAGTGTCTTTCTTTTACTCCTTCCCGGCATTTTTATCAATTTTCTCGCCGCCTCCTGCCGTAACGGACTGCAAGGCTTGCCAATATCATGAAATCTCTGATGAAAATCGATATCGGTGGAAAACGTGCCGAGGGCTGATCGTAAGGTTCGGTTAATGATAGGTTTGCGCAATCAAATCAATTCGATCCCGTGTCGTCGCCGGACCTCTAATGAAGTTCAAGGGTAAATCCTTTATCGCCATCGTTCTCACTCCCGAACCGCCTTTCGAGGACTGGTTCAAGGAGATCGACCGCATTATTGCGCGCTCGCCGGGCTTTTTCATCGATCGCCCCATCATTCTTGATGTGCGAGGCAGCAAGATCCCGATCGACGAGCTGGAAACCCTGCTCGCGGGCCTGACCGAACGCTCGATCCGGGTCATGGGCATCGACGGGATTGCCGGAACGCGTCTGAAGCCGGGCATGCCACCCAGCTTTTCGGGCGGGCGACTGGCCTCTGACGTTGACGTGCCGGAACCGCAAGCCGGCAAGGCGTCGGCCGAAAAAGCCGCTGACGACAAGGAGGCGGCAGCATCTGCCTCCACCACCGACGAGAAAGTCGGATCCGAGGAAGACGCTCCCGAAGTGATCGCGGAGACACCGGCGGGTTTTTACGACGGTGCCTCGATCGTCATCACCGAGCCGGTACGCTCGGGACAGAGCATCATGCATCCTGACGGAGACGTGACGGTGATCGGCTCGGTCAGTTCCGGTGCGGAAATCATCGCCGGGGGCTCCATCCATGTCTACGGAACCCTGCGAGGTCGTGCGCTGGCTGGCGTCGCCGGCAAGGACACCGCCCGGATCTTCTGCAGCAAGCTGGACGCGGAGCTCGTCTCCATCAACGGTCTCTACAAGGTCGCGGAGGACTTCGACGGCACGTTTCGCAACGCCCCGGCCCAGATCCGTTTCGAGAACGAGACGCTGGTCTTCGAGCAACTGAACTAACCACGGCAAGGGTCAGGAAGCCCGCGCCGACAACACAAACAGGACGAACACCATGAGCAACGCTACAGTCGTTGTGGTCACGTCGGGCAAGGGCGGCGTGGGCAAAACCACCTCAACCGCCGCGATCGCCTCGGCGCTTGCCAAGGAAGGCTATCAGGTCTGCGCCGTCGATTTCGACGTCGGCCTGCGCAATCTGGACCTGATCATGGGTGCCGAGCGCCGGGTCGTGTTCGATCTGGTCAACGTCGTGCGAGGCGAGGCCTCGATCAAGCAGGCCCTGGTGCGCGACAAGAAACTCAACAATCTCTACCTGCTCCCCGCGTCCCAGACCCGGGACAAGGATGCATTGACCGAGGAAGGCGTTGCCAGCGTCATCAGCGAACTGCGGATGTATTTCGACTGGGTTATCTGCGACAGCCCCGCCGGTATCGAGCGCGGCGCAACCCTTGCGATGCGCTACGCGGATGAGGCTATCATCGTGTCGAACCCGGAAGTCTCTTCCGTTCGAGACTGTGACCGGATCATCGGCCTTCTGGATGCCAAGACCAAGGTTGCCGAAGACGGCGGCCGCATGCCGAAGCATCTTCTGATCACGCGCTACGACACCGAGCGGGCGAAGACCGGCGACATGCTGGCGACAGACGACGTCGTCGACATCCTGTCGGTCCCGTTGATCGGCGTCGTGCCTGAAAGCCGGGACGTGCTGAAAGCCTCCAACGTCGGCCTGCCGGTCACGCTTTCCGATGAAGCCTCCGGCGCTGCCAAGGCCTATACGGAAGCGACACGCCGCCTGCTGGGCGAGGACATTCCGGTGACGATCCCGGAAGAGAAAAAGGGACTGTTCGGCAAGTTCTTCAAAGGGAGGGCGGCATGAACATTCTGAGCCTCTTTGGCAGGAGGAGCGAAAGCGCCTCTGTTGCGAAGAACCGGCTGCAAATTCTCCTGGCACACGAACGGGCGGACGATGGTTCGGACGCCCTCCTGATCTCCAGCCTGCGGGAAGACATCCTGGCAGTCGTCGCCAAGCGCGTCGACATCGACCCGGATGCCGTGCGGCTGGAGATGGACCGCTCCGGCGATGTCACAACGCTCGGCATCGATATCGAGCTGTCGCAAAGCACTCGCAGGGCTTCCTGAGCCCTACCTTCATGCAATGCCGGACCGCCTGCACAGACCTTTCGGGCAACGCCTGAGAGGTCCGGTCCGGCAGCATGGTGCCAAGCAGGCGGCCTGCCTGCACGTTCCCATCATCCAATCTGCAACGCTCGCTACTGGGCAGCGGTTTCGATCGGCAACGCGCTGAGCTCCGCAACGCTTGCGGAGAAAACCGCCACCTGCCCCCTGCCCCGCCTCTTGGCGGAATAGAGCGCCATATCAGCCTGGCGCAACAGCTCATCCGGGTTTCGGGAAAAGGCTATGCCGACGCTGGCACCGAAGAAGCAATCTGCGCCATTGACATTCATCGGCTCCGTGAACCGTTCGATGATCGTGCGAGCGAGCGCCAGGGCGCGATCACGGCCGCTGTCTGCCAGAACGACGACGAATTCGTCTCCGCCGAGCCGTGCGACCTGTTCCTCGCCTCCAGTCATCTTGCGCAGGCCAAGCGCGACATTCTGGAGAACGAGATCCCCGGTCTCGTGCCCGTAGCTGTCGTTGATGTCCTTGAAGTAATCCAGATCGATGTAAAGAAGCGCGTGAACAGCGCTTTCGTCATGCTCCCCACCAAGCCCGGCAAGGGTGTCGTCCAGAAAGCGGCGGTTACCGAGCCCGGTGAGCGGATCCCGTCTTGCCTGGTCCGCAAGCAGCTCGGTTGCCATGACAGCGTCCCGCCGCGCAATTTCGAGCGCCCTGACGGTTTCGCCAGCGCGCCGGAAAAACAGGCGCGCGGAAAGTAACATGGCACCGTAGATGACGACCAGTCCGAGAACGGCCAGGGGAAGGATCGTGGTGCCCGCCAGCTGCGGCTCCCACACAAAATACCCGATCAGCGTGTCGTCGAACGTACGGATCGGATATCCACCCTCCCAAAACACCGGAGGACTTGAAGAGAGACGGAGGTTCGGCAGCTTGTACTTCGCGGAAATCGCCTCGAGAGCCGCCGCATCCAGCGACTTGGTGAAGATGAGGACGCAGTTGGTATTCTTGTCGCCATTTTCGTCATAGGTCGTCATGAGGACCGCGCTGGCGATGAAAAGCTCCGACAGGTTGCCGAGGAGTCCCGTCGCCGGGACCGGCGGGATGTTCTTCGGCGTATCACGGGCCGTTTGGACAAGCTCGTTCAGCGCATCACCGTAAAGGGCTTCAAGGTCCGCACTTTGCTGATACTTACCTGTAATCATGTGCAGCCTGGGCTGTCCGCTCCCATCCAGAACATGGACGCCTGCGATGTTCAGTTCGTTGCGGACGTAGTCGCCGAAGTTTTCCTTTACCCACTCCAGATCGAGCTGATTGACCATTTTCTCGACAGCGATGTCCCAGTAGCCATATTCCGTGGTGATTTCTGCAAGGTGTTCCGACCTGTCGTCGAGCATCGAACTGAAGATCTGCTCGGTATCGGCGATCGAGTGATTGTCGAGGTATTGCGTGAGAACGGCCGCATAGACGAGCAAGCTGATCGCGCCGATCAGGACCGTGGCCCAGAAAGGACGCGACAAACGCCGAATATCGTTCGCCGGCACAGGCGCTTCGCCCACGTGTACCTTCTCCGACATTGCGCCCGTCATTCTGAAATCTTTGACCACAGCCTCTCTCTTGGTAACTCTACCAGTGAAACTGACCGCAATGGTAAAACGGCACAGACTCCGATAGTGAATTTTTGTTACGCTTTCAACAGAAGAGAAGCAGTCAGGAATTTAAAGGGCACTTAAATCGACTAAATATAATCAACTATTGATTGAATATATTTCTATCAGTCTTTCCAAGCGATTACACCAATCACCATCCATCGTAACTTTTAACGATGAAGCAGAAAATCTTGCGCGCCTGCCGTCAGGTCTGTGGACCGACAAGCGCCATGTCGCGCTCCGCAACGAAAAGATTTGAATAAAGATTTGAAATCCATTGCCGTCCGGACGCCGTCACCTTCAGGTGCTGAATGCCCGTTTGAATGTAGGGTGCGACGCTGTTCCAGTAGAATTGCGGATACTTGAGAACGAGGTCCGCCGGCGTCTCATAACCCAATTGCCGGTTAAGCCCGGATTCCTCGAACTCGTAGTAAAGCGCGTTGGCCTTTCGGATATAATGAGGGTCGCCAAGCTGACCGATCAGGTCAGCCGCCCGCACGAGCGCAGCCTCTTCGCTGATCTGCTCGCCCTTCGTCGGTACGGTGGGCGGGAACCGGGTTCCCTCGATAGCATCGCAGATCCTTTGCGGGTCAAGCAGGCCCGTCCCGCTGATGCGCTCGAAGATATAGAGTTTCGACCTGTCGACATGATAGGGCGTGAGCGCCGCGTCTGACGCCCCACGCGGCAGCTTCACCCTGTCTCCCGCCGCATTGATCTGAAAGCCGTCCGCATCGTCGCCGGGCAGGATGCCGCGCACATAGCCGATGTCGTGGGTCAGGCAGGCAACGATGACATGAGCGTAGTCGAGCGGCGCGATATGGGTGTTCAACCCTCGCCCGCGCAGAATATCGTGCCCGGCAAGGGTGACCAGCATCGTGTGCTCGATATTATGGTAGAGCGCATCGCTGTTGCCGATGCATTCCATCGCAATGCACGCCAGCGACGGAAGAAGCTCGGCAAGCTCGGGGTCCGACTTGCCGAAGCGGCGCTGAACGTGAGACATCAGAAAATCGCCGAGCGTATCGGCGGCAAGTTCCGGCAGTGTAATCATCTACGCAGGCACCCTGGTGTGAACAAGCAAGACGCTGGTCCTCACCTGATTTGGCATCTCTGCCCCGGCCCGTGTCAAGCGAATGCAGCATCTTTCGGAGTGACGCCTCGCCCGCCATGGCTCACCCTTCGTAGACGATCTCCCGGGTCTCGCGGAATTCCACATCCGGGAATTTCTCGGTGACGTGACCGATTTCCCAGGCGTTCTTGAACAGGAACACCGGCTTGTCGTCGCGGTCGTTGGCGATCGACATGCGATGGCCCTCGATCATCTTCTGGAGGGTTTGCTGGTCCGTCTCGATCCAGCGCGCTGTCGAATAGGGCACAGTCTCAAAGCCGATTTCCGTTCCGTATTCGGCCTTCAGCCGGTCGACCACGACATCAAGCTGCAGGGCGCCGACCACGCCGACGATCCAGTTCGAGCCGAGGTCGGGCTTGAAGATCTGGACGAGACCTTCTTCGGCAAGATCCTGCAGGCCCTGGCGCATCTGCTTGACGCGCATGGTGTCGGACAGCCGCACGCGGCGCAGGATTTCCGGCGCGAAGGCCGGCAGGCCGGTGACGTGGATGCTCTCGCCTTCGGTCAAGGTGTCCCCGACCCGCAGCTGGCCGTGGTTCGGTACCCCGATGACGTCGCCCGGATAGGCAAGATCCGCGATCTCTCGTTCCTCGGCGAAGAAGAGGATCGGGGCGGAGACCGCGATCTGCTTGTCGGCGCGCACATGCTTCAGCTTCATGCCGCGCTTGAACGTGCCCGAGCACAGGCGCACGAAGGCAATCCGGTCGCGGTGCTTCGGGTCCATGTTAGCCTGCACCTTGAAGACGAACCCGGTGACCTTGTCCTCACCAGGCATGATCTTTCGTCCACCGGTCGCCGGCTGGGAATGGGGCGCCGGTGCGAAATCAGCGATGAAATCAAGCAGTTCCTCGATGCCGTAATCACGCAGGGCCGAGCCGAAGAAGACCGGCGTCAGGTGACCTTCCAGAAAGCTCTCCTCGTCGAACGCCGCATAGCCTTCCGCACCGAGTTCGACGTTTTCGGTCAGTTCTTCCATGATCCGGTCGAAGACCGTTCCGGTCAGGATCTCGTCATCAAGCCCCGAAACGTCTTTCGTTTGGGCGTAGGCGCCGCCCCGGTCACCGGAGGACGTGTGGAACTTCTTCTTCTTCCAGTCGTAGACGCCGAAGAAATCCGAGCCCATGCCAACCGGCCAGGTCTGAGGGGAGACGTCGAGCGCCAGCGCTTCCTGCACCTCGTCCAGGATCTCCAGCGCATGACGCCCTTCCCGGTCGATCTTGTTGACGAAGGTGATGATCGGAATGTCGCGCAGGCGGCAGACCTCGAACAGCTTGCGGGTCTGGGTTTCGATGCCCTTGGCGGCGTCGATCACCATGATGGCGGCGTCGACGGCGGTCAGGGTGCGGTAGGTGTCTTCGGAGAAGTCCTCGTGACCCGGCGTGTCGAGCAGATTGTAGACGATGCCCTTGCGCTCGAAAGTCATGACGGAGGACGACACGGAGATACCGCGTTCCTGTTCGATCTTCATCCAGTCGGAGCGGGCGCGGCGTCGCTCTCCGCGGGCGCGCACCTGGCCGGCCGCCCGGATGGCGCCACCCGACAGAAGCAGCTTTTCCGTGAGGGTCGTCTTGCCGGCGTCCGGGTGTGAGATGATCGCGAAGGTGCGCCGGGCTTGGAAAGGCGCCTTGCCGTTGAGGCTGCTCATGGAGTTCTCCTGGTCCGCCGGAGCATTCGGGCTGCGCATACGCTCGGAAAAACCGGGGCACAGTCCCGCGTCTGACGGGCGGACGGATTGATGTTTCGTTGGCGCAAGGTCATAGAGAGAATCCGAGGAAATTTCCAGTAGAGAATGAAACTCCGCACCGTGGAGCAGGAGCCCCGCTTGAGCCGCAGCAAATGCCTGATCATCGGCATCGTGATGATCGCCGCCACCGCCGTTATCCTTCTCGCCATGGGCCGGGTGCCGATCTGCGAATGCGGCTATGTCCTTCTCTGGACGCCGGCAAGCGACGTCGCGGGCTCTTCGCAGCACATCGCGGACTGGTATACGCCCTCGCACATCATTCACGGCTTCCTGTTCTATCTCTTCATGTGGCTGGTGTTCCGCCGCGCTTCGGTCTGCGAGCGCGCCCTCGGGGCGATCTTCATCGAAGCCGCCTGGGAGATCGTTGAAAACAGCCCCTGGGTCATCGATCGCTACCGGGAAGCCACCATCGCAGCGACCTATACCGGCGACAGTGTGCTGAACTCGGTCTTCGATATTGTCTGGATGCTCGTCGGCTTCGCCTTCGCTTCGCGCGCGCCAGTCTGGCTCACCGTGCTTATCGCTATCGTCTTCGAAGCTCTGGCGCTCTGGGCCGTCAGGGACAATCTCACGCTGAATGTCCTGATGCTGGTCTATCCCGTCGAAGCGATAAAGACCTGGCAGGGCGGCTGAGCGCCCTGGATTTTCCCGCCTCCGTAATTCGCCGCCACACTCTCCGGGCTCATCCTCGACCTGATCGGGGTTCCATTCGTTCCCGGAGCCTTTTTGGAACCACCAGACGTCGGCCCGGCCCAGCGTACATCCACATGGTCTCTGCCGGTTGAGATGTGGATTGGATTCGCGATCAGGTCGGGGATGACCGCAGAAGTCTGAGGATGCGCCCTATCCCACTCGCTTGCGCGAGATCCCTGCACAGCTTTCGCGCACCACCAGGTCGCCGTGGAGCAGGATCTTTTGTGTTGGCAGCGAGCGATTGGCGAGCTTGTCGAGCAGGATGGTCATGGCCCTTTCGCCGATGCGATGACGTGGCTGGCGGATCGTCGTCAGCCCCGGCGAAAAATTGTTCGCGAAAGGAATGTCGTCGAATCCGAGAACGGAAAAGTCCTCCGGAACCCGGTAGCCGCGCAATTGCAACGCGGAGATCACGCCAATGGCCGTGTTGTCGTTGAAACAGAAGAAGGCGGTCGGAAGGTCATCCTTGATGAAAAGGCGCTCCACCGCCGCGCGGCCGCTTTCGCTCGAGCCGTCCCCTTCCACGCGCCAGTCCCGCAGGTTCTCCGGAGACTCCCCAAGCCCCTGTCGGTAGCCGGAATGGCGCAGGTCGCTGCGGATGTCGGCAGGCCCACCGGAAATATAGGTGATCCGCCGGTGGCCGAGCGAGATCAGGTATTCAGTCGCGACCTTGGCGGAGGCAACGTCATCGACACCGACATAGCTGATTTCCGGGCTGGAGACGGGCCGCTCGGTCGCGACGATCGGCGGCAGGGGCGCCAGCTGGGCCGGCGGCTGACCCGCAACCGGAATATGCCCGGTCAAGAGCACCAGACCGTCGGCCATGCCGGTGGACAGGAAACGCAGATAGTTCTGCTCAAGGCCAGTCGTCCCTTCCATGTTGCCGATCAGAACGCCGTAGCCGCGGTCGGCAGCGGCTTTTTCAAGCCCGGTCAGGATGCCGGCGAAATTCGGATCTGCGATCGAAGAGGCCAGCACCAGAACCATCTGCGAGCGCTGCATGCGCAGGTTCTGTGCCATGGCATTGGCCGTATAGCCGGTACGGGCAATGGCGGCATTGACCTTCTTGCGTGTGCTTTCGGCAACCTTCTCGGGCGAGCGCAACGCGCGGCTGACGGTCGCGATCGATACGCCGGCCAGTCTGGCAACGTCCTCTATCGTCGGCGGCCGCTCGACCGGTTCACTCATTTTCCACCCTCGGCCATGCTGCGCTGCGCATATCGGATAAGTGCCTGAATCTCAATAATGTCTAAGCTGTATAGGCTCAGAACCACCTTATGAAAAGGTTTTCAAAGTCCAATGTAAAGGTTTACACAATTCATGAAAACGATTACATAAAGATTGTGACGCCAGTGTGGGAGAGGATACGGGCGTCCGGGAGGAAAATAATAATGTCACTCGATGCGCCCGCTCCGGCGGCGGTCATAGAGGCTGTGAACATCAGCAAGTCCTTTGGCCCCGTGCCGGTGCTCTTCAGCGTCAGCATGGACATCCGTCCGGGCGAAGTTCATGCGCTTATCGGCGAAAACGGCGCCGGCAAGTCCACGCTGATGAAGATCCTGTCCGGTTTTCACGATCCGACCTCCGGTCAGATCCGGCTTGACGGCAAGCAGATCGCCCTCCCCCCGAATGGTGCCTCGGAAACACTCGGCATCGTCCTCATTCACCAGGAACTCAACCTCGCCGAACAGATGACGGTGGAGGAGAACGTCTTTCTCGGCCGCGAGCTGAGGTCGCACGGGCTGCTCGACCGCAAGGCCATGCGCACGATCGTCCAGAGGCATCTCGACGAGATCGGTCTTGGCATATCGCCGACGGACAGGATTTCCGAGCTTACAATCGCGCAGAAGCAGATGGTCGAGATCGTCAAGGCGGTCAGCCGGAAGGCACGCATTCTGATCATGGACGAACCGACCGCGGTCCTGACCGAAGAGGAGACTGAGGTCTTCTTCCGCCAGGTCGAGAAGCTGAAGCAAAGCGGCGTCGGCATCGTCTTCGTGTCGCACAAGCTGAACGAGGTCAAAGCGATTGCAGACCGGGTCACGATCCTGCGCGATGGCCAGTGGATCGACACGCGCCTTTCGGAAGACCTCACGCCGGACCTGATGGCGCAGATGATGGTGGGCCGCGAACTCTCCGATCTCTATCCGCCGATGCATGAGGCCGACGTCGATGCCGAGATCGTGCTGGAGGTGGAAAATCTCGTCGCCCCCGCCGTCAGGAATGTCAGCTTCACACTGAGGCGCGGTGAAATTCTCGGCTTTTCGGGCCTGATCGGATCTGGCCGGACCGCCGTCTTCGAGGCCATCTGCGGTCTTGCCCCGGTCGAAAGCGGCACCATGAGACTGTTTGGGGAAGAGGTTCGCAACCTGAGCGTTGCCGGCGCCCGCGACGCTGGCCTTGCCTATCTGACCAAGGACCGGAAGGAAAAGGGCCTGCTTCTGGACAAGAAGATGCAGCCGAACCTGACCCTCTTCGCCCTGCCAAAGTTCGTCAAGAACTTCACGCTCGATCGCAAGGCGGAGGAAGACGCCCTGAAGCGTGCGATCCGCCGCTTCGACGTCCGGGCCCGCGACGAGAACATCATCGTCGGCAAGCTGTCGGGCGGCAACCAGCAGAAGCTGCTGCTTGCCAAGATCATGGAATGTGATCCGAAGATCGTCATCATCGACGAACCGACCCGCGGCATCGACGTCGGCACCAAGCAACAGATCTACCATTTCATCGCGGCACTTGCGGCTGAAGGGGTTTCGGTCGTGGTGATCTCCTCGGAAATGCCGGAGATCATCGGCATCTGCCACCGGGTGATCGTGATGCGCGAGGGCCGGATCACCGGGTCGCTGAGCGGCGATCACATCAACGAAAACGAAATCATGCGCTATGCCGCCGGGCTGAAGCGGGAGGAACTCCATTGACCATGATGACCGCGTCCGACAACACGGCCACCAGCAAATCCAGGCGCCCTTCGGTCGATTTCAAGACCGTCGGTCCCGCAGTCGCTCTTCTGCTCTTGTGCATCATCGGCTTTCTGCTGAACCCCGCCTTCATCAGCGAAGGCAATCTGACCAACCTTCTGACCCGGTCCGCCTTTATCGGCATCATCGCGGTTGGTGCGACCTTCGTCATCACCGCCGGCGGGATCGACCTGTCGGTCGGCTCCATGGCCGCCGCAATCGCGGGCGTCATGATCATCGTCATGGACAATGCGGTAGAAACGATGGGAACCGGCGTTCCCACGGTGCTTCTCGGCTGCGGTGTCGCGGTTCTGCTCGGCATCGGGGCCGGCTGGATCAACGGCGCGCTCACGACCAAGGGCAAGATCGAGGCCTTCATCGTGACGCTCGGCACCATGGGCATCTACCGCTCTCTGGTCACCTATTTCGCCGACGGCGGCACGCTGTCGCTCAACTTCGATGTGCGCGGCACGTACAGGCCGGTCTATTACGATACCTTCCTGGGTCTGCCCTTCCCTGTCTGGGTGTTCATCGCGGTCGCGATCTGCGGCTGGCTGCTGCTTAACCGCACGGCCTTCGGCCGCTATTGCACGGCGATCGGCTCGAACGAGGCAGTTGCGAAATATTCCGCGATCAATGTCGATCGGGTGAAGACGCTGACCTACGTGATCCAGGGGCTGTGCGTCGCCTTTGCCACGATCATCTATGTCCCGCGCCTCGGCTCCGCGTCCGCCTCGACCGGCGTCCTGTGGGAGCTTGAGGCGATTGCGGCGGTCATCATCGGCGGCACGGTTCTCAAGGGCGGCTATGGCCGGATTGGCGGCACCATCCTGGGTGCGCTGATCCTGACCACCATCGGCAACATCCTGAATTTCACCGACGTGATCTCGAACTACCTGAACGGGACCATGCAGGGACTGATCATCATCGTCGCCGTGCTGCTTCAGCGCAGCGACTGGAAGCTGGGCAGGAAACCGAAGGCCTGACCCGGACACAAGGAGCTTAGGCACCCGTCCCCTTTTCAAAGAACCGGTGCGCACCGGACGGGAGAAGTGCGCCCATACGACAGGCATTGGAGGAGGAAGCAATGCTCATGAGGAAAACCCTGGGAGTGATGGCGGTTACCGGCATGCTGGCCTTTGCCGGCAGCGCGGCCGCACAGGAAAAGATCAAGATCGGCGTCAGCTATCCGACCCCGACACACGCGTGGGCAGCCGGCATGAACTGGCACGCCGAGCAGGCGGAAAAACGCCTTGAGGAACTCTATCCGGATGTCGACCTGATCCTGGTCAACTCGCCGGACCCGGAATCGCAGGCGAGCGCGCTGGAGGATCTCGTTTCGGTTCATCAGATCGACGGTCTCGTGGTCCTGCCGTTCGAATCCGAACCGCTCACGGACCCGGTCCTGAACGTCAAGAAGTCCGGTGCCTGGATCACCGTCGTTGACCGCGGTCTCAGCCAGCCGGGCATCGAGGATCTCTATGTTGCCGGCAACAACCCCGAGCTCGGCCGGGTGTCGGCACAATACATGAAGACCCGGCTGAAGGAGGGTGACAACATCGTCATCCTGCGCGGCATTCCGACGGTAATCGACAACGAACGCTTCGATGCCTTCATGGAGGAGATCGAAGGGTCCGGCATCAATGTTCTCGACAACAAGCACGCCAACTGGAACCGGGACGATGGCTTCGAGGTGATGCAGGACTTCCTGTCGCGCTTCCCTGACATCGACGCGGTCTGGGCGCAGGACGACGACATCGCCATCGGCGTGATCGCTGCCCTGAAGCAGGCCGGACGCGAAGGCGACGGCATGTTCGTCGTCGGCGGCGCCGGAATGAAGGAGATCATCAAGGGCATCATGGACGGCGACGAGCTGATGCCCGTCGACGTGCTCTACCCGCCCGCAATGATCGCAACCGCCATGGACCTGACGGTCGGCGCCTTCAAGTCCAACGGACCTGTTGCCGGCCGCTACATCCTCGGGGCGACCTTGATCACCAAGGACAATGCCGAGAACTATTACTTCCCGGATTCGCCCTTCTGAGGCACCGCGGAAGTACGCCATGCGCACGCATGGCCCGGCCGGGACCTTTCGCGATGGGGTCCCGGCCTCTTTCCCCTACCCCTCGCCCGTCCGCCACCGGGAGGAAATCATGAAAACCATCAAGGGTCCCGCGCTGTTTCTTGCGCAGTTTGCGGGCGACGAAGCTCCGTTCAATTCCTGGAAATCCATTACCAGATGGGCCGCGGACTGCGGCTATGCCGGGGTCCAGATCCCGAGTTGGGACGGCCGCCTGATCGATCTGGAAAAGGCCGCGAGTTCCAAGGGATATTGCGACGAACTGACCGGGATCGCCCGGGAAAACGGCATTGAGATCACCGAGCTTTCCACGCATCTGCAAGGCCAGCTCGTGGCGGTTCATCCCGCCTACGACACCGCCTTCGACGGCTTTGCGGCTCCCGAGGTGCGCGGCAACCCGGCGGCGCGCCAGTCCTGGGCTGTCGACCAGGTGAAGCTCGCGCTGGCTGCCAGCCGCAATCTCGGCATCTCCGCACATGCGACCTTTTCCGGAGCGCTTGCCTGGCCCTACATCTATCCCTGGCCGCAGCGCCCGGCCGGACTGATCGAGACGGCCTTCGAGGAACTCGCCCGCCGCTGGCGTCCGATCCTGGATTATGCCGACGAGATGGGGGTCGATGTCTGCTACGAGATCCATCCGGGCGAAGACCTTCACGACGGCATCACCTTCGAGATGTTTCTGGAACGGCTGAACGGACACGAGCGCTGCAAGATGCTCTACGACCCGTCCCACTACGTCCTGCAGTGCCTCGATTATCTCGACAACATCGACATCTACAAGGACCGGATCGGCATGTTCCACGTCAAGGACGCGGAGTTCAATCCGACGGGCCGTCAGGGCGTCTACAGCGGCTATCAGCCCTGGGTGGACCGGGCCGGACGGTTCAGGTCGCTTGGCGACGGTCAGGTGGATTTCGGTGCGGTGTTTTCGAAAATGGCCGCCAATGATTTCGACGGCTGGGCGGTCGTTGAATGGGAATGCTGCCTGAAACATCCCGAAGACGGCGCGCGCGAGGGAGCCGCCTTCGTGCGCGATCACATCATCCGCGTCACTGAAAAAGCCTTTGACGATTTTGCCGATGGCGGTAGTGATGAAGAAGCCAACCGAAAAATGCTCGGCATAGGTTAGGCTCGTATTTTCAAAAGGTTGCCTGGAACCGTGCCAACGGTGATTCAGGTACCTCACCTTCTGTCTCACCCTGAGGAGGGCCGCCTGGCCCGTCTTGAAGGATGGCCAATCGCTTACCAGCCTGCCGCCGATCCCTCGCGACAAACCTCAGGAACTCTTCAGGATGAGGCTTCAAGATTAGCGAAGACAACGACAACGGGTCGGCAAAGAGCCAGCGCCGGCCAATCATCGAGGAGGACCGACATGGCCATTGAAGGAAAAGACAGCCCGCAGTTCCGCCCTATTCGCCTCGGCATGGTGGGCGGGGGCAAGGACGCCTTTATCGGCGCGGTTCACCGGATCGCCTCGCGCATCGACGGCCGCTACGAACTGGTGGCCGGGGCGCTTTCCTCCACGCCGGAAAAGGCGCAGGAGTCCGGCCGTGCCCTCGGCCTAAAGGAAGACCGTATCTATTCCTCGTTCGAGGAGATGGCAAAGCGCGAAGCCCGGCTGAAGGATGGAATCGAGGCGGTTGCGATTGTCACGCCAAACCACGTTCACTTCCCCGCCGCAAAGGCGTTCCTGAAACGCGGCATCCATGTCATCTGCGACAAGCCGCTGACATCGACCCTCGCGGACGCGAAAAAGATGGTGAAGGCTGCGGAAGGGTCCGATGCGCTGTTCTTCCTGACCCATAACTACACCGGCTATCCGATGGTGCGTCAGGCGCGCGAACTGGTCCAGAACGGCGATCTCGGCAAGATCCGTGTTGTCCAGGTGGAGTATCCGCAGGACTGGCTGACCGTGGAACAGAACAACAAGCAGGCCGAATGGCGCACGGACCCGAAGCGCACCGGACTTGGCGGGTCGACCGGCGACATCGGCACCCATGCCTATAACCTGGCCAGCTTCATTCTCGGGGAAATTCCCGAAAGTCTTGCAGCTGACCTCCAGTCCTTCGTCCCGGGCCGCCAGGTCGACGACAACGCCCATGTCATGATGCGCTATGCCAGCGGGACGCGCGGCATGCTGTGGTGTTCTCAGGTCGCCCCCGGCAACGAGAACAACCTCAAGATCCGTGTCTATGGCGACAAGGGCGGGCTGGAATGGCATCAGGAAGACCCGAACTACCTGCATGTCACGCCCTTCGGCGAGCCGACGCGGCTGATCACCCGTGGCGGCGCCGGCATGTCCGCCAGCATCGGCCCGGCAACACGTGTGCCCCCTGGTCATCCGGAAGGGTATCTGGAAGGGTTCGCCAATCTTTACAACGAGGCCGCTGACGCCATCCGGGCGCAGCAGGCCGGCAAATCCATCGAAACGCTGGTGCCCGGCATCAAGGATGGCCTCGACGGCGTCCAGTTCATCGATGCCTGTGTGCGCTCGTCTCAGAAGAACGCCGGCTGGGTGAAAGTCGCCGGGTAAGTCGGGTTCGCAAGGCAGGCAGGAGCGGGAACGCTTTCCGCTCCTGCGCCCCATGATCCTCTTGCCTTAGCCCCTTGAAGGATGGGCCGCATCTTCCTGAGCAAGGTGCCCATCCCTCGAGACGGGCCGAAGGCTCTCCTCAGGATGAGGGTCGTCATGAGCCCCCGCCGTAATGCCGCGGCGCGTTGCGGAACTGAAGGGGACGTCGCGCCGCCTCGGCTAGACGTCCCCTGCCCCACCAGTGTCCACGTCCGTTGCTCCGTAAAGCGAGTGGATCGCGTTCAGGTCGCGGATGGCACCGGATGCCTGGCCATGAAGCCGTTTCCCCGCCGGTTCGCTGCGAGATTTTGGTCAGGCGGGACGTTTCGCTCTTTCGCCCGCTGTGCGGACCATCTCACCCGAAAATTTCAGACGCAGTTTACCGATCATCCTTCTTCGGACGATTGAATTTCGCTGCGCGTCAGCTCACAATCAAAACGCGATTCACAATCCGGAGCAACTCGAAATCCATCACACTACACGGCGAATTTCCGGTCAGTCCAAATGCACATTGTTCATATTTCAGAATAACTTACCGCAGTGCGTTCAATCTCGTTCAAGCGAGCGCTTTACAAAAGTAATAAAGTAATACTTAATCGCTTTCGTGAGGAGAACATAACCCTGTGGAGGAGACTATGAAACTCAAGGCAATGCTCATTGCCAGTGCGATGGCCTTTGTTCCGGTGACCGCAATGGCCGCCGATCTGACAATCGGTTTTTCGCAGATCGGCTCTGAATCCGGCTGGCGAGCTGCTGAAACAACCGTGACGAAACAGGAAGCCGAAAAACGCGGCATCGACCTGAAATTCGCCGACGCTCAGCAGAAACAGGAAAACCAGATCAAGGCGATCCGTTCGTTCATCGCGCAAGGCGTCGATGCGATCCTGCTTGCGCCTGTGGTTGCGACCGGCTGGGACGAAGTCCTGGAGGAAGCCAAGGATACCGAAATTCCGGTGATCCTTCTGGACCGTACCGTGGACGCACCGGACGATCTCTACATGACCGCTGTCACGTCCGACCTCGTGCATGAAGGCGAAGTCGCCGGACAGTGGCTGGTCGACGAGACAGCGGGTGAGAAATGCGACATCGTCGAGCTTCAGGGCACGACGGGGTCCTCCCCCGCCATCGACCGCAAGAAAGGGTTCGAGCAGGCGATTTCGGGTCATGACAACCTGGAGATCGTGCGCAGCCAGACCGGCGACTTCACCCGCAGTCAGGGCAAGGTCGTCATGGAAAGCTTCCTGAAGGCCCTCGGCGGCGACAACATCTGTGCGCTTTATGCCCACAATGATGACATGGCCGTCGGTGCCATTCAGGCGATCAAGGAAGCTGGCCTGAAGCCGGGTGAGGACATCAAGATCGTCTCGATCGACTCCGTTCCGGACATTCATCTCGCCATGGCAAAGGGCGAAGCGAATGCGACCATCGAGCTGACGCCGAACATGGCCGGCCCGGCACTGGACGCGCTGGAAGCCTATCTGGCGGATGGCACCATGCCGCCGAAGTGGATCCAGACCGAATCCAAGCTCTACACGCTCGAGGACGACAACCAGGCCGTCTACGAAGAAAAGAAGGATCTCGGATACTGATCCGATCCTCTGCGTGCCGGGAAGCTTTTCCCGGCACGCAAACATAATAAGATCGCAGAGCGACGGAATTTTCGGGGGAAGCCGACAGATGGCGAGCACGCAGAGCCCGGTGCTGGAATGCAAGGGAATCTCAAAGTTTTTTCCAGGCGCGATTGCGCTGGATGCCGTGGACCTGAAACTCTATCCGGGGGAAGTTCACGCGCTTCTGGGGGAAAACGGCGCAGGCAAATCCACCTTGATCAAATGCCTGACCGGCGCCTATCGGCGCGACGGCGGCATGATCCTGCTGGACGGCGAGGAAGTCTCGCCCCGAAGCACGCAGGACAGCCAGAAACTCGGCATCGGCACGGTCTATCAGGAAGTCAATCTCCTGCCGAACCTGACCATCGCGGAAAACCTCTTTCTCGGGCGCCAGCCCATGCGCGGCGGCTTCATCGCACAGCGCAAGATGCATGCGATGGCGAAGGATCTGCTCGCGGAATTTGGCCTCAAGGTAAACCCTGCCGAGCCGCTTGAAACCTATTCCGTCGCCGTGCAGCAGGTCGTCGCCATCGCCCGGGCGGTGGAACTGTCCGGCAAGGTCCTCATTCTGGACGAACCCACCGCCAGCCTCGACCGGGACGAAGTACAGCTCGTCTTCTCCGTCATCGAGAAGCTCAAGGCGCGCGGGCTGGCGATCGTCTTCATCACCCATTTTCTTGACCAGGTCTTCGAGATTTCCGACCGCGCCACCGTCCTCAGAAACGGCCGGGTCATCGGCACGCGCGAGCTCGCCGGAACGACCCAGACGGACATCGTGACCCTGATGCTCGGCCGCCAGCTGGAGGACCGCATTCACGACCGGGCACCGTCCGAGGCGGGCGACACCCTGATCGAGCTGAAGAATTTCGGACGGCGCGGCGTCATGGAACCGTTTGATCTGACGGTGCGCAAGGGCGAGGTCGTCGGTCTTGCTGGCCTGCTCGGATCGGGCCGCACGGAAACTTCCAACCTGATCTTCGGTGCCATCCATGCCGATCAGGGCGAGGCACTACTTGAAGGTCAGCGCATTTCCCTGAAGAGCCCGCGCGATGCCATCGGCCACCGCTTCGCCCTGTGCCCGGAAGACCGGAAGAACGACGGGATCGTCGGCGATCTGTCCGTTCGGGAAAACATTATCCTAGCCCTGCAGGCCCGCCAGGGCTGGTTCCGCCCCCTGCCCAAGGCGAAGATCAACGAGCTTGCCGAAGCCTATGTGAAGGCACTGGATATTCGTCTGGCCAGCCTCGACATGCCAATCCGGCTCCTGTCCGGCGGCAACCAGCAGAAGGTGCTTCTGGCCCGCTGGCTGGCGACCAATCCATCCTTCCTGATCCTGGATGAGCCGACGCGCGGCATCGATGTCGGCGCCCATGCGGAGATCATCGCGCTGATCGAACGGCTGCGCGAGGATGGCATGGCTCTCCTCGTCGCCTCCTCCGAACTTGAGGAACTCGTCGCCTACTCGACACGGGTGATCGTCCTGCGCGATCGGCGGCAGGTGCGCGAACTGAAGGGCGACGAGATCACCACTGCGAATATCGTGACCGCGATCGCAGACGAGCAGATGGCGGAGGCGGTCTGATGGCAAGCCAGGTCCATTCCACGATGAAGCGGATCATGCCGCAGCTCATCATTCTCATCGCCGTTCTGTTCCTTAATTTCCTGGTGTTTCCGGACTTCTTCAGGATCGAATTCCAGAACGGCCGCCTGTTCGGCAACCTGATCGACGTGCTCAACCGCGGCGCGCCCACCGCCCTGCTGTGCATTGGCATGACGCTGGTCATCGCGACGAAGGGCATCGACCTTTCCGTCGGTGCCGTGATGGCAATTGCCGGCGCCACCGCCGCCTCCATCGTGGTCGATGGCCACAGCTGGCAGACGGCGCTGTTGGGCGCACTGGCCGTCGGGGCACTTTGCGGGTTCTGGAACGGTTTCCTCGTCGCCTACCTGCGCATCCAGCCGATCGTCGCGACCCTTGTCCTGATGGTCGCCGGACGCGGAATTGCGCAGCTGATCACCGAGGGCACGATCCTGACCTTCCTCAACCCCGGCCTGATCCACCTTGGTGCCGGGACGATGGTGGGCGTGCCGACGCCGATCGTGATCTGGGTCCTGCTCGGGCTCATCGTCACAGCAGTTGTCCGCAAGACCGCGCTCGGAATGTTGATCGAGGCGATCGGCATCAACGAGAGTTCGTCTCGCCTTGCCGGCATCAACAGTCGGGTTCTCATCGTTTGCGTCTACCTGATCTCCGGCTTCTGCGCGGCGCTGGCCGGTGTCATCGTGGCCGCGGACATCAAGGGCGCGGACGCCAACAATGCGGGCCTCTGGCTGGAGCTGGATGCCATTCTGGCCGTGGTAATCGGCGGCAACTCGCTGCTCGGCGGACGGTTCTCAATTCTCGCCTCGCTGCTCGGCGCGCTAATCATCCAGTCGGTGAATTCGGTCATCCTTCTTTCCGGGCTGCCGCCGGAATTCAACCTCGTCATCAAGGCCTTGCTGATCATCGCAATTCTGGTGATCCAGTCGCCGACGGTCAAACACGCGCTCTATATCCTGCGCGCCTCGGCAGAGCCGACCCCACCCGCCCCCGCGCCAGTTCAGGAAGTAAAAGAAGGCACGCAATGATCCGCTCGACCCATCTTCCGCTCCTGATCACCATCGCCACCTTCATTCTGGCCTATACGCTGTGCGCGTCACAGTACCCGGCCATGCTGTCGACGCGCGTTGTCGCGAACCTTCTCACGGACAATGCCTTTCTGGGCATTGCCGCCGTCGGAATGACCTTCGTGATCCTGTCCGGCGGCATCGATCTCTCGGTCGGCTCGGTCATCGCCTTCACGGGCGTTTTCCTTGCCGTCATCATGCGCGACACATCCATCCATCCGCTGGCCGCCTTCGCGCTGGTGCTTGCCGTCACCATCGCATTCGGCGCGGCGATGGGCGCCATGATCCACTATCTGGAAATGCCCCCCTTCATCGTGACGCTGGCCGGCATGTTCCTGGCACGCGGTGCGGCCTATGTCCTGTCCACCGACAGTGTGCCGATCGCCCATGAGTTCTACGACACGCTGCAGTCTCTCTACTGGAAGGCTCCAGGCGGGGGACGGTTCCGTCTGACCGGCATCATCATGCTGCTCACGTTCCTGACGGGCATCATCGTCGCCCACCGCACGAAGTTCGGCCAGAACGTCTATGCGGTCGGCGGCGGCTTGCCGACGGCGCGCCTGATGGGCGTTCCGCTTGCCCAGACCACCATCGGCATCTACGCCACCTCCGGCGGGCTGGCGGGTCTGGCGGGAATCGTCTTTTCGCTCTACACGTCTGCCGGCTACTCGCTGGCAACCGTCGGCGTGGAGCTGGACGCGATCGCCGCGGTCGTCATTGGCGGAACCCTGCTCACCGGGGGCACGGGCTTCGTCGCAGGAACATTCTTTGGCATTCTGATAATGGGCTTGATACAAACCTTCATCGTTTTTGACGGAACGTTATCGAGCTGGTGGACCAAGATCGTGATCGGCGGTCTGCTGTTCGGGTTCATCCTGCTTCAGAAGGGTTTAACTTGGGCAACGACACTGCGCAGAAAACCAGCGACAGAGTTCGCCGCGCAATCATGACCTTTGTCGCCACCGGCGCGTTGGGCAACCAGATCGGCAACCACACCGATCAGGTCGTCGAACAGCTCGGCAGAGCCATCGTGGCCGGTGAATACCCGCCTGAAACGATGATCCCGCTGGATCCCGATATCTCCGAAATGTTCGACGTCTCGCGTACGGTCGTACGCGAGGCCAAGAAAACGCTTATCGCCAAGGGCCTGATCCAGTCCAAGGCCAAGGTCGGCACTCATGTCCGGCCGGCCTCGGAGTGGAACATGTTCGATCCGGACGTGCTGCGCTGGCACGCGGCGCTGAAGAACTCCCGGCCGTTTCTGGACGAACTCTTCGAGATCCGGCTGATCTTCGAACCCGCCGCGGCCAGCCGCGCCGCCCGCAAGGCGACCGACGCCGAATGCGCTGCCCTCTCCCGCCTGTGCGACAATCTCGCAACCGGCAAGGACCGTGCCGCCGTCGCCGTTGCCGACCTCGAATTTCACAAGATGATCCTGAAACTCTCCGGCAACCGCTTCCTGCAGTCGCTCGGAGACCTGGTACAGGCCGCGCTCTACTCACTGTTCGTGGCCGAAGCCAATGAGCGCAACGATCAGGAAACCCGCGAATTCGTAGACCGCCACCGCGCCATCGTCACCGCAATCACGGCAGGCGACGGCGACGGTGCATCGTCTGCAATGCGTGAGGTGATCCTTGCCGGTCGGCGGATCGAGATCGGGCGGTAGGCAACTGTTCTCGCGCAGCGCTCGCCAAACACCGGACCTTATCGTGAGGAAGCGCGGAGCGCTGTCTCGAAGGATGAGGGGTGTCTTGAAGAACCGCACATCACCCACAGTGGGTCATCCCCGACTTGATCGGGGATCCAATCCACGTCTCAGCCATCTCTGACGCCGGGATCAGGCAATGCCGTGCAGCACGCATTCCTCAAAACGCGAAGTCTCTGGAAACGAGTGGATCCCCGATCAAGTCGGGGATGACGCCGGGTGGAGATTGAACGTGGTGGACTTCGCCACACTCTCTCAGTCATTCGCGGATATGCTCCAGTAACATGAGCAACAGCCCTCCATCTCCATGGGCGACAATGGCGGCGCATCGTCTGTGATGCGTGAGGGGATCCTTGTCGGTCGGCGCATCGAGATCGGGCGGTAGGTAACGGGTATTCGCATCGCGCTCACCACACACTGGACCTCATCGTGAGGAAGCGCGGAGCGCTGTCTCGAAGGATGGGCTGCATTCTGCCAAGCAAGTCGCCCATCCTTCGAGACGGGCCTACCGGCCATTCTCAGGATGAGGGGTGTCTTTAGAACCCACGCCCCACCCCACGGTGTCATCCCCGACTTGATCGGGGATCCAATCCACACTTCGACCGTTTCGAGCGGCGGGAGCTGGCAATGCGCTGCAGTGGGCACTCATCCGAGTCGCCGGGTCTCTGGAAACGAATGGATCCCCGATCAAGTCGGGGATGACGCCGGGAGGAGATTGAACGTGGTGGATTTCGCCACACTCTCTCAGTCATTCGCGGATATGCTCCAGTAACATGAGCAATAGCCCTCCACCTCCATGGGCGAAAATGACGGCGTATCGTCACCCATGCGTGAGGCGATCCTCGCTGATCGGTGGATCGAGATCGGGCGGTAGGCAACTGTTCTCGCGCAGCGCTCGCCAAACACCGGACCTTATCCTGAGGAAGCGCGGAGCGCTGTCTCGAAGGATGGGCTGCATTCTGCCAAGCAAGTCGCCCATCCTTCGAGACGGGCCTATCGGCCCTCCTCAGGATGAGGGGTGTCTTTAGAACCCACGCCCCACCCCACGGTGTCATCCCCGACTAGATCGGGGATCCAATCCACCTCTCTACCAATAAGGCGCCAGGAGCTGGCAATGCACTGCAGCGGGTATTCTTCACAGTCGCAGGGTCTCTGGAAACGAGTGGAACCCCGATCAAGTCGGGGATGACGTTGTGGGGAGATTGATCAGGCCAAACACAAACGAGAAGAGGCGCCGCTGTTGCCAGCGGCGCCTCATTCAAATCACTCAGGCCAGGCCCGCTCTCAGAATTCCGGGACGAGACCGACCGGGATGTTCTGGTAGCAGACCGGGCGCAGGAAGCGGCGGATGGCCAGGGTGCCGACGGAAGTTGCACCGAAGTTGGTGGACGCCGGATAAGGGCCGCCATGAACCATGGCGTCGCACACTTCCACGCCGGTCGGGAAACCGTTGGCGAGGATACGGCCGGCCTTGCGCTCCAGGATCGGCACCAGTTTGCCGGCAAGGGCCTTGTCGCCATCGTCCATGTGAAGCGTGCAGGTGAGCTGGCCTTCCAGGTTCTTTGCGATGTCCAGAAGCTGAGCCTCGTCCTTGACGCGTACCACGATGCCGAGCGGTCCGAAGACTTCTTCGGCCAGATCTTCATTGAGAAGCCATGCGTCGCCGGTGGTCTCGAAGAGATAGGGCTTGGCGTTGCGGGTTTCGCAGGCCGTGCCGATCAGTTCTTGCACGCTTCCATGAGACGCAACGCGCTCGCTGCCCTTTCTGAATGCCGAGGCGATACCGTCCGTCAGCATGATCTGCTCGCCGACCTCGGCAAGAGCATCGACGGCCGCCTTGACGAAAGCATCGCCTTCCGAGCCTTCCATCACCAGCGCGATGGCCGGGTTCGTGCAGAACTGGCCGGCGCCCATCGTAAGAGATCCGGCCCAGGCCTTGCCCATGGCCTCGCCGCGTGCGGCAACCGCCTCGGGCAGGACGAACATCGGGTTGATGGAGCCGAGTTCGCCAAAGAACGGGATCGGCGTCGGGCGCTGTGCGCAAAGGTCGTAGAGAGCACGGCCGCCGCCCAGCGAACCGGTGAAGCCGACGGCGGTGATCAGCGGGTGCTGGACCAGAGCCTGGCCGATGTCATGACCGTTGCCCTGGATCAGAGAGAAGACGCCGGGATGAACGTTGCAGGCCTTGACCGCCGCGGCAATGGCGTCGGCGATGATCTCGCCGGTTCCCGGGTGTGCCGGGTGGCCGCGAACAACGACCGGGCACCCTGCTGCAAGCGCGGATGCGGTGTCGCCGCCGGCCGTGGAGAAGGCGAGCGGGAAGTTGGACGCGCCGAAGACGGCTACTGGGCCGATCGGGCGCTGAACCATCTTCAGATCCGGCCGCGGCATCGGCTGACGATCCGGCATGGCGTCGTCGTGACGCTTGTCCAGATAGTCGCCCTTGCGGATATGCGATGCGAACATGCGAAGCTGACCGCTGGTGCGGCCGCGCTCGCCCTGAAGGCGCGCTTCGGGAAGCCCGGATTCGGACGTCCCGATTTCGGTGATCGCGTCGGCACGGGCCTCGATCTCGTCCGCAATGGTTTCAAGGAATTTCGCGCGGTCTTCGCGCGAGGAGTACCCATAGCTCCAGAAGGCTTCTTCGGCCGCCTTGCAGGCCTTGTCCACCTGTTCCACGGTGCCAACGGAGAAATCATGCGCATCGCCATGGGCGGGCTGCGAGGCAAACGTCTTTTCGCTTGCTTCCCATTCGCCTGCGATCAGGTTTTTTCCGTGCGGTGTAAACGTCATAACAAACCTTCCGGTTTCGGATCCAAAATTCAAAATTCGAACGGATCTGTGATCAGTCGCCGTCCGAGAGAAAAGGCGTCGCAGACATGTATCATCGGAGAGAGATCCATGTCGCTTTCACCTGCTCTGACCAGGGACGCCATGCGTGCATAGAGATTGGAATACTCGTGGTTCGCTCCCTGTTTAACAAGCTCACCGTCAATCTCAAGTCTTTCTCCACCGTGCGAGAGCCTGGCGGAGCCACGATCTGTCTCGATCAGGATATCCCACGTCTGTGGGCCTTCCTGTCGCCAATCGAATTCCGCGGTCAGCTCGCTGCCGGCCTGCGGATCGGTAAAGGCCAGATGCGCCGCGATGGGCGTAGCCCTGTTTTCCGGAAACTCCAGAGTGGCCTCACGAAGATGAACCCTGTAGGGCATGATCTCCGTCAGAATGGAGAGCGCGTTGATGCCGGGATCGAACACGCCCATGCCGCCCGGTTCCCAGATCCATTCCTGTCCGGGATGCCAGCGCCGGACATCTTCCTTCCAGGTGATGGCAAGGTTCTTCAGTGTCCGCTCGGCAAGCCAGGCCTTGAGGTCCGGAACACAGTCCGCGTAGCGTGAATGCCAGGTGGCGAAGATCGTCACCCCGTTCTGCCGTGCCAGTTCTTCCAGCGCGAAACATTCCGCAAGGCTCTGCCCCGGCGGCTTTTCCAGCATCACGTGCCGTCCCGCCTTCAGTGCCATCGCTGCATATTCGTAGCGCGGCTGCGGCGGGATGGCGAGCGAGATGGTGGTGATGTCCGGCCGCGCCTCCAACAGCGCCTCCAGTTTCTCGAAGTGCTCGACGCCGTCGACGGACGCGTGGCGGCTGACGGCGGCTTCCAGAGACCAGTCCGGATTGGCGTAGATCGACGGGAGATGCTGGTCACGGGCAATCTTTCCGATGCCGACCAGCGCCAGTTTTTCAGTCATTCAGTGAGAGTCCTTGGGTACAGCCGATCCACGGCAACCTTTCAGGAAGTCGAAGTCAACGCCGGTATCGGCCCCTTGCACGTGATCGTGGAAGAGGCGCGCATAGCCGCTGTCCGGAACGTGGTGCGAAGGCGCCCAGGCTTCAAGCCTTGCTTTCAGCTCCTCGTCGGAAATTTCCAGATGCAGCGACCGGTTGGGGACATCGAGCACGATCATGTCGCCGTCACGCACGACCGCCAGCGGGCCGCCGGCAGCCGCTTCCGGCGATGTGTGCAGCACGACCGTGCCATAGGCGGTACCGGACATGCGCGAATCGGAAATGCGGACCATGTCGGTGATCCCCTTCTTGAGCACCTTTGGCGGCAGGCCCATGTTGCCAACCTCCGACATGCCCGGATACCCCTTCGGACCGCAGTTCTTCAGAACCATGACGCAGGTCTCGTCGATATCGAGCGCATCGTCGTTGATCTTGGCCTTGTAGTCGTCGATATCCTCGAAGACGACCGCCCTGCCCCGGTGCTGCAAGAGGTGTTCAGAAGCCGCGGACGGTTTCAGCACTGCGCCGTTGGGAGCAAGGTTGCCCCTCAGGACAGCGATACCACCTTGTTGCGTGAGCGCCTGTTCAACCGGCAGGATGACGTCCTCGTTCCAGTTCCTGGCGTTCTTGACCTGGTCCCACATGCTTTCGCCGGCAACCGTCAGCGCATCCTTGTGCAGGACGCCCGCTTCGCCGAGCCGCTTGATCACCACCGGCAAGCCGCCGGCGTAGAAGAATTCCTCCATCAGGTATTTGCCCGACGGCATCAGATTGACGATGGTCGGAATGTCGCGTCCGCACCGATCCCAGTCCTCCAGCGTCAGATCGAGACCGACACGGCCCGCGATCGCCAGAAGGTGAATGACGGCGTTGGTCGATCCGCCGATGGCGCCGTTGGTGCGGATGGCGTTCTCGAAGGCTTCCCGGGTCAAGACGTCGGAAGGCTTCAGATCATCCTTCACCATCTGGACGATCCGGCGGCCGGAAAGCTGAGCCATGGCGCGGCGGCGGCTGTCGACGGCGGGAATGGCCGCGTTTCCGGAAAGCGCCATACCAAGCGCTTCCGCCATGGAGGCCATGGTCGAGGCCGTGCCCATGGTGTTGCACGAGCCGGGCGAGCGGCTCATGGCCGCTTCCGCTTCCAGGAATTCCTCCTGGGTCATCTCGCCCGCCTTCACGGCTTCTGAGAATTTCCAGAGATGGGTGCCCGAGCCGACACGTTCACCCTGGAACCAGCCATTCAGCATCGGCCCGCCGGTGACGACGATGGCCGGAAGATCGACGGATGCGGCGCCCATCAGCAGCGACGGCGTGGTCTTGTCGCAGCCGACCAGAAGCACCACGCCATCGACGGGCGTGCCCCGCAGGGCTTCTTCAACGTCCATTGACGCGAGGTTGCGGAACATCATGGCAGTCGGGCGCAGGGTGCTCTCGCCGGTGGAGAAGACCGGAAATTCGACGGGAAATCCGCCAGCCTCATAGATGCCGTGCTTCACACGCTCGGCAAGGTCCCGAAGGTGCGCGTTGCACGGGGTCAGCTCCGACCACGTGTTGCAGATCCCGATCACGGGGCGCCCGTCGAACAGGTCGCCGGGCAGGCCCTGGTTCTTCATCCAGCTACGGTGATAGATGTGGTCGCGGCTGGTGCCGCCGAACCACTCGGTCGAGCGCAGCTTGCGCGGCCATTTGGCAGGCTGAAATCCCATGACTACAGTACTTTCACTCGGGTTGCTGCGGTTTCGGCAGGTTTGAACGTCAGCCTATTTTTCAGCGGAACGCCGAAGCCGGGCGCGGAGATCTCAACTTCGTCGCCGTCCTTGCAGGAGATGCCGTCGGCAAAGGAAAGGGTTGCCGTGCCAAACATGTGCACATGGACATCACCCGGCTGGCAGAAGATGTCGTACTTGAAGTGGTGGTGCTCCAGATTGGCCAGCGTATGGGACATGTTCGCCTCGCCGGACAGAAACGGCTTTTCCCAGAGAACGGAGCCGTCCCGATATATCCGGCTGGTGCCTTCCACCTTTTCGGGGAGATCACCGACAAGCAGCTCCGGACCGAAAGAGGCCGGGCGCAGCTTGGAATGAGCGAGGAACAGGTAGTTCTGCCGCTCCATCACGTGATCGGAAAACTCGTTCGAAAGCGCAAAGCCCACCCGGAAGGGGGTGCCGTCATCGGCGACGACATAAATGCCGGCGATTTCCGGCTCCTCGCCGCCGTCCTCGCAGAAAGCCGGGCTTTCCAGGTCCCCACCGGGTGCGACGGCCATGTTGCCGTTGCCCTTGTAGAACCACTCTGGCTGAACTCCGATCTTGCCGGCCTCGGGCCGGCCAGCCTCCAGCCCCATGCGGAACATCTTCATGCTGTCCGTGAGGTTGGCATCGTCGTCCTTCGCCTTGGCATGCATGGAATCGCGCGTCGCCGCGGAGCCAAGATGCGTCAGCCCGGTTCCGGTCAGGTGCATGTGCGCGGTGTCCGGGTGATGGATCGGCAGCAGCAGGCGCTTTTCCTCCGCCAGCTTCTCCAGATCGACAGAAGCGCCCAGCGTGTGGCTGCGGATACACTCGGCCAGGCTCTGCCCCTTGCCGATCGCCTCCTGCACCAGGTCATAGGTGGAGACCACGCCTTCCAGAATGCTGGCTTCGCTGCCGTTTCGAATGACGACGGCCACGTTTCCGGCGTCGTCGAGGATCTGTGAAATCAGCATCGGCTTACCCTTGCTTGTTCTTGTTGTAGACATCGAAGATGACGGCAGCGAGCAGGACGAGGCCCTTGATCATCTGCTGATAGTCGATCCCGATCCCCATGATGGACATGCCGTTGTTGAGAACGCCCATCAGGAACGCACCGACCACGGCACCGATGATCGTTCCGACACCGCCGGACATGGACGCGCCACCGATGAACACCGCCGCGATGACATCGAGTTCAAGAGCGAAACCGGCCTTGGGCGTCGCCGTGTTGAGACGTGCAGCGAACACGAGACCCGCAGCGGCGGCCAGCACCCCCATGTTGGTGAAGGCGAGGAATGTCAGCCGCTCGGTCTTGATACCGGAGAGCTTTGCAGCCTTCTGATTGCCGCCGAGCGCATAGATCCGGCGACCGATGGTCGTCGTCTCGGTGATGAAGGCGTAGATAACCGTCAGGACACCCATGGTGATCAGCACATTGGGCAGGCCGCGGAAGAGCGACAGCTTGTACATCACGAAGATCAGCGCGGCAGCGATGATGACGTTCCGGGCAATGAAGAAGCTCGTGGGCTCGTCCTCGATGCCGTAAGCCCGGTTCTGCGCGCGCTGGCGCAGGCCAAGCCAGACAACCAGCCCGGCGGCCAGCAGGCCGGTGCCGAGCGCCAGGACATTGACCTGGCGTGCGCCGAAGATCTCCGCCAGCCCCTGCCCCAGCCCGGCCGGGAAGATGTCGGGCACGAAGCCGTTGGCGAGCACCTGAAAATCCCGCGGGAACGGGCCGACCGACTGGCCTTCAAGCAGCCACAGCGACAGGCCGCGGAACACAAGCATGCCGGCCAGAGTGACGATGAAGGAGGGAATGCGCCAATAGGCGACCCAGTAACCCTGAGCGGCACCGATCAGGCCGCCGACGAACAGGCAGGCGATGATGGTCACGAGCACCGACTGGTCGTAATTCACGATCATCACCGCCGCCAGTGCGCCGATGAAGCCCATGACCGACCCGACCGAGAGGTCTATGTTGCCCGACACGATGACGATGAGCATGCCCAGCGCCATGATGATGATGTAGGAGTTCTGCAGGAGCAGGTTGGTGATGTTGACGGCGCGCAGCAGCGTGCCGTCGGTGACGATCTGGAAGAAGATCATCACTGCGATCAACGCAAACAGGAGGCCGTATTGCCGCAAGTGCGAGGACAGATACTCGCCAATGCCCTTGGTTCTTACCTCCGGCTTTGTTTGGGTATCGCTTTGTGCCAGTTCCATCGGTAATGCTCTTTCACTCGTTGACAATGAGCGACATGATGCGCTCCTGGCTCGCTTCGGCGGCACTGAGCTCACCGACGAGCGCTCCCTCGTTCATGACGTAGATCCGGTCACACATGCCGAGGAGTTCCGGCATTTCCGACGAGATCATGACAACGCCTTTGCCCTGGTCGGCGAGGTCGTTGATGATGGTGTAGATTTCGTATTTGGCGCCGACATCGATGCCGCGGGTCGGCTCGTCCAGGATCAGCACCTCGGGCGCGGTGAACAGCCATTTGGCCAGAACAACCTTCTGCTGATTGCCCCCGGACAGGTTGACCGTCTTCTGGAAGACCGAGGGCGTGCGGATGGCCAGCGCCTCGCGGTATTTCTCCGCGACCTTTGTTTCCTCGTTCTTCTTCAGGATCGTGCCTGATGAAACGCCCTCGAGATTTGCCAGCGTCGTGTTGAAGCGGATGGTCTCGTCAAGGACGAGCCCCAGGGCCTTGCGGTCTTCGGTGACATAGGAAATGCCTGCGTCGATCGCCCGATCGACCGTGCCCAGATCCACTTCCTTGCCGTGAAGCCTGGCCGTGCCGGAGATGTTGCGACCGTAGGAACGGCCGAAGATCGACATGGCGAGTTCCGTCCGGCCGGACCCCATCAAACCCGCGATGCCGACCACCTCGCCGGCGCGCACGTTAAAGGAAGCGTTGCGAATGATCTGTCGCTCGGCATGTTCGGGATGCCAGACGTTCCAGTTCTCGATCTCGAACAGCGTTTTGCCTGGAGAACGCTTATGCTCGGGGAATCGATGTGTCATGTCCCGGCCGACCATGTCGCGCACGATATCGTCTTCACTGAGGCCGGCCTTGGCATCAAGTTTTGAAACCGTCGAGCCGTCGCGGATGACGGTGACGCTGTCGGCGACGTAGCGGACCTCGTTCAGCTTGTGCGAGATGATGATGCTGGTGACGCCCTGCGCCTTCAGCTCCAGCATCAGGTCGAGCAGCTTGCGGCTGTCGTTTTCCTGAAGAGCGGCTGTCGGCTCGTCCAGGATCAACAGCTTGACGTCCTTCGACAGTGCCTTGGCGATCTCGACGAGCTGCTGCTTGCCGACGCCGATATTGTCGACCTTGGTCGTCGGCGGTTCGACAAGGCCGACCTTGGCGAGAAGCTCTTCGGTGCGCTGGTTGGTTCTGCGCCAGTCGATGACGCCCTTGCTGGCGCATTCGTTGCCGAGGAAGATATTCTCCGCAATCGACAATTGCGGCACCAGCGCGAGTTCCTGGTGGATGATGATGATGCCGTGGCGCTCGCTGTCGCTGATGCCGGAGAACCGGGCCGGCGTGCCGTCGAAGACGATCTCGCCATCATAATGCCCGTGCGGATAGACGCCGGACAGGATCTTCATCAGCGTGGACTTGCCCGCGCCATTTTCACCGACAACTGCGTGAATCTCGCCCTTCCGGACTTCAAGATTGACCTTGTCCAGAGCCTTCACGCCAGGGAATGTCTTGGTGATATTCTGCATGGAAAGGAGTGCCATAGACCCCGTTCTCCAAATTCCGAGGAAAGGCCCGCCCGCAGACCAAAGGGCTGCAGGCGGGAAGTCGGGATCGCGCGAAGTCGTGGGATCGCGACCCCAGGTGACATCAGGATCTTGCTTACTTGATCTGGTCTTCGGTGTAGTAACCGCTGCCGACCAGGATCTCTTCCCAATTGTCTGCATTCACCGATACCGGCTCCAGCAGATAGGACGGCACGACCTTGACGCCGTTGTCATAGGTGCTGGTGTCGTTGATTTCCGGCTCGCCGCCTTCCAGCAAGGCATCGACCATGCCGACGGTCACACGCGCCAGTTCACGGGTGTCCTTGAAGACGGTGGAGTACTGCTCGCCCGCCAGGATGGATTTGACTGAAGGCACTTCAGCGTCCTGACCGGTCACGATCGGCATTTTCTGGTCGCCGGAGCCGTAGCCGACGCCCTTCAGCGAAGACAGGATGCCGATCGACAGGCCGTCATAGGGGCTGAGAACGCCGTGGATCGGCTTGTCGGTGTAGTGAGCAGACAGGAGGTTGTCCATGCGGGACTGAGCGACCGCACCGTCCCAACGCAGCGTGCCGACCGTGTCCATGCCTTCCTGGCCGGACTGGATGACGATGGTGCCGTCATCGATCAGCGGCTGCAGCACCGACATGGCGCCGTTGTAGAAGAAATAGGCGTTGTTGTCGTCCGGAGACCCGCCGAAAAGCTCGACATTGTAGGGGCCGTCGCCGAAACGTTGCTTCAGACCTTCAACAAGGGACGTCGCCTGCTGAACGCCGACCTTGAAGTTGTCGAAGGTGGCGTAATAATCGACGTTGCCACTGTCGCGGATAAGGCGGTCATAGGCGATGACCTTGATGCCCGATGCGGCGGCGTTTTCCAGAGCGTTGGAAAGCGTGGTGCCGTCGATCGCCGCGATCACCAGCACATCTGCGCCCTTGGTGATCATGTTCTCGATCTGCGCGAGCTGGTTCGGGATATCATCTTCGGCGTATTGCAGGTCTGTGTCGTAACCGGCTTCGGTGAACTGCTTCACCATCGAGTTGCCGTCGGAGATCCAGCGCGCCGAGGACTTGGTCGGCATGGCGATGCCGATGGTGCCCTTGTCTTGTGCCAGGGCCGCGCCGGAAAAGGCGACGCCGGACATGAGTGTTGCTGCTGCCGCGACCGCGACAAGCGCCTTTGAAACCAATTTCATATCTTCCTCCCAGACCGGATATCTACCGGCCTTCAATCAAGCTCTGGCACGCCAAAAAGCGGCGCCGGGGCTAGACATGGATGGAAAACAACATGACGGTCAAATTATTATTCGTTATTGCTTCATACCGAAAATGATATGAAGCTGGGAGTCACGAGGCCTCATGAGCATGGACCTTCTCCGCCGGGGCCTGAAAATCTCGCATCTGCGTCTTCTGGCTGAACTTGCGGACCAATCGCGGCTGACGGACGCGGCCGCGGCGCTCGGCATCACCCAGCCAGCAGCCTCGCGACTGATTTCGGAGATCGAGCGGATCACGGAAGCGGAGATCTACATTCGAAGCGGCCGGGGAATCGAACTGACGGACGTCGGCACCAAACTCGCCGAACGTTGCGTTCGCATCCTTCAGGAATTCGCCGACGCCGGACGCGATGTCGAGCAGCACCGCACCGGCGAGCGCGGCCATGTTTCCATCGGTTCGGTGACGGGGCCCGCCATTGAATACGTCCTGCCGGCCCTGCGCCACATCAGGCTCAGCTATCCGAACATTTCCATCTCGGTCGAGGTCGGTCCGAGTCGCGCCCTTGCGCCGATGCTTCTGGACGGCAGGTTGGACTTCTCCATCAGCCGGGTGCCGGCCGATGACGACGCCGCGCTGTTCGCCGAGCAGCCGCTGGTACGCGAGCCTGCCTGTCTGGTCGCCCGTCACGGTCATCCGCTGACGCGCAGCGGCGCGCCGCTTTCGGCAAGTGCCCTGCTCGCGTTCGACTGGGTGCTGCCGCGCGCCGGCTCTCCGATCCGAACCACGACCGAACAGGCCCTGCGCGACCGCGGTCTCACCCTGCCCTCCCGCATCCTGACGACTTCGTCCTTCCTGTTCACTCTGGCAACAATCCAGCAGACCAACGCCATCGCACCCGTCGCCCAATCGGTTGCGGCCAGTTTTTCAGGAACCGTGATCACGCTGGACACCGAACTGCCGCTCTCGGTCGAGACCTATTCGTTTATCACACGCAAGGGACAGGTGCTGACGCCAGTTGTCGACATTGTTGCAAGGGAGGTTCTAAGGGCCGTCACCGGGCGGCAGGAATTCCCGTAGGCTTCCTCGCTGCCGCAGCTCAGATGTGCGAAGAAAGCAGCGATACCGCCCAACCGGTCAGGATCGGAACAGGCAGCGCGAGAACCGCCCGAAAGAAAATGAAATTCGCCCCCATGATCGGCAGCTCCCAGACAAGGGTGCGGTTGAACGACATCAGCAGCCAGCCGACGACGAAGGCAATCACCGGCCCCATGCCTGCCCCGGCCTCCAGGGCAGCCGCGGCAACAGCGAAGGCAACCACGGGACCCCCGGGGATCAGCACTCCCACGATGGAAGCAGCAAGAAGCCCTGGGAGACCGGAGCCGGCGCCGAGATAGGTGCTGACCAGTTCTCCGGGCAGAAGCTCTGCGACGAACCCCGCACCGAGGATGCCGACGCAAAGGCGCGGCGTGATGAAGACAGCCTCGCGGGCGGCGTCCCTGAGACCCGAGGTGAAAGTGCCGTCGTTCTTCTGCCAGGCGATGGCGCCGAGCAGGATCGTTGTCGCCCACAGAAAGACCGTGAAGAGGATCAGCGCCACCTTGTCACCTTTTCAAGAAGATCCGGGCGGTGACGCTCGATCAGTTGCGCGATCCAGGCAAAGAGGAACGGCACAGGCAGACAGACGAGTAGACGGAGCGCCACGATGTGATAGTCCAGAAAGGCCATCTCCCAGACAATGGTGCGGTTGGCCCCCAACAGCATCCAGGACGACAGGAAGGCGACCAGTACGCCGAAGCCGGCACCGGCTTCAAAGAACGCAAGGGCAAGCGGAAAGGCCGTCATCGGGCCGCCGGGAATGATGATGCCGACAAAGACTGCCAGCGACAGCCCCCTGAAGCCCTGACACCCGCCAAAATGACGACCGATCTTCTCGCGCGGCAGCAACCGGCGCAACCAGGCGGCCAGCACCACCGCGGCCATGACCTTCGGCCCGATACTGACGAGAAGATCCGCCCCGTCGCCGAAGATTTCCAAGACGCGGGTCCAGCCCTCTTTCCGGTAGACCAGAAAACCGGCGATGAGCGCGACAGAGAGCACCGTCAGAAAGCCGCCATCCACCATGCGCCGTCTCGGCGCACTCGGCCGCCTGCCCGAGCCATCGTCGGGCACAAGCTGGCTGTTGGGATCAGGCTGGGAGGGATGGACTGACATGAAGCCTCGGTGGGAACCACCAATTCATATCAGCTTCACCGGAACAACGGCAATGCAAACCGCAAAAATTGCTTCGAAAGCAATTGCTTGTGTCCGGGCATCTTGAGTTTGGGGAGAGTGGTGCCCAGAGCCGGAATCGAACCAGCGACACGCGGATTTTCAATCCGCTGCTCTACCAACTGAGCTATCTGGGCGTCTTTCGCATCGTGGCGGGGCGAGCCCCGTTCGCTGAAAGCCCGGTCCTTATAGAGGCTCGTTTTGGGCTTGTCCAGCACCCCGGCGAAGTTTTTTGTCTCCCGACAGAGCCAGACCTGGGGAAAACTTTCAATGCCCCTTCAAACTGAAAAATGCCCGTTTTTCAGTAATTTATTGTTGGCACGGCATCTTGAGCCGGAACACCTGACCAACTCCCTGTTGCCGGCGCCGGGCAACGAGGTCCGCAAGACACCGCGCTCGTCTTTTTCGCCCCCCTGCCTGCCGGCGCATGACGCGTCGACATCCCGGCCTCCACCGACACCTGTCGTTCGCAATCCAGCGCCTCCAACAAACAAAAAAAGCGCGCCCCGCAGACGAGGCGCGCTTTCCTGAAAACGGGAATCAACAGGATCTTACTTTGCGGTAATTCTGTCGTCCGTATAAGGCGTATAGCCGTTGTGAGCGGCAAGAAATTCCGCGACGACATCCGCAAGATCCGGACCGAAGTCATAGGCGTTCATGCCGTTGGTCTCGAAAATCTTGTAACCGTCGCCACCGCCGCGCATGTAGTTGTTGGAGACCACCAGATAGGTCTTGTCCAGATCAAGCGGCGAAAATTCCTCGCCTTCCTTCACCATGACGTCGGAAATGCGCTCGCCGGCCGGTTTCGATGCGTCGAAGGTGAACTTCAGACCCGCCACCTGCGGGAAACGCCCTGCGCCTTCCTCGATCTGGCTGACACCGTTTTCCAGGGCTGCGATCACGTCCGAGCCCTTCAGCTCGAATGTTGCAAGCGTGTTCTGGAACGGCAGCACCGTCAGGACCTCGCCCATGGTCACCTCACCCTCGTCGATGGATGCCCTGAGGCCGCCGCCGTTCTGGATGGCGATCAGGGCCCCCTGATCCTTGACGCGGTCGAGCATGGCATCCGCAACCAGAGTGCCCATCGAGCATGCGCCGCTGCGGCAGGTGTTCCGGTCGCCGTCGATGACCGCGTCGGAAGAGGCAATGACCTTCGTCTTCAGCTCTTCGATGGGAGCACCGAGTTCTGCAACGCGCCTGGAGACGTCTTCGTCCGGCGTTACCGATGCATCAAGCAGGATCGGTTCGCCTTCCGCCTTGATCACGTTGCCGTCGTCATCCCAGGTGACATCGACTTCACCAAGAAACTTGCCGTAGGCATAGGCCTGAACGATGGGAACATCGACACCGTCCGGGTTCTTGACGATGACCGGATACGGACCTTCCGCACCGTCCTGCGTGTTGGACAGAAGCGTATGCGAGTGACCGCCGACGATGATGTCGATCCCCGGTACCGCCGCCGCAATCTCCTTGTCGCGCGGCAGGCCCATATGCGTGAGGGCAATGATCTTGTTCACCCCGGCTGCCTCAAGCGCTTCCACGGCGCCCTTGAGATAGTCTTCCCCCTGGATGAAGCGGACACCTTCTCCCGGGGAGGACGTGTCGACGGTATCTTCGGCAAGCGCGGAGATGATGCCGATCTTCTCACCGCCCTTTTCGACGATCAGCACACCGGGAACCTTTCCCTTCAGAAGGGGCTCGCCGTTGACGTCGATATTGCCGGAAAGAACCGGGAACTCCGCCTTTTCGAGAAAATTGGCGAGACCGGCCGGGCCATCATCGAATTCATGGTTGCCGACTGCCATGGCGTCGAAGTCCATTGCATTCATGAACTCGACAGCCGCATCGCCCTTGTAGGTCGTGTAGAAGAGAGAACCCTGAAACTGGTCGCCGGCATCAAGTGTCAGCACGTTCTTGCCTTCTTCATTCAGCGTCGACCGCCGCTCGTCGAGCTTCGTCTTGATTCGGGCGATGCCGCCAAAGCACTTGCCTTCGCCTTCGGATTCCGCGTCGCAAGTCGAGTCGTACTTGTTGATCGACTCGATGCGGGAATGAAGATCGTTCAGGTGGAGTATCGTCAGTGAATAGTCGGCATAAGCTGCCGTCGACAGCGCCGTCGTCACGGACAGCACTGCGGCGCTCAGAATACATTTTTTCATAGGACCCTCGCCCTTTGGATAGGTTGTTTCGGCCGGTCGGATCTGACCTTGGGCCGCTTTTCCCGGCTTCTTGTGGCTCCCGCGCCCTCGTTCGTGATCTGACCGTGGGGACAGACCCTGAATGCGACCGGACCGGGAACGCCGGTATAGGGCAATCTTGGTGCAGTTTTGCGACAGCCGCAAGCACCGAGGGCTGGTGAAACTGAAAAAATTTTTGCCGGGTAAATATTTTTGCACTTTGCCTGAGAAGCAGTCACAACCGACGTCAGACGCAACGGCAGTCAAACGATTGACTCTGCAGAAAAAGCGGCAAATCGGCGAGACCGTTCCCCGATCCCGGTCTCGCCACTTCGCGTCGAACTGCCATGACAAGGGAAAGGATCGAGATCGCCGCAATGAAGGCTTCGCAAAAGGCGGAACCTATCGCGTGTCTTGGCAGAGTTGGAAGGTCTCCACCCGACCCTGCAGCTCTTGCAAGGAATGGATCCCCGATCAGGTGGGGATGAGGCCGTGCCGTGAGGCCAATGCCGGGATTTCCGGTCGAATGTCCTGCAACGCCATCTTGTCAGTCACGACGTGCAGAGGAACAAGACGGAAGCGGTTCTTCGGCCCGAACAATGGATGCCGGCAGCACCTACTCTTCGGGAAAGTCGCTTTCGTCGATATCGTCGGTCTCGACGACCGGAATCGTGTAGCCTTCGGTGAACCAGCGGTTCATGTCGATCTTCGCGCAGCGGTCCGAGCAGAAGGGATAATCCTCCTGGGTGGACAGCTTGGAGCAGATCGGACAGGGGCGCATGCGCCGTTCCGGTTTTCCAGCCTGGGAATTGCTCATCGTTCGCCTCCCGTGTGAGGTAAGGATCGCCGTGCGTCGACCAAGTTCACGCCGCAGCTGTCGCCCAGCCGCCGTGGACCGGGTATCCGGCCGCGCTCAGCAGATTGGTCGTTTCGACCAGGGGCAGGCCGACGACAGCCGGATAGGAGCCCATCAGCTTGACGACGAAGCTGCCTGCAAGGCCCTGAATGGCATAGCCGCCCGCCTTGCCGCGCCATTCGCCGGACGCGAGATAATCGTCCATGTCCTTTCGGGACAGGCGCTTGAAACGGACCCGCGTTTCGACCAGCTTTGAGCGAACCTTGCCGTTCGGCTCGGCAACGGCGACGCCCGTGAAGACACGGTGCCCCCGCCCCGACAGAAGCGACAGGCACATAAGTGCCTCGTCCGTCAGCTCCGCCTTGGGCAGAATCCGCCGCCCGACCGCAACCACCGTGTCCGCAGCCAGAACGACGCTGTTCTGCATCTCTTCGGTCGCGTCGGTCGTCTGCCGGACGGTCTCCGCCTTCGCACGCGCCAGCCGCATCGCGAGGCTGCGGGGCGTCTCGTGCTTTTTCGGCGTCTCGTCGATATCGGCAGGCATGAGATGGTCTGGCTCCAGCCCGATCTGCTGCAACAGCGCAAGTCGGCGCGGAGACGCGGAAGCCAAAATCAGCGATGGGGCATTCGTCATGAAAGCGAGAGCCTTGCAGCCGGCGCCACCCTGGGGCCGCTTACTTGAAGCGGTAGGTGATCCGCCCCTTGGTAAGATCGTACGGGGTCATCTCGACAAGCACCTTGTCGCCTGCGAGGACGCGAATACGGTTCTTGCGCATACGCCCTGCGGTGTGGGCGATAATTTCGTGATCATTTTCCAGTTTTACCCGGAACGTCGCATTCGGCAACAGTTCCGTTACGACGCCCGGAAACTCCAGAGCTTCTTCTTTTGCCATTGTGTATCCTGAATGAAGCGGGCCCTGCCCGCGGGTGCGGGGGAAACTAACGGATTAGTTGCCGAAAGTGAACCTTTCTTTCGACGTCATTTCAAAGAAAACCGGCAATCCCCGTCAGCCGCTCGGCGGCGGTGCCCAGTCGAGGCGTTTCTTGATGCGCAGCATCAGCTGATCGCGCACCGCGCGGTATTCATTCAGGATCTGTTCGCGGCTGCCGGTGGCCAGCGTAGGGTCCATTGTCGGCCAGTATTCCACGTCGACCGATTCCGTTCGGGTCTCATCCAGTGCCTTGTGATGTGCTTCCGGGGCCAGGGTAACCACGAGATCGAAGCCCGACTCGTCCAGTTCCTCGAACGTCTTGGGGTGATGGCGCGCCATGTCCACGCCGATCTCGGCCATGACGGAATCGACGAAGGGATCAACCTTGCCCGCGCGGACACCCGCAGAGCGCACGTAGACCTGGCCTGGAAACAGCATTTCCGTCAGGGCTTCGGCCATGGGGGAGCGTACGGAGTTCATCCCGCAGACAAATAAAACCGCAGACGGACGCAGGCCCGGCCCGGTCATGTCTCTCAGCCCTTCCAGTGGAGAGCGTAGACGAGTGTGAACAGACGGCGGGCGGTTTGCATGTCCACCTCGATCTTCCCCTCCAGGCGCTCCATCAGCACGGTGGAGCCTTCGTTGTGGACACCCCTGCGGCCCATGTCGATCGCCTCGATCTGACTGGGCGTGGAATGGCGGATCGCCTCGTAATAGCTCTGGCAGATAAGATCGTAATCCTTGACGATCTTGCGCAGCGGCGACAGCGACAGGACATGCGTCACCACCTCCGCACCGTCCTCCGTCCTGATCTGAAGAACAAGCTTCTTCTCGATCACCGACAGGTTAAGGATATAGTTGACCGCCGGATGCCCAACCGGCTGGAACCGGTTTTCCTCGATCAGGTCGTAGATCGCCACCGCACGGTCGTGCTCCACTTCCGGGGTCGAGCGGGAAATGGACGCTTCATCCAAAACGACATCGACCAGCTTGCCGCCGGGCGTTTGTCGCTCTGTGTCCGGGTCCGCATCGCTCATGCTCGGAAGCACCTTCCTTGTTCTTGACCTCGTTAGAGGTTCAGCCTGATGGAAACAGAGCGCGCGTGCGCCGACAACCCCTCCGATTCACCTAGCGCGATCGCGGCCGGGCCAAGCGCCCGCAGATTATCCGGGTTGCACTTGAGGATAGACGTGCGCTTGACGAATTCCAGCACGGAAAGTCCGGAGGAAAACCGGGCGGATCGCGCAGTCGGCAGAACGTGGTTGGACCCGCCGACGTAATCGCCGATCGCCTCCGGCGTATAATGGCCGAGGAAAACCGCCCCCGCATTGCGCACCTTCTTCAGCAGCGCCTCGGGATCGTCAACGGCAAGCTCCAGGTGCTCCGGAGCAATCCGATTGGCAAGCGGCATGGCCGCCTCCAGATCATCAACGAGAATGATCGCCCCGAAATCCTGCCAGCTCGCCCGCGCCACGTCCTCGCGCGGCAAGGTCTGCAGCTGAGCCTCGACAGATTTTTCGACGTCGTCGGCCAGGGTCGCGCTGTCGGTGATCAGGATGGACTGCGCCGCGGTGTCATGCTCGGCCTGGGCCAGAAGATCGGCCGCGATCCAGTCCGGACTGTTGGCCTCATCCGCAAGGATCAGAACTTCGGACGGCCCTGCGATCATGTCGATGCCGACAACACCGAACACCCGGCGCTTGGCCGCGGCAACGAAGGCGTTGCCAGGCCCGACGATCTTGGCCACGGGGGCGATCGTCTCGGTGCCGTAGGCAAGCGCCGCCACCGCCTGAGCCCCGCCGATCCGGTAGATCTCGGTGACACCGGCAATCTTCGCGGCTGCAAGCACCAGCGGATTCAGGATACCGTCCGGGCTCGGCACCACCATGACGATCCGTTCCACCCCGGCGACCTTCGCCGGAACCGCATTCATCAGGACAGAACTCGGGTAACTGGCCAGCCCGCCCGGCACGTAGATGCCGACGGCCTCCACGGCGGTCCACAGGGACCCGAGCTCGACGCCCAGCGGATCGGTGTAGCGGTCGTCCTTCGGCAGCTGGCGGGCGTGATGGGCGAGGATGCGGTCGTGCGCCAGCTGCAGCGCCTCAAGCGTCTGTGCCGGCACCTCTGCGAGAGCTGCCTCGATCTGTGCTTCGCTGACGGTCAGTTCGGCCATGCTTGCGGCCTTCAGCCGGTCGAACTTCGCCGTATAGTCCAGAAGCGCGCTGTCGCCATCCAACCGAACCTTTTCCAGGATCTCCCGGACGATCTGGTCGACATCCTCCGACACTTCCCGCTTGCCGGCCAGCAATTCCCGGAACTTCTGCTCGAAACCTGCGTCGGTGCTTGCAAGGCGTAGGACCACGTGTTGCTCCATCAACTGCGGCGCCGTTCGCGGCGCCTGTTATTCTCGTCTTTTTCCCGGCTCAACCGAGGTCGTGCTGCGGCAGGTTCGGTGTCGACCAGGCTGCGCCGAGATCGGCAAGCTGCGCCTCGATGCATTCGACTTCCAGCATCAGGCTGGCGCCGCCGGCAAAGGCCAGCTGGATGCGGCCGGACGGGTCTTCGCCGGGCTCAAACGTCACGGCCAGCAGTTCCAGCACGGCGCCTCTGGCCTCCTGCTGGATGTTCTGACCCTTCATGGAGGTGACCCGGGCAAACGACAGGGCGGCGCGGCGGCGCTCATGCTCCTTGCTCCGCTTGTCGGCTTCCTTGTCCCAGACGAAGCGGTTCATGACAAAGACCGCCTTCTTTTCCTTCGGCAGATAGCGGATATCCGCCACGGTCATGACGGCGTCCTGCAGATGCGCGGACAGAACCTCAAGGTCTTCCTGGTCGAGGGCGGCAAGTTTCAGCTGATCCATTTGGTGTCGATCTGATCCCGTGTGTCGATAAAAGCTAACCGCATGTAGGGCGGGCAACCGCAATTCCCAAGTCCTGCGAGCCCGGTCATGGACCTAAAGCGGATTGACGGATTTGGCAATCGGGAAAGCTGCGAATGCCCGGCGTCGCAAGCCCTCCGACCTGATCAGCCGCATCATGGCCCCATGTCCACACGGCCGCGCAGATCCGCCCTGACCTCGTCAGGTCTCGCGATGCGCATGAACACCCTGCGCCCCAGCCACAGACCTGAGACCAGCATGAAAAAGCCGAGCGACACGCCATAGGGGTGCTCGACAAGAACCACGAGCGCAATGGCGGCGAATGCGAACGTAGCCTGTATCAGGAAACGGATCGTTTCTGCGCGCATTTCGTGCTCCCCTGCTTCTGAATCGGACAATGCCGAACAGATTGCGGCTTACCCTTCCATGACCGTCTCGTCCGGGCAAGCTTGCAATCGCCTGCGGCATTGCCGAAAGTGCCGCCAAACACCTCTCGTATCCAGCCTTCGGACCTTTCATGCTGACCCGACGCGCCCTTTCCGGCCTGCTTCTCTGCCTGTTTCTGCCGCTTTCCGCCAAGGCCGACGGCAGCCTCGACAAGGTGCTTGGCGAGACGATCTACGTTCCGGCCTATTCCCGCATCTTTTCGCATCCAAGCCGCTCCGACCTGCTTGCCGCGACCCTTGCGGTTCACAATGTCGACCCTGCAACGACAATCACACTGACACGCATCGACTATCACGCCGAAGACGGCAGCGTTCTGCGCGCGCTTCTGGACGCGCCCCTGACGCTTGAACCCCTGCAATCCCGGACCGTGCTCGTTCCGATCAACGACACCACGGGCGGCGTCGGCGCCAATTTTCTGCTGAAGTGGTCATCCGGCGCCCCGGCGCTCAGCCCGATCGCGGAAGCGATCATGACCAGCGGCAGCGGCGGACCCGGCCCGTCCTTCACGTCGAGAGGCCGGGTGATCGAGCAGCGGGTGCCCTGATCGGACAGTCCTGCTTGTTGTTTCGGCGGCAGGGCCGGATTTCATCTGCAGCCTTGCGAACCTGCGCTCCTCTCCTTCTTTCAGGAAGAAAGATCAGAGATCGCAACAGATGGGCTGTGCCTTTCCGGTGACAATGCGGTTGCGTGACGCCGCTTAGCCGCGCCCGATTTGAGTTTCCAGTCCGAGACAGGCCTTCAAGCCTATAAGAAACAAGAGCCACGCCCTCGTTGCGCGAGAGCGTGGCTCGGGAACTCGGTAATCTGGCTGTTCTCAGCCCGAAATACGCTCGATCTGCGCACCGCAGCGGGTCAGCTTGTCTTCCAGGCGCTCGAAACCGCGGTCGAGGTGATAGACGCGATTGACCATGGTCTCGCCCTCGGCGGCAAGGCCCGCAATGACCAGCGACACCGACGCCCGCAGATCCGTTGCCATGACCGGCGCCCCGCGCAGGGTCGACACGCCATCAATCGTGGCCGTGCGGCCGTCCACATGGATCTGGGCGCCGAGACGCGCCAGTTCCTGAACATGCATGAAGCGGTTTTCGAAAATGGTCTCGGTGATCCGGCTGGTGCCGCCGGCGCATGTCATCAGCGCCATGAACTGGGCCTGAAGGTCGGTCGGGAACCCTGGGAACGGCTCTGTCGTGATATCGACCGGCTGAATGCCGTTGCCGTTCCGGTAAACCTTGATGCCCTGGTCGGTCTGCGTGATCTCGGCGCCGGCCTGGCGCAGGGTGTCGAGCGCGTTTTCAAGAAGGTCGGCGCGCGCGCCCTGCAGAAGCACATCGCCGCCGGTCATGGCAACCGCCATGGCATAGGTACCGGTCTCGATCCGGTCCGGCACGACGGCATGGCGAGCGCCATGCAGGCGCGGGACGCCCTGGATGCGGATGGTCGAGGTGCCCTCGCCCTCGATTTTCGCGCCCATGGCCTTCAGGCACATGGCAAGATCGACCACTTCCGGTTCGCGCGCGGCATTGACGATTTCCGTCTCGCCCTTCGCCAGCGTTGCCGCCATCATGATGGTGTGGGTCGCGCCCACGGAAACTTTCGGAAACTCGACCCGCGCGCCCTTGAGGCCGCCCGGCGCCTTGACGACGACATAACCGGCCTCGATCTCGATGTCGGCGCCGAGGGCAGCCAGACCATCGATGAAGAAGTCGACCGGCCGGGTACCGATGGCACAGCCGCCCGGCAGCGAGACCCGCGCCTCGTGGCAGCGGGCGAGCAGCGGACCGACCACCCAGAAGCTGGCACGCATCTTGGAGACGAGTTCATAAGGCGCGGTGGTGTCGACGATTTCGCGTGCCGTCAGGTTCAGGGTCTGGCCGGCCAGCTGATCCTGGCCACTGCGCTTGCCGTTGACCGAATAGTCGACGCCATGGTTCGAGAGGATCTGCATCAGCTGCGCCACGTCGCGCAGACGCGGCACATTTGTGAGCGTCAGCGTCTCGTCCGTCAGAAGCGATGCGATCATCAACGGGAGGGCTGCGTTCTTGGCCCCCGAAATCGGAATGACCCCGTTCAGCGCGCCGCCGCCGATCACCTTGATGCTGTCCATGTTGTTCCCCGTAGCCTCCAACCCGAACGGGCGCGGCCGATCCCGAATGATTTCACGTCGAAGGAGCGATCTACACGCAACTCTTGCCCCGTGCAAGGCAGGGCTATTGGGTGGATCTGGCTATTTAAAGGCAAATGTCCAGCTGCGACAGAACAGGGGGACGGATACGCGCCCCGCCCTCAGCCGTCCTTGCGCGCCTTGGCCGCGCTCTTGCGGCGGCGAAGGTTCGCCCTCAGGGCTTCGGCAAGCCGATCTTCCTTGCTTTTGGCAGGCGCCTTGCGCGCCCCCGCCTCGCCTGCGGGCCCATCAGCACCGTCCGGCGCTCCGGCCGATTGCTCAAGGCTCTGGTCTGTCTTGTCTTTTTCGCTCATGACGGTCTGGTTCGTTTGCTGGCGCCAGTGCCATCCATAGCAACCGCACGGGGTTCTGAAAAGCCCGGCCCCGCCGCCTCTGCGCCGCGCCTCCGCCGAAAGCCACCTGCCTTCCTGGCGGGTTCCTCCATTTCGTTCGGGCAGCTCACGCCGCCCCCCAGCCCGCTTCCTGAAGCGTCCGTCTGCCGACAATATCCACAGGCCTGAAACTCCACAACTTTCAAGGCCTCAAGCGGCAACGGCCCACCGTTTCGGCACATCGCTTGCAAGCCGCTGCAAAAGCCCTTCAAAAAAAGCAAATCACAGCTTGCGTCCCGCAAGCTCTTATGGCAAAAGCCCCCTCATTCCGGGCGGCATCGCCGTTCGGCACCCGTCCACGCGACCCAAACGACCGCTTTTCACGATGGTCTGTTTCGCGCAAGGAAAGTCTCCTAGTAAAGCGAGACACCGGACGCTGCCGTAGCTCAGGGGTAGAGCACTCCCTTGGTAAGGGAGAGGTCGAGAGTTCAAATCTCTCCGGCAGCACCATTTAAGTCAGCAATAAATCAATCTCTTAGACGTATTACGTACAGTATGATCTCTGTTTAAGTTTGTATGTTTTGCCTCCAGTTCGCGCACACGGACTCATACCGACGGGAAAGCAATACATTCAGATCCAGGTATTGGCTCCTTGGAACCGATTGTCGTTTCTATCTTGCGCGTCGGCGCGTGTACCCGAGTGTTCCACCAATCTGCCGTAGGCTGGCCGTTTGCCGTCAGGGACGATGGCGAACAAAAGCGATAAATGCTTCAAGCCTCAATCGCACATGCCAGCCCGAGCTGCATGGTTTCCTTGAAGGCACAGCGGTTTGTGGAAACACGTCCCTTCGTTGCAGCGGCCAACGGATAGCTGAAAAGAGTAACGAAGTGGCATCCGGTGCTCACCATGATTTCCGATCACTGCTCGCGACAGAATTGCAGATCGTTCCAAAATCCTCCGAAGGTCCGAAACGCGAACGCTTTGCGGTCAGGCTGCTGACGCCATACTGAAGTGCCTGCTGCGTGAGCGACAGATCCGTAGAACTGTACTGGAACTGCCGCTGAAGGCCAGTGCACCGACGCCAAGGCCAAGATCAATGCCAGCAATCGAAAAACCAGTCCAGCTTGATCCTAAGCAGCAGCTGTGAGGCTCGCTTTTATCTTCTCTTCGATTTCTGGCATTGCCGCAGACGGAAGAGGTCCGCCGAACAGAGTATTTTTGAAAAGGTAGTCGGGTCCCATGCCGTGTCCACTGAGCGACGCCGTGAGCTTGAAAGAAATATCGGTGCTTGTGAGATGCCAGTCGGCGATCTTGACATCGATGGAAATTCCATGAGGCAAATTATCGTGCTGATGGGTATCTCCGGAAACCGGAAACGTCTTGGAGCCTGAACCCTTGGCGATACCCTTGTACTTAAAGTGTACCAAGCATTGAAACTTCCCGCTTCCGACATCTGTTTCCTGCAAATAGACTTTGGCCGAAACCTTGATGAAGCCGAAAGCTCCCATGGTTGTACTTCCGCTGTGAGAGCAAATATTGATGGCCATAATCATCCCTTTCTCAAATCGTGTTAATCCGAGAGTCTCACTCCATCCCGTAGCTCTTCAGGCAGTTCGCCGAAATCGCGTATCGACTTGAGCGCCTCTAAACCACGCACATCTTAGGATGCATGGCGCACATAAACAATCATAGGTAGTTTTACATCACATTTAGACCGCCCCCTGGGATAGCGCGGCCTCTCCGACGGCATCGTGTTATTTTCCAAGGCTCAGTTGCGAGCTGAAAAGGCTTATGGAAATGGAGAGCTTATGAGCCTTGCCTAGCTGCCTTTCGGCAGAAACTGATACCCTGACGTATTTCACGACAAAGCAGAGCGCGCGCGGTGTCTGGTGATCCGCAGACGTTTCGCCCAAACGTCTTCCCCCTCCTTATCACCCCTCCCCGATCCCGAACGACATCAGGAACCGGTCCACCGCCCGCGTGATTGCTTCGGAGGGGTCGTCCGGGCATGGGGTTCGGTAGATGTGCTGGCGGATACCGATGTAGACGATGCCGCCGTGGAGGTTCCAGATGTCCTCCATCACCGGAGACGCGCCGGATGTGGCCGCATGCTCGATCTCGCCGAGGAGCGGCTTCAGGATGACGTCGCCGAGGTGCTTGAGATAACGGCGGTTGAGTTCGGCGCCGTAGAGGCCGGAGAACATGAAGATCCGCATCCACTCGTACTCGAAGATGAGCGTGCTGTATTCGGTGTAGAAATCGAGCAGGCGCCGGCGCAGCGGTACGGAGCGGTCGGTGAGGCGCTCTGGCCAGTCGGGCGAAAGGCGGCCGAGATAGACCTTCTCGTAGACGGCCTCGATCAGGTCGTCCTTGGTGGCGAAATAGTTGAAGAGCAGCGACTGCGTGACGCCGATCCGCTTGGCAAGGTCGCGCGTGTTGCCGTCGAGGCCGACCTCGGCGAAGAAGGCCACCGCCCCGTCGACGATCTGCCGGCGGCGCTCTGAGGGCGGAAGCCTGCGGCGGCTGGAGGTTTCCCCCGTTTCGGCGGCGTCGGTCATTCCATTCAGGCCCCTTTTTCGAGCATCCCTCATACGGCAGAAAATAATCTACTTGCAATCTTCCGATTTTTATAGATCATTTGATCAATAAAGTTGAGCACATGCTCAATAAGCAATGCTGGAGGGCATTGCCATAATAGTCGGGAGGAGAGGCCATGAAGGCATCGGCGGGCGGATATGCCCGGGCATCCAGCTTGCGCGACGCGCTGGAAATGCTGGCGGCGAGCGACGGCAGCGGCCGTGTGCTCGCGGGCGGCCAGAGCCTGATCGCGGCGATGAACCTCAGGCTTTCCGCCGGCGACTTTCTGATCGACATTTCCCGTGTGGGAGAGCTTGCCGGCGTCAGCGAGACTGCGGACAGCCTCAGGATCGGCGCCCTCACCCCGCATGCCGAAATCGGCCGCAACCCACTCATCCGCCACCATGCCACGCTTCTTTCGCAGGCGGTGGAGTTCATCGCCCATGCCGCAATCCGCAACCGTGGCACCATCGGCGGCGCACTGGCCCATGCCGACCCGGCCGCAGAATTCCCGGCTTGTGTGCTGGCGCTCGGCGCGACGCTGCATGTGGAGGGACTGAACGGCACGCGGGACATTCGAGCAGAAGATTTCTTTCAGGACATTTTCGAGACCGCCATAGAAGACGGTGAGATCCTGACCGGTCTTTCCGTGCCGAAGGCCGGAGCGGACGAGCGGCAGGTCATCGAGGAGGTGGCGCGCCGGTCCGGGGACTATGCCCTTGCGGGCGTATGCCTGGTGAAGCGCACCGGTGGACACAGAGTGTCGCTCTTTTCCGTCGGGCCGAAACCGATCCTCGCCAAAAACGCCATGGCGGCGCTCGATCGGGGCGACGTGGAGGGCGCGGTTGAGGCACTCAAGGCGGAGATCGATCCGCCGTCGGACACACAGGCGAGCGCTGCCTACCGCCGCCATCTTGCCGGCGTTCTGCTGCGCCGTGCCGCCGCCAGGATCGAGGGAGGAAACGCATGAACGAGATGTTCCGCGACAAGATCGACATCAGCCTGACCGTCAACGGCGAGCCGGTCGAGGGACGGGTTCCGGCTGGTCAGCATCTTGTCGATTTCCTGCGTGGCGCGCTTGGCCTCACCGGTGCGCATGCCAGTTGCGAACACGGTGTTTGCGGCGCCTGCACCATCAAGGTCAACGGCGAGGCCGTGCGCGGCTGCCTGATGCTGGCCGCCCAGGCGGACGGTGCCGATATCTGGACCGTGGAGGGCCTGTCGGATCAGGGCACGATCAAGGATCTCCAGGACGCCTTCGTTGCGCGCAACGCACTCCAGTGCGGCTTCTGCACACCCGGCATGCTGGTTGCCATCGACGAGCTACTTGGCAAGGAAGGCGTGCCGTCGCGCGCGGAAATCCGCGAACACCTTTCCGGAAACTACTGCCGCTGCACGGGCTATGAAGCCATTGTCGATGCGGTGGAAACCGTGGCGCGCGCCCGCGCCCAGAAGGGGGCCGCATGAGCATCCAATTCGGCAATCCGGACCGGCCCAACTCCTATATCGGCAAGACGGTGCCCCGCCCCAACGCCCGGCGCCTCGTGCAGGGGCGCGGCGTTTATGTGGACGACATCGTGTTGCCGCGCATGGCGCATGTCGTCTTCGTGCGCTCGCCCTTTGCCCATGCGAAGATCAACCGCATCGACGCCGAAGAGGCGATGTCGGTCAAGGGCGTTCTTCGGGTTTTCACGGGCAAGGACATCGCCGAGGTCTGCACGCCCTGGGTTGCCGTCTTGGCACACCTGAAGGGACTGAAGTCACCGCCGGAACACGCGATTGCCGTCGACCGGGCCTGCTGGGTGGGCGAGCCGGTGGCCGCTGTCGTTGCGACCTCGCGCGCTGCTGCCGAAGACGGCGCGGCGCTGATCGATGTGGACTACGAGCAGCTCGATCCGGTCGCCGACATGATGAGTGCGCTCGATCCGCAAACGCCGGTGCTCCATCCCGACATGGGAGACAACCTCGCCTTCGAGCGCCAGCACGAGCAAGGCGACGTGGAAGAGGCCTTCCGCACCGCGCACAAGGTTGTCTCGGCACGCTTCGTCACCGGCCGGCACACGGGCGTCACGCTGGAGCCGCGCTCCATCCTGGTCGACTGGAACCCGGCCGAGGAACAGATGACCGCCTGGCACGCGACGCAGGCGCCGCACATGATCCAGACGGTACTCGCCAAGCACCTCGATCTGCCCGAAAGCCGGGTCCGGGTCATCTGCGAGGATGTCGGCGGTTCCTACGGCATCAAGGTGCATGTCTATCCGGACGAAGTTGCAACGGCTGCCATCGCGAAGATCATGAAACGGCCAATGAAGTTCATCGCCGACCGGCTGGAGAGCTTTTCCAGCGACATCCACGCCCGCGACCATGAGATCGAGGCGAAGATCGCCGTTGGCGAAGACGGCAAGATCCTTGCCATGGATGTCGACGACTGGACGGCCATCGGTGCCTATTCGGTCTATCCGCGCACCTCCGCCATTGAGGGCAACCAGGTGGTGAACCTCTGCGGCGGGCCTTATGATTTTGCGAACTACCGGGCCAAGACCACCGTCGTCTTCCAGAACAAGACGCCGACCTGCCAGTACCGGGCCGTCGGCCATCCCATCGCGGTCGCGATCACCGAAGGACTGGTGGACATGGCGGCGGCCGAACTTGGAATGGACCCGGTGGAAATCCGCCGGCGCAACATGTTCAAGGACGATGCCTATCCGGTAACCTCCCCGGCCAACATGCGCTTCGAGGGCCTGTCTCATCATGCCTCGCTGGACAAGCTGCTGGAGCTGATGGACTACGAAGCCCTGCGCAGCGAACAGGCGGAGCTGCGAAAGAAGGGCATTCACCGGGGCATCGGCATCGCCAGCTTCATCGAGCTCACCAACCCCTCGCCCTTCATGTACGGCATCGGCGGCGCGCGCATTTCCGCGCAGGATGGCTGCACGGTGCGCATGGACCCGGACGGTTCGGTCGTGGCCCTGTCCGGCGTCACCGAGCAGGGCCAGGGTACGGAGGCGATGCTGAGCCAGGTGGTGGCCGAGGGGCTGGGGGTTTCTCCGGCACGGGTGCGCATCATCACCGGCGACACGCAGGTGACGCCCTATGGCGGCGGCACCTGGGCATCTCGCGGGGCCGGTATCGGCGGCGAGGCCGCGCTGCAGGCGGCACGGGCCTTGCGCGATTCCATTCTCGAAGTCGCAGCCGCCATGCTTCAGGCGGACCAGACGAAGCTCGACATAAGAGACGGCGCCATTGTCGATGCCGCATCGGGCGAGGCCCGCATGCCACTGGAGGAACTGGGCCGGATCGTCTATTTCCGCGGCGATACGCTGCCGAAGGGCCTGCCGCGCGAACTCGTGCAGACCCGCCACTACATCACCTCGGATTATCCCTTCGCCTTTACCAACGGCGTGCAGGCCTCCTATCTGGAAGTCGATACGCAGACAGGGATCGTCAGGCTCCTGAAACACTGGTGCGTCGAGGATTGCGGGCGGGTGATCAATCCGCTTCTCGTCGATGAGCAGATCCGCGGCGGCATCGTCCAGGGTCTCGGCGGCGCTCTGTTCGAGGAAATCCACTATGACGCCGACGGGCAGCTACTCAACGGGTCGATGGCGGACTATCTGGTGCCGATGGCCGCCGAAATGCCGGACATGATCATCGGTCATGTGGAAACCCCGACGCAGGAAAGCCTGCTCGGCGCCAAGGGCGCTGGAGAAGCCGGCACCGCCGGGTCTCCGGCCGCCGTCATGAATGCAATCAACGATGCCCTCAGACCCATGGGGGCGCAGGTGACCGAAATGCCGTTCACGCCCGAACGGATATTGCGGGCGCTCGGAAGCTTGAAAGACTGAACCGGTGGGGCCCGGGAGGAAACGGCCCCGAATTCAGGGAGGAACACCATGAAATTCATTCAACTGGCAACCGCCACGGCCATGCTGGCCTCATCCGCCGGCTTTGCAGCCGCGCAGGAGACGATCACCGTCAACATCGGTTCGTCGCACCCGGAACAGAACATCTGGGTCTATGCGATGAAGAACACCTTCCAGCCGGAGGTGAACCGCATCCTGGAACAGGCCGGCGAATACAAGATCGACTGGGTGGAGTCCTACGCGGGCACGCTCTACAAGTTCACAGACACGCGCGAGGCCGTCATGGACGGCATCGTCGACGTCGGCATGGTCGGCACCGTCTGGGAAGGCGCCAACATGCCGCTCCAGAACGTGACCTATTTCACGCCGTTTGCCACCGAAGACCACAAGATGATCATCGAGATCTTCGACGATCTTTCGCAGAACCTGCCGGAGCTGCGCGACAGCTGGGCGGAAAACGGCATGGTCCACCTGTCGTCGCTGATCACCGACAGCTATGACATCTATGCGACCTTCCCGGTCACCTCCATGAAGGACCTGGAAAACCGCAAGCTGAACGCGCCGGGAACCTCGGCCAACTGGCTGCGTGGCACGGGCGCGACGCCGGTCGACGGTGCGTTGACGACCTATTACACCAACATCCAGACCGGTGTGACCGAGGGAACGCTGTCCTTCGCCTCCGGCATCCTGCCGACCCGCGTCTATGAAGTCGCGCCGGAACTCACCCGCGTCGGCATCGGCTCGATGTATTTCGGTGGCATCGCTGCCAACAAGGACTTCTTTGACGCTTTGCCGGAGCCCGTCCAGGCCGCCTTCAAGGAAGCCGCCAAGGCGACCTCCGCAGCTCATGGCCAGTATGTCGAGGATCTGGCAGCGCGCGCCTTGAAGGAAATGCAGGAAGCGGGCCTGACGATCCACGAACTTCCGGAGGCCGAGAAGGCCGCCTGGGTGAACGGCCTGCCGAACATCGTGGAGCCCTGGCTGGAACAGACGGGCGATTCAGGCCGCGTCGTCCTCAAAGCCTATTTCGATGCCCTGCGCGAACGCGGCGCCGAGCCCCTGCGGTCCTGGGACAAAGGTCTCTGAAACAGGTTCTGGCTGACACCTTTCCCGCCCGGCATCCTGTCCGGGCGGGATTTTCGAGATCGAACTGGACGCGACGATGACAGACGACAGCAGAGCCGAGGCGGGCGACGCCTATGTTCCCGCTTTCTCGGAGGCCCCCTTCGGCGCCGTCCTTGGCAGCATCGCTGCCATCATGTCCTCCGTCGGCACGCTCGCCATCGGTGCGCTCATGGTGCTGATCGTCGCCGATGTGCTCGGCCGCAATTTCTTCAACGCGCCGATCACGGGCGTTGCTGAAATCGCAGGGCGAACGGTCGTTGCCATCGTCTTCCTGCAGGTCGCAGCGGCCATCCTGCAGAAGCGCCTGACGCGGGCCGATTTTCTGGTCCGGCGCCTCGAAGGCGTCTCACCGAAAGGCGTCTGTCTGATCGAGGCGCTCTTTGCCCTTTGCGGCGTCATCGTCTTCGCCCTGATCCTCTGGGCTTCCTGGCCGAAATTCGCCAGCGCCTGGGCCACGTCCGAGTTCTTTGGCGTCCAGGGCGTCTTCACCATTCTGACCTGGCCCTTCCGGGGCATCACGGTGCTCGGCTGCGCGGTCGCGGTGCTGGCTGCCCTCTACCGGGCACAGGATGAAATCCGTACCTTCCGGAGCCTTCCATGACGACGTTGACCATCGGCCTCCTGCTCGTCGCCGCGCTGATCGCTCTGGTGCTCGTCGGCATGCAGATTGCCTATGCGCTGGTTCTGGTGGCATTTGCCGGGATCTGGATCATCCGCGGCAATATCGATCTCGCCTTCAGGATGCTGGAGCTGACCGCCTACAGCGGCATCGCGGATTATCTCTTCGCCACCATTCCCCTCTTCGTGCTGATGGGGCTGCTGGTCAGCGTTTCCAACGTCGGACGCGACACCTTCGAGGTGGCAGAGGAACTGCTGCGCCGGGTCGTCTGCGGCCTCGGGGTTGCGACCGTAGCAGCCAACACGATCTTCGCCGCCGTCACGGGAGTCTCGATTGCCTCCGCGGCGGTGTTCACCCGCGTCGCCGTGCCGGAGATGGAGCGCCACGGCTATCGTCCGGCTTTCGCGGCCGGAACGGTCGCAGGCTCATCGGTGCTCGGCATGCTGATCCCGCCGAGCCTGCTGCTCATCATCTACGGCGTGCTGGCGGAGGTTTCCATCGGCGGCATGTTCATCGCAGGCATCGTGCCCGGACTGTTGCTGGCGGGCGGTTTCGTGGCCATGCTTGTGAGTGTAACCGTTCTGTTTCCGGGCTTCGTCCTCACCGATCCGGCCGCCGCGAAAGAGCGCCGTCTCGACCGCGACTTCGAGCGCATGCCGCTTGGCCGGATGCTTTCCAAGCTGGTCCCCATCATTCTGCTGGTGATCCTGGTGCTCGGCGGTCTCTACACAGGCTACTTCACCCCGACGGAAGCCGGCGGCGTCGGCGCTTTCGGTGCCTTGCTGGTCGCCCTGTCGCGGCGCTCCCTCAACCGCCATAACCTGTGGCAGGTGATGAAGCAGACCGGTGTGATCTCGGTGTCGATCCTGCTGCTCCTGATCGCGGCGAGCTATTATTCGCGCATGCTGTCGATTGCCGGGCTGCCCAATGCCATCGCGGGCCTCGTCAACGATACCGGCCTCGGCCCGATGGGCTTCATGGTGGTGTGCTCGGCGCTCATTCTCGTCATGGGCATGATCCTCGACAGCACCTCGATCCTGCTGATCATGGTGCCGATCGCCGCGCCCATCGCGCAGCACATGGGCATCGACCTCAGCCAGTTCGGCATCGTCATCGTGATCGCGGTGGAAATCGGGCTGCTGACGCCCCCCTTCGGCATCTCGGTCTTCACGGTGCACAACACGCTCAACGATCCGGATGTTTCCGTCGAACAGATCTTCGCGGGAACCCTTCCCTTCATCGGCGTGATGCTGTGCATCCTTGCCATGGTGATCCTCATTCCGGGGATCACGTCGATCTTCCTCTGAAAAGCGCCCGATCCTGGTTACTTTCAGGCGGGGTTGGAACTCTGCTGCGGCTGCGGTGTTGGTGCTGTGGCTCTGGCGAGGGCGTTCGCCTGGCGTCTTGCGTCGCGGTGGCGGGCGATCTGGGTGTCGGCGATGACGCCGATCAGGATCACGCTGCCCATGACCGCGAAGTTGAGCGACGAGGGGATGCCCAGAAGGTTGACCAGGTTCTGCAGCATCTGGAGCAGGATGACGCCGAGCACCACGCCGAAGATCGAGCCTTCGCCGCCGCGCAGGGAAAAGCCGCCGAGAACAGCTGCGGCAATCGCATAAAGCTCATAGAAGTTGCCGTGGGACGCCGGGTGGATCGAGCGGGTATACATGGCAAAGAAGATCGCCGAGAGCCCGGTCAGCACCGCGCAGATGACATAGGCGGCCATGATCACCCGCTTTGTGTTGATGCCGGAGTAGCGGGCGGCTTCCGCGTTCTTGCCAACCGCGTAGAGATGGCGCCCGAACACGGTTCGGTGCAGCACGAACCAGGCGATCACTGCCACCACCGTGAAGGCGAGGATGGAATGGGGCACGCCGCCCGTTCTGCCGGAGACGAGCCATTCGAGAACCGGAAAGTCGTCGCCGAAGGAAAAGCCTGCCGTGCCGTCCTTGGTGTAGAAGCGCGCGACGCCGCGATAGATGAGAAGCCCGCAGAGCGTGACGATGAAGGGCTGGAGATTGAGCCGGGTTATCAGCCAGCCATGGATGAGGCCGAAGACGCCGCCGAGCGCGAGCACGACCAGAACGGCGAAGGGCCAGGGCACATCGTGGGTGACGATCAGGTCGACGAAGATCACGCCGAGAAGGGCAATCACCGATCCGACCGAAAGCTCGATGCCGGCAGTAACGATCACGAAAGCCTCGGCGAGAGAGAACAGTCCGAAGAGGCCGATCAGGTTGGCCGTGTTGGCGAGATTGATCGGCGACAGGAACCGCGGATTGATAAGCGCCACCACCGCGCCCACGACGAGAACCAGCACTGCCAGCCCGATATCCTTCTTCTGCATTCTTCCTCCCAGATCGTCCTCAAGACATGTACGATGGCGCGCCGCGTTCTCTCGACCGGACGACACCGAGCCGGACGCCGGCTCCCGGTCTCAGCCGACGGCCAGCCGCAGGATGTTTTCCTCGGTCAGATCCTGCTGCGTCAGGGTGCCCGCGATCTGTCCCTGGCGCATGACCGCGACCCGGTCGGACACGCCGATGACTTCTTCCATGTCGCTGGAAATCATCAGGATGGCGACGCCGGCATCGGCCAGTCCCTGCATCAGATGATAGACTTCCGCCTTCGCCCCGACGTCGATGCCCCGCGTCGGCTCGTCGAAGATGATGATCTTCGGCTCGGTCGCGAGCCATTTCGCGAGCACCACCTTCTGCTGGTTTCCGCCGGAAAGCTCGGCCGCCGCTCCGTTGAGCGAGGCGGCCTTGATCGTCAGGTTCTGCCGGGAGCGTTCCGCGAGCTCCCCTTCCCGCTTCCGGTCGACAATGCCATGGCTCGACAGCCTTTCCAGGCACGGCAGGGCGATGTTCTGGGAAATGGCGAAGTCGAGCAACAGGCCCTGCTCCTTCCGGTTTTCCGGAACGAGAGAAATACCTTTCAGGATGGCCTCCGGCACCGACCCGGGCTGCAATTCCTCACCGTTCACAATAACGGTGCCCCCCAGCGCGCGGTCGATGCCGAAGATGGTCAACGCAAGCTCCGTCCGGCCGGCGCCGATAAGGCCGGCAAGGCCGAGGATTTCGCCTGCGTGAAGTGTCAGATCCACCGGAACGGCGGGATAAGCCGGGGTCCGGACGCCCCTCAGTTCGAGCACCGGGCGTCCCGCGTAATGGCGTGTTTTTTCGTAAAAATGCTGCAGGTCGCGGCCGATCATCATGCGCACCATCGTGTCCTTGTGAATGGCCTCGCCGGCCACTTCGCCCGCGTTCTGCCCGTCACGCAGGCAGACGACGCGGTCAGCGACCTCCTCCACCTCCGACAATCTGTGGCTTATGAAGAGGATGGCGGCGCCCCGGCCCCGCAGGTCCTTCATCACTTCCAGCAGCCGTGCCGTTTCCGACAGGGTGAGACTGGAGGTCGGCTCGTCGAGGATCACCAGCCGGGCATTCATGGAAAGCGCCCTGGCAATTTCCAGAAGCTGCTGGTCCGCCAGAGACAGGGAGGCTACCGGATCGTCCGGTCCGAAGCGGGTGCCCAGCATCGACAGGATGGGCGCGACCCTGGCTGACATCGCCTTCCGGTCGAGCAGCCGAAAGGGCCCGTGCGTCATTTCCCGGCCCAGCAACACGTTGGCCGCGACATCCAGATTGGTGAAGGGGTTCAGTTCCTGGTGCACGAAGGCGATGCCGAGGTCGGCAGCGGCGGCGGGCGTCAACCCTTCGACCTTCTTGCCATCAATGAAGATCGCGCCGCCGTCTGGGGCGACCGCGCCGCCCAGAACCTTCATGAGCGTTGATTTTCCCGCGCCGTTTTCGCCGATCAGCCCGACGATCTCGCCCCCCGAGATCTCCAGATCGACATCCTGGAGCGCGACGACACCTGGATAAACCTTGGTCACGCCCGAAAGGTGAAGGGAAATCCTGCTGATATCCGGATACAAATTGATGCCCCGCCATAAAACAGACGTTGGCCGCGCGCGCCTGCATCAGCGCGCGCGGAACGACTTCGAGCCAGGACCGGATCAGCCCTTGATCCGCGCCTTCAGTTCCGTTTCGAAGGCATCGACGCTGGAGGCGTCGATGACCTTCGTCGGAACGATGATCAGGCCGTCACCGGGAATGCCGGACCTGTCCCCTTCCAGGAAATCCGCCATCAGGTGCATGCCCTGATAGCCCCACTGGTAGGGATCCTGAACCACCGTTCCGGCAAAACTGCCCTCGCGCACGGCACCAAGGGTGATCGGGTCCTCATCGAATGCGATGACAGTGATTTCTCCCAGCTTTCCGGCGGCCTGGAGCGCTTCATAGATCTTGGGCGGATTGTAGGAATAGAAGCCGACCATGCAGTCGATTTCCGGGTTGGCCGCCAGAACGTCATCGACATTCGACCGGGCCTTGGCAAAATCGACGTCATCACCGCGGACATCAACAAGCTCGATGCCCTTCGGGCCCGCAACTTCCTTGAAGCCGGCGATGCGTTCCTTGGCGTTGTCCGCCCCAAGGAACCCGACGAAGCCCATGCATTTGGCCCCGTCCGGCAGCGCCTTGACGGCAATTTCCCCCGCCTGGTTGCCTGCCAGCGTGTTGGACGATCCCAGATAGGCGATGCGATCACTTTCCGGTGCGTCGCTGTCCGTGGTGAACAGCGGCACCTGGGCCGCGATGCGGTTGAATGCGCCGATCGATGTCTTGGGGTCCACAGACGAGATCATGATCGCGTCCGTTCCAGCTGCAACAAGATCATCCATGAGTGCGTTTTGCAGTGCGGCCGTTCCCTGTGCCGGATAGCGGAACTGGAGCTCGTAGCCTGGCAGTTCGGCCTGGGCGTCATTGACGCCCGCCTCCGCAAGTTTCCAGAAGTCGGACGCCGCGTTGACGACAAACGCGAGCTGCGGCTTCTCCTGAGCATGGACCGACGAGGTGACGAAGGCGGCAAGTGCCGCTGCGTAAAGCAGTTTTCCTGATTTCATTTTTTCCTCCCTGACGTGCAGGCCGAAGCCGAGCTTCGACAATTAATATTAGTAATATTATTATCCATTCTCAAGTTATATTCGATCGATTTAGGCCCTCAGCGGTGCTGCACCGCATCATCAGAGCGCCCTGTCGAGACAATCGAAACGCGACGACCAGCCCGACCCGCGTCAGGCCAGGGACAGTCTCGAGACCTTCTGTTCGGATCACTTGCGAGGCCACCAGAAGTGCGCCCCGCGTCCAGCCTCCCAAAAAAGAGCCGCCGAACCCAATGCGCAAAGTCCGGCGGCCAGAGGAGACTGTCGATCAGTTCTCGGCGCAGAAGCCGGGATCTTCCTGATTGCAGACATCAAGGCCCGTGTAGAGCGGGTCTTCGACGCTTTCGTTGTTGATCAGCTGGATCATGACATCCGGTCCGCGGTAGCCCATTTCAAACGGACGCTGACCGACCTGCGCGTGGCTGCGCCCTTCGCGGAACGCCTTGGTCTGCGGAGGCAGGGTGTCGCCGGCGATGATCACGAGATCCTTGGACTTCAGCTTGTCCATCACCTGATCGGTCACCTGGGTATAGGCTTGCGGGGCGAACTGGGCCCAGCCACCCACCAGGATGAAGGCATCGAGATCGGGATTGGCGATGAAGGTGTCGGCCATCTGCTGGTTTGCAAGATCTGCCTGGTCGTTGGTGAACACCGGGCAGCCCTCGATTTCAGTCCATCCGTTCTGGCCCGAGAGGCGATCGATATCCTTTTCGCCGCCCGCCGTATCCCGGAAACCCTGGGCACGTGCATTGATGTTGTCCGCCGCCACGTTGCCGAGCTGCAGGCAAACGGTACCACCATCCGGCTTCAGCTTGGCCGCTTCCTCGGCCATCTTCACGCCCATGAGATAGTTGTCGGTACCGAGATAGGTCTTGCGCAGGTCACGGTCTTCGGCAAGGAAGTCCGCGTCGATCGTCATGACCGGCACGCTCGGCGCGATCTGGCGGATGCGGTTCGCCATGGCTGGCGCGTTGGATGGCGAAATTGCGATGGCCGCGACGCCCTTGGTCAGGAGATCATCGACGATCTGCACTTCGCCCGCCTCGTCGGCGGAAGAGGCCGGACCGGTGTAAAGGCACTCGAACTCGCTGTCCTTGTTCTCGGACATCCATTTCTGGCAGCCCAGATTTATCTGTTCGAAGAACGGGTTATCCAGCCCCTTGACCACGATCGCGAGGGTTTTCTTGTCTTGCGCCGGCGCGGCTCCCACCTGCATTGCGAGCACGATTGCCGTGCCGAGCATAACGAATGTATTCTTCATGCGTATCACTCCCTTCTGGTTGTCCTGGCCCCGGAAGTGTCAGCCCGGGTACCAGATCTTGCGGGGATCTTTTGCGTCCCTTCTATAGTTCCACGCGCGGTCGATCAGAGCTTTCAGACCGACCGCGGGTTCCCAACCCAGCTTCTGGCGCGCCTTGGAATTGTCGAGCCAGTTGCCGTACATGCCGGTTGGAATTTCGGCGATTTCGAACGACCGGGTTTCGGCGAGATAGCTGGCGGCCTCGCCGTAATCGACCGGTTCGTTCATCGAGATATTGAAAAGCTGGCCCTTGGCTTCGGGCGCATCCAGCGCCGCCAGGGCCGCGCTCACGAGATCGTCGACATGGACGAAATTCCGCTTCAGCGGCCGCCCGTCCCTGTCGTTGAGCTGGGGCACGAAGTTTCCGGCCTCGAACCTGCGCAGCTCGTCCGTTGCCAGCAGATCCCGCCACAGCGGACCGCCGAACTGTTCAGAGCCGAAAGCGAGCGCATACCTGAAATCGTCCTTTTCCATGATCCATGGCGCGCGCAGCACACAGCCGTTGATGCCGTACTGAAAGCCGTATTGCTCCAGCATCACCTCTTCCAGGACCTTGGTGAGGGCGTAGCAGCCCGGATAGGCCTTGCGCTCGGACGTCTCTGTGACCGGACCCGGATAGGGCTGGAAGGCATGACCAACCGCGCAGTCACCGCTGATCAGGAGGAACTGCCTGCCCTGCCTGAGGCCGCGAAAAGCCTCCAGAAGCACGAACATGCCCTTGACCGAAACATCGATCGCCAGATCGGGAGATTCCTTGACGGCCGCCATGTGTAGGACGTGCGTGACACCCTCCATCGCACGGGCAACAACGGCTGCATCCGCGATCGAGCCCTGCAGCACCTCCACCCGATCGCCACCTTCGATCATCCGATTGTTGCACAGGGCAATGACCTGCCAATCCCGAAACCGTTCCGAAGCCAGAAACGCCGGAAGAAAGTTCTGTCCAACCTTTCCGGACGCACCGGTCAGAAGTAGCTTCATCATCTCCCCCTTGCTTTTATTAAATATTATTTATTAATATTAATTAGTCAAGCGTTGATAAAGCACCCGCAAAGGTGTGTCATGCGCATGGGAGGCACAGACGGCGATCACCAAGAATTGCCGCGACAGGCCTCGAACTCCGGCACCGGCCAACTCCGGATGCAGGAACGAGCGGGAGGGAAAGCAGGAATGTCGAGACTCAGTCTGAGGGGAATCTCAAAGAGCTTCGGAGCCATCCAGGCACTCAGCGATGTATCGCTGGACATTGCGCCGGGGGAAGTCCTCGGCCTGATGGGCGACAACGGCGCGGGCAAGTCCACTTTGGTCAAGATCGTCGCCGGAAATTTCAGACCATCGCAGGGCGCGATGTCCATCGACGGCGACCAGGTCGACTTTCACAAGCCGCTTGATGCCCAGCGAGGGGGTGTGGAAGTCGTCTACCAGGATCTGGCTCTGTGCGACAACCTGACGGCAGCGTCGAATGTCTTTCTCGGGCGCGAGCCTCGGCGCTCCCTCGCGGGCATCCCTATCCTCGACTACGCGACCATGCATCGGCGCTCAGCGGAGCTTTTCGCCTCGCTCAAGTCCGAGACCCGACCGCGCGACCTCGTCAAGCGCATGTCAGGCGGGCAGCGCCAGGCCGTCGCCATCGCCAGAACGCTGCTCTCCAACGCGAAGATCGTCCTCATGGACGAGCCGACGGCGGCGATTTCCGTACGGCAGGTGGCAGAAGTTCTGGACCTGATCCACAGGCTCTCGGACCAGGGGATCAGCGTGGTGCTCATCAGCCACCGCATGCCGGACGTCTTTGCGGTCTGCAGCCGCATCGCGGTCCTTCGCCGTGGCAAGCTGGTGTGCAGCAAACCCGCAAACGACAGCTCGCCGGAAGAGGTGACCGGCCTGATCACCGGCGCCATCGAGATGGCGTGAGAGGAGCTTGCCACCATGACAACCCTTGAACAGGCAATCGGCCACAGCCAGCATCATTCCCCGGTTTCCCGGATCGTGAATTCCCAGATCTTCTGGGTCTTCGCCGCTGCCGTTCTGGCCTGCATCGCCCTGTCGCTGCTGACGGATTCCTTCGCCACCCAGCGCAACCTCTTCAACGTCACACGCAACTTCGCCTTCGTCGGCCTCATCGCCATCGGCATGACCACCGTCATCGCCTCCGGCGGCATCGACCTCTCGGTCGGCTCCTCGGTGGTGCTGGCGGCGATGGTCATCAGCGTTCTGATGTCTGCCGGCCATCCGTTCTGGATCTCGGCGATCGTGGCTCTGGCGGCGGCGGCGGCCGTCGGCTTCACCAACGGCATCCTGATCGCCTATGTCGGAATGCCCGCCTTCGTGGTGACGCTCGGCATGCTGTCGGCGGCCAGGTCGCTGGCCATGGTGCTGTCCAACAACAAGATGATCTGGGAATTCGGACCAGATCACGACCTCCTTCTGTGGATCGGTGGCGGATCAACCCTCGGCCTGCCGCATCCGATCTACGCCCTCGCCTTACTGACAATCGTGATGAGTGTCGTCTATCGCTGGACCAGATGGGGCCAGTATGTCTTTGCGATCGGCGGCAACGAACACGCCGCAACCCTGACCGGCATCCCGGTGAAACGGATCAAGGTATCGATCTACATGTTCTCGGCGCTGACGGCCGGCGTCGCCGGTATCCTCATGGCCGGCTGGCTTGGCAGCGTCACGACAAACCTTGGCCAGGCAATGGAGCTGACAGTCATTGCCGCCGCTGTCATCGGCGGCGCCAATCTTGCGGGCGGTCAGGGAACGGCGCTCGGGGCCGTCATCGGTGCCCTCCTCATCGAAGTGATCCGGAATTCCCTGATTCTCCTCGGCATCTCGACTTTCTGGCAGGGCATGTTCATCGGCTGCTTCATCATCATCGCCGTTGCTTTCGACAGAATTCGCAACCTGGGTTCGCAAGACTAACGCAACGCTCAACAGCCTTGCGGGGGCGCTTAGGTCTCCGCAGGGCCTTTACGATTTTTCGCAATTGCGAAAGGAAGCCCATGAAAACGTAACGGCAGTGCACAACGAGACCTGGGACAGGTGGCTGAGCTCACGTGATCAAACCAGGCTACCGCTGCGGGATTTTCCCCATGAACCAACCCGAGCGAAGGCTCCGGACAACCTCGAATACGTTGATTTGATGAAGTAATCCGGATAGTCAATTTCCGGATCAACAGCACGATCCGCCCCATCGGACGAGGAAACTCGAGACAACATGACAAGGAAACGCCGTCTCAAGAAAGACAGACGTCCCACGATGATGGACGTCGCGGCAACGGCCGGTGTCTCGCAGGCAACCGTCTCTCTTGTCCTCAACGGCAGCCCGGGCGCCAAACTGAGCGACAGCACCCGCCGCCGCGTCCAGGAGGCCGCCCGTGAACTCGGCTACACACTCGTGCGGCGCGGCGCCAAGACCGTTCCCGAGGACCGGTCGAACATCGTTTTCATCGCCGATGAAATCACCACGGACCCCTGGATGGCGATCGCCTTCGAAGGCGTGCGTGACAAGGCCTATGAGTATGGTTTCAATGTCAGCCTGGCCGTCAGCCATGGCGACGAGGAAACCGAGAAGATGATCCTGACGCAGATGAGCCGCCTGCCGCTGCTTGGCCTCATCTACGGCACCATCCTGACCCGGCGCGTCGATCTTTCCCCGGCCTTCCGCGACCAAAACACGGTGCTCCTGAACTGTTACAGCGCTGATCGTACCCTGCCCTCCGTCGTGCCGGGTGACGTTCTGGGCGGGCGCACGGCAACAGATCATCTCATCAGGGCGGGTTATCACCGCATCGCGCTGATCAACGGTCAGCAGGGCGTTGATGCTTCGCGGGACCGTCTGAAGGGCTACCGGCAGGCGCTCTCGAGCCACGACATTCCCTTCGACGCCGCGCTGGTCAAACCCGGCAACTGGGAGCCGCTCTCGGGCTATGAGCACACGCACGCCCTGATGGAGCTTCCCGACCCACCGGACGCGATCTTCTGCGGCAACGACCTGATGGCCCTCGGCTGCTATGACGCGCTGAAGGAGCGCGGTCTCAGCGTTCCCGAGGACATCGCCGTCATCGGCTTCGACAACCGGGAAATCTCCAAGAGCATGCACCCGCCACTCTCGACGCTGGTGCTTCCCCATTACGAGATGGGCGAAATCGCCTTCGAACTCCTGCTCGACAACGCCAACGGCCGCCAGGCAGGCCCGGCGCAGATCAAGGTCGAGTGTCCGCTGGTGGAGCGCAGTTCGGTGTCGGCCGAGGCAGCTGCGGGCTACTCCGCGGCGGTTTGAAGCTCGCCGATCCGGTCTCTTTCCCGGCAGGCTCTGAGATCAGGTCGAAACGCCGAAAACCGACTTCAGTGGCAATGATACGGCTTGCTGCCAGCGTGACAACATTGTCCTTGGGGACTGCTTTTACGGCAGCCACCCCCATGCGCGTAAGCTGACGACACAGCGCCCAAGATCGCCGAAAAGGCGACTGCCAAGACAACCAAATTCCTCATAGCACTCTCCAAGCATAACTTTTCGCAATAATTTTTTATTTTTCAATTTCTAGTTTAGCTTGAGATAACTCGGAATCGAATTCGATATTTAAACTAAAATGACTTAGAGTTATTTTACATTGGCAAAGTTACAGATGCGCTTGGGTCTCACTAAAGGCATGGCTCATGAGGTCAGAAAGCGGCTCTCTTCCGGATGAATGCCTGGATGGATGGTATCGCGAGCAACGGCCAAGTGTTTCGATCGGAAGCAATGTTGGCTGAGCCGAAGGTTCAGGGAATGACCCGGGCGATGACGTAGCTGCGGCTCGCGTCGCCGGGTCAGATGCCTATGAATTGACTGCTAAATGAAGGCATGGAATTTCAGCAGTTCGGCGAAAAATGAACCGGTCTGCGTAAACGGATGCAGCGTCTGCCCTAACGCCAAACTCTTCAGTCAGACAGATGACGGGACAGGAGTGATTGCCGACGTCTCAGCGAGGCGGTTAGTGACACCGGAACGCTATTTCAGCTCGCCGCCTTGACCGGACGGATGTTCTCCGCCGCTTCCTTGACCAGCGGGTCCAGGCCACTTCCGCCCTCGGCGAGCACAGCAAACAGCTGACTGCGCATCCGCGGTTCCCAGAACTTGCTGATATGGTCCGCGACACCGGCGACGGCCTCGTCGTGGGGGCGGCTGTGGAAGAAACCCGCGATCTGGTTGGCCATGTAGGTGAGCTTTTCAGGCGACATCTTGCAGCGTTCTCCCGATGATCCGGTGCGGATGGGTGAAGAGTTCGAACCCGTCGTCCCTGGCGCAGGCAACGAGGGTGATATTGGCCTTGTCCGCCTCGGCGACCGCGAGCGCGGTCGGGGCGGAGACCGCGATCAGGATGCCGCAGCGCGCGGCTGCCGTCTTCTGGATGAGTTCGATCGACAGGCGGCTGGTCATGACGACCGCGCCCGACGACAGATCCGCATCGGACCGGCTGAGCGCACCGATGAGCTTGTCGAGTGCATTGTGCCGGCCGACATCCTCGCGGATCGCGACCAGCCCATTTTCCGGATGATAAAAGCCGGCAGCGTGGACCGAACGTGTCCTGAGGTTGAGCGCCTGCGCCCGGCTCATGGCGCGGACCGCGTCCTGCACCTTTTCCGCCCGCAGGCGCGCCTCGGAAGTGACGGGCTCAAGGTCGCGCATTGCGGCGTCGAGGCTTTCGATGCCGCAGAGACCACAGCCAACCGGGCCGGCAATCGCCCGGCGCCGGTCCGCCAGCTTGTCCGCCGCATCGTCGGCAAGCCGGATCTGCACGTCGAGGCCCTTCTCGACTTCAACGACCTCGACCGTCTCGATGTCTTGCCGCGTTCCGGCAATGCCTTCGCTCAGGGAGAACCCCACGCCAAGATCTTCAAGGTCTGCGGGCGTTGCCATCAGCACGGCATAGGTGGACCCGTTGTAGCTGATCGCGACCGGCACCTCGTCCGCAAGTTCCCGCTGCGACGGCGCAAAGCGCCCGTCGCGGTAGGAAAGCGGAGCGGAAGGCAGGTGCGTCTTCATCGTTACTCGGCCACCTCGATCCGGCGCGCCTGGACGGAGAACCCCTCGTATTTCTCCTGCCAGTCGGTTGGCCCGTTGGAGGGCGAGATCTGCACCGCCGTCACCTTGTATTCCGGGCAATTGGTCGCCCAGTCGGAATAGTCGGTGGTGATGACGTTGGCCTGGGTGCTTGGGTGATGGAAGGTCGTGTAGACGACGCCGGTCGAAACCCGGTCGGTGAGTTTCGCACGCAGGGCCGTCTCGCCGGAGCGGCTGGCGAGCTTCACCCAGTCGCCGTCCTTGATGCCCCTTGTTTCCGCATCGTGCGGATGGATTTCCAGCACATCTTCCTCGTGCCAGACGACGTTGGCCGTGCGTCGGGTCTGGGCGCCGACGTTGTACTGGCTCAGAATGCGGCCGGTGGTGAGGAGAAGCGGGAAGCGCGGCCCCGTCTTTTCGTCCGTCGCGATATAGTCGGTGCGGATGAACCGTCCCTTGCCGCGCACGAAGCTGTCGACATGCATGATCGGCGACCCGTTCGGCGTCTTGTCGTTGCAGGGCCATTGGACGGAGCCCTGCTCCTCCAGAAGGTCATAGGTCACATTGGCGAAGCTCGGCGTGGTCGCCGCGATCTCGTCCATGATCTCGGAGGGGTGACTGTAGGACCAGTTGCCGCCCATGGCATTTGCAAGCAGCTGGGTGACTTCCCAGTCGGCATAGCCGTTCTTCGGCGCCATCACCTTGCGCACCCGGTTGATTCGGCGCTCGGCGTTGGTGAAGGTGCCGTCCTTTTCCAGGAACGTGGAGCCCGGCAGAAACACATGGGCGTAATTGGCAGTCTCGTTCAGAAAAAGGTCGTGAACGATGACGCAGTCCATGGCGGCAAGGCCGGCGGAAACATGTTTGGTGTCCGGGTCGGACTGCAGAATGTCCTCGCCCTGGCAATAAAGCCCTCTGAAGGTGCCGTCGACGGCCGCGTCCAGCATATTGGGGATGCGCAAGCCCGGCTCGTCGGAGATCTCGACGCCCCAGGCCTTTTCGAAGATGTCGCGCGCTTCCTGACCGTTGACATGGCGGTAGCCTGGCAGCTCGTGCGGGAAGGAGCCCATGTCACAGGAGCCCTGCACGTTGTTCTGGCCGCGCAGCGGGTTCACGCCCACACCCGGCCGACCGATGTTGCCGGTGAGCATGGCGAGATTGGCAATGCCGATGACGGTGGTCGAGCCCTGGCTGTGCTCGGTAACGCCAAGGCCGTAGTAGATCGCACCGTTGCCACCGGTCGCGTAAAGCCTCGCCGCCGCACGCATTTCGGCTGCGGGGACACCGGTCAGGTTTTCGACCGCCTCCGGGCTGTGCGAGGGGCTGGCGACGAAGTCCACGTAGTCCTGGAACTCGTCCCAGTCGCAGCGCTCGCGGATGAAGGCTTCATCGAAAAGGCCTTCGGTGACGATGACATGGGCGAGCGCAGTCACCACGGCGACGTTGGTGCCGGGCCGGAGCGCGAGATGATGGGAGGCCTTGACGTGGGGCGTCTTGACGAGATCGATCCGGCGCGGGTCAATCACGATCAGCTTTGCGCCGTCCCGCAGACGCTTCTTGAGGCGCGACCCGAAGACCGGGTGTCCGTCGGTTGGGTTGGCGCCGATAACGACAACCACGTCGGTCTGTTCGACGCTGTCGAAATCCTGCGTGCCGGCGGAGGTGCCAAAGGTCTGGCCAAGACCGTAGCCGGTCGGGGAATGGCAGACGCGGGCGCAGGTATCCGTGTTGTTGTTCCTGAAGACCGCGCGCGCCAGCTTCTGGACCAGATAGGTTTCCTCATTGGTGCAGCGGGACGACGTGATGACGCCGATGCTGTCCTTGCCGTGCTCGTACTGGATGGCGCGCATCCGGTTGGACGCAAAGGACAGCGCCTCCTCCCAGGAGACTTCTTTCCACGGGTCGGTGATCTTGTCGCGGATCATCGGATTGAGGATGCGGTCCTTGTGGCTGGCATAGCCATAAGCGAAGCGGCCCTTGACGCAGGAGTGGCCGTGATTGGCCTTGCCGTCCTTGTAAGGCACCATGCGCACGATCTCGCCGCCGCGCATTTCCGCCTTGAAGGAGCAGCCGACGCCGCAGTAGGCGCAGGTCGTGACCTTGGAGTGCTCGGGCTGGCCGATCTCGATCACGGATTTCTCTTGCAAGGTCGCCGTCGGGCAGGCCTGAACGCAGGCGCCGCAGGAAACGCACTCGGAGTTCAGAAAGTCCTCGTGCATGCCGGGAGACACGCGCGATTCAAAGCCCCTGCCCTCGATCGTCAGCGCGAAGGTGCCCTGCACCTCGGCGCAGGCGCGCACGCAGCGCGAGCAGACGATGCACTTGGACGGATCGTAGGTGAAATAGGGGTTGCTCTCGTCCTTCGGCATGAAGCGGGCGTTCATCTCGCCGACGCCGTTGCGCGACTTCACATGGTTGCCGCCGTCATAGCCGTAGCGCACGTCGCGCAGGCCGACAGCCCCGGCCATGTCCTGCAGTTCGCAGTCGCCGTTGGCGGCGCAGGTCAGGCAATCAAGCGGGTGATCGGAGATATAGAGCTCCATCACGCCGCGGCGGATGTCCTTCAGCCGGCCCGTCTGGGTGTGAACGACCATGCCCTCTTCCGCCGGCGTGGTGCAGGAGGATGGCGTTCCGCGCCGGCCTTCGATCTCCACCAGGCAGAGCCGGCAGGACCCGAAGGCATCGACCATGTCGGTGGCACAGAGCTTCGGGATCTCGATGCCGGTCTCCATGGCCGCGCGCATCAGCGAAGTGCCTTCGGGCACCGTGACGTCGAACCCGTCGATGGTCAGGGTGACCGTCTTTTCCGACTTGGAAGCTGGCGTTCCGTAATCCGTTTCCTTGATCAGGGACATGTCGTTACTCCGCCGCTTCGGCTATCGGCTTGGGATTGAAATCCTCGGGGAAATGCGTCAGCGCGCTCATCACCGGATAGGGCGTGAAGCCGCCAAGCGCGCACAGCGAGCCGAGCTTCATGGTGTTGCAGAGATCCGTCAGAAGATCGATCTGCGCGTCCGGACGATCCCCGGCCGCGATCTTGTCGACGGTCTCGACGCCGCGCACGGCCCCGATACGACACGGCGTGCACTTGCCGCAGCTCTCCACGGCGCAGAACTCCATGGCAAAGCGGGCCTGCTTCAGCATGTCCGCCGTATCATCGAAGACCACGATGCCGGCGTGGCCGATGAGACCGTCGCGGGCGGCAAAGGCCTCATAGTCGAAGGGCGTGTCGAAGAGGTCCGGCGGGAAATAAGCCCCGAGCGGCCCGCCGACCTGAACGGCCTTCACCGGCCGCCCGCTGGCCGTACCGCCGCCGATCTCGTTGACCAGTTCGCCAAGGGTGATGCCAAAGGCGACTTCGTAGAGGCCGCCGTGCTTGATGTTTCCGGCAAGCTGGATCGGCATGGTGCCACGCGAGCGGCCAACACCGTAGTCCTTGTAGAACTCGGCTCCCCGGTCGAGGATCACCGGTACGGAGGCGAGCGACAGCACGTTGTTGACGACGGTCGGCTTGCCGAAGAGGCCTTCCAGCGCGGGCAGAGGCGGCTTGGCGCGCACGATGCCGCGCTTGCCTTCCAGGCTGTTCAGGAGCGAGGTCTCCTCTCCGCAGACGTATGCCCCCGCCCCTTCGCGCACGTCCATGTCGAAGGCATGGGAAGAGCCCAGCACCGACCGCCCGAGAATTCCCGCCTTGCGGGCGATCTCGATGGCCCGGCGCATGGTCGCGATGGCGTGGGGGTATTCGGAGCGTGTGTAGAGATAGCCCTTCGTTGCACCGGTCGCGATGCCGGCAATCGCCATGCCCTCAATCAGGACGAAGGGATCGCCCTCCATGATCATGCGGTCGGCGAAGGTGCCGCTGTCGCCCTCGTCGGCGTTGCAGACAATGTATTTCTGATCGGCTTGTGCCTTCAGCACCGTGTTCCACTTGATGCCGGTGGGAAAGCCCGCCCCGCCACGGCCGCGCAACCCGCTATCGGTCACCTGGCTGACGATATCCGCCGGCTGCATGGCAACGGCGTTTTCCAGGCCCTTGAGGCCCTTGTAGTGGCGGTAATCCTCAAGTGACAGCGGATCGGTGACACCGCAGCGCGCGAAGGTCAGCCGCGTCTGGTTCTTCAGGAAAGGAATGTCCTTCGTCTCGCCATGGAAGAGCGGATGGTCCGCCCCTTCCAGGAAACCGGCGTCGAAGAGACCGGGAACATCGGAGGACTTAACCGGACCGTAGGCAACGCGCTTGTGACCGGTGCGCACCTCGACCAGCGGTTCCAGCCAGTGCAGACCACGCGAGCCGTTTCGGACGAGATCGGCTTCAATGCCGCGCGAAGTGAGTTCCGTCTCGAGAGCCTTGGCGACACGGTCGGCGCCGACGGCAAGCGCGGCGGCATCGCATGGAACGAAGATCACCGGTTTCATCGGCCCGCCTCCCGGACAATTTCGTTCATGGCTTCGTCATCCAGCCGGCCGTGGAGTTCGCCGTCGAACATGGCGGCGGGTGCGCAGGAGCAGAGCCCAAGGCAGAAGACCGGTTCCAACGTCACCTTGCCGTCCGGTGTCGTCTCGTGCCAGTCGATGCCGAGCGCCTTGCGCACGCCCTCGGCAAGCTCGTCGCCGCCCATGGACTGGCAGGCTTCCGCCCGGCAGATCTTGAGGACATGGCGGCCTGCGGGTTTCTCACGGAAATCGTGATAGAAGGTCATGACGCCATGGACGTCGGCCCGGCTGAGGTTCAGCCTGTCGGCGATGATGCGCAGGGAGGCTTCCGGCACGCAGCCAAGATCCTTCTGAACATCATGCAGGATCGGCAGAAGCGGGCCTTCGCTCGCCAAATGATCTTCGACAATTGCGGAGGTCCGTTCTGCGACCTCCTGCGCCGGCATTTGCAAGGCCATGCGGAATCTCCCTCAGTCGCGCTGGACTTGAAGATGTCACAGCGCAGGGAAACCGATCAATATCGCGGTTCCGTTGAGCGATTGCACATTCCTATAGAGGAGTATCCGACTCCACTTTTGGCGCCTCCATCCGCTTTGCCAGGCGCAGCATGGCGGCGATCATCGGCGCATGCGGTTCTCGCCGCGTGGCCACCAGCCCGACCATCGTTCCCGCGTCCGGTTCGGTGATCGGAATGGTCCTGAGCGTTCCTCCCGCGAACGTGTCTGCGAGCGTCTTCGGAACGATGCTGGCCCATTTTCCCGTTCTGACGTGGGCGAAAAGCGAGACGATGGAGTCCGATTGAAGCGTCGGCGCCACGTCCGTGCCGGCCCTTGCCAGGATGTTGTCCACGATCCTCCGGTTCTGCATGCCCTTGGTCAGGAGACACAGCGGAATTTGGCTGACCTCCCGCCAGCTCACCTTGCCCCGGTCCGAAAGCGGTGCGCCTTCGCTGGTGACAAGACAATAGGTTTCCCGGTAGAGCGGGATCTGGACAACCTTGCCGACCGGTTCGTTGCCCAGATACGTGATGCCGACATCGATCTCGAGGTTTTCCAGAAGGGACAGAATTTCGGTGGACGAGCGCGACAGCACCGAGAAGGTCACCCCCGGATTCTGATCGGCAAAGGGCGTCGTCAGTTCCGGAACGAAGGTCAGAGCAGTCGGAATGGTGCCGATGCGCAGATGTCCGCTCAGGCCGTCGCGCACGGCTTTCAGTTCCTGCTGCATGGTGCGCGCGTCGGCCACCAGCCGCCTGGCCCATTCCAGCACCCGCTCGCCTTCGGGCGTCAGCCCCTGGAACCGCGAGCCGCGCAGTACCAGCAGAACGCCGAGTTGTTCTTCCAGCTGTTTTATGGTCGCCGAAAGGGTCGGCTGGGTCACACCGCACTCCTCTGCGGCGCGGCCGAAATGCTTCTCCTGCGCCAGGGCAATGAACATTTCCAGCTTGTCGATCATGTATTCCGCCCGGACGGCAGTGCCGCTCTTCCTAGTCTGCAAGACAGGGCTCAGAGAACCCGCTTCATCCATAACACGGAATCGGGAATTTTGCCGTCTGGAGCCGGCGCAGTCTGGCGCGGATCCGCCGCGGGCAAGCCTGTTGAAAAACGGCTGGGCTTTCCGTGGGTGTTGCGGAACCGAAACTGCACCATGAACGAAAAAAGGGCTGCGCCGTAAAAACCCGGCGCAGCCCGTTTCAATCAGCGAAGATGTCTTGCGACAGTGAAAGCAATCAGTCCCTGAGGACGGCCATGGCCTCCTGCGACCAGCTTGCCCAGACCGGAGCCTCGCCGAGGCCTTCCGCAACGGCGGTGTCGACATAGGCACGCATCGCAACGTCCGGCGCGTCTTCCACCCTGAGTTCCAGCTCCGTCCGGCTGCCCTTGAAGATCCGGCCGGATACCCGGACCGGAACCGTGTTGGGTTGGTCCTGCGGCTTGTCGGGAGACAGTTTCAGGCCTTCGAGACGGATCGAGGCGGCAACGCTATTGCCTGTCTGCAGACCGCCGGAAACCGGCGGCCGTCCGGCCAGCTTGATGCCGCGCCAGTCGAGTGTGACATCTGCCCCGTTGACCGCATCGACACGCCCTTCGATCAGGTTGGTTTCACCGACGAATTCGGCAACGAAGCGCGAAGACGGGTGGAAATAGAGTTCTTCCGGCGTTCCGTCCTGTTCGACGACGCCCTTGTTCATCACGACGATGCGGTCGGACATGGTCAATGCCTCGTCCTGGTCGTGGGTGACGAAGAAGAAGGTCTTCGACGTCCGGCGCTGGATCGACTTCAGCTCCGCCTGTACCTGGCCACGCAGCTTGGCATCGAGTGCGCCGAGCGGCTCGTCGAGAAGCAGAAGAGCCGGATCCGGCGCTAGGGCACGTGCCAGTGCGACGCGCTGGCGCTGACCGCCGGACAGCTGATCCGGCAACCGGTCGGCCAGGGCCGATAGCTCCAGAAAGCTCATCAGTTCATCACAGCGGCGGGCGATTTCGCTCTTGCCGAGGCCCTTCAGCTCCAGCCCGAACGCGATGTTGCGGCGGACGGTCATGTGAGGGAACAGGGCATAGTCCTGAAACACCATGTTGACCTTGCGCTTGTTGGGCGGAAGCTTCGTCACGTCCTCGCCGTCGACGATCACGCGACCGGACGTCGGTGTTTCGAAACCGCCGAGAATTCTGAGCGTCGTGGATTTCCCGCAGCCCGACGGGCCGAGGAAGGTAACGAACTCGCCTTCGCGGATGGTCATGCTCAGGCTCTGCAGCGCCTGGGTATCGCCGAACCGCTTGCTGACCTGATCCAGACGGACGATTTCGTTGGACGACTTATCCTGAATGCCTGTCATTGTTCTTATCCTTTTTGCAGCCGGCGCATGGACCGTTCGGCCCAGATTCCGAGAATGGCAGTCATCGCGAGGACGACGGTTGCGATCGCGTTGATCTCCGGTGACATGCCGGAGCGAAGCTTGGCGAAGATGAGCACCGGAAGGGTCGGCTGGTAGCCCCCCAGGAAGAAGGAACGCACGAAATCGTCGAAGCTGATCAGCATGCAGAAGACACCGCCGCCGATGAGCGCCGGACGCAGATAGGGCAGCGTGACCCTTGCAAAGGCGATCAACGGATCGGCTCCGAGGTCGCGGGCCGCGTCCAGGTAGCTCGTCGGCAGGGTGCTGAGGCGGGCGGAGACGATCAGCACCACAAAGGGAACGTTATGCACCGCGTGACACCAGATGATCGCGCCGGTTCCCGGCGGTATCCCCCAGAGCTGGGCGTAGATGCGGAACGAGATCGCCGAGATGATGCCCGGAATGAGCGCCGGGAGAAGCGTCAGCCCGAAGATGACGCCCTTGCCGATGAAGCCCCGCCCGTTCAGCAGGACCGCGATCCAGACGCCGACGATGAGAGATACCAGGGTTGAGGAAAAGCCGATCAGCATGGAATAGCCGAACGCGCTCATCACCTCGGTGTTCTCGAAGACGCTCATGTACCAGTCGAGCGTCCAGGACCGGATCGGGAAGCCGATGAACTTGGAGTCCTTGAACCCCATCATGACCATGAGCGCCAGCGGAACGAAGATGTAGAGAACGAATGCCCAATAGAGGATGGACATCACGATGCGAGTGTTGCGGGTCATTTGCGCACTCCCTTGCTCAGCCAGGTCATGAAACGTCCGAAGCCGAGGCTGATGGCCAAGGCCGTCACGAACATCAGGCACGCAAAGGCCGCACCTGTCGGCCATTCGTCACCGGCGGCATGGAAAAAGCCGGCGATGGTTTCGGCAAAGACCGTCGTCGACGGGCCGCCGAGGAGAACCGGGGTTGCGTAGAAACCGGTCGAGATCAGGAAGACGAGCGTACAGCCGGAGGAAATGCCCTCGAGCGACAGCGGCAGCGTCACCCGCCAGAACCGGGTCCAGGGACCGGCACCCAGATCGGCCGCGGCATCGGTATAGCTGCGCGGCAGTTTCTCCAGCGCGGAATAGAGCGGCAGAAGCATGTAGAGCGCTGTCAGGTAGACGATGCCGACGGAGATGGAAAAGCCCGTGTACATGAACGGAACCGGGCGATCGACGAGGCCGAGCCACTTGAGCGCAAGATTGACCGCGCCGTTGTTGCCCAGAAGGATCATGATCGCGTAGGTGCGCACGATTTCCCCGACCCAGAACGGGATGAGGAGCAGCAGCAGGAAGATCATCTGGTTCGACCGCTTGACGTGCCTGGCCAGGAAATATGCGACCGGATAGGTCAGGATGAGCGTCGCGAATGTCAGCGTTGCGGCAAAGACCAGCGTGCGGATGAAAGGCATCAGGAAGATGGAGCTGCCGAAGAACCGCAGATAATTGTCGGTGGTGAAATGCTGCGGGTGATCGGCCGCGACCGGGTACGCATCGAGAAAGCTGACATAGAACATCTGCGCCATCGGACCCAGGTGCTGGGTGATGATCCAGAGCAGGGGGAAGGCAAGCAGAAGGATGAACTGGCGTCTTGGCGAACTCAGCAGAGCGTCCGAGAACGCCTGATAGAGCCGCGACCCGGCGAGAGCTCCCCAGAACGAGCGACCGTCCTTCGTCTGGTGATCAACGCTGCTCTTTCCCGCCAAGGCTGCAGCGCCGGATGGGACCTTTCCAGGCATTGTTTTTCCTTTGAACAGACAACCTTAGGCCGCTGGCAAGGCCGTGGTTGCGCTAATTGTAGCAAATCGAGCGTCTGCCGCTTCGCGTTCCGACACATCTCCCCGAAACCCGGAGCTATGAACCCGGATCGCCGGATGTCAGAAAAACGCGAGTCCGGCCAGGCAGACATCCCGGCAGAACTGTCCGGAGCCAGATATCAGGCTCCGGACACTGGTCTGCTGTCCGCCCATATCACCGGGCGCACCCGTAAGGCGGCGGCGGTCTGACGGGATCAGGCTGCCTTGATTTCCTCGACGGCCGGGTCAACAAGACCGTACTTCATCTTGTTGGCTTCAGCGCGGAAGAACTTCATGTTGGCGAGTTCGTCTTCCGGGAAGGTCGTAGACGCTTTTTCAGCATCTGAAAGATACTTGGAAGCGTCCTTGTAGGTAGAGATGAAGCCGGAGGCCTTGGTCATTTCCGCACCGATTTGACCGGACGCCAGGATGGCGTTCAGGAAGGTGTAGGCGTTGTCGGCGTTCGGTGCATTGTTGGCGATGTTGTAGGTGTAGACAAAGCCGTAGCTGCCTTCCTTCGGAATGCTCATCGCGACCGGGAAGCCGTCGTTCATGAGAGCGGCGATCGGGCCGTTCCATGCGCAGGCCATGACGATGTCCTGGTTGACGAACATCTGCTGCACTTCGGCGCCACCGTCGTAGTACTTGCGCACCAGCGGCTTATTCTCGATCAGGAAGTCACGGGCTTCCGCCACGATCTCGGCGGCTTTCTCCGGATCATCCAGATAGGCGACCATGTTGCCGTCATAGCCCATCTTCAGCATGACGATCGACATCATGTCCTGAAGCACGTAGGCGCTCTGGCCGGCGTACTTGTCGGAGAACATCGTGTCCCAGGTCATGGACTCTTCCTTGGACAGCACGTCGGTGTTGTAGGCAAACACTTCCATGCCGGACAGGATCGGAGCACCCCACTTGTGGCCGTTGATCGTCGACCAGTCGCTTTCGGAATAGACCGGGTTGATGTTGTCCCAGCTCGTCAGACGGTCGGTGTCGAGCGGTGCGAGCAGGTCGCTGTCGATGAACTGCAGGAAACGGTGCCCTGCAACAGTCAGGATATCGACCGTCGGGTTGGAGGCTTCGGCCGCCAGCAGGTTGAACTGCTTGCCCTGGTCATCGACAAGACGGACATTGACCTTGATTCCGGTCTCGTCCTCGAACTGCTTCTTGAAATCCTCCGGAACGAAGTTGGCATAGGTCCAGATATTGACTTCGCCGCCTGCGGCATAGGACCGGCGCAGATAGGCCGGCGACGCCAGTACGGCGCCGGTTGCGGCGGCAGTGCCGAGGAACTTTCTTCTATTCAAGACAAGCTTCTTCATATGGATGCTCCGTTTTTTGTCCGCGTGCTTATTATATCGATTTCGCGGCACAGTCCCCTCTAATCCCGGATCAGGTCAACCCTGTCCGGTTCCTTTCGGCAGGCGACCGGTCGAGACCGCCTCCCGCAATGCAGTCAAATCCAGCTTCTCCAGGCCCATCGCCTGAAGCAGATCATTTTCTCCAAAGAAATCACGGCCGTACATGGCCGAGAAGATCTCCACGCCTGCCCGGTGCAGCACCGCCGGACAGCCGGCCATGTCGCCCAGAACCACCGTCACCGCCAGACCGAACGGAACGTCCTCGGTCACGTAGCGGCTGTCGCCGGTCGACGGCCCCGTGCCACCGCGCCCGTGCTCGTGCATTTCCTGGTTCATGTTGCTGATGGACGCCACCGGCACATGAAACGACAGATGGAAATGCTCGAAGATCGTTCGGACAGACAGGCCGAGTTTTTCTGCAATCGCAAGACGTTCCTTGTCCAGCGCCTCCAGCAGACGGCCGACATTCGGCGTCACGTTCTGCCCCTGGCTCCAGGTCTCGCCCCGCTCCATCCGCGTCATGTTCGCAAGGGCGATGCCCATGTGATTCTGCGGATTGAGATTGGAGAGCGTGATCGCCAGAAGCCCGTCACGCAGATTGAAACGGTCACCGAACAGCTTTTCGCATAGCGCCTTGCCGGTATCGGTCGCGGTCTGCGGAATGGTGCACATGTCGATGAGGGAGCGGACCGTATTGACCTGAACGTGATCCGGCGCCTGCCGGCGTCCCGTCACCGCGGTCGTGCCCCAGGCGGTGATCGGCAGGTCGACACCGCGCTCCGCCAGTCGCTCGGCAAGATAGAGCGCGCCAAAGGCCGCGTGGGAGGAAATAATGACGGCCTGTGCGTTGCGCAAGTGCGGCACCAGCGCGTCCATCACGGTCTTGTGGCCGTAGCCCGGCACTGCGAGCACGATCACATCGTTGGCTGTCGCAAGTTCGGCGGCGTCGGCGGCAATCGAAGGTTCGAAGGCCAGTTCGATAGCGCCCGTGGCTTTCAATTCGCGTGTTTCGCGCAAACCTGCGGTGCCTTTGCCGGACGGCGACCAGAGCATCGGCTCGTGCCCCATCTGCTTCAAAAGCGCCGCGGTCGCAAAGGCGATCGAACCGGCTCCGGCAATTCCGACTTTCATGGAAGGCCCTGCCACCGTCATTCGCTTCCCTTCCGGACCGGATCACCGAGCACGTGCATCAGCCGGTTAGCCCAGCCGAACAGCGACGTGGAGAGAATGAGGTCCAGGATCTCGGCTTCATCGAGCCCGGCGTCCCGCAATGCCTTCATCTGTTCCGGGGTTGCCTCGGAGGGCGTCTGGGACAGGGCGTAGGCAAAGTTGAAGATCGCCCGATCGCGCGGCGACAGATCGGCCTTCAGGCCCTTGGCGAAGAGTTCGTCAGTGACGGTCGTGTCCTTGGCGAGCTTTGCGTGTCGATCCGCATGCACCGCGGCGCAGTAGATGCAGTGATTGACGATGGAGGCAGCGATCGCACCAAGCTCACGCTCGTCGCGGGACATGCCGCCCTTGTCGTACATGATGCCGTTGAAGAGCGGCGAGCGCACCTTCAGCGTCTCGACGTCATGGGCCAGGGTCAGCACATAGGCGGAGACCTTGGTGTTGGAAGGCGTGACCTGAAGTGCCTCGAGCTGCTCGGGCGTCGCGTCTTCCAGCTTGATCGGTTCGACCCGGGGACGCCATGCCGGCACGTTGCGGGTGAATTTCGTGAGGACGTCGCTCATGCCGCGGTCTCCTTCATGAGGCGGATGCCGGCCAGGACACGGACATGGTACGACATGAACGCGTTGATTTCGCAAAGCCGGACGATGTCCGCATCGGCAACGCCGCTTTCCTGAAGCGCCTTGATGTCACCGGCTTTCACATCACGGGTGTTGGCCGCGACCTTGTCCATGAAATCGCAAACGGCTTCCATGCCCTGCGCCTTTCCGGACTTGAGCGGATCTGCCAGTTCGGCGACTTCCTTGTCGCCGATGAGGCCACAGTAGCGGTCGACCAGCGCGGTTTCCCCGTTGAGGGCCGCGATGCGGGCTGCCAGCGCCGCTCGCACGTCATGTGACCAGGCTCCGGTATCCGCGGGTTTCAGGACCGCTTCCTCGGTGACCTGCGTCATGCCGAGAAGATTGGCCCGCAAGTCCAGGGCACCTGCAATCGGGGTCCCTGCGGGAACGGCGGATAATTCCAGAAGCGTGTTTTTCGTCAATGTATCGGTACTCACTGTGCTGCCTCGACCTTTTCCCCTTCGAATGACGGAAGCGGTGTCGGCGTCCATTCGCTGCCGTCCAGTTCGGGCGACGAATAATCCTGAAAAGCCTGCCAATGGGCGGCAATGTCCTCGCGGTAGAGTTCGGCGGCGATTGCCTTGGACAGCCAAACGGCGCCTTCCGAAACGCCCGGGATGTCGCCTGACACCTTGCCGAGGCTGGCCGTTGCGCCGTAGTTGAAGCAATAGACGTTCGAGAGCCACGGCGCATTGCCCGGCGTCTTTTCGCGGAAGGTGAAGTCGCCGTTCAGATACGGGAAGCAGCCGAGGTCCCGGTTCTGCTCGTCCGCCGGCGGGGTGTAGACGTCGCTCCACAGAGCGATTTCCATTGCGGCGGGACCGAATTCGGAGCGCGCTTCCGGATCGACCGTGAAGCCCGTGCCAAGGATCAGGAAGTCCGGCTCGTAGACAGAATTTTCGCCGAGCGTCATGCGCAGACCGGTTTCGGTTTCCTCCACCTTGCGGACCGGCAGATCAAAATGGAAATGCGCATTCTCGTGCCGCGAAACCCGGAGGGTCGATCCGTGGGGCGGAGGCGTCTGGGTAACGAAGGAATAATTCATGAAGCGCCAACGCCATTCGTCCGGCATCGCCCCGTAACCGGCGGTGAAGCCGAAGCTGCCGATGCCCATCATCTTGTTGATGGTCGGCATTTCCTTGCGTCGGATAATGTGGCGCACTTCGGCAGCGCCATGCTCGAGCGCTTCGGCGGAGTTGTCGACGGCGGATGCGCCCACACCGATGACGGCGACCTTCTTGCCCTTCAGGGCATCGAAATCGATCGTGTCGGCGCTGTGCGCCCAGTATTTGCGGGAGATCCCTTCCACGAAGCCCGGAATGTTCGGCACGCCGGTGCCGTCGCGGCCGGTCGCCATGACGAGCTTGCGCACCAGAATGGATTTCTGCTCCGCACCGGTCAGATGCAGGCGCAGAAGATCGCCTTCCGGTTCGATCAGGTCCAGAGAGACGCCGTTCTCGACCGGAATCTCCAGGACCTTGCGATACCATTTCAGGTATTCCATCCACATGGGCCGGGGGATCTTGTCGAGTTCTTCCCAGGCATCGGTGCCGAACTGGGCCCGGTACCAGGCCTGGAAGGTCAGCGTGCCATGGCCGAAGGCCGGACCGGTCAGTGTCTTGGGCGAGCGCAGCGTTTCCATGCGAGCATAGTTGAGCCAAGGACCTTCAAGACCTTCCGGGCTGCGGTCCAGGACGCGGATGTTGTCGACGCCGCCGGTGCGCAGCGACATCCACGCGACCATGCCGCACATGCCGCCGCCGATAATGACCACATCGGTGACCGGTTCCCCACCGACCGTCTTCGGCGGAACCCAGGACTTGCCCGGCCAGCACAGGAATTCGAGGTTCTCCCATACTCTTGCTTCCAGGGTTTCCAGGCCAGCTCCGTCCAGGCGGAACGCGGAACGCGGGTCAGACATTATCAGGTCCTTCTGTTCGCCCTTGCGGGCGCTTCATTTCAGGCATCCCACCGGGGATGCAGGTCATCAATATAAAAGGCATGGGCATGAACCTGCCGTCCGTGACCGACCAGATGCGGATGGTCGGGCGGCAGATCCGGGTGCGAATGCAGGCGAGATTCCGGATCGTTTTCCGGGAAAATCGCCAGGCCGACAAGGGTTGCCAGCGCGGAGGCCATGCCAAGTAGCACAAGCGAGGTTTCGGGGGAAAGGGCTGTGCCGAGCCAACCCGCCAGAGGATAGGCGATCAGCCAGCCGGCGTGAGACAGGGAAAACTGCGCGGCAAAGACGGCGGGCCGGTCGGGGTCGGAGGCAGAGCGGGTCAGCACAAGGCCGCCAGGTGTCAGCGTCAAGGTGCTTGCAGCGCCGAACAATCCCCAGAGAAAGACCAGTTCCGCCAGTGGAACCGGCACGAATATGAGCGGTGTCAGCAAGGCAAAGGAAAGCGTTCCGGCCGCCATGATGCGGCGCTCGGAAAAGACCTTCATGAGCGACGGCAGGCCAAACGCCATCAAGGCCGCGCCCACACCGAAACCGCCCATCAGCCAGGGATAGACCTCCTCGGCATTGTCGAAGCGGCTGCCTGCGAACACGATGGTGTTGACGAGAACCCAGGCCATGACAAGCGACAGGGCAAAGTTCAGGACGAAGAGGCCGCGAAGTCGCGGCGTGCGCGCATAGATCCACAGTCCATGCAGGGCCCGCTTGCGGAACGGCTCCAGGTGCGAGGCGATCACGTCGACCCTGACATGCGCAAGGAGGATGAACACGGCCGATCCGACAAAGCCGAGGGCCGCAAGAACGAACAGGTACTGCGGGTTCATGAAGGCGAGCGCGGCTCCGACCAGGATCGGCGTCACGATGCTTTCCAGCGTGTAGGCGATCCGCGACAGCGCGAGCGCTTCCGAATAGGCGTCCTTTTCTGGAAGCACGGCCGGGATCATGGACTGGAAGAGAGGGGTGAAGGCCGAGGAGACGGCGAAGAAGACAAAGGCCAGACCCGCGACCGACCACCAGGACCCGGCAAAGGCGAGCGGGATCATCAGGAGCAACCGGCCGATGTCGAGCCCGATCAATGTCGGCGACCTGGGCGTGCGGGCCAGGAGCGCCTGGGCAATCGGGGAAAATCCGACATAGGCCACCATCTTCAGGGCGAAAAACAAGCCCAGCATGGGGCCGGCATGAGTTTCGCCACCCATTCGCCACGCCGCCAGCGACAACCCCGCCGTCATCAATCCGACTCCGGTCAGCGACAGGACCTGCGAGGCGAAAAGAAAACGGAACGTGGGGTGACGTAGCGGGGTCAGCATCTTCAGGTCACGGGCTTGTCTGAGACTTTGGCGGAGAACCGACCGTTGGAGACGTCAGCTACATAATCCTGAACGTAGGATGCACTTTCGCGGGCCAGACGATCTACCGACTTAATGACGAAGTCGACCTTATCATCGCGCATAAGTGGTGACAGGTTCAACCGGACCCACCCGGGTTTTTCAATTTCCTGCCCCGCGTCGAGCGCTTTCACGATGTCCGCGGACGCCGCCTGGTCGATGACAAGAAGCGAATGGGCGTATGAGCCGGCACAGGCGCAGCCGCCGCGAGCCTGGATGCCGTGGATGTCGGAAAGCATGCGCGTGAAGAGCTGGTGATGGACCAGCTTGCCTTCGCTGTCGCGCACCCGGAAGGAAAAGATCGGCAGTGCCTCGGCGTCCGGTTTGCCCAGAAGGTCCAGATACGGATTCTGCTTCCAGACCGAAAGCGCGCGCTCTCGCAACTCCTGCTGGCGGGAGGCGAGCCAGGACGGGTTGAGGGCATCCTTCACCATCATCGCCAGACCTGCGCGGATATCACCGAGCACGTTGGGTGTGCCCCCCTCTTCCCGGTTTTCCAGGCTGGTGGAATAGACGTGATCCCAGGGCGACACGAAAGAGACGGTTCCGCCGCCCGGAAGCGTCGGTGTCTTGCGCCGGGCTATGGCGTCGCGAACGATCATGACACCGGAGCCGCCCGGCCCGCCGGGGAACTTGTGCGGCGAGAAGACGATGGCATCCTTGGCCGCGTCCGTGCCCGCATCGGTGTGCATCGGCACATAGGGACCGGCGCAGCCGTAGTCCCAGATCGCAAGAGCACCGTATTTGCGCAGAAGACGGGTGACGGCCTTGTCGTCCGTCAGAATTCCGGTGACGTTGGATGCTGCACCGAAAGCGCCGACCAGCAGTCCGGCATCCCTGTTCTCGGCAAGCAGCGCTTCCAGCGCCGCCATGTCCACGCCGCCGCGGGCACTTTCCGGCACCTCGATGACGTCTGCTCCGCTCTCGCGCCAGGGAAGCAGGTTGGAATGGTGCTCGTAGGGGCCGATCAGCACGACCGCGCGTTGCCCGGAGGCAACGACTGCCGGAATGTCCAGCAGCATCACCAGCCGGTTGAGACCGGCCGTGGATCCCGATCCGGTGAAGACGACCGAATAGCCCTCGCCTGCCCCGACGATGCGGGCAATCTCTGCCCGGATCTCCATCCGCAGCCGCGTAACGAATGCGCCGCAATAGGATGCCTGCGTGTGGCTGTTGGCGTAATAGGGCAGAACGCTGTCGCGGATGAAATCCTCGATCTGGGCGAGAGCCCGGCCGGAAGCAACGTAATCGGCATAGACCAGCTTCTTCGGGCCGTAGGGTCCCGGAACCAGGGCATTGTCACCGATCAGTCCGCCACACAGCGCCTCAACGAGATCCGGTTGCCGCAGGGCGTCACGGAAGGTGTCCAGAACGGTCTCCTGAACCCCTGACGGTGATGTGCTCTCGGCGAGATTGGATAAATTGCTCATAAGTGTATTGTTGACATTCAGAACGTATGATTTCATCACTTAATTCCATCGTTCAAAGGCTCAAATTCGTTCATTCAATCGACATATCATGATAAAATTAGATCAAACTGATTGCCGCATTCTGACGGAACTCCAGCGCGATGCATCTCAGTCGCAACGGGAGCTCGCCGACAAGGTCGGGCTCTCCCAGAACGCCTGCTGGCGCCGCCTCAAGGCTCTGGAGGCTGACAACGCCATCCGTCGCCGGACAGTGCTCTTGAACCGCGAGCATCTCGGTGCCGGTCTTGTCGTGATCATGATGATCCGCACGCGTCATCATTCGCTGAGCTGGCTGACGACATTCCGAAAACACGTCTCGTCAATCCCCGACGTGGTCGATTTCTACCGGATCGGCGGGGACTACGATTACCTGATCAAGGTCGTGACCAACGACATGGGCAGTTACGACAAGATCTACCAGCGGCTGATTTCCGAAGTTGAGCTTGAAAACGTGACATCCTATTTCGCCATGGAAGCGATCGAGGAACAGCGGCCGATTCCGCTTTTCCGGACAGACGGAAAATAAGCCGCCTCAAGCTCTGCCACCAGAGTTAACCAGCCCGCGTCGCCGGTGCAGCAAAGCGCACAAACCGCTAGGTCAAATGCGCCTGTGATGCCTCCCCTGCGCCCGGCTTTTTCTCGACGTTCCCCTGCCCGCCAGAACATCTCACTCTCTAACGCACCGAATTTGCAGCGACTTTCGTCGCAATTAATACTTGACTCTAAATATCAAGTTTTAATATCTGTGTCTGACGAAGCGCCGAATTCACGCGCCGTTCGTCAACAGCCAGCCCTCCGCGAGCAAATCACGTCTTGATCCCGGCCAGAGCCTCGCTCCGGCCGCAGGGGAGTATTTTCCATGTCCGACCGCACGAGGCTGAATGGCCTCAAGCTGGCAACCGCCGTTGCCGGCTGTGCCCTTCTGTGTGCCCAGCAAGGCGCGCAGGCACAGCAAGCCCAGACAACTCAGCTTCCCGAGACGGAAGCCGCACCTGCCGAAACGCGCCCGCAGGAGACTTCCGCGTCCCCGGCCGATGAAGGCACTGTTCTGCTTGATACGATCACCGTCGTTGCAGGCCGGCAGCCGACCACCGTTCTCGAAGTTCCCGGCAACGTCACGGTCGTGAGGGAGGAGGACCTGCAGAAATACGGCATCTACGACATGCAGGAACTCACGCGGTACATCCCCGGCGTGACCGTCGACCGGCAGACGAGCGCGACCGATCCCTTCAACACCTTCAATGGCTTCAACATCCGCGGCGTCGGCGGAAACCGTGTGCTGATGCTGTCGGACGGCTCGCGCATCGCTGAAAGCATCACCGACGGGACACGGGATTACCTCGATTTCAATTTCGTGCGCCAGGTCGATGTGGTGCGCGGTCCTGCGTCGGTGCTCTGGGGCGCAGATGCGCTTGGTGGTGTCGTTGCCGTCGAGACACTGGACCCGGAAGACCTGCTCCAGGGTCGGACAATGGGCGGCCAGGGACGGCTCGCCTATGACACGTTCAACAAATACGCCAACGCCTCCGGCGCCGTTGCCTTCCGTTTCAGCGACACGCTGTCCACCATGCTCGCGATTTCGCGTTACACCAACAGCGAGCCAACCCTTTCCAATGCCCGCGCCGATGGCGGCGTCTACGGGTGTCCGAGGGATTTCTCGGCCGGCCAGTTGCCCTGCAACAAGTTCGATCCGACGCATACGGAAGGAATTCGCGGCCTTGCAAAGGCGGTCTGGGAACCGACGAATGAACACCGGTTCGAACTGTCTGCGGATCTCATGCAGCGCAACACCGACGTCGACTACACCAACGGGCTGGGTCCCCAGACCAGTGGCGACTACGTCAACGACTACGACCGTTTTCTCGATCTCAGCCGCAACCGCTATGCGCTGGAACACACCTGGACGCCGGAGTCGCGCCTGCTCGACGAACTCAAGACGGTCGTCGCCTATGCGCCGCATACATATGATCGTACCGGCAAGAAGTCCGGCCAGACCTCCGGCGGCGACGACTTTCGCACCGATGACCTTCTGAAATACACCGAGGATTTCTACGAGCTGGATATCCAGGCGACGAAGACCCTCGAAACGGGGCCCCTCGCCCATGAGCTGACCTTCGGCTTTGATGGCGATTATACCGCCCTCGATTACAGCCGCATCGATCGGACACTCAATTTCACGACCGGCGTCTCATCGGAAACCCGCGGCGGCGGCTTCAACTTCGCGAATTCGAACACGACGCGGGCGGACGTCTACCTGCAGGATGTCATCGGTCTTTTCGATGATTCACTCGAGATCACGCCGGGCGTGCGCTTTGCCACCTATCGCATCGAACCGGAACCGGATGACGACTACCAACTCGTTCCGGGGTCGGAGCCGAGGGTGCGCGAGGACACCGCTTTTCTGAAAAGCCTCAGCGCGCTTTACCGCATCGACAACACCTGGTCGATCTGGGGCAAGTACGGTGAAGGCTTCAAGATGCCGACGGCACAGCAGCTCTATACCTCGCTTCCGGGCACTTTTTTCGACCTGACCCCGGCCCCCGATCTTGATCCTGAACGGGTCAGGAGCGTCGAGGCCGGCGTCCGGGCCCAGATCGACCGGGGCTATGTTTCCGTGACCGGCTTTTACGCCGACTACACCGACTTCATAGAGAGCTTCTACAATCCGCCCGGCACGTCGGAATACACCTACCGGAACCTTTCGTCCGTGGAAGTATGGGGCGTCGAGATGGAGGGTGCATACGAGCTCACCGACACGCTGACCGCGACCGGCCGCCTTTCCTGGCAGCAAGGCGTCGAAAAGGCCTCGGCCGACTCCGATACCGTGCCCCACACCCTGCCGCCGCTGACGGCGATCGTCGGGCTCAGCTACGTGATCCCGGACTACAACCTCAGTTTCGAAGCGGTCACCACACTGGCGAGCCCGGTCTACGAGGTGTCCGATGCCGACAGCTTCAAGCCCGGCGGATATGCGCTGCTCGATGTGTTCGGCAGCTGGCAGTTCACCGAAATGGCAAGTCTCGACTTCGGCGTGAAGAACGTTTTCGACACCCGCTATTTCGAGGCTTCAGCCGCCGGGCGGACACTGACGCCGACGAGCAGCGTTGCGCGCCAGAACCCGCTGGAACTTCAGACAGGCCCGGGACGGACGTTCTCCGCATCCCTCAACATAAAGTTCTGATGCGATGCGTGTCATCCTGAAGCGGATCTTCACCCTGACGCGTCTTGCCGCGTCAGGGCCCGGCTCCTGGTACGGCTACTTGCTTTATGCGGTGGTCCTTGCCTTCCAGTTCGCCGAAGTCTGGGTGGCCGTGAAGATGATTGCCTGGAGCAAGACCTTTTTCGATGCGTTGGAACTGCGTGATGCAGCAACCGCGCTGACGGAGATGGGACATTTTGCAATTCTTGTCGGCGCGTCCTCCGCCTGTCATCTGGCGAGCGACTGGCTGCGCAAGCGGCTGCTCCTGTTCCTGCGCCAACGGCTGACGGAACGGGTCGAGGATGCCTGGCTCTCCGAGAAGACCTACTGGCACCTGCGTCCGGGATATTCCCCCGAACCGGTCGACAACCCGGACCAGCGCATCGCTCAGGACTGTCGCCTCTTCGTGGAGCGCCTGCTTATCGAGACGCTCGACCTGACGACGAACATCGTCGCGCTGGTCTCCTATGTCGCCGTGCTCTGGTCGCTGTCGTCGTTTCCGCTGGCCTTTCCGCTTTTTGGCTTCGATGTGGTCATTCCGCGCTACATGGTCTGGGCTGCGTTTCTCTACGTTGCGCTGTCCAGTGTCGTCACTCATCTGCTTGGGCGGCCGATCAAGAACCTCGTCTTCGCTCAGGAGAAGCGCGAGGCCAATTTCCGTCACGCCCTGATCCAGATCCGGGAAAGCGCGGACGAAATCGCCCAGGCCTCGGGAGAAACCGCGGAGCGCCGCCGGCTGGACGGACGTTTCGAAGCCATCCGCCAGAACTGGTTCCGGCTGATCAATGCCGAACTTGTGCTTGGCCTGTTCGTCCGGCCGTATTTTTCGACAGTCTTGCGGATACCGACCTTTCTGGCCCTGCCGGCCTTTTTCGCCGGAGCCATCACACTGGGCGGTCTGATGCAGCTTGCCTCGGCATTCTCCCGCGTCACATCGACCATGAGCTGGTTCATCTTCTCGTATCGGGATCTTGCCGAATTTGCGGCTGTTTCCGAGCGGCTCGATCTGTTGCTGAAGGCTTCAACTGCGCACCCGCCGACGCCCGATGTGCCGCGCGAGGTTCGGCATGGAAAGTCCGGCACGAAAGGACTGCGGATTTCCGGCCTGACCCTGACCACGCCCCAGGGCAAGAGCCTTGCGCCGGTTCCCGACGTCCAGCTTTCGCCAGGCGAGGCCCTTTGGGTGGAAGGTCCGTCCGGGATCGGCAAGAGCACGTTCCTGTCGGCCCTGTCCGGGCTCTGGCCCTATGGCAAGGGCCAGATCGACCTGCCTGAAACGACCCTTCTGGCGCTGCCCCAGGTTCCAAGGGTTTTTCCGGAAGGGCTTTCCCATGCGGCGACCTACCCGCTGGATCCGGCCTCAGTCGGCCGGGATGCGGTCGAGGCCGCGCTCACCCGGGTTGGTCTGCATCATCGTCTTTCCGCGCTCGATCTACCCGAAGCCGAGGGCTACGCCGGACTTTCGGTCGGCGAGCGGCAGCGGCTCGCCCTTGCGCGCGTGCTTGTCGCCCGGCCCGGACTGCTCGTTCTCGATGAGGCGACCAGTGCGCTGGATGCGGAGAGCGAGGCCACGCTGCTCGCGCTTCTGCGCCGCGAATTGCCGGAGGCCATCATCGTCTGCGCCGCTCATCGCGCGCCGGCCGGGCTCGGTACGTTCAAGACCATTTCCCTCGGACCAAAGGAAGCTTCTGCATCTTCCGCAGTCCACCCTTTTCCAACGTTGCAATCTGGAGCATTCGCATGACCACCACCGGAAAACGCGTTCGGCTGACGGCCGACACCTTTTACATTCTCTCCCTCCTGCCGAAACTCGACCGCCTGATGCTGGCGGTGCGCAAGAACGGATTTCTCTATGAGCGCCTCGGTTTCGTGGACTCTGTCGAGGAGATGGACGGGACCGTCAAGGTGAGCGGCCCCGGCCATGACGCGGAGATCAACATCGCGGCGCTGGACAACGTCGAGTACGACACGTGCAACGAGATGCGGGGCAAGATCTATCCGCGGCTGGATTTCATCGGCAAGGATGGCGAGATCGCCTTTTCAGTTGTCGGTCTGGAGGGGCTGGAGCCTTTTGAGCAATTGCTTTCGACCGAAGAGGCCACTCAAGTGGACAAGAAACCCCGCGCCGCTTCGGACGGTGAAGAACCGGATCTGGAAGCCGACCCTGCCGGACCGTATCTGAATTCCCTGCCGGGCACGGGCGATGTGACGGTCCGCGTCACGACAAATGCCGTAACACAAGCCTGGACCGGCGAAGTGGAGAAGGTGCTGCCCATGGGCGGCTGCTTCAACATCATCACCAAGACCTTCCACCTGCATCTGCCGGGCGGCATCCTCGCCGGATGGGAAGAGGACGGCGCACGGCATCACGCCAAACTGCCTGGCGGCGAACCGGGCGGTCTCACGGTGGAGCTGCAGCCGTGACCCCCGGCACATGGATCGCCCCGCACACCGGCGAACGATTGGATCACGGCGCGGTCATGAAGATGGCGGCGGCCGCGAACGTCGTGCTTCTCGGCGAGCGTCACGACAGGGCCGCGCAGCACCGTTGGCAGCTGCATGTTCTCGCCGGGCTTCTGGCGCTGAGGCAAGATATTGCCGTTGGATACGAGATGTTCCCGAAACGCCTTGATCCGGTTCTGGCCCGCTGGAGCAGTGGCGCGCTTGACGAGGAAGCCTTCCTGGATGCTGCCGAGTGGGGCACCGTCTGGGGATTTCCGGCGGACCTTTATCTGCCCCTCTTCCGGTTCTGCCGCCAGTTCCGGCTCCCGATGCACGGGCTCAATTGCCGGCGGTCACTGGTCACGGAGGTCGGAAAGGATGGGTGGGAGGCCATCTCCGAGGAGGACCGGGATGACGTCACGCCGGCCCTGCCGGCGACATCCGCCTACCGCCGGTTCCTGTTCGACTACACCGGCGGCGGCTCTGCGAACCGGAAAGCGACGAACCCGGACGATCCGGCCTTCGATCGCTTCGTGCGCGCCCAGCAGGTCTGGGACCGAGCCTTTGCCTGCCGGATTGCCGACATCCGGCAGCGGGAGCGACCGCCCCTTGTTGCCGGCATCATCGGGCGCGGACATCTTGAGTTCGGTCATGGCACGCCGGCGCAGCTCAGGGACCTCGGTGTCGACCGCGTGGTGGTTCTTTTGCCGCATACGGACAGCCGGCCACCTGCGCCGGGCCTCGCCGACGCGGTCTTCTGCATCGATCCGCAAGAGTGACCGCATGCGCTCCGGCTGCTGCTGCCTTAAAGGTCCAGAAGTCCGATCATCCGTTCCAGATTACTCATGGCCCGGACGCCGTCTTCGATCGTCGGGGCAGCACTCTCCTCTCCGCGAAGGGCGGCGGCAACGTCACGAATGAGAGCGTTGTAGCCCTTGTGATCCTCGTTGGCCGCTGCCGTGAAATTCGGCGTCCAGCAGAGCGTGTCGCAGGCGGGGTCAAGCGTTGCCGAAGCGTCGTCCGCCTTGAAGGGTGGATCGCGGTAGAATGCGACATTGATGACGTTGTCGATTTCCACCCGCACATGGTCGCCCATCACCTGGATCGCCTCCATCGGCGTTCCACGCGACTGCACTGTGCCCATCACGACGGTGCCGATGGCCCCGTTGTTGCAGGTGAAATTCAGGTGGAACAGCAGTTTGCCCGGCTGCGGCACAATTTTCCGGACAGACATCTCATCGAAGTCCGCCCTCGCGAACCAGGGTATCAGATCCATATAGTGGACGCAGTGATGCAGGAAGAAGCCGCTGTAATCGACCTCGCCGACGAAATAGGTCGGCGCGGTCATGTAGGTGCCGGTCACACCGAGGACCGGACCGAAGTCGCCGCCGCGCACGATATTGCCGGCGATCTTGTTGCCGGTTGAATAGCGTTTCATGAAGCCGACGAGGACCGGCTTGCCGGCAGCTTTCGAGGCCGCGGCGATCTCGCTGGCGCCCTCCAGCGTCTTTGCCGGCGGCTTTTCCAGAAAAACGGGCAGCCCGCGCTCGAGCGCCGCAATGGAGGCGACGCGGTGCAGGTCCGGGCCGACCGCCATGCATACGGCGTCGAGCCCCTTGTGATCGAGAAGCCTGTTGAAGTCGCTATAGGTCGCCTCCGCCCCATACTGCCAGGCGGCAGAGGCGGCGGCGGCTTCGTTGACGTCGCAGACGGCGGCAATGCGCATGTCGTTGCGGCCGAGCTGCGGCATGAGCATCTGGGTCGCGTGGCGGCCGCAGCCGATCCAGCCGATATTGAGGGTCATTGGGAGAGCTCCGCCATGGCAAGGCTGGAGCGGATCAGCGCCAGCCCGTTTTTCAGTTTTTCGCTTTCGTCTTCGCGCGGAGCCCGCCAGTGGGCGATCGGCAGGCCGACACGCTCATCGTCGCGCCGGAAGGGTTCGAGCGAGATCGGACCGGCGTAACGCACCTCCGCCAGCGCGCGCATGATCGCGGTCCAGTCGAGATGACCGGTTCCCGGAAAACCGCGGTGGTTTTCATTCGCCTGGAAATGTACCAGCCGGTCATCCGTCATCCGGATCGCATCGGGAATGGAGCGCTCCTCCATGTTCATGTGGAAGGTATCCAGCATGACGCCGAGGCCTTTGCTCGCCACCGCATCGACGACCTCGATCGCCTGGGCAGTGGTGGAGACGATGTCGGTCTCGAAGCGGTTGAGCGGTTCCAGGCCGAAGACGCAGCCGGCGGAATGCGCCACCGGTGCGACCGCGCCCAAACCGTCGATGGTGCGCTTTGCCCGTTCCGCGATGTCCTCGTCGGTTCGCGGCACCGGCGGTCGGCCTGCGAAGACCATTGGCTCGCCGTAGAGCGGCCCGCCGATGATTTTCGCGCCGACTGCATTGGCGACCTCGACGCAAAGCTTCAGGTAGTCGAGCCCGCCCTGACGCGCGGTTGCCTCGCCGCTCGCGATGGAGCGCTGCGGATTGACGCGTGCGGCGAGCACGACATCGAGGCCGGCGTCGTCGAGCGCCCTGCGGGTCGTGGCGAGATCAAGGTTGTCTTCCGGTTCCGGGACGAGCAGTTCGACGAAGTCGAAGCCCAGCGCCTTGATCTTTTCGAAGAGTGGCAGATCCTTGCCCGTGAAGGGGCGAATGAACTGCATGGAGATGATGCCGATCGGATTTTTCACGATGGTTTTCCTAAAGGTTTCAGCCCTTGACCGCGCCCTGGGTCAATCCGCTGATCAGGCGCTTCTGGACGATGAGGAAGAGGACGGTCGCCGGCATTGCGCCGACGATGCCGCCTGCGGTGAGAAGGCCCCATTCCACTTCGTATTCGCCGATGAGCGTCTGGATCGCGACAGTGATCGGACGGACGTTTCGCCCGCCGAGCGTGAGCGCATAGAGGTATTCGTTCCAGGCGGTGATGAAGATGTAGATGCCGGTTGCGATGATGCCTGGCGTGCACAGCGGCAGCACAACCCGCCAAAGCGCACCGAGCCGGCTGCAGCCGTCGGTCATCGCCGCCTCGTCCAGCGATTTCGGGATGCCGTTCATGTAGCTGGTCATCATCCAGACCGAGAACGGAATCGCGACGGTCGCATTGGCAATGATCAGCGCGAGATGCGTATCAAGGATGCCGAGAACCCGCATCAGAACGAATAGCGGCAGGATCAGCAGCACGACCGGGAACATGTTGATCACGAGAAACTGCATGAGCAGGTAGCGCTTGCCGCGGAACGAGAAGCGGGAGAAGGAATAGGCGGCGGTCACGCTCAGCGTCAGGCCGACGATCACCGTTCCCCCGGCAATGATGAAGGAGTGGATCAGGTTGGTGAGAAAACCGACGGTCGAAAACAGCCGGATATAGTTTTCCAGCGTCGCGCCGACGAGCCCCGGCCCTTCGGTGAAGAGCCGGCTTTCCGGCGTCACCGATGTGAGCAGCATCCAGAGATACGGACCAAGCGTGAACGTGAGAATCAGGACCATCGGCAGATCGACGGTCAGGATCCGGCGGAGTTTGGATTTGCGGCCAACCATCAGCTCGTCGCCCTCCCCGTACGGCGCAGATAGACGATCACCAGCCCGAGCAGCATCAGCGTGAAGAGCACGGCGAGCGCCGAGCCATAGCCGAAGTCGAGGTTGGTGCGCGCCTTGATGAAGGCATAGAGCGGCAGAGTGTAGGTGGCATATCCCGGTCCGCCGCCCGTCATCACGAAGATGACGTCGATGGAATTGGCGACCCAGATGGTTCTCAGAAGAACGGCAGTGATCAGCACACCGGAGATCCCCGGCAGGGTGATGTACCAGAACTGCTGCCAGGCCGAGGCACCGTCGAGGGACGCGGCCTCGTAGTAGCTCTTCGGGATCGACTGCAATCCCGCCAGGATCATGACCGCGAAGAACGGAAACCCCTGCCAGGTCAGTGTCAGAATGATGGCGTAGAGTGCGGTGTCAGGATCCGCGAGCCACGGAATCGACGCCTTGAGCAGTCCCATGCGCAGCAGGAACTCGTTGAGAATTCCGTAGTTGGCGTCGTAGATCCAGACCCACATGAGCGCGATCACCACGCTGGGCAGCGCCCAGGGGATGATGATCAGCGCCCTGGCGAGTGCGCGCCAGGGAAACCGCTGGTTCAGAAGCAGAGCCGTCACCAGCCCCAGAAGCATTTGCGCGGGAACGGTCAGCGCAATCCAGAGAACGGTATGACGCAGCGATATCCAGAAGACTTCATCCTGGAAGGCGGTGAAAAAGTTCTTCAGACCGACGAAGGGGAATTCCTTCGGTTTGAAGAGAATGTAGTCGTGCAGGCTCATCCAGGCGGCCTGGGCCATCGGAAAGAACACGATGGCGAGCGTTACCAGGACGGCCGGCGACAGGAGCGCATAGGGCAGAACCTGTCTGGCCAGGGCGCCGCGTCGGATGGGTGTTTCGGAACTTGGCATGATCGGGGTCCGTCGGGCTGAGCTTGGATCGCCGCCCGTTCGTTTTTCGGATCGTCTGGTTCAAGCGGTTTCGGGAACCGGGGCCACGGGACAGGTCCGACGCGAACGCCGAACCCGCCCCTTAAAGGGATCAGTTGTTGTAAAGGTCGTCGATGGCCGCGTTCATCTCGGCGGCAGTAATCTCGCCGGTCAGCGCACGCTGCATGTTCACCGGCCAGACCGTGTTCACGAAATCAGACGTCTCCGGAACATTGGGCAGGAGATGGGCGAAGGGCAGCGAATTGACCGTGGCGTCGACGAAGCGCTTGTCGTGCAACGTCCACTCCTTGGAATCCGACTTGGTGACCGGAAGCTGGCCGGTTGCCTTGTTGAACTCGGCATTGTTGCCCTGACTGGAGAGGAAGGAAATCCACTTCCAGGCGGCGTCCTTGTTTTCCGCGGAGGAGAAGACGGCGGTCGATTCATCCCCGAAGGACGTCCAGCGGCCGCCGCCACATTCAGGAACCGGAGCCGCCGAGACCTTGTCGCCCAGCGCCTCGACCATGCCGTTGGACGAGCCGATGTGGTGGATGGTCATCGCGGTCTTGCCGGCCTTGAAGGCGCCGATCACTTCCTTGAAGCCGTCGTTCGGCGTCGAGGCGGGAAAGACCTTGTCCTTCTGGAACAGGTCGACAACGAACTGCGTGCCTTCAACGCCCTTTTCAGAGGTCAGGCTGCCCTTTTCGAAATCAACGCCGCGGGACAGAACCAGGCTTGCCCAGTGATCGTGCCCTCCTTTGCCGCCGCGAAAACCGAAGCCGTAGACATCCGGCTGCCCGTTATCGTCGGTGTCGCGGGTCAGCTTCATGGCGACGTCACGGAATTCCTCGCAGGTCTTCGGTACTTCCAGACCGAGTTCCTCAAGCATGTCCTGACGGTAATAGAGATAAAGCACGACATACTGCACCGGCAGATAGTAGGTCTCTTCATTGGCGGCCTTCGTCAGGTCCAGCAGATTGTCCTGCAGATCCGCCTTGCCGTCCCAGGCATCGATCCGATCGCCGATGGGCTCGAGTGCGCCCATTTCCACAAGGCGCGGCTGGGCGAACATCTTGACCATGGCCGCGTCGGGGCCATTGCCGGCAACGATCGAGGTGTAGAGATTGTCGTAATAGCTGTTCCAGGGAACGTTCTCCGCCTCGATCTTGATGTCGGGGTTGGCGGCTTCAAACTTCTCGACGAGAGCCGACATCGGATTGTCAGCGTTGTCGAAATGGTACCAGAAGCGGACAGTGTCTTCCGCCTTTACCGCCGAGGCGGCAACCATCAGTCCCGCAGCGAGCGCTGCGGCGGATATGAACCTTGACATTTTGTTCCTCCCAAAGTGCTTCAGATTGGTTCAGTTCCCGTCAGTGCGCGGAAGGTCCTCCCGGCCTCCTGCGTGGCCGTACGGGCTTCGGCCAGTTGCAGGCTCATTTGCATGAACCCGTGAACAACGCCGCGATGAAGCCGGTATTCGTCGGTCCGGCCGAGCGCACGCAGGCGCTCCACCAGAAGCTCCGTGTCCGAGCGAAGGGGATCGATCTCCGCAGCGTTGAGATAAAGCGGCGGCAAGGACTGCAGCTGCTCGTCCCTTGCCTGAAGCGGCGCGATTTCCGCGGCAGCACGGTCCTGCGGCCGGGGGACGTACCAGTTCCAGTAACGCCTCATCTTGTCCCGGGTCAGGCCGGGACCGTCAGCGTACTGACTGTAGGAAGGCGTTTCGAAGTTCGCGCCGTAAACGCCGTAAAACAGGAGCGCTGCATCCGGCAGCGCCCTTCCGGCGGACTGCAAACGGAAGAGCACTGCGAGAGCAAGGTTCGCCCCCGCACTGTCGCCGGCAAGGGCGAGAGGGCCGCTGAAACTGCCAAGCGGTGTCTCGCCGGCGGTGACCGCGCCGTAAACGGCGAGACAGTCCTCCAGACCTTGCGGAAAGGGATGATCCGGCGCAAGCCGGTAGTCGAATGTCAGGACATGCGCGCCGGCCTCCAGCGCCAGAAGGCGCGCGGCACGCTCATGGGTCTGCATGGAACACAGCGCCCAGCCGCCGCCATGGATGAAGATGATCAGTCCGCGCGCGTCTTCAGGCGAGAGAAGTCGGCACGAAACCGCCGGTGCCCCGCCCGAGGAGATTTCGAAGTCCACGACATCGGCCATGTCCGGCAGATCTGTGTTCCAGCGGCGATTGGTATGCTCCGCAAGCTTCCGGGCCGCATCGGGCCTCAGCAGGGTCGGATCGCCCAGCCCCGCATCCTCGACCGCAAGCCTTTGAAGAACCTCCTGCATCTCGGCAGTCGGCACCCCCGTGCCGGATCTGGATGACGTCATGACCGACCTCCCCTGACATTGTTTTCCTTGAGGATATTGGGCCCCAGATCCACGATGGTCGTGATGTGATGAGACAGCGCCTTGACCGCCTCGTCCTCGTTGCCCGAGTTCAGCGCATCCATGATCGCGAAGTGGCGCTCCGCCGTTTCCAGAAGCCCGCGATTGGGCTCGGAGTTGAGGATCTTGTACCGATGGGCGTGAATGAGACAGCGACGCAGGATGGGCCGAACGCTTGGAAGGTCGGCCGCATCGAACAGACGCAGGTGAAAGCTTCGGTCGTGAAGCGACAGAAGATATTCGTCCTCGGTCTTCGCCGCCCGCCGCATCGCTTCGACCTCCTCTTCCAGCTCCCGGCGCAGCAAGGCGCCATAGCGGGAGAGAACCTTCGCAACGCCCCTGCACTCGATATCGTGACGGATCAGGATGAGCTCACGAGCATCTTCTCCCCGACTGCCAGCGACAAAGGTGCCGCGATGCGGCAGCCGCTCGACCAGCCCGTCAGTCTGCAGAAACATGAGCGCTTCGCGAATGGTGCTCTGGCTGCAGTCGAAACGGTTCGCCAGTCTCAACTCCAGTATTCCTTCTCCGGGGGGAAGCTCACCAAGCAGGATTTCCCTTTGCAGCGCTTCGAAAATGGCATTGCTGCGCTTGCCGGAACGGCGTGGGGACGCACGCCCCCTGCCGCCGCCGGACGGCGCACTCTCAGCATTCCCGAAGCTCTCTACTGCCATCCCCAAACACCGCTTGCATATCGATAACGTTATCGATAATCTATCGATAATGCGACCGACTGGCAAGCGGCACTTTGAAAAACCCCGGCTTTTAGCCCCATCGACCAGCCGGGAACCTGTGGCCCTGCACGGGATGCGAAAGCGCCGCCTCCCGTACAGGGTCTGTCTTGGGAGGGACATTTGGCCAGCATTCACCTGGAAACGATCGTCAAGAACTACGGCTCGTTTCGAGCCATCAAGGGGATCGACCTCGATATCCGGGAAGGCGAGTTCGTGGCCTTCGTCGGCCCGTCCGGATGCGGCAAGAGCACCTTGCTGCGCATGGTCGCCGGTCTGGAGGAGATCAGCGGTGGCATCCTGAAGATCGGCGACACGATCGTGAACGATCTCGAGCCGCGCGAGCGCGACGTCGCGATGGTGTTTCAGGACTATGCGCTCTATCCGCACATGTCGGTCGCCGACAACATCGGTTTCGGCCTGAAGATGCGCGGAATGTCTGCGCAAGAGCGCCGCAAGCAGGTTGAAGAAGCTGCCGAGACGTTGCAGATCACGGCGCTTCTGGAGCGCAAACCCGGTCAGCTGTCGGGCGGCCAGCGCCAGCGCGTCGCCATGGGCCGCGCCATCGTGCGCCGCCCCAAGGTGTTCCTCTTCGATGAGCCCCTGTCCAATCTCGATGCCAAGCTGCGCGTCGACATGCGCACCCAGATCAAGCGCCTGCACAGTCTGCTCAAGACCACGACGATCTATGTGACCCACGATCAGGTGGAGGCCATGACGCTTGCCGACCGCGTGGTCATCCTGAAGGACGGGCAGATCATGCAATCGGGCGAACCGGTGGAGGTCTACGACACTCCGCTCAGCCGCTTCGTGGGAGAGTTCATCGGCTCGCCGAAAATGAACATTCTGCCGGTCACGGTGGATGCCTCGGGCGGCGAAACGCACCTGAGACTTGGCGCGATGCGCATCAGGACGCCGCAGATCGGAGCGGGCGACGGAACCGAGCTGCTTCTTGGGGTCCGGCCGGAGCATCTCGTCCCCTGCACTCCGGGTGAGCAGACGCTGTCGGCGACCATCGATGTTCTCGAACCTCTGGGCTCCGACACCATGGCCGTCTGTCTGGTCGAGGGGCACGAGATCACGGCAAGGCTGGCGCCGGATCGCGAACTGCGCCCCGGCACGCAGGTGAACCTTCAGGTTGCCAGCGCCAACATGCATCTCTTCGACGCCGGAAGCGGCACACGGATCACGCTCTGACAGCGCCCCCGCCCGGCGCCATCTTGCCTTCAACAAGGGTGGGCTTTTCGTCCCGCCCGGACAGATCCCGGTAGCGAGGTCTCCCCCCCTGACCTGCCGGGTTATCTCAGGCCGGAGCCTTCGTCCCAAAGCGAAGCTCCGGCCCTTTTTTACGCCTATTTCCGCAGATTTTACGATGCTTTGACGCTGAGCTGACGCAGCGTTGCTGCCCTCCCCGCCAATCTCTGCCTGTCCGCCGCGATGCGGTTTCCCTGGGCTCCCTCACGGGCCGCCCAAGGGGCCGGGCGAGATCACCACAATGGAGGGAATGGCATATGCTGCCTGACAAGTTTCGTGTTGCGATGTTCAACAGACTGGGCCTTGGCCCCTATTTCCAGCCGGCCCGTATCGAAACGGATCTCGAGGAATGGCTCATTGTCGAGCGTTTCGGACGTAACGGCGAGTATCTCGTCGTGTCGACAGCCGGTACGGAACAAGATCCAGCCAGTTTCCAGGCACCGCCCGATCTTGTCGAACACAAGTCGATGCTCGGCATCCTGATCGACATCGCTCTCGACGGGGAAGGCGCGACCTTTCTGTTTACCCGCAACCTCGTCGGCAACCAGGTCGTAAAGGGAAGTTTCTTTCCCGCAGACGGCTACGTCACGCTGGAGCGACACCAGAGCGGTATCCGCCTGACCGCCGCCGGACGCCATGCCCACGATATCAGTTCCGGACCTCGGGGACCGGTGTTCAAGCATATCCCCGAACCAACCCCGGCCGCAGAGGGCGAGGCTCGCAACTGGCATTTCGATGCCGTCATGCGGCCGTGGGTGATGCAGTCGCTGGAAGAGCCCGCTCATCTTGAACTTATCTAAGGGAGAACGTCATGTCTGCGAATACACCTCAGGACTATCGACCAGACCCGATCGGCGACGACCGAGTGACAGAAGCGGAAGCACGCCGCGCGAAGGCCAATGATCTCGCCTTCCGCGACCACCGCCGCGCCCGGCTGGCCATTCCCTCCAACCAGGAGGAAAACCACTTCTATCACGACGTCCGGCCGACAAGCTTTCACAAGGGCCTGCCGCATAGCGACACCGGCATCGTGATGAAGGCAGCTTACGAAGCCTTCGTGGAGGCGCTGAGCCGCCCCGTCGGTCAGAACTACGAGTTCAATGTTCCCAAGGGCACGACCCCGCTCTACACCAACACGAACACGCACTCTCCGAAGGACCTGAAGTGGCGCCCCTGGGAGAGCCCGCTCGCCGGGCACTACCACAGCCTGGAAGGGCCTGATCCGGACAGTGTCGCGATGGCCCCGGCCCCGAGGCTCGGCCGCAGTGAATTGTGCGCGGAACTGGCAGAAGTCTATGCCATGGCTCTTGTGCGCGACGTGCCCTTTGCCGATCTGGCCAAAGGTTCCACTGCCCTTCCGGCTGCCGGCGGCGCGACGGTGAATGACCTCATTGGAGAACTGAACAAGCTGAGCTGGTTCAAGACGACCACCCATGAACCCGTTACTTCCTATCCCGAAGGACCCGGCGACAAGACACTGAACAAGCACGAAAACCGGCGCCGCTCCGCACGCTGGCAGGAGGGCGAGGTCGAGCTGACCCCGGAATCCCTTTTCCGCGGCTCTGCTCCGGAGGTCAAGAACGGGCCTTACCTGTCGCAGTTCCTCCTGATCGGCACCGGCGGCAAGAGCTCCGGTACGCAGCACAAGGACAAGACAAGCGCGCCCGGCGACACGTCCTACGAACCGACGGACGGCGTCATCACCTTCGGTGCCCAGGCCATCGACCAGAGGCTCAGCCCACACAAGAAGGGCGTCGATTACATGACTAACTGGGCCGCCTGGCTGGACGTGCAGAACGGCCTCGATCTCAAGGGCTTCGATCTTTGGGAGGAAAAGCGCCGCTTCATCACCACCCCGCGCGATCTGGCAACCTATGTCCACTTCGATCAGCTCTACCAGGCCTATTTCAACGCCTGTCTGATCCTGCTCGAAAACGGTGTGCCGGCGGACCGTGGCTTCCCGAACAAGACCGGAGGTCCCTCCAATCCGCACGACACCAGGGGCGCCTTCGCGACCTTTGGCGGACCACATATCCTCAGTCTGATGACGGAAGTGGCCAGCCGTGCCCTGAAGGCGGTCCGGCGCCAGAAGTTCCAGGTCCACCGGCGCGGACGCCCCGAGCAGCTCGCGGCCATGCTGACCCTTGCCGACAGTGACAAGGCCAACCATCTCGGCAACGCCGAAGCGGACTTCATGTCGATGCTGACCGAACTGACCGGCAACGACGGCAAACTACTCGGCTGGATTTCGGCCTACAACGAAGCTCAGAACGGCCTCAAGCGTCGCCACTTCGATGTCCGGACGTCGGGGCTTCCGGCCAGCTTCCCGAAGATACCGAAGGGTCGCAACTACCTGCTGCCAATGGCCTTCCCGGAAGGGTCGCCCATGCATGCAGCCTATGGTGCGGGCCATGCGACAGTGGCTGGTGCCTGCGTGACAATGCTCAAGGCCTTCTTCGAGATGGACGACGCCTACGGCAAACCGGTCAAGTACCGCGACGCCCTTCACGGCATAGAACTCTTTGTGTCGCGCCCGGCAAAGTCCTCGCCCGAACTGTCGGTGCTGGAGCCGTGGACCGGTGACAGCGAAGACGTGACGCTGGAGGGCGAGCTGAACAAACTGGCCGCGAACATCTCGATCGCCCGAAACATGGCCGGTGTCCACTTTTACACCGACTATTTCGACAGCCTGCGCATGGGTGAACGGATCGCGGTCGGCATTCTGCAGGAGCAGATGCTGAACTACACCGAAAAGGTCTGCATGACCTTCCGCAGCTTCGACGGTGACAGGCTGGAAATCAGCACGTCGGGCGGAACCTCGGTCGACATCTGCATCAACGGCGACTGCAGTGAACATGCGGTGAAGGACTGGTGGACGAAACACGTTCGCGAGTTCGAGGACACCAGCCTCGACGTCCCGGCACCGATGCTCGCAGCTGCCGAGTAGACGCCTCCCGAAGCCGGGAACCAACAGATCCGGCGGTCTGCCGCCGGATCATCCTTGCGCGAGATAAAAACACAACGCGCTGCGCTTTAAAAGGACACAGCCAACTCGCGAGAATATGATCAGCAATAATTTTCGAACTACAATACATTACCCAGCGTTCATAAGATCGTTTTTGAATTGAAGTTTTTGAGCTAATCTTATTCAATTCCTTGATTAGGCTGGAGGGGCATCTCACAATGGCGAACCAAGGCGAGGAAAAGCAGGTTCTTCTTTATCTGATGGGGCCGTTTCTGCTTTCTTCGGACCGGGGAGACTTGCACACGCCCACAGGCCAGAAGACCCAGGCCCTGATCGCCCTTCTGGCTGTTGCGCCGCGTGGAAGACGCTCGCGTGCCTGGCTCAAGGACAAGCTGTGGAGCGACCGCTCGCCGCCGCAGGCGTCAGCCAGCCTTCGCCAGGCTCTGCATGAGGCAAAAAAGGCCCTCTCCAAACTGTCCTGCGACATCCTGACTGCCGACAAGCAGAACATCTCGCTCAACCTTGAGTCCGTCTGGATCGATATTCATCATCCGGAGAGCTTTCTGGAAAGCGGTGACCAGGATCCGCAGGCACATCAGTTCCTGGAAGGGATCGATATCCAGGACCCGGAATTCGAGGACTGGCTGACCAACGAACGGCGCGTTTGGACCACCAAAATGGAAGAGTTCATGGCCCAGGAAAGCGGCCGTCGGAAAACAGGATCTTCCAACGATGCATCGACCGAGCGCGGGGCCGAGACGAGCGGGCGCACAGCCGCATCGGCTGCGGGTGCCGGCAGCTCGACCAGCCAGCACATCGCCATCGGCCTTCTTCCCCCGATCGTGCCCAACCAATCGCCGGAACTGACCACGCTTGCCGATCTTATCGTGGAAAGCGTTGCCAGAAACCTCGGCGAGGTTCATCCGATCGACATCTACGACTATCGGGACACCGGCATGGAGGCCTTCGGCGTTCCGATCGGCACCGGCCCAGACCTCGTTCTGAGGATCAGGGTCAAATCCGCCGGAAGCGATCTCTATCTTTCGCTGCTTGCCTATAACGTTGCCAACCAGAAGCTGATCTGGAGCTACACCATCCATGCCGATCAGGAAGATGCACTGCAATTCGACACGCTGACGATCTCCGGGTTCATCAACCAGAATGTCGACCGGCTCGCGAACTCCTTCTTCACCCACTCGCTCGACACGTTCTCCAAGTTGCCGAGCAACTACAAAACCGGCTACACGGCGCTCAACTACATATTCCGCCTGGACGAAAAATACCTGACCGCGGCCGAGAGCCTTCTGACGGAATCCTACGACAATGATCCGCAGAGCAATTATCTCGGGCTTCTGGCCTATATCAGCAGTTTCAATATTGGCGAGAACCTCGGCGAATTCACGGACGCCAAGCGTCTGGCGACCATCGGACACGCCTCGGAGGCGCTGGAAGTCGATCCGTTCAACAGCATCACGCTGGCCTGTATCGGCCATGTGCACGGCTTCGTGTTCCGGGATTTCGAAACGGCCGCCGACCTTCATGCACAGGCGGTGGAGCTCAATCCTCACCAGGCCTTTGCCTGGGACCATTTTGCCCTCTTCAACATCTACACCGGCCGATACCAGGAGGCCCTGAAGGCGGCCCACAGGGCCTGCTATCTCGGCAGTTTCAGCCCCTTGCGCTATTCCTTCGACACGACCGTGTGCATGGCCGCCACCTTGTGCGGTGAATATCCGACGGCGGTTCGCTACGGCAACCGCGCCCTGTCGCGCCAGCCTCGCTTCGGAGCTGCCATGCGCTACCTGATTGCCAGCCACGGGCATCTCGGAAATGTCGCGGAAGCCCAGCAGCACATCAGCCGGCTCAGGACGATCAGCCCGGATTTCGACCTGCCTTTCGTGCGCGAGAACGGCCTGGCGATTGCCGAGAACGAGGGGCTGCAACGCATGATCGAGGGATACGAGAAAGCAGGTCTTTGACACAGCTCTCCAACGAGAGGAATTTCAAGAATGCATTTGGATTTCAGCATACTCGACGCAAACACGCTCTTCGCCGATTTCGAGAGCTTCGAACTGTCGGAAACACATTCGGACGGCCCGTCCGCCCCTGCCGACCCGGCACAGGAAGCTGCCTTCAGCGCCGCCAGATCGCAAAGCACCTTCAGTGCCGAGAATCGGAATCGCAATCGAAACAGGAACCGCAACCGAAACCGCAACAGGAACAGAAATCGGAACCGGAACCGGTTTTCGGGCGGTGGCGACAGCCAGGCCTCCGGCTACCAGATCCTTGCGTCGTGGCGGGAACGGGAGATCCTTCATGACCTCCGCCCGCACTGGACAGACCTTCCGCTAAAGTCGCCGAAATCCCTGCAGGAACTACGGGTCGAGACCCAGGAGCTCCTCTCCAAGCAGATCAGGCTCAGCGACAGCGAACAGGCGATGCGACGCGAGTCGATCCTGCGCGAGAGCGAACTTGAACTCTCCGGCTATCTCGGTCCGCTCGGCGTCGAGCAACTGGGCGGATACGAGGAGACCGTCGCCCTGTTCCTGCTGATCGCGGAACTGTGCGAGGAAGTCGGGCTGCGCTACAAGGACCGCTATGCCGTGCCCCGGCCGAACCTCGTCGAACCGCGTCTTCAGTCGTTTCTCGAGAACCCTCCCTATTTCGCATATCCGAGCAATCACTCGTTCCAGTCCTTTTGCATGGCCTTCATTTTTTCGCGCGTCTTTCCGGAGCATCCGGCAACGAGCGAATTGTTCCGAAGCGCGCGTCGGATCGCGGAGAACCGGGAATGGGCAGGCATTCACTACGCCTCCGATACGGAGGCAGGCCATGACCTTGCCCGCATGTTCCTGCCTTGCCTGGAGCTGATCTGCGAAGAACAGATGCTGCGCGCCCAAGCCGAATGGCTTTGACCTTCACGATTTTATGGGAGCTGGGGAGATGACGAATTCCGACATGGAAACGAGTACCGGCGACGGCCGCCAGGTCTATTCGCGCTACGCGGCTCTCTGGCCGCTCGTCAGTATGGGGCTGGTCGGTGCGGAGGATGGGGGCACCGGAGCGGATGGCGGACTGGACTTCGAGCTGTGGAAGTCGATCGCCGACGACGCCAAGCCGGTAAGGGTCGCGATCATCGACACGTCCGTGGCGATCGAGCATCCGAACCTGAACGGCCACCGCACCGACTGCCGGCAGCAGCCGGAAGGGTCGGACGGGTGCGACACAGTCATCGATTGCTCGCGCGCGATAGACTTCGGCTCGGCGCGCCTCGGGTCCTTTCCCTATTACGGCGCCCAGCGAACCATCGCGCAGCTTCTGTCACGCCAGCGCGACGACAACTGGCCCGCATCCGGCGACGTCCCACTACCGGATCTCGACTACGGGTGCGACTTTGACCTGCCGGAGAGCTGCATGCTGACGGCGGACCTCTTCGATGCATTGAAAGCCCGACTTTCGCCGGGCGAAAAGGCATTGCATGACACGGTGCTTCCTGCGACCGACCCGCGTTTTTCGACCCACGGCACGGCGATCGCGGGGCTCGTCGGCGCCCGGCCGGCCAGGGTCCGGCTGGCAAGTGCCGAGACACGCGGCCGCACCGGACTGCCGTTTTCCGGCGCCAATCCGTTTTGCAGTCTCATACCGATATCCACGAGCTTTGATCCCGACCCCGAGCAGTTGATCCTTGCACTGCTCTACGCGAGCCTCGCAGGCGCCGACGTCATCCTGATACCCCGCGATTTTCCCGATCCGTTCCGGACACCGCCTCTTCTGGAGGAAGAGCTGAGGCTGGCCAGCGAGCGCGTTTCAATTTCGAACCGGGAGAAAACGCTCTGGAACGAACTCCACACGCTCACGCTGGCGCTTTCACGGCATATTCCGATCGTTTGCGCTGCCGGAAACTCTGGTGACGAGAATATCATTTATCCGGCGAACCTCGCCGCAGAGGACAACGGCATCATCTGTGTCGGCGCGGCCAACAGCAACGGCCGGATTGCCGGGTACAGCAGCCGAGGTGACGCCATTACAGTGTTTGCGCCGAGCAGTGACGGCGAGCGACTGGACAGGGAGGAGACAAGACTCGACCTGCAGAACCCCGGCTATCCGCTTTTCCCCGACAGGATCAGAACGGCGAACGACGCCAATGAGAATGCCTTTTCCCATCGCGACGTGATCTCCACCGACATTCCGGGCCGCTTCGGGTATAACGGCAGCGATCCTGTCGATCCTTACGAGCGTACCGGCACGCGCCATGGAGCCTTGCTCCTGCGCGATTTCGGCTCCTTCTATTGCCGGTTCGGCGGCACATCGGCCGCCTCCGCCCTCGCGGCTGGGTTTCTGTCTCTGGGGATAACGGCGGATAAAATTCGTTGCGGGCGCGGCACAGCGGCCGGGATCGCCGCCAAGGCCTGGCTGCTTGAAAACACACGGCAGCTGGACGGCGGACAGGAGAATGTCCTGTTCTGGAAACGTTGACCGAACGAGGCGATCAGCCCTTCCGTTCAGGCGGCCTTTCGGCTCAGTCCCCGGATCATGTGGGCAATCCCGTTGAGCTGAGGCGCGAGCGGGCTGCTCTTGCGCCAGACCATGCCGACGGTGCGCTTCGGCCTTGGCGCCGGCAGGCGGACGACCGAAACTTCGGCGGATCGGGTTTCCGTTGCGACCGACATCTCCGGAATGAGCGTCACACCGATCCCCGCGCCGACCATCTGCACCAGCGTCGACAGGGAGCTGCCTTCCATCAGATCGCGCGGCGCAAGCGTTGTCGGGCTGCAGAAGGAAAGCGCCTGATCGCGAAAACAATGCCCCTCCTCCAGAAGAAGAAGCCGCATTTCCCTGAGACCATCAGCGTTCGGAACCGGTTTGTCCGCATCCTTGAGCGAGCGGACCAGCATGAATTCCTCGTCGAAGAGCGGCTCCTCGTGCAAGGCGGTCTCCGAGACAGGCAACGCCACGACAGCAAAATCCAGCCGGCCCTCTCCCAGATTCCGGATCAGGGTCTGGGTGACGGTTTCCCGCAGGCGGATATCAAGCTCCGGATTTCGGGCGCCGAGCTCCTTCACCAGCGTCGGCAACATGTAGGGGGCAATGGTTGGAATAACCCCGATGCGCAATCGGCCGGTCAGGGTGCCACTGGAAGCGCGTGCAAGATCCCCCAGTTCATCAACGGAACTCAGGATCTGCCGGGCACGCACGGCAAGCTCCTCCCCCAGACCGCTCATGCGGACCTGGCGTGCGCTTCGTTCGATCAAAGGCGCGCCCAGAAGATCTTCAAGCTCCTTGATCTGCAAGGAAAGTGCGGGCTGTGAAATGCCGCAAGCCTCCGCCGCGCGCCCGAAATGGCCATAGCGGGACAAGGCCTCGAAATAGCGCAAATGCTTCATTGTCAGGCCGATCAAGGCGGACTTCCTCACTCGTTCGATTTGAAAAACTAATCATAGCTATTTGAATTTCAAAATTCCACTAATGAATTTCAGTGCTATAAATAATGTCAGAGCACGGCGCGGCGCCGGAAACTCCGGACTGATGGAGATTTTCGGACCTGGTTTCCGCGTTGGCCCGAAGAGACGGCCCATGACTTTTGAGAGGAGAGTCGGCATGGATGGAATGGACATGAAAAGCGGTGGCAAATGCCCGGTTATGCACGGTGGCATGACCCACCTCGGTTCGAGCGTGATGGATTGGTGGCCTAAGTCCCTCAATCTGGACATCCTGCATCAGCAGGACATCAAGACAAAGCCGCTCGGCGCTGAATTCAACTATCGCGAAGAGCTGTCCAAGCTCGACGTCGAAGCCCTGAAGAACGACCTCCACGCCCTGATGCACGAGAGCCAGGACTGGTGGCCGGCCGACTGGGGCAGCTATGTCGGCATGTTCGCCCGCGTTGCATGGCATGCAGCTGGCTCCTATCGCCTCGCCGACGGCCGTGGCGGTGGTGGAACCGGCAACCAGCGCTTCGCACCGCTGAACTCCTGGCCGGACAACGTCAACACCGACAAGGGCCGCCGCCTCCTGTGGCCGATCAAGAAAAAATACGGCAACAAGGTCTCCTGGGCCGATCTGATGATCCTGTCCGGCACGATCGCCTATGAAGTTGCCGGCCTGAAGACCTTCGGCTTCGCCTTTGGCCGCGAGGACATCTGGCATCCGGAAAAGGACACCTACTGGGGTGCCGAAAAGGAATGGCTCGCACCATCCGACAGCCGCTACGAGGACGTCTCCAAGCCGGACACCATGCAGAACCCGCTGGCAGCCGTGCAGATGGGTCTGATCTACGTGAACCCGGAAGGCGTCAACGGTCAGCCAGATCCTGCGAAGACCGCCCTGCAGGTGCGCGAGACATTCGAGCGCATGGCCATGAACGATGAGGAAACCGCGGCGCTGACCGCCGGCGGTCACACCATCGGCAAGTGTCACGGCAATGGCAGCCCGGACGACCTCAGCCCCGAGCCTGAAGCCGCTGGCCCCGAGTACCAGGGCGTCGGCTGGATGAACACCAAGGGCCGCGGCGTTGGCCGCGACACGGTGGTCAGCGGTATCGAGGGCGCCTGGACAGCCAATCCCACCAAATGGGACATGGGCTGGTTCGACATGCTGTTCGGCCACGAATGGGAGCTCAAGAAGAGCCCGGCAGGTGCCTGGCAGTGGGAGCCGGTCGACATCAAGGAAGAGGACATGCCGGTTGACGTGGAAGACCCGTCGATCCGCCGCATGCCGATCATGACCGATGCCGACATGGCCATGAAGGTGGATCCGATCTACAACGAGATCTGCCAGAAGTTCAGGAACGATCCGGACTATTTCGCCGACACCTTCGCCCGCGCCTGGTTCAAGCTGACCCACCGCGACATGGGACCGAAGGCCCGCTACTGGGGGCCGGACGTGCCGAAGGAAGATCTGATCTGGCAGGATCCGGTTCCCGCCGGCAACGCCAACTACGATATCGGGCACCTGAAGGCGAAGATCGCCGATGCCGGGCTCAGCATCGCCGACATGGTATCGACGGCCTGGGACAGCGCCCGCACCTATCGCGGTTCCGACATGCGCGGCGGCGCCAACGGCGCGCGCATTCGTCTTGCTCCGCAGAAGGACTGGGAAGGCAACGAACCCGAGCGTCTTGCAAAGGTGCTGTCCGTGCTTGAACCGCTCGCGGCCGAAGCCGTAGCCTCGCTGGCCGATACGATCGTCCTTGCCGGTAATGTCGGCGTCGAACAGGCCGCCAAGGCAGCCGGTGTCACCGTCGAGATCCCGTTCAAGCCGGGCCGTGGCGATGCCACGGCAGAGATGACGGACGCGGATTCGTTCGATGCGCTCGAGCCGCTCGCAGACGGGTACCGCAACTGGCTGAAGCAGGATTACAGCGTCAGCCCGGAGGAGCTTTTGCTTGACCGGACACAGCTGCTCGGCCTGACGGCCGCCGAAATGGCCACGCTGGTTGGCGGCATGCGCGTTATGGGGACGAACCACGGTGGCACCAGCCACGGTGTGTTCACTGATCGCGTCGGCCAGTTGACGAATGATTTCTTCGTCAATGTCACCGACATGGTCTACCAATGGGTTCCGGTTGCCGATGGTCTCTACGAGATCCGGGACCGCAAGACCGGTGCCGCCAAGTGGACAGCCACACGGGTTGACCTGGTGTTCGGCTCCAACTCGATCCTGCGCGCCTATTCCGAGGTCTATGCCCAGGACGATAATGCGGCGAATTTCGTCGACTATTTCGTCAAGGCCTGGACCAAGGTGATGGACGCCGACCGCTTCGACGTCTGATCCCGATTTCGCCGGCTGTCTCACGACAGGAAGGCCACGCCCGCACATTGCGGGCGTGGCCTTCGTCGTTTCTCGCCCAACACAATTCCCCTTGCCCGCCCGCTTTGATGCCTCTGGAACAACTCCGCCACTTTTGCGTTCACCTTCTTTAATGGGAGAATTTCATGGCAGGCAAAAGCAAAGGCGAACGCCAAGCGAACCTGGAAGCCCCCCTGACGGTCGCGGATGACGTCGAAACCGAAGGCGGTCGCGCTGGTGGCAACCTTCAGCGGGAAGTCGGAACGCGAGACCACAGGAAGCGGGCCTTTGAACGTCCGGCCGGCGCGACGCGCGTCGAAGGGCGGCATGAAAAGGACAACGAGTAGCTCTCACCCAGAAAATCCATCCATGATCGCGCCGAGCAGGGCGCAGAGCCGTGCCTTGCTTCCAACCGCGAACGGAGACCGGGACATTCATGTCAGAACAATCCGCGTTTCAGACAAAATGCGAGGTTTGCCCACTGCGGCAGAATGATATTTTTCGCGCGCTCGAGCACAAGGAACTGACATTCGTCTCACGCTTCAAGACCGGTGAGCTGACAGTTGAAGCCGGGGCGACGATCGTTCTTGAACAGAACATGAGCCCCCATCTCTATACATTGCTCGATGGCTGGGCCTTTCGGCACAAATCACTTCCGGACAGCCGCAGGCAGATCCTCAATTTCCTGCTTCCCGGAGATCTCGTCGGACTGCAGCTCGCCGTTCTGGACGAGATGGACCATACCGTTACCGCGCTGACGGACACCACACTTTGCGTCTTTCAGCGCGACCGGATCTGGTCCGTGTTTCAGGACTATCCCTCCCTCGCCTTTTCTCTCACATGGCTTGCAGCCCGCGAGGAGCAGATGCTGGACGGGCAAGTGATGAGCCTCGGACAGCGCACCGCGCCGGAGAGGCTCGCCTACCTCATTCTCAATCTTCACGACCGTGCAGAATCGATCGGCTACGCGCGCAACGCGAGTTTCGACACGCCCTTCGACCAGACCCATCTGGCTGATGCCCTCGGGATCTCTCCCGTCCACCTTCGCCGGACCATGTCGCACCTGGAGGATCGGGACCTGTTCGAGTGGAACGGGAAGAGAATCACGATCCTTGATCGCAAGAAGCTCGAAGCAGAAGCCTGCTACACAAAGGACGGCATTGGTCAGAGGCCACTTATCTGACCGCCCTGGCCGTCAGATCCGTCAAACGAAACAGATTCTCTTAAATTCAGCCTCGGAAACAGCGCGACTTACGCGCTTCGCTTCACGCGATCAGCTGTTGCAGTTGATCCAGCGTGTAAGGCTTGTTGAGCACCATATGGGGCTCGAAGGGGGCAGGCAGTCCGTCTCCGTCGACGTAACCGCTCGCAAAGACGAAGCGGGTGCCTCGCTCAAGAAGTACTTTCGCAAATTGCAGGCTGGCGTCGTCTTCCAGTTTCAGATCCAGGATCGCGAAACTGAATACCTGCGCCGCAAGCGATTCCAGTTCGTCCGACAGAGCACTCAGAATCTTCACGGGTGAAAAGCCCAGTTCTTCCAGCATGCTCTGCGTGTCGAATGCGATAAGCGCATTGTCCTCAACGATCAGCGCAGGCCCGAGTTTCTGAAAAACAGCAGCGGTTGATTCAATTTTCATTGGAAGGATCATCCAAGAGTGATCTGGCGCTGCACAGTGCCATGTTTTCTCCCGCTTGGCATCACAATAACGCTTCGTTACCGGATTTTTTACCCACAGGCAGACCAACAAGAAAAAAACCAATCAAACGCGGTGAAACTTTTTCTTAAGAGGTGCGTTTACTGGGTGGAGGTAGCGATATGATTACTGCACGCAAACGAATTCTTTCTGCCGGCGCACCGGCAATCTTTGGAGCTGTTATCATGGCAGGTGCCTTGACCGCAGCGGAACTTCTGACCGGAAATCCTGCCGATGCGCAGACTTCGGCTCCTGGAACGAAGCAGGTTGTCGAACAGGTCGCACCAGTCGCCCAGAAGGGTGACCTAAAAGTTGACCTTGCCAATGTGAGCGACCGCAAGATGCGGTGCGTTTCCAGGTACAAGGAAACCACTTGTACAGGCTGGCCTGTCACAGGAGACGTGCTCGCGTATAACGCCGAGTAACGGCCTGTTCTATAACCCGATCTTTCAGAGAGCCGCCCTTGAGGCGGCTTCTTTGTGTTTAGCGTACCGTCTCAAGCGATTAAGTTGAGACCTGTCCCTTTCCTCTTCAGCATCAAATGCCTGGATGTTATTTTATGGAGCTTCTTTCAATAGTAGCTGCGCGTGAAGCCAGACTGGGTGCCGATCAGGGAAAGCCAAGGTTCTGTCGCGACAAGTCATTCCTCGACCAAGGATATTCTTGAGGCATCAACCGGGCTCAGTGATGACCCTTGTCAGAGAAGATCTCGTGGATCGAATAGACAACCAGCAGCAGCGGCACCGCCACGAAACCTCCGACCGGCCCCCAGAGCCAGATCCAGAACGAGATCGTGAGGAAGACCACGAAGGGATTGAGCGTCATGGCCCGGCCGAGAACGGTGGGCGTCACGAACTGTGCCTCGAGCATATTGAGAAAAAGATACGCTGCGGGCGGCGTGAGGATTTCGATCGCCGTATCTCCGATGGCGAGGCCAACACCGGTCATCAGAAACACCATCACTGCCGGGCCAATATAGACGACATAGTTGAGGACGAAGGCCAGCATGCCCCATAGCAACGGAGAGGGAATCCCCAACAGCCACATCACCAGCGCCACGGCCGAGCCCAGGCACATGTTGATCAGAGTGATTGAAAACAGATAGGTGGACAGCCGCTCCTCAATGGTCTTGAACGCGGTCCGAATGGAGCGGCGGTTTGCGGTATCGTCCGATAGCGAGAGTGCCGATTGTAGAAGACGCGGCCGTATCTGGATGAAAAAATACAGAGTGGCGAGGAACAGAATAATCTGAGCCATGAAGGTCGGCGCGAAATAGAACACCGTTTCGACCGCAGAGGAATCGTCAACGCTGACCTGCATCCCCCCGGTCTCGCCCATGGCACCGCGAATTTCATTCTGAAGATCACTGACCGAGGAAAAGAAGCCTTGCCAACTCGTCAGCTGAGATTGCAGCTGTGACCAGATGAACGGCAGTTTGTCCAGCCAGTCGGAAAGCGGGACGATGAAACCTGCCCCAGCCGTCAGAATCAGAAGAACGAAGATGAAGACCATCCCGGCGGCAGAGAGCCAGGAGGGTACGCCCATCCGGTCGAGACGGTTTGCTGCGGGACCAAAGATAGACCCGACGACAATCGATAGAATGACGGGCGCGAATATGACCTGGGCGAAGTCGAGACCCGCTATCACGACCACGATCGCGATCGCACAGACCGCTGCTCGAGTTACGGGATCGACCAGGAGCGGGCGAAATGGTCCGGTGCTGCTCGCAACCTTCCGGCCTGCGGTGGTCTCGTCCCGAATTGTCATGCGTGTCTCCAGAGAGGGGCAAGCGCAAAAATGCACACTGTTTCCCCTACGTTCAAACGCCGCATGCTCGTGAGGCGCGGCTATCCCCCTGGCGCAGCAGAAATGCAGCTGCGCCTACTTTATTCTGGTCGACACACTCACAGGAAAGGTCCGCAAGTCGCACGATGGCAGACCTCGGACCTCCTTCCCATGTCCGGTCCGACGGATCCGGGTGAGCCGGCTGGTTACCGGCCCTTAAACCTCGTCGTCATTCCCGTTTCCTTGTGTCAGGAAATAAGCCAGCCCGCCGACAGCGGCGAGAGCGAGCAATCCCTTGGACTTCGTCAATTGCGGCAAAACAGAAATAGCTGCCGCAGCAGCAAGCTTCTGCCCTGCCCGTCTGCGGGAATTCCTGCGGCGTTCGCGAATCTTCATGAACGCCATCGCAGCCATTATCAGACCACCCAGTAGAGCCATCCCCGCAGCAATGATTAGTGCCGCGGCGACCGGACCATAGATGGTGGCAAGATAGACGCCGGCAGAAATCATCAATGCAACATAGGCCGTCACGAAACACACTCCCGCGACGGCCGTTAAAACTACGTTGCGTTTGGCGCGGCGATAGATGCCGCGCACATCACGCGTTGCTGCGGAAACCGCCAGCGGCAGAGCCCGCATCATCATCAACGACGCACCAGGGCCGCCAGAAGAAAGCCGACTCCGGCCGCAATGCCGAGTGCCTGAAGAGGATGACGGCGGACCTGAGAGGTCAGCGCACGTTCGTAATTCTTCAGTTCGCTTGTCAGGTCATTGAGAGCGTCCTGAGACATCTTGGTCAGCTCGTTTCCAGCAGCAGACGCCCGCGTCTTGTATTCGTCGGTCTTGTCAGATCCATACCGCTTCAGCGACCCGGCAAGCGAAGCGATATCGCCGCGGATCCGCTCGATATCCTGCTCGATCTCACTCGCACTGACTGTGTCGTTTGCGGGGTTTCCAGCAGCGGAAGAACCAGGTTTTGCAGTTGCCATCGTGACGCTCCAGTAATTTCGGTTAGCATTCCGGCCACGCAAGCGGGCCATACATCTCAAATCAGTCATCAGCGCCCGGCTTGTCAGGCTGCCTGATGCCGCACACACCGTGGCGTGCGGGCACGTTATGTAAACAGTGTGCGACTGTAATGGTTCCCAAAAAACCCGCAAGGTTTCGCGGAGCTGCAAAAGCCTACGAGCGCAATGCCTCGATCAGCTCCGATTTGCTCATCGAGGACCGGCCCTCGATCTCCAATTCCTGCGCGCGTTCATACAGTTCGTCGAGAGTCCAATCCTCATAGGGCGACGCCTTGCCACCCTTTTTAGAGGGCGACTGACTGTCATTTGCCTGAGCGTTCGCGATGCGCGCTGCCTTTTCCTTGTCGTAGCCCTTGTCTCTCAGGGCTTCGTACGTGTCTTCATCCTTGATCCGTGGACGATCCTTCGATGCCATTTGTTGCTCCCGTTGTTTCCGCATGGGTTACGCCGAGCACGGACGCGCGCCCATGAACGATGGAACGTGTCAAGAAGGTGCTCGTTCCCGAAAGCGCATAAAATAACGCTACGCTACGGCAGAAATTTTGAGTAACAACTACTGCCGAAATAATTTTTTCCTGTCTGGAAGCAGTTCCAGAATGTTGAGGAATTCGGCGGCTTTGGGAGTGCTTGCGGGTTCGATTCACCGACATGCCACCCTCCTTCCTACGGAACCAAAGCGGCCCGCGAATATTTACTATATGGAACCGGCCATGACGCCGGCTTTTCGAATTTCGAGGGTACTTATGGCGAATAATCAGACAGAGCGAACACCCCAGCAGGCCAGACAGGCCAAACGCGGCCGACCTGTTCTGGTCATTCTTCTCGTAAGCATGGCGCTGCTTGTTGCCGGCTTCCTTATCGTCGGGCTTTTTCAGACACCCGACGACACATCTGCCGGCGTCGGTAACACCGAGCAGAGCGCGCCAGCCAACAATTGATTTAGCGGTTCATATGGACCCAAGCGAAGACCAGAAGGAACAACCATGTCCAGCGTTTTGAAAATCCAGACCCCTGAAGCAGACAAGATGAAGACCGGTCTGTCCGACGACGTCCGGGAACAGCTTTCGAAGCACCTGTCTGTTCTTCTGGCTGAAACGTATCAGCTGACGATCAAGTCTCACCTTTACCACTGGAACGTGGTTGGCCCGCTGTTCAAGTCCATTCACGACCTGACCGAGCAGCACTATGAAGACCTTTTCGCAGCGACCGACGTCATCGCGGAACGCGTCCGCGCCCTTGGCCATCGGGCGCCGGTCAATGTCGAAAACAACGAGCTGAAACTGAGTGTTCAGCTTCCGGACAACGGCATGCCCACAGCCGAAACCATGATCTCCGATCTGGTGAAGAGCCACGAAGCGATCTCCGCAGAGATGCGTGACGTAGCCTCTTATGCAGGCGACCACGGCGACGTCGTCACCGAAGACATGCTTACCGCACGGATCACCTTCCACGAGAAGGCTGCATGGATGCTGCGGGCAATCATTACAGAATGAAAATCATGACTAGGCTGCCCGGTTGCCGGGCAGCCTTTCACTGTTCAAGATCTTCGCTTCGATGTGCCCTGAGTAATGGCGCCGAGGCGCATGAGACAAGCCTGAAGCCCCCGAACACTTACAGTGTAATCGAATGATCAGCGTGCCACGGCGTTTTGCGGGATTTCGATCGGCGTCCTGCGTTCTGAAGGACCCTACCCTGACAGTAGCGGAAAAACGGACGGCGCTGTTGACCTGGCGCGCATCGCTGCGAAAAACCGCTCCAAGCGCCTCGGACAGCGTCCAGCAACGCGACCGAATGATTCATGACATCGAAACGGCGCTGAAACAGCTTCCCCAACCTTCCCGAGATTGACCTGACGAGGTCCGCCCTTATTCCCTCCGCACATGCGTGCTGACTATGCCGCGCGTTGGGAGAGGTTTCTGCGCACTAGTCGACGAGATGCCTCTCAGGGAACTCGATAACGCAGCGGACCCCCTTCGGTGCGAAGTCTATTTCGACCGTTCCGTCCAGAGCCGGACCGACGAGACGTTCAAGCAACATCCGTCCGAAACCGTTGCGCGCAGGCATGACGACCTCAGGCCCGCCAGTTTCGGTCCACAGCAGCCGAATATTATCCCCGTTCACTTCCCATTTGACCGACAGCTTGCCGTCGAGCACGGAAAGCGCGCCGTATTTGGCAGCGTTTGTCGTCAGTTCGTGCAGTGCCAGGCCGAGGTTCTGGGCGGCATCAGCCGAAACAGACCGCGGAGGTCCATCAATCTCGATCTGCGCACTGCCCGGCTCAATCGATTGGGACAGATGAGCCTGGATCAGCTCATGAAGGTCCGCGCCGTACCAGGACTGGGATACCAGAAGGTCATGGCTTGCGGCCATCGCCTGCAGGCGCGCGGAAAAGCTCTCGACAAAATCTTCGGTCGTGTCGGAACGCGCCGCAGTCTGCCGAGCCATCGCCTGAATGACTGCCAGCAGGTTCTTGGAACGATGCGTCAGCTCGCGCATCACCAGATGCATCTGGCGTTCGTTCTCCCGCTTGTGGGTCATGTCCACGGCTGTACCGATGATACCGATCACCTTGCCGTTCTTGTCTTTGGCCGGGTCGATGCGGATATTATAGTTCTGCTCCTTGCCGTCGACGTTCAGGTCAATCTCGACGACAGTGCTTTCCCCCGTCTCCAGAACCTTCTCCTTCGGCGGCGTGAGCTGTAGCTGATTTTCTTCCGAAAAAAGGTCCGCGTCGGTCTTGCCGATATAGTCGGACGCTTTGAGATCCTGGGTCGGGTTGACCACATGGACGTATTTCAGATCCCTGTCCTGCTCAAACACGGTAATCAGCGAGCCGGCCAAGGCCTTTTCAAAGCGCATGTTCGCCTCGGCGAGCTGGCTCGCCATGGAGGCAAGACGGATCTCGTAGAGGTTCTTTTCGGTCAGGTCGATCGCCGTGCACAGCACGCCGTCGATCTCCCCTTTCACATTCACTGTCGGATGCAGGATGATATCCAGAAAGACGGTGCCTGTTTCCTGATTGTCCAGGGCGACATAGCTGGACGCGGTCTCTCCGGTTTCGATCACGTGTCGTTTCAGGGGAATGAGTTCTTCAGCGGCAGCCTTCGGCAGAACTTCCTCATCGGTCTTGCCGACCAGGTCGTCAGCGTCTTTGCCAAACCGCGGATTGTGAACCCATGTGTAGCGAAGGTCACGGTCCTGCGATGAGACGGATATGTTCGATCCGGTCAGGGCTTTCTCGAACCGGTCATTGATACGGTTGAGTTCGCTCCTGCTGCGCCCCACCTGATTATTCAACTTCTCGTTTTCGGTCTCAAGTAATTCATTGGCGCGCTCCAACTGCTCAAGCGAGGGAATGAGAAGCAGTTTCGGAAGCATACGCCAGACGACCACCGCGGTGGCGATGGACACCAACGCCGTCACGAATTTGATCAGCCCTTGCGCACCATATGCAGGCCACCACAGCGTCACGAGCGCCGAAAGGTGAGAGAACGCGCAGGCAATGATGAAGGCGATGAACAGGTAGCCGATCTTCCTGCTGTTGCCCTGAATATCCGGACGCTGGCGCAGAAACCTCGCCATCGCAATGGGAATGGCGACATAGGCCAGCGCGATAAGTCCGTCGGAGACGGCGTGCAGCGCAACCAGATCCGGGCGCCAGAGGAGGCAATATCCGTGCGGCACGAATGAAGCCGCGCCGAAGAGGTAAGACAGAATGTCTGTCATGATGGTCTGGCTCCCTCATCCAGCTTTCGGAATGGCTGCCCGCAGCACTGCATGGCACGATCTACCGGAAAATTCTTTGCCCGCATACCGCGAAATAGTTTTCGCAATCGAAATGACACAGGAACTTTTCGTCTTGCCAATCGTTTTCCAGATGTCAACAAAACAGGGAGTTTTTGACAAATGAACTGGGACCAAATCGAAGGTAACTGGAAGCAATTCAAAGGTAAGGCGCTCAATCAGTGGGGCAAGCTGACCGATGATGAACTTGACCAGATCGACGGTCGTCGTACTGAACTTGCTGGAAAGATCCAGGAAAAGTACGGCAAGACCCGTGAAGAGGCAGAAAAAGAAATCGACCTCTGGATGGAAAAAAACTAAAGGATGGAGGCGGGCATTACCCGCCTCCCCCTTTTGATGGCATGCTGAAAAGCAGGATCCGCATCAGCCCACAAGGCGATATGGCCTGCTGGAGTTCCTGAAGAGCATCGGGAAGAACAGGATCTCGGTCCTGCGCTCCCCGACGACACTCATGTCAGGCAAAACAGCGTCACGCCGCGACAGCATCACTTCCCTTGAAGAAGAGTGCCTGGCTGATACCTGCTTTTACGGTATTCGGATTGAAGGGCTTGGTGATCAGGAACGTCGGCTCGGGACGTTCCCCTGTCAGAAGACGCTCCGGGAAGGACGTGATGAAAATCACCGGCACCGCCATTTCGGCAAGAATTTCCTTCACCGCATCGATGCCCGATGAGCCGTCGGCCAACTGGATGTCTGCCAGAACGAGCCCTGGGCGCTGCGTCTTGGCTGCCTCGATGGCATCCTGTGCAGTGCGGGCAACAGACGTGACGTTATGACCGAGAGATTCAACGATCTGCTCCAGATCCATGGAAATGAGCGGCTCATCCTCGATGATCAGAACGTCGGTCTTGGTCTGACGATCGATTTCGTCAATCGCGGACTTGATCAGATCCGTCACTTCTTCGTCAGTCTTTTCGATGATTTTGGCCGTTTCCGGAATCGTGAAGCCTTCAAGAGTGGACAGAAGGAGAGTTTGCCGGCTTTCCGGAGCCATCGTGGCAAGACGCTGCTGAGCTGTCTGTTCAAAGATGGAGGTTGCACCGTCGCTCGCAGCAGGCGGCACGACAGTCGCGTTCCACAGAACGTGGAAGAGACGATAAAGCCCGATATTTACGCCGTAGGTCGTATCGATGATGGAGTGATCGGCAACAAGAGCCTGAAGGCAGGCACGAACATAGGCATCCCCGCTTTTCTGAGTTCCGGACAGGGCCCTCGCGTAGCGGCGCAGATACGGCAGCAGCGGCGCGATTTCCTGGGAAAGGCTTATGGACATGCAGAATTCCTCAAAGTGTCGCCGCCTCGCGCGGCCTCGTTCATATAGGCAGCAATTGCCCCCGTTACGAGAAAATGCCTTTTCGAAAAAAAAGTTCCGCGCGTGAGGAACTTTTTTTTCGAAAAGGCGTTTAAAGCATAATCAGCTCGTTGTCCGAGACGTACAAAATTCAGGAATTCGTAATGGCAAGCAAAACCTTACCAGATCGGCAGTCCTCCGATTTCGGTATTATCAAACCCTCGACCGGAGCAAAGACCAAGGAAGATTGGATCGGCAGCCAGCTCAGAAAGGTCTATGACGAGGCGCTTTCGGAAGACATTCCAGATGATATGCTGGATCTGCTGTCGGCACTCGATGACTCGGCTTCGAAACAGAAGAAGTCCGACGAGGAGGCCGCTGAATGAACAATGTTCAGTTCAAGCAGGATCTGGTCGATTCCATTCCCCGCCTGAGGGCTTTTGCGAGATCGATCAGTGGCGACCGCGATCGCGCGGACGACCTTGTACAGGAAACCCTGGCCAAGGCCATTGCGAACAAGGACAAGTTCACAGAAGGCACCAATCTCACAGCCTGGCTCATCACGATCTTGAGAAACCAGTATTACTCGATCGGCAGAAAGCTGCAGCGCGAAGTCGCGGACCCGGACGGGGAGCATGCAGCTACCCTCGAATCCGGCCCTTCGCAGAACAGCTATCTGGAGCTCAAGGATTTCATGAGCGCCCTCCAGATCCTGCCCGACGATCAGCGTGAAGCCCTTATCCTGATCGGCGCCAGCGGATTTTCGTACGAGGAAGCTGCCGAGATCCTGGGCGTCAAGATCGGCACAGTGAAGAGCCGGGTATCTCGGGCCCGGTTAAGGCTCGAGGACCTGATGAGCGGCAAGGAAGATTTCGAGCGGTCTGACGCAGCAGCTGCCGAGTCTGCCAGCCTCATCCAGAATGCACTTTCCGTCTGAAGGCCGATTGAAACAAAATTTAGAGAATTCGAGGGGTGGCATCTACCGATGCCACCCCTCTTCATTTTCGCCACATGCGGCCGTGGAAACGGCTTTCAACCTGCTGCCGGCTCTTGCGGAAGCGGGTTTCGTTGTACAAAGAAGCGATTTCATTACTTTTCGCTGGCTTAACTAGACAGCTATCATGAAACGGTTTGGCGGTTGCGGCGACCCAGACCAAACAAGGGGGGAGCGTCGAAATGGACCTAGCGTATCATACGAGCGCCCGCGCACTGGCACTGGTCAAGCTGACCAAAGGCTTCCTTTTCATCCCGGTATGCATTGCTTTGACCGGCGCCGCCCTGGCATTCGGAACCGTGCTGATTGACAATGCGGGGTGGCTCTCCGGTTTGTTCGACGCGCTCGGCTACGGACATATCACGGCGGATGGAGCCCGGTCGGTGCTCTCTACGATCGCCGGCGCCATGATGTCGGTTCTCAGTCTTGTCTATTCACTGACGCTGGTGGTCTTCACGCTTGCCGCCGGCAACATTTCCGCGCGGCTCCTCGAGACGTTTTCCAACAATCGAACGACCCAGATGACCATCGGGCTTCTGGGAGCAACCTTTCTCTACGCCCTGATCACCCTCTTTGTCGTCGACGAGAGCCACGAAATGCGGTTTTCAGTCGTCACGTCGATCATCCTGGCCGCAATAAGTGTGTTCTGGCTGGTGTATTTCGTGAACGATGTGGCGGGGCGCATTCGGGTGGACGCGGAGATCGGCCGAATCCAGCATTCCCTGCGCCGGTCAATCGATCAGCTGCTGGCAAAAGAGCCTCGGCAACGATCGAACGAGCGCGACGAGCTGCCCGACATGCCTGCCATCTCGGTGTTGTCGAAACGAAGCGGCTACGTGACTTCCATTGACAGCGAGGCTCTGATGACGACGGCTCGGGACGTCAACGGTTTCGTGGACGTTCTGCTGACGCCGGGAGCGTTTGTCATCGAGGGTATGCCGATCGCTGAAGTTAGAACCAGAACGGAGCGCAAAGATTTCAGCGAGGTCCCACACGCTTTCAGCCTCGGCAAGGCTCGCGCGCCGGAAGGCGATATCCAGTTCGCCGTTCACCTCATGGTCGAGATCGCCCTTCGCGCGCTCTCACCGGGCATAAACGATTCCTACACGGCGATCAGCGCAATCGACCATCTGTCAGCATCCTTCGCGGTGATCCTCCAGCGCGGTGCGCCGAGTTCCCTGCTGCTGGATGAGGATAATACGCCGCGCCTGTGGCTCGATCTTATCGATGTGGACGAAGTTCTGACCACGGCAATTCGTCCCTTGCGACAGGCATCGATGAACAACGTCCTGGTGCTGGATCACCTGATCCAGGCGCTTGAACGTATGACCATCGTATGCAGGGAGGAACATCTGCACCTGATCACTCAGCAACTTCGCAGCATCGCGAGTGACGCGGCCCAGTTCGTGGACAGCCGGGAGGATCGGTCGCAGATAGCCAGACGTATTTGGTCGGCGCGGCAGAGAATTGGAAAAAACGAAAAAAGCAGATGAAAAAGGGACAAAAAAAAGGGCGCCAAAGGCGCCCTTGTTTTTACTCTATACGCGCCGACCTCGGAATGCGTGAGCAATCGCGGAGATCAAGAACAGAGCGATTGCGACGAAGAAGATGATTTTCGCAATCGACACCGCAGTACCTGCAATGCCACCAAACCCAAGAACGGCTGCGATCAAAGCCACAACCAAGAAAAACAGTGCCCAAGAAAGCATAACGTCCTCCGTTATTAAAGATACAGCCCGTAAACGCCGCCTCATAAAAATTGTTCCCAAGTTTTTTTGACCTTTTTTCGAGGACGGTGTTTCAGGACTCTGTTTGGCCGACACCCTGATCAAATAAAAACTGAAATTTCCGAGCAGATCGGAACTTTCCGCGACACAACTTGTTTTCCCTCCAGCATCCACCGGAGGTTATATAATGGAATATGGTATTGTCGGACTTATCGTCCTTATTCTCGACATCTATGCAATCATTCAGGTTCTTGGCAGCGGCACGTCGACGGCGGCGAAGCTCCTCTGGATCCTGGGTATCATCATCTTCCCGATCGTAGGCTTTATTGTATGGCTGCTCGCCGGACCGAAGGGCGGAGCGCGGACAATATAATCAACCTGCAATATAGTTATAGCATAACCCACAAAAATACGCGCCAAAACGGCGCGTATTTTTTTTGGAACCAAATTCAAAGCTATGGGTTTCCAATATACCAGTTCGATAAACGAATGGATATTCGAAAGGAACGTTAAAATGCTTCGTCATCTTCTTGCATCAACCGCTTTGGTAGCTGCTCTGTCAACCGGTGCGCTTGCCGCAGACAACGCAAGCATGAACAAAGATGCCAACGACCAGCAGGCACAGGGTGTCATGGAGTTCGAACTTCATACCCTCGCCCCTGATGCTACCACCGGCATCCTCGCTTCCAACATGATCGGCAAGTACGTCATGAACGGAACCAACGATGATGCCGAGTCCATCGGCGACATCAACGACGTCGTTATCAATCGAGACGGTGAGGTTCGTGCCGTGATCGTCGGCGTCGGCGGTTTCCTGGGCATCGGTGAAAAAGACGTCGCAGTCGATTTTGACCGCCTCAGCTTCGTCTCCGACGACGAAGACGGTGATGCCGACGGCGATGAGTTCACGATCACGACCGATGTGACCCAGGATGAACTTGAAAGCGCTCAGGCTTACGAACGTCCGGACAACATGCCGACCTGGATGACCACCTCCGCAATGCGCGAAGAGATGAATGACGTTGAGGAAGGCGCAAAGAACGCGGCTCAGGCCACTCGTAATGAGGCGGTCGAAGCGAAAGAGAAAACCGAACAGGCCATGACGTCCGATGACGACTGGACGGCTGAAAAGACGCCTGTCGATATTGCAACCGTCTCGACCGACGATCTCATCGGCGCCAACGTCTATGTTGGTCAGGATGACGACATCGGTGAAGTCTCCGAAGTTCTGATCGGCGACGACAACAAGGCAACTGCCGTGATTATCGATGTAGGTGGCTTCCTTGGTTTCGGTGAAAAGCCGGTTGTTGTCTCCTATGACAGCCTGAACCTGTTTGAGACTGAAAATGGCGACCTGCTCGTCACGGCACCGTTCACTCGTGAACAGCTCGAAAACGCCAAGACGTACGAGCCGGCAGCTTACAAGGAAAATCCGGACAGCGTCATGCTGAAGGGCTAACCTTTAAGCTCCAAAAAATCTGAAACAGCGGGTCGCCTTGGCGGCCCGTTTTTTCGTGCGCAGCGACCGATGTAGTCCGATGCTCAAGACTGGGTTTTCAGGCGTCGCGGTCGCGGTTGGGCACAAAGAATGATTTAGGGTACGAACCCCTCCCCCTTCTCCTTTTGCGCTGAAAACGGGACGGGAGTCTGGCTCGTTTGCGTTGCTCTCGGGACAAGGACATGCGCCCCCACAGTACACCTTTGGACCAGGCCCTTCAGGCAATCCCATATCCATGGCACCTGCCTTCAGCTCGTCATTTCCACCCGAAAGCAACCTTACGAACGCCGTCAGGCGCGCAAACGGGGCGACTGTTCGAGCCACTCCCACAAGGCGCCATAATGGATGCCGGGGGACAGTTTCATCCGCGCAGGCCCCCTGAACGGGAACGGGACGTTGGGCGACAGCGGCCGTCACCTGAGAGTTGCCAGGAGGCGGGCCAAGTCTCAGCCCTTTGGAGCACCTTATCGTCATCAGATGAAGCGAGTGATGGGCGGGAGATAGAGCGATAGCGTTGTGGCCTGCCGCGCACGGCGCGCCAGATCGCAACTGCCTGAACATGCCGCTCAGCCTGAACCTGCGATGGACGTGGGCAACGCCTCATGATTTGCGAGCGTGGGACCTGATGACTTGCCAGTCGACGTCAGTCAGATCATCACGGAACATGAGGAGCTGGAAGTCCTTAGAGGCTTTGGGAAAATTGGTGACCTGGTAGGACGGGAGAAAGTCTGCTGCTTTTCTGAAAGCCTCAGCTGATCACTTCGCCAAGTGTTACCTACCGTCATGGCCAAGGCCATTTCCGATATCGACAACCTGCAGCTGCCGCTCGACTTTTTCAGCTCACGGCCTAAAGAAACCAATAGAGAAGCGCTGCTGCCGCGGCTGCGGAAAGCAGAAGTCCGAGCAAGACCACGACACCGTCCCTCGTCAGCAATCCCAGCGACAGGAGAATGATGGCAGCGCCGGGCAGCGCGACCGCGAGCGGAACGAGCGTTGCGGGGTAAACCAGGATCGATAGCAAGATGCAAATCGCCGCTATGACGCGCGGAACCGCCCCACCTGTCAGCCAGGTCAGACGCCGCCCCAGAAATTTGTCAGTCTTCTTTGCGTAGGGCCGCAGCGTGTCGATGACGGACGTCACCTTGTCTTCCGGTATCTCGCGTTTGCGCAAAAAGTCCGGAAGCCAAAGCGATTCCCTGCCGATGACGATCTGACCCGCGACGAGCACGATGAGCGTGGACAGGACGATCGGAACACCGGGAATGGCGCCCACCGGCGAAACCATCACCAGGGCAGGCAGAAACAGAAGCGGTCCGGCAGCTCGGCTGCCGGTGGCTCGCAGGATGGAGCCGACATTGGACTTCCCGTCCTCGACTTCATTTTCCCAGGCGTCTAGGACACCGGTGATGCTTCGATCCGTCTGCGAGGAATCATTCTCATTGCTCATGTTGCCTCCTGAAACGTCCTCAAGTTGTCATGGATGCGAACGCGAAAAGGATCTGTCCGCTTTGCGGCAATTGGCAAGCGGTCATGGTCCCTTTCAACTTCACATCTGAGCCGGCAAAACAAAAGGGGCCGGCAAAGCCGACCCCGTTTGCACGAGACTATCGTTGATGGCGAGCATCAGCCTGCTGCTTTGAGCGACAGACGGCTGACGCCAAGCGTGATGTTAGCGCCCGTCTGGGTTTCGACACTCAGCGGATTGAGAGCGATCGACTTGTCGAAGCCGCCAATCAGAGCGTTGGCTTTAAGGCCTGCACCGAGGCTTGCACCAGCGGTCACGCCGCCGTATTCACCTTCAAGCGCGCCCTTGCCGATATCCGTGGTCGGAGCCAGCACGCCCCAGACGAGCGTTGCGTTGTTGGTCGTGCCGATGTCGAGACCATACTCGTTGACCGTTCCGGTGTACTGGGTCTGGTACCCATCAACGGCGTCGAACACGCAGTTAAGCGTGGCCTTGGACCCGACGATGAAGTTGGTTTCGCCGTCGACGCTGCAGGTCAGCTTACCGATCTCGACCCCGTTGTCGGCGGCATAGGCGGGAGCCGCGATTGCCGTTGCACCAGCAAGGATCAGGGCGAGTTTCGTAGCGCGTTTCATGGATTTCTCCTCTTCCAAGATAGTGCGGCGTCCGGCGGCTTTCACCGACACGGATGCGCCTGAATGCGTTCAAGCCGTTGCAGCCTGGCCGCGTTGACTGGAAAACGGGAGCCAGGGAAAAGAGTTCCGAGAATTTTTGCTGGAACATTTCCCGGATTCGAGCGTTAATGCCCCATGCAGAAGACCGTCAGCCCCAGACAGGCGCGCCGCGGCGCGACGGCCACTTCGGCCGGAAAAATCCCCTTTAGAGGCTGGATCGACGTCCTTATCCGGACGTGGCAGCAAACCGGGAAGGACAATGTCTTTCTCATCTCTGCGGGAGTCGCCTTCTATTTTCTTCTGGCACTTGTCCCGGCTCTGACCTCCTTCGCCGCAATCAGCAAGCGGATGATCTCGCCCGATGCGATCCGCTCCCTGATGCAGCAAATCGGCATCATCATGCCGGAAAGTGTCCGGACTTTTATCTCCGGGCAGCTGGACACAGTGCTGGATACCGGTCCGGAAGAGGTCTCGGTGACGCTGAAGGCCATCACCGGTATCGTGATCTCCTTCTGGGCTGCGACGGCAGGCGTGCGGGCAATGATGATCGCCGTCACCCTCGCCTACCGGGAGCACGAAGAGAGGTCGATCTTCCGCTTCTACTTCACCGCCTTCATGCTGACCTTGGCGGCAATTTTCATCGGCCTGTGTTCCATTCTGGCCTTCGTGGCGGTTCCCATCCTCTTCTCGGTCATTCCCATGTCGGACGGGAAGGAAGCAATCATCCGCTTCGCGCGCTGGCCAGTGATCATAACCGCGGTCGCGATCGGGCTTTCGATCACGTATCGCTATGGTCCTTCGCGTCGGCACGCCAAAGCGAAATGGGTCAGCACAGGCGCGGTTGCCGCGACCCTTCTCTGGATTGCCGGGTCTTTCGCCTTTTCAACGTATGTGGAAACGGTCGCCGACTACGAGGCGGTCTACGGCACCTTGACCTCCATCGTCGTGCTGCTGCTGTGGTTCTGGTTCTCGGCTGTCGTCACCCTGATGGGGGCGGAACTCAATGCGGAAGTGGAGCACCAGACCTGCGTGGATACGACGGTCGGCCGTGACAGACCGATGGGACAACGCGGTGCCTATGTTGCCGACCACGTCGCGAAGGCTCCCGAACGCTTCTTCGACTGAGCTCAGACGCCGGCTTGCATTTGCGCCTGCACGCTTCGACGCGAGGCGGCTCTCGTGAGCACAAGACGCCGGACAAACGCCAGCAGAAAGAATGCCGACAGGATCAGGATGATTGTCGGCGCCGGCGCGCTGTCGAGGAAGAAGCTCGCATAAGTCCCCCCGAGCATCGCCAGCATGCAGACGAGGACCGCAACCCAGAGCATTTTGCCGAAGGTGCGTACGAGCAGGAATGCAATCGCCCCAGGCGCAATGAGAAGACCGATCGCCAGAATGAGTCCGGCAGCAGAAAGTGTCGCGACGATTGTCAGCGAAAGCGCCGTGAGCAGGCCGTAGTGGAGCAGATTGACCGGCAGTCCCGAGGCCTTCGCCTGGGCCGCGTCGAAACTGTGAAGGACGAGATCCTTCCACTTGAGGACCAGCGCACCGCCAACGACGATTGTGATGGCACCGGATGTGACCAGATCCGCGGTTCCGACCCCGAGCATGTTGCCAAAAAGGATATGGTCGAGATGGGCATTGCTCTCGATGGAGACGTAGAGGACGATGCCGAGACCGAACATGCCGGAAAAGACGACGCCCATGACCGTGTCCTGCTTGACCCGGCTGTTGCCGGACAGATAGCCGGTGGCGAGCGCGCAGACCATGCCGGCGACAAAAGCGCCGATGAGAAGCGGTATTCCGAAGATATAGGCCAGCACGATGCCTGGCAGAATGGCATGGCTGACGGCATCGCCCATCAGCGCCCACCCCTTCATGACCAGAAAGCACGACAGAAGCGCAGTCGGGACGGCAACAATCAGGCAGATCAGAAACGCGTTCTGCATGAACGGAAAGCGGAACGGCAGCAGCAGTGTTTCGAGATCCATCAGGCGCCCTCACCCGGTGCGGCGGGATCGTCGGTTCCCGCAAAGTCGGGACCGGGCCCTCGGCGCAGAGCTTCCGCTGCCTTGCGGCGAGCAGCCAGAAGACCGTGCTTGGGAGCGAAGATGAATGCCAGCAGGAAAAGGATCGTCTGCAGCGTCACGATGATGCCGCCGGTCGCACCATCGAGGAAATAGCTCATGTAGGCGCCCGTAAAGGCCGTCAACGTGCCCAGCGCGACGGAAAGCAGGATCAGCCGCGGAAACCGGTCGCACAGGAGATAGGCGGTCGCGCCGGGCGTCACGACCATGGCAATGACCAGAAACGCGCCGACGGTCTGCATCGCCGCGACGACCGAAGCGGACAGAAGCACGAAGAAGATTGCCTTCAGGAGACCAGGCTTCAGGCCGATGGTGCGGGCATGGCTCTCGTCGAAGAAGGTCACCATCAGGTCCTTCCAGATCACCAGCAGAACGGCCAGCGAGACGAAGCCGATGATGGCGAGCTGCAGCGTGTCTTCCGGCGTTATCGCCAGGATGTTGCCCATCGTGATGGTCTGGATCGAGACAGACACCGGGTTGAGCGAGACGATGAAGAGGCCGAGGCCGAAGAAGCTGGTGAAGATCAGCCCGATGATGACGTCGACCTTGAGGCCCGAGCGCTCGGAGAGGAACAGCATAGCCCCCGCGGCCAGCCCGCCCGCGATGAAGGCGCCAAGCGAAAACGGCAGGCCGAGGAGATAGGCCCCCGCAACGCCCGGCACAACGGAGTGCGAAAGCGCATCGCCGATCAGCGACCAGCCTTTCAGCATCAGATAGGCCGACAGAAACGCGCAGACGCCACCCACGAGGGCAGACACCCACATCGCGTTGGTCATGTAGCTGTAGCCGAAAGGTTCGAGAAGGAGCTCCATCACTCGCGCGCCTCGCTCGTCTGCACCTTGTCGCCATACTGAACGAAGGGGCGCTCGTCATCGGTCAGGATAGTGACCGTGCGCTCGTCGCCGTCGGTGTGAAGTGCCGCCCCGGAAAGCGTGAAGTGGCGCAGAACGCCGCCGAAAGCCTTTTCCAGATTCTTGTGGGTGAAGACCGTTTCCGTCGGGCCGTATTCGAGCACGGTTCCCTTTACCAGCACCGTGCGATCACAGAACTCTGGGACGGACCCGAGGTTATGGGTGGAGACGAGCATCACGCGGCCCTCGTCGCGAAGCTCACGCAAGAGCGCAACGATCTGCTCTTCCGTCTTGACGTCGACGCCGGTGAACGGCTCGTCGAGCAGGATCACCTGACCGTCCTGCGCCAGAGCGCGAGCGAGGAAGACCCGCTTGCGCTGGCCGCCGGATAGCTCGCCGATCTGGCGCTTGCGGAAATCCTGCATGTTGACCCGGCGCAGGGCCTCGTCCACCGCCTTGCGGTCGGCCGGTTTCGGGCGCCGGAGGAACCCCATGTGACCGTAGCGGCCCATCATGACCACATCCTCGACCAGCACGGGAAAGGACCAGTCGACTTCCTCCGACTGCGGCACATAGGCGACGAGGTTCTTTCGCAGGGCTTCGGACACGGGCAACCCGAGAATGCGGATATGCCCGCGCGCTGCCGGAACGAACCCCATAATTGCCTTGAAGAGGGTCGATTTTCCCGCGCCGTTGACGCCGACGAGCGCCGTCACGGTGCCGCGCGGGATTTCAAAGCTCGCGTTCCAAAGCGCCGTGTGGCCATTTCGGTAGGTTACCGTAACGTCCTCGGCTGCAATTCCGAGTGACTCCGCCTGTGCGGTCGCATCCATTTCGCGGTCCTTGACAATCTGCAGCATGGGGCTGGCTTCGTCCCGGTGTTGCCCGGGCTCCTCTCCGGTTGGTCAGCACCTTCGCATCTGCGTCAAGGCACCGCAATCGCACTGTCTGCGCGTGCTCATTTTGTCGCGGTCGTCAAACCTTCGGCAACGGTGCCGGCGGTCACCTTGAGGAGATCCAGATACGTCGGCACCTTGCCGCCGGGCTCGCTGAGGCTGTCCACATAAAGCTCGCCGCCGTATTTGGCACCGGTTTCGCGGGCAACCTGTTTGGCCGGAGAGGTGTTGACGGTGCTCTCGCAAAAGACGACGGGGATCTCGTTCTCCCGCACACCGTCGATGACGGAGCGCACCTGTTGAGGCGTCCCCACCTGATCGGTGTTCATCGGCCAGAGGTACAGTTCCCTCATGTCGAAGTCGCGGGCGAGATAGCTGAATGCTCCCTCGCACGTCACCAGCCAGCGCTGTTTCTCCGGGATCGCGGCGATTTGCGCGCGGAGCGGATCGATGACCTCCTTCAGCTTCGCCTTGTAGGCTTCGGCATTCGCCTCGTAGGTCGCTGCGCTGTCCGGATCATGCTCGGCGAAGGCCCGGGCGATGTTGTCGATATAGATGAAGGCGTTGTTCGCGCCCATCCAGGCATGCGGATTAGGTTTGCCTTCATAAGAGCCGGAACCGATCGAAATCGGATCGATCCCATCCGACACAGTCACAGAGGGAATGTCACCGAGATTGTTCAGAAACTGCTCGAACCAAAGTTCCAGATTGAGACCGTTGTAGAGAACGAGATCCGCGTCCGATGCGCCGACGATGTCCCGCGGTGTCGGCTGGTAGCCATGGATCTCGGCCCCCGGCTTGGTGATGGAGACGACGTCGGCAGCATCGCCGGCGACGTTTTTCGCCATGTCCGCCAGAACCGTGAACGTTGTCACCACCTTCATGCGATCCGCCGCAGCCGCGGGCAGAATGCTCACAGAAAGACAGGCTGCAGCGGTGATAGCCGCGAGAAGTCGCCTTGAATGCATTTCTCTTTCTTTCCTCCGTCCTGCTGCCCCGATCCGGCGCAACCCAAGAGGACGGCTTATTGCAAATGATATTGCAACTCATTCGCAAGTTGTCAAGCTTATTGCGAACCATTCGCAATTTCCAAAGCCCGCTGAATGCGCGCAGTTTCGAATGAATACGCTCGTGACGAGACGCCAGATTGCTGGCGAAGGTCAGACGGATGCCAAGCGCTGTCATCAATCACCGTGTATCAGATCAGCGAATGAGCGGCTCTCTGGACCTCGGCTCATTCGAAGGAGACAAGGCCTATGGAGCGGAGCCCTCTTTGCGCCACTCAGCAAAGGTTGATTGGTCTCGATGCTCAAGACTGCAACACCGCGGCAGTCATCCCCGACTTGATCGGGGATACAATGCCCCTCTCCGCCAGACAAGACACAGGCAGATACTCTGCGTCTCTCCACTCCAGCTCTGCGAACGAGTGGTTCCCCGATCAAGTCGGGGATGACGCCGAGATCTGAGGCCAGGTCTGCTGTTTCGATCGAAGTGCCGGGATCAAGCAGCCTACACGATGGGTGGATTGAATGTTCACAGGCCCTCGGCTCTTTCGAGAAGTTAAGCCTGAAGAGTGGGGCTCTCTTTGCGCCACCAAGCAAAGGTAGATTGGTCTTGTTACTCAAGGCCGCAACAGCACCGCAGTCTTCCCCGACTTGATCGGGGATCCAATGCCCCTCTCCGCCAGACAAGATGCAGGCAGACACGCTGCATTTCTGCACTCCAGCTCTGCGAACGAGTGGATCCCCGATCGAGTCGGGGATGACGCTGAGATCTGAGGCGAAGTTCGTCGTGTCGAACGGTGCGTCGGGAGCAAGCAGCCTACCTGATGGGCGGATCGGGTGGTTCACAGGACCTAGGCTCTTTCGAGGGGTTAACGCCTGAAGAGTGGGCTCTCTTTGCGCCACCCAGCAAGGGTTGATTGATCTTGTCGCTCAAGGCCGCAACAGCACCGCAGTCATCCCCGACTTGATCGGGGATCCAATGCCCCTCTCCGCCCAACGAGATACAGGCAGACACGTTGCGTTTCTCCACTCCAGCTCTGCGAACGAATAGATCCCCGATCAAGTCGGGGATGACGCCGAGATCTGAGGTCAGGTCTGATATTTTGAGCGGTTTGCCCGAGCTTCCCAGGAATATGATGGTATCCCGCAACTCATACGGCTCGTTGCTGACGCTTTGTCGGAAGGACGGGTGAAAGGTCGCTCTTTTGCCTCAGAAGAGGCCTCGTCCGTTACATCCGGAAGCTTTCGTTGGGCCGCATATCAAAGCGCGAAGATCACCTCCGCGCCGCGGACGGCGGCGGAGGCGCGATTCTCCACGCCAAGTTTGACGAAGATCTGCTCCAGGTGCTTGTTCACCGTGCGTGGGGACAGGCCGAGGATCTCGCCGATGTCCTTGTTGGCCTTGCCCTTGGCAATCCAGATCAGGACTTCGGCTTCGCGCTGAGTGAGTTCGAAGCGCGTCTGAAGCGCACTTACCTGGCCGGCCTCATCCTCGGCCGTGACGCGGAAGAGGTTTTCGTCCGGTCCGACGCGGCCGAGCGGATGCAGCTGGACGGAAAGGTCCTCCGACAAGCCGAGCATGAAGCTCTGGCGCCGCTCGTCAACGCCTTCGGTGCGGGTCAGCCAGTCGCCGAGCGCCTGACCGAGCCGCAGAAGGCTCGCCTCCGCCGCCCCCGTCCTCGCCAGAAGGTGCTGGATCTGGGGTGTCGACCACATGACCGTTCCCTCCTGGGAGACCGCCACCAGATGACGGCCGGCCGCATCCAGCGCCACATGGGCGCTTTGAACGGATCTTGCATTCTTCAGGTGAACCTTGATCCGGGCCTTGAGTTCATCAACGTCGATGGGCTTGGTCAGGAAGTCCACGCCGCCACTATCGAGCGCCTTGACGATATGCTCGGTTTCGGAAAGGCCGGTCATGAAGATGACTGGGACGTGGCGGAGCGCAGGCGTCTCCTTGATCTTGCGGCAGGTCTCGAACCCGTCGAGCCCCGGCATGACCGCATCCATCAGGATCGTGTCCGGCGTCACCCTGGCGCACACGGACAGAGCGGCATCTCCGCTTGTCGCCACCAGCACCGCGATCCCGGTCTTTTTCAGTGCCTCCGTGACAAACCCCAGGGTTTCCGGGCTGTCATCGACGACCAGAACCGTGTCGCGGCGTTCATCCGTCATGTGTTTCCAATCTGCTCAAGACGTCCCGATAGGCAGCAAAATCGAACCGGCCGAGGTGACCCTGCAGGGTTTCCGTCAAAGGCCGGTTTTCCGGATCTTTCGCAAGCTCGGCCAATTTCGCTTCTATACCCTCCACATAACCGATTTCCGCCAGCGATATCAGATCCGCCACGTGATTTGCGCCCGGCGAGCGCAACGGACCGTCCGCCGGGGGAGCCGGAGCCTCCGGCGCCGGCCGCTCGGTCCACACAAGGCCGGTGTGCTTCTGCAGAAGGTCGAGCAAGCGACCGATATCGAATGGTTTCGCAAGAGTTGCATTGTGGTGAGCAGGCCCGTCGGGACGCAAGGCCTGATCGCCGATATTAGCCGAAAGCATGATGATCGGCGCCGTCTCGCCCTCCACGCGCAATGCCTCCGCAAGTTCCCAGCCGTTGATGCCGGGCATCAGGATATCGATCAGGTACACATCCGGTCGAAGCGGCAGGATCGTATCAAGGCACTGCACGCCGTCCTCCGCTTCCAGAACCGTAAACCCGAGCGGCTTGAGAATGTCGCTGACAAGCCCGCGATGCTCCGGATTGTCATCGATGACGGCGATCGCGCGGCGCGCGCCCTCATACCCCCTCACCTGCCGCTCCAGACGCACCGTGTCGACCGGGCGGTCGACGGCGGCGAGCATCAGGCGCACCTCGAAACTCGCCCCCTTGCCTGGCTCGCTGGACAGGGCAATGGCGCCCCCCATGGTTTCCGTCAGAAGCTTGGTGATCGTCAGACCGAGGCCGAGGCCGGGTGTGCGTGCACTGCTGACGGACCGGCCACGGCCGAAGGGTTCGAAGATCTTGCCCTGCTCGTCCAGCTCGATGCCCGGACCGCTGTCTTCCACGACAAAGCTCGCCACCTGCGACCGGTAGCTGACGGACAGGCTCACCCGCCCGCTTTCGGTGAACTTGATGGCGTTGGACAGAAGGTTGACGAGAACCTGGCGGAGGCGTTTTTCGTCCGTGCGCACGAAAGCTGGCAGGTTGGCGGCCCGCTGATAGTCGAAACCGAGCCCCTTCGCGGACGCCTGCATGCGGAACATGTCGACGATCTGGTCGAGGAATTCGTGAATGTTGATCTCGTTGGAATAGATCTGGAGCCGCCCGGCCTCGATGCGCGATATATCCAGAAGGCCGTCGATCAAGCCCGACAGATGCTCGGCGCTGCGCCGGATGGTGCTGACGGCGGGTTTGCGCGCCGCCGGCAGGCTCTCGTCCCTCTCCAGCACCTGGGCATACCCCATGACGGCGTTGAGTGGGGTCCTGAGTTCGTGGCTGAGGCCGACGACGTATCGGCTCTTGGCTAGGTTGGCCGCTTCCGCGTTTTCCTTGGCTTTCTGGAGCGCTGCATCAGTCACGCTGTGGGCGTCGATTTCCTTTTGCAGAAGCGCATTCTGACGGGCGGATTCCTCCTCGGCGACACGGCGGGTATCGTGTGCGAGAACAAGGAACCAGCAGGCAATGCCCGCAACGATGGCAAAGACGAAGAAAATGAGAGCGACCGTCTGGGCAATGATGCCCGTCGGGTCGCCGAGCCGGTTGGCCGCCTGGGCGTAGATGATCCACAGAACAAGGCCGATACCTGTCATGGAAAAGGCAGCAGCCAGCGCATAGCGCCCGAGACGCGAGCCGAAGAAGGACAGCGCCCGTTCGGGAAGGATGTGGGCCGCCACGGTCGCCACCTGGCTCGCAACCCGTGCCCGGGGCTTGCAGCTGTCATGGCAGCGCGCATCCAGCGAACAGCACAGCGAGCAGATCGGTGCCTGGTAGGCGGGACAATAGGCCATGTCTTCGGGCTCGAACGGGTTCTCGCAGATGGAACAGGCAATGTGGTCCAGTTTCTGCCAGCTCTGACGCGGCTTGCGGGCCAGATAGAACTTTCCCTTGGTCGCGACCGCAATGAGCGGAGCCGCAACAAAGGCAACCGCCATCGCGAGGAAGGTCGCCAGCGCGGCAGCGACGGTGCCGAAAAGACCGAAATGCGCCGTCAGGGCAATCACGGCGGCAAGCAGCATCGCGCCAAGCCCGACCGGATTGATGTCGTAAAGATGCGCTCGCTTGAACTCGATGCCGGGAGGCGACAGGCCGAACGGCTTGTTGATGAAGAGATCCGCCGAAATCGCGGAGAGCCAGGCCATGGCGACGATGGAGAAGACGCCAAGGGTTTCCTCCAGAAGCTCATAGATGCCGAGTTCCATGAGAAGCAGGGCGATGCCCACATTGAACACCAGCCAGACGACGCGTCCGGGATGGGAGTGGGTCAGGCGGGAGAAGAAATTGGACCAGGCCAGCGATCCCGCATAGGCGTTCATCACGTTGATCTTTAGCTGCGCCACCACCACGAACGCCGCCATGAGAAGAAGAACGACGCTCTCGTTCGGGATCATGTAGCCGAAAGCAACGGTATACATGCGCGACGGCGCGTCGGCGCTGCCCACGGGCACACCGTGAGAGAGCGCCAGAACCGCCAGAAAAGAGCCGGCAATCATCTTGGGAGCGCCCAGCACCACCCATCCCGGTCCGGCCAGGAAGAGCGCGAAACGGTGCCGGCGACGGGCAAAATCCTGCGCCGGCAGAAAACGCAGGAAGTCGACCTGCTCGCCGATCTGCGCCATGAGTGCGAGAATGACGGCGGAGGCGGCACCGAAACTGACCAGATTGATGCTTGCCCAGCCCCCGCCACCCACCCGCGGCGCTTCGGTCACCGGATCGATGCCGGAGAAGCTCAGCCAGTTGCCGACCGCCTGCCAGTCGGTGAAGGCGATAAAGACGAAGGGCAGGACGTTGAGGATGATCCAGAAGGGCTGCGTGGCGAGCTGGAAGCGGCTGATCCAGGTGATGCCATGGGTCACGAGCGGGATCACCGCGACCGCGCTGACGATATAGCCAAGCCAGAGCGGCACCCCGAAGGCAAACTCCAGCGCACTCGACATGATCGAGGCTTCGATCGCGAAGAGAATGAAGGTGAAACTGGCGTAGATCAGGGAGGTGATCGTCGAGCCGATGTAGCCGAAACCCGCGCCCCGGGTCAGCAGGTCGATATCGACGCCGTATCGCATGGCGTAGCGGCTGATCGGAAGTCCGACCACCAGCAGAACGAGGCTCCCGACCAGGATCGCGAGAAACGCGTTCGCCGTGCCGTGCGACAAGGTGATCGCGCCGCCGATGGCCTCCAGCGCAAGAAACGAAATTGCACCGATCGCCGTCTGGGAGATTGCGCGCGAGGAGAATCGGCGGGCGCTCTTGGCCGTGAAGCGCAGCGCGTAGTCCTCAAGCGTCTGATTGTTGACCCACTTGTTGTACTGCCGGCGAACCGGGAGAATACGCTGGCGAGCTCTCATCGGGCACGGTCCGTGCTTGACCGAAGCACCCGACGATGGAAGACGACTCCCCATCGCGACGCACAAGTTACCGCATCATTTCGCATCATTTGCCTGTCTGTTCGGCAAACGGCCATTCGCATCTCAAGATTTTCCGCCCCGTTTTCACGTTCAACCCCATCTAAAAGCACAATCCGTGCCGAATGAAACAGGAAAAGCAACCAGGGCACTGAACCGCGACTTACGTCAATTGACGTATGTTGCAGCGCATCGCTTCCGGCGCACGATCTTTCCCCGAAGGCTGCATTCGTTCCGACTGCGCCTCGCACCGGCCGGGAACCGGTGCCGTATTCAAGGGGAAATCACATGAAAAAGACCTTCACGAAACTCGCGCTTGCAGGCCTGATGGCCTCGACCATTGCCGGCGGCGCGTTTGCGCAGGAAGACACGATCAAGGTTGGCATCCTGCACTCTCTGTCCGGCACGATGGCGATCTCCGAAACGACGCTCAAGGACGCCATGCTGATGCTCATCGAAGAGCAGAACAAGAAGGGCGGCCTTCTGGGCAAGCAGCTGGAAGCTGTCGTTGTCGATCCCGCGTCCGACTGGCCGCTGTTTGCGGAAAAGGCCCGCGAGCTGATCGAAGTCAACGACGTCGACGCAGTCTTCGGCTGCTGGACGTCCGTGTCTCGCAAGTCCGTTCTGCCAGTTTTCGAAGAACTGAATTCGCTTCTCTTCTACCCGGTTCAGTATGAAGGCGAAGAGTCCCAGCGCAACGTGTTCTACACCGGTGCTGCTCCGAACCAGCAGGCTATTCCGGCCGTCGACTACCTGATGAACGAGGAAGGCGTCGAGCGCTGGGTTCTGGCCGGTACCGACTATGTCTATCCGCGCACGACCAACAAGATCCTGGAAGCGTACCTCAAGTCCAAGGGCGTTGCCGAAGAAGACATCATGATCAACTACACGCCGTTCGGTCATTCCGACTGGCAGACGATCGTGTCCGACATCAAGACCTTCGGCTCCGCCGGCAAGAAGACCGCCGTGGTTTCCACCATCAACGGCGATGCCAACGTTCCCTTCTACAAGGAACTGGGCAACGCGGGTATCAAGGCAGAAGACATCCCGGTTGTCGCCTTCTCCGTGGGTGAAGAGGAGCTGGCAGGTCTCGATACGGCTCCGCTCGTCGGCCACCTTGCCGCCTGGAACTACTTCCAGTCCGCCGACACCGACGCCAACGCCGAGTTCATCGACGCATGGCACGCCTACATCGGCGACGACGACCGCGTGACCAACGATCCGATGGAAGCGCACTTCATCGGCTTCAACATGTGGGTCGAGGCCGTCAAGAAGGCCGGTTCCACCGATCCGGATGCGGTGATCGACGCCATCGTCGGCGTTTCCGTTCCGAACCTGACCGGCGGCTACTCCGCGATGATGCCGAACCACCACATCACCAAACCGGTGCTGATCGGTGAAATCCAGGATGACGGCCAGTTCGAGACCGTCTGGGAAACTTCCGGCCTCGTCGTCGGCGACGCATGGTCCGATTACCTCGATGGCTCCAAGGACCTGATCTCCGATTGGCGCGCGCCGCTCTCCTGCGGAAACTTCAACACCAAAACCGGCAAGTGCGGCGGCTCCGGCTCCTGACACGAACCTGACTTTGCGGGATGGGCTCACGCAGCCCGTCCCGGCATGCGTTTCTCTTCACTCCGTCCAGACCGGGCAGCCGCTTCGGACGTGTGAGAAGCAACAAGTACCACCTCGCCCTGAGAGAAACCGACAGGTTCGTCTCCATGGAGGGGCGGCAAACGCAAGAGCAAACGGCCCATCCTTCGAGGCGCCGCCAAGCGGCTCCTCAGGATGAGAAGTTTACTTTCATCCGCAACGCCGGTGACCAAATGACGTTATCGAGATCACTCCTTCTGTTTCTTTTCCTGACGCTGGGTCTTGCCGGGCCGGGTTTCGCCCAGAGCGATCCCGAAACGCTTCGTCCCCTGATCAATGAACTGGCAAAAGGCAAATACGACCAGACGGAAAAGCAGATCGGAGACCTCGCGGCGACAGGCGACCCGGTCGTCGCGCCGACGCTGGAGGCACTCGGTGAAGGCGATCTCTATTTCCGCAAATCCGACGGCATGGTCTTCATCACCAGAAAGGCCGGCAAGGGATATGCCCTGACCGATCCGCTGACCCTGGAGCCGGCCGGCGAAGTCGGCCGCCGGGACGTCAAGAAGATCAAGGTCAACAACAGTTTGCGCCGGGTCATCCGCTCAGCCCTCGGATCGCTCACCCTCAGGGCGCCGGATCCGAACGTGCGCATGCAGGCCGCCGAAGCCGTCTTCAAGTCGCGTGATCCGGAAAGCATCGACGCGCTCGACGCAGCCATTTCCGCCGAGACCGACGACGGCGTGCGCGTGATGATGGCACAGGCCCGTGCCGCGGCTGTTCTTAACTCCGATCTCGGTGAGGATCAGAAACGCGAGGCCGTGACGGTTCTTGCGGACCTCGGATCACGGCAGGCGCTGTCCCTCCTCATGTCGGTGCGCTCCACCCTGGAAGGGGAAACGCTGGATGCAGCGAATTCGGCCGTCATGAAGATCGAGAAGTCGATTGCCGCCTGGGATGCGGTGCAGAATGTCTGGTACGGCATTTCCCTCGGCTCCGTGCTGCTGCTGGCCGCCATCGGCCTTGCCATCACCTTCGGCGTGATGGGCGTCATCAACATGGCCCATGGCGAAATGGTCATGATCGGCGCCTATGTGACCTTCGTCGTGCAGGAGATGATCCGCACGTCGATGCCCGGCCTCTTCGACTATTCCCTGTTCATTGCCCTGCCGCTTGCCTTCGTGGTCTCGGGTGCTATCGGCGTCGCCATCGAACGCGGCGTGATCCGCTGGCTCTACGGCCGGCCGTTGGAAACCCTGCTTGCCACCTGGGGCATCTCGCTGATCCTGCAGCAGGCCGTGCGCTCGATCTTCGGCCCCACCAACCGGCAAGTCGGAAATCCCGAATGGATGTCCGGTGCATTCGAGCTCGGACAGATGACCATCACCTATAACCGCATGTGGATCATCGTCTTCGCGATGCTGGTCTTCGCCGGGCTGATGCTGGTCCTGAAGAAAACACCTTTCGGCCTCTACACAAGGGCGGTCACCCAGAACCGCCGCATGGCCGCCTCCATGGGCATTCGCACGCCATGGGTCGACGCGCTGACCTTCGGTCTCGGCTCGGGCATTGCGGGTATTGCCGGCGTGGCGCTGTCGCAGATCGACAACGTCTCGCCCAACCTGGGCCAGGGCTACATCATCGACAGCTTCATGGTCGTGGTCTTCGGCGGTGTCGGCAACCTTTGGGGCACGCTGGTCGGCGCCATGACGCTCGGTGTCGTCAACAAGTTCCTGGAGCCCTATGCGGGTGCGGTGCTCGGCAAGATCTTCGTCCTCGTCTTTATCATTCTCTTTATCCAGAAGCGTCCGAGGGGGCTGTTCGCCCTCAAGGGCCGGGCAGTTGAAGCATGATGTCCTCTTTCCTCTTCCGCGCCATGGACGCCCGAGCGGGGATCTTCCTGGGGATCATGGCCGCCGTGATCATCCTCATTCCCGCCGGCAACCTGCTGGTGCCCCCGGGTTCCCCCTTCCACGTGCCGACCTATGCAGTCACGTTGATGGGCAAGTACCTGACCTACGCGCTGCTGGCGCTGGCGGTGGATCTGGTATGGGGCTACTGCGGCATTCTCTCGCTCGGCCATGCCGCCTTCTTCGCGCTCGGCGGTTACGCCATGGGCATGTATCTGATGCGCCAGATCGGCACGCGCGGTGTCTATGGCGACCCGATCCTGCCGGACTTCATGGTGTTCCTGAACTGGAATGAGCTGCCCTGGTACTGGTACGGCTTCGACATGTTCTGGTTCGCGGCCCTGATGGTGCTGCTCGTTCCGGGCGCGCTGGCCTTCGTCTTTGGCTGGTTCGCCTTCCGCTCCCGGGTCACAGGCGTCTACCTGTCGATCATCACCCAGGCCCTCACCTACGCGCTGCTCCTGGCCTTTTTCAGAAACGACATGGGCTTTGGCGGCAACAACGGCCTGACCGATTTCAAGGATATCCTCGGCTTCGATATCCAGTCCGACCGAACGCGTGCCGGGCTGTTCGCCGCCTCCGGAATTGCGCTCGTGCTCAGTTTTCTTCTCTGCCGGGCGATTACCCGATCCAAGCTGGGCAAGGTGCTGGTCGCCGTGCGCGACGCGGAAAGCCGGACGCGGTTTCTCGGCTACCGTGTGGAACATTACAAGCTGTTCGTCTGGACCCTGTCGGCCATGATGGCCGGCGTCGCCGGCGCGCTTTACGTGCCGCAGGTCGGCATCATCAATCCGGGCGAGTTCGAACCGGCCAATTCCATCGAAGTCGTCATCTGGGTTGCGGTCGGCGGCCGCGGGACGCTGGTGGGCGCAATGTTCGGAGCCGTTCTGGTCAATTTCGGCAAGACCTGGTTCACCGCCGCCCTACCCGACGTCTGGCTGTTCGCTCTCGGCGCGCTCTTCGTGATCGTGACGCTGTGTCTGCCGAAAGGGATTGTCGGAACGATCGGCTCCGGCTGGAACGCCCTGCGCCAACGCAAGGCATCGGCGGATTACGAGGCAGGCTCGGATGAGCCGCCGGCGTCGCCGCCCCAGTCTGCCGGGTCCCAGTCCCGGTCCTCGCAAGATACCTCGGCCAAGACGGCCGAACCCCAGCCTGCGGAGTAACCCATGGCCCGTTCCAACAGCCTTCTCTATCTCGACGGCGTCTCGGTTTCCTTCGATGGCTTCAAGGCGCTGAACGAACTGTCGCTAACCATCGCTCCCGGAGAGATGCGTGCGATCATCGGGCCCAACGGCGCCGGCAAGACGACGATGATGGACGTGATCACCGGCAAGACGCGGCCCGACACGGGCGAGGTCTATTTCAACGGGACGGTGGACCTGACCGGCGAGGATGAGGTGTCGATCGCCGAACTTGGCGTCGGCCGCAAGTTCCAGAAGCCGACGGTCTTCGAGAGCCATACGGTTTGGGACAATCTCGAACTTGCGCTCAAGGCGCCGCGGGGCCCCTTCAACACGCTTTTCCATGTGATCACCGGGGGCGAGCGCAAGCGCATTGATGATCTGCTCGATCTGATCCGCCTCGGCGAGAAACGCGGCGAACTGGCCGCCAATCTCAGCCACGGCCAGAAGCAGTGGCTGGAGATCGGCATGCTGCTGGCACAAGACCCCAAACTTCTGCTGGTGGACGAACCCGCCGCCGGCATGACTGATGCGGAAACTGCGGAAACAGCTGAACTTTTGAAGGATATTGCCAATGATCACTCGGTCGTCGTGGTCGAACACGACATGGTGTTTGTTCGCTCCCTTAGCGTCAAGGTTACAGTCCTCCACGAGGGGTCCGTCCTCGCCGAAGGATCGCTCGACCACGTCTCCGCCGACGAAAGGGTCGTAGAAGTCTATCTGGGACGGTGAATTGATCTGGTGATCTGTCACCCCTGCGGTGCCGGAGATCCGGTTACGGCTGCCCCATGCCCCCCGTCGTATCAGGCTGGCGACCGGTTTCCGGTCCCAGCCCTCGGTCAAGGCGGGATGAAAGCAAATTCGTGCAGAGCGCGGTCAAAGGTGAAGAACATGCTGCAAGTCGAAAACATCGATCTTTATTATGGTGCTGCGCAGGCGCTGAAAGGTGTTTCACTGAACGCTGACGTCGGCAAGGTCACATGCCTGATGGGGCGCAATGGCGTCGGCAAGACCTCGACACTGCGCGCCGTCGCAGGTCAGCATGGCATCAGCAAGGGGCGTATCCTTTGGGAGGGCGAAGACATTTCCGGCCTCCCCGCCCATGCCCGCGCGCGAAAAGGCATTGCCGTGGTGCCCCAGGGGAGGGAGATCTTTCCGCTTCTTTCCGTCAAGGAGAACCTTGAGACCGGCTATGCGCCGATCGCCCGCAAGGACCGGCACATCCCGGAGACGATCTTCGAACTTTTCCCGGTTCTCAAGAGCATGCTTGGCCGGCGCGGCGGTGACCTTTCCGGCGGTCAGCAGCAACAGCTTGCCATTGCCCGTGCCCTTGTCACGCGCCCCCGCCTTCTGGTGCTGGACGAGCCGACGGAAGGCATTCAGCCCTCGATCATCAAGGATATCGGCCGGGCCATTTCCTGGCTTCGCGATCAGGGCACCATGGCGATCGTGCTGGTGGAACAGTATTTCGAATTCGCCCGCGACCTTGCCGACGATTACGCGGTCATGGACCGCGGTGAAGTCGTGCTGTCGGGAACCGGGGCCGATCTTTCGGAGACGGAAGTGCGGCGCTATCTGACGGTTTGACGCCAGCTTTCCGATTGGTAGGGTGGATCAACGCAGCCAACCGACCGGATCACCATGACGCATGACCTTTCCCCCGAAGCTGCAGAGGCCATCACCGCTGCAGTCGAGTCCCGTTTCGAGCATCAACTCGCATTTCTGGAAGAGGTGGTTCGTGCGCCGTCGCTGCGTGGCGCCGAAGCCGGGGTGCAGACAATCGTCCTGGATGCGCTCCGGAAACGCGACTACGACGTCGAGACCTACGGCATCGATGTCGAGGCCTTGCGGTCGCATCCTGCCTATTCCCCCGCAACGATCGACTACGCTGACACATTCAATGTCAGCGGCACAAAAACGCCAGTGACGGCCACGGGTCGGTCGCTGATCCTGAACGCGCATGTGGATGTGGTCCCGACCGCCGACCCTGACCACTGGACGCATCCGCCATTTGCCGCGACCCGAGTGGGCGACTGGATGTACGGCCGCGGCGCGGGGGACATGAAGGCCGGGCTCAGCGCCAATATCTTCGCCGCAGATGCCATCGATGCCGCCGGTTTCCGACTGAACGCGCCTCTGGAACTCCAGTCGGTCATTGATGAGGAAGTGACGGGAAACGGCACAGCCGCCGCGATCGCACGGGGCGCAAGGGCCGATGCGGTGCTCATTCCCGAACCGACTGACGAGGCCGTGATCTTCGCCAACTCCGGGGTGATCAAGTTCCGCATTTCGGTTCACGGAGTCTCGGCCCACCCAAGAGAACCGGAAAGCGGGCTGAGTGCCATCGAGGCGGCCTTTCTGGTGATCGATGCGCTGAAGAAGCTGCAAGCCGAATGGAACCTCGAAAAGACGGATCACGCGGGGTTCGACGCTCTCGCCAACCCCGCGAGCCTGAATATAGGCACCATACATGGCGGTGAATGGCCTTCATCGATCCCCTTCTCCTGCGTGCTCGAGGGACGCATCGGCTTTTATCCGTCCGACGATCCCGCTGATCGCATGGAAAAGCTGGAAAAGACCTTGAAGGACCTTCAGGAGAGCGACTCCAGACTGGCGAAAGCGGCTCCTCGCGTCGACTGGGTCGGGACGTGCCAGGCCGGCTACCGGCTGGAAGCGGGATCGGATGCGGAAAAGGCCCTAGCCCTGTCGCACCGGGACGTGAACGGAGCGGACCTGAAGCGCTCCATCATGGCCTGTTACCTCGATGCGGCGCTCTACATGAACCATAGCGGCATCCCCGCCCTCACCTACGGCCCGCTGACGCGCAACATTCACGGCATCGATGAATGCGTGAACCTGCCCTCGCTCTTGCGGGTGACACGAACGATCGCTCTCTTCACCGCCAGATGGTGCGGCGTTTCGCCGAAATAGAATTGTGTCAGGCGTCCCTGTTTTGCCCTGATGGCGATTGATTGCCGCAGGAAAAGTCGATACCAACGCCTTCGTTTCCCTCGGTCCCGTCGTCTGCGGCGGGACGCCATGTGGCCTCTCCATAGACGAGAACGTACAGCACTTTAGGATCTGCCATGCGCGTTGCAATGATTGGGACCGGTTACGTCGGTCTTGTTTCCGGAACATGTTTTGCCGATTTCGGCCACGTGGTGACCTGTATCGACAAGGACGCCTCGAAGATCGACGCCCTGAACAACGGTC
>VIRH01000110.1 GCA_008107755.1 Rhodobacterales bacterium
ATTATTGGTATCGCAGCGTTTGTTTCCGGTATGTTTTCCCGCTGGCTGGCGAAAACCATCACTCTCTCGCCACATACTCAGCGTAACTATCCGGAGCTGCAAAAACGGTTGAATGGCTGGCTGTCGGCGGCGCTGAAAACGGCGCGTATTCTGACAGTCTGCGTGGCGGTAATGTTGCTGTTGAGCGCATGGGGATTGTTCGATTTCTGGAACTGGCTGCAAAACGGCGCGGGGCAGAAAACCGTAGATATCCTGATCCGTATCGCACTCATTCTTTTCTTCTCGGCGGTTGGCTGGACGGTGCTCGCCAGTTTGATCGAAAACCGGCTGGCTTCGGATATTCATGGCCGCCCGCTACCCAGCGCCCGCACGCGTACCCTGCTTACGCTGTTTCGTAACGCGCTGGCGGTGATTATCAGTACCATCACCATCATGATTGTGTTGTCGGAAATCGGCGTCAATATCGCGCCATTGCTGGCAGGTGCCGGGGCATTAGGTCTGGCTATCTCGTTTGGTTCGCAAACGCTGGTGAAAGATATTATCACCGGGGTATTTATTCAGTTTGAAAACGGCATGAACACTGGAGATTTGGTGACTATCGGGCCGTTGACCGGCACAGTGGAACGGATGTCGATTCGCTCCGTGGGCGTACGACAGGATACCGGGGCGTATCACATCATTCCGTGGTCTTCGATAACCACCTTTGCGAAG
>VIRH01000129.1 GCA_008107755.1 Rhodobacterales bacterium
CCTAGTGGATTGATCGAAACAAAAGGTTCCGTTTTGCGATTCCCAACGGTTGCAGATTGTGCGACGGTTGGGGATGCGCACAGGGATCACATTTGACGTTACGGCCGGCGACCGAGCTCGGCTTGAAGCCATCATTGCCGCCCCGACCTCTGCCCAGAAACATGTGTGGCGGGCGAAGATCATCCTGATGAGCGGGGACGGTCTTGGAACGTTCGCCATCATGGAGGCGACGGGAAAGTCCAAACCTTGCGTCTGGCGCTGGCAGGAGCGTTTCATGTCCGAGGGTGTCGATGGCCTCCTGCGCGACAAGAGCAGACCGCCCGGCATTGCGCCGCTTGATGGCGACCTCGTCGAGCGGGTCGTGGCACTGACGCTTGAGACGCCTCGACAGGAAGCAACGCACTGGACCGTTCGCGCGATGGCCAAGGCTGTTGGGATTGCGGCCTCTTCGGTCGTGAAGATCTGGCATGAACATGGCCTTGCGCCGCACCGCTGGCGCAGTTTCAAACTGTCGAATGACAAGGCTTTTGCCGAGAAGCTTCACGATGTCGTCGGCCTCTACGTCTCCCCGCCAGCCCACGCCATTGTCTTGTCGGTTGATGAGAAAAGCCAGATCCAGGCGCTCGACCGGACCCAGCCGGGTTTGCCGCTCAAGAAGGGGCGCGCCGG
>VIRH01000130.1 GCA_008107755.1 Rhodobacterales bacterium
ATTGCTTTCTCCTTATTTACCCCAGTTAAGGGCCGGGGTGTGGACCGGGGCGTCCCAGAGTGCCAGCGTTTCGTCATCAACTTTCAGTAAGGTGATTGAGAAACCGGTCATATCCAGTGAGGTGCAGTACGCGCCAATTAAATTACGTTCGATAGTCAATCCCGCTTGCTGGCAACGTGTGGTCAGGCGGTTATAGACGCCGTACAGCTCAGAAAGCGGAGTTGCGCCAAGATTGTTAACCAGCGCAATCACCCGATCGCCAGACTGGAGCGGTTGTTTGGTTTGTTGTTCTTCCTGCCAACTGCCTTGTTGATAATCCCAGAAACGCAAAGTGCGATGGTATGAGCCATTTACCAGCAGGGTGTCGAACATTTCATCGACGGTTTGATCAAGGGAAGAGAAGGGGCGGCGGTCAATACCCGGCTCACCATGAATGCCGACGCCAAACTCCATCTCATTATCCGCCAGGGTAAAAGAAGGTTTGCCTGTGGCAGGAACGCGACGGCCACCGAGAGCGATACCTATTGAGTGGCCTTGATTATTCAGCTTACGCCCCAGTTCCGCACAGGCGTCCAGTGAGTCGCCACGCTCCGCCGCTGCGCCTACGAGTTTTTCAATTAATACGGTGTTGGCACA
>VIRH01000040.1 GCA_008107755.1 Rhodobacterales bacterium
AGCCATCTTCCGCAGACAGGATCGCATCTACAGCGCCGTCGCCGTTCAGGTCCTCATAGGTGACCGAAACGGGCATCTCCGCCCCGATCTCGGCAATGTCCGGATCGTGTTCCCACGTCACCAGCTCGGCCGGACCTTCTCCAGACTGCAGCATCGTGTCACCCAGACGGCTGCCATGTTGATAGAAACTTGCATCCGCATGGAGCGCAACAGACGGGTCGGACAGCGTGGCACTCGTGTAGAAAACCTCACCGTTCCTCAAATACTGGACTGTGCCGTCTTCCAGACGCTCGATCGTGAGCTCATCGCCAACAAAATATTGGCCAAAGGTTCCCTTGCTCACCCCGTTCTCGTAAATCGAAAGCTTGCCGTCGGATTGCTGTCGAATGCCGTATTCGATCGTGGATGTTCCAACATCCCCACCATCCGCAGAAAGTCCAAGCAGGACGTACTTGTTGGTCCGATAGACCGTCGTGCTGAGAGAACCAGCTCCGACAAAACTCTCCTGCGAATAGGCCCCACGATCCCAGCCGCCCGTGCTGCCACCCGTTTTCTCAATCGCATTCGTTGCAAAATCGCG
>VIRH01000132.1 GCA_008107755.1 Rhodobacterales bacterium
CGCTGTCTCGAAGGGTGGGAAGCTTGCTCCAGCGGGTGTCGCCCACCCTTCGAGACGGACCTGACGGTCCTCCTCAGGATGAGGGCGTAAATCGTCGGGGACGCTGCAGAGCCGTGCCATTGGCCGAGAGAGAAGGGCAGAGCCATAACTTGCAAGGCTTCTTGCAACTCCGAAGCCGGGCCAACCAAGTGACGGCCTCATCCTGAGGAAGCGCCCAAGCGCTGTCTCGAAGGGTGGGAAGCTTGCTCCAGCGGGTGTCGCCCACCCTTCGAGACGGACCTGACGGTCCTCCTCAGGATGAGGGCGTAAATCGTCGGGGACGCTGCAGAGCCGTGCCATTGGCCGAGAGAGAAGGGCAGAGCCATAACTTGCAAGGCTTCTTGCAACTCCGAAGCCGGGCCAACCAAGTGACGGCCTCATCCTGAGGAAGCGCCCAAGCGCTGTCTCGAAGGATGGGAAGCTTGTTCCAGTGCCTGTCGCCCATCCTTCGAGACGGACCTTGCGGTCCTCCTCAGGATGAGGTCGAAATGATTGGAGACGCTGCAGAGCCGTGCCATTGGCC
>VIRH01000074.1 GCA_008107755.1 Rhodobacterales bacterium
ACAGGCCGAACGCATCCGCTCTTGTGTGCCGGTATGAGGCTGCGGACAGTTTGTATCGGCACGGCCTGAGAGCGGCGGTGCAAAATTCGACAACGGTAGCGGCGGGATAGTCCTGCTGCGGGCGGCGAGATTGAACCAGGATGTCGAGCACGTCTCCATCGCCGTCAATCGCCCGCCAGAGCCAGTATTTCACACCGCCAATGACGATCACGGCTTCGTCCAAGTGCCATTGCTGTTGGGTTTTGGTCTGTCCCGGCGAATGCAGCGCGCAAAATGCCGAACAAACCGGTTCACCCGTTTGCGGATTGTTTCCCGGCTCACACCAATACCCCGCTCCGCAAGGAGGTCTTCAACATCTGCCGTACTCAACGCAAACCGATGATAGGTCCAAATCGCATAGGAGACTATCGATCTGGGAAAACGGAAGCCCTTGAGGCGCGGCAAATCGAGACGCTCAAACGTCAGAGCGAGCTACCAAACCCAAACGTGATCAACAAGTTGGCAATGCCCTTGAGGGTGATCAGGCGGTGAGTGG
>VIRH01000133.1 GCA_008107755.1 Rhodobacterales bacterium
AAGTGATTCATAGGTTGCCGACGTGATTTGGAGGTCGGCGATGTGTACCAAGATGACAGAACGGGATTTCGAACTGGCACTGGAGGTTTTCCGGGCTTGCTTGCCACGGGTTGGCGCGAAGGCAAAGAATGACCGTCTGTTTCTCGAGGCACTGCATTATTTCACGCTTCATAACATCTCCTGGCGCGCTTTGCCCGAGCGGTTCGGCAACTGGAACAGCGTCTGGAAACGCTTCGACCGTCTTGGCAAGGCAGGTGTTTTCGAGGACTATTTTTCCATTCTGGCCGGGCTTGATGAAGGCGCGCATCTGATCGCCATGTTCGACAGTACCGTCATTCGCGCTCATGTCTCGGCGGCAGGCGCCAAAGGGGGCAGGAAGGTCAAGCGCTCGGGCGTTCACGCGGCGGGTTCGGAACAAAAATCCATCTGAAAACGGACCGGAACGGCCTGCCGCTTGGCTTTGAACTGACCGATGGCCAGGCCTCTGACAGCAAGCAGTTTACGGATCTCATGGAAACCGGCCCCGAGATCAA
>VIRH01000045.1 GCA_008107755.1 Rhodobacterales bacterium
CGGGAGGGTCACTGCGCCACCTGCCCGCGGGCGGCCGGCTCGCTGTCGCCATGGACCGGGCCGACCACTGCCCCGGCGCGGTGCCCACGGCGGTGGCCGTGGGCCTCCGGTCTGATCGGCGGCGCCGCGGACACCGCGGCTCACAGGGGCTGCGCGGCGATTTTGGGGCGGCGACTAACGGCGCGTTCTGGGGAGGGGGACCGGGTGATGCATCGGCATGGTCGCCGCGGTCGAGGCGACCAGTACGGTAGCGGCCCGCCTGCCTTCGTTGGTCACGCGGTGCACCTGTGATGAGTCGAAGTGGATGGAATCGCCGGTGCCCAGGGAGAAGTCTTTGCCCGCGACGCGGAGCGTGATGTCACCGGCAAGGACGTGCAGCCACTCCTCGCCGATGTGCTTCGCGTCTTTGGTGCTCTTGCCAGCCTTGAGCTCGAGACGAATGGCTGCGATCGCCGATCCTGGACCGCTCAGCACGGTGTAACGGCCTTCTTGCCCACTGCGCTCCGTCGCCTCAGTAG
>VIRH01000135.1 GCA_008107755.1 Rhodobacterales bacterium
GTACGAGTCTTTACAACAGTATTATGGTGTTTCCCGTGTAGGGTTATTGCATGGTAAGTTATCTGCCGATGAAAAAGATGAGGTCATGCAAAAGTTTAGTAATCATGAGATAAATGTTTTAGTTTCTACTACTGTTGTTGAAGTAGGTGTTAATGTACCGAATGCAACTTTTATGATGATTTATGATGCGGATCGCTTTGGATTATCAACTTTACATCAGTTACGCGGTCGTGTAGGTAGAAGTGACCAGCAAAGTTACTGTGTTTTAATTGCATCCCCTAAAACAGAAACAGGAATTGAAAGAATGACAATTATGACACAAACAACGGATGGATTTGAATTGAGTGAACGAGACTTAGAAATGCGTGGTCCTGGAGATTTCTTTGGTGTTAAACAAAGTGGATTGCCAGATTTCTTAGTTGCCAATTTAGTTGAAGATTATCGTATGTTAGAAGTTGCTCGTGATGAAGCAGCTGAACTTATTCAATCTGGCGTATTC
>VIRH01000056.1 GCA_008107755.1 Rhodobacterales bacterium
GTTATTGCACTAGAGCCATTCACAGTTGAATTTGAAAAAATTAAAGAATATGATGCGTCAACTAAATTTGTTATTGCCGGTCAAAAAGATGGATGGATTTCACTTGAAGCTGAAAAAGAAAACGCAAGTAACAAACTAGAAATGGCAGATACGACGCGTGATGATATGGCGATTCTGTCATATACATCTGGTACAACTGGCAATCCTAAAGCCGTTACACATTGTCATGGATGGGGATTTGCACATTTACAAATGGCACCAAAACATTGGTTATGTATTAATGAAGATGACTTAGTTTGGGCAACAGCAGCACCAGGTTGGCAAAAATGGGTATGGAGTCCTTTCTTATCTGTATTAGGTTCAGGTGCAACTGCTTTTGTATTTAATGGAAGGTTCAGTCCTGAAACATACTTAGAATTGCTTCAAAAATATCAAATTAATGTTTTATGTTTTACACCGACAGAATATCGTATGCCGTCTTTTTCTTTAAAAAAAAAA
>VIRH01000087.1 GCA_008107755.1 Rhodobacterales bacterium
AGCGACAAAACCCAACATCTCCGCCAACAATTGCGCGTCCGGCGTCTCTGACAAAAGCGCGCGCAAAGAGGCTGTCTCTGATAGTTTGTCCTTGGTCATGGTTGTTCTCCTAAGCTCAAAGGTCGGTGTGCAAACCAAACCTTAGCCGAAGAACAACCGTGGCCGCCAAGCGAACCGCCCGGGCTTCGCTTCGCTACGCGAAGGCTCCGCTCAGCCCGCGCTAACCACACAAATTACACCACTCCGTGGGACACCATCGAACAGAAACCAGATTCATGTCACTGCGCCGTTCACCTTCATCCCAAGAAGCAGCTTGCAACGGCATCGTCCCGGGTTTGTGTCTTGGCACCGGCGTAGCCAAGATATTTACGTCAACGACACCTTGGGTATCAGAGATAGTGGCCTGCTGCGGCACCCCACGTTCGCCAGCGAGGAGGTTGGACAGGTCCGCATCAGCCTCAGTCTTTCTGAGAAAGTTCTTTAGCTCATCGGTAGGAGGGGAATAGCTTTCTCCAATCCGGCGCTCGACATATGCAAGCTTTTCACCGTAATGAGAGTCGGTCGCATATCCATCGGGCCTTCCATAGCGCAAACCTCTCATAGCATCTTCAAAAGTTGTCGCAATCATTGCATCGGGCCAGCGTCGGGTAACTGTGCCGACCCAATCCTTCAAGCTTTCTTCCAGATTTTCGTATTTTCGGAACTTGTCTGAAACGTTGACTTTTTGACCATTTACTTCTTCCCAGGTACGAAAATTCTGAACGGACCCTGACCAGGACTTTCCCGCCTTTATCCCAAAGTAATTGTTTCCCTTGACAGATTTTCCATAACCCGTTTCAACTGAAGCTTGTGCTGCCGCCAAGCGCGCCTGCGGTTCGGCCAGACCGATATTTCGAGCGGCAACATATACGCGACGTGCAAATTCATTTACGCGAGCTGACATGAAAAAAATCCTTCTTTTGGTTTCGCTGTTTACTTCCGCGACACCGGCTTCCGCGCAACAGTACTTCTGCCCGAAAGAAGAAATCCCCTACGACTTCGTGCTCTTTGAAGATGTGCTGATGATCAACAGGGCTTACCACAAGGCGTTTTGCCAGAAGAAGGAAGGCACTGAGTACGAGTGTCTGGAAAAGTACCCCGATGATGCCGACGTTAGCGTTTACACCGTCTACGCGGAAATTCTCGAGAACGGAAATCTTGGATTTTGGTACCCGGACCAGACGCCGAACGAGCCCCCCCTGGTCGTTCAGAAATGTGAGTAGTCTTTGACCGCCGCCTGTAATGGCCCCAGTTCAATTCGAATCCTTAAAGCCCGAACAGCCTCGGATCCCGTCCCGCCGAGGCAATCAGTTGCCGGGTGCGCTCCGGGCTTCGTTCCAGAAGCTCCGACTGCTGGCGCAGATCCGGATTGTCCTTTTCAAACGGGTTGGTCCCGCCGCTGCCGCCGCCAGCAAGTCCGGACAGGCCGTCCTCGGCAAAGGCATTGTGGTGGATGAAGGCCAGCAACTTTACCGCCGTCGGGTCGGCCACCTGTTGCAGCCCATGGGCATCGGCGGCCGTCAGGGCGCCCTTCTCGGCAAACCAGCCCGATAGATCGAGGCCGGCGGATCTCAGAGCATTCATCGCCCGGTCCGCGCGGGCCACCATGTTCTGGTAGCCGTCGCTTTCCGGCGGGCCGTATTCCTTGATGAGCGACATATGGGCAGCTTCCGCCCTGCCGGCCTGCTCCTGCGCGGCCTTCGAGGACGCCTGTTCCTCGGCGGAAAAATGCTCGGCCATCTTGCCGACCCACCTGTCGTGGAGTTTCTGCGCGGCGTCCGGATGGAGCCCCGCCTCCTTGAACCAGTTGCCGGCTTCCTGCGCGAAGGCCTGGTCGTAGGGAAAGCTCTCCGGCAGGTCCGCCGGCATCTTGAAGCGGTAGCCGTCCTTCGGTGTCCAGCTTTTCGAAACGTCCTGGTAGAAGGCTGAAAGCTCGTCCGCCCCGGCATCCTCGTCCGGCACCTTCAGTGTGTCCGCCAGCTCCCCCTCAAGCCGGCGATAGCCATCGAGCAGGCTTTGTGCGTCCTCCCAGTCAGCGTCCGCCACAAGCGCGCGGTCGTCTTCTCCAGGCGCTTCTGAAAACTCCGGCGCTTCCGCCTCCATCTCCGGCAGGTCGAAACTCTCGTCGCTCGCGTTCATCGCGTCTTCCATCGTCAGTAATCCTCGTCCTCGTCAAATTCCGGCAGGGTTTCCAGCCTCGCGGCCTCCTGAAGGGCGGCGTGTTCTTCCGGCGGAATGCCGATCATGGTCAGGATGCGCGCAAACAGCGCCTTGCGCCCGTCCAGATAGCCGCTCGCCCGCGGCTCCAGGGCAATCGGCGGGGCCTGGTAAATGCCGCACTCGGCGGCAAGATCCGCCAGCACCGCCTCGCCCTCAGGGCACAAAAAAACGGACCGATAGGCCCGCTCGATTGCCGTCCGCCGTTCTTCCCGCCGCCGGGCGATCCGCTTAAGACTGTGCCAGACCATGGTGGCTCCTTTCGTTGACGTGGCAACCGGACATCTGTCTGCAAGCTCCGGGGCGCTTTTCTTTGCGCGGCAGACCGTTTAGTCTTTCCGCAACCATCCCGTGCGCTTCCCGTTCGGGCGTTCCGTCAGCTCTCATCGGTTTGATTTCATTCATGGGTTTTCTATTTTTCAGGCAGCGCCGGGGCTCTTTGATTGCCGCGCTCGTCGTGCTTTTTTCCCTGTCGTTCTTCGTGGACGACATCGGCGGAACCAAAGCGAGCGACTTCCTTGTCGCGCATTTTGGAACCGAAACAACGCTCTGGATCTTTCGCGGCCTGTCGCTGGTCATGCTCGCCATTGTCGGCGCGCTCTACCTCCGGGACGTGAAGACCCATGACAAGGTTGATGAAGAGATCATGCGGCGGAGTTTCGCCAGGCAGCGCGATAGACGTCCTTAGGGTGTGGCCGCAAGGCGTTCTGGCCGGCTGTTATTGTGTCTGCACCGGTGCCCCCTGAAGAGCGCCCTGAAGCAGTTCCATACCGTCTACACCGCCAGGATCGCTCAGCGCCCCAAGGCCGCCCGAAGCCCCCAGGCCGCCAAGACCACCCGGGCCGCCTGCGCCACCTTGCGCGCCAAGCGCCTCCAGCATCGGTGCACCGTCCTTTGCCATGCGCGCCATGCTCTCGCCTGCGGCAAGCTGCTGTTGGCGCGCGGTTTCTTCTTCCCGCTTGCGGCGCAGCTCCTCCACCTCTTCGGGCCTCCGTTTCAGCCGCGCCGGAAGTCCCAGCGCGCGCCGGGTCAGGTCGTATTCCTCCTGCCGGTCGTGCAGATCCATGATGGTCGGGTCCGCACCGGCGGCAACGCCCAGATATTGCTGGAAACCCATGATCGCCTCGAAGTGGCCCGCCTCGCGCATCTGGTCGATCGGAGCCGTCGGCACCAGGGTCACGTCCTTGTCGGCAAGGTTCTCCGGCGGCGCCAGCGGAGATCCGGGGGCAAACGCACCGCGCCGCCCGAGAATCCCGACTTCCCGTTCGAAAAGCGCCTCGTTGCCGGCCATGATGTTGGTCGAGAACGGACCGATCATGTCGGCCATTTCCTTTCGGCGGATATTGGCTTCCGTCGCCGTGCGGCCGTTTCCTTCCAGCAGCGTCTGCCACAGGTCGCCATAAAGCCCGATCCGCAGTTTCTCGCGAATGTTCTCGATCTGGCGGTCTGCCGCTCCGGGGTTCACCGTATCGATCATCGGACGAAACAGCGGTCTTCCCTGCTCGTCGATAAGCCCCGGATTGGTTCGGCCCGGATTGAGGTCGAGCTGACGCTCCATCATGTGGGTAGCGATCGGCGGGCGCACCGCCTGTGAACTGGCGATCAGCCCGTCCCGTGCAAGGCTCTGCAGGCTCTTGATGTCACTCATCAGCTTGGCCTGCGGCGGCGAACCGTAGGGCGACAGCCCGTCGCGGTCCCAGCGGCTGATCACCAGCGGATATTCGAAGAACCCGCCGCGCCGGCAGATGTGTTTGCTGTCTTCCTCGAAATGCACGCTCTCATAGCGGGACCGGCGAATGTCGGTGGCATCCTCGTAGCCACCTTCGCGGGCAAAGCACGCATGAACGAACGTGTGTTCATTGTTCTTCCGCTTCGGGTCCTGCGCATCTTCGCGGACCTGCCGCGAGACCTTGTCGCCATACTCCTTGACCGCCTGCCAGGCCTTCAGCCTGCGCACGCGGAAAAAGCCGCAGTCGGCGCCCTGACCGTCGACGATCAGATAGACCTCGTAGAGTGGAACATAGCGGTAGTGGATCGGTGTGCGGATATCGGCAAGGCTGTCCTCGTTTTCGACCGGAAAAAGAACACCCGTGCCCAGCTTGACCGTGGACAGCAGCCGCGACCGATTGGCGAGTGCAAAACCCGAACGCCCCGTCGCCCGTACGCGGAACAGGTGATCGCGCACCAGTTCGAAGAATTCTTCGTCCGCCTGCGTTGGCGGCGGCGCAAACGGATCGCCGAAGCCAACGCCGTGCCAGTTGAAGCCTTCCGGCATCGTCAGGGAGCCAACACCGGAGGCAAGCCTGTCCAGCAGCCAGACCGCCGTCGGATCATAGAGCTTGCGCGAGCGTTCGCGTGCCGCCGATTGGCGAAACGCGCTCATGCCGTCCGGCGCGGCAATTCCTCCCGGCCGGTTGAAGGCGCGTTCCATATCCGGCGCCGTATAGGTGACGTAATCCTGCCAGTCGTTTTCGTACCACAGGCGCTCGGATTTAGCGGCCTGCAGTTCCGTTTTCAGATCATCGACAAGACCCATCGCTCACGCCCTCCCCAGCAGTGTGACGCCGGACTGCGAATATCGTCCGTAGTCCGAAACGCCCAGCGGGCTGGTGTGGTTGGTTGCCCGCGTGCCATAGGCAGCGGCCCGGCGACGCCGTTCGTTTTCCTGAAGGTTTTTCGCCTGGCGCTGCGGGTCCGGCTCGCGCGGCGGCGGAGGCGTGGGTTCGGGTTCCGGCTGTTTCGAGCCACCACCAAAAAGGCACATGAGGAGCCCCTTTCCGAATTTTGATTGAAGATGAAATGTCGGCACAAACGCCGTGATGCCGTCAGGTCGCAGACAAGCCAAAGCCACCCGCCACCTCGCAGTGGCGTCGGCAGGAACGTCATTCGACGGATTGATCGATGAGGACCGGCACCACCTCGCAACGCGCTCGGGCACGCTGCGGCGCTCCCCGAAAGGTGCATTTTTCCAAGGTACCGGTATGAGGTCTGTTTTAGCCGCGTTCTGACGAACCGTCCAGCCACCGGATTTGTCTCAAATCATTGGCTAGACAGATGAATTCAAATTCGACTGAACGAACAACCGTTTATCAGAAGTCACGCTTGAGCGCGCCGGGAGAAGATTGCGGCGCGCTCGCATTTGAAGGAAAGACCTTCCTCCAGCCGAGCAGATCGGCCTTGAATTCGAGACTATAGTGAAAGGCTCTGTTGCCAGCCTCACTCTGCTCCCGTTGCCAGGTCGAACCCTTCATCCAGCCATCCGGTGATCCCGCCTGCCATGATCTTCACCGGCCGCCCGAGCTCGGCAAGACGCAGCGCGCCGCGCGCTGCCCCATTGCAGTGGGGTCCGGCGCAATAGGTGACGAAAAGCGTCTCTTCCGGCCAGGCCGCCAGCTTTGATCGGATGATCTTGCCATGCGGCAGGTTGATTGCTCCGGGCACATGGCCTTTCGCAAACAGAGCCGGACTGCGCACGTCGAGGAGGACAAAGCCGGGCTCGCCCCTCAGCGCGTCATGCACGTCCCAGCAGTCAGTCTCGAATGTAAACTCGGCAGCAAAATGCTCCCGCGCCAGATCGCTGGGCGCTGCGGCAACGGCGGTCACATTGTTCGGCATCGACTTCTCTCCGGTTCAATTTTTCCAACCCGATTTCGCGCAACAAAGAGACAATTTGCAATTGGCGCGAATGACTATATACGTAAAATTCATGCCAAACGTTGAAACAACCAACCCATCTCGCCTCACCGGCCCGCTTGCTGTCGCTCTGGTCTATGACGGTCTGTGCACGTTCGAATTCGGCCTCGTCGCCGAGGTATTTGGCCTGAGCCGTCCTGAATTCGGGTCCGACTGGTATCGCTTTGCCAGTTGCCCCATCGAACCCGGACCACTCAGGGCCCAGGGCGGGCTGACGATCGTGCCGGACGGTGCTCCGGAGCTGATCGACGAGGCCGACATAATCGTCGTCCCCGGTTGGAAGGGTGCTGACATTCCGGTGCCCGAAGAGCTTGCCGATCGTCTTCGCAGGGCCTACCGCCGCGGCGCGCGTCTCATGTCCATATGCTCAGGCGCTTTCGTGCTCGCCGCCACCGGCCTTCTTGACGGCCGCACGGCAACCACCCACTGGCGCTATGCGGAAACACTGCGCGGCCGCTACCCGATGGTCGGCGTGGACGAGGCATCGCTCTACAGACAGGAAGAGCGGATCTTCACGTCCGCCGGCAGTGCCGCCGGGCTCGATCTTCTGCTGGAAATCATTCGCCAGGACTACGGACCGGAAAAAGCCAATTCCGTCGCCCGGCGCCTGGTGATTTCAGCTCACAGGACTGGTGGTCAGGCGCAGTTCCTCGAGCGCCCGGTTGCTCTTCGCCCGGGCAGCGAAATCGCGCCACTTCTGGAAAAAGTCCGCGCCACGCTTTCGCGCTCATGGACGATCGCCGGCATGGCCAGGGAAAGCCGCATGAGCCCGCGCACCTTCCAGCGGCGCTTTGCGGAAGCAACCTGCCTGACGCCCGGCGTCTGGCTGGTTCATGAAAGAGTGGAGGCTGCCAAGGATATCCTGACGCGAGGCGACGAGGATATGGAAACCGTCGCATCCCGCGTCGGCTTCGGAAGCGCCCACGCGCTGCGTCATCATTTCCGGCAAAAGGTCGGCTCGCGTCCGACGGATTACCGCATGCAATTCAGGGCGGGCAACGCCTCTTTCGAACATGCGACGCCTTCGGAGCGATCCTCCCTTACCCAGGCATAGAGGTAAAAGTCCTCGCCGCCCCGCCCGTAGCTCCTCAGGACACCCTCGCGCCTGCCGCCGAGAGCCTCGATCCAGCCATGCGAGATATCGTGCTGCGCATGGGTAACGACCTGTAGCCGCCGACACTCCTGCTCGACCAGAGGCCGAATCCGTTTGAAGTGCCGGGTGATCAGCGGCACGCAGCGCCGGAACCTTTCGGTTCCGAAAGCCCAGGCCTGCCAGTGGTCCGGATCAAAGGCCGCCGCCTGACTGAAGCCATAGGCCGCGGCTGGCTCGCCCTCGTACCAGACCGACCAGGCCATGCCCGGCACGGAGGTTTTCACCGCACAGGTGCCAAGCACACGCGTATCCAGTTCCTTCCACAGACAGCCGATCTCCCCGAGATCCGCAGGCCGCATGTTGGCGGCGATGAAGGTCGCATCGCGCACGCACAGATCGCGGATCAAAAGCCGTCCAGCGGATCTTCGAGAGCCGCTGTTCTCGCCCGCTCCGCTTTCCTCGAAACCTGCCTTACGACAGCCTTGTCCTTCCATCCCAGTGCCTCGACAATTGCATCTGCTTCGTCAGGGGAAGACCCCAGCCGCTCACGAATTTCTTCCTTGCTTTCGATCAGGATCTTGCCGCCCTTGAGCTTCCAGCGATGGGCGGTCAGCTGCGCCTTCACCGTTGCCGATCGCTTGATGGCAAGCCCCAGTCCGCTTTTCGGGTGCAGGGCCTCGCGCAGGCGCCAGTAAAGCTGGGCCCGCAAGTTGTAGAACGGAATGCGGCTGTCCCTGGCATATTCACCCGACTGTGCGGAGAAGACGCATTTTTCGACCGGGATACTGTTTTCCCGCGTCAGGAAACCGACCGTATCTCCGCCCCACCCACCGGTGCAGTCGACAACGATCAGCGCGTTATCCCGCCGCTCGCGAACGATCAGAGACCCGACGTCCGAGCCGTCCCGCGTGTCCGTCCCCTTGCGGACGATGTTTTCCGCGAACCTTCGCCCATGCAGAGGCTGCAGCACCGTCCGGTCCTTGCCGCCCTGCGCCACATCAACCGCAAGCACGTCCATCGGCTTGTCCCGATCAACGCCCGCATCGTATCTGAGGAAAGCAAGCTCGACCCATTCCGACGGGATCACCTGCCAGTCATGATCCTGCCTGGCAGCCTGAAAGTCGCCGGTCTTCAGCGCCGTGCGCATCGGCTCCGGCATCTGGTCCAGCTGCGCGTCGTAGCTTTCGCCCAAATAGACGTTGTCCTTGCGCCGCGCGGGAATGAAGGTCCGGCTTTTCGGCGTCCTGACCTCGCCCTCAATTTCCACCGGCTCGGGCCCGTCTACCCAGACGGTGCGCACGGCGTCGCCGTCATCAATGAAAACCGCCCACAGCAATTCCCCCGGCGAGACACTTCCGTAAAGCGGATGCAGAGGGTCAAGCCAGGGCGCGAACCACTCCATCAGGAAATCCCCCTGCCCACCAAGCGGCGGATTGGTGGCGATGAGGCCGCGGCAACGCTGGCCGGGCCGTGTCGTCCTCAACCAGCCAAGCACGAACAGGATCTTGCGCGGGTCCAGCTGCGCACCTTCGTCGAAGGCCTTCAGGTCGTGGTCGCGTCCCTGCCAGTCCTCTTCCGATCCGGGCAAGCCCAGGTGGCCAAACTCGATCATGCGTTCGTCCGGCCCGACCCAGCGCGGCGGCGCCCCGCTGATCTTGCCCATACCGGCCCTTGCCATCAGCGTGTTCATCCGTTCGATCAGACCTTTGAGCGATTTCAGCGACTGCCGGAAGATCGCCGTCTTGTGATGAGCAAACAGCGCCAGCCCGGCGATCAGATCCGTCTTGCCCCCACCGGCCGCGCCTCCGTAAAGCGTCAGATCCGCCTGGCTGAAATAACCGTCTGCCTGCGGTCCCGCTTGCGGCCGCCAGACGTCGAACTGGTCCAGCACACCGGCTTCGTCCAGTTGCTTTTGCAAGGCCACCCGTTCAGGCGGTTCCATGCCGGTGATATGGTCAATCAGCGTTTCCAGAGCTGTTGTCATTCGCAGAACGGTCCTCGCGCGTCAGTAGTGCCATCACGCCCAGAGCGATTTCTTCCGGGCTTCGGGGCTTGAAGGTTTCCAGTTTCGAAAACTCGTCCGGCCCGCCCCAGATGCTCCAGGTTTCGACCTGCGATCGATCGCGCCAGCCGGCCCGGTTTTTCATGTTGAAGGCCCAGGCGGTCGCGTTGAATTTCGCCAGGTCGCCCCGCACCCCGTCCTTGCCGATCTTCTCCCACTCCAGAAGGCCGTTCCTTGCGGCTTCCTCCAGCTTTTCCGACGGAAAGTCCTCCGGAAACTGCTCGGCGTGATAGCGCAGTGTCCTTCGGTCCGCGTCCGGGAAACTGTCGATCGAATATCCCGCCGCCAGATGCGTACAGAACGCCGTACACGCCTTGCGCCGCGCCGCACGCGTCGGCCACTTCAGCGCGGCGTCGTCATCGCCCGTATCAGCCATGTCTTGCCTTTCGTGTTGTCAGAAAAAGAAAGCCGGAATGCGCGACGCTGTTGGTGCGAGGCTGGCAACCGGTTTGATCAGGGATCTGTGAAAATTCGTTTTGGGAACAAGCGAGGCTCAAATGCCTCACGGATGTCGGGGTTTGACATCCGCAGGACCGATCAATGATCGCACATCGGTCGACAAGACCAGATCATGGGCAGCCTGTGCTGGCCGCGCTCGCCGAAGACCTGTCTACAATCTTCCAGATTGCTCTTATGAGGCTCTCAGTACTCCGATTTTGACGAACCGTCCAACGCGCCTGGACGTCTCAAGTCCCCGTCCAGACACCACCCCGGTATTCCTGCCGAGAAGCCAACAGCTTGAAGGTGTCACCGATTAAGCGCCTGACGTCACTTTTCATTCGCTTGTACCGACGGAGCGCAAATCGGGAGGACATGACGAGATCGGTAAGCTTGTAATTGGCGGCGTTTTCTGACGATAAAAACAGGAACCGCCAGATCAAGTAGATACCCTTTTGAAAACCACACCTGAGGCGCGAATATTGCCGAAACTGTCGCAATAGGCGATCCGTTTGGGTCACACCAAATAATTTCATTACATTTATTTAACTTCCGCTCAATCGGACAAGTACCTAGGTCTTTCTTCACCCAGAAGGCGCGACGGTGGATGCCGCGCTGGGTGACATGGAGTTACTCATGAAAATTCGCTTTGTCTTGACGGCTGCGGCCGCGATCGCTTTCACATCGTCGGCTATGGCGGCGGCGCCTCAGCATTGGTCGTACGAAGGCGCGGGCGGACCCACGCACTGGGGCGAACTCTCAGCAAAATTCGAAGCTTGCGAAACCGGCATGGACCAATCTCCGGTCGACCTTACCCATGCAGTGAAGGCAGAACCATCTGCCATAAATTTCCATTGGAAGAAGGACGCCGATTGGACTGTCGTCAACAACGGGCATAGCATCCAGGCAAACTCCGACGACGCAGGTTATCTGACCCTCGACGGGAAAGATTACAAGCTCGCACAGTTCCATTTCCACACTCCCTCGGAGCACGCAATCGACGGCAAGCGATTTCCGATGGAAGTCCATTTCGTGAATGTTGCGAAAGACGGTGAATTCGCCGTTATCGGTGCGATGATCGAAGGCGGCGGGGACAACACCTTGTTCGATGCGGTCATGGATTCCGCTCCCGCAAAGGAAGGTGGTTCCGCTGAGATCGGCAAAAGCGACCCTGCATCCCTGCTGGGCTCGAAAGACAGTTTCTACCGCTATGAGGGCTCGCTCACGACGCCTCCCTGCTCACAGACAGTCGTCTGGACGGTCATGAAAGACCCGCTGAAGGTTTCCGATGCCGAAATCGAGAAATTTCAGAACCTTTACCATATGAACGCCCGACCGCTTCAGGAAATCGGCCGCCGGTTTATCCTTGAAAAATAAGCTGCCAGGCATGTCCTGAACTAACGGACCGGACCGGCTTGCGCTGTTGGTCCGGTCGCCGGTTGAGAGCGAGCATCTCTCGGCATGAAGCAGCGCGCAGATCGGCCTTGGCTCGCCGAAGAAGCGGCGCCAGGCAGTCCAGTGAGCCTCAACACCCCTCCGAAGACGATGACCGTGTCAGCGTGATGATATCTGCCTTGGCGGTCTCCAAAGCAGGACGTAAGCGCCTCACTCAACCATTCAGTCGATCCGCGTCTCGTTGGCTGATGTGACATGGTTGATGGTGATGTCGGGCGTAAACATCGCCCTGGTGCGCTCGTTCGCGGCATACACGGCCGATGGAATCAGGAACAGGTCGACGATTTGCCAGATAATCGCGCCCACGCCAACTGTCAGCACCATGACCGCAAGCCAAATCAGCCAAACCTTGAGGCCGTTTATGTAAAGCCGATGGACGCCGAATGGCGCCAGAAAAAACCAGAGGAGGTATGCCAGCGTCTTGGTCTTCATTTTGTTTCTCTTGTTATTACGCGTTTGATCGCGCGCTTGCGTGCGACTGAAATCTATTTCCAGAACTCGCAATAATCTTAGCGGTCGCCCCTTTTATCGGAGGATGGACGCTGGTCAAGACCAGCTCTTTCAAGCTCTTACGTGACATCTCCAGCCCTGACCTGAAGGAAGGATCGCCCCCGCCGCAAAAATCATTCGCGGCGGGCGCGGCGTTTCACGCGCAAAGCCGAGGGTCCGCCTTAAGCCGAGTGCCGCAGCCTCTCGGAGAGCCGCCTCAGGAGCGCTCTGTTGCGGCTTGTGACCGTCGTACGCGTCCAGCCGTAGTTCTCGCAAACCTTGCTGAAGGAGCCACCACCAGCCTTGCATAGAACCTCGAACTGGAGAGCACGCCGCGAGTCCGCGTCCTCGACCATCGAGAACCAGGTGATCGCCTCATCCGCCCGACTGATTGCCGCAGGGGAAAAGGTCCGCCGATGGCGGCGAGCGACCTTCCGGCGATAATCCGGCCAGGCAGCCATGATCGCCTTCGGACCATCCCTCTTGCCGGTTGCCGCAATCACCTCGAATGCCTCGATCAAACGTGTCATCACGTCTTCCGGTGTCTCAGGCGTCATCTCGGCAGACCTCCGGAATGGTCGAATACACGTCACCCAATCGCTGAAATCGGCTCACATTGGCGTTCAGGCAAGCCAGCTTCCGATTCGAAGACCCGGCACAAGCCGCCTCAAGCCCGACCGCAGTCGGTGCGCTCTTCCAGTTGCTGGAAGTAACCCCGCTTCCAGAAGTCGAAATAATCGGCTTGCGGAGGATACGGATTATCCTCCAGGCTTTTTCCTTCCCTGCAGGCCGCGATGCCGCGTTCGAATGCATAAACCTGCGCTTTGGTCCGGTACTCCTGCATCTCCTCCAACCCCTGTTTGAAAAACACTCTGGACGCTCCCAACGCCCGACACCCGGCCAATCCGCAGCGAAAAGGTCTCCAACCGGAACATCGCAACCCGAATACAGCCGTAAATTGTCCTGCCGCATACTACTCACCCTGTTCATTTTGACAATGATGTTCACGCTGCTTTTCCGCGCGCTTCGGCGGCAATTTTCCTGTCCAGCTCATAGGAGAGCAGGACGGAGAGCGTCACAGTCGGCGCCGAAGGGTTGAGGTCCTTGGCGCTCTTGAGAAGGGCGCCAAGGTCGACCCGGTCGAAAAGCTCCAGAAAATCCCGCCGCCGGACCCAGTCCGGCTTGTTCAGCACGACCCAGGACACGGCCGTGATGACCGGGGAGGACCAGTTGCCCCGGTTCTCCTCCGTGTTGATGAGACTAAGCACCAGCCGCAAATGGTCCGCACCGTGCTTGTTCAGAATTGAAAGACAGGTCCCGCGGGCCTTGGACTGGTGCCGTCCGTCAGCCCGCCGGGCGGGGCTGACGAAATGGACACCGACTTCCGCTGCAATCCTGTCGACATATCCACCCGACGCCATCAGGAATCTCCCTTCTTCCGTTCCTCCAACCGGACCTTGCCATCCTGCAAGGCCTTGAAGGCGACTTCCGCCCGCTCCCGCGCGGAACCAATTCTATATTCACTTTTTGTTCTTTTGCTGAAGGTGTTCGCTGTGACTGGCCGCGTCGGGCTCTTGGGCTCCCCACCGCCCCGTTTCATTTGGCGCAGCTCCAGTGTGAGCAGCCGGTTGCGCGCCTTTTCCAGGGCAAACTCATCCTCCAGGCGAGACCCCGGCCGCTCGGCCTTGATGCGAAGATGGGCGACTCGCGCGCTCGCCTCTTCGATCTCGTTCTTCAATCCGTTCATCTCAACTCCCGATCGCTGAAAACCGATGCTCAATTCGTACGCTTTTTACGTACGCTTGTCAACGCTTGGATCATCGGATATTGATAACGCTGCGTACACCTCGAACAGGATCGGTATCGGTAATGGACAGACCCGGCGAGTCGCTTCATCAGAAACTACAGGCGTTGAAAGACAGGACAGGATTGTCACTGCGTGCGATCGCCCGGGAGATGGGATATTCGCAGGCCTCCTCCATTCAGCGGTACTTTTCACCCGACTACTCCGAACCGGCACTTCCGGCCAATTTCGTCAGCAAGCTTCTCGCCGTCTTGCCCGGCAAAGGATCGCCCCCGATAACGCGGGAGGAGGTGCTTGAACTTGCATCCGGCACGGTCGCAGAGATCCAGCGCAAGCGCCCGTCCCTGCCACGTAGCGGCGTTCCTGTGGTGGGCGAGGTCGCGGCAGGCTTATGGATGGAAGCTGCTTTGTTCGAGACAGAAAACTTAGAAGAATCAACGATATCGTATGATGTTCGCTTTCCGCCTCAGGCCCAGTATGTGGTCAAGGTCCGCGGCGAATCCCTCAACAGGATCGCAGCCAACGGAGACCTGTTGCTGTGCGTCGATTATTTGGCCGCCGGTCTGGAGTTGAAGGAAAACGACCTCGTGCTCGTCGAACGCTCTCGCGACAACGGCATGACGATCGAACGCACTGCCAAGAGACTTATCAAGCTGAACGGCGAATCGGAACTGATGCCCGAATCCGACGACCCGCGCTTTCAGGAAACGATCGTCTACCGCGAGGGTGACTTCGACCACACCGAGGTCAAGATCAAGGCGAGGATCGTCATGGTGTTCAAGCCCCTCTGACACACTTGACTCACCCGCACATTTGCGAACGAGAGCATACGCACATAACGCCTAACTCTTGATATTTACGCATTATACGTATATATTAGGAGGCAATTTGGAGGACGTTTATGGCGGTGAATTTGGATGTTTCGTTCTTTTCCGTGGTCTGCGACCTGGGGTCCTGCCTCTATGTGCCGGAGACCGAGCTGGACAACATGAGCTTCCGACAGATCGTGAAAGACATTCGCGACGGGCAGCTTGAGAATGTTCGCGCGGTCCTGGAATACAATCCCGCCGAGGGATGGTGCAGCGACGTCACGGACGAGATTCTCGCGGCCGCACAGCCTCAGACAGATCTGAACCAGGACGAGGAGGCCGAGACGCCGGAATACTGGTCGGACTACCGCAGCGAACGGATCGATGCCGCCCGCGCCGGCGTAAAGGTCCATGCCGCTGCCTGATCCCGGACGCCACCGTCGCGCTGGCACCGGGCTGCTTCACAGCAGCCCGGCCGATCCTCAGTTGAGATCCTTCAGCAGGCGCCCGTGCCGGCGCGTCTGCGCGACGAGATCGGCAAAGGTGCGATAGCCACGGGACACGAGTATCGGCAGCATGGTGCAAAGAGCCTCGGCGGTCACGGTCGCATCCCCAAGTCCGGTGTGCCGGACGTCTGCCGAAACGGCAACACCGAGCCGGGCACAGACGGAGTCCAGATCATGTTTTTCCGTCTCTCCGAAGAGAACGGCCGACAAAAGCACCGTATCAAGCTTTGGATTGTCCCAGTCGAGACCAAGCGAGCGGCTGTGGCGCTCCACGAATGCCATGTCGAACGGAGCGTTGTGAGCCACCAGCACAGCCCCCTGGGCAAAATCATGCAGCGTCTCGACAGCGGCCGTCGCGTCCGGTGCACCGGCGACCATCTCGTCCGTTATTCCGTGAACCTTCGTTGACGACGGCGGTATCGGGCGCCCCGGATTGACCAGAATGTCGAGCGTCTCTCCCTCCACCACATGCCCCTTTCTCACACGCACGGCGCCAATCTGGACAAGCTCGTCCTTGTGGGGCGTCAGGCCGGTCGTCTCGGTATCGAAAACAACGAACGTCAATTCATCGATAGGTGTGTCCTCGATGGCCTGTTCCCCGCGCTGCTCGCTGAGGTCGAAATCATAGATGAGCGGTCTTGCTGCATCCGGAGCAATGCAGGCCTTGGCCGCATCGATCAGGATCATGTAGCCGGACGCTTTGCTCAGTCTTTTAAGCCGCAGCTCGAAGGTCAGCTTGTTGCGCGTACACCTCACCTTCCCGGTCACCTCCGTCAGCGTTTCGCTGAACTTCGACAGCGCAGCCTTCAGGTCGTCCTCGTTGAAGTATTCGAAAATCGACGCACTCAGCCGAGGCACATGCACCTGCCCCAGAATGTCGGCAGCCTGTCCGTCATAGAGCATGATCTGGTTACCCGGACTGACCAGAATGATCGCGACCGGTATCTCCGTCAGCAAGATCGCCAGATGAGCCTTCTCCGCCATCAGCCGCGCGGTTTCCGCTTCGACCATCGTTTCGGCTTCCTGCGAAACGCGCTTCAGTTTGCCTGTCACCGCATCGACGGCCGGCCCTAGGTCCCCAAGATAGCGTGCTTCGTTCAGATCGAGCATCAGCGCCTCGTCGGTCTGGGACCGCACCCGGATCGCCGCCGAAAGTCGCTCTATCGGCTTGGCGACGTTTTCGTCGAAGAGCAGCCAGACCCCGGTGGCGACGGCCAGAATGCCGAAGACGGACAGGATACCGGAAAGGACAAAGCCCGAGCTGTCTCCTGGAACTGGAGATTTGAGATACCCGGCATAGAGCGACACGACGACGACACCTGCACAGGCTGCCGCGACGCCCAGAAAAAGCAGGAAAATGCGCAAGCGAAGGCTCAGTGAGATCAGCATCAGCCGGCTCCGCAAAGGGTCGACAGAAGCGGGTCGCCCTCTCCCGCCTGCACCCAGTTTGCACCATCCACCGTCCCGTCGTCTTCGAACGTGGCCGCATCGGTCACGATGGCCCGACGGTTCTTCTCGCAATCGACCAGCACCGGCGCCTCCCGGATGGGGGCCCAGCGCCCGAAGTAATAGACCTCCGTCAGCCTCAGTCCCGGCTGCTCGTCATGTTGTTTGACGAGTGCCGTATCGACAGCAACGAAACGGTCGACGAAAGGCACCAGATAGGTCCAGGGCCTGTAGGCGGAGCGGCTCTCCACCGACTGCGCGACAACGACACCTTCCGGCAAGACCAGGACGCTGCGCGAATACCAGGTGTACTCGTTGTAGATCGTCACACCGATCATCATCACCCCGGCTGCAACGGGCGCCAGCCAGCGCGGCAACAATCCCCCCACAAGCCGATTCAGGAGCATGACGAAGCCCGCCGCGGCGATCCCGGCAACGAGCGTTGCGATCAACTCCAGATACATTCCTGTCCTCCCTCTCCGGCAACGGGGCGCTCCCTCACCCCGGCCTCAATGTTCCGGTCTTTGCATGGCCGGATGCCTTCCACGGATGCACCGCGACCTACCCCAGGACACCGCGCCCGTGACCAATAGCGGATTGCATCGTCTTCACCACGACGAACGCATCGCGAAGATGACTTCGTTCGAAGTCGGACAAGGTCGACGGCCGCAGGAAGTTATCCGGCATCAGCCCCTCCTTGATCAGATCCGCCTGGTGCGTCAGCCGGGCCTCGGCAATAAGATCATAGGCATCCAGCAGATCGCTTGCCCCGGATTGGCTAAGCTGCCCCAGCCTGCGCGCCTCGACCAGCCGCGCACGCGTATTGACGGCCCCGATCTGTCCACGCAGGGCATGGATGCGTGCAAGATCCACGATTGGCACCACACCATTGTGCTTCATGTCGAGTGCATTCTTGTGCTCGCCTGAGCGTATCGTCGCAAGTCCGCGCAGAAGATTGAGCGGCGGTGAATGCTTCAGCGAATTGCTGATCATATGGGCGACGAAGATGGAATTCTCACTGGCGGCCTTCAGCGTTTCCGCCTGCAGGTCCTCGAAAAGTCGCGTGTCCCCACCGATCGGTCGCAGATCGAACATGACCGAACTCAGCATTTGTGCCTCGGGAACAGGCTTGTCGATCCAGCCACGGAAATAGCTGCGCCACACCCGCACCGGCTGACACCAGCGCGCGTTGGTCGCCATCATGTCACCGGGGCAATAGACGTAGCCGCAGGTGTGCAGGCCATCGGAAACGAAGCGCGCCAGTTCCGCGAAATAACCCTGCCGGTCCGCCTCGCTGACGTCATCTTCAAGGAAAAGGCAGTTGTCCTGATCACTCACCCCTGTCTGCTCCTGTCTCCCCTGCGAACCACAGGCGAGCCAAAGATAGCGAACCGGCGGCGGCCCGAGCTTCGCCTCCCCCAGAGCCAGCAATCGCCGCGTCGCGGCGTCCGCCACATCGGTGATCAGCCGCGTGACGATATCGTGCCGGCTCCCGCCCGCAACCAGTTGCAGAAGAACAGACGAAATTCCGGCGGTCACTTTCGCCATCTCCTCGGCGGATCCGGCACGCGAAACATCGCTGACAAGGCTCGCGGAGCTGACGGCCTGGAAACGCGTCAGATCGGTCTGGGTGACCATCCCCACCAGCCGGCCGCCCTCAACGATCGGCACATGCCCGATGTTGCGCTCCATCATCAAATTGAGAATGTCCGAGCCGATGGCCGTCGGCGCGAGCGTCACCGGGTTCGCCGTCATGACCTCGCCAACCGGCGTGGCGGCCGGCAGCCCTTCGGCAAGCACCTTGCCCGACAGGTCCCGGATCGTGACGAGCCCCAGCAGGCCATTCGACCCATCGGTCACACACAACGAGGAAACGCCCTTGTTCCGCATCAGCAGGGCCGCGTCCTGCACGCTTGTCTCGAGCCTGCAGGTAATCGGGTTTCGGGCCATCATGGCCTCGGCAAGGCTCGTCACGAGCTCCGCCCCTTTCGCCGCCGCGCGGCGGGCCCTGTCGAAGAAGCGCGCCACTGCCTTGCTCTCGTCCATCAGGGTCCGGAAGGCCGCCGGCGGCAAAAGCAGCACCAGCGTCTCCTCAAGCGCGCGAGCCGAAGTCGCGGCAAGTCCGTCCAGCAACAAACCGCGCTCCCCGAAGGTGTTGCGCGGGCCGAGTTGGCTGACCACCACCCCGTGCTGGTCCCGAACTTCGACCGCGCCTTCGTAAATCAGATAAAGGCCGGCAAGAGGCTCGCCAAAGCCATAGATGTCAGCACCCTGTTCGAAGGTCCTTCGCTCGAAGTCACCAGCAAGGCTCTGACGACGGTCCGGCGCCAAAGTATCGTAGGGATGCACGGTGGCCAGAAATCTCTGGATCTCGTCTGATGTCGAAGCCATTCCGCGGACCTTCACGCGTGTGTCAAAAATGCTGGCAACAAGTCCTGAAACCCTGCCCGGTCGGAACCGGACAGGGTCACTTTCTTCAAAGGCAGGGTTTGAACCCTGCCGCTCCGTTCATGCGCGGCAGAACCTCAATGGTCCTGGGCCACCCCGGCGCCGCGCGGAATGCGCACGCTTTCCACCAGGTCCTTGATCGCCTGCGGAGTTTCCTTGGTCATTCCTGCCACGATGTAGGCCACAGCGAAGTTGACCGCCGCACCGATCGCACCGAACGACGTCGACTTGATCGGGCCGAGCAGCGGATCGGCATCGGTGAAGCTGTTCGTATCAGGAATGAACAGCCAGCCCTTGTGCAGGAAGATGTAGACCAGCGTCACGATCAGTCCCGCCAGCATGCCGGCAACCGCGCCCACGTTATTGATGCGGGTCGAGAAGATCCCCATCATCAGTGCAGGAAAGATCGATGCCGCCGCAAGGCCGAAGGCGAGCGCCACCGTCTGGGCTGCGAACCCGGGTGGGTTAAGCCCCAGATAGGTCGCAATGACGATCGCGACAGCCATGGCAATTCGGGCGGAAAGAAGCTCCCCGCGTTCCGAAATCCTCGGATTGATCGCTCCCTTGATCAGGTCGTGACTGACGGCCGAGGAGATGGCCAGCAGCAGTCCGGCAGCCGTCGACAACGCGGCGGCAAGACCGCCCGCCGCAACGAGCCCGATCACCCAGCTTGGCAGATTGGCGATTTCCGGGTTGGCCAGCACCAGGATATCCCGGTTGAAATTGGTCAGCTCGTTACCGACCCAGCCATTTTCAGCCGCAACAGCCTCCAGATCCGGGTTTGTGTCATTGTAGTACTGGATCCTGCCGTCGCCGTTCTTGTCTTCCCAGCCGAGAAGACCGGTCTTCTGCCAGGTATCCATCCAGTCGTAGCGCGGATCGTTCTGGATCTGCTCCACGGCAACGGCGCCGCCGCCGATCCCGCCGTTCGGCCACATCATCTGCGTGATGTTGAGGCGTGCCATTGCTCCGACGGCCGGTGCCGTGAGGTAGAGAAGAGCGATGAACACCAGCGCCCAACCGGCGGACCAACGGGCATCGGACACCTTCGGCACTGTGAAGAAGCGCATGATCACATGCGGCAGCCCCGCCGTACCGATCATCAGCGACAAGGTGAACAGAACCATGTCGAGCGTGTTGGAATGGTGGGCCGTATAATTGGCAAAGCCCAGTTCCGACACCAGCCCGTCAAGCTTAGCCAGAAGCGGCTCGCCCGTTCCGGTCTCATCGCCGAACAGGCCGAGTGCGGGCACGGGGTTGCCGGTCAGCTGCAGGGAAATGAAGATTGCCGGAATGGTATAGGCGAAGATCAGCACGACATACTGGGCGACCTGGGTATAGGTCACCCCCTTCATGCCGCCGAACACCGCGTAGGCGAAGACGATACACGCGCCGATCAGCAGGCCGGTCGTGCTGTCCACCTCCAGGAAGCGGCCGAAGGCCACGCCGACCCCCGTCATCTGGCCGATCACATATGTCGTCGATGCGACGATCAGGCAGATCACGGCCACGATCCGGGCCGTCTGGCTGTAGAACCGGTCGCCGATGAATTCGGAGACGGTGAACTTGCCGAACTTGCGCAGGTAAGGCGCAAGCAGCAGGGCCAGGAGAACGTAGCCGCCTGTCCAGCCCATCAGGTAGGTGCTGTTGTCATAGCCGACGAAGGCAATCAGCCCGGCCATGGAAATGAAGGAAGCCGCAGACATCCAGTCCGCGGCGGTCGCCATGCCGTTGGTAACGGGGTGAACGCCCCGGCCGGCGGCATAGAACTCGGACGTGGTCCCCGCCCGGGCCCAGATCGCAATGCCGATGTAGAGGGCGAAAGAACCGCCCACGAACAGCAGGTTGATTGTAAACTGATCCATCTGTCCCCAGCCCCTATTCTTCGTCCACGCCGTGTTCACGGTCGAGCCTGTTCATTCGCCAGGCGTAGAAAAAGATGATTGCCAGGAACACCAGGATCGAACCCTGCTGGGCAAACCAGAAACCGAGATCGGTGCCGCCGACCGCGATTCCGCTCAAGAGCGGCCGCAGCAGGATTCCGAACCCGAACGAGACCAGCGCCCAGATAATGAGGCTGACCAGAATGATGCGCATATTGGCGGACCAATAGGCGTTGTTGGGTGAATTGTCGGACATGTCGTCTCCTCCACATGAAACCGGACGGTCCAGAAGGCTGAACACGCCGGAACGCCGCTTCTATGGATTGGGAGAGCCGCGGACCGTCGCGGTCCTTCGCCGGAGCCATTTTCCCGACGTTCGCCAGCCGGATCGACCAACCGCGTTCGCCAGCAGCCCGAACGCAGTCAAAGACTGCCGGAAAAACTGCTTCCTGAAATTTTTCTCAGGCGACACCCCAATGCACCAGAACTGGCACGGAGGGACGTTACCAGTAACGACAAAGCGTTCAACTCAACTTAGGGACTACTCCGATCAGCTAGGATAAGACCTATGTCGTAAGTGGTTAGACGTATTCTGCAAAAAGCCTGAAAACGTGCACGCCCGTCAGGGTTGCGGTCAGCCAGCCTTGAAGAAACGCGGAAGAGAAGCATTCTTCCGCATCAACAAACCGCCGCCGGCAAAAGAGTCTGCACCGCCTTCGGAAGCGCTTTGCATCGGGCCATCCTGGGCGGCGACGGCAGAAAATGTCAGTCCTTCCGGCTTTGCAGCCCGAGAGCCCCTGCGCACTTGGGCTCCCGCCCGGACGTAAGCGCTGCCCTGTCGCCGATCCCGGTTCGTGCGCAACCAATTCGGGATCTGGCGCGTTGATGACCCAAGGACGCTTTTCCGGCTGCCGTGTTCGTCTTCGACAGTCGATCCTGCCGATTGCTTCCCGCCGAACTCCGCGGCCTTTTAGCCAGAATTTGGCGTCTCAATCTTGAACCAGATGAAAATAGAAGGATCGAACCTGAACCGATCCCGCCAGACAGGAAGGTTTTCCATGCCCCCAGCTACCGCTCCCGACATGCGCAGCCAGATGCGGCAAAACGATCACTCCTCGGACGCGTCCGCACGGCGCAAAAGCCCCGGCCAACAGTCGCCAGCCCAGGCCGAGGGAATAGCGTCCGGAGAAATGACCACAGTTTCCCTCAAGGTGAACGGCACGGAGCACACCGTCACGCTCGACAACAGGACGACGCTGCTTGATGCCCTTCGCGAAAAACTACAGCTGACCGGACCGAAAAAGGGCTGTGATCACGGCCAGTGCGGCGCCTGCACCGTCTCGGTCAACGGCAAGCGCATCAATTCCTGCCTCAGTCTCGCTGTCATGCATGAAGACGACGAGGTCACCACCATCGAAGGGATCGGCACAGCCGATGATCTCGACCCGATGCAGCAAGCCTTCATCGATCACGACGGCTTCCAGTGCGGATACTGCACCCCCGGCCAGATCTGCTCTGCGAAAGCCGTGTTGGAAGAAATTCGCGCTGGCAGTCCGAGCCATGTCACGGAAGATCTGACCGCCCGCATAGAGGTCACGGAAGCGGAAATCCGCGAACGGATGTCGGGCAACATCTGCCGTTGCGGCGCCTACGCCAACATCCTTGCAGCCATCACCGAAGTTGCGGAGGAGCGGGCATGAGACCTTTCACCTATGAGCGCGCGCTTGATCCCGTCTCCGCCGCCGCACGCGCGGCTGAAGTTCCTGGCGCCCGGTTTATCGCCGGCGGCACCAATCTTATCGACCTGATGAAGCTGGAAATCGAGACGCCCGACCATCTGATCGACGTCAACGGTACGGGGCTGGACGAAATCACGGTCACAGAGGACGGCGGCCTGCGCATCGGAGCGCTGGTATCAAATACTGATCTCGCCGATCATGATGTTGTGAGACGCGACTATCCGGTCCTGACACGCGCCCTCGTCGCCGGAGCCTCCGGACAGTTGCGCAACAAGGCGACCACCGGCGGCAATCTGCTGCAGCGAACCCGCTGCCCTTATTTCTATGACACGGCCCAGCCCTGCAACAAACGCGCGCAGGGAAGCGGCTGCGCGGCACTTTCGCCAGGCGCTCACTCGCGCCAACTCGGCATCATCGGTGTTTCGGACGCCTGCATTGCCCAGCACCCCTCGGATATGGCGGTCGCCCTCCGCGTGCTCGATGCGGTTGTGGAAACCATGACGCCCGCAGGCGACATCCGCCTCATTCCATTGAAGGACTTCCACTGCCTTCCCGGCAGCACACCGGAGAAGGAATCCGTTCTCATGGACGGTGAGATCATAACCGCCGTCTACCTTCCGCCCCCGGTCGGCGGCAAGCAGGCCTATCACAAGGTCCGGGACCGGGCCTCATACGCCTTTGCACTCGTGTCCGTCGCCCTCATCCGTCATCCGGATGGCTCCGGCCGCGTAGCCCTCGGCGGCGTCGCCCCCAAGCCCTGGGCTATGGACGAGGCCGACGCCGAGCTGCCCAACGGCGCGAAGGCCGTGATGGCAAAGCTTTTGGAGGGCGCACGTCCGACAGAGGAAAACGCATTCAAGATCAGACTGGCCGAACGCACGCTCGCCGCGATGCTGGCCGGGGAGTGACGGCATGAAATTCGAAGAACCCACAAGTGACAATCTGTTCGACCGCGCAATGGTCATCGGCAAGGCCACGCCCCGCATCGACGGGCCGCTCAAGGTCTCCGGACAGGCGCCCTACGCCTATGAGCGCCACGATGTCGTCGAGGACCAACTCGTCGGCTATCCGCTCGGCGCGACCATTGGGCGGGGCCGCATCACCGCAATGGACACCGAAGCCGCACGCAACGCGCCCGGCGTCGCTGCCGTGGTCACCACCCTCGACATCGACCCGCTCGAGATTTCTTCCTTCAACAACGCCCGTCTGTTCGGTGGTAACGAAGTTCGCCACTACCATCAGGCAATAGCAGTCGTGGTTGCGGAGACGCTCGAACAGGCGCGCCATGCTGCTGAAATGATCGACGTCACCTACGAGGAAGAGGAAGGCAACTTCGACCTTGAGAAAGCGTGGCAAAATGGTCTCGGGACAGATGAGGCCGACGCAGAGACAGGCAACGTCGACGAAGCCTTCGCGTCCGCCGAGGTCACGCTTGACGAGACCTACCGAACCCCGGACCAGTCCCACGCCATGATGGAACCGCATTCGTCCATCGCGGATTGGTCGGACGGCGAAAACATGACCGTCTGGACCTCCAGTCAGATGATCGCCTGGGCTCGCAAGTCACTGGCCGAAACCTTCGACATCGACGAGGACCGGATCCGCGTCGAGAGCCCCTTTGTCGGTGGTGGTTTCGGCGCCAAGCTGTTCCTGCGGTCGGATGCGGTTCTCGCAGCGCTCGGCTCGCGGGCGGCGCAGCGTCCGGTCAAGCTCACCCTGCCCCGTCCGTTCATCTTCAACAACGCGACGCATCGCTCCGCCACGATCCAGCGCATCCGGCTGGCAGCCGGCCAGGATGGACGCCTGACGGCGATCGAACACGAAGCCGCGGCCCACGAGTTCGAGGGAGGTGGCAACGAAGAGAACCCCACGAACCTCACAAAACTGTTTTATGCCGGCGCCAATCGGCGGGTGAAACATCATGATGTCGTCCTCGACCTCCCCGAGAGCTCCTCGATGCGGGCACCGGGCGAAGCATCGGGCCTCATGGCTTTCGAAATCGCAATGGACGAGATGGCGGAAAAACTGGGCATGGACCCGGTCGAGTTTCGCATTCTGAACGACACCCAGGTCGATCCGATGAACCCGGATGTTCCCTTCTCCGACCGTAACTTTGTGGACTGTCTGAAGGTCGGTGCCGAACGGTTCGGCTGGAGCGACCGAAACAGGAAACCCGGCGACACCCGCGACGGCCTCTGGATGGTCGGACATGGCATGGCGGGCGCATACCGCGGCGCCCCGACCCTGACGTCCGGTGCCCGTGTGCGTCTGGAACGGGGCCACCTCACTGTCGAAACGGATATGACCGATATTGGAACCGGCTCCTACACCATCCTGGCCCAGACGGGCGCGGAAATGCTCGGACTGCCCCTTGAGCAGGTGACCGTAAAGCTTGGCGACAGCCGCTTCCCGGCATCCTCCGGCTCCGGCGGCCAGTTCGGTGCCGCAAGTTCGACGGCGGGCGTCTATGCCGCCTGTGTAGCCTTGCGGGAGGAGATCGCACGTCGCCTTGAGACGGATGATGTCCGCTTTGAAGATGGAAATGTCATCGCAGGCAACAAGGCCATCCCGCTTGAGGAGATTTCAGCCGATGCGGAAATCACCGCCGAGGACACGATGGAATTCGGCGACTTCCAGGATGATCTTGAGATTGGCACCTTCGCCGCGCACTTTGTGGAAGTCGGTGTCCACGCGGCGACCGCCGAAGTCAGGGTGCGCAGAATGCTCGCGGTGTGTGACGCCGGCCGCATCCTCAATCCCGTCACCGCCCGCAGCCAGGTAATTGGCGGCATGACCATGGCTTTGGGCGCCGCCCTGTCTGAGCAACTGGCCGTCGACAAACCACGCGGCTACTTCGTCAACCACGACCTGGCAGGATATGAAGTCGCCGTTCACGCAGACGTCCCGGATCAGGAAGTCATCTTCCTGGACACGCTGGACCCGGCGATCTCTCCCCTCAAGGCCAAGGGCGTCGGCGAACTGGGCATCTGCGGCGTCGCCGCGGCAATCGCGAATGCCACTTACAACGCCACCGGCATCCGCGTCCGCGATTACCCGATCACCCTAGACAAAATGCTTGATCGGCTGCCTGAAACATTCTGACGCTGGCGCGATAACGGCAAACCGTATCGGGCACGTATTACTCGCGCACGACATGTGTTTCGCAAAGGCTGGCAATGGCCATGGCAGCCTGCCGGGCGCCATTGCGTTTGAACCTGTCTGCGTGCGGCAGGTGGGCGGAGCGCATTTCGGCGCGGCCGTCAGGATCGCTCATGCGATCGAGCGCGGCCGGGAGGTCGAATTCGGCGCAATGACGGACGAGACAGCCGAGCCCGCGCGCTTCGGCAAAACGCGCCCGCAGGATCTGTCGATCCTGTTCCGCGTGCTCGTTCGGTACCCAGATTGTCGGAAGGCTTTCGCTCAGGTGCTCGGAAAATGTGTTGTATCCGGCAGCCGCGACGGCGAAATCGAAAGCACGCAGGAATTTGCCGAATGGATAGTCGGCAAGTCTCGTCACCCCGGCAGGCAGATCAGCCTGCACGCCCGCGATGCGCCACTGCGCGACTGTCATCCCGAGACCGTGTCGCCCATGGAGATGCGCCAGCGTCCGGGCCGTCATCGCTGCGGTATCGATATTGTTGCCCGAGCCCAGCGCAACCAGCACGTTGGCCTTTTGCGGATCGAGGCCAATCTGGGCGCAGGCCGCTTCCCGGCCGATGAGATCGCCTTGTTCCAGCAGTCTGATGGGCGGAACCGGCAGCACCTGGTGCCTGTATGGAACCGTCGGGCCGTCGTCACGCGCCCAGGCCTCCTCCCCGGGCTCCACAATCAGATCGAACACACCCGCTCTTTCAAGCGCTTCAGTGTCGCGGCCCGGTCCCCACATGGCGCGGCGGATCCAGACGCGCGCCACGTCCGGGCACCTCTCCATCGCCTTCATCAGCCCGACGAACGGGACATTGCCGTCAAAGACCATCGCCCTTGGCCGATAAAACCCGATGGCCGTGGCGAGCGCATCCGCCAGAGCCGCGTTCCAGTGCTCCCGGCGCTCTCCATAAGCGGCGTGGTAAGGCAGATATTCCGCCGCATAGCCATAGCGCCGCACCAGATCCACCGCATGGGAATGGCTCACGAAGACAGGCGTGATGCGGTCAGGAAGCCGGCGCGCAATGGCAAGCTGCCGGGTCAGATGTCCGAGCCCCACACCATTGGTCGAATAGAACAACACCCGGCACTCAGGCGCCGCATGGACGGCGGGCGCATACGGGTCGCTTCTTGGCTCTCCAATCAAGCCCCGCACCCGGGAAGCAGCAGCCTTTGCGGAGAACCTTCCGGCGAGCAGATCCCCTGCACTTTCCCTCAGGTCCTCGGCCAGCCCCCTGTCTTCGTGAAACTCGATCGCCCGCGTGGCAATCTGGGTCCGGCCGCCATAGAGCGCCGTGCCGGCAAAGACCATCCGGTAGTGCGGCTGCAGATAGGGCACCACCCCGCTGCTTAGGGCGTAGAGCGCCTCTACCGGGCAGGGATCATCCGATGCAACATCGGCATTTGCCAGAATGTCCACCTTCGACAGAAAGTCGGCCAGCGAGATCCGGTCATCATTCCAGACCTCGATCGGCGCGGGTTGCGGCCAGACCGGCCAGTCCGCCGCCGGTCCACCACGCAGCCGCCACATGACATTGGCAACGCCCAGCGCCCGCGTCCCGTCTGCCACCGAGAGGGACCATGGTCCCGGCCGTGTCCGCGCGATGCGCGCCATCCCGATGGCCGGGCGTGCGCGCTCGATCGCATCCCTCGGCGTTGTTCGCCCGGACGGAACCACCGGATACCAGTCCTCATCGGTCGTCGGCCAATCTGGCGCGGCATATGACAACGCGTCCCGGCAGATACTGGTCGTCGGCGCCCATATGACCGGTCCGCCAAGGACTTCCTCAGCGATATCTCGGAGGCGCTCCCGCTCCTCATGCGCAAGCGATGCAAACACCCGTGGCCGCTCGAGCGTGACAACCCTCTGAGCAGCGCGGATCGTGACCGCGGAACCGAACGGTACAGCGAAAACCCGTGCGTCAAAGCCGATCGCCAGAGCGCAGTCGACTTTCGCGCCTGGTCCGAGGCGCTTGACCTCGCCGGCCTCGAAAAGCTGGGCATAGTCCGGATCAAGCACATAGGGATCTGCCCTGATCAACGCCGGAGCGACGGGCAGGACCCCGACCCGGTAACCGGCCGCAACAAATGCCTCGATTGACGCAGCATGTGACGGAGCCGCCACGTCTCCTTTTCGGATATCCGCCAACACACAGATATCCAGCCTCAGAAAACCGGAACGTTTCAATATTCAGGATCCCGTCAGGCTGCGCGGCAGGTCAGGCCGGAGGCAAGTGAGCCGTTTTCGAGTGGACCGAAGGTGGTGCCGCTCAGCGTTCTGCGGCCGCCGCCACTCCTGCGGATCGTCATGACATAGATCCCGTCCCGCTCATACTTCGTCAGGATGCCGTCTTGTCCGGGCGAAAGCCGCAGATACGCATCGAGGGTGATTGTCTGTGTCTGACCGGATGCAAGGCGGCGCCGCGCCGGGACCGGAGCAAAGTCGGAAGACCCCTGCCGGCATTCCACGGCGGATGTCACCGGCCCACTATATTGCAGGACAACAGTTCCCTCGGCGGTCTGCGTCACCTTTCGGAAACCGAGCCCCTTGAGGCGCGCCATTTCCTCGGCGATCGGGACATCTCCCAGCTTGGGCGACAGGCTGGCACAGCCGGCGAGAAAGACCGTCAGAACGACGAGATACACACTGCCTTTGATCATGAAAATCCCACCTGCGCTCACTGCATTTGCGTCAATCTCGACAGAACGTCGAGTGTGATATCGTCTCCGGGCGCCGCAAGCTTGTTCAAGGCGAACGCCTGATTGAGGGCACGCCGCGTCGCCGGTCCCATTTGCCCGTCGGCGGGCCCGGAGAGGGCCCCGAGGCGCTTCAGAATGGTCTGCGCCGCTGCGACATACTCTTCCTGCCCGTACTGCGACGTTCTGTCGGCGACGACTGAAGTGAGGTTTGGATCGCTGCTTTGTCCAAGTGCGGTCGCGTACCAGACCAGAGCTTTCGTCCGATCCTGGGGGACACCGCGCCCTGCTTCACTGAGGCGCGCCAGATCCAGCGAAGCCCAGGCAACGCCCCCTTCTGCGGCAACGCGATACCACCGCGCGGCTTCCTCGAAATCAGGTTCGACACCGTCGGACGACGCCCACGCACGGCCCGCGTCCCGGGCCGCCCAGGGGTTGCCGCCGGCCTCCGTCACCAGCAGCTCGCGCGCCCGTGCTATATCCTTCGGAAGGCCGCGCCCGTCCATCATCAGGCTTGCAAGCCCGCGCGCGGCCCCATAGACATTTTCCGCCACCGCCCGTTCATAGAGCGCTGCAGCCCGCTCCGGCTCGTCGAAAAGCGGATGCCCTGAGGAATAGACCCGGGCAAGACGGTAATAGGCTTCCGGATCATCTTCGCGCGCGGCCTGCGCAAACAGGCGGACGGCTGCTTCCACGTCCTGCCTCACGCCCTGTCCGTCCTCGTACATGATCCCGAGCCGCGTCAGCGCATTCGGGACGCCCCGGCCGGCGGCCGTCTCAAACCAGAAGCGCGCCTCGTCGAAATCCTGCGGTATGCCGTCGCCGGTCTGGTACATCCGCGCAAGCCGTGTCTGTGCGGTCAACTCACCGCTCTTGGCCGCCGCCGTATACCAGCGCACCGCCTCATCGGCGTCCTTTTCCACGCCGAGCCCGTTCTGGTAGAAATCGGCAATATTGGTCATCGCCCAGTCGTTCCCGAGGGCGGCTCCCTGCCGATAGAACTCCATCGCCCGCCCGTAATCCTGCGGAACACCGACACCTGCGCGGTAGATCCAGGCGAGCGCCGTATAGGCCGCCGTTTCGCCCTGCGCCGCAGCTTGCTCGAAAAGCGCCTTCGCACGGGCGAAGTCCTGCGGCACGGCCTGCGCATCGAGATGCATCTGGCCAAGATAGACCTTGGCGGACGCATACCCGGCCTCAACCGCCTTTTGCTGCCAGACGACGGCCTTGTCGTAATCACCTGCCGAGCGGTAGGCGCGTGCAAGCTGCGCCCAGAAGCGGGCGACATCGGGATAGCGCGCAACGGCGATCTCGCACACCTCGATCGCCGCATCGAAATTCCGGTCGATGATGAACTGCCGCGTCCCCGCCGTGACACGCTGGCTGTCATAGGGATTGCCCGCGAGTATGTCACACGCATCGACATAGACATCCAGCTGCGCCTCGATCGGCTCCGTGTCTCCTTCCGGTCGCAATGCCAGACTGCGAAAAACATCCCGGCCACCGTTCGAGCCGACCTGGGGGCGATAGGCAAGCTGATCGTCTTTCGAGATCCAGTGAACGGTCCCGCCATGCAGCGGCACACCGGTCTCCTCGAGGACAACCCCGAGACGAGCGGCATTCTTGACGTAGAGCCAACCGCTTTCTTCCGGTTCCGCCTCAAGCGCCGCATCGCCGACGCCAATGGGAACAGTCAGACGAGCGCTATCGAGATCCGAAACGATTTCCGCACGGGTCGTGCCGTCGGCGGCAATCGCAGGCCTGGCCTCCCGTTCCGGCAGAGAAGTATCGGAGACCCGGATCGCATCCGGGTCGCCGCCAAGGTCCAGCAGCCGTGTGCGCGCATCCTCGACGAAAGCCCCGCCCGGCATGGTGCGGATGTAGGCTGCAAAGGCCTCAGGGCGGTCCGCATCGCGTATCGAGCGCCAGAATGTCCGGTCGATGATACGCCGGGGTGGCAGCCCGCCCAGCGTGTCGGAGGCAACGCCCATGCCCGTCGTGGCGCTGCGCAGGTCATCGACGATCGGCATGAAATAGAATCGCGTCTCGAGCGTGCTGGTCGTCCAGGTGATCTGCTCGCCGGATGTCGTTTCGCGCACGTGCCCGCGGATCCGCCGGAAGAGATCCGCAATCTCCAGCCCGGGCTCGTCGATATTTTCGGCGATCGCCTCCGTATAGGGGCTGTGCCGGCCATCCCCGTCATAGGCGACGGAACCTGGTGCGGTCGCAAAGCTGATCACCGTTTCCGTATCGCCGGCCGTCATTTCCGCAAGCCCGCCCCCGCTCGACTGCGACAGGGCTTCGAGACCGCGGGACACCTCTTCCCGCGAGGCGCCCAGACTGATGGCACGCGAGGCGATCACGTCCGCCTCGTCCTCGTCAATCTCTCCGAAAGGGTTGTTCCGACACGCATCGAGCAGAATGATGTTCAGCTTCGCGCCGGAATTAGCCATGATGTCGACGAAAAGCTGCGCATCGATTGCCTGGTCGAGAAGATCCTCAACGGACTTCGGCGCGACGGACACCGGCAGAAGGTAGTTGCGTCCACCGATCTGGACACCATGGCCGGCATAATAGAAAAGCGCTTCACTGCCCTCGCGCAGTCGGCTGCGGAACGTCGCCAGATCCGCAAGCATTTTCTCCCGGTCCCCATCGATCGTCTCGATCACTTCGAACCCGGCTTCCCAAAGTCTTTCGGCAACGAGTTCCGCGTCGTTGGCCGGGTTGGGCAGTGCCGCGACGGCGCGGTAGGCGGAATTTCCGATGACAAGCGCGACACGCGACGTCGACTCGGCCGGCGTTTGTGCCCTCGCGGGTGCGAAGATGACCAACACCGCAAAGGTCGCGGCGGCGGTGGACTGAAGCAGACCTCTCAGCGACTTCTGCATCGAAACTCTCAATAAAGGCCGGGAGCCTGAACCTGGCTCTGAGGCACGTTAATGGCGGCAGAAGCTTTCTGATTGGAGGTGGCGATGATCTGGTCCCGCGTCAGTCCTGGATTCTCGGATATCAACCTGAACTCCACGAGCGCCAGAAAAGCGGCATTCGCTTCGGGTCCATCCGGATTGTTGCGCAGATATGTCCGGGCGGATGCGGCTGTCTCGAACTGGCGGGAGTTTTGTGCCAGTGCGCTGGTCAGCGGAATTCCAAGCACGCTGAGCAATGCCAGCACCTTTCCAATCACCCAACGCGACATGACAGCCTGACCTCACCCGCTTGACGTAAAGAAAACCAGCCGTACGTTTATCAATAGTATGACTGACAATGCCGGGATTAGATGCGAGCGCGAATAGACTGTCAACCCAAGCCTTACGCTTCGTCACATGACGAAAGGAAGCGCTCCCGTCTGGCGCCAATGGACATGCCTGAGTGACGTCATGAACAAGGCCGCGCCGAGAACCACGTTTCCGATCACCTTCTTTCCCGATTATCGATCGACCAACCCCTATCAGACGCTGCACTACGAGAGCCTGACGCCGCTTTTTCACGCAGAGCCCGGCACGATCAAGGATGCCATCGCGGCACAATCGGTCTCATCCGGTAGCGCGCACCTCTTCCATCTCCACTGGGAGCACGCGGTCTTCGCGGGAACCGGAGATCCGCGCGCTGTGGACGACTTTCTGGACGACGTCGAAAGGTTCCGGGCGCTGGGCGGCAGGGTGATCTGGACCGTCCACAATCTTGCGCCCCACGAGGAGACGAAGCGCAGGGCCAATGCCGACCTGCAGTTGGGCCTTTGCAAACTCGCGGACATCGTTCACCTGCACTCCCTGCCCGCCTTGGCTGCCGCGAAGTTGGAGCTCCCCCTTCAGTCCCGCAGGGTCCGGGTGATTGCCCACCCGAACTTTGAAGGCGCCTATCCGGTTTACCCTCGCGAAATCGCCCGCAAGGAACTCGGCCTGCCGGAAGACGGCAGGATCGTGCTGTGCCCCGGCCGCATCGCTGCCTACAAACAGCCGGTTGAACTGGTGGCGGCCTTTCTCGCCCACGCAGGCGCCAACGACCGCCTGATCCTGGCCGGAGAAACCGCAAGAGGCTTCGTCTTCGAGGTCCCTTGCGACGCGCGCATCATCCACCGCCCGGGTTTTGAAACACCTGAGGATGTCGGCAGACTGCACGCGGCGGCGGACTTCATCGCCCTGCCCTACCGCGTGTCACTGACCTCCGGTTCCGCCATTCTCGCAGCAACCCTCGGCAGGGCAGTCTTGGGCACGGATACGCCTGGACTTCGGGATGCGGTGGGCCCACCGAAAACGGGCCACCTCTATCCGCCGGGCGCCTTGAACGACGCCATGCGGGAGGCCCTTCAAGAGCCAGTGGAAATCTGGGCTGAACGCGGCCTGGCCGCCGCGGCAGAGGCCGGCGCACGCGATCGGGCCGTCATCGCCGCCGGTTGGCTGGATGTCCTGACCTTGCTTGCCCGTCCACCATTTCAACGAACTGGAGACTGACCATGATCAGGTTGTTCAGGCGACACCGCCCCACCGAAATCGAGCCAATGCAGGAGATCGACGCACCCGTGCCGGAAGAAGCGTCCTGGCCCTTTATTCAGGAAAGTCCGGTTCTCAAGGATGCTCCGCAGTCCGGCCACGCCGTCTCGATCATGCTCGTCAACATGTGCGGGCTCGATTGGGAGGACATCGAAAGACTGCTGCCCGTTGCCCGGCAGGGCGCCAACAAGCAGAAGATGGTGCCGGTCCTCGTCGTCGACCTTGCCGACGTCGTGCCCCTCCGCAATGCCGGGCTTGCCTATGACATGCTGCCCAACATTCCGGCAAACGCCACCCTGCTGCCGGATCTCGACTGGAACGCCTATGCTGCCCGCCGCCGCGCCCTCCTGATCGAGAAATGGCGGCCGGAAGCCATCGTCCATCTTGGCAGTGACCGGAACTGGTAGACCGATGCTGGACCTTGCCCGCTGCGATGCCGTTTTCCTGAGTTTCGACGAGCCCAACGCAGACCCGAACTATCAGCGGGTCCAGGACATCATGCCCAGGGCCAGGCGCGTCAACGGCATCAAGGGCTTCGATTCCCCCCATCGCAAGGCCGGCGAGATTTCGGAAAGTCCCTACGTCATCACGATCGATGCCGACAACGTTCTCATCGACGAGAGCTTTTTCGCCGGCTGTCTCGACATCTCCCCACGCGACAGGGGAGCCGTCTTTTCATTTTGCGCCCGCAACGTCGTCAATGGCCTGAAGTACGGCAACGGAGGCGTCAAGATCTGGCCACGCGAAACGCTGATCACCCTGCGCTCGCACGAAAACGCACGGCGCAAGGAGGCCGCCGTCGACTTCTGCTGGACGGTTCCCTATTTCCAGATCAACCGGGTGCTATCCGAAGTCCACATGGCAACGACGCCGTTCCAGGCGTTTCGGGGTGGCTTTCGCGAAGGTGTCAAGTTCAACCTTGCCGGCGGCACCCTGGCCTATGACGCCTTTCCGGACTTGCCGAAGAAAGACGCGCTCCTGCGCCACATCGGCCTGACCAACCGCGAACGCCTGCGGGTCTGGTGCAGCGTCGGCATGGACATGCCCAACGGCGATTGGGCCATCCTCGGCTCCCGCCTCGGCTGCTGCATGACCGCCCTGGACCGATTCGACCCGGCAAAGGTCGCCGACTACGCCTGGTTCCTCGCATTCTGGCAAAACGACATCTCACCCAACTACCGGACCGAACCCACCAGACACGCGGCCATCACGACCCTCGGCCACCGCCTGAACGCGGCCCTCTCCCTCGACATCACCACCTTCCCCCCATCCGCATCCCGCACCTTCAAATCCACCCACCAAATCCCCCGCGCCTCCGGCCTGACGCCAACGGTTTAGGGTGGCCGTGAGACAGCAGGCCGGCGGCAATAGATGAGGGGATTTTTTTGATTGGGAGAATGGTGGGCCCGGAGGGACTCGAACCCCCAACCAATCCGTTATGAGCGGACGGCTCTAACCAGTTGAGCTACAGGCCCTTGAACCTGGCTCCGCCGCAGACGGCGCGCATGGTTCATGACCCCTATACCACGGCAATTTCGCGGGGCAAGGGGTTTGCGGGCATTGGTTGAAAAACTCCTTGGATACGCAGGCATTCAAGACGCGGGCGGAAAATAGGATTGGTTCGGGGTTTCCATGGCGGACCGGGTGTGTTTTCGATAATCAGAACAAAGCCGTCGCAGTTCGCGCCCGCCTGATCGTGATGTTCCATGTCCCAATTGCCTGATTCCCATCGCCAGCCTTCAGCCAGTCCCTCGCGTGCGCCCGCGGGAGACTTCATGAAATCGCCGCTTCTCTCCGTCACCCTCTCCGTCCTGCTCATCTGCCTGATAGGATGGCTGCTTGTGGTCGGGCGGTCGCTGGTTCTGCCGTTCGTCATCGCGCTTATCGTCTGGTACATGATCAATGCGCTTGCGCATGTCTTTCGCAGCATTCCGCTAGGTTCCTGGCGCCTGCCGGGTTTCGTCTGCTTCACGCTGTCCCTGCTGACGATTTTTGCCGTCAGCACAGTCGTGCTCGACATCGTGATGGTGAACCTCACGCAGCTCGCCAGGGATGCGCCAGACTATCAGCAGCGCCTGGAGGAGCTTTTCACTCAGGCCAATTCACTCATCCATCTGAACGATCCGATGGAACTGAAGGATTTCCTGCCCGACTCCATTCTCCCCCGCATGGTCACGGCCGGCGCCAGCCTCGTGACCACGATCGCCGGCTCCGCGAGCCTCGTTTTCATCTACGTCCTGTTTCTGTCGCTCGAGCAGTCCACCTTCGATCGCAAGTTCGAAAAGCTGTTTTCCTCGCCGGAGCGCAGCAAGGCTGCCTTTGCCATGCGGGCCGAGATCAACCGGTCGATCCTGCACTACTTCACGATCAAGACCGCCGTTTCGGTCGCCACAGGCGTGCTCACAAGCCTTGTGCTGATGGGAATCGGCCTGCCTTACGCGACGCTTTTCGGCTTCATTGCCTTTCTGCTCAACTATATTCCGACCATCGGTTCGCTCATCGGCGTCATCTTTCCCAGCCTGCTGGCGCTCGTCTATTACGACAGCCTCGGCCCACCCCTCGTCATCGCAACCGGCCTCGGCGCCATCCAGTTCGCCGTCGGCAACCTGATCGAACCGCGGCTGATGGGCTCCAATCTCAACCTCTCCGGCCTCGTCATCATGCTGTCGCTGGCCTTTTGGGGCGCAATCTGGGGCGTCGTCGGCATGGTCCTGTGCGTCCCGCTGACGGTCATGATCGTGATCGTGTGTGCCAGGTTTGAAAGCTCGCGTCCGATTGCCGTCCTCCTGTCCCAGACCGGCGATGTCGGCCTGCTGCAGGTGCGCCGGGAAGCCGGAGAGGACGCCGGGTCGAAATGACGTCTATCTGACAGACAAGAAAACAGGCCCAAGTCCTTGAAAATGAACGGATGCTGAACCGACAAGCCTTAACCCTGCCGCATTGGCTGGCAATTGTTGCAAGACGAATGCAAAAGCAAGAGGTCCAAGTCATGCAGATCGTTTCCGCCGCCCGCAAGAGCACGCGTTCCATTCCCTTTCGCAATGCCTTTCTCGCCGCCGGCCTTGCGGTCGCCATTGCCGGTTCGCCGGCTCAGGCCCAGGATTCCGGCGTTCAGGAAATCGCCTCCAGGGGAACCATCACCATGGACGGCCAGGGAAGCGTCGCCGTCTCGCCCGACATGGGTGTCATTTCCGCAAGCGTCGTGACGACGGCAGACACGACCGAAAAGGCCCTTTCGGAAAACAACGCCCTGATCGGCAAGGTGATCTCGGCCATGAAGGAGCAAGGGATCGAATCCCGCGACATTCGCACCAACGGCTTCAACATTTTTCCGCGCTACGACCGCAGCGAAAACAAGGATGGCGGTCAGCCGAAGATTGTCGGCTACGAGGTCCGCAACGGCATCGAAATGAAGGTGCGCGATCTGGCCAAACTTGGCGACCTGATCTCCAGCGCGGTCGACAATGGCGCCAACGCGATTGACAGCGTCCGTTTCGAAGTCAGCGAACCGGATGAGAAGCTCGATGAAGCGCGCAAGAGGGCCGTTGAGGAAGCCCGTCACAAGGCGGAGATCTTCGCCAGCGCCGCTGGCGTCGAACTCGGCACCATCGTCTCCATCACGGAAACCGGCATCCAGATGCCCCAGCCGGTGCTGATGCGCGCAGAAGCAAAGGCAATGGCCATGGCAAGCCCCGTTCCGGTCGAAGCGGGTGAAGAAACGATAGCCGCCAACGTCACGATCCGCTGGTCGCTGAATTAAGCCTGGCGAGGCTTTCAAGGCTCGCCGCAGACGGCAGGGCGCGGCATGGTCCGCGCCCGTTCGGTCGTCGCGGGCTCTCTCCGCGCCCAGCGCGAGGCGGTCACAGGGCGCGGTACCAAACCTGCATCGGCTTTTCCGTTTCCTCGGCCTCGCCAACGTCACGCCAGGGAAATCTGACCAGGGCGCCTTCCAGCTTTTCGTAACCGCGTTTGCGCCAGAACGGATCGAGCGGCTGATAGTCGGCCGGCTTCATGGGGTGGTCCTCGGACCGAACCACCGCGCAGAACATCGCCTCCGCGTAGCCGAGCTTTCTGGCATGCTCTTCCCGAGCATCGAAGAAACGGTTTCCGATCCCCTGCCCGCGATATGCCGGCTCCAGAACGGACTCCGCCATGTAGAAAATTGTCTGCGGATTGTATCCACGTTCGATCAGCGGGCTCCGGAACGCCTCCAGTTCCTGACCCAGCGGTTCGCCCGTGGCGGCCCCGACCAGCCGGCTTCCGTCAAAGGCGCCCACGAGTACGGCCCCTTCTGTCTGCGCATAGCGAGCCAGATAGCGGGCCTCGTATTCCGGTGTTCCGTCGTAAAGGTAGGGCCAGTCGCGAAACACGCTGATGCGCAGGCGTGCAACCTCCTCGAGATTCTCTTCCAGCTCGTTGCCGGTCAGGCATCTGATATCGATCGTCAACGAAATCTCCTCTTCTGGCGAAAGGATCTGCCCTAGCAGCTTCGTTCAGCCGGTCAAGTGTGTCGATGGCAGCTTGTCCCGCCGGAGGCATGATCAGCCACGCAACGCGACAACTCGAAGGGATATTCGTTCGCAGGCGTTGGTTTTGGAGGCCATGCCGCAGTTTCCGGATTGATGGCTGAGGCAATCTCGCGCGGGCACCCTTTTGCCGCCGGCCACACGCGTGTGGCCCTTGGGCGTTTCATCGCAGGGTAGGCCCGCTGAAAACACACATGGACATGACGTCACGCTCTCGTCCCGCTTTGCTGCCTGGCCGCATGTAACAGCCGGATACGACTTGTTACATCTACCATGTTTCCGCCACCTGCCGCGTGTGGCAAGAAGTTTGGGCGGCTCCGTCAGAAAGCCGTTCGAACGTGAGGAGTTCAAGCCAGCCATGTCTCGTACAAAGCCAGCCGCCTACAGTCCCTTCCACATCCTGCTTCACTGGGTGATCGCGGCGCTCATTCTGTTTCAGCTCATTTTCGGTGAAAGCATAAAGGATTTCGGCCGGGCGTTGCGCGACGGCGGAACGGCGGGCACGATGACCGCGATCATGGGCAATGCCCACATCTGGGTCGGTGTCTCCATTCTGGTCCTCACGCTCCTGCGGCTTGTCGTGCGGGGGCTGCATGGCGTGCCCGCGCCTGCGCCTTCGTCCCGCGTGCAGGAGCTCGCGGCACGGGCCGTGCATGTTCTGCTTTACCTGCTGATGATCGTCGTTCCGATCACCGGCCTGCTTGCGTGGTTCGGCGGCCTTCACACGGCCGGCGAGATCCATGAACTCGGCAAACCGGCCTTCATCATCCTGATAGGCCTGCATATTGCCGGCGCTCTCTATCACCAGTTCGCCCTCAAGGATCACCTGATCCGGCGGATGATGACCAGCCGGGTGTGATCGCTTGCCAGCTGCGCGCGGACCTCAGCCCGGCCCGCGCGCTTATCCGCTCAGTCCCGTGCTTCCAGCCAGACACGCGCCTTTTCAAGCTCGCCGGTGACGACGCCTTCGGCGATCTTCTGGCCGACCACAGCCCCGAATTTGTAACCGTGCCCGGAACAGGCCGAGACGACGCTTGTCCTGTCTTCGTTGCGAACGAAGAAATGCTCGTCAGACGTAAAGGTATAGGCACAGGTCACCACGTCATCGACGCGATAGTCGCCGATCCGTGCAAAGGGAGGCGAAAAGAGGTTCCGAAGTGTCTCCCCCTCGCCGTCTGCCGGCGTCCGGTCCTGGCTCGGCGGCGCCTTGTACTTGTGAATGCCGGCACCGAATTTAAGCCCGGTCCCCCGAACCGGTGGCACCACATAGCCATCGATCGGCCCACCCGGGTCCAGGATGGCCGGAGAGCGTTCCCAGGCTTCCCGCAGATCTTCCGGCGGCTTCAGATAGGCCACCGCCGTGCGGTAGGTCGTCAGCTTCACATCCAGCTTGGGAAAGAGACCGAGCGTCCAGGCGCCCGACGTCACGATGACATGATCCGCCGTCACCTGAGCGCCGTCCTCAAGGATCACGCTTGCAGCAGACGGATCAACAGCGGCAACACGAACGTTTTCGCGTACATCCGCGCCATTGGCGATCAGCCAGCCGCGCAGGCCTGCCGCAATCTTTCGACAAAGCAGAACCCCGCCTTCCTCGCTGACGGCACCGTAGCGAATCGTCTGCGGATCGACGAAAGGGAACTGCTCCGCGGTCTCCGCCGGGGACAGCATCTCGAACGGATACCCGCCCTCTACCAGACCCTCGCGCAAGCCATCCGCGCCATCGCCCTCCTGCTGGCAGAGAAGCATGAAGCCGGTATCGACGAGGTGCTTCTGGCCGAGATCAGACCACATCTCGTCCCACGCGGCATAGGCATCCGCGATCCGGCGCTGATACCCGCCCTGGCCGCCGTAGGCCCTGCGGATCAGGCGATGATGGTCCCCCGACGCCGACAACGGATTGGGAATGGGTCCCTGTTCCAGAAGAGTGACCGGCACGCCACGCTTTGTAAGTGACCAAGCTGTTGAAAGACCGGCTATTCCGGCCCCGACGATTACAACTGTCATGAATACCTTCCTGTGGTGTTCCGGAAAGATGAGCTGCTTCGGTGAACGGCGCAAGGTACCTTTGGCCCGTCCGCGGATGCAGCAGCTTCGGCCCGCCCTGCCTCACCAAACGTCGTTTTCGTTGATTTTCATGCCGGATTGGAAGACATCTTTCCTGTGCGGACAGCTATCTCTATGCACTGTCCATTTTCATCGGAGACGACTGGCCATGACGGAAACCGGTCTGAACATGCCTGTGCAACACCGCCTGTCCAACCATCCGGACTGGGGCTACCTCCTGCGAGAGTTCTACAAGACCTACCGCTTTCTCTCGTCAGGTGGCAGTGACCAGATCCGGGGACATCAGCGTACGGTTCGGGAAGCGATCAGCCGGGTGAGCAAGTCGAATGCGGAGGTTCGCTTCAATGCGCCTGCGCACAAGCCGGTCACCGCACACCTGAAGCGTGCGCTCAACGAAGGCAAAGAGGAACGCACAGCTCCGTTGATCCGGGCAATCGAAAGCGTGCAGGATCACTTCATCTGGCAATACGGTTATGAACGCGTGCCACGCGGATTGGACAGAACCTTTGCCTATGCGGAGATCTGCGGCCCGAACGGTCCGGTCCTGACGACGGACATCATTCTCGGCGTCGTGCTGTTTGCCCCGGGCTGCACCTACCCGGCCCATGCCCACACCGGCATTTCCGAAAGCTATGTCTGCCTGTCGGGCTCCGTTTCGGAAAACCATCAGGGCGTCTACGCGCCCGGTTCCATGATCTTCAATCCCCCGGAGCACATGCACCGCATTACCGTGTCCAAGCTCGAGCCGGCCCTTCTGGCCTATGCCTGGACCGGAACGCACGAGCGGCTGGCGAACCAGAAAATGGTGTTCAGCCGCAAGCGGAGTTAGATGGCCGGCTGAAGAGCCTGGTCAAACCACCATCGCGGCGTGACGACCGGCACCCTGGGCCATCAGCGCACCGGCGCGAACGCCACTCGGGCCGTCTCCTGCGAAGCACCTGTGACAGTTATCTGCGCAGGTCCGGCGCTCTCTCAGACAGTCACCTGGAAAACCACCCCGGCGACAACCGCGCCGAGAAAGCCGAGGCCGAGATAGGCTGCAAAGACCTGCGGGCGAACCAGAGACCAGACGGCAGCCATCGCCGGAATGGAACTGACGGCGCCGGCAATCATGAAGGCCATGGCCGCGCCCGAACTCATGCCCTGCTCCATCAGCCCGGAAAGCAGCGGCGGCGCCACATAGCTGTTGAGGTAGGCCGGCATTCCGACAAGAGCCGAGATCATGATCGCGCCGAGGCCATCTCCGCCGACGACACGTGCGATCAGATCGGCCGGAACATAGGTGACAAGCGCCGCCTCCAGAACGTAAGCGAGAGCCAGCCACTTCATCAGAAACAGGGCATTGACCTTCAATTCGGCTCCGAAGCGGCTTCGGCGCTGGGGCTCTCGCCAGAAAGCCCAGACAGGACGGCCCGTTTGCGGCGCTGCGCCGCAACCGCATCCGCCCGCCTGGGCGCCTGGCCGCGCAGGGTTGGCAAAGGCGCCGCGCCGCATCGCGATGGCGACGGCAGCACCACCGAACAGCCCCAGGGCGACCGCGGCAACGGCCTTGCCGACGGCGAACGGCCATCCGAGCGCGCCTGCCGTAATCAGCAGCGTCGGCGGGTCGATCAATGGCGAAGATAACCAGAAGGCCATGATCGCCGACAGAGGCGCCCCGACTGCGAGAAGCCCGGCAATGAACGGAATGACCTCGCACGAACAAAAGGGCGCAAGGCCGCCGAACAGGGCGGCCATGACGATCGCCTGCGTCTCCCGCCCCTCGAACGCCTTTCCGATGGCCGCATCCGCTCCCGCCGCCTTGAGCCACGCGATCAGAGCGACGGCAAAGGCGATGTAGGGAAGCGTGCTTAGAAACGCATTCACCGCAAAGCGGACGAAAGCCGGAAACTCGGGAGTGTCCAGAAGAAGCACCAGCACGGGCACGGCAAGAATGACCGTCCAGGCGGAGAAGAAATACGTCCTGCCGGGAATGGACTTCCAGGACCATCGGGCCCTGGTTGGCGTGCAGCAACTCGTCTGGGGCGCACAGCAGCTTGCCTTGATCGCCTCCGTTTCCAATGCATCAGCCATGGGTCTGCTCCAGTTCCGCATCGCCGCACTCGCACGCATCCACACTCGAACAGTCGTTTTCGTCGGCGCAGCATTCCTTCAGGATGTAACCTGCAAGCTTTTCCAGATGGCCAAACGCGGCCCTGTTGATCACGGAGCGCCCGTTCTTTTCCTGTCCGACCAGCCCGGCGGAGGCGAGAAACTTCAGATGATGCGCCAGCGTCGAGGCAGGCATTCCCGTACGGGACTGGATATCTCCAACTGCCAACCCCGTCTGCCCCGCCCTGACCAGCGTCAGCAGCACCTGAAGCCGCGCTTCGGAGCCCAGAGCAGCAAAACCCTGGGCAGCTTCTTCCAGAACCATGTCAACGCTCCTAACATAACCATTATTCTAGTTATATGGTTATGTTAGCTCCTGTCAATGGATCTGCAGACGTTGTCTGTTTCCACCGCCATCTGGCCAACCACTTCGGCTCCCTTGCGGACGCCGGTCACCGTCAGCAGATACCCGAAAAGCAAACCGCCGGGGCGTTACCTCCCCGGCTGTTTGCTTTTCAATAGTGTGTAGGACGACCAGTTCCGACCGGCATCGGAACCCTTTATGTGCCTTCGCTTGCGGTCTCGCCCGTATCCTCGCGCACCTGGTCGATCCAGTCCTGAAGATTGTAGTAGGTCGTGATACGGGCGATCTTTCCGTCCCGGATTTCGAAGAAGCTGCCGGCCGGCAGATTGTAGGTCTGGCCGTGGGCATGCGGGAGACCTTCGTCCGTTTCCAGATACGTTCCGTGCACAACGAATTCGGCAGCCGCCCGCGTCCCGTCCTCATTCACGAACAAAACGATGTCCGAGAGCCTCTCCTTGTAGCAGCGGCTCATATGCACGTTGAAGGACCAGAAATTATCCTTCCCGATCCGCCGGGCTCCCTGGTTGACGTCGTGGATCATGTCCTCCGTCACCAGATCTTCCATCTTGCGGGTGTCGCCTGCGTTAAACGCGGCGAAATAGGTATCGATCAGAAAGCGGGATTGCTTGTTGGGCATGGAAATTTCCTGCGGCTTGGCGATTTTCTATGTCAGTCGACGTCCACCGGCGCAAACGGCGAATTCCTATGTGTGCGCAGCCTTCAATGAAACCGGCGCAAGCTTTCCTCAGGCTGGCAGCGTCGAAACATTTCGCGAGTTTGCCCGCGAGGCGTTCAGCGTGCAAGCACGGGTTCTCGGCTCGGCTGCGCTTTCAACCGCAGTGGGCCTAAAACCCGCTCAGCCCCCGCGACCCCCATTGGCTTTGCGGAATCTCGTTGCCGATCTTGAACGAGAATTTCTCGACGCGTGTTACCTCGCTGTCGGTCTCGCACCGAAAGGCTACGTTGAACCAGCGGCCGAGACTGCGGAAGGCGGCATTGCGCGGTTCCAGCACGGTGCCGGCCGGCGGCCTGAAAGACGGCAGCATGTCTGGCGGCACGGAGCTGACGACGGAAATCTGCGCCCTGAGCTCCGTCATGCACAGAAGGTTGAGCCGCTGACCGGGTGTCATGCCCCGCATTGCGGTCTGCGCGCTCGGCTCATCCAGAAGCGTCCTGGAAAACAGCTCCCGCGCCGGAAGCAGATTGCCACGTCGCGCGGAGCTCTGGCCGGAGGACTGCCCCTCACCCTGCCGGCCCTGCCCATTGGACGTTGACGCCGAAGCTCGGGGCGGAGACGGTTTTCGGTTGGGAACAGCCGATGTTACGATCCGGCCAACGGTCCCGAACGTCTCGTCCGCCGGCTCCCCCTCTTCAGCGAGGGGCACACCATCTTCCGAAGACGGCGTCTGCACTGGCTCTTCCTCCGCGGCCGTCTCATCCGGCACCTGTTCTTCTTCGGCCTGTTCCTCTGGCGTCTGTTCTTCTGGCGTCTGCTCTTCTGGGGCCGGTTCCTCACTCGGCTGCGCATCGGCCGTCTGATCTTCAGCCGTTTCAGACTCGGGTGCCTGCTCGGGATCTTCGGCCTCCGGAGCCGCGGCGGCCTCATCTTCCGACTGACCGGCCTCTTGCAAGGGATCAGGCTCGGTTTCGGATGCGTCATCGGCCGTGCCCGCTTCCCCGGGCGCGTCGTCGGGTTGAGCGTCGGCATCTGTCACCGCGTCTTCCGCGGGCTCACCTTCCTCGGCATCTTGCGGGGCCGTATCTTCCTCTCCGAATTGCTCGACCGGCTGCATGACGGTAGGCGCGGGCGGCTGCTCGGTGGCCTCTGCTGCTTGCTCTTCGGAGGGCGGTGGTGGTGGCGGAGGGGGCGGCGCCGGCTGGGTCTCTTCCTGGGTAGCCTCTTCCTGTTGCTTCGGCTGCTCGGGTGGCTCGGGAAGCTCAGGTACCTGTTCTTCCGGCTGGACCGCCGGGGGAACGTCTTCCTCCTGCTCGGGCGGAGGCACCAGTTCCACTTCCACGGCCTGCGGCTGGGACGCTGGCTCGTAGCCGCTGATCCGGTCCATCAACACCAGAGCGGCAACGACATGCAGAGCGATGGAAATCGCCAGCCCCCAGAGCAGAAAACGCCGGTCGTCCGAGGGCGCTTGCTCCGCCGGCCTTTCCATGTCTGCAATCAGGGCCAAAACCATGCTCCAAAGGAACGCCGGAGCGGCCCGTGGTCAGCTCTCACAGGTGCTCCAACACTGAAACTGCGATCAACCGGCGCCTCTTCGCTGGCATTTCGATGAAGGTCGGTTGATCTGGCGGGTCGAGGCCGTGGGGCCTTCAATAAAAAACCCGGCACACAAGCCGGGTTTCCATGGTCTCTAGCAAGTGCGCCCGTGTCCGGATCAGCTGTCCAGGAACGAACGCAGCTTGCGGCTCCGGCTCGGGTGCTTCAGCTTGCGAAGCGCCTTTGCCTCGATCTGGCGGATACGCTCACGCGTAACCGAGAACTGCTGCCCGACCTCTTCCAGCGTATGGTCGGTGTTCATGCCGATACCAAAGCGCATGCGCAGGACACGTTCCTCGCGCGGCGTCAGGGACGCCAGAACGCGGGTGGTGGTTTCGCGCAGGTTCGACTGGATCGCCGCATCGATCGGCAGGACCGCGTTCTTGTCCTCGATGAAATCGCCGAGATGCGAATCTTCCTCGTCGCCGATCGGCGTTTCGAGCGAGATCGGCTCCTTGGCGATCTTCAGAACCTTGCGGACCTTTTCCAGCGGCATCTGCAGCTTTTCGGCCAGCTCTTCCGGGGTCGGCTCGCGGCCGATCTCGTGCAGCATCTGGCGCGAAGTCCGCACGATCTTGTTGATCGTCTCGATCATGTGGACCGGAATACGGATGGTGCGCGCCTGGTCGGCGATCGAACGGGTGATCGCCTGCCGGATCCACCATGTCGCATAGGTGGAGAACTTGTAGCCGCGCCGGTATTCGAACTTGTCCACCGCCTTCATCAGGCCGATGTTGCCTTCCTGAATGAGATCGAGGAACTGCAGGCCGCGGTTGGTGTATTTCTTGGCGATGGAAATCACGAGACGCAGGTTGGCCTCGACCATTTCCTTCTTGGCGATGCGCGCCTCGCGCTCACCCTTCTGCACCATCGCGACGATGCGGCGGAACTCGGTGATTTCAAGGCCGGTCTCGGTCGCCAGCGTCTGGATGTCCTGACGCAGCTCGCGGATCGGTTCCTTTTCCTTGGCGATGAAGTTCTTCCAGCCGCGGGTGGAAAGGTTCGCGACCTTGCGCACCCAGTTCGGATCAAGCTCCGCGCCCTGGTACTGCTTCAGGAAGTCGGTACGATCGACATTGTAGCTGTCGGCAAGACGCAGCAGGCGCCCTTCGTAGCCCATCAGGCGCTTGTTGATGTCATAGAGCTGAGCGACCAGGGCATCGATACGATTCTGGTTCAGCGACAGGCTCTTCACATCGACGATGATGTCTTCCTTGAGCTTCTTGTAGCGACGCTCCTGGCTGGGAGACAGCGTGCGGTTGGCCAGCTTGTTCTCGACCAGTTGGTCCTGAAGACGGCGCAGCTTCTTGTAGTTGTCGGCAATGTTGTCGAAGGTTTCCAGAACGCCGGGTTTCAGCTCGGCTTCCATCGCGGAGAGGGAAACATTGGCCTCGAACTCGTCGTCGTCGTCTTCGCCCTCACCTTCTTCGCCGTTCTCCGTGTCCTCGGACGCTTCGCCAGAGGACTGTTCGCTGCTGCCTTCGGAAGGCGCAACGTCGTCATTGGCGACGGCAGGCCCGGCCTTTGCATCCGGCCCGGCATAGGTGGCTTCAAGATCGATGATGTCGCGCAGCAGAACCTGAGCTTCGTTCAGCTCGTCGCGCCAGATGATAATGGCCTGGAAAGTCAGCGGGCTTTCGCAAAGGCCGGCAATCATGGCTTCGCGACCGGCCTCAATCCGCTTCGCGATGGCGATTTCGCCTTCGCGCGACAAGAGCTCGACCGATCCCATTTCGCGCAGATACATGCGCACGGGATCATCGGTCCGGTCGGTCGGTTCCTTGGCAGTGGTTGTCTTGGCGACCGCAGTGGTGGTGGTCGTGGTCAGCTCGCCGCCGTCGACTTCCTCCGGGCCTTCCTCGGCTTCGTCGGAATCGATGACGTTGATGCCCATGTCGGAAAGCATGGACATGGTGTCTTCGATCTTTTCGGACGACACCTGCTCCGACGGCAGAACTTCGTTCAGCTCGTCATAAGTTACATAGCCGCGTTTTTTCGCGGCTTTGATCATCTTCTTGACCGCAGCATCCGACAGGTCCAGCAGCGGGCCATCAGGGCCGTCCGAGCTGGTTTCCTGATTTTCGTCTGCTTGTGTCGCTTTGGCTACCATATCGTGCTCCAGTTCGTGGCCGGCCCGGCCACGCAGCGCCCATTTATCGGCTTCAACCCAATTGACCCTCAGCGCGCCAGCGTGCAGTGCGGCGGCGACTGAAAGCGTCCATCTTTGAAGGTTTGTAAGCCGTGTCCCTTAAGTCCCAATTAACCGTACACTTTTCGACATTGACATTTTTCAGCATCGACAAAGCAAAAGGCCTTTTTTCGTCGCACACGCGTAAACGAGTGCGAAAGCGATATTCAAACGGGTCGCAGCTATTTTCAGACTATATGCCGCGAGCAAGCGTAAGGTCTGCGGCGCGTTAAGGCTGCAAAACTCCTATTTAGCTCGACACACACGATTCGCAAGTGTGATTCGTCACCGGTCAAATGGAAAATGCACTTTTTGACGATCTTGCTGCCCCGCTAAGGCTGGCTCCGGTGACACATGCCCGCAACAGATGAATGAACCGGCATGCACCGCCGGTTCGGGGAAAAGGCTTCATGGAGCCTCTCGCTACGAACTCATATATATGAATGACGTACGTGCTTTCCAGTCATTTTCGAAAAACAATGGCGACCGGCACCACTCAAGTACACACCGGCGTCTATTGTGCGACGGCGGCCGCGGGTGGCGCGGTGCGGATCTTCTTGGCGCGTTCGGCAAGTTCCGCCTCATCGCGGGCGCATTCCTCCCGCCGCCGGCTCAAATCCTGCGTCAGGGCCTGAATGCGGTTCCAGGAGTATTCGTCCAGCTGCTCGTCGGCCCCCGAAAGCTCGCTCGACAATTCGTCTTCCAGCGCATTCAGTTCCAGCAAGTCGAGAAAATGCAGATACGCAGCCTCGATGAAATCCTCCGGCGGATTCGATTTCAGCAGTGGGAAACGGTGGTTGAGCGCCGAGAATTCCGCCTGCCTCTGCTCCTGCAGACCGATCGTCTCCAGCATCATCTCGTACATGATGTCGCGCAGCGGCTCATCGAACGCACTGGTCAGATCGGCAATCGGCGTCGCCTCCAGGTCATCGACGATGCGGCACAGGATATCGCGCAATTGCCGATGCAATTCGTTGACGAAGGGCATCCTGGAAAAGCGTTCGAAGTTCCGGTCGAGAAGATGCGGATAGCGCATGCACAATCCCAGGACCAGCCGCTCCGTGCCGAAGTCGTCACTGGCCGCCACCCGTTCGCGCGCAATGCCAAGCGGGGAAGCGGTTTCACCCCCTCGCTTGTTGCCCTGACGGTTCTGTCGCGCCTGCTCGAAGAAGAGATTGGACAGCTTGAACTTCAGGTCGAGCTGGTAGCGCCGCCGGACGCGCTCGTCCCGGATGAGCGCAATCAGATCGTCGAAGCGCTTTTCAAGAGCCGCCTTGCGCTCTGGCGTGTCGAGGCGCGAGACGGAGATCTCCCTGTCCCAGACGACATCGAAGAGCGATTGCGCCCTTTCCGTCTCGTCCCGGAAACCCTCCGGACCACGCTGCTTGATCAGGTCGTCCGGGTCCATCCCGTCCGGAAGAAAGCAGAACTGGAACGAATATCCACTCCGGAGCACCGGGAAGATTCGATCGATCGCCCGGTGCGCCGCCGATACGCCGGCTGCGTCGCCGTCAAAACAGATCACCGGCTCGGGCGCGAATTTCCACATGCGCAGGATCTGGTCCTCGGTGAACGCCGTGCCGAGCGATGCCACCACATGATGCAGTCCGGCCTGGAAGAGCGCGATCGCGTCGAGATAGCCCTCCACGACGATCGCCTCTCCCGCCCGGAAAGCCGCCTCCCGCGCCCTGTGGGCATTGAACAGCATGACGCCCTTGTGAAAGAGCGGTGTCTCCGGAGAGTTGAGATATTTCGGCTGCCCGTCCGGCAGCAGCGTCCGGCCGCCAAAGGCGACCACCCGGCCCCGGTCGTCCTGAATCGGGATCATCAGCCGCCCGCGGAAACGGTCGTAGGCTGGTCGGCCGTCATCAGGACGGATCAGCAGACCGGCCTCGACCATCGCCGCTTCAGGCACATCCTGCGCTGCCAGATGGGACTTGAGTGCATCCCGGCTCTCCGGCGCAAAGCCGAAGCGAAACTCGCGCAAGGTCTCCGGTGTCAGCCCGCGTTTGGTCGCATAGTCCCGCGCGCCCGATCCACGCTGGCCGGCAAATTCGTTCTGGAAGAACTTCGCCGCCATCTCGCAGATGTCGACAAGCCCGGCGCGCTTCTTCTCGCGCCGCGCGGCCTGAGGGTCGGGGGCCGGCAATCCGACACCGGACTGCTCGGCAAGCCGCTCCACGGCCTCGGGAAAGCTCAGGCCCTCCGTTTCACACAGGAAGGTGAAATGATCCCCTGAAGCGCCGCAGCCGAAACACTTGTAGCGATTGCGCCGGTCGTCGACGTGGAAACTCGGGCTTTTTTCCTGATGAAAAGGGCAGCACGCCCAGTAATCGCCCTTACCGGGCTGGGTCTTGCGTCGATCCCAGGTCACCCGGCGGCCCACGATATCCGACAGGGTCAGACGGGCGCGAATTTCATCAAGAAGACGCGGTTCAAAGCGCATGGATGGCTTCTGGCCCCAGGAGTTCGAGAAATCAGGCAATGGGCGCTCGCCGGAAACCGAAGGTCCCCGGTGCCTTGCCTAAAATAGAGGGTCTTTCCGCCAGAGGCCAGCCTCACACGGTGGCCGGCCCCTAGACGGGAAAATCTGTTGAAAGACTGTGGGCAGTGTCGACGCAAGACCGCAGGTAGCAATGCTTTCCCGTGCCCCCGGTCACGGGATCAGTTCGCGTCACTCGCCTTGCGTTCTGCGCTGGCGTCGGACCGAAGCATATCCTTGACGAAGCAGGATGCCTGGACGAAATCCATCTGGCCGGTGTAACGGGATTTGAGTTCGTTCATGCAGCGGCTGATGTCACGAAGGCCGTGCGCATCGATTTCCTTGACCGTTTCCTCGCAGATTGCACGTGTTTCCTCGTTCGTCAGCTGCACGGGAAGCAGATCGCGTATGATCTTCTGCTCCTCGCGCTCCTGCTCTGCAAGGTCCAGCTGGCCACCGCTTTCGAATTCGGCAGCGGAGACTTCCCTTTGGCGCACCATCTTCTGAAGGATTTCAATCACTTCTTCTTCTTTTACGCCGTCTTTGCCGTTTTCGCGGGCGGCAGCTTCGCGGTCTTTCACCGCGGTTTGCACCAGACGCAGTGTCGCGCTCTTGCGCTTGTCACCTTCGTCCTGTGCTTTTTTCAATGCAGCGCTGATTCTGTCGCGCATCGCTTCGCTCATGGTTTACCCCACCCCTGCCGCGCTGAGGCACGGGGCCGAGGGCACCCGTTCGCATTACTCAGACAAGCTGTTGAATTTTAAAGATATTTTTTAACGGGATCAATGTTGACGATCCCAGCCGCTTCCCATAGAGTCCCGCGCTTGATGCAGGCGGTCGGCAGCGGGTAACTTTCCCTGCGCCAAACGCCCTTCCTGCAGCGCATGATGTCACCAACAGACTCTGGAAACAAGACATGACGACTGCTGACGCATGGTCACAGACCCCGGCGACCGCCCTCCTTGTGCTCTCGGATGGCAGCATTATCGAGGGACAGGGCCTGGGAGCGACAGGCCAAGCCGTTGGTGAGATTTGCTTTAACACGGCCATGACCGGTTACCAGGAAATCCTGACCGACCCTTCCTACTCCGGACAGATCATCACCTTCACATTTCCACATATAGGAAATGTCGGCACCAATGACGAGGACATCGAGACCGTCAACATGGCTGCCGACAGCGGAATCAGAGGCGTCGTTCTCGCCGCCTCGATCACTGATCCGTCCAGCTACCGCAGCGCCAAGCACCTGGATGCCTGGCTCAAGAGCCGCAACCTGATCGGCATCAGCGGGATCGACACGCGTGCCCTCACGGCCCTGATCCGCGAGAAGGGCGTGCCCAACGGCGTGATCGCCCATTCGCCGGATGGCACGTTCGACATTGACGCCCTGAAGGCGGCGGCCGCCAACTGGCCGGGCCTCGTGGGCATGGACCTGGCAAAGGACGCCTCCACCACGCAGACCCATCACTGGACGCAGAAGACCTGGGAATGGGACAAGGGCTACAGTGAGGCGACCGGCGGCAAGTTCAAGGTTGTTGCCATCGACTACGGGATCAAGCGCAACATTCTGCGCCTGCTGGCCGATGCCGGCTGCGACGTCACCGTGCTTCCGGCAACGGCAACTGCGCAAGACGTTCTCGCCCACAAGCCGGACGGCGTCTTTCTGTCCAACGGCCCCGGCGATCCGGAAGCGACCGGCGCCTATGCGGTCGACACGATCCGTGGTGTCGTCGAAAACGGCGTCCCGACCTTCGGCATCTGCCTGGGTCATCAGATGCTTGCGCTCGCGCTTGGCGGAAAGACCGTGAAGATGCATCAGGGCCATCACGGCGCGAACCACCCGGTCTTCGATCACACCACCGGCAAGGTGGAGATCACCTCGATGAACCACGGCTTTGCAGTTGATGCCGACAGCCTTCCGGAGAATGTCCGGCAAACGCATGTTTCGCTGTTCGACGGCTCGAACTGCGGCCTGGCGATGCAGGACAAGCCGGTGTTCTCGGTCCAGTACCATCCGGAAGCCTCTCCGGGCCCGCGTGACAGCCACTACCTGTTCCGCCGCTTTACCGATCTGATGGAAGCCGCTCGCGCCGCCTGATCCGGCCCGGGCCCCTGCGCCCGGAAACTGAGCCTGAAATGCCCGGACACGCTCGTACAGTCAGTTGTGCCCGGGGTCATACCGCCCATACGGGCAACTGGCACCAGTCGATCGGCAACAGATTGCCCGAACGGGCAGACAGTCCGAATGCGGATCGCAGTCGGAACTCGCCGCAGCAGTATTCAGACACAAAAACCCCCCGGTGCCGGTAAAAGGCGCCGGGGGTTTTTTGTTCAGCTATCGAAGAGGTCAGCTGACCAGCTTGTCGAACACCGTCAGGATTTCATCCACTTCGGTGATCTGCTCTTCAAGCATCTGCTTTTGTTCAAAGAGGATTTCCTGCTGTCCCTTGCAGATTTCCTGCAATTCGCGGAACTGCTGCTCACGGCTGTCGTTGCCTTCGACCAGCTTGATCACCCGGCGGATTTCAGCCAGCGTCAGACCAATCTTTTTCGCCTGCAGAATGACACGCATTCTGGAAACGTCGCGTGCGCCGTAGAACCTGCGCGCCCCTTTGCGCACCGGATTGAGAAGACCTTTCTCCTCGTAGAAACGAAGTGTCCGAAGAGTGACTTCGAACCTTTCCGACATTTCCGAAATCGCAAGAGAGCGATCTTCGCCGATTCCATCTGGTCCTGGTCCGGCAATATCCGGAATCACGACCATTTTGGTAGCCACATTGTTCATAGTTAAGCCCGATGTTGTCTTTTCTTGTTCCGAGTTCGACGCAGTCTTGCGACACCCCTGCCCGCTGATCCCACCACCAGCCAACCAGGTCCCACTGGCACCGCAAACTTCAAAGTTTCGGCCTCTGGCAGAGTTTCCCCTCCCCGACAGCCTCTACGTCAAACACTTATGAGACTAAGCGTGTAAAGTAATACACCGCATGACGTGTAAAAATCTAGAAAAATTTGGTACTGAATCGACTATCCAGTCAAATTTTCGTCCTTTTGAAAATTAAAAGGCAGCATAGGCCTGCAACTCTGCACAACAGGTGACAATAAATTCGAAGAGTTCGATCAAAATCACGAACAAATATTAATTATCGATAATCTGCCGCAAATAAATATACTTCCCGGAAATCAAGTCAACAGGAACAAGAATAGGTGACCTCACGGCATCTAATGGCAGGAAAATACTTTAAGATGATCACCTTAAGTCTGACAAATATTACATGCAGCTGACAGACTGTAAGAAAATTTATCATCGGACAGCATTTTAATTGTCGACTGAACATCTCAACAAAACCCACCGTCACGTAAAACCGCTCTGGATGGTTTGCATGCGCCTGCGTTAACCTGAGACCTCATGACGCGGTTTGCATGTGGACAATTGCGGTTCAAAACGATTTACCCGGGCGAAAATACCTCTTTCCACGCAATCAAGCTCACCTCTGCCCGGCTGTCGGCGAGATCACGCACATCGAAAAAGAGCACATTGTGCACTTCTTCATTGACAATCCCGCACCGAGGTTATTTCTGTCACAGCTCCAGGGCCGCTCCGCGGCTGCAAAACTCCCGGCACCAAGGCATCCGGATCGAACGAAGTATGGCCGAATCAAAAACAAAAAACGCTGTGCCCGGAATGACACCGCAACAGTTCCGGCTCTGGCGTAGGACCCTCGGGTTGAAGCAGAAGGACGCCGCCGACAGGCTCGGCCTGAAAAAGCGGATGATACAGTATTATGAAAAGGGCAACCGCGACGGTCGCCCTGTCGAGATCCCCAAGTCGATCCGTCTTGCCTGCTACGCTCTCAGCGAAGGAATCGGCGATTTTGACGGCCAGACCGTCACCCCGCTCCCGGACGAACTGCCCGAGACGGAATAATTCCCGCGGGTCTGCCCCGGAATGACACGGCAAACGTGCTGTAATCACGTCTCCTTGCAATAATGTCGTGGCTGCTGTCGGGAAAACGACATTGAGTCCCTCAGGCGGGGTTTCCTAGCGCTGCGCTTTTCCCTATAAGACGCGCTCAGCCAACATCGTCATTCACTTAAGACACGCGCCGAACCGGAAAGTGACACCGCTTTTCGGATTGGCCGACGCAAGCTGCGAGCCGAGATGCCCAAACGCACAGATATCTCTTCAATCCTGATCATTGGTGCCGGTCCGATCGTTATCGGTCAGGCCTGCGAATTCGACTATTCCGGCACCCAGGCCTGCAAAGCACTGCGCGAAGAAGGGTATCGCATCATCCTGGTCAACTCGAATCCGGCAACCATCATGACGGATCCGGACCTGGCCGATGCGACCTATATCGAACCGATCACACCGGAACTCGTTGCCAAGATCATCGAGAAGGAACGCCCGGACGCGCTGCTGCCGACCATGGGTGGCCAGACCGCTCTGAACTGCGCCCTCGATCTTCAGGAAATGGGAGTTCTCGAGGAGTTCGGCGTCGAGATGATCGGCGCACGTGCCGAAGTCATCGAAAAGGCCGAAGACCGCGAGAAATTCCGCGCCGCCATGGATGTGATCGGTCTGGAGAACCCGCGCGCTTCCATTGCGTCTTCACCGCCCATCCGCGACGCCAACGGCCGCATCACCGGCTACGACCGCAATTCAGGTTACATGGAGGCAATGCGCGCGCTCGACGAGATCGGCCTTCCGGCCATCATCCGCCCGGCCTTCACCCTCGGCGGCACCGGTGGCGGTGTTGCCTATAACCGTGAAGAATACGAGACCATCGTCCGCTCGGGCATCGACGCCTCGCCGGTCGGCCAGGTTCTTATCGACGAGAGCCTGCTCGGCTGGAAGGAATACGAGATGGAAGTCGTCCGCGACAAGGCGGACAACTGCATCATCATCTGCTCGATCGAGAACGTCGATCCGATGGGCGTCCACACAGGCGATTCCATCACCGTCGCCCCGGCTCTGACCTTGACCGACAAGGAATACCAGATCATGCGCGACGCCTCGATCGCGGTTCTGCGCGAGATCGGGGTGGAGACTGGCGGCTCAAACGTCCAGTTTGCCGTCAACCCGGAAAACGGCCGTCTCGTCGTGATCGAAATGAACCCGCGCGTTTCGCGGTCGTCCGCCCTCGCATCCAAGGCCACCGGCTTCCCGATCGCCAAGGTCGCGGCCAAGCTCGCTGTCGGCTACACGCTCGATGAGCTGGAAAACGACATCACGGGCGGCGCAACGCCGGCCTCCTTCGAACCGACCATCGACTACGTCGTTACCAAGATCCCGCGTTTCGCCTTCGAGAAATTCCCGGGCTCCGAAGCAACGCTGACCACGGCAATGAAATCCGTCGGTGAAGTCATGGCCATCGGCCGGACCTTCAACGAAAGCCTGCAAAAGGCTCTGCGCGGCCTTGAGACCGGCCTGAACGGTCTTGATGAGACCGAAATTCCGGGCCTCGATCAGGGTGATGACAGAAACGCACTGCGCGCGGCCGTGTCGACACCGACGCCGAACCGTCTGCTCTGCGTTGCCCAGGCCATGCGGCTTGGCATGAGCCTTGAGGAAATCCATGAGGCGAGCGGCATCAATCCGTGGTTCCTGGAACAGATGGCAGACATTCTGGCCATGGAAGCGAAGGTGCGCAGCATCGGCCTTCCCAAGGACGCGACCAACCTGCGCAAGCTGAAATCCATGGGCTTTTCCGATGCGCGCCTGGCAAGCCTTGCCGAGCTGGAAACCGATGACATCGTCCGGCTGCGCGGCGAACTCGACGTCCATCCGGTCTTCAAGCGCATCGACACCTGCGCGGCGGAATTCGCCTCGCCGACCGCCTACATGTACTCAACCTACGAGACCCCGTTCATGGGGAAGGCAGCCTGCGAAGCCAACCCGTCCGATCGCAAGAAGGTCGTCATCCTCGGCGGCGGTCCGAACCGGATCGGCCAGGGGATCGAATTCGACTACTGCTGCTGCCACGCCGCCTTTGCGCTGGAAGATGCAGGCTTCGAGACGATCATGATCAACTGCAACCCGGAAACGGTTTCCACCGACTACGACACGTCCGACCGGCTCTATTTCGAGCCGCTGACTGCCGAGGACGTTCTGGAAATCATCCGCAAGGAACAGGAAAAGGGCACGCTGCACGGCGTGATCGTCCAGTTCGGTGGTCAGACCCCGCTCAAGCTCGCCCAGGCGCTGGTCAAGGCGGACGTGCCGATCCTCGGCACCTCGCCGGACATGATCGACCTGGCCGAAGACCGCGACCGCTTCCAGAAGCTGCTGGTCAAACTTGACATGAAGCAGCCGGAAAACGGCATTGCCTACTCGGTTGAGCAGGGACGCCTGATTGCCGGACAGCTCGGCCTTCCCCTGGTCGTGCGCCCGTCCTACGTGCTCGGCGGCCGCGCCATGCAGATCATCCGCGACGACGAAGCGCTCAACTCCTACCTGCTCGGCACGCTGCCCGAACTGGTTCCGGCGGAAGTGCGCGCGAAGTACCCGAACGACAAGACCGGACAGATCAATACGGTGCTGGGCACCAATCCGCTGCTGTTCGACCGTTACCTGGACGGTGCGATCGAAGTCGACGTCGATGCCCTCAGCGACGGCACGGACGTTTTCGTCTGCGGCATCATGGAGCATATCGAGGAAGCCGGCATTCACTCCGGCGACAGCGCGTGCTCGCTGCCTCCCTTCTCGCTGTCCGAGGAGCTTATCGAGGAGCTCAAGCGCCAGACCAAGGCCCTTGCCCTTGCTCTTGAAGTCGGCGGCCTGATGAACGTCCAATATGCCATCAAGAACGGCGAGATCTTCGTTCTGGAAGTGAACCCGCGCGCCTCGCGCACGGTGCCTTTCGTTGCAAAGACGATCGGCGTGCCGGTCGCCAAGATCGCAAGCCGCGTCATGGCCGGCGAAAGCCTTGCCTCCTTTGGCCTTGCCGAAAAGAAATTCGACCACATCGCGGTCAAGGAAGCCGTCTTCCCCTTCGCCCGCTTCCCGGGCGTCGACACGATCCTCGGCCCGGAAATGCGCTCCACGGGCGAGGTCATGGGCCTCGACACGGCCTTCGCAAAGGCCTTCGCCAAGGCCCAGATCGGCAGTGGCACCGGCGTACCGGAAACGGGAACGGTTTTCGTCTCCATGCGTGACGAGGACAAGGTCGGCGTCGTCGACGCCGTGCGCCAGCTGGAAGCGGCCGGCTTTGCCATCATCGCCACCGGCGGGACGCAGAAATTTCTGGAAGACAACGGCATAGCGGTGAAGAAAATAAACAAGGTTCTTGAAGGCCGCCCGCATATCGTTGATGCTATCAAGAATGGAGAAGTTCAGCTCGTCTTCAACACGACCGAAGGTGCGCAGGCCATCTCCGACAGCCGGTCAATGCGCCGGGCTGCGCTCCTGAACAAGGTTCCCTATTACACGACCCTTGCAGGTTCCGTGGCCGCTGCCAAAGGCATCGTCGCCCACAAGGCGGGGAGCCTTGAAGTAAGACCTTTACAATCCTACTTCGGCTAAGGCTAAATATACGCGACGACCGGCCGGGAAAGAGCTCTTTCCCGGCTTGGTTTATTTTTGTAATGCGTGGTCCCTGAATTAGGCAGGACCCAATAAGCGAAGGTCTGAGACCCATGGAAAAAGTTCCGATGACCTCTGCCGGATACAAGATGCTTCAGGATGAACTGAAGGAGCGTACCACGGCCGAGCGTCCGCGCATTGTCGATGCGATTGCGGAAGCCCGCGCGCACGGCGACCTGTCGGAAAACGCGGAATACCATGCAGCCAAGGAAGCCCAGAGCCACAACGAGGGCCGCATCGCGGAGCTGGAAGACAAGCTTTCGCGCGCGGAGATCATCGATGTGTCCAAGCTGTCCGGCGATATCGTCAAGTTCGGTGCAACCGTGTCCCTGATCGATGAGGATACGGAAGAGGAAAAGCACTACATGATCGTCGGCGACGTTGAATCCGACGTGAAGCAGAACAAGGTCTCCATCTCCTCGCCCATCGCGCGCGCCCTGATCGGGAAATCCGTCGGCGACAGCGTTGAGGTCTCCGCTCCCGGCGGAGCCCGCTCCTACGAGATCGTCGAAGTCAAATTCGTCTGATTTCGCCGAAGCCGCGACAATCAATCCACCATTCGCTCCTTTGACGTGTGCCTGATGGCGATTACACTGCCCGACGGCAACGTCGGGAGCGAATTATGGTTTTTCACACACTGATCGTCTGGCTCCTTGTGGCTGCGTTTCCGCTGTGGGTCGTCCGCTGGGTCCTTTATCTGCGACTCGCGCCGCGCGAACGCACGATGTTCGCCCGGCTGGTGACCAATCGGCACGAAAGCGCGGTCATGTTCGGCCTGCGCCTGTTCGGGTTCCTGGTCGGACTTGCCGTGGCGATCATGGCGCTGATTTTCACATTGGGATATCTGAAGGACGGGGTCCTGCGGATCGGCGCTTTCCGGGACTATATTCGCGGCCACACCTATTCCGGCCTGGAAGGCGTCGACCGGGCCATCGATACGTTTCACTACAACCAGTATCTGCCCGTGGCGCTCCTGACGACGGCGGCTCTCCTCACCATTGCATTCACTCTGGTGATGGCTGCCAGCAGGGATATCGTGCTGATCCGGCGCCTGAACGGCAAGATCCGCCGCCTGACGTCATGATCACAGCCAGGCAGGCACCTCTGCCCGCCTTTGCCTTGCAGAGGCCCATGCAAGCTCAGTCGATCGGAACGACGGGCTCGTCCTTGGTGCGGCGGATCGTCAGGGCTGTCCGGACGCTGTCGACGTTCGGCGCGGCAGTCAGTTCCCGGATGACGAAATTCTGGAACGCCTGCAGGTCGGGCGCGACGCATTTCAGAAGGAAATCGACCTCGCCGGACAGCATGTAGCTTTCGCGCACGAGCGGCCACTTCTGGACCGTTTCCTCGAATGCGATCAGATCCGCTTCGGTCTGGCTGTGCAGACCGACCATGGCAAAGGCGGTGACATCGAAGCCAAGCTGCTTCTCGTCCAGCAATGTCCGGTACCCCAGGATCAGGCCAGCCTCTTCCAGGGCACGGACCCGTCTCAGACAGGGCGGCGCGGAAATGCCGACCCGTCTGGCCAGCTCCACGTTCGTCATCCGGCCATCATCCTGCAATTCCTTCAGAATCTGCCAGTCAATGGCGTCAAGCCGCGCTTTCAATCCTGTCTCCTTCGCGCTCACCATACGGGTGATCTCATGTCTGCACCGGGCATGAAGAGGGTCCGTCCCGCCGCCTGCCGCTCTCTCGTTCCCCCGGCTTCCACCTGTGGGTAGAAAGCGGGGCTGAGGCTCTGCATCTTGCGGCTTTGCGGACTCCCGCGCTAACCTGTGCGTCCGGAGCCCGATTACGGTTTTTTGCGCGTTTGTGCAAGACTATAACAATTTCACGCATTAAATCGAAAGATTACGACAGGTGCTATCTCCGAAAATGACCGCCGACCAGGAGATTTCGCCGGCATCCGTGCGGGTTCTCACCGATGGCAAGGCCGGAGACCTCGCCCAGTGTGTCGGCGTCGCGGAAGCGCTGGGCGTTCCTTATGAAACCGCACAGGTTTCCCCCCGACGCCACTTCTCCTGGCTGCTCCCTTTTGGTCCGATCGATCCGAAGGAAAAGGAAACCTGTCCCGGAAGCCCGATCGCGCCCCCCTATCCGGATATCGCCATTGCCTCTGGCCGTCGCGCTGCCGCCTATCTGCGCCGCCTCAAGAAAGCGTCCGGCGGGCGGACTTTTACGGTTTTCCTCAAGGATCCCCGGACGGGACCGGAGGCGGCCGATCTTATCTGGGTCCCGCAACATGATGGACTGCGCGGCGGCAATGTTCTGGTCACCCCCACATCACCGCACCGTTTCTCGGCCGAAAAACTTGCGCAGCTTCGCGGTGAAAGCCAGCCGGAGATCGATCGCCTGCCGTCGCCGCGGGTCGCCGTGCTGATTGGCGGCGACAGCCGGCACCACACCTTTTCCGAGGCCGACCAGCAGCGCCTCGTCGACGGACTGCGTCTGATCGCAAAAGAGAATGGCGCCGGACTGATGATCACCACCTCAAGGCGCACTCCCACAGACCTGGCCAACGAACTTGCCAGTCTGGCGAAGGCCGGAGGGCATCTCTACTGGAACGGATCGACGCCCAATCCCCTTGGACAGTATCTCGCCAGGGCCGACGCAATCGTCGTTACGGCAGATTCCACCAACATGATCGGCGAGGCGACAGCGACCGGCAAACCCGTTCATGTGTTCCATCCCGGCGGCGGTCACGCGAAAATCACCCGGTTTTTGGACTCTTTGCGTGGATTGGGCGTCCTCCACCCCTTTCCAGGTCCGCTGAAAACGACTACCTACGAGCCGATAGACGCAACGCCCCTGATCGCCGACCGTGTTCTGGCCGATTTCAGGGCGTTTCGCCGGAAGGCAACAGACGATACGAATTCGCCCGCAGACTGAGCGCCAGACACGCAGGCTGCAGGCAAAAAGGACAAGGGTGCGCCTCATGACGACGGAACACAGCAAGCTTTTGATCATCGGCTCCGGCCCGGCCGGCTACACCGCAGCCATTTACGCCGCGCGTGCGATGATCGAGCCGACGCTGGTTGCCGGAATTCAGCCGGGCGGTCAGCTCACCATCACCACCGACGTGGAAAACTATCCCGGCTTCGCAGACCCGGTCATGGGCCCCTGGCTGATGGAACAGATGCAGAAACAGGCGGAAAATGTCGGCACGAAGATCGTCCATGACACGATCGTGAAGGCTGACCTGTCCCAGCGCCCGTTCCGCCTGGAAGCCGACAGTGGCACCGTCTTCACGGCCGATACGCTTGTCATTTCGACCGGCGCGCAAGCCCGCTGGCTGGGCCTGAGTTCGGAACAGGACTACATGGGCGCCGGCGTCTCTGCCTGCGCGACCTGCGACGGTTTCTTCTACCGAAACAAGGAGGTCGTGGTCGTCGGCGGCGGCAATACGGCTGTCGAGGAAACGCTTTATCTGGCGAACCTTGCCTCCAAGGTGACGCTGGTTCATCGCCGCGACGGCCTGCGGGCCGAGAAGATCCTCCAGGACCGGCTGTTCCAGCATCCGAAGATCGAAGTCATCTGGGACAACCAGATAGACGAGATTCTCGGCGGCGGAATGCCCAAGGCGGTCACTGGCGTCCGTCTCAAGAACACCCGCACGGGTGACCTTCAGGAAATTTCCACAGATGGTGTGTTCATCGCCATCGGCCATGCACCGTCCGTCGAACTGTTCAAGGATCAGCTGGAACTGAAGCCGAACGGATACCTGAAAACCGCACCGGATTCGACCAAGACATCCATTCCCGGCGTCTTCGCGGCAGGCGACGTGACCGACGATATCTACCGCCAGGCTGTGACGGCAGCCGGCATGGGCTGCATGGCTGCCCTTGAAGCAGAAAAGTTTCTGGCCGAACATGAGGCCAGCACGACACAACAGGCGGCTGAATAAGCTCAACTGAAGAGCTTCCCGCGGAGGGGCACGCATGGATTGGGATAAACTGCGCATCTTTCACGCGGCTGCGCAGGCCGGAAGCTTCACCCACGCAGGTGATGCGCTTCACATGAGTCAATCCGCCGTCAGCCGGCAGGTCAGCGCTCTGGAACAGGATCTGGGCGTGGCGCTGTTTCACCGCCACGCCCGGGGCCTGCTGCTCACCGAGCAGGGCGAGTTGCTCTACCGCACCGCCAGCGACGTTTTGATGAAGCTCGAAGCGGTCCAGACCAGCCTCACGGACAGCAAGGAAAAGCCCTCGGGCATCCTGAGGGTCACGACGACGGTCGGCCTCGGATCGACCTGGCTGACCTCGAGGATCAAGAATTTCATCGATCTCTATCCGGACGTCGACCTGCACCTGATCTTCGATGACGACGAGCTCGACCTCGGCATGCGCGAAGCGGATGTCGCGATCCGGCTGCGCCAGCCGACCCAGCCGGACCTGATCCAGCGCAAGCTGTTTACCGTGCATTTCCACGTCTATGCGGCGCCGGAGTATCTGCAGCGCTTCGGAGCGCCCGCCTCGATCGAGGATCTCGACAATCACCGCATCGTCACCTTCGGGGAACAGGCTCCTGCCTATTTGAGGTCCATGAACTGGCTGGAAACCGCCGGCCGACCGTCAGGCGAACCGCGGCGCTCCGTCCTCAAGGTCAACAACCTCGTCGCGATCAAGCGTGCCGTCCAGACAAGCGTCGGCATCGCCATTCTTCCGGACTACATCATCGACAAGGCAACCAATCTTGTGCCGGTGATCTCCGAGCAGGAAGACAAGGTCCCCTCGTTCGACACCTATTTCGTTTATCCGTCTGAATTGAAGAACACTGCACGGGTGACAGCCTTCCGCGAGTTTCTGCTGACGACCGCTGAAAACTGGGTTTATTGATACTTTTGACAATAAATCTGCCTTAAAAAAGTGCTGTCACGCCGTTTCCCAGGCCCAAAAAACAACCTTTGAGGGATTTCGACAACCTGAAATTATCTTCAGGTTGCATTCCCGCTTCCGATTCTGCATAGCTGCTCGGAAATCGGAGATTCATCGTGTTGATTCCCACATATGGCGACGAATTAAGCAGAGATTTTGTTGATTTCGATTTGTGCAATTCGTCAAAAAAACGCCAAATCAACAGGAAAACCAAATTTTTTTACCGTTTGGAAAAAGAAAAATCTGCGATTTCAAGCCACGACCATCCGGCTAAGCGATTGTTTTTTATAAATAAAATAAGATATGACAGAATTTTGGCAGAAGATCCGCAGAATTTGCATAGCTGATCTGCGTCGATGCCTCTTGTTTATGCAGCTTGTGCACTGCATATAAGCATCACTGTTGGTCACACGGACATCACGTCCTCCTCCCAGTGATGTTCGACCAGCTGTTCCCCTCTGGAAGGTGATTCCACTGTTTACAGTTGAATCAATTCAAACTGCCGGGTCTTTTTAAGACCCGGCTCTTTTTTTGCCCATTTGCCCCTCACAAAAAAAGCCCGCCCCGACGCGGATAGCCGGAACGGGCCATGGCACAGATTTGCCTCGGTTACATGAACAGGCGCTCGCCGGTCATGTCCTTGTAGAGCCCTGCGACCTGTTCTGCGTAGCCGTTGTAGAGAAGCGTATCACGGCGCTCGTCCGTTCCCAGCAGGCGTTCGGAGGCCTGCGACCAGCGCGGATGGGGCACCTCCGGGTTCACATTGGCCCAGAAGCCATATTCCTGGTCCTGAAGGGACTGCCAGAAGTTGACCGGCCGTTCGTCGGTGAAGGAAATCCGAACCACCGACTTGATCGACTTGAAGCCGTACTTCCACGGCGTCACCAGCCGGATCGGCGCGCCGAACTGTTTCAGGAGCGGCTTGCCGTAGATACCTGTCGCCATGAACGTCAATTCGTTCGTGGCCTCTTCCAGCGTCAAACCTTCGACATATGGCCACGGATACCATGACTGCTTCTGCCCGGAGGCGATCGACGGGTCCATGAAAGTCTCGAAGCGAAGATACTTCGCACCGCTCTGCGGTCCGGCCATCTTCACCAGCTCCGAAAGCGCAAAGCCCGACCATGGCACCGCCATCGACCACGCCTCGACGCAGCGGTGCCGATAGAGCCTTTCTTCCAGCGGCATCTTGTTGACCAGCGTGTCGATGTCGACGACCTGCGGATTGTCGATCATCCCGTCAAGCGTCACGCTCCACGGCCGAATCTCCAGCTTCTGGGCCGCCCGGTAAACCTGCTTGTCCGTACCGAACTCATAGAAATTGTTGTATCTGGAGGTCACGTCTTCCGGCGTGACGGCCCTGTCCAGCGTGTAGGAGGCATCGCGCTCCGGCGGATAGAGACCGCTGCTCGGGTCTTCCTCGGCAAAGGCAGCCCGCGGCACAAACCCGGTTCCGGCAAAAGCGGCGATCGCGCCGGTACCGGCGAGCCCTGCCAGAATCTTGCGCCGATTCAGGAACACGCTCTCAGGCGTCGCCTCGCGCTCCGGCATTTCCCAGCTGCGCTTCTTCAAAATATGCATCGTCAAACTCCCGTTTGCACCAAGAGAAGCGCAAACGTTTCTCAATGGCAAATAACGCCATGGTGACCTCTTCGGTTTGCGAAGCAGTATCCTCGAAAGTTCGACCCGTTCAAGTGACCGCCACCCTCTGCACCACGGCAGAGGCGATGCGCGTGACAATCACGTTGATCTCGCCGATCGCGCTGTTCAGGCTGCCTGCTGCTTGCCGGATCGCTGCAGGGCAAGATCGGCCGCTTTTCCGGAAAGCTCGGCCATGTGATCGAATTTGGAGGTATAGCTCGCAACCCCCGCCGTCGCCGAGCGAAGCTCCACGATCAGATCGCCAATCTCCGCCTCCGGCATAAGGGCATGGACCTCGTCCCAGCCGAGCCAGTCGAGGCGGGCTTCGAACCCCAGCAGTTGCCCACGCCTTACAGAGACGATGGCATTGACCTTTGCCGTCGTGTCGCTTGGGCAGGAGACGACGACTTTCCGCACAGGCTCCAGAAGCACCGGCTTGCAGTTGGAAAGTCCCTCGCGGATCGCAAGTGCGCCGGCCATCTTGAACGCCTGGTCCGAGCTGTCGACCGAGTGATAGGAGCCGTCCGTCAGGCAGATGGAAACATCGACAACGGGGAACCCGAGCGGTCCCTGAGCCAGCGCCTCAAGCACACCTTCACGAACCGAGGGAATATACTGTTTGGGAACGACACCGCCGGTGATGGTGTCCGTGAACTGGATCCCCTCGCCGCGCGGCAGCGGCGCGATTTCCAGAACGACGTCCCCGAACTGTCCATGCCCGCCCGACTGCTTCTTGTGCCGACCACGAACCCTGGTCGAGCCGCGGATCGTTTCCGCATAGGGAACATGCGGGGTCGTTGAAGCGACATCCAGACCGTATTGTCCCGCAAGCCGCTCCATGGCGACCCTCAGATGCATTTCTCCCTGGCCCTCCAGCAGCGTTTCGCCGGTCGTCTGGTTCTGGCTGACGGTGAGACCTCGATCTTCTTCGACGAGTTTCGCAAGCGCCGCCGACACTCTCACCTCGTCCTTCCGGTGGTTCGCGGCGATTGCAAGCGGCAGCACGGAACTGCGGGCATCCGCATCGTAAAGACTGCGAAGCTCCCGCTCCTCCTGACACAGAAGGTCGCCTGTCTGGACCTCGTCCAGTCGCCCCAGCGCCACCAGATCGCCCTTTCGCGCCGTCGCGATCTTGTTCGCCTGCTGGCCGAACAGGGTGAACAGACCCGAGACCCGCACCTCCCGACCGCCATTGGCGAACAGGCTGTCGCCGTCGGACACCTGCCCCTCCAGCACCCGCGCGATCGAGAGCTTTCCACCATGCTGCGTATGAAGGGTCTTGATGACCTGCAACGTGTCGCGAATCTCCCGCCCAAGAAGGCGCTTGCCCAGCAGATCCACTTGCGGGACCTCGTGCCGCAGAGCTTTCAGGAGCCGTCCGACCCCGTTGCCGTGTTCGGCCGAGCCGAAAAAGACCGGGCAGATCAACCCATCATGCATCTCGTTGACCAGGTCAGAGAATACCGTGTCGCGATCGGGGACGATGTCCTCCAGCAACTTTTCCATCAGGTCGTCGTCATGATCGGCCAGAAGCTCCAGCATCGTGAAGCGCGCCTCGTGCTCGCGCGCCAGATCCTCGTCGGACATGTCGATGCGCGTGCTCTTTTCCTTCTCGTGATAGACATGGGCACGTTCCAGCGCGAGATCTATGAACCCCGTCGCAAGCCCGTCTTCCCAGATCGGTATCTGGCGCAGGACCAGCGGAACGGCCGATGCCGGCTGGAGCACGTCCAGAACGTCGCGTACCCGGCGAGTGCTCTTGTCGATCTTGTTCAAAAACAAAACCCGCGGAATTGCGCGGGCTTCAAGGGCTTTAAGAATGAGCTGCAAGGCAGGCACCTTGCGCTCGTCGTCCTCGGCGACCACCACGGCAAGATCGGCTCCAGCCAGCGCCCCGTCCATTTCGCTCAGGAATTCCACCGAGCCGGGACAGTCAACGAAAACGAATTGATCCCCCAGGTACTCCGCATCGGCGATATTCACCTCCACACTCATGGAATGCGCGCGGGCTTCCGGAGACGCATCTCCGACCATATTGCCGTCCGATGCGCTGCCCTGACGGCCAATCCGGTCAGTGCGTGACAGCAGAGCCTCGAGAAGGCTTGTCTTGCCGCTGCCGAACGGCCCAACTAGGGCGATGCAGCGCGGCGCGCCACCGGCAGTGGATCCCTTTCCGTTTGAAGTCATTGCCATAGCTCGTCTCCCGTGTGCCTGGGGTATTACCCCGCAACGACGCGGCATGGCCGACGTTCAAAGCGCGACGAGACGGCGATTGACGGCGTGCTCGTCTCCGCCATGGACGCGGGCCTGCCGCGTCTGGCCCGGCCGGATCTCAGGATCTCACTCCCGGAAGCCTTTTCCGATGCCAGTTTCAGCCGGCAAAGAGGCTCCTCGCCTGATGGCCAGGGCGCGGCAGTATCGTCGCGCTGTTGAAAGAACGAACGCAAGGGAAACTTACGACGCAGCGCAGCAATTCGCGACAACCATCGTCGGAATTGCGGAGGCTGCCGGCATCGCCGCGCTGCGATCGGGAAAAAAGCCGCCCGTCGGAGGACTTTCGTGGCTGGCAATGTAGCGAATGTCCCGATACCGTCCCATCTATAGGCAATGAATGATCTTGGTTTTTTCGGGAAAGGAAAGCGCATGACCGGACGCACCCGGGCTGTCTGCCTCGCCGTTGCGGTGCTCGCCGCGACGCCGACTCTGGCGCAATCCAACCACTTGCGCGGCGTGCAGCAATCCGGCTCGCCTCGCTTGCCGTCAGCTCAGCAACAGCTCAACGGCAACCTGAACCGCCAGCAGACGGATTTCAATTTTCAGCAGCGCCTGGACAGCAGCAATCGGCTGAATCGCGTCGACCAGATCAACCGCAACAACAATCGGCAGAATATTCGCCAGGATCCCTGCGCGTCCTCCAACGAAGCCTGTCAGAACAAGGATTGACTTGAAGGTGTCCGGGATGCGGCTGACCATCAGTCTGGCCCGGCCCCACCCCGCCCATCTTCACATTTCAATGTCAGTCGATCCGCTCAAGTGTCAGCTTGCTGACCCCTGGGTGTGGAATCCCGACCAGGGGTGCCGAGTTGGTCGTGCCGATGTCGAGCCCGTAATCCCTGACCTCGCCGGTGGAATGTTCGACCGGGTCGCCGTCGACCGGACTGAAGCTGCAGCCAAGCGTGGCGGTCGAGCCGACGATAAAGCTGTGCTCGCCTTCAACGAGGCAGCGCAGTGTGCCGATTTCCACCGTCGGGCTGTTTTCCGACGCCCACACCGGACTTGCCGCGATCAGCACAGCGGCGGCGCAACCCGAATTCGCACAATGACGATCTCCAGATAAGGTCAAGACGCCCGAAACGGGCGCCAGTTGAGGATGCGCGGTACTCGCTTCACAATCCGGGCAGCTATCGTGAATGTTTCGTCATCTGCGGCAGGCCTTGCTTGCCGGTGGGCAGACATGAGAAAGGGCGGCCGGAGCCGCCCTTGCAAGCCTTCGCTGACGCGGGATCCTATTTCAGGTTGCCGCAGAACCGCTGGATGCGAGTGCAGGCCTCTTCCAGCGCCTCGGTCGACGTGGCGTAGGAAATACGGAAGTTCGGGCCAAGACCGAATGCCGAGCCGTGCACCACAGCGACGCCTTCGGTTTCCAGAAGTTCGGTCACGAAATCCTCGTCGCTCTCGATCACCTTGCCGGACGGCGCGGTGCGGCCGATGGTACCGGCGCAGGACGGGAACACGTAGAACGCACCTTCCGGCGTCGGGCAGCTCAGCCCCTTTGCCTGATTGAGCATGGAGACCACGAGGTCGCGGCGTCCCTTGAACACCTCATTGTTCGAGGGAATGAAGTCCTGCGGCCCGTTCAGCGCCTCGACGGCCGCCCACTGGGCGATCGAACAGGGGTTGGACGTCGACTGCGACTGCACCTTGGCCATGGCCTTGATCAGCTCGGCGGGACCGCCGGCGTAGCCGATGCGCCAGCCGGTCATGGCATAGGCCTTGGAAACACCGTTGACGGTCAGCGTCCGCTCATACAGCGACGGCTCGACCTGGGCCGGGGTGGTGAACTTGAAGTCGTCATAGACGAGATGCTCGTACATGTCGTCGGTCATGATCCAGACATGCGGGTGCTTCACCAGAACCGCCATCAGAGCCTTCAGTTCATCTTCGGTATAGGCCGCGCCGGACGGGTTGGACGGCGAGTTGAAGATCAGCCACTTGGTGCGCGAGGAGATCGCTGCTTCCAGCGCTTCCGGCGTAATCTTGAACGTCGACTTGTCGGCTTCCACGATCACCGGCTCGCCGCCAGCCATCAGCACCATATCCGGATAGCTGACCCAGTACGGCGTCGGAATGATGACCTCGTCACCCGGGTTCAGCGTCGCGACCAGCGCGTTGTAAAGCACCTGCTTGCCGCCGGTGCCGACGGTGATCTGGTTCGCCGTGTAGGTCAGTCCGTTTTCCCGCTTGAACTTTTCGACGATTGCGGCCTTGAGTTCAGGAATACCGTCGACGGCGGTATACTTCGTCTTGCCTTCGTTGATCGCCTTGACGGCGGCGGCCTTGATGTTTTCCGGGGTATCGAAATCCGGCTCGCCGGCTCCTAGGCCGATCACGTCGCGGCCTGCGGCCTTGAGCTCGCGCGCCTTGTTTGTGACAGCGATGGTCGCAGAAGGTTGTACACGCGCCAATGCGTCAGCAAGAAAGCCCATAATGTCCTCCAGAGGGAAACGGGAATAACAGCGCGCGGACCCTAGAACCGTGCGCCAGTCAAGACAAGTGCGAATTCGCGATCCGCCTTGCCGGCAAACGAGTTTTTTGCCCGCGAACCGGCGCATGCCGGCACGTAGGGAAATGCGATGGCAAAGGGAAAGTCAGCTTCGTGTTTCAAGCACGAGTTTCGGCTCGTCCTTGTCGGCATCGATCAGGGTGCACCTGAAGCGTTTCTTCTTGGTCTGGCCGTTCAGGATGTTCACCGGAACGGACATCGGAACGTCCGATGCCTCCTTTGCCGCTTCCACCAGTGCGGCAAAATTACCGGGGTGCAGCAGCATTTCCGTGATCGGCTGATTTTCCAGAACCTCCGCCGTCAGGTGATAGGTCTTGTAGGCCGCCTTGTTCGCCGCGATGACGAAGCGCGATTTCAGGTTGACCACGAGGATCGGGGCGCTGCAGATTTCGAACACCTTGCCGAAGTCGACGTCGCCGCGCACGTGGCCGGCAGAGAAGAGCACGCCACCGACAACACCGCCGATGCGGAAATACATCGCTTCGTAGTTCAGCTCCACGCTGTCGTTGTTGGCCAGAAGAAACTTGCCGTGCCCGCTGGCACTCGCCCGGCGTGTCAGGGCCGCAATGGCCAGAGAGACGATGGTCCGCCCTACCCTCTTCTGGATATGCGCGATGTTGCGCCCCAGAATCAGGCGCGCATCCTCGATCTGGAAGCTCTTGACGAAGCCGTCGCTGACGAAGCGCACATAGCCGAAATTGTCGACCAGCAGCAGGACCCGTGTCGAGGAAGACACGAAATGCTGCAGGATCGGAGCCAGTCCGAGCGCGACACGACCCGGATTTGCATCGTCTTCGCCAATGGAAGGAAAGCAGATCGCGAGGATCTTCCCGTCTGGAAGCTCGTAACGGTAGGCGACGATGGGAATACCGGGAATACGATGGTCCGGCCCGCCGCCAACATCGAAGGGCCCGGACTTGCCGTCCCGGATAGCGCCCTGCACCAGCCGAAGGATCGTCTTGCGATCCTCCGGCGAGAGGTGGCGCAGCGCTTCGTTCGAGGGGGCTTCCTGAAGGTCTCGAACCTGACTGCTGAGCGCCTGGGAGCCGACTTCGTGCCAAAGGATGGACTTCTTCGCTATGTCCGCGATGAAAAACTGAAGACCGGCCAGCGAAAGCGCTGGGCTCTCCTTCTGATCCTGCTCGTCTTTCCGGGGCGGCTCTGCCGAAGTTTCCGGCTCCGGAGATTTCTGTGTCGTCGTGCCCCGCGCTGCAACAGCTGCCATTCAAAGTCCGAAGTGTTTGAGACGAATTCCTGAGGTGAGCACTCTCTCAGACAAAAGAAAACAAACGATAAATCGATATTGTAAAATCAACCCATAAAGCTATCGGTTGCAAGTTTCACAAAAGGGAATATTCAGGATGGTTATGTAAATATTAACTAAAATTTTCGGCGTTGCATTAATTAATAACGCAAGGGAAAAGGTAACGGCGTTAACCAATTGCCGCAAAAACGTCACGAAAACACACTGCCGAAGCCTGAATGGCGACGGCGTTGCGGCGCAATTTCAAGGGAAAGTGGCTTCATCGATGATGATGGAGGCATCCATGGATATCAGGAATTCCAGCGATCTGCTGAACCAGACCGTAAATGCCGGCTTTCGCCCGGCAGTCTTTTTCCTTATTGCGGCGCTCGTCCTGCTGCTGATGTCGGCCGCACTAAAGCCGGCCCTAGCACTGCCCCTGGTGGCCTTCGTGGCGATGGCCACAAGCACGCGTCTTCTGGCGAGGCGTGTCTTCCGCGACCTGGCCTTCGCCTCCCATCGATCGGAGCGATAGTCCTCTTCGAGGCGGGTCAGCCCGCTTCAGTCAAGAACCACTCATTCAAACAGTTGCAGACAATCAGAAGATGACCAAGACCGAGCCCACAAGCGACCGCGGCAAGCAGCCGCGCAAAACCGTTCTGAAGGAGGCCCGCCCGCTGCTGCAGGCAATTTTCCTTGGCCTGGTTCTGGCATCCGGCCTCATGGCGGCCGCCGCCATGGCAAATCCGGACCAGAGGAAAGCGCACGCGGCCACGTCCCCCGCCGCGGTGGATGTCAGTCCCGCGACACAGGCACCGCCACCTGCAAGTGGCACCAAGAGGTTTTGATATCTGACGGCGCAGAGCCCGTCTCAGAGCTGCAGCCTTCATGAAAAGCGCCGGTCCTTCCGGCGCTTTTCCTGTTTCCTGCCACGCCCTGCTTCAGACAAGCCGGCGTCATGCGGCCCAGGCAACGGTATTGTAGAATGCCGCGGTATTTGCCGCCACGATCGCAACTGCATTCATCCGGTTCTTCGCGCCGAGCCGCGTAATCGCATTGCGGATATGAACCTTGACCGTTGCGGTCGACACGTCGAGCTCATAAGCGATCTGCTTGTTCACCTTGCCTTCGGCCAGCATCAGCATGATTTCAAGCTGCCGTGGTGTCATCCGGTCGCTGAGATTGACGGGCAAGCGGATATTGCCGGCAAGCGCCTTGCCGGCACCGCCAGCGACGGACTGCATGTCTGGTGCGAAATGAGCTGTCATGTTTCCAATCCCTCTTTTCGGAAACACGCCGGCCTGCCCGAGCGGGCACCCTCGGCCGCCACGTTTCCGTTTCTCCGTTGTGCTTGGCTTTGCGGCAGAATCCGGAACGCCTGAGACGTCCTCTCCGGATCAATACCGGCACAGGGGCGAAAAACCCGTTTGCCGAACCGGCAAGCGGCGGAGCTGATCCGGGAAGGTGAGTTGAATGCGATCCGGGCAACGGACTTGCCTGCGCGGCGTTCGAGCGCCGCGTTGAGTCCGTGCCCGGGATCCTCCCTAGACCAGTGGGTATCCGGCACCGTCTGCCGATGTTGCTCCGGACGTCCCTCCCTGATGAAAGAACTCTTGCCCAAAGTGACTATCTTGTAAAATGTTAAAATGTATAATGCGGAATGCTAATTATTAGCTTTTCGATTTTGAGGCATTCAACGTGAACAAGAAACTCTATTCGGGCCACACCCTGCGCCAGATCCGCTCGGACTTCGGCCTGTCGCAGACGGATTTTGCAAAAAAGATCGGCATGTCCACGGCTTACGTCAATCAGATCGAGAACAACAATCGCCCCGTGACCGCCTCGGTGCTGCTGACGATCAACCGTATCTTCGGTATCGATCTCGCGGCGTTTGAGAAGAACGACCTCGACCGGGTCGTCCAGGATTTGCAGGAAGTCTTTGCCGACAGCCGCTTTCACACGTCGGAGGTCGGCAGGCAGGAGATCCAGGAACTCGTGACCAGGGCCCCTGGCGTCACCAAGGCGATCATGGACCTCTATGGCGCCTTGCGGAGCTTTCATGACCAGAGCGTCTTGGAGGACGAACTCGTCCACACGGGTGCGGCTGCGGAAGGCAGCTCCGGTCTGCGCAAATCCGCCTATGACGAAGTGCGGGACTATTTCCATTACACGGACAATTATGTCGACTCGCTCGACCGCGCGGCCGAAAAACTCTCCTACGAAATGAGCCTCCAGAACGCGCCCTCAAAGCTCGACCGGATGACGGGCTGGCTCAGGAAACGCTTCGACATCACGGTTGAACTCACACCGGATTACCAGGGCACGCTCATTCGGCAGGAGGACTACACCCGCAAGATTTCGATTTACCGAGCCATCCCGCAATCCACCAAGAATTTCCTGCTCGGCTCGGTCATCGCCGAACTCTGCGTGAAGGATCTCATCTCGCAGGAGGTGAAGCGCGCCAGGTTCAATTCCGGGTCCGCCGAAAGCATCGCTCGCCTCGCCTTGCGCAATTACTTTTCCGGGGCGCTTCTCCTGCCCTATGACGAATTCCTGCGGGCGGCGACCAGATGCAGGCACGACATCCAGCTTCTGTCGAACGTCATGGACGCCAGCATCGAAACCGTGTGCCACAGACTGTCGACGCTGCAGCGACCGGGCGCCAACGGCCTGCCGTTCTATTTCGTCAAGATTGACCGCGCCGGAAACGTGGTGAAACGGCATAGCGCCACCAGGTTCCAGTTCGCCCGTTTCGGAGGCTCCTGCCCGCGCTGGAACGTTCACCAGGCCTTCGAGCAGAACTCCAACAAGTTCACCGCGCAGATCGCCCAGATGCCCGACGGCGTGCAATATCTCAGCGTCGCGACCAGCGTAACCAAGCATCAGAGCGACTACCTGACCGGCGAGCGCCGCTACGCACTCGGGCTCGGCTGTGAAATCAAGTATGCCGATGCCATTGTTTATGCTGACAATCTCGCGGTCGACGGAAAATCGAGTGCCGAGCCCATCGGCGTCAACTGCCGTATCTGCCCGCGCGAGGATTGCGACCAGCGTGCGTTCCCGGCCATCGATAAGGACCCGTTCATTGACCCGGGCCGCCGCGGCATCGTGCCCTACCGGCTGACCGGGGCGGAGTGATCCGGCGGCAAATTGCGATTTTCCACGGCGCCGTTTTCCGCTCGTCCTGCATATCGATGTTGATGCGAAGACAGTTCCAGCAGGACGACGACAGCTGGCGCCTGCGCGCCGCTCCCGTCGGCGAACTTGCCGATGATCATCGTTGCCGCATTTGCAGGGGCCGGACGCGTCACCAGGAAGAATGGACTTGAATATTCCGCGTGCCGGAGTTCATTTGCTGGCGCCCCGGCACCGTTTCAGATGCCAACGGCTCCTGTCATGCGGGCAGACTGCATCCTCTCACGTCTCCCCGGTCGCACAGGCTCCCGCTAACTCTTTCACGCCGGCAAGGTTTCATGACAACATTCGTCACCATCCTGTTCTGCCTCACGTATCTCGGCATGGCGGCAGGCCGGGTTCCGGGCTCGCGGATCGACCGGTCGGGAATTGCGATGATCGCAGCTGTTGTGCTGGTGGCGACAGGTGCGCTGAGCAATGGCGAGATCCTCGGCAGCATTCATTTCCCGACGCTGCTGCTGCTCGCCGGGCTGATGGTCCTTTCCGCAAGAGTTCGCGCTTCGGGTCTTTACGACGCCCTCGCCCTGTGGATCGCAAGGAGCGCCGGACGGCCGCTCCCCCTTCTCGCGATGACGATTGCGATTACAGGCCTTCTGTCAGCCTTTCTGGTCAACGATGTCGTCGTCTTTGCGATGACCCCGCTTTTGTGCAGCGGCCTTGCCGCGCGCAACCTCGATCCGCGGCCTTATCTCTTCGGAATGGCCGCCGCCAGCAACGCCGGCTCCGCCGCGACCCTCATCGGCAACCCGCAGAACATACTGATCGGCCAGATCGGCGGTCTCGATTTCTGGAAGTATCTGGGGTTCGCCGCCGTTCCGGCTCTGGCCGCGCATGTCATTTCCTTTGCCTGCATCGCCTTCGTCTGGCGCCGGAGCCTTGAACAGGTTCCCGATGACGCCATCATGGAGCCTCGAACAGTCGACCGCCAGGAAATCGCTGTCAGCTGCGGGGGCCTTGTCGTGCTGCTTGTGCTTTTCGCAACGCCCCTGCCGCGCGAGATTTCCGCGCTGCTGGTCGCCGCTTGCCTCGTCGTCAGCCGCAAGATCCCGAGCCGGCAGTTTCTGGACGAGATCGATCTGCCACTGATCATCCTGTTCGCCAGCCTGTTCATCGTGATCGGGGCCTTCACGGCGACAGGGCTTCCTCAGGTGGGAATGAACTGGCTGGCCGAAGCGAACCTGCTTCCCGAGACAGCGCCGCTGCTGGCCCTGTTCTCGCTTGCCGCCAGCAACACCATCGGCAACGTGCCTGCTGTCGTGCTGCTGCTCCAGATCTGGCAGGATATTCCGCCGAACGTTCTGACCGGACTTGCAATCCTCTCCACCCTCGCCGGCAATCTTCTGCTTGTCGGCAGCCTTGCCAACCTGATCGTGGCGGAGCGGGCGCAAGCGTTCGGTGTCGAGCTGAGTTTCCGGGATCATGCCAGGGCAGGCGTTCCCGCCACCCTCGCATCGCTTGCCGTCGCCTGTCTGTGGCTGGTGGGCTTGGGCTATCTGCCCGTCTGATCGTGCGCAAATGGTCAGGGCGCGGAAAAATCGCCCACCCTGACCTTGTTCTCAAGCCGCTGACCGGTCGATGATGATGTGCTTCTCGCCGCGCGAACAGGCCTCGATCCGCGCATCGACCTTGTAGACGGTCCGCAGAAGCTCCGGCGTGATCACTTCGGCGGAAGGACCGGCGGCAACGAGCCGGCCATCGGCGATCACCAGAGTGTTGGCGCAATAGCGCAAGGCATGATTGAGGTCGTGCAGGGCAATCAGAACGATCATGTTCTTCTGCCGGGCAAGCGCATGCATATAGCCCAGAACTTCCACCTGCCTGTAAAGGTCCAGCGCAGACGTCGGTTCGTCCATCATCAGGACTTCCGGATTGCGCACGAGAGCCTGGGCGATGGAGACGAGCTGCCGCTGGCCGCCGGAAAGCTCCCCCAGATTGCGGAAAGCGAGATCGGAGATCTGAAGGGAAGCCAGCAGGTGGTCGATATAGGTCAGCTCATGATCCTGAACCCGCCAACCCTGACCTTGCTTCGCGGCCAGCAGAACGGATTCGTAAACCGTCAGGACCGCATTGGCGCTGGTGTCCTGTGGCATGTACCGGATCGCTTCCTTCTGCTCTGCCCTTGCCCCGTCGAGATGGATCGTCCCCGGCCCCTTCATCAATTCGGCGATGCGCTTGAAGAGGGTCGACTTTCCAGCCGCGTTCGGCCCGATCACGGCGGTCATTTCGCCGCCCTTCAGTTCAGGCGTCGTCACATCCGCTACCGTCAGGGCGGAACCGTATTTTGCCCCGAGACCATCGAGCTTGAGCGTTACCACGAGTTCCTCCGGTCGGCGAAGATGAGAGCAAAGAAGAAGGGCACGCCGACAAGGGCGGTGATGACACCGATCGGCAGGATAGCGCCGGGCAGCAGCATCTTGGAGACGACGGACGTCGCCGACAGCATCAAGGCGCCGCACAGGACCGCCGCCGGCAGGAAGACGCGCTGGTCCTCGCCAACGAGCATCCGCGCGATATGAGGCCCGACAAGTCCGACGAAGCCGATCGTTCCGACGAAAGACACCGGAATGGCCGCAAGCAGGCTGACACCAATCAGCGTCTTGAGCCGCAACGAGCGGATATTGACGCCGAAGCTTGCCGCCTTGTCATCACCAAGCCGCAGGGCCGTCAGCGCCCAGGAATGACGGGCAAAGAACGGGATGCAGACCAGAAGCACCGCGAACGTGGCGAAAACCTTTGTCCAGGTTGCCTTGGTCAGCGACCCCATGGTCCAGAAGACGACGGCTGCGAGCGCCTGTTCGGAGGCCAGATATTCCAGCAGCGAAAGCAGTGCGTTGAAAGTGAAGACGAGGGCGATACCGAGCAGAACGATGGTCTGGACGGTGACACCTCGAAACGTCGAGAAGGCATAGATGAAGAGCGAGGCGGCCATGGCCATGATGAAGGCGTTGATCGGCACCATGTACTGAACGGCAGCAGGAAAGATTGCGACCCCGGTGACGAGGCCGAGCGCTGCCCCGAACCCGGCTGCAGCGGAAATGCCGAGTGTAAAAGGGCTCGCCAGCGGATTGGCAAGGATCGTCTGCATCTGCGCACCGGCGAGCGCCAGGCATCCGCCAACGGAAATCGCCATAAGCGCGATCGGCATGCGGATATCCCAGATCACCACGCGGGTCTGAAGTTCCGCGCTGCCGGGGAAGAACAGCGCCGACAGGACCTCATCGAGCGGATAGCGCGCCGGACCGAGGGAAAGGTCCAGCGATAAGCTGACCGCCAGGGCTGTCAACAGCCCGCACAGAACCAGGATACGTTTAAGCACAAGGTCGCGGTAAAGACCGCGACCCGTCTTGTCTGCAAGTGTTCCCTGCACGCTCATGTCAACTCTTCGGTTTCAGGGATACGAAATAGCCTGGCCGGTAATCGATCGGCAGGAACCGGTCATGAAGTTCCTTGAACGTCGCGTCCGGGTCGAGGTCCTCGAACAGGTCGGGATGCAGCCACTTCGCGATCTGCTGAATGGCGACGAACTGGTAGGGATTGTTGTAGAACTGGTGCCAGATGGCATGGACATCGTTGTTCTTGGCTGCGGTGACCCCGGTAAAGGCCGGGCGCTCCATCAGCTTTGCCAGTTTCTCGGACGAGACTTCCGGATCCGCGCCGGCGCCGACGCCCACCCAGCTCCCTCCAGGGACATAGAGCTCCCAGTTGGCACCGGTGACGATGATCTGGTCCGGATCTGCTGCGATGATCTGCTCCGGGTTCACCGTTCCGAACGTGCCGGGAATGATGTCGGACGCCATGTTCGCACCGCCGGCGATCTCGACCATCTTGCCGAAGTTGCCATTGCCGAAGGACATGCAGCAGTCGTCGGAATAGCCGCCCGCACGTTCCACGAAGACCATCGGCCGAACGAGATCCTTTTGTTCAGCCAGCTTGTCCGTGACACGCGCAATCGCTTCAGCACGGAATTCGATGAAGGACTCGGCCTTTTCCTCTTCGCCGTAGAGTTTGCCGATCAGGCGCATGGACGGCTCGGTGTTCTGCATCGGCTTTTCGCGGAAATCGACATAGACCACCGGAATGCCGACCTTTGCCAGCTTCTCGATATAGCCGCCATCTTCTGTGGCGGCCTTGGCATCAAGGTTCAGGATGATCACGTCAGGATCGAGCGCAACGGCCTGCTCGATGTCGAAGGTGCCGGCCTTTGTGCCACCGAATGTTGGCAGCTCCGACATGATCGGAAACTTCTCGAGATACTGATGGTAGCCATCATTGTCGGCTTTCTCGAAGTCGTCACGCCAGCCGACAACACGCTTGAACGGATCGTCGCTGTCGAGCACAGCCGTGAAATAGATCTGACGCCCTTCGCCGAGGATCACCTTTTCCACCGGCACTTCGACATCGATCTTGCGACCGGTAACATCCGTTACAGTCACGGTTTCACCGGCCATCGCGGTGGCGGATACGAGAAACGCGCCAAGGAGTGCGGACGCGGCACCTACGGTTTTGTGGAACACACCTATCTCCGAAGTCAGGAGTAAATCTGAATTTTTAACTCTTGTTTCCTCCTATTTTTCTGGAGTAAATGAGTCAAGATATATCTTTTGGAATGATTCCAACCAGATAGGTGCACCTGGAATGAGCGAGACAGCCCCGCAGTCAAATTTCGATCTGCGCGAAGAGATCAAGGAATACTGGAGCAAGCGTGCCGAAACCTTCGACACCCAGCCCGGACACGAGATCTTTTCGGAGAGCGAAAGAGAGGCGTGGCACCGGCTGTTCAAACGCCATCTCGGACCGGGCGACGGTCGGCGTGCGCTCGACCTTGCCTCCGGAACGGGCGTCATTTCGCACGTGCTTGACGATATAGGTTTTGACGTGACCGGCCTCGACTGGGCCGACCCCATGCTGGCGCGCGCGAAGGCGAAGGCCGGGGAGCGGAAAAGGTCGATCCGGTTCCTGATGGGCGACGCCGAACGGACGATGGAGCCGGATGATCACTACGACGTCGTCACCTGTCGCCATCTCGTGTGGACACTGGTCGATCCGAAGGCAGCCTTTAACGAATGGGCGCGGGTGCTGAAGCCCGGTGGAAAGCTGCTGATCGTGGATGGAGATTTCGTCGATCCCGGTCTGGTCGCCAGACTGGCAGCTCGGCTCTCGAAGGCACTTGCTGGGCTCAGTCGGAAATCGGTATCGAAGCCTGCCCCCGAAGCCGCCGAGATGCTGGCAACTCACCGCAGCATCCTGTCACGGGTCTATTTCTCCGGCGGAGCAAGGGCGGAGGCGGTTGCCGCTCTGCTGGAAGAGGCTGGCTTTTCCGAGATCCGGATCGACACGAACCTGCGCGCGATCCAGTGGGCGCAGGCCCGTAACTTCAGCTTTCTGAAGGGCGTCGAGCGCGCGACTCAGCATCGCTATGCAATTTGCGCGACGAAATGACGGCACGCAGCGTGCCGGAACCCTTGTGGAAAATTTTATTGCACCCTGCGCCGAATGACCGCGGCTGAAAATACCCGAGGCCCGGCATCATGCTGACACATGAATGCCGAGCCCCAAGTGCCCAGTCCGCCCCAGGTATTGCTCCTCCCGCCATGCAGCCGTCCCCGGTCTCGCCGCTCGCGCGGTCCCATGGCCCGTCCGCGTTCCTCCAGCAGCCGATTGATCCGGGTCAAGGACAGGAAGCTTGTTTGCCAGCCAAGTAAAGCAACTGCCCCTGACCCGGGCAAGCACAATCTCGGATTGTGCGAGGGTGAACGGCAAGTTTACAGTAACCTTGTCCACTGCCTCGGGATAACGGGGATAATGTCGGGGAAAGACGCAAAACGGCCACGACTGGAATTGCCATCATCCCCATTGCCATCGGGCGAAAGTGGAATGATAAAGAAGAAAAAGGTTTGCCGGAGGCAATAATGGACATCAACCTCACCCTGTCCGCGGACACGATCCGCCTGCTTGCACAAAAGGCACGCGCTGTTGCCACCTCCATGGAGGATTCCTTTGAGGACGGCCATGAAGGCGATGTCGAATTCGACTCCGATTCACTGGAGGAAGGCCATAATCACGACGGTCTCGCCGAAGAGGAAAACGACGACCTGTCCGACGAGGAACTGCGCGAGCTGATTCAGGATCTCAACGTCGACGAAGCCGCCGAGCTTGTCGCCGTGACCTGGATTGGTCGGGGCGACTTCGAGGCCGAGGATTTCGAACAGGCTGTCGAGGAAGCCCGCGAACGCGCCGTCGGCTCTACGGCCAGCTATCTTCTTGGCATGCCGTTGCTTGCCGACCATCTGGAATCCGGCCTCGACGCGCTCGATCTCTGAGCGCGCTTCTTGCCTGCGAAAACATTTCGGACGGGCGAGCCGACACGTCTGCGCCTCGTGATTTGAGACAGGGGCCCAAGCCTCCTTGCAGCGTCAAGGTGTGCGGGAACACTTTGCCGGCTGGTCCACAACCGGGCGTTTTCCTTGGGAAAAACCGTTCAAACGTCATTTCCCGTCTTTTCCGGACCGCATCGTTGACGCAGGCTCGTGCCCGCACATCGTGAAATGGCCGCCTCCGGTACAAAAGGCTTCAAGCCAAAGGGGCGCGACCTTTCCTGACTTGCAACGTAAACCCGAGGGGCGTTCTTCGGAACAGCGGGTTGAAACAGGGAGTGGGGCATTGATGCAGGATCCGGCGAACCAGGATATCTTTTCGGTCCACCGTCCGTCACCGTGGCCATACGTCGGGGGAATGCTGGCGTTCACGGCGGTGGTCACGACACTGGTCATGGCCTTCAGCGGGTAGAGCCTGACCGGATCGGCTCCCGAGGCAGAGAACCCAAGCACGATCTCTCACGTTGAGCGTGACGAAAGCCGATGGACGCCGTCGCATCGCGTTCTGTCTTGCGCATGCGGTGATCGAACCGATATGAGGGCATTGAAACCCCTTTGAGGGCGGCATATCTCACGCCGCTCTTCGTGTACCGGAAAGCCGCGGAATGCCTGCAACGCGCCTGGCCGTGCTTGATCTCTTCCGCGGCCTGGCCGTGGTGGCGATGGCCGCCTATCACCTCTCCTGGGACCTGTCCTGGTTCGCCTTCGTCTCCTGGCCGGTGTCGCAGGGTAGCGGCTGGCGCACCTTCGCAATGCTCATCGCCGGCAGTTTTCTGTTCGTCTCCGGCATCAGCCTCGATCTCGCCCATCGTGACAGGATCCGCTGGCGCTCGTTCTTCGTGCGCCTTGCGAAGATCGTTCTCGCCGCGGCCGCCGTCTCCATCGTGACCTACTTCACCTTCGGCGACAATTTCGTTCGCTTCGGCGTCCTCCACGCAATCGCCGCCTCCAGCCTGATCGCCCTGCCGTTCACCCGCCTGCCGTTCTGGGCCTCGATCCTTGCGGCTGCGTTCATCTTTTCAATGCCGACCTGGGCCGCGTCCGGTGCTTTCGATGGCCAGTTCCTGTTGTGGACCGGTCTCGGCACACCTGCCGTCGGGAGCGTCGACTACGTGCCTCTCGTGCCATGGGCGGGTGTGGCGCTCGCAGGGCTTGCGATCTCCCGGGCCTTCCGGATCTTCGGTGTCTGGGAAAAGCTCTCGGCATTTCGCTTCAACGGTCTCATTGGCCAAAGCACGCGGTTTCTCGGTCGCCACTCCCTGCCGATCTACCTTCTGCACCAGCCCGTGCTCTACGGTCTCGTCTGGATGGCCGCACTTCTCGGTCCGGATTTCGATCAGGGCTCGGTCTCCTTCGTGCGAAGCTGCACGCAGGCCTGCAAGGACAACGGCGGCACTCCGGACATTTGCGAAGCGGCCTGCGCCTGCACGCTCGACAACCTGAAGGCAGACAAGATCTGGACCCCGCTCAACGAAGATCCGCAGAACCAGTCGCTGAGAGCCAGAATGAACGATCGCTATGCCCAGTGCATGGCCGATCCCCAGTCCCGCCCACTCACCTCAGGTAATTGACGCAAGAAGCCCGAGCGCCCGGTCCCGGCGCTGCCGGGCAAAGGAAAGGAAGACCGACTGGTCTCTCCCCTGCGCCATCTGGCCGAAGGCCCACAGCGCGGAAACCGCATCGCAGCGGGCTTTCATGAAGTTCATCTGCCGGGCGGACGGAAGATCGCCGGCGGCCTGCCCGTAGGCCGTCAGAAACTGATGCTCCTGCGCAGTGGTGAAGCCGATTTCCTGAATGGCATAGGCCAGATCCCATGCCGGCTCCGCCATCGCCGAATATTCCCAATCGATCAGCCAGAGCCGTTCGCCGGTCATCAGGCAGTTGCCTTCCGATAGGTCTCCGTGGCTCGGAACCCAGACGGTTTTCGCCCTGAGATCCGCCTGTCCTCCGGCCCGGGCAATTGCATCCAGGAGCGGGCGGGCGGCATCTGCCAAAGTCTCATCGCCTTCAAGGCGAGAGAACTCGGCCGCGCAGACATCATCCGGATCCAGCTTTCCCTGAAAGACCGCGCCACTGCCATGGAGCCGCGCAACCGAATGGCCCAGGGCAACCGCCAGCTTGGTCCGATCCGAAACACGTTCCTTGACATCCCGCGTCAGAAGGAGACCCGTCTCGGGTCTGCAAACAAGCGGCGGAACCGCGAGACCGAGACTTGCCGCGATCTCGAGATTATGCGCCTCGGCCTCCCGGTCGATTGTTTCAACGCTGCCATTACCGGGCAAACGGAGAAAGAAGTCACCGTTGTCAGCCTCGATCCGGAAGACCCGGTTCGTAAGCCCGTCCCGCGAGATGATCGTGTCAGGCGTGCCGCAGATCCGGGCAAGCTCTGCGTCGTCCGCGAATGCGGCCAGCACGGCGGCATGAGAGATGTCTGGAGTATCGCTGACCTTCTGTGGCAAAAGCGGAGAGTTCCCGGTTTCGAACTGACATGCAGGATGCCATGACGACGGTCCCCTCGCCCCATATCATCATAACCTACTGCCGCCAATGCAATTGGCTGCTGCGCTCGGCCTGGATGGCGCAGGAGATCCTGTCGACCTTCTCGGAGGAAACCGGTGCCGTCACCCTCGTGCCGGGAACCGGCGGCGTCTTCACCATCACCTGCGATGGCCAGCACGTCTGGGACCGTAAGCAGGATGGCGGTTTTCCGGAAGCGAAGGTGCTGAAGCAGCGCCTTCGCGACCAGTTGTGGCCGGACCGGGACCTCGGTCATTCGGACCGGCCCAAGGACGTGGACCCTTGATGCATCGGGTGGAAAGAGAGTTCAGCCCGCGCTGTCGATTTCGTCGAAGACCTCTCGGGCGGCGTTGCGCCCGTTTAAGGCTGCCGGCAGTCCGCCGTAAACGGCCATCTGCCATATGGCCTCGACCACTTCCTCACGTGACGCGCCTGCGGGTCGGACCGGATTCCCGTGCAGCATCTTCTGTGCCATAAATCGATGATGAACGAATTTCATGCTTTCACTGCCTCCGATGGCACAGAAATCCGATATCGAGATGTCGGCCACGGACCGCCCGTGGTCGCGTTGCACGGGTTCCCGGACACCTGGCGGACGTGGGACCGAATTTTCAGCGGGCTGGTTGCTTCGGGATATCGGGTCATCGTTCCCGCACTCAGGGGGTACCAGCCGTCTGGGATTGCCCGCAGCGGAGATTATTCAGTTCCGCGTCTTGCAGGAGACCTGCGGGAACTGCTGGACCACGAAGGCCTGCAGAAGGCCAATGTGATTGGCCACGACTGGGGCGCCTCGACCGCCTACGCGATGGCTGCACTCTGGCCTCAGCGGGTGGAGAGGATGGCGACGCTCGCCATCCCGCCACTGGCCGTCGCGCCCACCGGCTTGCGCGAGCGTATGGCGCGGCCTCACAACCTGTATCTCGGGTTGGGACCAGTCTCGGACTGGCTGTTGCGACAGAGGAATTTCAGGGAAATTCGTCGCCTTTACCGTCTCTGGAGCCCGCATTTCAATGTCGGACAACCCCATCTGGAACATGTTCTTGAGGCCCTGCGCCCTGCAGAACGCTCCAGAGCTGCGGTTGACTATTATCGTCTTGGCGGCACCGGCCAACAGGCCGCGGAGATAGCGGTTCCGCTCTCGGTGCCAACGCTCGTCCTCTTTGGCTCTGACGAGCCAGCAGTTCGCAGAAAGAGTTTCGAAGGAGCTACTGCCGTTCTTGGCGAGGGTTCGAGGGTTCTCATGCTCGACGGTGTCGGCCACTGGCCGCATCTGGAAGCCCCCGAGCGCTGTCTGAGCGAAATCACATCTTTCTTTGATCACTCCGCGGCCCAGGTTGCGCAGCACCACAACCGCCAACAGATTTGTCCGGATCACGGCTGACCTCTTGAAAATCCGTCAGAAATGCGCGGGAGGGAGAGAATGAGGAAAAAGGGGCCGGCATTGCTGCCGACCCCTTCGTTTTCTGATTCAGAAGCTATCAGACTGATCGCGTCAGGCGAACCACCAGCGCTCGCAGGCCCGGAAGCCATCAAGCGTCCAGTTGGACGCGACTTTTTCCGGATGCTTGACCTTGTTGCTATGCGCCATGACGTAGCTGGCGAACATCGGCACGATCACGCCGCCGTCCGTGCGCAGGATCTGCTGCATTTCCTTGTACATTTCGGCGCGTTTGGAATCGTCCAGTTCCGAACGAGCCTCGACCAGCAGCTTGTTGAAGCGCTCGTTGTCCCAGAAGGTGTCGTTCCACGGTGCACCGGCAGCATAAGCGACGGTAAACGCCAGATCTTCCGTCGGACGACCACCCCAGTAAACGGCGGAGAACGGCTTCTTCATCCAGACGTCGGACCAGTAACCGTCATTCGGCTCACGCACCGGCTTGATGTTGATCCCGGCCTTGGAGGCGCTGTTGGAGAACAGCACGGCCGCATCGACCGCACCACCAAACGCGGCATCCGACGCCGACAGGCTGACGTCGAGCGAATCCAGGCCAGCCTGCTTCAGGTAGTATCTGGACTTGTCCGGATCGTAGGTCGTCTGCTCGATGTCATCCGCATAGTAGCGGTAGGACGGGCTGATCGGGGTGTCGTTTCCAACCGCACCGTAGCCGAACAGTATCTTTTCGACCATTTCCTCGCGATCAACCGCATATTTCAGGGCCATGCGAACATTGTTGTCGTTGAACGGCGCAGCGCGCGTGTCCATGGCAAACGTATAGTGCTGGGTGCCGGTGACCGAGAGGATCTCGACATTCGGGGCACGCTGGAAGAGGCTGACCGTCTTCAGGTCGACCTGATCGATCGCGTCGACGTTGCCGGTCATCAGGGCGGACTGGCGCGCAGCCGCATCCAGGATGGTCAGCAGCTTGATCTCATCGAAATGCGCGCGGTCCGTTTTCCAGTAGTTCGGATTGCGCGTTAGCTCCGCGATCACGCCCGGCTCGTAGTTCACGACCTTGTAGGGGCCGCAGCCATTAGGGCTGGCCGGATCGATCTCGCCGTCCTTGGCCGGCATGATACACAGGTGGTAGTCACTGACGACATAGGGAAAGTCGGCATTGCCGGCTTCAAGCGTGAAGATGACTTCATCGCCGTTGGCCTTGATGTCCTGCACCTGGGCAACGATCGGCTGCGCGGCGGAGGTGGTCTTTTCACCCCTGTGGAAATTCATCGAAGCAACGACGTCTTCCGCCTTCACGGTGCCGCCTTCGTGATACTCGACGCCGTTGCGGATCTTGAAGGTCCACTCCTTCGCATCGGGAGAGGACTCCCAGCTTTCGGCGACTTCACCGACCAGCGAGCCGTCGCCAGCGATTTCGGTCAGATAGCCATGACGCGCGGTGGCGAAGGTCTGGGAATAGGCATTGTCCCATGTGCCCGGGTCATAGTTGTTGTTGGTGCTGCCGCCGGCCATGCCGACTCGGAACGTGCCGCCTTTCTTGGGCTGCGCGGACGCGGGTCCGGAGCCGAGCGGGCCTGCGAGTGCCACTGCGCCAAAGGCTGCCGTTCCCTGCAGAATTCCGCGCCGGGAAATCCCCGACTGTAAGAATGACTGGCGTAGATTTTTCATATCCTGTCCCTTTGTTGTTTCGAGGCTTGGTCGGCCATTCGGAGCGAATACCTGCACATATAGGTAAATTGTGCAAGGCGCGGCACTCCAGTCTCATGGCGCGCAATACAAGAAGAATAACAATTTTGATTGATTGCTCAATTAAAAAAAAGTTAGAAATCGGTAAGATTGCAAGTCTTTTTTCTGGAGATTACCCATGAAGAACCGCAAGAACGTCCTGATTTTGATGGTCGATCAGCTCAACGGAACTCTTTTTCCGAACGGTCCGGCGGAATTTCTTCATGCACCCAACCTGAAAAGGCTCGCGGAACAATCTGTCCGTTTCGAAAACGCCTATACAGCGTCGCCATTATGCGCCCCCGGCCGCGCCAGCTTCATGTCGGGCCAGTTGCCCCGGCGCACGGGCGTCTATGACAACGCGGCCGAATTCGCGTCCGACATTCCAACCTATGCCCACCATCTTCGCCGCGCCGGATACACGACGTGCCTCTCGGGCAAGATGCATTTCGTCGGCCCCGACCAGATGCACGGTTTCGAGGAACGTCTGACGACGGACATTTACCCGGCCGATTTCGGCTGGACGCCGGACTATCGCAAACCGGGCGAGCGGATCGACTGGTGGTACCACAACATGGGATCGGTCACCGGGGCAGGCATCGCGGAAATCTCCAACCAGATGGAATATGACGACGATGTCGCCTTCCAGGCCGTGCGCAAGATCTATGACTACGGCCGGGGAAAATACGACCGGCCCTTCTGCCTGACGGTCAGCTTCACCCACCCGCACGACCCATACGTCGCCAGACGCAAGTACTGGGACCTTTACGAGGACTGCGAGCATCTGCTGCCGGACGTCCCGGCGATGGATTACGAAGACCACGACCCGCATTCGAAGCGCATCTTCGATGCCAACGATTGGCGGAATTTCGACATCACCGAAGAAGACATCCGCCGGTCGCGCCGCGCCTATTTCGCCAATATCTCCTATCTCGACGACAAGATCGGCGAAATCATCGCAGCCCTCGACGCCATGCATCTGGCGGAAGACACGACGATCCTTTTCGTGTCCGACCACGGCGACATGCTCGGCGAGCGCGGCCTCTGGTTCAAGATGACCTTCTTCGAGGGCTCCTCGCGCGTTCCGCTGATGATCGCAGACCGGGACTTTGCCGCGCGGCACGTCACGACTCCCGTAAGCACACTCGACGTCCTGCCCACCGTCTGCGATCTCGCCGGCATAGACATGAGCGAGATCATGCCCTGGACCGACGGCACAAGCCTCGTTTCCCTTGCCGGTGGCGGCGAGCGCACGGAACCGGTGCTGATGGAATATGCCGCCGAAGCCTCCTATGCTCCGCTGGTCGGCATTCGCGAGGGCGACTGGAAGTACGTGCATTGCGAACTGGACCCGCCACAGCTTTTCAATGTGGCAGACGACCCGCATGAACTCACGAACCTTGCCGGCGACCCCGCGCATGCCGACACCGCCGTCCGCTTTGCTGAAAAGGCCGGCCAGAAATGGGATATGTCCGGCTTCGACGCGGCGGTGCGCCAGTCTCAGGCAAGACGCTGGATCGTTTACGAGGCCCTTCGCAACGGCGCCTATTTTCCCTGGGACTACCAGCCCCTGCAAAAAGCGTCGGAGCGATACATGCGCAATCACATGGACCTCAACACGGTCGAGGAGACCCAACGGTTCCCGCGAGGGGACTAGACGCTCGGGCACCAGAAGGCTGCGGTCGGTGATTGACCTGAACGACAGAGGGATTGAGAACGAAAGGCACTGCGATGGAAAATCATGCTGGCGGTTGTCTCTGCGGCGCAGTCAGGTTCGAGGCGCAGGGGGAGCCCTACAGGGTAGGCCTCTGCCATTGCCTGGATTGCCGCAAGCATCACGGTGCCCTGTTTCACGCCTCGGCCATTTATCCGTTAGATGCCGTGACAGTCTCGGGCGAGACCGCAGACTATGCCGGTCGCCACTTCTGTCCCCGCTGCGGCTCATCCGTATTAGGCCGATCAGACGACGAGATCGAGGTCAATATCGGCTGTCTCGACACGCCGGACCAGTTCCGACCGACCTACGAATTGTGGATGGTCCGCAGGGAATCCTGGCTACCCCCCTTTGAATTGAAGACGCACTACGAGCGCGACCGGGAAAACGATCAGCGGGAAGAATAACTGCAGGGAGCTTGCCCGGCAAAACACGAAGACTGGCTAACCGACTGTTAACCCAAAACCTCATTTCCCATCCTTGGCAAAAGTACGTAACTTCGCCTTCATCATCCCCGTGGCATGCACCGACAAAGGGTGAGAATGAACTGCGCAGTCTCAGGTGAGGCAGGTGGGCGCACAAGGGGAGCAATGTGACAGGGAACGGTCTCTTTTCAAGGAGCGCGCAAGCAGCCCCGCAATTCCGGTTGCGGCGACTGGTTTATGCGTCCATGTCGCTGATTCTCAGCGGCGGTGTGCTCGCCATGGTCTATCTTTTCCTGAGCACCACCCGCAGCGCCGATACCCTCGCCCTGCACCATGAACGGGCGCTTGTAACAGAGGCTCTTCGCCACAGCCTGGAACTTGAGGCCCAGCACCAGACCTTCGTCGCCGTCAACGACAAGACAGTACGCGAAGTGCAGGTCGATGACAGGCTGGACCCGGCCTTCGCCGAGGAAATCGCTCGTCAGATGTGGTTCGACTTCCAGCATGACTGGACGCTGATCGTCGACCCCCGGGATCGGCTGATTCTGGTCGCCGCCGAGGACGACTTGGTTCCCGCCAGCGCCGGCCAGGACATCTTGACCGCGACGTTCGATCTCATCGAGGAGGCGCGTCAGGGATACCTCTCCGCCCGCCGCCCCTCCAGGGAGGGGTACAAGGTAAGATACGTCGAGAAGGGCAGGCTCGCGCCAATCTATGCGACGGACATCCGGGACATCTCCGGACAACCCGCCCTCGTCAGCGCCATGGCGATTGTTCCCGAAAGTGATCACCTGTCGCTGCCCGATGGCCCACCGGGGGTCATCGTCTCGATTTCGCTCGTGGAGGAAGGGCTGCTCACAGCAATCGCGCAAATGCTGCTCTTGTCCGACTTCAGCTATATAGCCGGCCCGGACGCCCATGCAGCCACTGTGCCTGTCACCGAACGTGACGGACAGGTTCTCGGTCATTTCGAATGGCATAGCGCTGCGCCCGGCACCCTGATCCGACGGGCCATCGCGCCGATCGCCTGCCTGCTGGTGGTTGCTTTCGTCACTCTTGGCGTCCTATTCGCGCGGCGGCTTGCCGCCAAGTCCCGCGCACTGGAGGAGAGCGAAGCGCGCAACCGCCGATTGGCCACCCACGACCTGATGACCGGGCTCGCCAACCGCACCCATTTTCATGATGCTTTCGATCGTGCAATCGCGGAATGCCAGACCTGCCCCTGTGCCGTGCTGGCCATAGACCTCGACCGCTTCAAGGAGGTCAATGACACCTATGGTCACGACGCCGGCGACATGGTTCTGCGACAGGTCTCACAGCGGCTGAAAACGGTCCTGGACGACCATGCGCTTGTCGCAAGGACCGGGGGAGACGAATTCATGGCGCTGCTGACAGGCGACGTCAGCGACGGTCATGTCGGCTGGCTCTGCGACGCGTTGATCGAGGCTATCGAACAGCCGGTTCCGGTCTCCGGCGGCGTTGCCCAGGTCGGCGTCAGCATCGGCTGGGCCTCTGCCCCCAAGCACGCAGACACCGCCGCCCACCTCATCAACCTCGCCGACCGGGCGCTCTATTTCGCCAAGGAAAACGGACGAAACATGGCCGCCTGCGTGGAAGACATCTACCAGCCCGAAGATGCACCGGAAGCCTCTTTGGACAAGCCCATCAAACAGCTTGCCTGAGGCTATCACTATAGCGCGACACAGGCGCGCTCATGCCAGCCGCTTGCCGGCTGCAAGCGCCCTTGCCTACCCTTTCATCTCCGCATCACTATCCCCCTCGATCAGCGTGAACGGCACGCGTTCGCGGATCAGGGGCGGCTTCTTTTCCTTGTGAAGATGAGGCAGGCCGTAAATGACGGCCTGGGCGATGCGCCGGCCCAGGTCGTGGAGATGAAACCTGTAGTGCGTGAGGTTCGGGCTCAGCAGCGAGGCGAGCCGTGTCGCGATACCGAGGATTGCCAGATCCCGTCCAGGCGTCATCCCCATGTCCGCCAGCCCGCGGTAGAGGCCAAAGGGGTGAATGTGGTCGGAGAAGATGACCGCGCTCGGTCTGTCGTCCATCTCCATGATGTGATGGGCAAGCGCCACGCCGCCGTTGTCGCCAGGATCCGTTTCGATGACAAGACGGTCGTTGAAAGGCAGCCCGAGCCGGGTGATTTGCTCCCGGTAGGCGTCCAGCATGACATAGCGCAGATTGAGCGCGGGCCGCGGCAAGGACAGGGCAATGCGCCTGTGCCCCCGCGCATGAAGTCGGTCCACCGCATCCGCGATGATCCCCTCGAAATCGAGATCGAGCCAGGGCTGGCCCCTGTCCGTCTGCGAGCGACCGAGCGTCACGAAAGGGATCTTGCGGTCCGCCAGAAAATCGATCCGCGGATCGACGCGCCGGGTCGATGACAGAACCAGCGCATCCGCGAGGCGGCGGCCAACGATCTTCTCCAGATAGGCGTCCGACTTCTCCGAGGAAGGTGACATCATCACCATCAGGTGCAGGCCGTATTCGCTGAAAACGGACTGCATGCCGTCAAAGACGCGGATGAAGAAGAGGTCCCCCTGCATCATGCCTTCGGAACTGGTTTCAAGAACGAAGCCGACCAGTCCGGTGCTCCCCTGCCGCAGGGACCGTCCAGCCTGGTTCGGGACATAGCCAAGCTCCTGCGCAGCCTTGAGGACCCGCTCACGGGTTGCCGGCTTCACATCGAGCTTGTCGTTCAGCGCACGCGAGACGGTTCCGATGGAAATGCCGAGATGCTGCGCAAGGTCCTTGATACTTGTCATCCTGCCTCCTCTATAACCGCACTTTCCCTCGGGGGAAAGGTGCCTCCGTAAACGTTTACGAAAATTCGTTGACAGCCCCCTGTAGTTTCACTTACGCTCCTCCGTAAACGTTTACGAAGCTGATCCAAAGCAGCTCGTTGGGAGGAAATACATGCGTGCACTGCTCGCGGGATGCGGTGCGATGGCGGCCGGCTGGGTGCGCGCCATCACGACCAATCCCCTGCTCACCGGAAAAATCGAACTGGTCGGTCTCGTCGACAGGGACACCGAGATCGCCAACCGCTTTGCGCGGGAAAAGGGGCTCGGCGAGATTCCGGTCTTCTCCGACCTAGCCGCCGCAATCGGTGAGCTGTCGCCGGACGTCGTCTTTGACGTGACGCCGCCGAATGTGCGACCAGCCATTGTCAGAACGGCACTCGAAGCGGGCATTCATGTCCTGTCCGAAAAGCCGATGGCACCCGACATGGAAACTGCACGGGAACTCTGCAATCTGGCGAAAAAAAAGTCCCGTGTCTTTGCGGTCACCCAGAACCGCCGGTACAAACGCGGCGTCCGCCGGATCGAGTCTTTTCTGAAGGACGGCGGGCTTGGCGCTGTAACCTCTCTGCATGCGGACTTCTTCATCGGGCCCCATTTCGGTGGCTTCCGCGAGCAGATGGACCACGTTCTCCTTCTCGACATGTCGATCCATCATTTCGACGCGGCACGCTGCATGTCGGGACAGGCGCCGGTGTCCGTGCTCTGCCACGAGACCAACCCGAAAGGCTCGTGGTATGCGCACGGCGCCGCCGCCTCAGCCATCTTCGAAATGTCGGAGGGCGTGACCTTTTCCTACAACGGCAGCTGGTGCGCGGAAGGCGTGCCGACCTCTTGGGATGCCTCCTGGCGCGTTGTCGGGACGAAGGGCATGCTGACATGGGACGGCGAGAACGCGCCGGTCGCAACCATCGCCACGGGCGGCCCGGCTTTCCTGCGGCAGACCGAGGTCATCAGCGTGCCGGATCTCGCCGATGACAGCTGCGCACAGGAGCACGCCTCCGTCATTGCCGACGTCCTGTCCGCAATCGACAGTGGCAGCGAGCCGGAAACCACCTGCACAGACAACATTCACTCCCTCGCCATGGTCTTCGGCGCGATCGACAGCGCGCGCTCCGGCCGGCGGGTTACACTGACAAGGGACTGACTTTTCCATGAGCGATCCAGCCAAGGACATTCGCATCGGCACGATGATTTCCGGCAACAAGGGCGATGCGGCGGACCGTATCCGGCAAATTGCGGGATACGGGTTCGAGAGCTTCGAACCCTTCTTCTGGCAAACCACGAAGGGGCAGGATCTGGCCGAACTGGGCAAGCGCTGCCGCGACGCCATCGGCGACCGGGACATCACCATGTCCACGCTCGGCATGTTCGGCAACCCGCTGGAGACGGAGGAGATCGACCTCGAAACCCTGCAGGGCTGGAAGGATTGCATCGATAACGCCCATCATTTCGGAGCAACCTGCGTTGCCGGGTTTACCGGTCGCCTGAGAGGTCGCCCCCTGCCCGAAAGCCTGCCGCGCTACAAGGAGATCTGGGGGGATCTTGCGCGCAGAGCGGCGGACAAGGGTGTCAGGATCGCCTTCGAGAACTGCGCCATGGACGGCAACTGGCAGACGGGCGACTGGAACATCGCACACAACCCGGATGCCTGGGAGATGATGTTCAACGAACTGCCGGACGACAATCTGGGGCTGGAATGGGAGCCCTGCCACCAGCTTGTCTACCTGATCGATCCGCTGCCGCAGATCCGCAAATGGGCGGACAGGATATTCCACGTCCACGGAAAGGACGCCACGGTGCGCCACGACGTCATCCGCGAACACGGAATCTTCGGCAAGCACCCGTTCGTGTTCATGAGGACGCCCGGTTTCGGTGACAGCAACTGGACGGACGTCATCAGCGAACTGCGCCTTGCGGGCTACAAGGGCGCGATCGACATCGAGGGCTGGCACGACCCGGTCTACCGGGACGACCTGGAAATGACCGGTCAGGTCCATGCCCTCAACCATCTCAAGCTCTGCCGGGGAGGATCGTTCGTCAACGACCGGGCAGAATACGGCGACGGAGATCCGTCACTGGAAAACTGAGCGACGAACAAAGTGGAGGAGACACATGAAACGCTTGCATATTCTTGGACGAAGCGTAGCTGCATTCACGCTTCTGACGTCGTCGGCATTTGCCCAGGACGTGACCATTTCTGTGTGGTCGCTCGATAAGGAAACCCAGCCTGCCTATAACCTTGCGAAGGAATTCAACGATCTGGACAACGGCATCAAGGTCGACTACCGCATCGTCCAGTTCGATGACGTGGTCACCGAAGCGATGCGAGCCTTCGCAACGGGTCAGGCACCGGACATCATCGCCGTCGACAACCCCGAGCACGCCCTGTTTGCCTCGCGCGGCGCATTTCTCGACCTGACCGACAGGATCGCGGCCTCCGATGTCATCGACCCGGACAACTATTTCCCCGGTCCGCTGAATTCGGTGACCTGGGATGGCAAGTACTTCGGCGTCCCCAAGGCGACCAATACCATCGCGCTCTACTACAATGTCGACAAGTTCAAGGAAGCCGGTCTTGATCCGGACAATCCTCCCAAGACCTGGGACGAGCTTGTGGAGACCGCCCGCACCCTGAACGCACCGGAGAAGAACGTCTATGGCATCGCCTTTTCCGCAAAGGCGAGCGAGGAAGGGACCTTCCAGTTTCTGCCGTGGGTGCAGATGACCGGCGGCAACTACGACAAGGTCAATGGCGAAGGCGCAGTCCGTGCGCTGGAAACCTGGAAGACCATTCTGGATGAAGGTCTGGCGTCCCCCGACACGCTGACCCGCGGACAGTGGGATTCCACCGGCACCTTCAACTCCGGAAACGCCGCCATGGTCATCTCCGGTCCCTGGGAACTGAACCGCATGGTCGAGGAAGCCGACTTCGAGTGGCGTGTGGCCCTGCTTCCGGTTCCCGAGGAAGGCGCAGAACGCGCTTCCGCCATGGGCGATTTCAACTGGGCGATCTTTGCCAACACCGACCATCCGGACGAGGCGTTTCACGCTCTTGAGTATTTCGCCAGCCAGGACGATCGCCTGTTCCCGGATTTCGGCCAGCTTCCCGCCCGCAGCGACATCGAGTTGCCGCCGACCGGCAACGCCCCCAAAGACGCGGCTCTTCAGGTCTTTCTTGAGCAGTTGAAATACGCGCAGCCACGCGGCCCGCATCCGGAATGGCCGAAGGTCTCCAAGGCCATCCAGGATGCGATCCAGCTGTCCCTCACCGGCCAGAAGAGCACGCAGGAGGCACTGGACGATGCCCAGGCCCGGATCGACGCTGCGCTCAACTGATCCGGACAAGATCCGACCATAGTCCTGTCCGGCGGGCGGCCAGCCCGTCCGCCGGTCGGTCCACGGGAACATCATGATGAAACGCCTTTACTCGGCCGTCGTCGACGGCAAGGGCTTCGACATTCTGCTCGTCGGTCTACCCCTGCTCTTTCTGATCACCTTCTCCGGTCTGCCCCTGCTCTACAACGTCCTGATGAGCTTTCAGGAAGTGGACATCTTCTCGCTCGGCAGCCTGATCCGGCCATTCGTCGGCCTCGATAACTATCGTGCGCTCCTTGCGCAGCCGGAGTTCTGGCCGATCATGTGGAACACGGTCATCTTCGTCGTCTGTTCCATCTTCGGGCAGTTCACCCTCGGGTTTGCGCTGGCGCTCTTCTTTGATGCCGGCTTTCGGGGCGCGTCTTTCCTGCGGGGCCTCTTCCTCGTGTCCTGGGTCATGCCGGGTCTCGTCGTCGGCGCGATCTGGAACTGGATCCTGTCAGGCGACTTCGGCGTGCTGAACTACATTCTGCGCGCCACGGGCCTCATCTCCGAAAACATCTTCTGGCGGTCCGACACGGATTTCTCGCTCTGGGCGGTCATCATCGCCAACATCTGGCTCGGCACCGCCTTCAACATGATCCTGCTCTCCGTCGGCCTCGCCGGCATCCCGAAGGATCTCTACGAGGCGTCCGAACTTGACGGAGCCAACGTCTGGCAACGGTTCCTGACGATCACGATACCGATGATGCGATCCACCATCGGTGCGGTCATCTCGCTCGGGCTCATCTTCACCCTGCAGCAGTTCGACCTCTTCGCGGCCATCACCAGCGGCGGTCCGGCGAACTCGTCCAACGTCGCCCAATACTGGGCGTGGGAACTCTCCTTCCGCCAGTACGACTTCGCCAAGGGCGCCACCATTTCCACGATCATGATCATCACCGTGATGATCGCGGCGCTGCTGTATGTGCGCTCGACAAGGCACGAGGTACGCGGATGACCAGACGCCCAACGCCTCTCCTCCTGGCCGCGGCCGTCCTCCTGAGCGCGATCTATCTGTTTCCGCTCTACTGGATGTATGTCACGTCGCTGAAATCGGGTTCGGAGGTCTTCGCCTATCCGCCGACGTTCCTGCCCGAAAGCCTCGACTTCCATATCTTCGCCGAGGTCTGGCAGACCCGCGACATGGCCAGCTTTCTCTGGAATTCGCTGGTCATCGCCTCAGGCTCCATGGCCATGGTCGCCGTTCTCGGCACCGGCTGCTCCTATGTTCTGGCGCGCTATCGGAACATCTGGGTCGATATTGCGCTGTTCCTGGTGCTGATGCTTCAGGTGCTGCCGGCCTCGCTCATGATCACGCCGATCTTTGTCGGCTTTTCCGCGCTGGGCCTTCTGGAGTATCCGCGCTTCGCCGTGATGATCGCCTTCACCGCCAAGGCCATGCCCTTCTTCGTGATCCTCGTGCGGGCAACCTTCATGTCCATTCCGGGCGAACTGGAGGAAGCTGCTCTGGTGGACGGCAACTCGCGGATCGGCGCCTTCGGCCTCATCGTCCTGCCGCTTGCGCGCAATGGCATTCTCGTCTCGGCAATCCTGATCTTCATGCAGGCGTTTGGCGAGTTCGTCTATTCCAAGTCCATGATCCAGGACGTCACCCTGCAGCCGGCGTCCGTCGGCCTCAACGGCTTCATGGGCCCCAACACCGTGGAGTGGAACAAGATCATGGCCTACGCCACCATCTACGTGACCCCCATCCTCGCAGCCTTCGTGCTGCTTCAGCAACGCATCGTGTCGGGACTGACTTCCGGAGCCCTGAAATGACCCAGCAGCCGCAAATCGAACTCGTTTCCGTCAACAAGCATTACGGCGGCTTCCACGCCCTCAAGGATATCAGCGTCACCATCGCGAAGGGCAGCTTCGTCGCCCTGGTCGGCCCGTCGGGCTGCGGCAAGTCAACCCTTCTGCGGTCACTGGCCGGCCTGGAAAGCATAACCACCGGCGAAATCCGCATTACCGGGGAAACGGTGAACGAAACCCCACCCCGTCACCGCGACGTCGCCATGGTTTTCCAGTCCTATGCCCTTTATCCGCATATGACCGTGCGCGAGAACATGAGCTACTCGCTTCGTTTGAAGCGCGTGCCGAAGACGAAGATCGACGCGGCCGTTGCAGAGGCTGCGAAGATCCTCGGACTGGAAGACTATCTCGACCGCAAGCCCAACGCCCTTTCGGGCGGCCAGCGCCAACGGGTTGCCATGGGCCGCGCGATCATCCGCAATCCCAAGGTCTTTCTGTTCGACGAGCCGCTCTCCAACCTTGACGCCTCCCTGCGCGTTCATATGCGCAAGGAAATCCGGGCCCTTCACGAACGTGTCGGGGCGACCTCCGTCTATGTCACGCACGACCAGATCGAGGCCATGACCATGGCCGATCACGTGGTCGTTCTGAAAGGCGGGTCGGTGGAGCAGCAGGGAACGCCCCTGTCGCTCTATGACATGCCCGCCACAAAATTCGTCGCAGGCTTCATCGGCTCTCCGGCCATGAACTTCGTCAGCGGCGAAATCACCGGGGACGGCGGGTCCGTCCTCCTCGACCTGCCGGGCCGGCCGATCCTCCCGCTGGCCCGGCAGGCGACACCCGGTCGGAAGGTGGAAGCCGGCCTTCGCCCCGAACATCTGTCCCTCGCGCCTCCGGGCGTCCCCGCGATCGAAACCCGGGCCAGTTCCGTGGAATCCACGGGGTCGGTCACCTATCTCTACTGCGGCGGTGATCCTGAAATTATCGTGCTGTCTCAGGAGCGGGAACCCCTGTCCTCCGGCGAACCCGTCCGGCTGACAATCGCGCCGGAAAACATTCACCTTTTTGATCCGCAAACCGGCCTTTCCATCGGCCAGGCCGCCGGCTGAGAAGACGCGAACAAAACCTCCAGCCGGAGGCACAAAGAGGCCCGCCGAAATATTTTTCAGCCCCCGGCTCCCGGCCCCACTTCCGCCTTAATCCGGGCGCTAAATCCGCGTCAGCAGGGTTAAGCGCGTCCCGCGTAAGCCACTCACCAGGCAGTGCTTTTTCGGCCTTCCCGCAGGAACCGGCGCACGAGATGGATAGAGAACCCAAGCCGTCGTGACATGACGATTACCCCGATCGTTCCGGTCACGGCCGCGACACCACTGCACCACCAAACATCTCTTATCCTTGAAAGGATAACTCTCATGGCCCTGCGCGGCTTTGTTCTTGGTGCTGCCTTCCTGGCGGCCGGCCTTCTGCCGGCTGCCGCCGACAGCGTGACCTCCACCGTCGGCTCGTGGAATCCGACGACCCGCACCCTGGTTCTCTCGGACAGGACGCAATACGTCCGCGTCCCCGACACCATCGACGTACCGGCCGATCTCGCTCCCGGCAAGACGGTGAAAATCACTTTTGACAGCTCGGAAAACGGTGTCGACACGATCTTCGGCGTCGAGGTTCAACCGTAACGGTTGACCGCGTGCCGGCCTCGGTGGTCCCACGCCCCCATTCCCGGGAACCGCCGGGGGCGGCACGCCTTTTAACTGGAGACTCTCATGAGAAAATTGCTCTTCGCCCTTGCCGCGGTGTCGGTGCTCATCGCACTGCCCGCTTTCAGCTCGCAACCCGCGCGGGCGGACGAGGTGGCCGGCACGATCCTGGCACTCGACCCGGAAGGCAACACCTTCTCGCTCGATGACGGCTGGCAGTATGTCCTGCCCGACGACATCAGCCAGGATGATCTCGAGGTTGGAATGGAATTGCTGGTGACCTTCGAGCCGTCAGACGACGGTATCCGCGTCGCCACGGCGCTGGAACTGATCAACTGACGCAAGCCCCCTGCGATCTCCCCGCATCGCAGGCCGCACAGGTATTCAGCTTCCAGACAGGCGCGCAGCTTTCGAACCTGCGCGGTCGGCCCGCCCCAAACCCGCTCACCTTGCGGGCCGACCTTTTTCCGCCGTCGCTTTCCGCGCCATCGAGCGCCTCCGGATCGCGCTGCAAGCCCAGGCCGAGCCATCGCCACATGCCGGCGAGGTCCTTATACCCCGGCTTCCGACACGACAGTTCCTGACACCATTGTGTCAGCAGACTGGCAAGAAGTTGGAAAAACCGGAACAAACCCGCAACTGCCCCCTTTCCTCTCGCGCGCAGGCGAACCATATTGCGCATCATGAGCAAACGCCCCTCCAAGACAGCTTCCGACGACAGCACCCCTGACAACGGTTTCGGCGAAGCGCCGCAGGCGCCTCTGTCAGGCACACCCCTGTCGGGGTCCATATCCGACTGGGCCGCCGAAATCGCAGAGGAGGCGGAAAAGCCTGCGCCGAAAGCCGCACGCGGGGGTAAAAAGGCACCGGAGCAAAGCGAAGGCAAGGCCAAGCGGTCGCCGGCCGGTCGGGCTGCGAGCGCGAAACCGGAAAAACCGACGCGCTCTTCGCGCGGCACCTCGATCGGCAAGGCTGACAGCGCCCGTGAGCGCGCTGCCGGGGGACTGAATCCCGTGGCCGGCCTCGACATGTCCCTGGAAGAGGCCGAGTCCCTCGAAAAACGGCTCAAGCAGCACCAGAAGGACAACAAGAAGAAAAAGAAAGAGAGCAAGTTCGGCGAGCTGACCGGCGACCAGGGGGCCACGGCGACCGTCGAGGCCCTGTCGGCACTGATCGAAAGCGGCAACCCGCTGCACAAGAACGGTGAAATGTGGGTGCCGCACCGGCCGGAACGCCCGCAGAAGTCCGAAGGCGGCGTGCCCATCGCGCTGAAATCGGCCTATGAGCCACGTGGCGACCAGCCCACTGCCATCGCCGAACTCGTCGGAGGCATCGACAACGGCGACCAGACGCAGGTCCTGCTCGGCGTCACCGGCTCCGGCAAGACCTACACGATGGCGCAGGTCATTTCCCGCACTCAGCGCCCGGCGCTGATCCTCGCGCCCAACAAGACGCTGGCGGCCCAGCTCTACGGCGAATTCAAGTCGTTCTTTCCGGACAACGCGGTCGAGTATTTCGTTTCCTACTACGACTACTACCAGCCGGAAGCCTACGTCCCCCGCACGGACACCTACATCGAGAAGGAAAGCTCGATCAACGAGCAGATCGACCGGATGCGCCACTCGGCGACGCGCGCCCTTCTCGAGCGCGACGACGTCATCATCGTCGCGTCCGTCTCCTGCATCTACGGTATCGGCTCGGTCGAGACCTACACCGCGATGACCTTCGCCATCGAGGTGGGTGAGCGCATCGACCAGCGCCAGCTCATCGCCGACCTGGTGGCCTTGCAGTACAAGCGCAACGACGCCGCCTTCCAGCGCGGAACGTTCCGGGTACGCGGCGACACCATCGAACTGTTCCCGGCCCACTATGAGGACACCGCCTGGCGGATCTCCCTCTTTGGCGACGAGATCGAGTCGATCACCGAGTTCGACCCGCTGACCGGCCAGAAATCCGGCGAGTTGAAGAGCGTCAAGGTCTACGCCAACTCGCACTATGTCACGCCCAAGCCGACGCTGAACCAGGCCATCAAGTCGATCAAGACCGAGCTGAAGCAGCGACTGGAGGAGCTGAACCGCCACGGCCGCCTACTGGAGGCGCAGCGCCTTGAACAGCGCACCATGTTCGACCTGGAAATGCTGGAGGCAACCGGCTCCTGCGCGGGCATCGAGAACTACTCGCGCTATCTGACCGGCCGCAAGCCCGGCGAACCGCCCCCCACGCTTTTCGAATATCTGCCCGACAACGCCATCGTCTTCGCCGACGAGAGCCACGTGACCATTCCGCAGATCGGCGCCATGTACCGGGGCGACTTCCGCCGCAAGGCCACCCTGGCCGAATACGGCTTCCGCCTGCCCTCCTGCATGGACAACCGTCCGCTGCGCTTCGAGGAGTGGAATGCCATGCGGCCGCAATCCGTCGCCGTGTCGGCAACGCCCGGCTCCTGGGAGATGGAAGAGTCCGGCGGCGTCTTCGCCGAGCAGGTCATTCGCCCGACCGGCCTCGTTGACCCGGTCGTGGACATCCGCCCCGCGACCAGCCAGGTCGATGACCTACTGGGCGAGGTGCGTGAGGTCGCCAAGAAAGGCTACCGCACGCTGGTCACCACGCTGACCAAGCGCATGGCCGAGGACCTGACCGAATATCTGCACGAGAACGGCGTGCGCGTGCGCTACATGCACTCCGACATCGACACGCTGGAGCGTATCGAGATCATCCGCGATCTGCGCCTCGGCGCCTTCGATGTCCTCGTCGGTATCAACCTGCTGCGCGAGGGCCTCGACATTCCCGAATGTGCGCTGGTCGCCATTCTGGACGCCGACAAGGAAGGCTTCCTGCGCTCGGAGACCTCGCTCATCCAGACCATCGGCCGCGCCGCGCGTAATGTCGACGGCAAGGTCGTGCTCTATGCCGACCGCATGACCGGTTCCATGGAGCGGGCGATTGCGGAAACCAACCGCCGCCGCGACAAGCAGCTCGCCTTCAACGCCGAGCACGGCATCACGCCGGAAAGCGTCAAGAGCAACATCGCCGATATTCTCGACAGCGTCTACGAACAGGATCACGTCACCGTCGACGCGGGCTTCGCGGAGGAAGGCAATCTCGTCGGCCACAACCTCAAGAGCCATATCGAGGACCTGGAAAAGAAGATGCGCGACGCCGCGGCCGATCTCGACTTCGAGACCGCAGCGCGGCTGCGCGACGAGGTCAAGCGCCTGCAGGAAACCGAACTGGCCGTGGCCGACGATGCCATGGCCCGCCAGTCCGACGTCGACGGCAAGTCAGGCGGATACAAGGGCGACCGCAAGTTCGGCGCGGGCGGCACCAAGGAAGGCGCCAGCGGCAAGAAACGCCAGACCGCCGCCGACCGGGCCCGAGCCGCCAAGAAAAAGACCGCCCTCCCCGCCCCCAGCGCGAAGGTCCGCAAGAACACCCTCGACGAAATGACCGTCGGCCGCACGGAAGTCCCTCTGGGCCGCGGCGACGACCCGGTCAAACCGCTCGTCCGCGGCAAGATCGGCGCAGGGTCCTATGAGGATCCGGCGGAGGAGAAGCAACGCAGAGGTCGGCCGAAGAAGAGTGGCCGGCCGGGGCGGTGAGTTGGCAAACATCCTCCTGTTCTGGAAAGCGGTGGCACTGAGGAAATCGAAAGGTTGCGTTCAGTCTGGAAGACCGCTCGGAGCCCCCCTGCAAAACATCGATGCTTTCTTGCGGGGCCAACCTCTTTCCGGCGGTCATCCCCGCCTTGCCGGGGATCCAATCCACGTTGCCTCGACGACGGGGCGTAGCCCCTCGAAACAGATATCGCCGTCCTCTAGGCTGAAAACCAAATCTCTGGAAGCCAATGGATCCCCGATCTGCGCTGCGCTTGTCGGGGATGACCGCTGAGGGAAGCGGATAAGTTGCTTTCAAGCTAGAAGTTCGACCAACGCCCGCCTCTTGCGCGGCACCCATGCCTTCTTTCAGCATCCGTCACCTTTCGGCCGTCATCCCCGCCTTGCGCGGGGATCCAAACCACGTCGCTTCAACGACGGTAAGCGGCCCTTGGAAACGGATATCGCCGCCCCGCCTAGCCTGAAGACCATAGCTCTGGAAGCCATTGGATCCCCGATCTGCGCTGCGCTTGTCGGGGATAACTGCCAAGGGTATCGGATAGGTCGCCCGCTGCCTGGAAGACCGGGATAATGCCTTGCACGCGACGGGCGTTCCATTTTCGAGCCCATGTGCCTCTCCACGTTGGACTTCCCCGGCTTGACCGGGGATCCAATGCACTGTGAAAAAGCAGGATGATGTTTTTTGTCTATGTTCTGGCGAGCCGACAGCGCGGAACGCTCTATACCGGCGTGACCAACGATCTGGCGCGCCGTGTTCACGAGCATCGGGAGAAAACCGCGAGCGGGTTCACTCGTCGATACGATGTCACGCGTCTCGTCTATTACGAGACATTCGACACGCCAGATGCTGCCATCGCCCGCGAGAAGCGCCTCAAGCGCTGGCCACGCGAATGGAAGATCCAGGCGATCGAAAATTTCAATCCGGGCTGGCAGGACCTCTATGAAGACCTGAACCGGTAGATTGGCCTTGCGGAAAACTCGATTGGATCCCCGGTCAAGCCGGGGATGACAGCAGAGGATTTGTTGCAGCCGCTCGAGCGGGCAACAAACTGGACATTCTCCGTACCGTGCAGATCTCCATTTTCATGACGCATCCCCCTTCGGCAGTCATCCCCGCCCTGCGCGGGGATCCAATCCACGTCGCCTCAACGAAGGTACGCGGCCCTTGGAAACGGATATCGCCGCCGCCACCAGTGCCTCAAGACCATAGCGCTGGAAGCCATTGGATCCCCGATCTGCGCTGCGCTTGTCGGGGATGACCGCTGAGGGAAGCAGGGAGGCTGCTTTCAAGCTAGAAGCTCGACCGACGCCCGCCTCATGCACGGCACCAAAGCCCGCGTTTCAGCCTCCGTACCCTTCGGCAGTCATCCCCGCCTTGCGCGGGGATCCAATCCACGTTGCCTCGACGACGGTACGCGGCCCTGGAAAACGGATATCGCCGCACCATCAACTGATGACCAAAACTCTGGAAGCCATTGGATCCCCGATCTACGCTACGCTTGTCGGGGATGACCGCTGAGGGAATCGGATAAGTTGCTTTCAAGCTAGAAGCTCGACCGACGCCCGCCTCATGCACGGCACCAAAGCCCGCGTTTCAGCCTCCGTACCCTTCGGCAGTCATCCCCGCCTTGCGCGGGGATCCAATCCACGTCGCTTCGACAACGGGACGCGGCCCTGGAAAACGGATATCGCCGCCCCACCTAGCCTGAAGACCAAAGCTCTGGAAGCCAATGGATCCCCGATCTGCGCTGCGCTTGTCGGGGATGACCGCTGAGGGAATCGGATAAGTTGCTTTCAAGCTAGAAGCTCGACCGACGCCCGCCTCATGCACGGCACCAGCTTCCTTCTTTCAGCATCCGTCCCCCTTCGGCAGTCATCCCCGCCTTGCGCGGGGATCCACTCCACGTTGCCTCGACGACGGTACGCGGCCCTTGGAAACGGATATCGCCGCCGCCACCAGTGCCTCAAGACCATAGCTCTGGAAGCCATTGGATCCCCGATCTGCGCTGCGCTTGCCGGGGATGACGGCCGCAGGTGGCGGCAAGAAGGTTTTCAGCGGGCGGAAGATCGGGCGCTGGAGCGAGCTCCTGACGGCCTGCGGGACCCGGCGCCAGCGGTCAGCGCGAGCAACGCCAGCTCTTCTTCCAAACAAAAAACCCCGGCAGCCCTCCAGCCACCGGGGTTCGCTCCCATTTTCGTCACGCCATTACTGGTTCCGAGCGCTCAGTAGCGGGGTGATGTTGCGCAGGGTGACGCGGCGGTTGCGTTCTTCAGCGCCCTGTGTGTCGATCTTCAGGTAGTCCTCGCCATAGCCCTGGACGACCATGTTCTCCGGCGGGACGCCGTAGACTTCCGACAGGATGCGGGCGACGGTTTCCGCGCGGCGGTCGGAAAGGGCGAGGTTAGAAACCTCCGAACCGACCGCATCCGTGTGCCCTTCGATAAGCAGCACGGTGGACGGGTCCTCGTCGATCATGGCGATCGATGCACGGGCGATGTCCTCCAGCTGAGGCACCTGGCTCTGGCGGACGACGGCGCTGCCCGTGTCGAAGGTGATCGTGTCGAGGTCGACGCGGCGAACCTTGTCGCGCAGGCGCTCGCTCTCGCGAACCTCACGCAGGGAATAGGCCTGCTCCACCTGCTCCACCGGCGGCGCAGTGAAGGTCTGGTAGATGTCGTCGTAGTTCGCTTGCCCGGCCGGAACGATGTAGCGGTCGCGCGGGATGTCGACACGCAGCGGCGGCAACTCGCGTTCGTAGTAGTTGCGGCGGCGACGATCCTCACGGAAGTTGCGGTTGTCGACCAGCACATATTCACGGCCATCCGGCAGCACGCGCGAGCGGTAGAGGATGTAGCCGCCCTCGTCGCGGATCGTGACGATGCGCGTTCCGTTCTGGCGCGTCACGATTTCCCGCGTCCGGCCACCGCGCAGCCGCTCGGCGCGGAACTCCGCATCGCCGTAGCGCAGCAGGCTGTTCTCGTCCTTGCGGACGTAATAGTCGCCGTCCCGTTCCACGATCAGGCGGTCCCCCTGGTCCTCGACAACCTTTCCGCCGAGGGCGGGGATCAGCATGCCGATGCCAGCACCGACTGCGGCCGCACCCAGAAGCTCAAGACGGCGGTCGCGGGCATCGTCCCGGCGACGCTCTTCCTGCTGCTTGATCTCGGTGCGTTGTGCATTGGTGATATCGTCGGACACCACGGCAGCCGGCTCGATCGGTTCGGATGCTGCTTTCTGCTCGATCAGCTCGCCAGGTTCCTTGGTCACATCCTCGGCAGGCTGCGCCTGCTGCTCGGTCTGTTCCGCGGGCTGCTCGCCGGCAGTCGTTTCAGCGTCGGCTTCGGACGCAGCCGGAGCCTCACCCGTGGCCTCCGCCGGCTGTTCGTCGGTCGCTTCGGGCTTGACGGCAGGTTCGGCGGTTTCCTCGGTGGCGGCCGGAGCGGCTTCACTCGCTTCGGGCTTTGCGTCCGGGGTGGTTTCTTCGGTCGGCGCAGCCGGCTTTTCAGAAGGCTGGGCTTCGGTCGTCGGTGTGGCCGGTTTTTCCTCTGGCGCAGTTTCCTCTACCGGAGCCTCGGGCTTTTCTGCAGGAGCGGCCTCTTCGGTGGGCGCAGCCTCCGGGACGGGAGCCGGGTCCTCCACGGCGGCCGGCTCTTCGCTGGCAGCCGGCTCGGAAGCCGGAGCAGCTTCTTCAGCGGCAGGTTCTTCCGCAGCCGGAGCGGCTTCTGCAGGAGCTTCCTGAGCAGGGGCAATTTCTTCCGCCGGAGCCTCGGCCGGCGGAGCTGGCACTTCCTGCGCGGGCTGGGCTGCGGGTTCTTCCGCCGCCGGCTGCGGCGCGGGCTCTTCGGCCGCCGGCTCGACAGGGGCCTGCTCGACAGGGGCTTGCTCGGCAGGCGCTTGCTCGGCAGGAGCCGGCTGTGCCTCGGGCTCCGCAGGCGCCTCATCGGCAGGCTGCGCGGCACCGCCCCCACAGGCAGCGTTCTGCGGGTCGGCGGAGCAGTCGACTGCATTGTCCTGGGCAAAGCTGATGCCTGGCTGAACCGGCATGCTCATTGCAAGCACCATGGCCAGCGCGGTCGTGTTGCGCAACAGTGTGGACGTCATGTTCTTTTCCTCTTGGGCATGTGCCTCTTCTCCCGCGCCGGCAACGGCGCCTTGGGAGGCAAACAGCGTGAGGAAGGAATGGTTCCGACCGGGACTGTCGGGCCAATCGCCTGACAAGCCGCGTGGCAGAAAGCGTATGGCGACATCTCGGCCGCGGCCGCCAGACACAAAAAAGCCATCCCGGACGAAAGACCGGAATGGCTCGTTTCCAAGTCACGACGGAGAGACGCTAGATCCCCTTGAAGACCACGCCAGCCGCCAGGAGCACCCAGGCCGCGATCAGGATGTAGAGCGTCGAAATTCCGATTGCAGGCACGGCGACACCGATCAGCGGCAGCACGGCGTAAACGAAGAGGGCGAAGGAAATCAGGAAGACGAGAAAGGACGGTGCGGTCAGGCGCATGAAGCTCTCCAGAATGGATTCGATAGCGCGGCCCGATCCCGGACTCTTTCCGGCAACGGGCGCGCGGCTGGGGCGTCACCTGACCTACAGATGTTTATAATGTCAATGAGAGGACGCCTGTATTCCCGCATATCTGACGGCTCGCAGACGCGCGGACGAGAGTGCAGGAACGTCCCCAGATCCACCAAACGTGCATTCTGCTCTGAATTCAACTATTCTGGGCAAGAAAGGCGAACTGGCCGGCCAGCGCCGGAAGGCAAAGTGACTTTCGGTCGATGCTCAGCCTCAGGATGCGAACCGTCGCAGGAATGCAGGCTGGTCCACCGAGGCTCGGACTTGGCGATTCCGGCGCGGTGAGACCCCGTCAGGCAGGCCCGGAAAACGGCGAAATCGCCTCGTCAAAATTGACATATCTTCGTTAACCATATGCGGAAGTCTTGGAAATCCGTGCATATCCTTCGTTTGGGGTTAGGAAAAGCCGTTGTATTCTGGCTTCAAACTGCGTGAGTCGTTGAAACGGCGCGGGCTTTCAGGTTAATAAAGAGTTAAGTATTGCGTTATTTCCGCCGGACCGCACCGGCGAGGAAGTCAGGAGACAGGAATGGGCATTTTCTCGAAAACCTCGCGCCCGGGCGGTGACCCGGAGCAGCAGATCGAGACGGAAGTGGAAAGCGGAGACGTACAGTCCACCGAAACGGAGTCCGGCCAGACCGCGAATGTCGAACACCTGTCCCCTTTCGCCCTTAAGATGCAGGAGAAGATGCATCATCTCGATGGGCTGAAATCCCGCATCGGTGGCCTCAACCACACGTTCGAGCAGATGGCCGCCTTCGCAGCGGAAAGCCAGACGTCCATTCGCATGCTTGCGGAATATGTCGACGTCTCGCGCAACTCCGTCGAAACCGAAGTGCGTCTGAAGTCCGAAAACGCCAAGATATCGACCGACCTGCTCGACGCCCAGCACCGGGTTCGCACGTTGACGACGCAGCTCGAGGATGCGCAGGCGGAAGTCCATTCCCTGCGCAAGCGCTCGACCGAGACGCGCACCGCGCTGGAGACCGCCCGCAACGACATCGTCACCATTCGCGACAACAACAAGAAGGTCAACGAGGAGTACCGCCTCCAGAGCGCCAAGCTGGTGGAAGCCAATACAGAGGTTTCCAGTCTCTCCGGCGAACTCAACGACCTTAAGGCGAAATACGAGACACTCGAGAAGCAGGCCGAAAGCCTTGAGTCCGAGGTCGAGGCTCTGCGGCACCGCGAAAAGGAACTGCAGCAGAACCTTTCGGAAAGCGCCAAACTTCTGGAAGACGAGGTTCGCAAGAACAATCAGGCCTCCAGCGAGCTGGAAGCCGCCAAGCGAGAGCTGATCGAGTTCCGGAACGACAACATCGACCTGAAGTCGCATCTCGATGTCGCCAACCAGGAACTGAGCTACGCCAAGTCGCGTCTCGAGGAAGAGCAGCGCAAGCACGACAACGAGGTCTACGCGCTGAACGCCGAGATCGAGAACCTGTCGTCCCAGCGCCGTATCGGCGCCCAGTCGCTGCAGGAAATGGCGCGCGAGAATTCCACGTTGAAGGAACGCAGCCGCGATCTGCTGAAGCGCATGCAGGAAATCGAGCATCTGCTCGACAGCGCCCAGAAGAACCACGAGAAAGACCGCAACGAACTGATGGCGACAAACGCCAAGCTGCGTGAGGTCAACCTGCGGTACAATTCGGCTCTGACCGACCTCAACCACCAGCGCAATCAGAACCAGAAATACGCCGACAATCTCGAAGACCTGATCGAGGAAAACAAGCGTCTGCAGCGCTACAAGATCCAGGTGGACACTGCCAACGAGCAGATCGTCCAGCTCAAGTCCGTCATTGCCAACTACCAGATGGCGATGGAAGGCAAGGGGCCGGCGGAAGAGCTCGGCCTCACGAAGAATTACGACCCGGCGACGGAGCTCGGGATCACCGAACCTGCGCAGGCGCAGTCCGACATCGCCCCGTTCGACTTCGAGGATGACGACGTTACGGACGCATCCGATGGCGACGGCCCGGACGACGATACCCCGGGCGGCCGTGACGACAAGATCGTCAAGCTGCGCGACTGATCGTTTCATACAGCTCGAAACACTCGGCGGCCCCATCCAAAAGGGTGGGGTTGTCAGGCTCGGTCACTGCAAGAAGGGCACTCCAAGAGGTTGGAGTGCCCTTCTTGCAGTATCAGGAGCAAACCGCAGGCGCACATGTTTCCCGATGACATCTGGATGAAAAGCGCGGCTCACCCGCCGCGCAAAGAAGAGCGCTCTATTCCGGCTCGACGTTGAATTGCAGCGGATAGCCGAGCTGGCTCGCGGCATCGATCGCCCGCGTCGCCTTGGTTTCCGCCACATCCCTTGGATAGACCGACACCACGCAGGACCCTTTCTGGTGCGCGGTGATCATGACGACCTCGGCCTGAGAGTCGTCGAGCCGGAATTCCGCCTTCAGGATCAGCACCACGAATTCGCGCGGGGTGTAGTCATCGTTCAGCAGAACCACCTTGTACAGCTTGGGTTTCTGTACCTTTGTCTTCTGCTTCAGTCTCGGTTTCAGGTCGCTATCGCTCATCTGCACTGGCCCAAACTGCCGTCACGTTTCCGGGCGTCCCGGGTGTCGCTCATAACGCGGACACTTGATGTGAGTGGGTAATGCCGGAGATCATGTGCCCGGCCAACTTTGCAGACAAAAAACGTCTGCTGCTCTCTCAGATTATACTGCATCCGAAAATCGAAGAAAACATGACACCGTGCAAATTAACGCGCCATTTGCGCGCGCCCTTGGCACGGCGTATCGACGCAAGAAGCTGCCTTTCCGATCATTGAAAGCAAATCCATTCCGTTTCCCGCTGCGTAACAATGCAATGGGGCATGGCTGAACAACGACTGGAGGCAAAGACCATGTATGCTTCAACGCTCCGCGCGGCGTTTCTCCCCTTTTTCGCCGCGACGCTCTTCCTGACCGCGGCAGGCTCCGCGCCGTCGGCCCTGGCGGCCAGCGGCGTCGTTGCAAGCGCTGTCCCCTCTGCAGAGCTCGTCGGCAAGGGCCGAATGAGCTTCCTCGGCTTCAGTATTTTCGACGCCGAACTCTACGCTCCCGACGGCACCTTTCGGCCCGCACGACCTTTCGCCCTCAAGCTGACCTACCTGCGTGATTTCAAGTCCAGCGACATTGTCGAAAGCTCCGTAAAGGAGATGAGGCGTCAGGGCGTCTCCGGGGCGCAGCTGAACGCCTGGAGCAAACAGATGGCAAGGGTCTTTCCGAACGTCTCGGCCGGCCAGTCCATCACCGGCGTGCGCACCGCAGGCGGAAGCGCCACCTTCTATCTGGACGGCCGGAAACTCGGCACCATCTCCAGCCCCGGCTTCACGGATCGCTTCTTCGCGATCTGGCTCGGCAACAATACTCGAAACCCGCAGCTGCGCGCCCAACTGATCGGACGCGGTTCGTGAGTCTGGACGAGGTCCCGACAGAAGTTTCCTCCAACACACGTCGCACCGCCCCGGATCGGGGCGGCCGGACACCAGGTGGCCCTCCTCCTCGCTCTGCGACCGTCACCCCCTGGAGCCTCGCCACCTATGGCTTCATGGCGTTCCCGCTCGCCTTCGCCGGTCTGCCCATCTACCTGCATGCCCCGGATTTCTATGCTTCGGTGATGAACCAGCCGGTCACGGCCATCGGGACCGTGCTGCTCGTCCTGCGTCTTGTTGATGCGCTGCAGGACCCGGTCATCGGAAAACTGAGTGACAGATACCACGAGGCAAGGAGCGCGATCCTCTTCATCGGGACCATTCTCCTCGGCGCCGGCTTCTGGATGCTGTTCAATCCGCTGTCTGGCGCGACCCTTTTCTGGTTTGCGGCGTCGGTGCTGATCTGCACGACAGGGTTCTCGATCGTCTCGATCAACTTTCAGGCTCTCGGCGGGCTATGGGATGTTCCGCCCAAAGCGCGCACGGCCGTCACGGCAGGGCGAGAAGGCTTCGGACTTGTCGGCCTGCTGGTCGCGTCCGTGCTGCCGACGGTCCTTGCAGGATGGCTTGGCACTGCCGAAGCATTTCACTGGCTGACGCTGGCATATCTGCCCCTTCTCGCGCTCGGTCTTTTTCTGCTCTGGCGATGGCTGAGAACCGTCCCGCTCGAAGTCGCGCCCGTCGGCACCATCAGCCTGAGCTGGCGCGCGATTCTGGCAAGCCGCTGGAGACGCCTCTTCTTCTCCATCCTGTTCCTGAACGGCTTCGCCAGCGCGATCCCTGCAGTGCTCGTCCTGTTCTTCGTCCGCGACCGCCTGGGCGCGGAGAACCTGACGGGACTGTTCCTTCTCATCTACTTTCTCGCTGGCGCGCTCTCCATGCCGCTCTGGAGCAGATTGGCAGGCCGCTACGGCAAATTGCGCGCCTGGCGCCTGTCCATGCTGGTTGCCATACTCACATTCTTCTGGGCCGTCGCGCTCGGCCGGGGCGACGCGACGGCCTTTGCGTTCGTCTGCGCCTTGTCCGGACTGGCGCTCGGTGCCGACCTCGCCATACCACCGGCGCTTCTGGCCGATCACATTGACGAAGATGCGCGCCAGGCAAACGCTTCGGGCCTTTTCGCGATCATGGCGTTCCTTTCCAAATCGGCTCTCGCCCTTGCCACAGGCCTTACCCTTCCCGCCCTCGGTCTTGCCGGCTATCAGCCCGACGGCCCCATGACACGGGAGCTGGACCTCGCTCTCAGCCTCACCTACGCCGGCCTGCCCTGCGTGCTCAAACTCGCTGCCTTCTGCGCTATCTGGCTGTATGAAAAAGACCTTGCCCCCGACAAGGCGGCTGTGTGAGGCTTCCGGTAAACCGTTCGAGACAGGTAACCGCGTATGAGTGTGCGCCCACCGCAGCAGGCCCGAAATCTTGACAAGGATCCGCTTTCCGCCGCGCTGGAACAGGAAGTCCTCAACGAGAAAGCCTCAACGCTCTCGCGCCTCACCAAAAAGCTGGAAGAGGCACTGTCGCGCCTGCAGGAAGCTGGCGTGGACGAGACGGTGAGCGAAGAGGCTCGACTTGACCTTGCTGCAGAAGCCGGCGAAGCCTTGTGGCATGTCACAATCCAGCGGGAACTGTGCGGTCTTCGCGAGCACAGGGCCTTTTATGATTTTCTCGGCGTTCCCCTCGCCATTCGCCTCCGGATGGGGCCCGCCGCTGTCCTGCGCCAGCAGAAACAGCGCTGAAACGGCTCGTCCTGTTTCACAAAGCACCCACGCGTGACGCCGATCACTTCCCCTTCAGCCGCTCTGAGTTAGCCAGAGGTTCACGTTGGATTGTGGATGACAGGGTGTTTTTCGCTGGGGGCTTTTGTCGATATGGGTTATTTACATTCCGAAACGGCGAGCTATTTCCATTTGCTGTTATCTCAAGGTGTCGCGTCCAGAGAGCGCGATCAAACAAACAATAATGCCGGGCGCAATATGATCATGACGTGCAGGAAGTCGAGCGGTTCCAAGGTTAAACGCGGTCTGGTGAGAGCGTTCGTGGTCGCAGGACTTCTGCTGACCCCGGCCGTTGCTTCGCTCGCCGTATCCGGCCCTGCCTATTCGCAGTCCGTTCGCATGGTGCCAGAGGGCAATCGCTATCGTTCCCAGCCGAAGATCCCCTACTCCTCCGCACGCCGCACAAAAGCGTTCAACTCTACCTATGATGCGAAGTTCGAGCAGGTTCTCGGCGTTCTGCGCCGCGACCGCCGCCTGATCGGTTCGATCAAGCGTGTCGCCGCCCGCTACGGCATCGATCCCGTCCATATCATCGGCGCCATCGTCGGCGAGCACACCTACAACTACAATACGCTCGACAGTGCCCAGTCCTACTACGTCAAGGCGCTCAGCTATGCAGGGCTCAACTTCGATTTCGCATTGAACGGTGAAGACGTAGAGGTCTTCGTGAAGAGGCCGCAGTTCGACCGTTGCCGCAAGGACAGCATCCAGAACAACAGCGACCGGCGCTGGACCTGTTACGAGAATATCTGGAACAGCCAGTTCCGCGGTCGCTCCGTCGACGGCGTGAGATATCCGAAGAAGAATTTCAACGAGGCGTTCTTCCAGCCACTGTTTGCCGGGCAGAGCTTCGGCCTTGGCCAGCTGAGCCCGCTCACTGTGCTGAAGATGACCGATATGGTGTCCCGGAAGAGCAATTTCCGGAAGCTGGAAGCCTCCAACCCCGGCGCCGTCTACAAGGCGACGATGGACCCGAACATTTCGCTGCACTACATGGCGGCGATCATCCGGGACTCGATCGATGCCTACAAATCCTCCGGCAAGGTCGACATTTCAAAGAACCCCGGGCTGACCGCGACGCTCTACAATGTTGGCGACCCCTGGGCCAGAGCCTCCAAGTTCCGGCGATCCGGTCAGACCTGGCCGAAGGAGAACTATTACGGCTGGCTCGTCAACGACAAGATCGACCAGCTGCGCGCTCTCCTCTGACCAGGGGACCGGCCTGACGCAAGGCGTGGCTTACGCCAGGAACGGGTTGCTTTCCCGCTCGTGACCGAAAGTGGAGGCCTGGCCGTGGCCGGGCAGAAACGAGATGTCATCGCCAAGGGGCAGCAGCTTTTCCTTGATCGATCTGATGAGCGCATCGTGATCGCCGCCCGGCAGGTCGGTCCGCCCGACCGATCCGGCAAAAAGCACGTCTCCGGAAATCGCGAACCTCAGTTCCTTGTCGATATAGACCAGATGACCCGGCGAGTGGCCTGGACAGTGCAGCACGTCGAAGGAGCGCCCCGCGATCTCGACAACGTCCCCTTCCACCATCCACCTGTCCGGAGAAACAGGCTTCGCACCCTCGATGCCGAACTCAACCGCCTGGTTTGCAACCCGGTCAATCAGAGGCTGGTCGGCCTCATGCGGTCCCTCGACCTTCACATCCAGCGCCGAGGCCAGGTCAGCGGCCCCGCCCACATGATCTATATGTCCATGTGTCAGTACGATTTTCTCGACCGTGACGCCCTGTTTCGCAATCGCAGCCTGAATGCGGTCGATATCGCCGCCCGGATCGATCACGGCACCGCGCATGGTTGCCGGATCCCAGATCAGCGAGCAATTCTGCTGAAACGGCGTGACGGCAATTACCATGACCTGGATCGGAGCCGCCTCGGACGGCGCTCCAGCGTCTTCGGAATTTGGTGTTTCTTGCGGCATGCTGCCTCCCGTTTTACGTACGCCCCTGACACATCAGAGGCCGGACCCATAATCTAAAACGCAATGAACTAGAATGGACATTTGTTCATCCGTGCGTGACGTCGTGGGAAATGTGGGGCATTTTCAAAGCCCCCGCAACGGCAAGCGTCACACCATCTCGGAAATGCGAAAAGAGGACCGATCGAGCCGATGGCGGAACTCAGACGCGCCCGCCTTCGCGCAGATGTGATCGAATTCCAAACGACCTTTGCGGTGGTGTCTTCGGGAGGCGTATAGGGACAAAAGTCTTTGGCATCAGCGGACAGAAGCGTGCAGAATTCCCTCTGCGGAAGCCGTTAGGGATGGAGCCGCGTCTCGCAGCGTGCCATTTCTGCCTTGTACATTTGCCCCCGTCCCTCGTAACTAATACGGGACAAAGTGGTTCAGCACCGTGTTTCTGCGCATTGGCGGCTTCACCTTGCGGCGCGCATTTCGTACAAGAAGAACAGACCTCCGAAAAGGCGGCAAGACAATCGGGTAACCGGGCCTAATGAAGCTGAAACTGTTCTCATTTCTCGCGCTGACTGCAATTGCCACGCTGTCGGCAGCGACGGCTGACGCACAGCCGGGTCGGAGTTCACCGAGCTTCGATGGCTGGACAGTCGACTGCGGCAACACCGGGGTCTGCTTCGCATCTGCCTTCACCCGAACCCAGTCGGTATGGGTTGATGTCCGGATCGTGCGGGACTGGCAGGCTGAAGCTCAGCCGCTGGTCCGGCTGACCACCAACACCGAACTTCCGCAGGACGGAACGCTGCTTGTCCAGGTAGACGGCAAGCAGATCGAGTCCCTCCCGCTGGAGCAGCTTCGCGAAATGCAGAGTTCGGTCACCCCGCCCGCCGGCTTCAGACCTCTCGGTGGCGAAGGGTTCTGGTACCCGACCGGACCGGCGACATCGACCCTGATCGAAGCGCTCCAGAACGGCAAGGACCTGAGCATCGTCCTTCCCGGCACCAACGGAGCACCGGAGATCGCCGTTCCCGTCCCGCTTCTGGGTCTGCGGGCCAGCCTCATTTGGATCGATGACCGCCAGGAGCGGAGCGGAACCGTTGCGGCCATGGTCTCGCCCGGCCAGGAAGCGGCGACCGACGCTCCCCATGCCGTACCGGTTGTCAGTCCCGATCAGCTCCCCACCGGGGTCGCGGCCGTCTGGGCCGCAAACAGGCTGTGTTCGGAGATCGATCCCAACATCTTTGCGAGCCTCAATGCAGTGCGCGTCCCGCTCGCCGACGATGCATCTCTTTACGTCATCCCCTGCGGCGCCCCCTCCGCCTATAACAGCCCCTTTGTCGCCATCCTCTCCGGCAAGGACGGTGCCGCACGACAAGTTCACGTCGCGCGGATGTCCGAAAAAGGGCCGATTGCCAGCGATCTCATCTATAACGCCCGCTGGATTCCGGCCGACATGCAGCTTGTCAGCTACTTCAAGGGATCCGGCGTCGGCGAATGCGGCGTCTGGAACCGGTGGAGCTGGAACGGCACCGGCCTAGTGCTTCTTGAAGAGGCAACTCGCAAAACGTGTGACGGGTCTGAACCGGACTTGTCCAATTGGTCAAGCACCTGGCCCCCTAAAAACGGCTAGTTTGGGTAGTTTGACCAAGGATTTTCTTGCGGTTTTCCCCAACCCGACCTTATGATGATGACGCAGCGGCTGGATGGGGATGCAGCAAATTTGTTTCAACCCGATCTCAGAATGTTGAACAGGCGCACTGGGTGCGCCCTTGCGTGGTGACTCGACTGTGAAGACGGGTAGATGGGTTGGTATGTGCTGGATGAGCACACTGATTAAGGTGATTTGGTAATGCACGATGGCGATTCGGACCGGCGGTCGCGTGGTCGGCGCGGCGGCAAACGCGAGTTTGGCGGTCCGCAAGACTTCGGCAGTGACTTTGGCGGAAGCGAATTCGGTGGTTACGGCGGTGGTCGAGAGGGCGGCTACCGGGGTGGACGCGACAATGACTACGGTGGCGGCCAAGGCCGCGACGAAGGCTACGGCGGCGGCCGTAGCGGTGGATACGGCGGCGGCAACCGGGGCAGCTTCGGTGACCGCGATCGTGAAGGCGGCGGAAGCGGCGGCTATGGCGGCGGACGCACCGGCGGCTACGGCGGCAACCGCGAAGGCGGTGGCGGCGGCTACGGCGGCGGACGCAGCGGTGGTTACGGCGACCGTGAAGGCGGCGGCGGTGGCGGCTATGGCGGTGGTCGCAGCGGCGGCTACGGCGGCAACCGCGAAGGCGGTGGCGGTTATGGCGGCGGCGGCGGCGGCGGTGGTTACGGCGGCGGTCGCACCGGCGGTTACGGCGGTGGTCGCAGTGGCGGCTACGGCGACCGTGAAGGCGGTGGCGGTGACGGTTTCGGTCAGCGCGCCCCGCGCCGGGACATGCCTCCGGTCGAACGCGGCCCGCGTCAGTCCGGCACGGTAAAGTTCTTCAAGAGCGACAAGGGCTTCGGCTTCATCACTCCGGATGAGGGCGATGCGGATGTGTTCGTGCACATCTCCGCGGTCGAACGCTCGGGACTTGCGAACCTCGATAGCGGCATGCGGATCTCCTTCGAGACCGAGCCCGATCGTCGTGGCAAGGGTCCCAAGGCGGTAAACCTGCAGGTTATGGAAGACGACGGCAGCGCGCCTTCCGACGACGGCGCACCGGCCGAAGAATAAGCCGGTCCTTCCGGACCTGCAAAATGTGTCAGCCAGGGCGCAGCGCTGCTGCGCCCTGATGCGTTCAGCGTTTTCCGTTGTCTTCGCGGTGGCCCCACGCGCCACGTCCGACTTCCGGTTCCGCTTCGCCGGCAGACCGATGCCCGAAACGCGCGCTGACGCCTCATGACACCTGTTTGCGCAATTCGGCGCTCCCCTTTCCAAAACCGGTCACTCTGCCTATAAGGCGGCTGCAAATGGAACCGCGCCATCCACCACCCGGTGTGGGGTCGCACCACCCAAGACCTTTTGAAGAGGCTCCCGGCGATCCGGCCGGCCCTCCCCTGCCCCTGGAAATCCAATGACCGCTGAACAGATCCTCGACCTGAAGATCCGCCCCTTCCATCCCGGCGACCTGAGCACCCTTCTGCCGCTGAACAACGCCGCTGTGCCTGCCGTCAACGAGCTTTCCGCCGAAGAGCTGCTCGATCTTGTCAACTCCGCCCTGATCTGCCTGGTTGCCGAAGTCGACGGCACCCCGTCCGGCCTTCTGCTGTGCCTTGGCGACGGTGCGAACTATGACAGCCGCAACTATATCTGGCTCAGCGAACGCCTCTCCAACTTTGCCTATACCGACCGCATCTTCGTTGATGAAAAGCTGCGCGGGCACAAGGCCGGAGAAGCATTGTACAATGAACTGTTCCGGCAGTTAGCAGGCTCGGGCCGCTGCTTTGTCTGTGAAGTCAACGAACGGCCGCCCAATCCGGGCTCCCTGCGCTTTCACGAAAGGCTTGGATTTTCCGAAATCGGAAAGGCCGATCATGGTGACAAGGCCGTCATCTTCATGAAGCGCGATGCGGAGCCCGCCGCCTAGGCGAACGGGACTTGCCGACGTGAACACAAGGCACCCGAGGGTGTGAACATCGATCAACCGTTGGCCATGCGATCTAACCGGCTCGCAGGCCCGTTGGCCCAGAGCATGGATCGAACCGCATGAACTACCGGCATGTCTATCACGCAGGCAATATCGGCGATGTCCTGAAGCACATCGTCCTGTCGCGGCTCATCTGTTACTTCCAGCTCAAGGACAAGCCTTTTCGTCTTGTGGACACCCATGCCGGCATCGGCCTCTACGATCTTTCCCTGCCCGAGACGCAGAAGACCGGCGAATGGCAGCAGGGCATCGGCAAGGTTCTGGACGCGGATGTACCGAAGGCAGTGGCCGAGTTGATCGCCCCTTGGCTGGGCGCGATCGAGGCTCTGAACCCGGAGGGCGGCCTCAACCGCTACCCGGGCTCGCCCGCGCTGGCACGGCAACTCATGCGGCAGGGAGACCGCCTGACGCTGACCGAGCTTCATCCGGAAGATTTCAAGGTGCTCGCCGCGCAGTTTGCCGGAGACTTCCAGGTCAAGACAATCCATCTCGACGGCTGGCTGGCACTCGGCGGCTTCCTGCCGCCCAAGGAAAAGCGCGGCATCGTCCTCATTGACCCGGCCTACGAGGTCACCGACGAATTCGACCGCATGACCGGCGCCGTCATCCGCGGCTGGAAGAAATGGCCGACCGGCACCTATGCGCTGTGGTATCCGATGAAGGATGCCTGGGCGATCAGAAAGATGCATGCCGACTTCCGGACCGCCGGCCTTCGCGACGTGCTGACGCTGGAACTGAATGCCGGCAAGAGCGGCCCGGAAACGAAGATGCTTGGCTCCGGAATGACCCTCGTCAATGCCCCCTATACGCTTGCGCAGGACATGCGCACCGTGCTGCCCTGGCTTTGCGAAACCCTGCAGCAGGGTCCCGATGCGAGCTGGAATGTCTCGCAACTGATTGACGAATAATGAGCAAACCCTGTCACTTTTGACGGATCGAAGCTTGACCTCGGACGGTCACTCGCCCATCGTCGCACTACAGTTAGCCTTCCGGAGATTTTGCCGTGCATTTCGCCCGCCCCTTCCGTTTGATTCTGTCTGCCCTGAGTGTCTGCGCAACCCTCACCGTCCCGGCCCTCGCAGCCGATTATCGCGAAGACGTGCTTCGCAGTGATCCTCACCTGCCGGAGTGTACCGCAGCCTCGGTTCAGAGCGCGGTTGCGGGAACGGTCGCACGCGCCCATCGGGACTATTACAATGGGCGTACGATCCTCGGCATCGATCAGATTCAGGAACTCCGGTACGAAATCTACGGCGTGAGCACTCTCGCGCGCCGCTATTGCCGCGGCACCGCAAGCCTGTCGGACGGAACCATCCAGTCGGTTCACTACATGGTCGAGGAACACGCCGGCTTTGTCGGCGTCAGCTGGAATGTGGAAGCCTGCCTGGCGCCACTCGACAAGTGGCGTGTCTACGGCGCTCATTGCAGCACGGTCAGCCCTCGCTGACGGCCAGGAACACGGAAGGCCTCAAGATGGCGTTCGCCCGCCATGCCTCTGAAATGGTCGGCAGATTTCTATCCATGCCACTTCTGGCACTGCTGCTCGCCGGACCGGCGGCGGCGGATCAGCCGGGCAAGTTCGACTTCTATGTACTCGCCCTGTCATGGTCGCCCACCTACTGCAAGCAGGAAGGAAGCGACGCCAACCCCCATCAATGCGACGTACGAAAGCCGTTCCGCTTTGTCGTTCACGGTCTCTGGCCGCAGTATGAGCGCGGCTATCCTGAGTCCTGCCCCGGCATGCCGAAGCGGATCGACAGATCGATCGCCGTCGGGATGGAGGACCTGATGCCCAGTCACGGCCTGGTCTTTCACGAATGGCGCCGGCACGGCACCTGCTCGGGACTGGAGCCGCAGGCGTATTTTGCGCTCGTCCGCCGGGCTGCCGAAAAGATCGCCGTACCTGGCGCCTTCGCTTCCCTGGATCGGCCGGGAAAGACGTCGCCCGAGACTGTCGAAAAAGCCTTCCGGCTGGCAAATCCGGGCCTTGCGGAAGACGGCATGTCCGTCGCCTGCACGGCCGGGCAGCTGGAGGAGATCCGGATCTGCCTGACCAAGGATCTGCAGTTCCGCAGTTGCCTGGAAATCGACCGCAGCGACTGCCGTGCCGCCAGTCTGTCCGTTCCTCCGCCCGTCCCTGGTGACAATCGGTGAAAGACCTTTCAGGCCAGCAAACGGTCTGACGAAATACTGAATGCTTCTGGAGTTAGCATCATGATGAAACTACGCTCGTCCCCTTCTTCCCCCTTCGGGCGCAAGGTCAAGCTGGCGATCGCCATCCTCGGCCTGAAGGATCGGTTCGAGGTTGTCAACGCCAACACCGCTGATCCGGAGGACAGTCTGCGCGGCGAAAATCCCCTCGGCAAGATCCCGGCGCTCATCCTGGAAAACGGCGATGTCCTCTACGACAGCGCGGTCATTCTCGAGTATGTCGATTTCCTGGCCGGCGGCGGCAAGTTGTTCCCGCTTGGCGAAGAGCGCTTCCCGGTGCTGCGCGACCAGACCCTGGCGGATGGGATCATGGACGCCGCAATCCTGCGCGTTTACGAGAAACGCTTCAAGGTGCCCTCCTATCGCGACCCGGCCTGGGACGCCTATCAGGCTGCCAAGATGACGCGCGGCCTTGCCTATTTCGAGGCCAGGACGCCGGCTGCCCCCGCCTCCGAAAGCGACGTGAACGCCGGGACGATCACGCTTGCCTGCGCGCTCGGATATCTCGACCTGCGCTTCGGCGGCGAATGGCGTCAGGACTATCCGAAGCTCGTTGCCTGGCTCGATGCCTTCGAAGCGGTGGTTCCGGCCTATGGCTCTACACGGCAGCCGCCGGCGCCCCTTTCTGAGATCGATCCTGCCCCGTTGTGCTGAAACCGCTCTGCTCCCCCGTGTCAGAAAAGCGGGGATGCTTCATTCACAAGTTCAGACCATATTGACCGATGATCGGCAGGCGCGGACGCCACGCTTGATCAGAGAACAGACTGGAGGAAATAAAATGTACCGAGGATGGTTCCTTGCAAGCCCCTGTGCCCGCGCGGTGATACTCGGCAGCGCACTCGCGTTCGCTCTGCCCGCGTCTTCAAGCTTCGCCCAGGAGGAGAACGCGAAATGGTTCGTGCTGAAGCACGAGAAATCCGGTGAATGCTGGACGGGCCTGCTGATCGAGATCGACGGGGAATACCGCCACGAATTCGCGTTGACCGCAGGCGGGCCGTTCGACACCAAGGACGAAGCTCTGGAGCGCGAGAAGCAACTGGAGAACGTGGCCGTCTGCACCAGCACCGAGGCGAACTGATCCGCCACAAATGCGGGATCGTCAGGCAATTGGACCCGGCGATCCTGCAACTCGTCCTTTGACTGTCGGACTATCTGGTGGCCAGGCATAAGGCTGCCGCGCCGAGCAATGGTCGAGACATGCATGCGGACATAAAAAAACCGGCCCCACAAGGAGGCCGGCTTTTTTTGCCGTAGTCGGCTGATCAGAACTTGTAGCCGAGACCGACGCGAACCTGCTGGTCGCTGAAGTCTGAGCTTACACCCTGACCGTTGAGGTTGAAGTCCTCTTCGCCGAAGTCCTGGTAGACATATTCCAGCTTCGCGGTGACGTTGTTGGTGATGGCAGCTTCGCCACCGACACCGAGCGTCCAGCCGAGAGCTGTCTTGCTGTCGGAGTCGCCGTTGCCTTCAACTTCGAGATCGGCAAGAGCCAGACCACCGGCACCGTAGATCAGGTAACGGTCGAAGCTGTAACCGACGCGAGCGCGGAAGTTGGAATTCCAGTCAGACTTCGAAGTCAGCGTTGTACCGCCGACGCTCTTGGTGTCTTCAAGGTCGCTCAGAGTGAAGTCGGCTTCTGCGCCAACGACGATATTCGGTGTGACCTGAAAGTTGTAACCGCCGTAGAGGCCACCAGCGACACCATTGGCATCGGTGTCAAGGTTGGTACCGCCAGCACGGTTGTCGAAGTTACCGAACTCCCAACCGAGATTGCCACCGACATAGATACCGGTCCAATCGATGGTCTGTTGCGTGGCAGGAACCGCTTCATACGCGGGTGCAGGGGCCTGCGGTAGATCGGCTGCCCAAACCGGCGCGGAGCCGGCCGTAGCCGCAGTCAGTGCCAAGCCTGCAAGTGCGAGACGTTTCATAAAAGATACTCCAGATCCACTTTTACCCAAACTGGTCGTCCGTTCTGCGGACGGCTTAAAAGAGAAGGAACGGGCATAGCCGCGTCCTCACTCTCCCCAACACCAAGGTATGGAGTTCATTTGTGGCGGATCAGCACTGAGATTGAGGAGTTTTGATGACAAATCAAGGCAATATTCTGACGGGGTGAACCGATGGTTAAACCTTTGCAAATTGCGAATTTTTCGCTGCCGGCCAGCTTCCGCTGCGTCAAAAATAATCTGTAGCAAACGTAGGACACTCTCGCCCAATTGTCATCTGAATATTCACTCATGAAACCACGCGCCCGCAACTGAACAACGCGGCCTCCCGACGCTCGTCAGTATGCAAAATCTGACAACCAAAGCGATTTGGTGTGCAGCTTGTCGCTTTTGCAGGGCCAAAGAAACTTGCTCTCGGCTTTCCCCATACCAATCTATTGCGTATAAGGCGCTCAACTGAACCAAGGGCCTGCTTCGGAAGTGAAACGAAATGGCATGGGAAATGGCGAAACCCGCAGTGATGACACGGCGTAAAGCACCTTCCATGTGCGGTTTTGACAGGACTGGTCTTCCTCAGATCAGCACCCGCGCGCGATGCGCAGGCGGAGAGCTGATTTGCGGAAGACCAATCCCCTCAAACCCATTCCGCTTCATTCACATGGCTGGACTTTGGTTCTGCAGGCACATTCGGCGCCATTTCAGCCCTCTGACCCGAACCGGAAATACTAGATGTTGTTTGACTACATAAGCCTCGCCGGCGGACTTGTTGTGCTCATTATCGCCGGGGATGTGTTGGTCAGAGGATCCGTCGGCATCGCCCAGAGGCTGGGAATCCCAAATCTGGTCATCGGCCTTACCATCGTGGCCTTTGGGACGTCTGCACCGGAACTTGTGATCTCGCTCAAGGCAGCGCTGGAAAATTCCGGCGGCATCGCCATCGGTAACGTGGTCGGATCCAATATCGCCAACGTTCTTCTCGTCCTAGGCATGCCGGCCCTGATCGCGGCCACGCCTTGCGGGGAGACAGGTGCCACGCGCAACGCGCTTTTCATGGTGGCGGTAACGCTCGTCTTCATTGCGTTGTGTTTTTTCACGCCGATCGGATTGTGGCAGGGCATCGTGCTTCTGACATTGCTGGCCGCTTTCCTGGCCGCCTCGACGGTGGTCGCGCGCAAGCACCGCAAGGAAATGAAGGCAAAAGCCGCCGCCGGAGCCGATGTCGCGATCTGCGCCGGGGAAGATGACGATGCGCTCGAAGATGTCGAGGACGTTCCGGATTCCGGATGGATCGCCACCGCCTATGTCATTCTCGGCCTCATCGGCCTGCCGCTTGGTGCGCATTTCACGATCCTGGGCGCGACATCCATTGCCACGGCCTGGGGCGTCAGCGAAGCAGTCATCGGGCTGACTGTTATCGCGCTCGGCACCTCGCTGCCGGAACTGGCAACCAGCGTGATGGCAGCCATCCGCCAGCACGGCGCTGTCGCCATCGGCAACGTCATCGGTTCCAATATCTTCAACCTTCTGGCCATCATCGGCATCACCGCCGTTGTCGTCCCGATCGACGTGCCTGCCGAGGTTCTGGATTTCGATATCTGGGCCATGCTTGGCTGCGCGATCCTGCTCACCGTGCTCGCCGGATACCGCATCTGCCTCAACAAGCTCTCCGGCTTCGCCATGTGCGCGGCCTATGTGGCTTACATCGGCACGGTCTACGTTCTGGGCCAGGCGAGCTAGGCAGCCTTCGGGTTTGGCCCCTTCCCCAAAGGGCGTTTCGGGACTAAATGACTGTCATGCAGGACATGTCCGATTCACATAATCCGACCGACACTGACGCGGCTGAAGACGCGCGTCCCGTCAGGAAAGGCGTGGAGGTCATCGCCGACGAGGTGAAACGGCTTCCCAACGGACCCGGCGTCTATCGCATGCTCGATGAGAAGGGCGAAGTCCTTTACGTCGGCAAGGCACGAAGCCTCAAGAAGCGTGTCACCAGCTACACCCGCCTCCAGGGGCAGTCCAACCGGATCATGCGCATGATCCTGGCCACCGCCGCGATGGAGTTCGTGGTAACCCGGACGGAGCCGGAAGCGCTGCTTCTGGAAGCCAACCTCATCAAGAGGCTGCGCCCGCGTTTCAACGTGCTTTTGCGCGACGATAAGTCCTTTCCGTATATCCTCGTGACGGGCGATCACGAGTCCCCGGCCATCGTCAAGCATCGCGGCGCGCGCAAGCGCAAGGGTGATTACTTCGGCCCCTTCGCCTCCGCCGGCGCAGTCGACCGCACGATCAACGCCCTCCAGAAGGCCTTCCTGATCCGGACCTGCTCGGACAGCTACTACGAAAACAGGTCCCGACCCTGCCTTCAGTACCAGATCAAGCGCTGCGCGGGCCCGTGCACCGGCGAGATCGACGCAGACGATTATGCCGGCCTCGTCGCCGAGGCGAAGGCCTTCCTGTCCGGGCGGAGCCAGCTCATCAAGAAGCAGCTTGCCGAGCAGATGGAAGCAGCCTCCGCCGATCTGGAATTCGAACGCGCTGCCATCTACCGCGACCGGTTGACCGCGCTGTCCCATGTCCAGGCGCATCAGGGCATTAACCCGCAATCGGTCGAAGAGGCGGATGTCTTTGCCATCCATCAGGAAGGCGGCCAGACCTGCGTTCAGGTCTTCTTCTTCCGAACCGGCCAGAACTGGGGCAACAGGGCCTATTTCCCAAAGGCCGACAAGTCGCTCGAGGAAGCCGAGATCCTGGAGAGTTTCCTCGCCCAGTTCTACGACGACAAACCCGCCCCGCGGCAGATCCTGCTGTCGCATGCGCTTGCCGAACAGGAGCTGCTCGCACAAGCGTTGGGCGAGAGGACCGGTCGCAAGGTGGACGTTGCGACACCCCAACGCGGCGAGAAGAAGGAACTGGTCGACCACGCCCTGACCAATGCCCGCGAAGCCCTCGGCAGGCGTCTCGCGGAAACGTCCAGCCAGGCCCGCCTGCTCAAGGGGGTTGCCGAAGCCTTCGATCTGCAAGCGCCTCCGCGCCGGATCGAAGTCTACGACAACTCCCACATCATGGGTACCAATGCAGTCGGCGGCATGATCGTTGCCGGCGGCGAAGGCTTCACCAAGGGGCAGTACCGGAAATTCAACATCAAGTCGGAAGACCTCGTGCCCGGCGACGACTACGGCATGATGCGCGAAGTCCTGACCCGCCGGTTCTCCCGCCTGCTGAAGGAACACGCCCGCGAATTGCCCACGAAAGATCAGCCCGAGGCAGACGAAGACAGCGACGGCGACGTGCCGGCGGCGCCGGCAGACATGCCCGCATGGCCGGACCTCGTCCTGATCGACGGTGGTCAGGGCCAACTGACGGCGGCGCGCGAAACGCTGGAGGAACTCGGCATCACCGATGTCCCCCTCGTCGGTATCGCCAAGGGACCCGACCGTGATGCCGGGCGGGAGAAATTCTTCATCCCCGGGCGGCAGTCCTTCATGCTGCCGGAACGGGACCCGGTCCTCTATTTCGTCCAGCGCCTGCGCGACGAGGCGCACCGCTTCGCCATCGGCAGCCACCGTGCCCGTCGAAGCAAGGACATCGTCAAGAACCCGCTGGACGAGATTGCCGGCATCGGCCCGACGCGCAAGAAAGCGCTCTTGCGTCACTTCGGCACCGCCAAGGCCGTGTCAAAAGCCGGCGTCGACGACCTCGCCGCCGTTCCCGGCATTTCCGAAGCCATCGCCAAGCTGGTCTACGATCATTTTCACGAGTGAGGTCGGCGGGTAACGCCGCCCGCTCAGAACGTCCGACAGCGGTCATGCGTCTACCTGGCAACGCATGTGTCAGAAGCGCCGCGTTGCAGGCTCTCAAAAAGTCCGACAGCCATCTCCTCACTGTGCTATGGCTGAGCCTTCCCTCACGTATGGTTCCGCGCATCCGCCTGCGGACCCGGAAGGCTTTGTTCCGACATTCAGCATGTTTTCAGCCAGTCCTCGCCGCCCTTCGATCGTAACCCTGTTCTCCCTCCTGTGCTGGTGCGCCTGTCTGGGGGCCCTCTTCGTTGGAATGCTAGGGCTCTCCACCTATGTGGCGCCGGACTACTGGGTCACGGACAACATGAGCTTCTTCCTCACCCAGTTTCTGGCGGCAGGGCTCTTCGGCTGCGTCGTTGGCGCTCTGGGGCTGCTGGTGCGTCACAGGTTCGCCCTTCTCTACCGCACTCTATGGTCGCTTGCCTTCATCGCCTTCGTCAGCCTCGCCGGCCTGACAGGAAGCCGCACGCTGGCCCACACCGCGGATCTGACGCCGGCCACGGACTCAGGCCGGAAGATCAAGGTCGTCTCGATCAACATCGAGCATCTGTTTCTCGGGGACGAGGTTCTGCGCGCCTTTCTTGAAAAGGAACAGCCGGAGATCGTCGTCATCGAGGAGGCGCTCTGGTGGCTGCAGGAGCGGCGCTGGGAGAGATTTGGGCTGCCCATCGGCGGCAACGGCAGCAACGGATTTCCGGAATACCTGAAGGTCGGCGAACTCGGCGGCCTTGCCGTCTATTCGCGCTTTCCGATCCTCGCGTCGCAGGACCATCTCGTCTCCGGCACTCTGCCGCCCGGCTCTGACGTCTATTACGACGCCGATCGGGAACTCCTGTCACTCACCCTCGACACGGGCGACCGGCCACTGCATCTCCTCGCCATTCATCCGGACAGTCCGCGCACCCACTCCCGCTGGGTGAACAAGCGTGCCTACATGGACGAGCTCGACAAGGTCCTGACGGGCTTCGACCAGACGCGAGACCGCGGCATCATTGCGATTGGCGACTGGAACAGCTCCCCCTGGTCGGCGCGTTTCCAGCGCACCTTGAACGAGAACGGCCTCGTCACCGCCTATACCGGCGGCTGGCCGCAGAATTCCCGGTTCTTTTTCGATTACCGTCTGCGCTGGTTCCTCGGTTCTCCGGTCGATCAGTTTGCGGTTTCCCGGGACATCCAGGTGGAGAATGTCTCGCTCGGCCCTGACATAGGGTCCGATCATGTCCCGCTCATCGTTGAAATCGGCCTGCCGGCCAGCGAACAGGTCCAGACATCGGACTGAGATCGTCTTCTTTCCCCAACGTTTTTTCGGGTCGCCCGGCTGAAGGAAGACGGCATCGCCATCTGACGCGACCCAGCCGCCTATGGCCGTGTCTGGAGTTCCCCAAGGATCGCGCGCTGGAAAAGCATGAAGAGAAGCACCGCGAAGATCCCGTCGAACAGGGCCAGCCACAGGAACCCGCCTCCCAGGCACAGATAGAGGATCGTCATGCCGAACCGTCCGGTAATGCCGATCACGCTCGGCAGGCGCTGGTTGACCGGCTCCAGAAGCGCCGGCACCTGAAAGGCACTCGCCAGCAGCACCATCGCGGCCCAGACCCGCGCCCACGGCAGGGCGCCGGGACCGTCCAGGGCAAGCAGGGACAGGAGACCCGACGGATAAATGAGCACGATCAGGGCGAGAAGGGATTGCAGGGCAAGATTGACAGCCAGAAGCCGGCGATAGGCATCACGTTTCCGCCGTGCATCCGACTGGCTCCAGCCCAGGGACAGTGAATCGCTCATCTCGGACGTCCTTCTCAAAATGTCATCAGATACTGCAGGAGCGCGCTACGCTCCGCCGCGCCCAGCGTAGTGCCGTAGGCATGGCCGCCATTGCCATTGCCTGGCGCTTCGGTGTCGAAGCAGAAACGGCCGTCGGGCTCCAGTCCACCGGCCTCGCAAGGCGGCGACAGGAAACCGCCGCGTTCCGCATCCACGACGTCGCTCGCGCGCAGAAAGCGGACCGGACGCTCGGACGGCGGCAGCAGAAGATCGGCAAGAGTCGGCACGGACCCGTTGTGCAGATACGGCCCCCGAAGCCAGAGCCCGTCGAGCGGCATGTTCGCGTAGCCGTCGGTCTTTCGGAAATGCCTGAACTGGTAGGGCGTTCCGGCGAACAACTCGTTCAACTGACGATCGCGGAATGCCTCGGTATAGGAATCGAGCCGACCCCGGTCGGTGTCGATCCGGTCGGCGGGTTCGACCTCGCCGAGCACTTCTCCCTCGAAGACATACCGCCCTTCGTTGTCCCTGTATCCGTGACAGTCTGCGCAGGCGTCCATGTAGATCGCCCGGCCACGATCCATTGTCTCGCTGTCGGCCTTCACGCCAAGCGGACTTTTCGGGGGCTCGAGATCTTGCAGCCAGTACGCAATCCGGCCGATTGCGGCATGATCGACGGTTTCGGGCGTCACGCCGGCACCAATGGCAGCCGAAAGGTTGCGTTCCGCCAGCGAGGCGTTGTTGCCGTCCCAGTGCAGATTCATGCCTGCCTTCGCTCCCTGCAGGAAGATCGCGGGAAAGTCCGACGCACCTATGCGTTCCTCCACCGTCAGATCGGCAAGAGGGACATTCAGCTGAATAACCTTGTAGGGATTGAATGTATCGACGCGCCCCGGCCCCCAGGGCGGCTGGTCCTCGAGCAACGGGCGCAGCCGGGAAGCACGCACGATCAGCTCTTCCCTCAGTCTCGGCAGCACCAGAAACCGCCAATACAGCTTCTCGAGCGGTCCGAGACGCTGACCGCTTTCCCTGATCGCCTCGAACACCGCATCACCCGACAGTTTCTCCGAGTAGGCGGCTGACAGGATGAAGCTGATGAACGTTTCGAGCCGAAGATTGTTCGACGGCATGCCTGCAACGATCCTGCGCGCCGCCCCCTCGCTCTCGCGCACAGTCCCGACATGGCACGTCGCGCAGTTGAACCAGACCAGGTCAACACCGCGATATCGGCGCTGCGCAATACCGATGGGAAGCTGCAGGCGCTCGCCGTTCTTTTCCTCGTAGAGAAACCCGAACGCTTCGTAGTCCTTTCGTCCCTGGAAGGAATCCTTGAAGAGATAGGGCAGTGCAAGCCACAGCTTCTTCGGAATTCCGCTCGTCGGCTCGGCGCCGATCGATCCGTATTTGAAATGCTCTTCCGGATCGGCGTAGGAGGGTGTGGTTTCGCGCAGGATGGAAACCGCACCGACGATTGCGATGATCAGGACAACGAACAGAAAAACGATCAGGGCGAGAAGTGTCAGGAAGAGCGGCCGCGTCACCTTCCGGCGCCGGGCCAGTTCGCGTTCCACAAGTGTGGGATAATAGGGATCGGCCATGTCTGCGTGTCCTTACCTCGGGATCACCAGCCGGCTTCGCGGCGTGTAGATGGTCATGATCTCGTCGATCATCGCCTGATAGGACTCGAACCGTGCCTCCTCGTAGCAGCCCATCGGGTTCTTCGGTGCGTTCAGCAGGCACTTGTTGCAATAGGTGCAGGGACGTTCGGGCAAATCGGCGCCCGCGGCCCACTGCTTCACGAGGTCGTTGTTGGCGACCAGCGAGCGGGCGATCGCGACGGCGTCGAATTCGCCGTTTTCCAGCCCCTCTCGTATCAGGGACGCAGACTGATAACCGCCCGTGCTTATGACGGGGATGGTCACCGCAGCGCGGATCGCGGCCGCCTCGTTGCGGCTGACGCCTTCCACCGGCAACCCGCGCTTCATCCGGAACCACAGCCAGCGGAATATCGGTCGAAGCATCGGGTATCGGAACAGGAGGAAGTTGCGGAAGCCGTGAACGCCGGACGAAATCATCGCGTCATAGGTCACCGCCAGAAGCTCCAGCGGCAAATCTCCCGGCGGGTTGAGCGGATGCGGAAACAACGACCCGGTCGACACGTGAATGGCATCGGCGCCCAGCACCTCGCACCACTGCGCGACCTGAATCGTGTCCGTCAGGTCGTTTCCCTTCTTCTCCCATGGCAGGACGTTGTTCCTGTCGACGGCACTCAGCTTGACCTGCAGATGAAAGTCGCGGCCGACCGTCTCGCGGATCGCCGCGATGACCTCCAGCAGGAACCTTGCCCGGTTGCGCAGGGAGCCGCCATATCCGTCGGTCCGGTCGTTGATGCCCGAGCTGAGGAACTGGGTGAAAAGATAGCCGTTGGCAGCATGCAGCTCGACCCCGTCGAGCCCTGCATCCTGCGCGCGCCGAGCCCCCTCCGCGAACGCCCGAACCAACCAGGCAATCTCACCCTGGCTCATGGCGCGACAGAGAAACCCGTGCAGGGTTTCGGCGTTGCTTGTGGCGCTCAGGGACGGTCGCATCTGGTTGTGAACGCCGGGAAGATCCATCTGGCGACCAGAATGGCTGAGCTGAAGAATGAACTTGGCGCCATGCTCTTGAACAGCGTTGCCAAGTGTCTTCCAGAGCGGGATGAACTCGTCGGAATGGATCGTGGCGTAGCCTGCAATGATGCGCCCTTCCATCAGCACCGGCACATAGGACGAGATGATGGCGCCGACCCCGCCCTGCGCAAACTTGGTCTCCCAGTTGATGCGGGTCTGTGTCAGCGAGCCGTCCTCGTTGTCGAAGCGGCCAGAAATATTGGACCTCAGCACCCGGTTCTTGATTTCAAGGTTGCGGCTGAGCTTGAGCGGGGAAAAGAGGATGTCGTCGCTCATGCCCGCTCCCCCACCTTTTCCGCATCTTCATCGGCGGCCGCTTCCCCGCCCGTCGCCGCGTGCCAGACATGGTCCAGCAGCACCGGAACGGCCCTGTGCGCCGGGCATCGGCTCCATCCGGCTGTCAGAAAGGCCGTGCCTCCACCCGGATCAGCCTCATTCGCCTTTGCCGCCTCCAGAAGGACCAGCGTTCCCTCGGAGACCGTCCCGACCCTTGAGACGCCCGGCCCCGGAGCCTGCCGCACGACTGTTTGCGGCGCGGCGAGCGTACGAATGACAGCCCTTTCACGCGCCGCCCCGTCTTCCCAGCCCGGGCGTTCCAGAAGGTTGGCCATTTCTGTAAATGCGGCGGCGAGATTGTGCACCGCTATTCCCGTGGCATGAACGGCCGCGAAATCGCCGGAGCAACGTTTCAGGAGAACCTGCTTGGCACGGCTCAATTGTCCGGTGATGGACCACCAGAAAGACAGGAGCGGATTGCGCGTCTTCAGCGCCCGGTCCAGCAGCAGAGCTGCATCCCAGCTTTCGTCATCTGCTTGAAATTCCGGGTCGAACATCCGCCCGACGAGCCGCTGCGACGCAAGGCCTATCTGCCTTGGGTCGCTGATCCGCATGGCCTGAACGACCGCCTCTATGCCGCCGGGATCAAAGGCACGATTGTCCGCAAGAGCATCGAGACGCTGCTCCAGTTGCTGTTGGTTTCGCGCCCGATCCGCATCGCCGCGCAGCGCGATGCTGGGAAGCGGAACTCCCCGGATCGACATGACCGAGCGTATCCGGCCGGCGAGGATGCGGTTGAGCAGCGGCCCTTTGCGCCGGAAACCACGATCGAGCGCCGGATCGTCCGCCAGAGCCCGAACTTCCTGCGGCACGTCCGTGAGGATGAGGTCTGCCAGCAGCGGAAGCTTCAACCGTCTCATGACCCTGCTCCTACGCCGCGCCGTTCTTCCAGGGGAAGAACGGGTTGCGGGCATCGCCCAGACTGCTTTCAAGCTCCGGAAAATGCCGTTTCAGGACACTGGCAAATCCGTTCTCCATCACCCACTCGAAACCGGCACGGGTATAGATCTCCGGCCGGAAATCGTCGGTAAAGAAACGATCGCTCTTGAGCCGGCGGGACGCCATCAGGATGAAGATCCGGAAAGCAGTGTCCGAAAAGCCGAAACGATAGGGCTGCCCGCGCGCTGATTGGGATTCGGCCAGAGTTCCGACCAGAAGATCGACCTTCTCGACGGAGTCGTCATAGACCTCCGCCAGTTCCTTCTGCCAGGTCTCGTTGCTTGTAATGTCGGCGAAAGTCTTGGGAACTCTCATGCCGGTCAGCCTTCGAAATTCCGCGAAACGCGGCACGCCGCGCTCCCGGTCCCGCAGGATGTCGACCGCAGCAAGGTCGATGAAGCGTTCGGGATCTCCCCCTTTGGAAAGCGCCCGCAAGGCATCGGGAAAATTATGGAGCGTTAAAGCCCCCGGATGAGAGGTGGCGAGAGAATATATGACGTCCGGCAGCGTCACGTCGGAATAGATCTTCCCCCGAACGCCGGTCATGGAGACATCCTTCAAGGGCGCTGTCAGAAGCTCGGAATTGTCCTGAAGGCGGCGGAAGGAAATCTCGTCCGGCAGCAGGGAATGCAGGCGATAGACCGCCGCAAACTCTTCGGTCATGGCATAGGGGGCGCCGTGGTGATCGGCAGGCGATCCCATGAGGCCGTTGACCACCTCGCTGTCCGAAAAGCGGGCGAAGCTCCTGGCAAAGCGCTCGCCGGTCAGGCCCCAGAAGTTGCCGCGCATCAGCATGCGGCCCTTGTCGGAATCCATCAGGGCCGGCGTCCATTCAATGGTATGGATTTTGGCAAGAAGCGCGGCATTCACGAGGCGCGCCTTCTGGAAGAGCCATTCGCCGCTGGCCCGCGGATGTTCCCCGGCAAGCCTGTCGACGATGGAATTGTGCTCGCGAGCGAACAGGGTATGAAGCGCCGAAAGGCCGATCCACCAGTTGCCGTTGACCCCTGCCAGTTCCAGTCCCGGATTGTTCGCATCTTCCGGAAGATGTCCGTTCTCATCCAGCCACAGCTTACCGTTTTCGAGCATCTGCCCGGTCTTCGGATCCGTCCTCAACCGGTCGCAGATTTCCTTGCTCGACCCATAGATCTGCGAGCCGTCCCACCAATGGGTTTCGGTATTGCGGAACGTCGTCGGACGGCCCTTGTCATGATCGTTGAGATCCGCGTCCCCGGTTGTTGCGGGAAGCGTCATCGGTCCGTGAGGCCAGTCGTCGTCGTCCGCCAGAGGAATATCCAGAAGGGTTTCCTTGTTGTTCGGTCCGTGGCTCAACCAGTCATGAACCATGAACTGGATCCATGCCGGCACGAAGAGGTTGAGATGGGGAACGGGCTGAAAGCTCTGCCGCGCAAGCAGTTTTGAGGAGACCAGCCGGGGGCTCGGGTCCATCAGCACATCGCCCGTCTCCGCATAGGACGATTTCAGCGGCACGTTCCGGCCGAACCGCGTGCCCGCCATGCCCATCCACGGCCTGGCGAGATCGTTGTGGCTGCCGTCATGCGTCCTGAAACCGACGACGTCGAAGTCGTCGTCGCGCGCGGGCGACACCGGCGCGGTTTCCGTATCGGTCAGATTTGTCTTTCGCAGGTTCACCCTGTGCCCGAGAACAAGCACGACGGCAGGAAGGAACGGCCACTGATGCCATACCCTCACGTTTTCGGTCAGTCGGGAAAAGGCGCCGAGAGCTCTATCCAGGAGCCCTGGATTGTAACCGGACATGTCGTTGCCCCCAATCAACGATATTTTGTTATTCTTCTCCCGCCCGCGAGAAATTTCAAAAGCTAAAAACAAATATAGATCGGTCCCGCCATAAAAGATAACGAGATAAATCAAATGGACAGAAGGCAGATATACTCTGCCTTTTTAGCAAAACTGAAAACTTACGTTATGTCAATTAATGATTGATCGGGCCCGATTTTCTACCAGTGGAAGAAAAATGACCCAATGAGGTTGTAACCTCATCGGGCCATACTTGCCTGGCTTTCAACGGATCGCCGATCTGACATCGGCGATCCGGTCAGGCGTTATTGCGGAAGGGCGTAAACGGCAATCTGATCGCCAACCTTCGGCTTCAGGATGGAATTGCCGCCGGATATGAAGGCGACATATTGGCGCCCCTTGTACTCGTAGACAGCCGGGTTCGCGACCACCGGAGCCTCCATCTGATCGGACCAAAGCTCCTCGCCGGTCTTCAGATCATAGGCACGCACCTTTTCATCCATCGTTGCCCCGATGAAGATGATGCCGCCCCGCGTCACGGCAGGACCACCAATGGTGGGCGAGCCCATGCTGTCTGGCATGAAGAAGCCGTATTTCTGGGAAGACCCGATGGGCCTGCGCCACTTCACGTCGCCAGTATGCATGTCCAGTGCGACGAGTTCGCCGAAGGGCGGCTTCCAGCACGGCATGCCGAGCCAGTTCATGGCGTTGTGCAGCCCCATGCCGTAAGGCGCTCCCTCCTGCGGGTAGAGCCCGTTCTCGTTGCCAGAACCACCGGACTGCTTGTTGTATTCCTCGCGAGGATAAAGCTTCACGTACTGGACCACATGCGACGTGTTGACGACGGCGGTCTGGCTCTCCGGATCGAAGGCGACCCCGCCCCACTGCACACCGCCGGCGGAATCGGGATAGGTCAACGCGCCCTCGCCCTTCGTCGTAGGAGGCGTGTACATTCCCCTGTATTCGAGGTTGTCGAAGAGCTCACTGCACTCACCGAACCCGACCATATCAGCGATCGGCCAGACCTCTGGCTTCTCGGACTGGTCGAGCAGCGGCGCCGGTTTGGTCGGGAACGGCTGCGTCGGTGCGTAGTACTCGCCGTCCACAGTGCCGTCACCGGCCGGGACCGGACGTTCCTCGATAGGCCAGACGTCCTCTCCGGTCTCCCGGTTGACGACGAACAGAAAGCCCATTTTCGTTGCCTGCATCAGGGCCGGAATGGTCTTTCCGTCGACATCGATATCCATCAACGTCGGAGCCGAATTGATATCGTAGTCCCAGATGTCGTGATGAACCCACTGGCGGGACCAGACAACTTCGCCCGTATCAAGGTCCAGCGCCGTCGTGGAGGTGGCATAGGGAATTTCTTCCGTGCGGTTCCCGCCCCAGTAGTTGGGCGATGGAGAAGCAACAGGAAGGTAGACCATGTTCAGGCCTTCATCGACCGACATGTGCGTCCACACATTTGCGGTGCCTGTTTTCCTGCGAATGTTCTCGGGCAAGGTCTGAAAGGCCCACTGCATTTCGCCGGTCTGCGGATCAAGCGCGAACACCGCGCCGGGAGGCGCTTCCGCATAGGCCCAGTCCTTGCCGGCCCAGCCGAGAATGAGATGATTGCCGGCAACTGTCGGCGGCTGCAGCAGAGACAGAGGGAAGCGATCGTTGACCGTATTCCACTGGTTGACGTCCAGCGCACCGTTTTCGCCGAAACGGCTGCAGGCCTTTCCGGTGTCGGCATCGACCGCGAAGAGCTGGGCGTCCATGGTGCCGATATAAACGATTTTCAGGCAATCCTCGCCAGCGACCGGCTTCGGGTTTTCCCAATAGGCAACACCCCTGTTCTTGAGGGCAGGCTGCGTCAGAGGTTCAAGAGCGGAATCGGTCGAAAAGGACCACTTTTCCTCGCCTGTCGCGGGATCCAGGGCGAGGATCCTGTAGAAGGGCGTGCCGATGTAAAGCGTATCGTTCGCGAAGATCGGGGTCGCCGACCAGACGGTGGCGGCAAGATTGCCCGAGCCGTCGGAAAGATCGCCCGTGTGGACCTCCCAGACCTTTTCCAGCTTGTCGACGTTGCTCGTGGTGATCTGGTCAAGGGGAGAATATTTCTGCGCGTTCGGCTGACCGTGGAACCCGTCCCAAACGGCCTTTTCAGGCACCAGCGGAATGTCGCTGCGCGTCCTCTTTTCAAGATTGTAGGTCGGATCGGTCACGCCTGGAAAGACGTCCTCCTTGGGAGCAGCCGTTTGCGCGGATGTCTCTGCGGATGCCGCTGCCTCTCCATCGCTCTGCGCGGTCCCGGCGCTCTCCGCTCCGCCATCATTCTCCGCGTTTCCTGCGTTCTCGGCCTCTCCTGCGCTCTGCGTGTCGCTGTCTGGAAGCGGCATCGCCTGGGGGGCAGCAGCACCGTCGGGTGTAACCTCTTCTTGCGTCTGCCCCGTCTGGCCGTCTTCGGGGACGGCCTGCGGCGTATCTTGCGCATAGACGGTGCCGGAAAGTGTGACCATCGCGGTGGTCATGAGCGCGGCGGTGAGGGTGAGATGACGTGGCCTCATGCGTAGGCCCTCCTGTGAGAATTGTCCGGCAGGGCCATATCGGCAACCAGGCCGACAAGTACGATCGCCATCGCGGCGATCAGCCACCACTCGTGAAGAAAATAGCCCGCGAGCGCGGTCAGCACCGCTCCCAGCACCGAGAGTGAGCGCAGGATCCCCAGAAGCACGCCATGTCGACTGACGAACATCAGCGCGCCCGCGCCAGTCAGCAGGACACACGCGACAATGACGAGACCGGCCCCGAAGGTTCCCGTGACGCCGGTCAGCGGAGCGAAATAATTGTAAAGGGTGATGACGAGACCGGCGAGGGACCCGGCAAGCATGAGAATGAGACCTGGATAGTTCAGGCGGGACATCGGTATCCTCCTTGAGGCGATGCAATGGAAAAGGATTTGCCAGGACTCCAGCGAGAGTCCACGATGGCGCCTCGGTCATGTCGGCCTTGGAAGGGCGTTTCGTGATTGGGAGAAAATCCGGCATGGGACTGAAGATCGACTGTGAGGTACCTCCGGATGGGTCCGAAAAATTGTCAAAACCTGCTTGAGCAGGAATTCCTCTACCCGATGCCTTAACGCACGACCCGGCAGGAGGTTCCATCGTAATCTCTCCGAATTGCTTTTACCGGAGCAATCAATCCCGGCGCGGATCAACTCAAACCTTGAAGCCCTCGGTCCACGCTCTTAAAAGAAAAGCCAAACACGACAGGAGTGAGCCACGATGCTCGGAAACATGTTCAAGTCTCTTTTCGGCGGCTCCGGCGAGAGCAAGGAAAAGAGCGCCTCCCCGGTCGAGACCGTCGACCACGAAGGATACACGATCATCGCCGAGCCCCGGCCCGCCGGAGGACAGTGGCAGGTCGCCGGTCGGATAGAGAAAACCGAGGGTGACGAGACCCGCGTCCATACCTTCATTCGTGCCGACACGCTGCCTGATCAGGACAGTGCCGCGAACGAGATGATCCGAAAGGCGAAAATGATGATTGACCAGCAACGGGATACGCTATTCGATTGAGCCGACGGCCCCTCGCCCCTCGCCCCTCTCCCGCTGCGCGATATCTTCCGGAGTGACGTTTTGCGAACCGGCCAGAAGAGAGGTGCACTCTCCCGGCCCTGCCCACGGCACAATAGTGTGAATTTCGAAAGCCGACATGAAACGTAACGTTGTTCTGAGCCTGCCCAACCTCCTGACATACGGGCGCATTCTGGCGGTGCCTGCTGTGTCCGCCTGCTTTTATTTCGAAGGAACGACCCCGCGCTGGATCGCGCTCGGCCTGTTCATTCTCGCGGCGATAACCGATTTCTTCGACGGCTATCTGGCACGCGCCTGGCAGCAGCAGTCCGCGCTCGGCCGGATGCTGGATCCGATCGCCGACAAGCTGCTCGTTTCGGTCAGTCTTCTCATGCTTGCGGCGGACGGGACGATCGGAAACTGGTCGCTCGCAGCCGCAATCATCATCCTGTGCCGAGAGATCCTGGTATCGGGGCTGCGAGAATTCCTGGCCGAGTTGCAGGTAAGCGTCCCCGTGACAAAGCTCGCGAAATGGAAGACAACGGTTCAGCTCATTGCCATCGCTTTCCTTCTCGCCGGACCGGCCGGAGACATGGTTTTCACCTACACGACCCTGATCGGCTTGATCGCATTGTGGGTCGCTGCCACACTGACCCTATATACGGGCTACGATTATTTTCGGGCCGGCATCGGGCACCTGATCGCCGAATAGGCGTTGCGCAGGCGCCGTCTCTCGGCCGGTTCGCCCATCATCGAGAGGTCTCATGAATATCCGCTATTTCGCCTGGGTGCGTGAACGGGTCGGCATCGAAGAGGAAACGATCGAGGTTCCCGGGCATGTCGAAACGGTTGCCGATCTGATCGCCCATCTGAAATCCATCGATGAAAACCACGCCTCGGCCTTCGAGGAAGAAGATGCTATCCGGGTCGCTCTCGACCAGTTTCACGTCGAGCAGGACGCCCTTGTGGCCGGCGCCCGGGAAGCCGCGTTCTTTCCTCCGATGACCGGCGGCTGAGCGATGACCATCACACCGCGCGTGCGGGTTCAACTCGAGAATTTCGACGCAGCGGAGGAATCCCTTCGGCTGAGCGCCGGACGGCTCGACGTCGGTGCCATCGTCACCTTTACCGGCCTGTGCCGCGACGAAGCCGGCACCCTCAGTGCCCTTGAACTTGAACATTATCCCGGCATGGCGGAAGCGGAGCTGAACCGGATCTCGACAGAGGCGGCAGAACGCTGGCCACTGACCGGCCTTACCGTGATCCATCGCTACGGGCGCATCGCACCGGGTGAAAACATCGTCCTTGTCGTTGCCGCTTCTTCCCACCGGCGCGCAGCCTTCGAGGCAGCGGACTTCCTGATGGACTTCCTCAAGACCCGAGCGCCCTTCTGGAAGAAGGAGCATTTCATCTCGGGCAAGGAAGGGTCATGGGTGGACGCGAAGGCCGGTGATGACAGCGATGCCGCACGCTGGTAACAACAGGGGCTGGCTCTCAACAGTTTTACAATCTTCAGGCGCATACACTCTGAATGCACCTTCACTCCTCCAGCGCCAACTGCTCCCGCCTTTCGAATTGGTTCCAGACCTGTGAAACACACCAACGACATTTCCGACGACCCCGCCTCATCCGCCCCAAGGCATGCCGCCCACGGACGCCAGGAAGTGCTGCGCGATCCGGGAATTCCATTTGCCGAGTTCGTTGCCATAATCGCCATGATCATGGCCCTCAATGCGATGGCTATCGACGTGATGCTTCCGGCCTTGCCAGCAATTGGTGATGCTCTTGACATCATTGAGGAAAATCACCGCCAACTCATTCTGCTGACGTATCTCTTGGGCTTTGGGGGCGGACAGCTTTTCTTTGGTCCGGTGACTGATGCCTTCGGGCGGAGGCGCGTCCTCATCGGAGGCCTTGTGGTCTACAGTCTGGCAAGTGTCGGCGCCATGTTCGCAATGGACCTCGAAACCCTGCTTTTCGCCCGGGTCCTTCAGGGAATCGGCTGTGCCGCGGCCCGTGTCACCGCCCTGTCCACCGTTAGAGACTGCTATACCGGACGCCGTATGGGCAAGGTCATGTCGCTGGTCATGATGGTGTTCATGGCCGTTCCCGTCATCGCCCCTTCGGTCGGTCAGGCTGTCCTGCTTGTTGCCGGCTGGCACTGGATCTTCACGCTTCTGATGGTGTCCGGCGTCGCCATGGTCGCCTGGACGAGCCTCAGGCTGCCCGAAACTCTGGCGGTGGAAAAAAGGCGGCCAATGGTGGCCGCAACCATCACAAGCGCCTACATGACGGCGCTCAAGACCCGGGCCTGCCTCGGCTATACGGTCGGAACGGCGTTCATTTTCGGTGGCCTGTTCTCGTTCCTCGCCATGTCGCAGCAGATCTTCGTCGACGTCTTCGGCCTCGGCAATCTGTTCCCGGTCGTCTTTGCGGTCATCGCCGTCACCATGGCGTTCGCATCCTTCATGAATGCCCAGCTGGTGGAGGCCATCGGCATGCGGCGACTGTCCCATGCCGCCGCAGTCTTCTACACCGGCATCGGCGCCCTGATCTGGATTTTCGCGGCCACCGGATACGAGAACTTCTGGGCCTTCCTGATCCTGGCCACGTTGATCATGATGACCTTCGGCTTCCTGGGCGCAAATTTCAATGCCATGGCGATGGAACCGCTCGGCGATATCGCCGGAACCGCCTCCTCCGTCATCGGCTTTATCAGCACCCTTGGCGGTGCCATCTTCGGCTACCTTATGGGCCAGCAGTTCGATGGCACCACACAGCCGCTCGGGATGGCCTATACGGTCTATGGCCTGTGCGCGATCGGCTGCATCCTCTACGCCGAGCGCGGGCGCATGTTCCACGCGCTGGAAAGAAACGGCGACTGATCCGGCAGACGGAGCGGGACCAGCACGGCCTCGCTCCGTCTGCCGCCTGTCTGTTGTCTGTTAACCTCCAACCCTGATCCCGATCTTGCCCACATGGGCCTTCCCGAGAAACGCCTCTTGGGCTGACCTCAGATCCTCGAGGGCAAACGTCTCGGCCACCACCGGGCGGATTTCGCCCCGCTCGATATACCCCACGAGGTCTGTGAAGATATTACCGGACTGGTAGGTGCTGCCCATAAGCGTCAGGTCGCGCAGATACAGCGTTCGCAGATCCAATTCGACGATCGGTCCGGCAATCGCCCCGGCGGCAACATAGCGTCCGTGATCGCGCAGAGCATCGATCAATTCCGGCCAACGCTCACCACCGACCAGGTCAAGAATGACGTTAAAACTGTGAGCTGGTGGGACATCGTCGCGGTAGATGACCTCATCCGCCCCGAGTTCCCGCAGCTTATCTGCCTTGCCCCGGCTCGTCACGACCGTCACATGTGCTCCCCTGCGCTTTGCAAGCTGGATCGCCGCGGCTCCGACCCCGCCGGAGGCACCGGTCACCAGCACGCGCTCTTCCCCCAGACCGGCTCGCTGGACCATCCCTTCCGCGGTCGAGAAGGCGCAAGGGAAGGATGCCAGTTCGACATCGCTCAGGTCAGACGTGATGGCGATTGCATCCCTGGAGCGCGCCGTCGTGCATTGCGCGAACGCCCCGTTCCGCTCCGAGCCGAAGGTTATCACGCTGCGGCTGCCATCCGGGGCCGAAGTGGGTATCTGGACCCGCACGAGCACCCGTTCACCGATGCGCCCGGAAGACACCCCGTCGCCCACGGCAACGATCTCGCCGCAGCAGTCCGCTCCCTGGATCAGCGGAAAAGCCAGAGGGTTGCCTGTCCAGCTTCCCTCCGTGTCCGCTCCATCACCATAGCCGGCATTGGCGCCCGCAGCGGTGTCGCCCCGAACTGCCTTGGAGTACCAGCCGGTCCGCGTGTTCACATCGGTGTTGTTGACCGCAGAGGCTCCGACCCGCACCAGCACTTCGCCATTTGCTGGCTTCGGCACCGGAACGTCCGTGCGCCAGACCAGTTTCTCCAGCCCACCATGACCGGTCAGCACCATTGCGCCCATTGTTTCGACAGCCATTTTCGAGCCAGCTCCCACTTGTAGAATAATCTTTCTACTTGCGAATGTAGAATGATTATTCTACATCGTCAACCATGAGTGAAATTCAGGAAAAGATTGCCTCGGGTCTGGAAAGACACTTTGCCGAGCGCGGCTTCGCGGAGCCGAGCGTTCCAGAGCTGCGCGATGCCGCCGGTGTGAGCCTCAGGACGCTCTATAAATACACGCCGTCGCGCAGCGAGATGGTCTATGCCGCTCTCGAACACCGGCATCGACGCTATCTGGAGGAGCTGTTTGCAGATCTGCCGACAGAGCAGCAGAAAGTCCCGGCTGCCCTCATTGATCGGGTCGCCGGCTGGATGAGGACACAAGCTTCTCACGGGTGTCTTTTTCATGCAGCAGTGGCAGCCGCTCCCGAAGATGCACGTCTCATGGCTCTTTTGAAGGATCACAAGGCACAAGTCGCCGAACGGGCCGCCGCGGTAGCCGGCATACCCGGACGCGAGATCGAGCTCACGCTCATTCTTGAAGGGCTCACACAGACCTTTCCGCTTTACGGAGAAGCGACCGTCATCCGCGCCAAGCAGCTTGCAGCGACGCTATGACCAAGGCAGAAACAATCTGAAAACAAAAAAAGGCGGGCCAGGCCCGCCTTTTCCGTTCGAATGCCGATACTGATCAGCCGGCAGCCGTTTTCAGCGTCGGCACGTTCGGCCGCACGGCCGCGTCGTAATCTTCCATCAGCGTCTTGATGATATCGCCGACCACGAACTGGTTTCCTGCGATTTCGGACACGGGGGTAACTTCCGCCGCAGTGCCCGTGACAAAGCACTGTTCGAAGCTCGAGAGCTCGTCCGGCATGATCGCCCGCTCGATGACTTCGATACCACGGTCCTTTGCAAGTCCGATCACCGTCTGGCGCGTGATGCCGTTCAGGAAGCAATCCGGCGTCGGCGTGTGGATCTTGCCATCCTTGATGAAGAAGACGTTCGCGCCGGTTGCCTCGGCAACCTGACCACGCCAGTCAAGCATCAGGGCATCGGCATATCCCTTGGACTCTGCCGCATGCTTGGAAATGGTGCAGATCATGTAAAGACCGGCGGCCTTCGCCTTGTAGGGCGCGGTTCTCGGATCCGGGCGGCGATAATCGGCCATGTCGAGACGGATGCCCTTCAGCCGTTCTTCAGGCTTGAAGTAGCTCGGCCACTCCCAGGCAGCGATGGCAAGGTGGATCGTGTTGTGCTGCGCGGAGATGCCCATCATCTCGCTGCCGCGCCAGGCAACGGGTCGGATATAGGCATCGACCAGATTCATGCGCGCCAGCGTTTCTTCCTTGGCTGCGTTGATCTGTTCCGCCGTCCAGGGGATCTCGAACCCCAGCATGTCTGCCGAGGCAAGCAGCCGCTCGGTATGTTCCTCGGATTTGAAAATACGACCGCCGTAGGCTCTTTCGCCTTCGAAAACGCTGCTGCCGTAATGCAGGCCGTGGCTCAGCACATGCAGCTTGGCGTCCGACCAGGGCACGAAGGTGCCGTCGTACCAGATGTCACCACTGAGCTGATCAAAGGGCGTTCCAGCCATTATTCATCTCCCGCTCGCTCTTCTGAGCGTATTTTGTCTTCGGACAACAGCCGGTGAACAGCGCCGGATCCCTGCGCTTTTTTCACTGCTGTATGTTTTGCACAGCATGCCAACTATCGGTATCCTGATGGCTGCGGTGATCTGGATCGGATTCGTTTATCACCTGATGCTGAAAAATGCATCAAAAAGACCGATCCTTTCGTCCGCAGCGAGCAACAAGTAACAATCGACCAGAATTAAGTCAATATGACTGACATAAATTTCAAGCCAGCGCAGTCTGCTCCATCGGCCAAGCTCCCTCAGGACGAATCGTCCCTACTGACGTCAGGTGAGGAAGGAGCATTGGCGTATGATCTGATCGAGCTTCTGTTCTTCGCCTACCGTGATTTCACCGGCGACCCGGACGAGGCGCTCGCGCGGTTCGACTTCGGCCGCGCTCACCACCGGGTGCTGCATTTCGTCGACCGGAACCCGGGGATCATGGTCACCGATCTCCTCGGCATCCTCGGGATCACGAAGCAGAGCCTCGGCCGTGTTTTGAAGCAACTGGTCGATGAGGGCATGATAGAGCAGCGCGAGGGGCACCACGACCGGCGCCAGCGGCTGCTCTACACAACGCCCATCGGTCATGACCTGGCGGTGGACCTGACACGTCTGCAACAAAGGCGCCTTGAACGCGCCCTAATTGACTTGCCAGATGGCAGCGAGGAAATTGTCCGCACGTTCTTGCTTCGGATGATCGATCCCGAAGCCCGATCGGACATTCTCAAACTGATCCGAAGCCCCTTCGGGCTGAAGGACTGACAGAGCCTTTTTCAAGAAGGACGACACGAGCGAATATGAACCCCCAGCCGCCTGACGACAATGCAAACCACATCCTTCTCGTCGATGACGACAAGCGCATCAGGGACCTGCTTTCCAGGCTGCTGAAAGACAACGGCTTCCGGGTCTCCGTGGCCGGCAATTCCGCTGAGGCCCGCACCTGCCTGTCGGGGCTGGAATTCGACCTGATCATCCTGGACGTGATGATGCCGGGCGAAACCGGTATCGAGCTTGCGACCCATCTGAGGAAGGACTCCCAGGTTCCGATCCTGATGCTGACGGCCAGATCCGATGCGCCCGATCGCATCGCCGGCCTGGAAGCCGGCGTGGACGATTACCTGACCAAGCCATTTGAGCCACGGGAACTGATGCTACGCATCGCCGCCATCCTGAGACGTGGCAGCCAGCAGCCCGTTGTTGCAGCGGAAGAGATCCACTTCGGTCCCTTCTCCTTCAATGCCGCCCGTGGTGAATTGAAGAACGGCGAGGCCATGGTGCGTCTGACCGACCGGGAAAAGCAGATCCTCTCGATCTTCGCCGAACGGCCCGGCGCAACGGTGCCACGGCACAAGATCGTGGGGGATGAGAGCGGACTTGGCGAGAGAACGGTCGACGTCCAGATCAACAGGCTCCGGCGCAAGATCGAATCTGATCCCGGAAACCCGATCTATCTGCAGACGGTCCGGGGCATCGGCTACCGCCTCGCCTGCGACTGAGCCCCGCGCACATGTCGAGCCTAGCAGCCTATCTTCGGCGCATCCCGTTCATGAGTGCCCTCGCTCCTCTTCTGGTGGTCTACAGGTTCATGTCCCGGATCATCTACCGGGTCATGCCGAAGGGTCTGTTCACCCGGACATTCCTGATCATCGTCGCACCGATCGTCATCCTGCAGTCCGTGCTCGTTTTCGTGTTCATGGAACGCCATTATCAGCTCGTGTCCCGGCGGATGTCCGAAGCGGTGGTCCGGGAACTTGCGGCGGTCGTCTATATCCTCGATAACTATCCGCAGGATCCTGAGAACAGGACAATCGAAGCCCTCGGGTCGACCGCACTCGGCATGTCCATTTCCGTGATGCCCCTCGAGCCACTGCCAGCCCCGACGCAGAAACCCTTTTTTGACGTCATCGACAAGGAGCTGAGCCTTGCCATCAGCCAGCGGATCGGCAAGCCGTTCTGGATCGACACTGTCGGTCGCTCCCGCTTCGTCGAGATTCGTATTCAGCTCGCGGATTCAATCCTGAGAGTGTTCACGAGACGCAGCCAGACCTATGCATCCAACTCGCATATCTTCCTCGTCTGGATGTTCTCCACCTCGCTCGTGCTGGTCGTCATAGCGCTGCTCTTCCTGCGCAACCAGATCCGCCCGATCGTGCGGCTGGCAACCGCCGCGGACGCGTTCGGCAAGGGACGACCGGTGGAAGATTTTCGCGCGAGCGGCGCCCGGGAAGTCCGCCAGGCAAGCCTTGCCTTTATCGACATGCGCCGACGGATCGAACGTCAGATCGAGCAGCGCACGACCATGCTTGCCGGGGTTAGCCACGACCTGCGCACGATCCTCACGCGCCTGCGGCTGCAACTGGCATTTCTGGACGACACGTCCGAACGCGACGCCATGCGCAAGGACATCGACGAGATGACCCATATGCTGGAAGACTATCTTGCCTTCGCCAGCGGTGACGCGGACGAGGACATCGAGACAGTCGACATGGCGCTTCTTCTGGAAGAGATTGAGGAAGAGGCCGAGATATCCGGAAACGACGTGAAAACCTTCTTCGAGGGAGAAGGTGAAACGAAGGTGAAGCGGCTTTCGATGAAACGCTGTCTGGCGAACCTCGTCGTCAACGGCTGCAAATATGGCAACCGGGTCGAAGTGCACGGCAGGATCGACAATCGCTGGCTCACCGTCACGGTCGACGACGACGGCCCGGGCATTCCACCGGAAGAACGGGAAAACGCGTTCCGGGCGTTCCATCGCCTCGACATTGCCCGGAACATGGACGAGAGCGGCAGCGGGCTGGGCCTTGCCATCGCACGCGACATAGCACGCGGCCACGGCGGAGACCTCTATCTGGAAAGCAGTCTGCTCGGCGGCTTGAGGGCCCGGCTCAGGATACCCGCCTGAGCCGAAGGGTTGCAGTCATCACCCTGCGATCAGAAGAGCCGTCCGCCAATCGGAACGTCCTTGTCCGGCGACAGAAGAACCACTTCACCTTCGTCGTCCGGCACCCCGAGTGTCAGGACTTCGGACATGAAGGGGCCGATCTGGCGCGGCGGAAAATTGACGACCGCCATCACCAGCCGTCCGTTCAGCGTGTCCGGCGTATAATGCTTGGTTATCTGTGCAGATGTCTTCTTGATGCCGATTTCGGGACCGAAATCGATCCGCAATTTATAGGCAGGCTTGCGTGCCTCGGGAAATTCTTCCGCTTCCAGCACGCGACCGACGCGCACATCGACTTTCAGAAAGTCATCGAACTTGATCTGGTCGCTCACGAACTCATCCTCTTGTTTCGCGCGCGACCATGCCGTCTCGTTTAAAAGAGCGCAAGCCCGGGACCTTCAGGCGCCGACAGGAACGTCTTCGTCATACCCTTTCTCGGCGCTCTCGGAAGCAGATGAGCGATCACGGCGGCGTTCGGACGCCTTGCGGAAAAACGAACGCACGCCTTTGGCGACACCTTCCACACGGTCGAAGCGGCGCATGAAGGACGATCCGCGGTCCAGCTCCGTGTCGAGCTTGGCCATCGTACGTGGCATGCCTTCGTCGGTTTCGTTCAGCCAGACGCCGACGACGCGGGCAAACGCCACCGCAAGTCCTTGCCCCATGACGCCACCCTTCACGCCGGAGACATCAATACCGGCAGCAATCAGCATCCACTTCTGCGACCGCACCTCCAGGGTGTTGAATTCCAGCGCGAGAGCGGGATCCTGCCGCGCGGCCTTGTGCAGGGCGCGGACGGCCTCCTTGTGTTCCGAAAGAGCATCGATGCGCGACATCAGAACATCGAACAGCCGGTCTCTGGCAGGCTGATCGGCCATGTCCTCGTCGCGCTCGTCGAGAACCTCCTTGTCGACCGCCTCTGCGAAAGCGGCAACCATGGCAAGCCTGGAGGGAAAGGCGGAGCGCATCTCGGAAAGTCGGACGCCGGCAGTCTCTGCGACAAGCGGAAGAGAGACCTCCTCATAGGGCCGCTGCGCGAGCAGGTCCAGAAAGGTCTTGAGGATCTTTTGCCTGGTTTTTGCAGTCACCATCGAACACTCTCCAGTTTTGCGTTTCATCCCTGAAGATAGGAACGATCACCCGGTGAGAAAAGGGTGATGATCTCCTCGTTTTTGCGCTGCGTCCGTCTTCGAGATCTCTGTTTTAAGACTTGGTTGCGGAACCAGCCCCGTGCGCGGCGCGTTGGTAGTGGAGAAGGCTGAACCACCGGTAAAAATTACAGGTGCCGAGACGGCAACTGTGATCGTCCCCGGAACGATCCTTCAGGACTGAATGATTGGATTAGGCGTGCCCCCCGCAATCTCGGGAATACAGGACGCGCTTTCGAGGAGACCCCGATGAAAACTTTAGCTGACGCCTTCGAACACACGCTTCAGGACATTTATTACGCCGAGAAGAAACTGACCAAGACAATGCCCAAGCTGCAGAGCGCGGCCAACGGCAAGAAGCTGAAAGACGCTATCGGCTCGCATCTTGAAGAGACCAAGGGCCAGGTGAAGACGCTGGAAAAGGTTTTCAAGTCCATCGGAAAGAAACCGTCCGGGGAAAAATGCGACGCGATTGAAGGTCTGATCAAGGAAACCAACAGCATCCTTGATGAAGCCAAGGGAACGGCGAAGAACGTCGCCCTGCTTGCCGCCTGCCAGGCTGTCGAGCACTACGAAATTGCGCGTTACGGAACCCTGCGCGAATGGGCAAAGGTTCTTGGGCACGAGGAGGCGCATGACCTTCTCACAAGTATTCTCGATCAGGAAAAAGCTGCCAACAGCAAGCTGACCAACTTGGCGGTCTCGACCATCAACGAAAGCTGATCACGCCTCCCTCTTCCGGGAGTTTTGTCGCCGTGGGTGGTAGCCGCATCGCCCTCTCATGCTACCGTTCCGCGCGGCAGGACAGGGATGGAGCGTGCCGAAACGCACGCTTCATCCCGCTATTTTCATACTATGCGAGTGCTATAGCCTTGAGCCTGTGCGGGCCTGAGCCGCCGACGGGTCGTCAGCCCGCAAGATCCCGTGCCCGTTTGACGGCAGCCGCGACCGCTGCGGTCATGACCGGCTGAATGCCGCTTTCCTCATGCATCAGGACATCGAGCGCCGCCGCCGTGGTTCCGTTGGGGCTGGTCACGTTCTTGCGCAGGACGGCAGGATCCTCACCCGACTGGTGCATCAGCTCACCCGCGCCGCAAACTGTTGCGATCGCGAGTTCCTCGGCTAGCTCTCCGGGAAGACCAGCCGCCTTGCCTGCCGCGCTCAGGGCCTCGGCCAGATAGAACACATAGGCCGGCCCGGAACCGCTGACACCGGTCACGAGGTCGATCTGATCTTCGTTCTCCAGCCACACGACCTTGCCAACGGCCGATAGAAGCTGCGTCACGTCCGCTTTCTGGGCTTCGCTCACCTCACTGGTCGGATACACAGCAGTGATACCGCGCTTCACCATCGCAGGTGTGTTCGGCATGCAGCGACACACGGGAACAGTGCCGAAAGCCTTGTGAAACTTTTCTACCGGTGTACCGGCCGCAACCGACAGCACCAGGGTATCGGCAGCAACAGCGCTGGCCAGCCCCGGAAGGACCTCGTCCATCATCTGCGGTTTTACGGCAACCAGAACGATTCCGGCGGTCAGATCTGCGGGCACCTCGCCGACATGGCGGATGCCATGTTTCTTGAGGAGCGCCTCCATCTCATCCGAAAGGCGGGGATCGCAGACCATGATGGCAGACGGATCAATGCCTTCCGCCATCCAGCCAGACAACATGGCCCCTCCCATCTTGCCGGCACCGACGAGAAGGAAGGGACGATCTTTGGAAAAATTCATGCTTCTCCTGCGGTTTCAAACAAGGCGGTGTTCATTGCATCCGTCGCCGAATGACCGGCCCAGACAACGAACTGAAAGGCTTGATAGAAACGCTCGCAGTTTTCAAGTGCATTCGTCAGCATGCCTTCGATCTGTGCCGAGGATGCGTCCGCCCCGCCGCTCAGCAGCAGCGACTGCCGGAACATGACGACGTTCTCCTTGTGCCAGAGATCGAAATGGCCCATCCAAAGCTGCTCGTTGACCAGAGCCAGAAGGCGCACGATCTCCGTCTTGCGGGGCTCGGTGACCTTGAGATCGAAGGCGCAGGCCAGATGAAGGGCCTCGACTTCCGCCATCCAGGAAAAGGAAACGTGGTAATCGCTCCAGCTCCCCTGAAGGGAGATGGTGATCTCGTCATCGTCCGATCGCTCGAAAGCCCAATCGTTCAATGCGGCGACAGTTTCGATTGTGTCGACGGGATTACCAGGTCGCTCGAGTTCAATCTCGATAAGGCTCATGATGCCTTCTCCCCTTCAGAGCCGGAGCCGAACACCCGATCAGGATAACCGGGCAGGCTGCCGGGAAATGTCCCATGCCGGAGGAGCAACACGCGTCCTTTTAGGCCCTGAAAGAACCGGTTCCGCCTTGCTCCGACGAATCCCTGTTATCGTTGAGTATAGGAGCATGAAGGACTTAAGGGATACATACAGAATGCCGTGAAAAAGACGAAACTTGTGGACGGTTCAGCAAGAAATTTAATCACGCTGCTCAAAATCGCTGCAATTCCGCCACGTCCACACGTCGTATTTCTGTCATCTGCAATCAACAGAAATCGAGCCCGTCGGACCTTCAAGTCGCGATCAGGCGCCTTTCTTGCTGCCGGTTTCGGGCTTTTCGAGCTTCGCAAGTCGCGCTTCCAGTGCCTCGACCTTGTCAAGTGCGCGCACCGCCATGTCCTTGACGGCTTCATGCTCCTCGCGGGACACGACGTCCATATCGGAGAGAAAGCGCTCCGCCTGAGCGCGAAATGCGGTTTCCACTTCCCTGCGCGCTCCCTGCGCGACGCCCGCGGCATCGGTCATCAGTTTAGCGAATTCGTCGAGCATCCGGTTCGGTCCCTGGGCCATCAGACCCTCCATGATCAGGAAAAAAACGTTACCCCCGAGAGGTATGGGGGTTTTGACAGAACTTCAAGAACCAATTCAGCCATCCCCGTCTTCGTCTTTGCCGCAGGGTGGTCCCGCGCCCTGCCCGTGGCTTGACGCGCGGAACAAGATGGCGCAAGCGTTGCGCCGTCTCGATCCCGTCACAGACCAGCCGAAGGACCCGTCCGTGTTGCCATTGCTCGTCCTGCCATTTCCGGCCATCGATCCGGTTCTGATAGAATTCGGCCCCTTCGCCCTGCGCTGGTATGCGCTGGCATATATCGTCGGCATCATCCTCGCCTGGCGGTACATGCGATCGCTCGTCGTCAACGACACTCTCTGGGGCACCGTCCGCCGGCCCGACCCGGTCGCACTCGACGATTTCGTTCTGTGGGGCACACTCGGCATCATCATCGGCGGGCGGATCGGCTACGTGCTCTTCTACAATCCCGCCTATTACATGGCTAACCCGGCGGAGATCCTCGCGGTCTGGACGGGCGGCATGTCGTTCCACGGCGGCTTTACCGGGACGGTGATCGCGATGATCCTGTTCGCGTGGCGGCGCGGGCTGTCGGTCTGGACCCTGTTCGACCTGGCGGGCTGCGCGGCTCCGATCGGCCTCTTCTTCGGCAGGATCGCCAATTTCATCAACGCCGAATTGTGGGGGCGGCCGACCGACGTTCACTGGGCCTTTGTCTTTCCGGGAGCGGGGCCGGAGCCCAGACATCCGAGCCAGCTCTACGAAGCCGCCCTTGAAGGCATTGTGCTGTTCTGCGTGCTGCGCCTTCTCAGCAACCGCTTCAAGCTTCTGCAAAAGCCCGGTTTCCTTGCCGGCGCCTTCGCGGCCGGCTACGGAATCGCGCGAACGATTTCGGAGTTCTTCCGGGTGCCCGATGCCCAGATCGGGTATCTGAGCGGCTTTCTGACCATGGGCATGCTGCTCTCCGTGCCGATGATCCTTGCAGGAATTGCAGCGATGGTCTGGGCGTCCAGCCGAGCGCGCGGAGCTCTTGCCGAGTGACGCGGCTGAAGGACAAGCTGAAGGCGCGCATCGCTGCCGAAGGGCCGATCTCCGTTGCCCAATACATGTCCGCATGTCTGGCCGATCCGGAATATGGCTACTACCAGACCCGCGACCCCTTCGGCGTGAAAGGGGATTTCATCACCGCGCCGGACATCAGCCAGATGTTCGGCGAACTGATCGGGGCATCCTGCCTGACGGCATTCGAGGGACTGGACGCGGCGCAGCCTTTTCAGCTGGCCGAACTCGGTCCCGGCCGCGGCACTCTGATGGCCGATCTGCTCCGCACGGCCACCCTGCGGCCGGCATTCCTCGAGGCAGCCCGTCTCAACCTGGTGGAAACCAGCGAACGCCTGCGGTCCGTCCAGAAGAAAACCCTGAAGAACGCCCCCCTTGCGCCGGAGTTCCGGAACACATTCGAGGAGGTTCCGGACGGGCCTTTGATCCTCTTCGCCAACGAGTTCTTCGATGCCCTGCCGATCCATCAGTTCGTGAAAACGCCCGACGGTTGGCGTGAACGACAGGTCGGGCTGGACACGGCTGGCGAACTTGTCTTCGGCGCCGGTGCCGCGAAGCTACCCGCCGGGGCGGTGCCTCCGGATTTCGAGAATTGCCCGGCGGGCACGATCATCGAGACTCAGCCTGCCGCGAACGCCATCGCCGCAGCCATCGGCGCACGGCTGGCGACCCATGGCGGCGTCGCTCTTTTCATCGACTACGGCTATGTCAGGACGGCCCCAGGCGATACGCTGCAGGCGCTCTATAAACACACCTATGATGACGTCCTCGCGCACCCTGGTGAAGCCGACCTGACCGCGCATGTGAACTTCGAGGCCCTTGCCGCCGCAGCGGTCGGGGCGGGCGCCCGCACTTGCCCGCCGCTCACCCAGGGCGATTTCCTGCTCCGATTGGGTCTGCTTGAGCGCGCCGGAGCGCTCGGCGCCGGAAAATCCGCCAGGGAACAGGACGCCATCCGCGACGTGGTCGAGCGCCTGGCTGCGCCCGAACAGATGGGCGGACTTTTCAAGGTTCTGGCGATTACCGGCCCGCGCGACCGCATCGCACCGTTTGACACGCCCGGCTGAAACACTCAAGGATCGGGTCCGGCAGCTGCGAATCGCGGCCTGCCGCAAGGAATACTCTGGCTGGAAGCGAATGAAGATCGAGGTAGACCTCTTGAAGCTGGACGGGATCCGTCACGGCTATTTCACCCGGCAAGGCGGCGTATCGACGGGAATTTACGGAAGCCTGAATATTGGTCTCGGGTCGCAGGACGATCGCGATCTCGTGCGGGAAAACCGCAGCCGCGTTGCTTCTGTGCTCGGCGTCGGCGCAGCCAGCCTCGTCTCGCCCCACCAGATCCACTCGCCCGATGTCATCACCGTGGACAAGCCGTTCGAAGCTGACGCAGACCGGCGCGCAGATGCGCTGGTCACGGCAACACCCGGCCTTGCCATCAGCGTTGCGACCGCCGATTGCGGCCCGGTCCTCTTCGCGGACCCGAATGCCCGCGTCATCGGCGCTGCCCATTCCGGCTGGAAAGGCGCCTATACCGGTGTTCTCCAGAACACTGTCGCAGCCATGGAAGACCTCGGCGCGGCGCGCAGCGACATCGTCGCGGTTCTCGGACCGACGATATCACGCGGCGCCTATGAGGTCGGACCGGAATTCGAGCGCCGCTTCGTGGAAGCAGATCCCGGGTATGCCATCTATTTCGGGCCGTCCGAAAAGGCGGGGCATTTCATGTTCGACCTGCCTGCCTTCATCACCGATCGGCTCCGCGACCTTGGCCTCGCACAGGTCGCAAGTACGGGGCACTGCACATACGCGGACGAGGACCGCTTCTTCTCGTTCCGCCGCACGACCCACCGCAGCGAACCGGATTACGGCCGGCAGATCAGCGCAATTGCCCTTCAGTAGGAAAGTCGACAGATGGCCCTTCATTTCTCAGACGCCGAATTTTCTGCACGCTTCGACAAGCTGAAGGAGGCCATGGAGGCTGAAAAGCTGGACGCCATGCTGCTGTTCGCCCAGGAAAGCATGTACTGGCTGACCGGCTACGACACGTTCGGCTTCTGCTTCTTTCAGTGCCTCGTCGTCACGAAGTCCGGCGACAAGGTTCTCCTGACCCGGTCTGCCGACCAGCGCCAGGCGAAGCACACCTCCAACATCCAGGATATTCGCATCTGGATCGACCGCGGGTCCGCTAGCCCGGTCGGCCAGCTCAAGGACATGCTCTTCGACATGGACCTTCTGGGGGCCAGGCTGGGGATCGAATACGACACCCATGGCATGACCGGAAGAATTGCAATTCAGCTCAACGAGGAACTGTCCCGTTTCGCGGATATCAGCGATGCCTCAGAGCTGATCGCGGGCCTGCGCGCGGTCAAGAGCGCGGAGGAAATCGTCTATGTGCGCAAGGCCGCCGCGCTTGCCGACAAGGCCTTTGAGGCGGCGATGGACAAGATCGGCCCCGGCGCCGACGAAGGCCACATCCTGGCCGCCATGCAGGGAACGATCTTCGAGGGCGGCGGCGATTACCCCGGCAACGAGTTCATCATCGGATCGGGTCGCGATGCACTGCTGTGCCGTTACAAGTCCGGCCGGCGAACCCTGTCCCCGCGAGACCAGCTGACGCTGGAATGGGCGGGCAGCTACCGGCATTACCATGCAGCGCTCATGCGCACCGTCATCATCGGCACGCCTACCGATCGGCATGTGGAAATGTACGATGCCGCACGCGAGGCGCTTGCTGCGGTGGAAACCCAGCTTGTCCCCGGCAAGACCTTCGGCGATGTCTTCGACGCGCACGCCGAACGCGTTGATGCCCATGACATGATGCCACACAGGCTGAACGCCTGCGGCTATTCGCTCGGCGCCCGTTTCACGCCGAGCTGGATGGACAGACCCATGGCCTACAGGGCCAATCCGGCGGAAGTGAAACCGGATATGGTCATCTTCATGCACATGATCCTCATGGATTCGAACTCCGGAACTGCCATGACGCTGGGACAGACCTACCTGACCACGGACGGCGCCCCGGAAAGCTTGTCCAAGCTGCCTCTCGACCTTCCGGTCAAGGCAGGCTAAACAATTGCCACTTTGAGGCAAGGTTCGGTTTCCGGCTTGAATGGATACCGGTCTGCGCCCACCGAGACAGACCACCGGAGCCAGGCCTCTTACATGCCCGAATTGTCCCGCCAGATCCCCGTTTCCGTCCTGCGCCTGCTGGCACTCCTGTTTCTTGCAGGCGGTCTTGCTGCCTGCCAGTCCTCGCCGCAACCGCCAAGCCCGATTGCCACCGCGGCACCGATGCCGACCGTCAACGGCCAGATTGATCAGGACGAAGGCGTCACCTTCGCGTTCGAGCCCTTCACGGGAGCGCCCGGCAACATCGCCGACACGCTGTCCGAATATATCGGCCGCGAAGCCAAGACACAGGACATCAATCTCGTCCGCCGCGTCGGCGCCGCCGCGACCTACCGCGTCAACGGCTATCTCGCCGCCACCGGTCAGCCCTCGAGCGGCACCGTCTTCTACGTCTTCGATATCGTTGATTCCGCCGGGCGTCGTGTGAAGCGCATATCCGGGACCGAAACCACCGGCGGCGCCTCTGGCGACCCGTGGCAGGCCGTCAGTGCCGGCACGCTCGCACGTATCGCGAACAGGTCGATGGTCGAAATTTCGGCGTGGCTCAACCGCTGATCATGGCTTAGCCGGGTAAACGGGCAAGGGCGCGATAAAAAACCAAAAAAAGCACGCTTCGGTCCTCAAGGGCTGTTGTCGTTGCGCCGGTTGATTGCTACAACGCCGCCGCCTGCCGGGAGATCGTGGATGCGCCTTCCGGCATTCGGCAACCCAGATTAGTTCCTTTCCGCGCGCAACCAGTTCTCGTCCACCCGAGACTGCGAGCGCGGCGTCGCACCAGAAGGACTTGCGGCTCATGAAGATCGTTGCAGGCAACTCCAACCGAGCCCTGGCCGAGGAAATCTCCAGATATCTGGATGTCCCTCTCGCCAAATGTCAGGTTCGGCGCTTTGCCGACCAGGAAATCTTCGTTGAAATCCAGGAAAACGTGCGTGGCGAGGACGTCTTCGTCGTCCAGCCGACAAGCTATCCGGCCAACGATCATCTCATGGAGCTGCTCATCATCATCGATGCGCTGCGCCGGTCGTCCGCGCGCCGCATCACGGCCGTGCTCCCCTATTTCGGCTACGCCCGTCAGGACCGCCGCGCCTCCGGCCGAACTCCGATCTCGGCCAAGCTTGTGGCAAATCTCATTACCGAAGCAGGCGCCGACCGCGTTTTGACCCTGGATCTCCACGCTGGACAGATCCAGGGTTTTTTCGATCTCCCGACGGACAACCTCTTCGCCGCCCCTGTCATGACCCGCGACATCAAGGAGCGCTACGCAACCGACAACGTGATGGTCGTGTCTCCGGACGTCGGCGGCGTGGTGCGTGCCCGCGCCCTTGCCAAGCGGATCGATGCCCCGCTCTCCATCGTCGACAAGCGTCGCGACAAGCCTGGGGAATCGGAAGTCATGAACATCATCGGTGAGGTCAGCGGCTACGACTGCATTCTTGTCGATGATATCGTCGACAGTGGCGGAACGCTCTGCAACGCCGCAGAGGCGCTTCTTGCAGACGGCGCACAATCCGTGACCGCCTATATCACCCACGGCGTCCTGTCGGGTGGTGCGGTCGCCAGGGTGACGTCCTCGAAGCTGAAGGAACTGGTGATCACCAATTCCATCGAGCCGACCGCCGCCATCACGGCCGCATCGAACATCCGCACGATCTCCATCGCGCCCCTGATCGGCGAGGCGATCAACCGGACCGCACTGGAAAAGTCGGTGTCCAGCCTCTTCAGTTGATCCGCGACGACATGCATTTACGAAAAGCCCCGCTCTCCGGCGGGGCTTTTTTTATGCTGCGGCAACTTCCTTCAGAAACCGGTCGACGGTGTCTCGCAAAACACTCGTTCGCTGGTTCACGTCGGTGGACGCCGTGAGCACCTGGCTCGCCGAGGAACTGGTGACCTGCGCCTTTCCGGAGATCTTGACCATGGATTGCGCGACGTTCACCGTGCCCCTGGCAGCGTCCTGCACGCTGGCCGAAATCTCGCTGGTCGCCGCACCCTGCTCTTCGACCGCCGAGGCAATGGTGCCGGTATATTCGTCGACCTGCTCCATCGTGTCGGTGATGCCGGCAATTGCGCTGACCGCTTCCTTCGTGGCCGCCTGAACCTCGGCGATCTGGCCTTCGATCTCTTCGGTCGCCTTGGCCGTTTGCGTGGCCAGTTCCTTCACTTCCGACGCGACCACGGCAAACCCTTTGCCGGCCTCCCCGGCCCGTGCCGCCTCGATGGTGGCGTTGAGTGCCAGGAGATTTGTCTGCTCGGCGATCGCCGAGATGAGGTTCACCACATCTCCGATCCGCTGCGCGGCTTCCGCAAGTCCTTCGATCTTGACGTTGGTCTGCCTTGCGGCCTCCGATCCCTGGCGGACGATCTCCGTTGTCGAAAAGACCTGCCGGCGGATTTCCTCGATGGAGGCCGACAACTCTTCTGAGGCCGACGCAACGGTCTGCACGTTGGTCGAGGCCTGCTCGGAGGTCGCCGAGGCACTGGTCGCCTCGCCGGCTGTCTCATCCGCAACCGTGTTCAGATCCTCCGCCGCCGTGCGCATCTGCTCGCTGTTGCTCTGCACCGAATCCAGCATTTCTGTGACGTTGGATCTGAAATCAGCGATGAGGCTGGAGACCCTGGCCGATTGCTTTTCCTGCGCCACCACGGCAGCGCGCTGTTCTGTCTCGAGCCGCTCGCGGGCAAGTGCATTCTCGCGGAAGACCTCAACCGTCGAGGCCATCTCCGAGATTTCATCCGAGGCCGACTGTGCCGGCACGTCCACACTCGTGTCGCCTCCGGCCAGCTTCTTCATGACCGAACTCAGGCTGTTGATCCGGCCCGACAGGTTGCGCGCGACGATGACGCCGACGATACCTGCAACCAGCGCACAGACGATTGCAATGCCCAGGATCCAGAGTTTCAGGGAACCGAGCGGCGCCAGAACTTCTTCCGCGTCCTGGACGACGACCAGCGCATATTTCCGCTCCATTGCGGTAAAGGGGAAGACCGCAGCGAAGGCATCTCTGCCATGATAGTCTGCAATGCGCTCGAAGACGTCGTTGCCATTGGCAAGGGCTTCGTCGATTTCGGGTGCCGAGAACTGGTCGGACAGCAATTCCGAAGCCTCCGGCGTACGGCTGCTGTCGTTCATGACCAGCCCGGCCTCGTTGAGCAGATAGATATTCCCGGTGTCCCCAAGACCGGCGTAGTCACCCAGAAGCGAACTGATCTTGGTCAGCGGCGTCTCATAGACGACCATGCCGATCGTCTTGGAGCCCACCGAGACCGGCGCGGCCCAGAAGCCCGCCGGCTTGCTTTCGGTGCCCGGATACGGAACCGGGTCGAAACTTGCGAGGGCGGCGCTGCCTCCCAGCACGATCTTTTCGTAGGCGGCAGCAAGAGGGGTCTCTTTCCATCCGTCGGACATGACGTTGACGGCAAAGTCTCCATGCTTGCGCGCTGTGTAGATGACATCTCCGTTCAGGTTGACGAGCAGAAGATCGGGATGATTGTTGGCATCGGCATAATCGCGCAGAGGGACATGCTGCTTCGCGTGCGCCTTGTCATAAGGCTTGCGTCCAGCCTTCACCAACTGGTCACGCTCGTCTTCCGGATGCGGATTGTCGGTGATGTAGATCTTCGTCATCATAGGCGCGGCCTTGTCGCCGTATTTGTTCCACGCCGTATCCAGATCCGTAAAGGCAGACAGCAATGCCTTGCCACTCATATGCGACTCAAGAGCGGTCGTCTTGCTTCTGTAGAATTCCAGCAGATTGTCTCGCCTGCTTTCCGCAAGAGCCTTCAGCCGCAGCTCAGCCTGGCCGCGAACCGTATTTGCGCCTGACATATAGCTCGCAATGCCGACGCCACCTGAACACAGCAGCGCTATGCCGATCACGAGAGCGGGAAGTTTGGCGGACACTTTCATGGTCTAGCCTACCGATGCTTGCGGGAAGCCGAGGCTTCCCGCAGGTGGTTGAGGGACGGGGTTACAGAGTCAGAGGTTGTTGACGTTCACGCCGAAAGTGACGGCGCCGATCGTGTCACCCGTATCCGGATCGATCACCGGAACGCTGACCTGGCTCTGCAGAACCTGGGTGCTGTCGTCCTGTTCAAGCTCGCTGATATGCACAGCGCCCTTGCCGGCAGGGTAGGTCTCTTTCCACTTGGCTTCATCCCCCTGCCAGAAGTCGGATGTTACCTCGCTCTGGCCGACATTCAGTCCCTTGGCGTCCATCACGAAGATTTCGGTAAAGAGCCCGTCGCTGTTCTCCTGCACCTCGCTCAGATACGATGACAGCGGCTTGTCGAGAACCTCATCGATCATCGGCTGTTCGATGGCATCGGCTTCCGCCCGCCAGGCCTTGTCCAACTCGTCGATCTTGCCCTGATCATAGGATCCCGTGACGCCGTTCTGTTCCTTGACCGCCGAGACGACCTCGTCGGAGGAAACGATTTCCGCGATCTTGCCATTCGCAAGGGTTTTCAACTCGCTATCGAACTCGTTGGCGGATGCGGCTCCCGCAAAAAGAACGCAGGCCACAGTGGCTAAAAACAAATTCCTCATGGGCTTCCTCTCTCCAGTTACGCTAAGAGAGTTATAACTTCATCAAATTAATATCAGGTTTATACTTATATTTATTCGAGATATGATAAAGTTTTCGATAATTACATTTAATAATCAATGTAAGAAATAACAATATAAAGGGAATTAATACAGAATAGTCTATACAACTACTATTACCCAAGAGTTTATTCTCACTCGCAAGCGCCCCCCCCCTTTCCCTCTTGACGGGCGTGCGGTGCTGTCCGACCTTCGCGTCGATCGCCCCCAAAGCCCCGGAAGCCCCAGCATGACATCATCGGCACGTCTCATTGCCCTCTATACGGGCCAACCGGAACATCGGTGGGATGACAAGCCTCCTTCCGCGATCCACAAGAGCGCGCACGACGGGCCTGTGGATCTCGGACCGACCGGCCTCGCCGGCGACGCTCAGGCTGACCTTTCTGTCCATGGCGGCACGGAAAAGGCGCTGCACCATTATCCTTCGGAACATTACGAGCATTGGCGCCAGACGTTCGATCAGGATGCGGCGCCCTACCGCCCTGGCGGGTTCGGAGAGAACATCTCGACGAAAGGTTTTACCGAAGAGACCCTGTGCATCGGTGACGTGCTAACGCTCGGAACGGCGCGCCTGCAGATCTCCCAGGGACGCCAGCCCTGCTGGAAGCTCAACATGCATACGGGCAACCCGGCGCTTGCGGCACATTTCCAGAAAACTGGAAAAACGGGCTGGTACTACCGTGTGCTGGAACCCGGCCGGATCGAGCCCGGTCAGGTCCTGACGGTCATCGACCGTCCCTGCCCGGACTGGAGTTTGCAAGACGTCATCCTTGCGCGTTTCAATCCGAGGCTCGACCCGGAAATCGCGGCCGCGCTAGCGGATCTCGCCGAACTCGCCGCGCCGTGGCGCGACGCTTTCGCGAAAAAATCGGTTCCAGGTGCCCGGGAAGACACGTCAAAGCGTCTCAACGGATAGCTGGAACGGCTTTGAAAGCGGGAACTTCCGCCGATTTTCGTCAGATTCCATCGCGGCAGGCTTGCACTTTTCCCCACCCTTATGTATGTACGCGCTCGCGCCTGCACCCCTGGAGGAGGCGCATCTGGGCCGATTCCGGACAACTCTTGCCTTCCGGCACGGTGTTCGCCGGTCCGTTATCATACACTCAAGGAGTTTTGCCATGGCTGCCAGCTATGAGCTGAAGGCGTCGGCACGGGACCGGGTGGGCAAGGGGGCCGCACGGACACTGCGTCGCGAAGGCCTTCTTCCTGCCGTGATCTACGGCGACAAGAAACCTGCCCTGCCGATCACCATTCCGGTGAAGGAAACCACCCTTACGCTGCACAAGGGCGGCTTTCTCACACATATCGGCGTGATCGACGTCGATGGCGAGAAGCATCAGGTCATCGCCAAGGACTATCAGCTGCACCCGGTGCGTGACGATATCCTGCATGTCGATTTCCTGCGCGTTTCGAAGGGCGCGACCCTCACGGTCGAAATCCCGGTTCACTTCCTCAACGAAGAGGATTGCCCCGGCCTCAAGAAGGGCGGCGTTCTGAACATCGTCCGTCACACAGTCGAAATGACCGTTCCGGCCGACAGCATCCCCGAAGCGCTTGAACTCGACCTTATCAAGGCGCAGCTGGGCGACAGCCTCCACATCTCCGAGATCAACGTGCCGAAAGGCTGCGAGCCGACGATCACCGACCGCGATTTCACCATCGCGACGATCGCCGCACCGGCCGGTCTCAAAGACACCGACGACGACGCGGAAGCAGACGAGGCAGAAGGCGAGAGCGAAGGCGAATAGGCCTCGCTTTCGTACAAATAAACGGGAAGGCGGCCCTCCGCCTCCCGACTTCGAGGCAGCCGGCATCGGCTGCCTTTTCGTATCCGCTTGCCGGCATCGAAACCGTCAGAAAGTTGCGCCATGAAACTGATCGTCGGCCTGGGCAATCCGGGCGCCAAATATGAAGGCAACCGGCACAACATCGGCTTCATGGCCGTCGATGAGATCCATCGCCGCCATTCCGGTTTCCAGCCGTGGCGGGCACGTTTCCAGGGCCAGGTCTCCGAAGGCCGGCCGGGCTCCGAAAAGGTGCTCCTGCTGAAGCCCTCCACCTACATGAATGAATCCGGCCGATCCGTCGGCGAGGCGATGCGCTTTTTCAAGCTCGAGCCCGCCGACATTGTCGTCATCTATGACGAGCTCGATCTGCCGCCCGCCAAATTCCGCATGAAGGCCGGCGGCGGCCACGGCGGTCATAATGGCCTGAGATCGATTACCGCCCATATCGGCGAAGCTTACCGGCGCCTGCGCCTTGGCATCGGCCATCCGGGTGACAAGAAGCTGGTCTCCAACTACGTGCTCGGCGACTTTGCCAAGGCGGATGCCGAATGGCTCGAGCCGCTGATGATTGAGATCGCGGACAATGCCGATCTTCTCGCCGAGGGCAAGGACAGCCAGTTCGCCAACAAGCTCACACTGGCTCTGGAGCCGGAAAAGGCACAGCGCAAACCGAAGCAAGAGAGTGGTGATGCCCCCGCCGCCAAGTCGGGGAAGCCGAAAGGCCAGAGCCACATTCGCCAGGCGCGCCAGCCGAAGCAGGTCAATCTGCCGAAATCCGGCCCCATGGCAGACATGCTGAAGAAACTCCTCGGCGGCGACAAATCCTGATCATCGGCGCACAGCCGAAGATGCAGCCAAAAGATGCTTTGAAACGAAAATACGTGCCATAATTGCATCTGCGGGATGAAACTGCCACAAATCCATGACGAGGAGGCAAGCGATGCGGTCCGCGACAGTCCTCACGATACTGGCCCTGGTGATGGGGTCTCCGGCGACGGCGTTCGAGAAACTCGAGGGGTATTTCATTGCCGAAAAGACCTGCGAGGCCTTTCATAGCAAGAACAGGCAGACCAATCCCGGCAACATCGTCACGACACCCCGAACCGCCTATGACATGCTCGGTATGAACAAGGCCGGCGGCGATTATTTCCAGATAACGATTGAAGGCGCGCCCGTTTCCTCATCCCGCTGGGTGAGCACCGACTGCGGCAAGCATGTCGTGGATGCGGGAGCACCGACGAGCCAGTCCGATGGCTCGGACGACACGGCCCCCCCGGGGGCTGTCGTCGATCAGGACGGCCCGGAATCGACCGACAACCTCCTGACCCTCAGCTGGCAGCCAGCCTTTTGCGAAACCCGTCCGGGCAAGACGGAATGTCGAGACCTGAATGACGGCCACCTTCCCCACACGCTGCGGCAACTTTCCATTCACGGCCTTTGGCCGCAGCCGCGCGGCAAGGATTACTGCGCAGTTCCTGCCAGCCTGCGCAACCTGGACACTCCGGACAGCTGGAACCGCCTGCCCGCGCCGGAGATCGATGCGGAAACGGCCGATGCCCTGCGCGCGGCCATGCCCGGCATGGCGAGCTTCCTGCACCATCACGAATGGATCAAGCATGGCACCTGCTACAAGGGTGCCGGCGGCGCACAGGAGTATTTCGCCGACACGCTTTTGCTGACAGACCGGATCAATGCCTCGTCCGTCGGCGACCTCTTCTTCAACAATGTCGGCCGGGAGCTTTCGGCAGATCAGATCCGGGCTGCGTTCGACCAGTCGTTCGGACAGGGCGCCGGCGAGCGGGTCGAGATCAGGTGCACACAGGATGGCAACCGCACGATCATCACCGAGATCTGGATCAGCCTGAAGGGCACCATATCGCCGGATGCCGAGCCTGGTGACCTGATACGCGCCGCCGCCCCGACCGGCATGGGCTGCAGAAGCGGCGTGATCGATCCGGCGGGTCTCCAGTAGCCCTCAATTCAGGTTTTGCGTCCAATCCCCCCACTTCCGGCGAGGCCCGGACCGCAAAGCCTTGACCTGCCCGTTGCGCTCGGGCATTTAGCCCCCAAACAGTCTCGAAAACCAGCGAAAGCGAACTCCCATGGGTTTCCAGTGCGGCATTGTCGGACTGCCGAATGTCGGCAAGTCCACGCTCTTCAACGCGCTCACCAAGACGGCCGCTGCCCAGGCAGCCAACTACCCCTTCTGCACCATCGAGCCGAATACCGGCGAAGTGGCGGTACCGGACCCGCGCCTTTACGCGATCAGGGGTGTTGCGGGCTCGAAGGAAGTGATCCCGACCCGGATCACCTTCGTCGACATCGCCGGCCTCGTGCGCGGCGCGTCGAAGGGCGAAGGCCTTGGCAACCAGTTCCTGGCGAACATCCGCGAAGTCGATGCGATCGCCCATGTCCTGCGCTGCTTCGAGGACGACGACATCACCCATGTCGAGGGCACGGTTGACCCGATCGCGGATGCTGAAACTGTCGAGACCGAACTTATGGTCGCCGACATGGAAAGCCTTGAGCGGCGCATTGCGCCCCTGAAGAAGAAGGCGACCGGCGGCGACAAGGAAGCCAAGGCGGTCCTTCCGATCATGGAAAAGGCGCTCGCGCTGCTGCAGGACGGCAAGCCTGCGCGCGTGCTGGAAGTCGCCGACGCCGACGAGGAGCGGATGCTGACAGGCCTGAACCTCCTGACCGCCAAACCGGTCCTCTACGTCTGCAACGTCGATGAGGCATCTGCCGGCGAAGGCAATGCGCTGTCGGCCAAGGTCGCCGAAATGGCAAAGGAACAAGGCGCGGCGTCGGTCGTGATTTCCGCAGCCATCGAGGCGGAGATCTCCCAGCTCGACAAGGAAGAGCAGGAAGAATTCCTGGAGACTATCGGCCTTGAGGAGCCGGGCCTGGACCGGCTGATCCGCGCCGGCTACGACCTCCTCGGCCTGATCACCTATTTCACCGCCGGCCCGAAGGAAACCCGCGCCTGGACGATCACCCAGGGAACCAAGGCGCCCGGCGCTGCCGGCGTCATTCACACGGATTTCGAACGCGGCTTCATCCGCGCCCAGACCATCGCCTATGACGACTACGTGTCTCTCGGCGGTGAAACCGCGGCCAAGGAAGCCGGCAAGGCGCGCGACGAAGGCAAGGAATACATCGTCAAGGACGGCGACGTGCTCCTCTTCAAGTTCAATACCTGATCGTCCCGTTCAGGCTTGTAACATCGTCCCGGTCTGACGCTTCGGCATCAGAACCGGGGCCATGCACCGTATCAGGCGGGTTGAGACCCGCCTGTTTCAGACCTCCCCTCCCCGCAGGAGCGCGGAGGACATAAGGGAGTGACCGGGCGCGATATGCCCCGTCCCTCACCGGCTCGCGGCATAGTAGGACACGCGCCGCTCCAGATACGCCAGGAACTCGGAGACGGAGAAGGCGAGCGCGAACAGAACGATCAGCACCGCCCAGAAATGGGCCATGAGGAAGTTGTTCGCATAAAGCTCGAACAAGGCGCCGAAGCCGACGATCGAGATCAGAAGCTGGCCGATGATCACGCCCTTCACCGCTCGGATGACGCCGATGCGCACACCGCCGAGGATCTCCGGAAGCGCTGCCCAGAAATAGATCTTGTAGAAGGCCTGTAGCGGGCTTGCGCCGTAGCTGTGCGCCATTTCTACCAGCGAGCGATTGATCTGCAGCACACCTGCCCGCGTGTTCAGGATGATGATCCAGATCGCGAAGAGCGTCGTGGTGATGATGATCGATTTCATTCCGAAACCGAAAAGCACCATGAGCACCGGCACGAGAGCGGTCAGCGGCGCACTCAGGAACATGTTCACCCAGGGCAGCAGAAGCTCGTCGATCAGCCGGCTCTTGCCCATGAGAATGCCGACAGGAATGCCGATCACGACGGCAAAGAACACCCCGGCCGCAAAAGCCTGGGCCGTTTCCGAAAGGGCTTTCAGAAACGGCGACGTGCCGATGACCGAGGTCAGCGTGACCATGACTTCCGAAAGCGGCGGCACGAAGAATGTCAGGTCAAGCTGCCCGACGATCTCCCACACCAGCGCCCAGAGCAGAAGCGACGACATCGCCGGCAGTCGATATCCGAAAAGGGTCATGGCCGTCTCCTATTCCACGTAGCTTCTGAGTGATGCCCAGATGCTGTCCACGATATCGAGATATTCGGGATCCCGGCGGAGCGTATCGGTATTCTTGTGCCGAAGATCCGTCGGACGGATGATTTCGGAAACGCGGCTCGGGCGCGGCAGCAGGATCGCGATCTGGTCGGACACATAGACCGCTTCCTCGATCGAGTGCGTCACGAAAATGAAGGTCTTGTTCTCGTGCTGCACCAGGTTGAGGAGGTCTTCCTGGAACTTTCGGCGCGTCTGCTCATCGACGGCAGAAAACGGCTCGTCCATCAGCAGCACATCGGCATCGACGGAGAGGGCGCGCGCCAGCCCGACACGCTGGCGCATGCCGCCCGAGAGCTGGTGCGGATAGCTGTTCTCGAACCCCTTCAGCCCGACATCCGCAATGTACTTTTCAGCGATCGCCTCGCGTTCGGATCTGGCGACACCACGCAATTCCAGCCCGAAGGCGACGTTGCGAAGCACGGTTGCCCACGGCATGAGCGCGAAGTCCTGAAAAACGAAGGCGCGGTCCGGTCCCGGCCCCGTGACCGGCTTGCCGTTGACCTCGATCTCGCCCGATGTCGGTTTCAGGAGACCGGCGATGATCTTGAGCAGGGTCGTCTTGCCACAGCCTGACGGCCCCAGCAGCGACGTCAGCTGGCCGCGCGGGAACTCCAGCGTCAGGTTCTTCAGCGCCTCCACGTCCCCGTAGGTCTTGGAGACCGAGCGGGCGACCACGGCATTGTCTGTCTCCGGCAGGGCGGCGGTGTCTACGGCTTCTTTAATCTGAGGCATAACCACGGACATTTCCTTCAAAGAGATAGACTTCAAGCCGCTCCAGGAAGTTCAGGAACAGGACGGCCAGAAGGATGATGGAGAAGATCGCCGCATACATGGCGGGATAGTCGGCGATCGAGCGGCTGTAGGTGATGATGTCGCCGACACCCGTCGGCGTGATCTTCAGCTCGGCGAGCACGGCGCCGATGAAGCCGGCGGAGATGCCAAGGCGCAAACCGCTGAAGATCACCGGCGACGCGGCAGGAATGACGATCCGCAGGATGATGGCGGTGTCGGAGGCCAGGAACGACCGGCCCATCTCCTTGAGCGAGGCCGGCGTGTTGCGCACCGCACCGGCCGTGTTGAGCACGATCACCGGCATCGCCATGATACAGACCACGAACACCTTGGAGGTCAGGCCGATCCCGTAGGCCATGACCAGCAGCGGGATCAACGCGGCAAGCGGCGCTGCCTGCATGACGATGAAGATCGGCGAAAACAGCCAGTCGAACTTGCGGCTCAGCCCGATCCAGAGACCGAGACCGATGCCGAAGAAGGCGGAAATCAAGACCCCGACCACCAGGGGACGGAGTGTTTCGACGTAGGCGATCAGCAAGGTGCCGTCGGCCGCCATGCGGGCAAGTGCCCCCATGCTGTCGAAGAACGTCGGGAAAGCGTAGCTGACCGGGATCATTCCGGCGATTTGCCAGGCCCCGAAGAGCACTGCCGCGGAAATGATCTTGAGCCAGAGGGAACGGCGCATCATGAGCCAGATTCCTGTATGTCTGGGGCGAAAAGGGTGCCGGCCAGCCAGCCGATCCTGGCATTCGAGCACGGCTTGAGCCGGCTCACGCGATCCGGTGTCTAGGTCCGGCAGGCATGCGTTTCAGGTGCGGGCGGAACAGCGCGCCTGCCCGCACCGGTCTGCGATTACTGTGCAGCTGCCTTCAGCGGGGCCAGGTACCAGAAGTCCTCGACCTTCAGAGAGGCGGGATCTCCCTCAAGCTGGCCTGCACGCGAATACCAGTCGAAATCGGCAAGCGCGGCTTTCTCGCCGCCGCCGTCCGGATCATAAAGACCACCGGCGACTGCCGCCGTGTAGAACTCGTCGAGGTTGCCGAGGATCTCGGGCGGAAGCTGGCCGATGGGCCCATCCGGATCGGTCTCTTTGGAGATGATCGTCGGATCTTCCACCATGTCCTGCCAGACGCTCAACAGCGCATTCACGAAGATGTCGACGTCTTCCTCGTTGTTCTTGATCCAGTCCAGATTGGCGAACAGCGCCTCGTCGCTGGCATCGACCTCGAACATCGGCAGGACGTTGAATTTCTCGCCCGCAATCTTCATGACCTTGTTCTTGTTCGCCAGGTCGATGATGGTCGCATCGGTCTGACCTGCCATCAGTGCCGCCACGCGGTTGGAGGAGCCCGGAACATAGGAGCGCTCGCCGAACGTAATGCCGACCTTTTCCTCGATCACATTGGCGATGGAATCCGTTCCGCCGCCGCGCGAATGCAGCATGATCGGCTCGCCGTCGAGATCCTCGAGCTTTTCGTATTTCTGGGAGGTGACGGGGAAGAACTTCAGCTTGGACAGCTGAAACACGATCCGGAGCGGAGCCTTCGAGCGCTGCATGGCGGCATAGGGCGTTCCGAAGCCGATATCCATCTGGCCGCTGAGAACCGCCTGAATGGCCAGTTCCTCATCGGAGAAGGCTGTCCACTCGTAGTCAAGGCCGTCGGCCTTCGCCCGGTCGAGAGCGACGAAGAAGGCTGCCAGTTCGTCGGACGGTGTTTCCGCCAGGGCGATCTTGATTGTGCCGGCCGCCTGGGCCGATCCGGCAAGCAGGGCCACCGCCAGCGGAATGGATACGGCTGCAGCCCCCAGTTTGCGCAGAAGTCTCATCATGTTCTCCTCCCTGATTTGGACCAAAGGTCCGTTTGTTCCCGCTCACCTGCTCGCTTCTTGTCCGACCTGGCTTGGCTCCCGGGAAAAATCCGTGGTCACACCTCCCCGAACAGTCGTGCCGAGACGGAGCTGATGTGCTGCCACATGGCATCATGCGCGGCCTTGGGATCGCGAGCGGCGATCGCCTCGCAGATGCGGTCGTGTTCCGCGAAGCTTCCATGCTCCTCTGGCGGTTTCCGGGTCTCGCGGATCACCGCGCTGACCGCCACCGCCCTGCGCACCTTGTTGAGCTGATCGAACAGGCTCCGCAGCAGGATGTTGTCGGTCGCCTCGGCGATCGCGTAGTGGAACAGGTCGTCCTGGGTCTCGTATTCCTCCCAGCTCGAGGCAGCACGTGCCCTGTCCTTGATGTCGGTGATTTTCTTGACCGCATGCCTCGATGCATTGATCGCCGCCTCCCGCGCGATCACCGCCTCGATGCACTGGCGCGCCCGCATCATCTTGACCGGTGTGATCTGGTGGCTGATTTCGGACAGAAGGCCGATATCAAGCGCCTCGTCCTGACCGGCGATGAAGGTTCCCTTTCCGACATGGCGCCAGATGACCCCTTGATGCTCGAGCGTATCTAGCGCCTTGCGCAGGTTGCTCCGCGTCAGACCAAGCTGACCGATGAGCTCGCGCTCGGACGGCAAGCGGTCCCCCGGAGCAAGATCGTGCTCCGCGATGAAATCCTTCAAGAGTGCAACCGCTTCGCTGCGGCCTGCTGCTTCCGGACGGGTCAGCACGAGGTGTTTCCCTCTTCTTGGCATCTGGCAGATCAACCAAATTGATCAACCAATTTTACGATCAATATCTGAATTAATCCTGAATCAATGGGATTTTGCAAGAAAAAATCGAAGATAAAAAAATTGGTTGTGATTGATCTGAAAATTGATAGGGTCGTGCCCGACCTAAAACCAGAACAGGCAGAGGTGATTGATGTCTGAGTTTGTGATCGAGCCGCCACGGCCCGCAACATTGCCCGTCAAGGGAACCGACAGCCGGTTTCCCGTGCGAAGGGTCTATTGCATCGGCCGAAATTACGCAGCACATGCGGTGGAAATGGGTCACGACCCGGACAAGGAACCGCCCTTCTTCTTCCAGAAGAACCCGGACAATCTGATCGTCTCGAAGGAATTCCCCTACCCGGCAAAATCGGAAGACGTCCATTATGAGGCGGAAATGGCCGTCGCCCTGAAATCCGGCGGCACGAACATTCCGGTCGCAGACGCCCTCGCCCATGTCTATGGCTATGCAACCGCGCTCGACATGACCCGCCGCGACCTTCAGGGCGAAGCCAAGAAGATGGGCCGCCCCTGGGAGATCGGCAAGGCGTTTGAAAAGTCGGCTCCGATCACGGCGATCGTTCCGGCGGAAGACTGCCCGTCGATGGACAGCGGCTCTGTGAAGCTGACGCAGAACGGAGACCTGAAGCAGGACGGCGACCTCAACCAGATGATCTGGAAAGTGCCGGAAATGATCTCCTATCTCTCCGACCATTTCGAGCTGGCAGCCGGCGACGTCATTCTCACCGGCACACCGGCCGGCGTCGGCCCGGTCTCGCGCGGAGACAAGCTCGTCGTCACAGTGGACGGCCTGCCGTCTCTCGAAGTCACCGTCGTCTGAAGGTCGGACCGACCCGACTGCAGTGCTGACGGAAAGACATAGGCCCGCCGAGGAAACTCGGCGGGCCTATGTCTTTCCGGGAAGGGACTTTCCTCAATAGATCTCGTCCACAGGATGGCCTGACGGACCGGTTCAAGCTCAGCATCTTCGCGCCGCATCCGCGCATGGTCGACTGAATCAGGGCTTCCGACGGACGCTCTGCAGCACTGCGTCTTCAGGCGCCGTTCTTCACATTACCGGCGCACGCGAAGGAACCACGAACCGGCTTGCCTGTTTCCAGAATATGGACAATTGTCTCGCCTCAGCGAGCCGTGGATACTCGAAACATCTCATTCAGGTTTCTGCCCTACCCGAAAAGACACGCGGAAAGTCGTCGACATGATATCGCCCACCGGGCTAGCGGTGGGCCGATTGTGACTGCCGACCTCCGGCAAGTCGCCAAACTTCTTTGTTCACTGGAGTTCGAACGGACGTGACATTTGACCAGATTGCCCTGTTCATCCTCTTCGGAGTTGTGTTCGCCCTGCTTGTCTGGGGCCGTATCCGGTTCGACCTGATTGCCTTTGCAGCCCTGATCGTCGGCGCGATGCTCGGGCTTGTTCCGTCCGGCGACGTCTTTTCCGGCTTCGGTCATTCGGCTGTGATCATCATCGCGCTCGTCCTCATCGTCTCGCGAGGCCTCATGAATTCGGGCGCGGTGGAGCTGGTGGCCGGGTTTCTGCTGTCGGGCTCCGCCGGTCTTTCACGCCATGTTGGCGTCATGGCCGTTGTCGGAGCGGCCCTGTCGGGCATCATCAACAATGTCGCCGCCCTTGCGCTTCTCATGCCACTCGATATGGAAGCGGCGAAAAAAGCCGCGCGATCACCCGGCCTCACCCTGATGCCGCTTTCCTTCGCAACGATCCTTGGCGGCATGATCACCCTGATCGGGACACCTCCGAACATCGTCATTGCGGAATACCGGGCGACCGCGCTCGGCGAATCCTTTTCGATGTTCGACTTCACCCCCGTCGGCGCCGTTGTCGCCGTCAGCGGCATTGCCTTTGTGACTCTGTTCGGCTGGCGGCTGCTGCCCAAGCACTTCCGCGACGCGCCGGCCGCGGACGACCTTGCCGAAAGCCTCTATTCGGCCGAACTGCGCGTCGGCGACATTTCCGATCAAAAGCCGCTGACAGTCGGCGACCTTCATCCGATCGCGGAAGACAAGGACGTCGCCATCATCGGCCTCATCCGCAACGGCACCAGAGTCCGGGGCTTTGCGAGGCGCGAGCAAATCCGCAAGGGCGATTACCTGGTTGTCGAAGGGGACCCGAAATCCATCGAAAGCTTCATGGGCGTGGCCAAGCTCGATTTCGCCGGCTCCGAACAACACAAGGAGGGCATCGCCGGCGGCGCGCTTTCCCTCGTCGAGGCGATCGTGCCGGACAATGCCCGCATTGCCGGCTCGTCAGCGGTACGTCTCAGGCTTCTTTTCAGCCATGGCGTCACTCTTCTGGGCATCTCGCGGCGCGGCCGACGCATCCAGAAGCGGGTTCGCCATGAAATGATCCGCCCGGGGGACGTGCTCCTGCTGCTCGGACCGCAGGAGCGTCTCGATGCTGCCTGCAACTGGCTCGGCGTCTATCCGCTGGACGGTCGCAAGACCAGCATGATCCAGCGCAACAAGGCCTGGATCGCGATCACCGGCTTTGCCATCGCCATTGCCGCGGCAGTGGCCGGCGTCGTCTATCTTCCGGTCGCGCTGGCCGCCTGCGTCGTGCTCTATGCGGCCAGCGGGCTCGTCAGCGGTGCGGAAGTCTACAATTCCGTCGAATGGAAGGTCATCGTCCTGCTGGGCTCGCTCATTCCCCTCGGCCAGGCTTTCGAGGATGCCGGAAATGCGCAGCTGATTGCCGACGGCATCTTGAGCCTGACGGCAAATGCGCCGGCCTGGGTGACCCTCGCCCTCCTGATGGTGGTCACCATGACCCTCTCCGACTTCCTGAACAATGTTGCAACCTGCCTGATCGCGGCCCCCATCTCCATCCAGATCGCCAAGGTGCTGGAAGTCAACGCCGATCCCTTCCTCATGGGGGTTGCAGTTGCAGCTTCCTGTGCCTTTCTCACGCCGATCGGCCACAAGAACAACACCATCATCATGGGACCGGGCGGTTACAGCTTTGGCGATTACTGGCGGATAGGCCTGCCCCTCGAATTGCTCGTCCTGGCGGTTTCCCTCCCGTCCATCCTCATCTTCTGGCCGCTTTGAGACCAGGTTCAGGGGCCTCGCTCGCTTCCCTTTCAAAACACGGAGCAGATGACGCTCTCGGGCGCGGGCGCTGCATCTCCTCGGCCCCGGCCCGGACACAAAGTCAGTCCGAAGTCAGCGAAAGGGACTTCTCTAACTACCAAAAGGTGTATAACTTTACGTAATATAAACCATAAATTACATTTTCAGCTTGGACCGCAGCCAATTGCCTTACCGGCAGGATTTCCGACTTCCCGACCCCAAAAGGTCAGACAAAAGGTTGAATGATGTTGCCAGTCCGCTTGCTGCCCGGAGCCTTCCTGCTCCTGTCCTTTTTTCCATCCTTCGGTCCCGCCACGCATGCCGCGGACCTTACCGTCGAGCCCGTTGTCGTCATCGAGGAAAGTGCTCCGAGGCAATGGGAGGTGCAAACCACGCTCTATCTCTGGGCGACGGCTCTGGAAGGCTCCATCGGCATCGGCAATCTGCCAAATGCGAACATCGATGCCACCTTCGGCGACATCCTGGAAAACCTCGACGGAGCCGTGATGGGCAATGTCGCCGTCAGCAACGGCACATGGCTCCTGCTCGCCGATCTCGTCTGGTCGAAGATGTCGGACCAGACCAACCTGAACGTTCTCAATTCGCCGACACTCAAGTTCGAACAGTCCTTGCTGATTGCCTCGGCCATTGGCGGCTACGGGCTGCCTTTCGGCATCGATGCTCTCGATGTCTACGTGACGGCGGGTCTGCGCTATCAGAACCTGTCGGCCGATACCTCGCTCATCTCCGGCACGTATCCGCTTGAGGTCAACCGAAGCAGGACGGAAGACTGGCTGGATCCGATCGTCGGGGTCGCGGTGCAGTATGGTTTCAATGACCGCTGGCGCCTGAACGGCATCGCCGATATCGGCGGATTTGGTGTCGGGTCGCAGTTGACCGCCCAGGGCTTCCTGACCCTCAGCTACAACTGGACCGACCACTTTTCCACCGCGGCCGGATACCGCGCGATTTACACCAATTACGAATCCGGGTCCGGCTCCGACCGGTTCGACTATGAAGCCACACTTCACGGCCCCTTCCTGAGTGCCGCCTTCCATTTCTGACACAGCAAGCCTTGCGTGCTGAAACCGCACGCTGGGTTTGCCTTGAGCGTCGCCCATCCTCCTGTTCAAGCGTGTGTCGACGTTGCCACATAGCTGGCACGTGGCGACAAAACGTGTAGAACACATGAAACGCACCATAGCGGTGCGATACCAAAAACCAGTTTTCGGGAGGATGAACATGGGCACAGCAAAGAGAATTCTGTTTACGGGCGGATCCGGCAAGGCCGGCCGGCACGTCATTCCCTATCTTCTCGATCAGGGACACCGGGTCGTGAATGTCGACCTGACGCCTCTCGACCATCCGGGCGTCGACAACCTGACGGCGGACATCACGCAATCCGGCGAAATGTTCAACGTCATGACGAGCTACGCCAATTTCGACGAGCTGGAGCCGGGCAACGGCGTCCCGGAATTCGATGCCGTCGTTCATTTTGCCGCCGTGCCGCGCATCCTGATCCATCCCGACAACAAGACCTTCGAGGTCAACGCGATCGGCACCTACAACGTGATCGAGGCGGCCGTGAAGCTCGGCATCCGCAAGATCATCATCGCCTCGTCGGAAACCACCTATGGCGTCTGCTTCTCCGACGGCCAGACCGACCCGCATGTCCTGCCCGTGGAAGAAGACTACGACGTCGACCCGATGGACAGCTACGGCCTGTCGAAGGTGGTCAACGAAAAGACCGCCCGCGCCTTCCAGCGGCGCTCGGGCTTCGATATCTATGCCCTCAGGATCGGCAATGTCATCGAGCCGCACGAATATGACCGCTTTCCGGATTTCTTCCGGAACCCTGAACAACGGCGGCGCAACATATTCTGCTATATCGACGCGCGCGACCTCGGTCAGATCGTCGATCTGTGCCTGGAGAAGGACGGCCTCGGCTATCAGGTCTTCAACGCCGGCAACGACACCAACTCGGTCGATATTCCCAACACGGAGATCCTCAAGCGCTTCTTTCCGAACGTTCCGCTTTCAAGGGAGCTCGGAGACCACGAAGCGCTGTTTTCCAACCGCAAGATCCGCGAAGTGCTCGGTTTCAAGGAAGAGCACGACTGGCGCAAGTACGTCGACCCGATCAACAGCTGACCAATCCTTCTGACAGGCGGGCCCGCATTGCAGGGCCCGCCGCATCCAGCCGGAATGCCATGTCCGATCTCAATTACTTCGAGGATTTCACGCAAGGCCAGACATTCGACCTTGGAGCGCTCGCCGTCAGCCGCGAGGACATCGTGGAATTTGCCGCCGAATTCGACCCGCAGCCCTTTCACCTGACGGAAGAAGGCGGAAAGGCATCGCTGCTTGGCGGGCTGGCGGCGTCCGGCTGGCATACCGGTTCCCTGGTCATGAATCTTCTCGCCACCGGCCTCCTGAACCGCAGCGCATGCCGCGGCTCGCCCGGCATCGACCGGCTGCTCTGGAAACGTCCGGTCTTCCCGGGCGACACGCTGACGGCGACCGCGGAAGTCCTGGAAACGCGGGGTCTGAACTCCAAACCGGACCTCGGTCTCGTCACCTTGCGCGTCACGGCGGACAACCAGTCCGGGGTCAATGTGCTGCTTTGGGAAAGCCCGATCCTCTTTGGAAGACGAGAGCACGGTCAATGACGGACTTTTTCGACGATCTCTGCATTGACGACACTTACGATCTGGGCGCGCATACCTTCTCCCGAGACGAGATCCTGCGGTTCGCCGAAAAATATGATCCCCAGCCGTTTCACTTGAGCGAGGAAGCCGCCGCCGAAACACACTATGGCCGTGTGATCGCCTCCGGTTGGCACACGGCTTCGGTCTTCATGCAACGCTTCGTCGCGACGCTGAAAGCCTCCGAGGAGCGCGCACGGGCGGACGGAAAAACACCGGCCCGTTTCGGCCCCTCCCCGGGTTTTGAAAAGCTGCGCTGGATAAAGCCTGTCTATCCGGGCGATACGCTGAGCTATTCACAGAAGGTGACCGGCAAGACGGAAAGCCGCAGCCGGCCGGAATGGGGCATCGTCCATTCCGACATGCTGGCTCACAATCAGGACGGCGAGCTGGTATTTTCCTTCAAGGCGATCGTCTTCGTCGAACGGCGCGGAAGCTGAGGTCAATCAGCCGCCACGACCTGGCTCGTTCGACGGTTCAGGTTCCGAAGGAGATCCGAAGGGCCTAGCTCGGCTTTCTGCCGTGCACCAGCGTCGTCATTCCCGGGATCATCGGTCCGGTTTGGATATCGACGAAACCTGCCGCCTTCATCAGGTCCTCGACATAGGCACTGGTGATGGAGCGGGCTTCCGGATTGAAGGCCGTGTGCTGAAGCTGCCAAAGGGCGGCAAGCTTCGGGCCTTCCCTGTTCTCGTCGACCATGAAGTCGTGCACCATGAACCGCCCGCCCGGACTGAGGACACCCGCCGCCTTGCGAACAAGACTGGCAATTTCCGCGCCTGGTACGCCGGAAAAGAGATAGGACATCAGCACCGCGTCGGCGCTGGACGGCCATGCGTCCTTGAGCGCGTTGCCCGGCTGGTAGGCGATCCGGTCCTGAAGTCCTTCTTCGGCAATGAACTGCTCTCCGACCTTCGCGACGTTCGGGAAATCAAGCACGGTGGAGCAAAGCTGCGGATAGGCCTTGCAGAGCGAAATGGAAAAGGCCCCTGTGCCGCCGCCGACATCCAGCAACATTCTGGCAGACGAGAGGTCGACCATCTTGGCAAGCCCCCTGCCCGGCCCGAGAGATCCGGCATGTTGCGAGCGGGAATAAAGCCTTGCCTGTTCCGGATCGCTGAACCAGTCCTCATAGGAGGCAATCTGGTCCTGCTCGAGATTGTCCGTCAGTGCATCGTTGAGCTGAGTCAGGAAGGGATACATCTGCTTGTCGATCTGAAAGCGCAGATAATCGCCAAAATCGTATTTGCGTCCCTTCACCAGAAAGGATTCCGCTGCAGGCGAATTTGCAAAGCCGTCGCCATCGCGGCGGACAAGGCCGAGGCTGGTGAGAGCGGTCAGCAACGTTGTTGCCCGGTCGAGATCAAGGGCACTTTTTTCAGCAACATCTTTCGGAGACAGCGTCTTTTCGGAGAGAACCGAAAAGAGATCGACGTGGAGTGCAGAAAAAAGGGCTTTTGACCCCATGAAACCAAAAGCAATATCGGATATTTCCTCAGCCGATTCGAGTGACCTGACGGTACTCCCCATATTCACCTCCCTAAATTTACTTGCAGAATATTGATTGAAATCCATTTCAGAAAACCGATTTCAGGCAGGTGCAATCATACCTGTTGTGCAGTGCGATGCAAATTCGGAGGTCTTCGAAAAGAAACCCGAACCGGTTACCAGTCGGCCGCCCCTTGTTTCCGCGCCCCAAGCAAATAGGGTGTCGTGGCAATTCACCAAAGCCCCGCGGCAGAGACACCTCCAATGCCACAATCCTCCCGTTTTCTCGGCTTTTCCGGCAGCCCTTCGGAAACGTCACCGCCTTGCGCAGTCATCTTCGGCGCCGGCCATGGCAGCACCTATCCCGGCAAGGACAGCAGCGCCTATGCATCAGCCGCAGATGCCATTCGGGCAGCCAGTCAGGAAGATGCCGCTCTCGTCGAGAACTGGGATTTTGACCTCGGAGGCCCCTTGTTCGACAACCGGTCCGTCTGCTGTCTGGATTTCGGCAACGTCTCAAGCGCCATGCATGACAACGCCGGCAATCGCAGGCTGATCGAGACCAGGACCCGGGAAATCCTGGGCATTCCTGCCGTACCCATCATGATCGGCGGCGATGACTCGGTGCCGATCCCGTTCATCTCCGCCTTCGCGGACGTAGGCCCGGTCTGGCTCCTTCAGATCGACGCACATATCGACTGGCGCGACGACGTTGACAGTGAGCGCTTCGGCTATTCAAGCCCGATGAGACGCGCAAGCGAGATGCCCCATGTCGAGGGCATCGTGCAGGTCGGCATGCGTGCGGTCGGCAGCGCGGGCGTTGCGGAACTGAAAGCCGCGCAGGGTTACGGCAGCCGTCTGGTGAGCGCGCGCGAGGTTCACACAGCAGGCGTCGAGGCGGCGCTCCGCCACATCCCCGAAGGGGCCCGCACAATCGTCACACTGGATTGCGACGGCCTTGATCCAGGCCTCATGCCCGGTGTCGCGGCAAGAACACCCGGCGGCCTTACCTACACACAGGTGATTGATCTGATCGCCGGCCTCGGGAAACGCGCAAGGATCACCGGTTTCGATCTGGTGGAGTACTTTCCGCCGGCGGATGTGGACGGCCTTTCAGCACTTACCGCGTCGCGCATCATCGTGAACGCGATCGGCACCATTGCCCGCCAGACCTGAAATTCCCGTCCTGCGGCATGATCAAAGGCTACGCGCGAAGAGGATCTCGTCATGAATCTCGATGCCGTAATCGCCGCGCAACGGGATGCCGGGTTTCAGCTCACGCTCGCGGTCGATGATGCCCTGTCCGACCCGCTCCAGGCGGAAGCCGCGGCGCTGGTAGAAACGGAAAGCGTCGAGGTTGTCGTTGGACGTGCGCACGATCAGCCGGTCGATGCCGTGCGCCCGCGCATCCTGGACGACTGCATCCAGCAACTGGCTGCCGACACCGCCCCAGCGGTTCAGGGAATCCAGTGTGAGGATCTCCCACTCGACATCCCGCTTGATCAGCGTCACGAGGCCGACCAGCGTGTCCTCATCATAGGCGACGTAACCCGGCAAACGGGACGCATCGATCATCTCGTCATCGAGCATGATTTCCGGCGCGGTCCAGCGCTCCGTCAGGAGCTGATGCACGGCGGCATGATCCCTGTCTTCAGTGGAACGGATAATCACGGGCATCAGTAAACTCCCAAAGCACGGGCTCTAGCGGCGAAAAAGCCGCGATTTCAGGGGACTACGCGATTGCCAGCGCAGCCGTTCAAGCTCTGGATCGATGTGCTCCTCCTCGGGATATCCGACGCATAGATAGGCCACAAGCCGCCAGGAGGCGTCAACATCGAGAATTTCACCGACGGTGGCCGGGTCGAGGATCGACACCCACCCGACCCCGATCCCTTCCGTTCGGGCGGCAAGCCAGAAGGTATGGATCATGCTGACAGTCGAATAGGACAGCGTCTCCGGCATGGTCGAGCGGCCAAGCCCGTGCCCCTGCTCGGGATCCTCATCGCAAAAGACGGCGAGATGGACAGGCGCCTCGCGCAGGCCCGCCAACTTGAGCGCGCGATAGTGCTGCGCGGTCTCGTCGTCGTATTCCCTCGCCGCAGCGGCATTTTCCTCTTCGAAGCACGCTGTCACCCGCGCCCTTGCTTCCGCGCTCTCCACAAGAACGATCCGCCAGGGCTGACTGTTGCCGACGGAAGGCGCAAGATCCGCAAGCTCGAGCAGGCGACCGATCGTTCCGTTCGGCAGCGGATCTGCGCGAAAGCGGCGCACATCCCGGCGCCACCGCAAAAGGGTCTCGAAGTCGTCGCGAAACGGTGCGGAAAACTCCGGTGCGTCGATATCCTCCATGGCGTCCTCCCCCATGTCGGTTCAGTGGCCGGGAAATTCCACCAGAGTGCGCACCGGAACCTTCATGGCTTCAAGCTTCTTGCGGCCGCCGAGATCGGGCAGATCGACGATGAAGCAGGCTGCCTCGATATTGGCGCCCATGGAGCGCAGCAGCTTGCAGGCGGCCTCTGCCGTACCGCCGGTCGCGATCAGGTCGTCGACCAGGATCACTCGGTCGCCCGGCTTGATGGCATCCTTGTGCACCTCCATCTCGTCGAGCCCGTATTCCAGCGAATAGGCGATCCGCACGGTTTCATGCGGCAGCTTGCCCTTCTTTCGGATCGGCACGAAGCCGGCAGAGACCTGATGTGCGACAGCGCCGCCCAGAATGAACCCGCGCGCTTCGATGCCGGCGATCTGGTCGACCTTCGACCCGGCCCATGGCTGAACCAGAGCATCTACCGCCCGGCGGAACGCGCGCGCGTTGCCCAGAAGCGTTGTGATATCGCGGAAGAGAATGCCCTCTTTCGGGTAATCCTTGATGGTGCGGATCGAGTTGATCAGTTCATCCTGGATTGTGTGCTCGCTCATCGAAGTCTCTTTCTCGTGCGTCGCCGGATCTGAGCCCAGCTAACGCTTATACCAGTTTTGGGCCGTCAGGCCGAAGCGTATCGGCGCGCGCCGGAAAGCATCCGGCACGGGCGATGTCAGGATGCCTTGTTGAGAACGCGTCCGGCGACCGCGTCCAACTTGGCGACCAGCGCCGCATCCCGCTTGTCGGGTGCGGTCATCAGTGCGAATTCCAGGGCGGTGTCGGACCCGGCCGGGCAGGATTGATGCTCGCGCGGCAGATCGCGCGCGACCCGTGCCACCAGCCGCTGCGCGTTGTCCGCATTGTCGTGCAGCACCTTGATGATCGCCTGGATGTCGACTTCGCCATGGTCGGGATGCCAGCTGTCATAATCGGTGACCATGGCAACCGTCGCGTAGCAGATCTCGGCCTCGCGGGCGAGCTTGGCCTCCGGCATGTTGGTCATTCCGATGACATCGCAGCCCCAGGAGCGGTAGAGTTCGCTTTCCGCAAGCGACGAGAATTGCGGTCCTTCCATCGCCAGATAGGTGCCGCCCCTTGCATAGGCAAGCTTCTCAGCCTCGGCGGCCGCCGCCACCGCGTCGACCAGTTTCGGGCTGACCGGGGTCGCCATGGAAACATGGGCCACACATCCCGTGCCGAAGAAACTCTTGTCGCGTGCAATGGTGCGGTCGATGAACTGGTCCACCAGCACGAACATGCCCGGAGAGTGTTCTTCCTTCAAGGAACCACAGGCAGACACGGACAGGAGATCCGTCACGCCGCAGCGCTTCATCACGTCGATGTTGGCGCGGTAGTTGATACTGGTCGGCGAATAGACATGCCCGCGGCCATGGCGTGGAAGAAAGACGATCTTGAGGCCGTCGATGGTGCCGATCCGGACCTGGTCGGAGGGCACACCCCACGGACTGTCCACCGTCACCCATTGCGAGTCTTCCAGCCCGGGAAGATCGTAGATGCCCGATCCCCCGATGATGCCCAGCACAGCTTCTGCCATATCCGCTCCAAGAGTTCGTGAGGACCTGCCTCACCGTCCGCGTTCAGGAAAATTGCGACCGTGTGAAAGGTTATTCCAAGTGATCCCTGATGGCGTCAAGACCGGCCCGGGCACATTCCGCCTCGGTCTCGCTGCCACCGCCACCGGCAACGCCGATACCGCCGAGCATCTGGCCTGACGACGACAGGATCGGAATGCCGCCTGGCACCGGCACCGCGCCCGGCGATGCCGCAGCAGCCAGGGCCGCCGTTTCTGACGCCGATGCCTTTTCGGGCTTCAAGGCGCCCGCCGGGGCGTTGTAGATCGCGGCCGTCCAGGCCTTCTGCCTCGCCCTGTCGGTGACATAGGCGCCCCCCATATTGCTGCGAAGCGTCGCCTGCTCGATCCCGAAGCGATCCACGACCGAGACCCCGACCTGATACCCGGCCTCGTTGCACACGAGGATCGCCCGAAGGGCGGCCTTCATGGCGAGCTGGATATCCATGACCTCGACCGTGTGGGTGCCGGAGGATTGTGCAAGCGCGGGCGATGCCGCCACCAGCGCGACGAAACCTGCAACAAGGCTGCGCATTTGGAGATTGTCCCCCTCAAAGAAAAAGCCGCCGGTGACCGGCGGCTTTCGTTTGGCTTGCTCGAAGCCCGATCAGTGCTCGACGTTACGCCAAAGCTTCTTCTTGGTGAAGTACAGCAGGCCGGCAAACACGATCAGGAAAACCATCACGCGGAAGCCGATCTTCTTGCGCTCCTCGAGGTGCGGCTCTGCAGCCCACATCATGAAGGCCGAAACGTCGCGGGCGTACTGGTCGACGGTCATCGGAGTGCCGTCGGTATATTCGACCAGTTCCTCGGACAGCGGCGGTGCCATGCCGATCGGGCCACCCGTCAGGTGCTCGTGGGCACAGTCGGCCGGCATCGATCCACCGAGGAACTTCGGATTGTAGTAGCCCGAGAAATCCTCACCCAGACACGCCGGAGCTTCTTCCGGGTAGTGGGTCAACAGCGCGTAGATGTAGTCCGGGCCCTGCTCCTGGTACTGCGTGAAGGCATCGAAGACGAACCACGGGAAACCGCGATGCGCCGCACGGGCCTTTGCCAGCAGCGAGAAGTCGGGCGGATAGGCGCCGCCGTTTGCCGCGCGCGCCGCCTGCTCGTTCGGGAACGGCGACGGGAACTTGTCGGCAAGGATCGCCGGACGCTCGAACATTTCGCCATCATCGTCCGGACCGTCCATGACGGTGTATTCCGAAGCGATCTGCTTGGCCTGCTCTTCGGTGAAGCTCGGACCGCCGTCCTGGGCCAGGGTGCGGAAGGCAACCTGGCGCAAGCCGTGACACGACGAACAGACTTCGCGGTAGACCTTGAAGCCGCGCTGCAGCTGACCACGGTCGAAGAAGCCGAAGGGGCCTGCGAAGGACCACTGCTGCCGCTCGATATGTGGCGGATCACCGGCTGCGAGGGCCGGCGTCGCGATGGCAACTGCCGCCACCGCTGCAAGGGAACGAACCATTTTGATCATGGTGCTCATGTCTCGATTAACTCCTGATCCGGTTCGCGTTTACTTGGTTTCCGATGCAGCGGCTGCACCGGCTGGCTTGCCGGAACCACCCTTCAGAACCGCTTCCGAGATGGAGGCCGGTAAGGGCCGCGGTTTTTCGAAGAACCCGAGCATCGGCAGGATGATCAGGAAGTGGGCGAAGTAGTAGACCGTGCAGATCCGCGCCAGGATGACATAGGTGCCTTCCGCCGGCATTGCGCCGAGGTAGCCGAGCGCCACGCAGACCAGTGCAAAGATCCAGAAGAACTGCTTGAACAGCGGCCGGTAGGTACCGGAACGGACCTTCGACGTATCGAGCCACGGCAGGACGAACAGGATCGCGATTGCGCCGAACATGGCCACGACACCGCCGAGCTTGTCCGGGACCGCACGCAGGATCGCGTAGAACGGCAGGAAGTACCACTCGGGAACGATATGCGCCGGGGTCACCAGCGGGTTCGCCTCAATGTAGTTGTCCGGGTGCCCCATGTAGTTCGGCACATAGAACACGAACCATGCGAACAGGATCATGAACATGATGATCGCGAACAGGTCCTTGATCGTATAGTACGGATGGAACGGAACCGTGTCCTGCTTGGTCTTGGGCTGCACGCCGGTCGGGTTGTTGTTGCCCGTGGTGTGGAAGGCCCACACGTGCAGGATGACCACGCCGAAAATCATGAACGGCAGCAGGTAGTGCAGCGAGAAGAACCGGTTCAGGGTCGGGTTGTCGACCGCGAAGCCGCCCCACAGCCAGGTGCGGATGGCATCGCCGACCAGCGGAATCGCCGAGAACAGGTTGGTGATTACGGTCGCGCCCCAGAAGGACATCTGTCCCCACGGCAGCACGTAGCCCATGAAGCCGGTGCCCATCATGATGAGGAAGATGATCACGCCGAGGATCCAGGAGATCTCGCGCGGCGCCTTGTAGGAGCCGTAGTACATGCCGCGGAACATGTGGATGTAGACGGCGATGAAGAACATCGACGCGCCGTTGGCATGCAGATATCGCAGCATCCAGCCGAAGTTCACGTCGCGCATGATGTGCTCGACACTGTCGAACGCTGCGGTCGTGCTCGGGGTGTAGTGCATCACCAGAACGATACCGGTGATGATCTGCGAAATCAGGATGAAGAACAGAATACCGCCGAAGGTCCACCAGTAGTTGAGGTTCTTCGGGGTCGGGAAGTCGACGAAAGAGCCGCGCACAAGCGAAATGACGGGCAAGCGGCTCTCAAGCCACTTGGCTCCGGCGCTCTGCGGAACGTAGTTTGAATGTCCAGCCATGGCTGTCTCCTAAAAATTCTTGCCGTTAGCCGATCTTGATCGTCGAGTCGCTGACGAACTCGAGCGGCGGAATCAGCAAATTCTCGGGAGCCGGGCCCTTACGGATACGGCCGGCAGTGTCGTAATGGGATCCGTGGCACGGGCAGAACCAGCCACCGAAGTCGCCCTCGTCGCCGATCGGCACACAGCCGAGGTGCGTACAGATGCCGACCTGGACCAGCCAGTTTTCCTTGCCTTCCACGCCGCGGTTCACGTCGGTTGCTTCCGCGTCCGCCGGCAGGTTCGCATTACGTGCAATCGGATCCTTGAGATCCGCAAGAGGAACAGCCTGTGCTTCTTCCACTTCAACCGCCGTGCGGTTGCGGATGAAGACGGGCTTGCCGCGCCATTTGACTGTGATTGACTGCCCTTCCTCCACGGCAGACACATCGACTTCAATGGAAGCCAGAGCCAGTGCAGAGGCGTCCGGGTTCATCTGGTCAATGAACGGCCATACCAACGCCCCGGCGCCCACAACGCCCATTGCCCCGGTCGCGATGTAGAGAAAGTCACGGCGGTTCGGTTCTTCCGCATCCGTGTTGTGTGCCAAGGTCGCGTCCTCTTTCATGTTCAACCTGTACCGAAAGCCCGCATCAGGTGCGCCGCCCTTCCTCCCTAGAAGAACTTCGCGACCATGCCGGGCTCAACGGAGACCGGGGAGCATCACGTCCGACCGGTCAAGCGGCTTGTCTTTTTGCACCCTTCGAAACGCTTGTCCAGTTCAACAAACGGCTCCGCTTGAATATGTCGCAGTCAAAAATCCTTGCCTTGCCGCTTTTCTGCCCTTTTTTGGGGAACATGCGCAAGGCCGGAATTCCGCGGAATCCCGGCCTTGGCGAAAATAGCTGCGTCAGGCCGCCTCGACGGGGTCCAGAAAGCCGCCGGACTGGTGCTGCCAGAGCTGATCGTAGAGCCCTTTCCGGTCCAGAAGCTCCTGATGCGTTCCCTCCTCGATGATTCGGCCCTTGTCCATGACGATCAGCCGGTCCATCGCCGCGATGGTGGACAGACGATGGGCAATCGCGATCACCGTCTTTCCCTCCATGAGGTCGAACAGGCTCTCCTGGATCGCGACCTCCACTTCAGAATCGAGCGCCGAAGTCGCCTCGTCCAGCGCAAGGATCGGCGCATCCTTCAGAAGGACACGGGCGATCGCGATACGCTGGCGCTGTCCGCCGGAGAGCTTCACGCCGCGCTCGCCGACATGGGCATCAAGGCCCTTGCGGCCCTCCATGTCCGAAAGCCCAGTGACAAAATCCATCGCATGGGCCTTGGAGAGGGCTTCCAGCACCTGCTCCCGCGTCGCATCCGGTCTGCCGTAGGAGACGTTGTCGAAGATCGACCGGTGAAGCAGAGACGTATCCTGCGTCACCACGCCGACATTTGCCCGGATGTCGTCCTGCCGCACGCCAGAGATGTCCTGACCGTCGATCAGGATACGGCCTGCCTCCAGGTCGTAGAACCGCAGCAGCAGGTTCACCAGCGTCGATTTGCCGGCCCCTGACCGGCCGATCAGGCCGATCTTTTCGCCCGGAGCAATGGTCAGGCTGAGATCATCGATCACTCCGGCCTTCTTGCCATAGTGGAAGCGGATGTTCTCGAAGCGGATTTCGCCCTTGTCGACCTGAAGCGTCTTCGCCGCCGGCACGTCCACCACTTCACGCTCGCGCGAGATGGTCGAAATGCCGTCCTGAACCGTCCCGATATTCTCGAAGAGACCAGCCAGTTCCCACAGGATCCAGTGCGACATGCCCTGCAGCCGCAGCACCAGGGCAACCGCGATGGTGACTTCGCCGATGGTCACGTTGCCGGCCCGCCAGAGCGTGATCGACAGGCCTCCGATCGCCGCAAGCAAAAGCATGTTGATGAACACCAGCACGATATTGAGCCAGGTCACCAGACGCATCTGCATGAAGACGGTCTTGAGAAAGCCCGTCATCGAGGCCCGGGCGTAGCTCTCCTCGCGGTCGGCGTGGGAAAAGAGCTTCACCGTCGTGATGTTGGTATAGGCATCCACCACGTGACCGGTCATGAGCGAGCGGGCATCGGCCTGCATCTTCGAAACGTCGCGCAGCCTCGGAATGAAGACGCGGATCGTCACGAGATAGGCCGCAAGCCAGATCAGGAGCGGCAACGACAGCCAGATGTTGGCGCCGCCGACCACGATCACGGCAGCCGTGAAATAGACCGCCACATAGACCAGGATGTCCGCCATCCGCGAGACGACTTCACGAACGCCAAGCGCCGTCTGCATCAGCTTTGTCGCGATCCGCCCGGCGAAGTCGTTCTGGTAGAAAGACACGCTCTGGCGCAGCAGATAACGGTGAACCCGCCACCGGATCGACATGGGGTAGTTGCCCATGAGGGCCTGGTGGAAGAACAGCTGCCAGAGAGCTTCCAGCAGCGGACGGACAACCAGCAGGACACAGAGCATCATGACCAGGACCGGCCAGTTTTCACTGAAGAACGTCTGCGGATCCGATTTCTCGAGCCAGGTCACAAGGTCGCCGAGGAATGTGAACACATAAACCTCGACGATGGCGACGAGCGTGCCCAGCAAGGACACGCAGGCAAGGATCGGCCACACGGGTTTGGTGTAGTACCAGCAGAAGGCCCAGAACGCCTTGGGAGGCACTTCCAGCTCAGTGTCGGCGAAGGGATCCGCCATTTTTTCGAAACGTGCGAACATGTTTACCTCTCCCATCCGATCACGCGAAGCGCGGCAGCCCGGCGTTGGGGCTCCTGCGGGTCCGGGTCGCGATAATGCGGACGAATGATGGGGCCGGACGGCGACAATCTCGCTCCGGCGATGAAACTTGTGACCGCCAGGGCCACGATGAATCCGCCCCAGAACAGATCCTGAAGCCTGTCGGCAAAGGCGCTCGCCGGGACTATTCTCCCGGCAATATCAACGGCCTCCACACTCGTCAGGCTTACGGCCAGAACCGGCAGGAAAAGAAGGACGGCCAGCGCGAAGGTGGCGGCGAAAAACACTGCGACCGTCTGCGCAAAACGGATAGGACCGCGAACCGCGCCACCAGATGGCCGCGCCGGTAAAGAATAGAAATCCCGTCGGTCCGCCATCGCGGACACCTCGGGTGGGAACTGGATCAGCATCGGAGTGTCTCCGAAAAGAAACGTCAGGTCTGGTGACAGCGAACCCGCGCAAACGCGAGCAGCCGGTTTGTTCCGACTTGGGCCAGTCACCGCAAATTTCTAGATATTGAAGAGGGTCAGCGTCTTCCTAGAGGAAGCGGACAGTCAATCCCCGACAAGCCATGAGGGCGGCCGATGGCGCGATCAAGATGCGATCTATCATGTATGCCCTCCTGGTTGCGCGGCCCTGGCGGCCACTGAGATGACGGAACATGCCGATCTGGGAAACCGGCAGAACGCTTTGGTACCCGCATTCAGGTGCGTTGAAAAGCGCAAAACGTCAATCCGCAGTAGCTCACAAAGGACTGTTGCCGATCGGCCACATTCGAGACGCGTGCCGGCATGCCGACGCCATTTCCCTATCCTGACACCGAACCAAGGCTCCCCTCGCAGGGGCCAGCGGTCCGGCAAAGCGTGCAGTTGCAGACACGCGCAAGCCTCAGGCATTGCACTCGCTGGTTCGTCACTCTAGTAAATTCTACCAAGGTATGCTTGGTCCTGTTCGTCTGGACGCCACCGGCAGACGTTTCGGCTGACGGGTCGACAAAGGAACAAACGGCAATGCTGACAAAGAGGTTCCTTCCCGAGGATGGCATACCGGGGCTGACGTCATACACCCTCGAAGACCCCGGAATGCAGGCCAATCTGCAGCCCTGGGTCGAGATGGAGTGCCTCCAGCTCAGCCATGGCCGCCGGGTTGCCGACTTCGATTGCCTGAACCTCGGCAGGCAAAAGATCGTGCGGGAAAGACAATCGGCATCCGTCCAGAAGGTCGGCCGGGCGACCTCGGACTTCTGTACGGTTTCCATCTCCTCGCAGGATGCCACGGCCCGATTTTCCGAGCATAGTTGTGCGGTCGAGGAAAGCATCTTCTTCATGCCCGGGGGTATGGAGTTCGACATCCACGTGCCTGCGGGCGGCGAGACCGTCTATGCCGGCTTCAGCCAGCAGGAGTTCCTGCAATGCGCCCGTATCCTGAACCCGAAGGAGTGGGAAAGGCCGCCGCCGAGTGTCCTGGCGCTGAAATCTCCTTACCGGGTTGATTTCAAGGCGGCCCTGGAGTTCGGCCTGCAATTGGCGCAAGACTTTGACGGCAGCGAAGAGCCTCTGCACGAGGACATCCTGCGTGCCCACGTCCTGCAAACAGCCTTGGACATCGTTGTTTCGGGCGAAGACGGCCATGAACCTTCGCACAGCGAGCGTCTTCGGGCCCTGGAGATCGGAAAGAAAGCACGCGCTTTCGTCGAGGCCCAGCTGGACAGCGCAACCTTACCGACCCTTGTGAACCTTTGCACAGAGCTTGGCATCTCCGAACGCACATTGCGCTACGCGATGCAGCAGTATGTCGGCCTCTCGCCCACGGTTTATCTGCGCCGCTGCCGGCTGAACCGGGTCCGAGCGTTGCTTGCCGCCGCCGATCCTCAGGAGACAACCGTCACGCAGGCGGCCATGCATTTCGGCTTCCTGCACCTTGGCCGTTTCGCCGGCCACTACAGGCGGATGTTTGCCGAAACACCTTCGCAGACCCTCGCCTCCTGATATTTTTACCTATATTTCCCGCCTTTGCCGAAAACGGATAGCTCGGCAACATTTCAATTTCTAGTTTGCACGCAAGAGCTTGAACTCCGAGTGCATTAATCGCCCAGATCCACTTCCGAGCTGAAGCCACGTTTTCATCGAAACAGCTCGGGAAGAAATGCAGATATTATCCAACGCCGGCGCAGTTTTCGGCCAATGCCGGTCTCGCAAGCTTCCGGCTTTGACACCGCAGCCGTTGCTGCGATCCGGCGCCGTCTCCGGAAGCCGATTGCAGCGCTTCACCATGGAGTTTTTTCTTTTTCGCGTGCGCCCGGTTGTCCGGCGCAAAGATCGTCGCACGCCCCTTCTCGGATCTCTTGCCCTGGTTTTTCTGCTCCCGGCAGGAGCAATGGCTGCAACTCCAGTGGTCGGAACCGCGGGCACGGACGGCACATCTATCGGCCTGAACGACACGCCGCAGCAGATGAGCACCTCCATCGGCCTGAACGGCGCAACAACGGATTTGACGACACTTCCATCCATCGACAACGGTGATCAGTTCGCGGTGACCATCAACGGAACGACGACCATTACGGTTACGGTCTACACCGGCGAAACACTTCAGGATCTGGCGGCGAAGATCGACGCGCTTGACGGCGTGCGGGCGACAGCCACCACGACAGGTACCAACGACAAGATCACGATCACAACGGAAAACGTAAACACGGCCATATTGATCGCCGACGTCAACGGCATCCCGATACACCATTTGGGTTTTGCGGCATTGCCAGGCTCGATCGGCGTGGTTTCTACCGCTGGGGGCGACGGAACCAGTGGCGGCGATGCCCGGCAGACAGACGGTTCTTTCGATGGTATTAACTTCGGCGACAACACTTATACAGGCGGAAACGGCGGCGACGGCGGCACGACGGCCTATAACCTGACGGCGACCGACGGCGGCGACGCCGGAGACGGGGGCGACGGCTTCCAGATCAACGATCCTTTTAAGAAGATCGAACTGCGGAACACATCGACCGTGGTCGCCGGTGGAAACGGCGGTGAAGGGGGCGCGGGAAGCGGCGGCGGCAACGACGGCGCGGATGGAGACGGGGGCATCGGCATCCACCTTGTCGGCGCCGGTCTCGGCGCGGTGGAGATCGTGAACCATGGCACGATTTCCGGCGGTCTCAGCGGTGACGGCGTTACCCGCAATTATGCCATCTATCTCGAAAATTCCGGCAATACGTTGCGCATGTTCAGCGGAAGCGCACTAAACGGCAACGTGTACCTCGGCACGTCAGGCGGCGCACTGAGCCTTGAAGGAACCGGGTCGGAAGATGCCGGCTTTGCGGGCGTGGGAACGCTCAGCCTGACTTCCGGCTCGACCTGGACGCTGTCCGGCGCCATCGCACCCAACACGGGCGGCCTTTCCGTTGCTACCGCCGCGTCGAGCACCCTGACGCTCACGGGAACCGTAAGCGGCGACGATCTTTCTAAGTCTGGCAACGGCACCCTGGTCTTCGGGTCCACGGGCGCATTCTCCAATGCCATCACCGTTACCGCCGGAACCTTGAAGGTGAACGGAATCACAGGCGCGGTGACCCTCAATGGCGGAATGCTCGGCGGTTCGGGCACGGTCGGCACCTTGCGAGCCAATGCCGGCAGCACGATTGCTCCAGGCAATTCCATCGGCACCTTGAATGTCAGCGGTGACAGCACACTCGCCGCCGGATCCACCTACGCAGTTGAAGTCGATAGGAACGGCAATTCCGACCGGCTCGCCGCCACCGGCGAGGTGTCCATCGGGAGCGGTGTCACCCTCAGCATATCGGCGGAAAACGGCACGGACGATGGCAGCACCTATTTCGCATCCACCGCTTATACGATTATCACGGCAGGGACCGGCGTATCGGGACGCTTCAGTTCGGTAGACGAGAACTTCGCCTTTCTCGATTCGGACGTAGACTACGGCGACAAATCGGTCACCCTGACCCTGACCCGAAACGCCTCGAGTTTTTCTTCCGCCGCGCAGACGCCCAACCAGCGCGCCACCGCCGATGGCCTGGCCAGCACCGGCTCCGGCAACGCCGCTTACGACGCGGTTGTCGTTCTGAGCGAAACCGGCGCGCGCGAGGCGTTCAACGATCTATCCGGCGAGATCTTCGCTTCGATCAATCCTGTTCTGCTGCAGAATGCCCGCTTCACCCGGATCACGGTCGGCAACCGTATCCGTGGGGCCTTCGACAGCGTTGCATCGGCCGACCAGGCACAGTTCGCCTTCCACGGCAGTGGCGAGGCTGCACCGCTCGCGGTAGCGGACGGATTGGCCGCATGGGCAACAGGCTATGGCGGCTGGGGCACGATCGACAGCGACGAAAATGCCGCCCGGACAAACTACACCACCGGCGGCACGATCGTGGGGGCCGACACGGATATGCCAGGCGGCTGGCGCGCCGGACTTTTCGCCGGCATCGGCACAAGCCATTTCGATGTGCCGGATCGGTCATCGTCCGGCACTGCCACGAGCTACACATTCGGAGCCTATGCGGGAAACCGGTTCGGTGCCGTTGGAGCGCGTCTTGGAGCCGGCCTCGGCCTGCATGATGTCGGCACCTCTCGCCACATACGCGCCGGAAGCTTCAGTGCAAATCCGAAAGCGGACTATCTGGCAACAACCGGCCAGCTGTTCGGAGAACTGGGCTACGCCGTCGATGCAGGGGCTACGCGGATTGAACCCTTCCTGGGTGCCGCCCTGATCCATCAGAACACGCCGGGCTTCTCCGAAGACGGCGGCGCGGAGGCATTGACCTCCGGCTCCAGCACGCAAGTGTCCGGCACCGCCACACTCGGCGTTCGCGCGGAACGGCGGTTCGCGCTTCGCGACGATCGGGATATCCTGCTTGAGGGATCAGTCGGATGGGAACATGGCATCGGCGACCTGACCGGCACCGCCGCCTTGCGGCTTGACGGCGGCGATATCTTCGAGGTCACCGGCGCTCCGGTCGACCGGAATGTCTTTCAGATCGGCACCGGTCTTTCGCTGGCACTTGCGCGCGACGCCCGGCTCGGCCTGACCTATGACGGCCAGTTCGCGACGAGCACTCAGACACACACGCTCAATGCCAGGCTATCCGCGCGTTTCTGACCATTTATGGCCGGACACGGAAGCCTGAAGGTCGGTCCGCCGGATGCTCATCCAGGGGCCTCAGATTTGAAGATGTCCGATCGCGGGACGAGAACCAGCCGACTGGTGGGGACCTATTGCGCAGCAGCCTCGAGTTCGGTTTCGCCGCACGAAAGCGAAAATTCCCGTAAATGAAGCTCGGCTTCCCTTGGTATCAGGGGGGCTGACACCACACCGCCCTGGATTGCCCTGCAGCCCATCTCCTTGAGCATGCACAACTGGCCGGGCCCGTCGACACCGACTGCAGCCACATTCACGTTCAGGGAAACGGCCAACTGGATGACGGAGTTGACCAACTGCCGCTTCACCGGTTCGCTTTCGATACCGTCGATCAGGCCAGGCGTGATCTTCAGAAGATCGAAGGGCAGGTGAATGAGCTGGCCGCCGCCGCCATGGCCGCTTCCGAAGGAATCCAGCGCGATCTGGAAGCCTGCCTCACGCAATCGTTCGATCGCCGTGCGCAATGCGCCCGGTGTGTCGAAAAGGACGGCCTTCTCGTCCAATTCGATCACCAGTTCCTGTGGCGACAGACCTGCTTCGGCGCAGCGGTTGACGAGGCGTTCGGCAAGGTTCTTGTCCTTGAGGCTTGCTTCCGAGAGATTCACCGACATTCCGACAGGGTGACCGGACAATTCGCGAAGCTGCTGCATTTCCGCAAGACCGCGCTCGATCGCGAACCGTTCGATCTGAAACATCTGGTAAGCGACCTCCTTTGATGAAAGGTAGGACGCGGGATTGACCAGGCCTTCCGAGGGATGCAGCCAGTGGACCGTGACCTCGTAGCTGGTGATGCGGTCCTGTTGCAGGCAGTATTGCGGCTGCATCAGGATCGTCAGGTTGCCGGATAAGAGATCCTGGTCCAGACGCGCCATTGTCATGCGACGGTAACGGTTTTCCGCGCCGAGAGCATCAGTGTACCAGGCGATCATGTTGCGACCGGCTCTCTTGGCCGCGTAAAGGGCCAGGTCCGATCGGAGGATCAGCTCCGAAACGCCGGCTTCAGCCCGATCCGCAAGCGTGAGGCCAACACTGCCCGATACGCGCAAAAGCTGCAGGTCCACCTTGACCGGACGTGCCAGCCCTTTCAGGATCCCCTCGCCCAGGGCTTCGAGGTCCGGGCGCTCCACCGCTCCGTCGATCACGACGAGAAACTCGTCACCACCCATGCGGGCCACGAGCCCCTGCTCCCCGACGACGGATTTCAGCACCTGCGCGGCCCGACGCAGCACGGTGTCGCCGGCGCCATGGCCGTGATTGTCGTTGATGTCCTTGAAATGATCGAGGTCGAAGTGAATGAGCCCAATCCGCTCGCCTGGCTCTGCGGGTTTCGCGACAAGTTCCTGAAGCCGGGCGGTCGCGCAGGCACGGTTTGCGATGCCCGTCAGGTCATCGTGTTCGGCCTGATGCTTCAGTCTGTTGCGCGCTTCTTCAAGAGCGCGGACATGTTGAACATGCGCGCTGACATCCCGGCAGATCAGAATGATCTTGGTGTCTTCCGGCCTGGCGGCCTCGAAAGTCGCAAAAGTGAGCTGATTCCAGAAGAGTTCGCCGTTCTTTCTCCGGTTGAGTATCAGTTCCTCGGAACCGTCCCGGATGACGTTCAGATCATATTGGAAGTTCTCGATCTCGGCCGCGGTCATCTGCCGATCGTCGGGCAGGATGTATTCCTGCGGCCGCCTGCCCCTGATTTCTTCTGCGCTGTAGCCGGTAATTCGGGAATAGGCGGGATTGGACCATTCGATACGTCCGTGGATGTCCTGCATCACCAGGCCTTCATGGACCTGGTCGACTACCGTGTTCAGGATGGCGCTTCTGTCCAGCGCGATAGCCTGTGCCGGACCGACGGACCTTCGTGAGAACCTGCCCGCGAAAAAGCCGATCACGAGAAACGCGAACGCTATGCTCAGGCAGGCCAGCCAGGTTTGCATCGGCAAATCGCCAGGTAAGTCCGCCATCTTTTATCTTCTTGTCTGGTTTCGTCCGCGCAATTCTTCATGTGAGGATGTCAGATCCTCTATGAACAGCAAATCCCCTGTTCCGGGTGTTGACACCAGTACGGATGTCGCCCCGGAATGCGATATTCCGACGCGCAGACATCACCGTCAGGCGGCACGAACGCTCTGCAGAAACTGACCGACCTGAGACTGCAGCGTATTGGAAAGGTCTCCGAGTTGCGCCGATGCATGCTGCATCTCCTCGGTCGCCGAGCGGCTCGCGTCCATGGCGTCGCTCAGCGTCTGAACGTTGCTGGACACCTTGCCCGAGCTCGAGTGCGCGACGGCCGCGTTCGAGCTGATCTCGTGGGTTGCCGTCGACTGCTCTTCCACGGCATCGCGGATCTTGCCGGAAATCTCGCTGACCTGCCCGATCGTTTCGACAATCGACCTGATTGCGGTTTCCGAAAGTTCTGCGACCTCCTGCACGGAGGCAACCTGGGTCGAGATATCCTCCGTCGCCTTGGCAGTCTGCTCCGCCAGGGCCTTCACTTCGTTCGCGACCACCGCGAAGCCACGCCCGGCCTCGCCGGCCCGCGCCGCCTCGATCGTCGCATTGAGGGCAAGCAGGTTGGTCTGGCTGGCAATCTGGCTGATCAGTTCGACGATCTCACCGATCGCCCGTCCGGTTTCCGACAGCCGGCCGACGATCTCGTCGGTCTTGCGCGCTTCTTCCACCGCGACGCCGGCAATCGTCGTCGCCTGATCGACATCGCCGCGCACCCGGCTGAGGGAATCCGACAGACGTCCGGCGGAATCGGTGACGAATTCCACGGAGCTGTTGGCCTCCGCGCTCGCCTCGTGAACCTGTTCGACCGCCACGATCGATGAACCTACGGCCGTGTTGAGCTGGCTGGCATTGCTTTCCACGCTGCCGGCGGCCCGTGTCAGTGCGGAAACGACACTGATGACTGTCTTCTCGAAATCATCGGCAACGTCGCCCATGAGGGCCTTGCGCTCTTCGGTCAGCTCTTCCTGATGTGCGAAATCCTTTTGCGCCTGCTCCTTCGCCCTTTCGGCGAGGTTGGCGCGGAAGGAGATCACGGACCGGGCGATGGAGCCGATCTCGTCGCTCCGCTCCGCTCCGTCGATCTCGATGTCCAGTTGGCCCTCGGACAACCGGTCGAGACCATCCTGAAGCCGCGCCATCGGCCGCGCGAGGCCCACCGCCAGATAGAGGGCGAACAGAAGGAAACCCAGACCGACCGGCGACACCACGAGGCCGATATAGATCATCTGATCGAGGATCATCGTGTCCAGCTTGCCGGAAACGTCACCGGTCAGAAACTGGCTGGCCCCATCGGCCGTGCCGATCTGCTCCATGAAGGCCTGCCGGAACGTCCAGAAGGCAAAAGCGGTACCAGCCATCATGATGGCGGCCGCCGTGAAAACCATGGCAGTAAAACGGCCCTTGATAGAAAGCGTCACGACAAACCCCGAATTCTCTCCGGACCATCCTGCGCAACATTCTGGCGAGACGTTCCGGACTCAATACAATGATCAACCAGGTGCATCTCAACCGGCGTGCGACTGAAATCCCGATGACCCTGCAGTGTCCTTGATCGGATTGACTGCGTTGACGGAGTTTACTCGACCGCCTGTAAATAATCGGTAACGGCTGCAACCAAATGCGGGCGCCCGGCGCGCCGGGGATATTCAGGACACGAGGCGTGTGAGCGTCATGCCGACCGCGGCGGAAAATGCGGTCAGGACCGTGCCCCAAAGAACATCGACGACGACCACGGTCACGGGCCAGTTCTTCAAGGTGGCAAAGTTGGTCATGTCGTAGGTTGCATAGGTGAAGAAGCCGAAGAGCGCGCCGTAGACGATCGCCGTCCCGAGGCTCCCCGACTTCAGGGCCGGGACCACCGCAAACACCAGAATGCCGATGACATAGACCGCGTAAAACCCTGCTGCTGCTCCCAGGTTCGGCTTGTCCATCATCAGATGACCGATCCTGTCGGCGTAGAACCCGCGCGAGACATGGGCGAGCCATATATAATCCGCCCCCAAAAAGGCGGTGACCGTAATGACATAGGCGATGATGAGCTGGAACATGCGATCCTCGGCGGGTTGATGCTCGGTCTACGCCCGGCAGGGAATGTTGGATCATCACAGGCGTTCAGCGCTGCTTAAGCCGGCTCCGGTTCCGCCTTGAGAAAGCCGCCCGACTGACGTTGCCAGAGCTGCGCATAGAGCCCGCCTGCGTCGCCAAGCAGTTCGTCGTGCGAGCCCTGTTGGACGATCCGCCCTCCGTCCATGACGATGAGACGGTCCATGGCCGCGATCGTCGACAACCGATGCGCGATGGCGATCACCGTCTTGCCGGCCATCAACTCCTGCAGATTGTCCTGAATCGCGGCTTCGACCTCCGAATCCAGAGCTGAAGTCGCTTCATCGAGAACCAGGATGGGCGCATCCTTGAGCAGAACCCTCGCGATCGCGATCCGCTGCCGCTGACCGCCCGAAAGCTTGACCCCGCGCTCGCCGACAAAGGCATCGAAGCCGGAACGGCCCCTGCGATCTTCAAGCTCTTCGATGAACTCCAGTGCGTGCGCCTTGCGGGTCGCGCGCATCAGGTCCTGTTCGCCGGCGGAAACACGGCCGTAAAGAATGTTCTCGCGGATGGACCGGTGCAGAAGGGATGTGTCCTGCGTGACCATGCCGATGGACCGGCGCAGGGACTCCTGAGTGACATCGCGGATATCCTGACCATCCACGAGAATGCGGCCCCCCTCAACATCGAAGAACCGCAACAGCAGCGAGGTCAGCGTGGTCTTGCCGGCGCCCGACGGGCCGACGATGCCGACCCTCTCCCCGGCTCCGATCGCAAGATCGAGGTGGTCGATCACGCCGCCGGCCTTGCCGTAATGAAAGCGGACATTCTCGAATGTCACCGTGCCCTTGCGAACCGAAAGCTCGACCGCATCGCGCTTGTCGGCAAGGGCGATGGGCTTGACCACGGTTTCCATGCTGTCCTGCAGGGTGCCGAAATGCCGGAACAGACCGTTGAGCTGGTTGAACAGACGGTTGAGAAGAATGTTCAGCCTCAGGATCAGGCTCAGCGCGAAAGCGACATGTCCCGCGCTGATGGAACCGTCCTGCCAGGCCATGAGCGCGATCGCCGTGATCAGGATGATGATGGCGCCGTTGATGGTCCCCATGATGATCCGGATCGATGTCAGAAGCCGCGTGAACCTTGTCAGCTTGCCGATAAAGACCTCGAACGCGCCACGCGCGCCACGGCTTTCCTCCTCGGCGGACCCGAAGAGCTTGACCGACTGGATGTTGGTATAGGTATCGACCAGGCGACCGGTGACCCCGGAATAGCTGTTCGCGACGTCCTTGGACGCCGACCGCACCCGCGGCACGAACGCCCAGGCCGTCACCGCAAAGGCGGCAAGCCAGAGACCGACGACCACCCCGAGCCGCCAGTCGAGATCCGCGACCAGAACCAGCGTCGTAAGCGCATAGACGACGATGAACCACGCCACCTGAAGCAGATTGACCATGAAATCGCCGGCCGAGGCGCCCGACTGCAGCACCTTTTGCGCCAGTCGCCCCGCCAGATCGTCCTGAAAGTAGGAAAGGCTCTGGCGCATGACGCGGGAATGGCTTTGCCAGCGCACCAGGTTGAAGAAGCCCGGCGTCACGGTCTGCTCTTCCAGCAGTGCGGTCAGGGTCGACACGCTCACGCGGACAACGAGAACGACAAACGCCATGCCCAGAAGTGTCCACAGATGATCGGTGAAGAAAGTCGCCCGGTTCGCACCGTCGAGCAGGTCGACGATCCGGCCAAGGAAATTGAAGATCACCACCTCGAGCAATGCGGACACGCCTCCGAGCACAAGCATGGCCGCGAAAGGCCAGCGCACCTGGCTGACGAAATAGGCAAGCGCGGCGAAACCACCGCGGGGAATGTCCTTCTCCGGAGGAGCGCGGAACGGATCAATCCAGTTTTCGAACAGGCGGAAAAGGGCAGGCAAGCGGTGCCTCCTTGGGGGGAGAATGTAGGTCGGCGATCCCCAGACTATCTGGTGCGACAAGGCGGGTCGACAAACCCCGACCCGGAAAGGGATGCCAGCAGCTGGCAGGCATGACAAGTGCCGGCCGGACTGCTATGCACCGCTTCCAGCCAAAGGGAGCCAACACGAACGATGCCGGATATCGCCCTCTACCAGCCGGATATTCCGCAGAACACCGGAACCATCTTGCGCCTTGCGGCCTGCACGGGAACCGGCGTCCACCTGATCGAGCCGGCCGGTTTCCCGATTTCCGACAGTGCGCTCAAGCGCGCGGGCATGGACTATCTGGAACGGGCGGCGATGACCCGGCATCTGGATTTCGGGCATTTCGACAAATGGCGGTCGGAAGCAGGAAGGCGGCTCGTTCTGCTGACCACAAAGGCCGCCTCTCCCTATACGGACTTCGTCTTCTCGCCCGGGGATATCCTGATGATGGGCCGTGAAAGCTCGGGAGTGCCCGATGATGTTCATGCCTGCGTCGACGCCCGGCTGACGATCCCGATGGCTGAAGGGCTTCGGTCGCTGAATGTCGCCGTCTCCGCTGCCATGGTGCTGGGAGAAGCCTTGCGACAGACAGGGACATTCCCTAAAAACCTTGCCACTGATAGCGTTTAAGATCCCGCGTCGGTCACACCGACACCAACCCGAGGCCGATCCCATGACTGCAGCTTCCCCGGAAAATCGAGGTGGCCCCATTCCCGAGGCGATCGAGGACAAGAAGACGGAGGCCAGCACCTGGTTCCGCGAGTTGCGCGACCGTATCTGCAAGGCCTTCGAGGACCTTGAGGACGAGATCGGCACACGCGCCGGCCCGTTGTCGGACCAGCCCGCGGGTCGCTTCGAGCAGACACCCTGGGAGCGCACGGACAGCAGCGGCGCCAAGGGCGGCGGCGGCGTGATGTCGATGATGGACGGGCGCGTCTTCGAAAAGGTCGGCGTGCACATCTCCACCGTTCACGGGGAGTTCTCGCCCGAATTCCGCGGCCAGATTCCGGGTGCAAACGAAGACCCGCGCTTCTGGGCCTCCGGCATCAGCCTGATCGCGCATTTGCACAACCCGCATGTGCCTGCCGTCCACATGAACACCCGCATGGTCGTGACCACGAGGCAGTGGTTTGGCGGAGGCGCCGACCTGACGCCGGTTCTGGACGCAAGACGGACACAGGAAGACCCGGACACGCAGCTTTTTCACGACGCCATGCGCAAGGCATGCGATGCCCACGATGTCGCCGATTACGATGCCTACAAAGCCTGGTGCGACGACTATTTCTTCCTGAAGCACCGGAACGAATCCCGTGGCATCGGCGGTATCTTCTACGATTACCTGCACAGCGGAGACTGGGACGCGGATCTGGCTTTCACAAAAGACGTGGGGCTTCAGTTTCTCGAGGTCTATCCGGAACTCGTTCGGCGCAACTTCACCAAGAGCTGGACAGAGCAAGAGCGCGACGAACAGCTGATCCGTCGCGGCCGCTACGTGGAATACAATCTGCTCTATGACCGGGGTACGATCTTCGGCCTCAAGACCGGCGGCAACGTGGCTTCGATCCTCTCGTCCATGCCGCCCGTGGTGAAGTGGCCCTGACGTTTCGAGTCATTCGGGGAAAGTCATCGTAAGGATCGCCAGCGTGCGGATTATTGCGGGGTGTATGGCCATCGCGGACATCGCCAGCCGCCTGGCGTGTCAGGCCGCCGAGGATTTGCGGCTGACGTCGCCGAGATCGCGGTTCAACAGCATGCGCCCGAATTCCAGCACGAGCCCCTGATCCAGCTTGGTGCTCATGTCCTTCAGCGTGACGATTGCGTCGCGCGACGACAGGCCCGGCCTGTAGGCGCGATCTTCCGTCAGCGCGACGTAGATATCGCAGACGGTGATCAAACGGACCTTGGTGGAGATCCGGTCCGCCTTCAGGCCATTCGGATACCCTGATCCGTCCAGATATTCATGGTGCTGGATTGCCATCTTCTTGATCTCGATCGGCACTTCCAGGCGCGCCTTGAGGATATCCCGCGCGAAATCGGGATGCCGCTTGACGGCGGCACGCTCCTTGTCGGTCAGCTTTTCGGCCTTGTCGAGGATGGTCAGCGGGATGCGCATCTTGCCTATGTCGTGGATCAGGCCGCCCGCAATCACTTCCTGACAGTCGGCTTCGCTCCATCCCAGATGCTCCGCGAAGGCTCCGGCGTATCCCGCCACGGTCAGGGAATGGCGATAGGTGGCGCTGTGGTGGGAGTGAACGGCCTTCAGCCAGTCACTCAATCCGTCAATCTGCAGGGCAGAGAACAATTCCATGGCGCCGGTCCGCATTTCAGCGGTGTGGATCTTGCTGTTCTGAACAGCAGACAAGCAGATGCTCTCCAGAAAGGCGTTGCATTTGCGAAACGCCTGCGCGGACTGCTTGGGCACCCCTTCGTCGACCGGAATGGAGGTTGCCGCTCCAGCGAGTTTCTTGATCCTGTCCAGCAACAGGGCAAGGGAGATCTCTCGATCAATGACGACCGTCTTGCCCAGCGCGGCCGCCTGGATGTTTTCCTGTCGATTTGATTTGGTGACAATACAGAGAACCGGAATGCTTGAAATGCTTTCCCACGCCCCCCTGAGGGCGCGTAGCCCCGCATCGGTGGTCCCTTGAAGCTCGATGACGGCGACACGCGCGTCCCCGACTATTCTTGGTGTGACGCTGCTCATGTCGATCAGCCGGCACGAAAAGAAAAAAGGCAGTTTTCTTACCGGCGACTCCAAGGGAAGCGGACCGTCTGAAATCAGAACTATTTCCATTCCTGGCCTCATCGAGAGCTGTACAAAGCAAATCGCGGTGGACGGACTTACTGCGTACAGCATCCTCCTGGATTTTTCGGCCCAGCAATTAAGATAGGATTAAGACAGATCGTCTGCTGAGGCGAGAAGCTGCTCTTTCATGAGGGTAAACCCGCTTTTGCACCATTCATCCTCAAGACGTTCGAGGAGAACACCAAGGTCCCGGCCGGGCCTGTAGCCGAGCGCGATCAGGTCGGCGCCCCTGACCGGAAACTCCGGAACGGGCTCGCTGCGCGCCAGGGAAAGCACTTCCTCAAGCGAACCGGACCCGTCGGAGTTCTGCGCGATGCGGGTCGCCCAGGCGGCGAGAACACCGTCGACGGCGCCCTGCCTGCCGAAGCGATGCAGAAGCGATGCGACCGTCGGCTCTTCCCCCGGCCGGCGCAATTTCTTCATGGCCTCCCAGGCTGTGCGCATGCGGATACGCTCCGCATTCGAATGCCGCAACCGGTCGCAGACCCGCTCCAGATCCTCGCGCACAAAGCCGGACAGAACGACGAGGCCCAGTTCCGGGTCGCGCGTTTCCGCCGCAAGCGCATCAAGGCCGCGCAAGGCAGCATAGTCACCGCTGCGCGCGAGTCCGCCCGTGGCGATCTCCCACAATCCCGTGTCGTTCATCGTTCTGACGGCCTCGGCAGCCAGCGGAGCCTGAAGCAGGCGCCGCATCTCGTGACCGATCCGTTCGGCAGACAGATGCCGCAATCCGTCGCGCTGGCGCATGCAGGCTCCCAGAGCCTCTTCATCCATCTCGCCCTGGCCATACGACGCATGGATACGGAAGAACCTGAGGATACGCAGGTAATCCTCGCGAAGCCGGGTGTCCGGATCGCCGATGAACCGCACACGCCCGGCAAGGCAGTCTTCCAGTCCGCCCAGCGGATCATGCAGGTTGCCATCACGATCGACGTAAAGGGCATTCAGGGTAAAGTCGCGCCGTTCGGCATCGCGCTTCCAGCTCTTGCCGAAGACCACCCGGGCCTGCCGGCCAAACGTCTCCACGTCTTCGCGAAGCGTTGTCACCTCGTAGGCAAATCCATCGCTGACCACCGTCACCGTGCCATGATCTATTCCGGTCCCGATGGCCTTGAGGCCTGCGGCGGAACTGCGCGTCATCACCTGTTCCGGCGTGGCAGTGGTGGCAATGTCGACATCGGGCACGGGGTGGGACAGCAGCGTGTTGCGCACGGCGCCGCCCACGACGCGGGCAAGGTCGCCGTCCTGTTCGACCGCCGCGAAGACGGCCTGAATTCCGGGAGTGTGGAGCCAGGAGGCTGCGCGTAACCTCTCGGCTGCAGTCGGTTCGCTCATGTCATTCATACCGGCCGGGCACGAAGACCCCGTCCCTCATCTCCGAGGGGCGATACTCCTTGCCGTCAGTGGCCCTGAGCTGGAACGCCATCGTCGCGAAACCAATAATCACAAGAACCAGCCCGGCGGCCGTCAGCCATGCGATCGGGCCTTTCGACCATCGGTCGGGATGCTTGCTGCGTTTGCCCAGCCACAGCCAGAGGGCGTAACAGACAAACGGGAGAAGGAACAAAAGAAGTTGAGCAAGAAAAATACGCAGCATCAGCGATAAACCGTTTCATAAAGTGAGCGGATGATACCGGCGGTGACGCCCCAGATGTAACGCTCACCGAAAGGCATCGCATAGAAGTAGCGCGGCCTGCCTTGCCAGTCGCGGCTCAGTTTCTGGTGATTGGCGGGGTCCATCAGGAACCGCAGCGGCACTTCGAAGATATCATCGACCTCGGCAGGATTGGGCGTGAACGCCGACGATGCCTCGACAACGCCGACAACGGGAATGACCTTGTAGCCGGAGCCGGTCAGATAGGGTGACAGTCTGCCCAGCAGGCCAACGCGGGAGGAAGGCAGGCCGATTTCCTCCTCCGCCTCCCGCAGTGCGGCGGCCTCCGGATCGGCATCCGTCGGATCGATCTTGCCGCCTGGAAAGGCAATCTGTCCGGCATGTGAACTCAGGTGCCCGGTTCTCTGGGTCAGGATGACATTGGGCCCGTCCTCGCGTGGGCGAAGCCCGATCAGGACGGCAGCGTCTCTCGGCGGACCGTCCCACCTGGCATAGGGCCCAAGATCCGGGTTGAGAACATGATCGCCCGTTTCCCGGTCGCCGTTGTCCCGGGAAGCCGCGGCAAGGCGTGCGCCGAGACGTTTGTCCCAGTCGCGTGCGCCGAAGGTATCGCTGGTAAATGGTGCAGACATCGATTCTGATCGTCAGATGCTGGCCGGAGCGCTATGCGGCATCCGGGCCTTCAAGCAGATCCGATCCCAGCGCGAAAAACTGTCCCTTGCTCCAGATACCCATCTCCTTGCCATGTTCTCCCTGACGTTCTTCCAGCATCTCGGCAAGCTGATACATGAGTGCGCGTGTGAACAGCGCTTCCAGCCGGCCCCGAACAAGAACATAGGGTTTCAATCCGCCGCTGTCCGGTTCTTTTTCAAACCGCAGCGGATGGTACGGCCCGACCGTGACCAGATCACCTAGATTTGTGCGCAGCGTCAGCGTCTGATCCCGTCCCTCTCCCGCGACCGCCATCTCGACAGCCAGTAGCGGTGCATCTTCCACCGTGATCCCGATCTTCTCGACCGGAGTGACCAGGTAGTGCCGGCCGTCCGCATCCCTGCGCAGCACCGAGGCAAACAGTTTCACCAGAGGCTCGCGGCCGATCGGCGAACCGAGGTAATGCCAGCTACCGTCCCGCGCGATCCGGATGTCGAGATCGCCGCAATAGGGCGGATTCCATTTCTCCACTGGAGGGGGCGATCTGTCGCTGGCATCAGCCCGGCTGATCAGCGCCTTGAGACCTTCCGGCATTGAGCGGCCAATGTTTTCTGGCTCGTTCGGCATCGGATAACAAACCCTTGTCCTGTCTTTGGACACCGGAATTTTTACCTATTCCGGTCACGGACGGGGTCTCGGGAAACCGCAAGCTTCCGCGGCTTTCCAAGACCTTATCCCCAAAGCATGGAAAGATTCTTCGACCTTTCCACTGTTGGGCGCACAATTACGCCTTATCTAGCAAATCATATGGTGTCAGACTGCCAGAGTCGCGACAACCGGCGTAGGGACGGTTCTCGTACGATCGACGGTGCAAGGCCGAAAACCAGATTACTGGAAAGGTGATATATGAGCGTTCTCTCCCCCTCCAGCCCCTCTGAGGAAGATCTCGCAGCCGTCGCGGAAAGCGCCGAGCGAGCCGTTCAGCGCATCACGGAGGCCAAGGCCGATATCGCGCGGATCATCTTCGGGCAGGAAATGGTGGTCGAACAGACGCTCGTCACCATTCTGGCAGGTGGCCACGGCCTTCTGGTCGGCGTGCCGGGCCTTGCGAAGACCAAACTTGTGGAAACCCTCGGCACGGTGCTGGGGCTCGATGCCCGGCGCATCCAGTTCACCCCGGACCTGATGCCCTCCGACATTCTGGGCGCGGAAGTGATGGAACAGAGCAGCGACGGCGGCCGCGCCTTCCGCTTCATTCCCGGCCCCGTCTTCTCGCAGCTCCTGATGGCCGACGAAATCAACCGCGCGAGCCCGCGCACCCAGTCGGCCCTCCTGCAGGCAATGCAGGAATATCACGTCACTGTGGCCGGCCACCCGCACGACCTCCCGCGCCCCTTCCACGTGCTGGCGACCCAGAACCCGCTGGAGCAGGAGGGCACCTATCCGCTGCCCGAAGCCCAGCTCGACCGCTTCCTGATGCAGATCGACGTTCACTATCCAGATATCGACGCCGAACGGCGTATCCTGCTGGAGACCACCGGCGCCGATCAGGCGCAGGCGGAGGTGGCGATGTCCTCCGAGGAGCTGATGGAATACCAGCAGCTGGTGCGCCGCATGCCGGTCGGCGAATCCGTCGTCGAAGCCATCCTCAAGCTGGTCCGCTCCGCCCGGCCGGAAGAAGGCAGCGCCGCCTCGGATGTGCGCAGCCTGATCGCCTGGGGCCCCGGACCGCGTGCCAGCCAGTCCCTCATGCTGACTGTCCGGGCCCGTGCCCTTGTCGACGGCCGCCTTGCTCCGTCGATCGATGACGTTCTCGCCCTGGCCGAACCCATCCTGCAGCACCGCATGGCCCTCACCTTCGCTGCCCGCGCCGACGGTCACACGGTGCGTGACGTGATCCGCAGGGTCAAAGAAACGATCGCCTGACCTCAAGCCCCAGCATCGGGAGCCCGAACGTATGGACCAACCAGACGCAACAGCAGGCATTGACCGGGACACCTGGCCGAACGTCATCGGCGAGGCGCGTTCCGTGGCCGATGCACTGCCGGATCTTCTGGTCGAGGCAAGCCATGTTGCGAATTCCATCGTTGCCGGCTGGCATGGCCGCCGCCGCGCGGGCCCCGGCGAGAGCTTCTGGCAGTTCCGGCCCTTCAACATGGGCGAACCGGCCAAGCGCATCGACTGGCGCCGCTCCGCCCGTGACGATCATCTTTACGTGCGAGAGCGCGAATGGGAGGCGGCCCACACCGTCTGGCTCTGGGCGGACCTTTCTTCCTCCATGGTGTTCCGCTCACGCCTCGCATCTGCTGCCAAGCGCGACCGGGCCATCGTCCTGATGCTGGCTCTTGCCGACATGCTTGCCGAGACGGGCGAACGCATTGGCCTGCCAGGCATCACCCGTGCCTTTTCCGACCGGCGCGCCGCCGAGCGGCTGGCCGATGCCCTCGCGCATCTTTCCAAGCCCGCCGCCCTTCCCGAAATCCTTCCCATCAAGCGCTTTGCCGATGTGGTCGTGGTCTCGGATTTCCTGGATCCGCTGGAGGACATCGGTTCCTGGATCGCACAGGTCGCCGGCACCGGTGCCCGCGGGCACCTTGTTCAGGTGCTCGACCCGATCGAGGAAACCTTTCCCTTCGACGGCCGCATTGAATTTACCGACCCGGAAAAAGGCATCCGCCTGACCGCCGGGCGCGCCGAAAACTGGCGCGAGGATTATCGCAACCGCCTGGAAGCTCACCGAGCGGAAATCCGTGACATGGCACGCAAGGCGGGCTGGACCTATGTCCTCCACCACACCGACAGACCCGCTTCCGAACCTCTTCTGGTTCTGCACAGCGCGTTGTCCGGATCCATGGATGTCATGCAAAGAGGAGGCGTCTGACCCGTGTTTGCTGGACTGCCGCTGACGTTTACCGCTCCGTGGATACTTGCTGCGCTTGCGCTGCTGCCGGTCATCTGGTGGTTGCTGCGCCTGACGCCGCCGCGTCCGCGCGCGATCCAGTTTCCGCCCACGAGACTTCTGCTCGACATCGACCAGCACGAGGAAACGCCGCAGCGCAGTCCGTGGTGGCTGACCCTTCTGCGTCTCCTGCTCGCAGCGCTCCTGATCATTGCCCTTGCCGGCCCGGTCTGGCGCACCTCCGAGCCGGTCGCGACCGGTAACGGCGTCTTGTGGCTGATCGTGGACAATGGCTGGATGTCCGCCGAAAGCTGGACCGCGGAGGTGAACACTGCCGAGCAGCTTCTCAAAACAGCCGAAAAGGCGGGACAGCCCGTCTTGTTTGCGGCCACTGCCGAGGGCTCCGCGCAAAGCTTCTCGCCGGAAACAGCGGCCATGGCGCTGGAAAAGCTGCGCGCCCTCGAACCGCGCCCCTACCCGCCCCATCGCAGCGAACTCAGCGACGGTTTGCGCGAGGCATCGCAGGAGGCGCCTCCGGGCGCGGTGATCTGGCTGTCCGACAACACCAACACGCCAGACAGCTTCACGGCCGACCTTGCCGACATGGTTGGCGGCGCGCCGGTGACGGTCCTTACCGGTCTCAGCACGCCTCTCGGCCTCAAGAACCTCTCCAACGATGCCGACGCCCTGACACTTACCGTCGTGCGTCATCCCGAGCGTCGGGGAGACACCGTCTCCGTTCAGGCGCTCGATCTGAAGGGCCTTGTTCTGGGCGAAGTTCAGACGTCCTTCGAAAACGGCGTGAGCGAAGCCGAAGCGCGTTTCGAGCTTCCGAGCGAACTGCGCAATGATGTCGCCCGTGTCGAGATTGCCGGTGAAGACGCCGCCGGAGCCGTGCAGCTCGTCGACGACAGCTGGCGCCGGCGCACCGTCGGCCTGATCTCCGGCCAGTCCGGCGACCTGGACCAGCCACTTCTGTCTCCGATCTACTACCTCGAACGCGCCCTCGCCCCGTTTTCCGATATCCGTACGCCGCGGGACAACGATATCGCCGAGGCGGTTCCGGCCCTGATCGATCAGGGCATTTCCGTCCTCGTTCTGGCAGATGTCGGGCGCCTGCCAGACACCACCACCCAGACGCTGCGCGAATGGGTGGAAAACGGCGGCATGCTTCTGCGTTTCGCAGGCCCGCGCACCGCCGGCGGCAGCGATGATCTCGTGCCCGTCCGCCTGAGAGCCGGAGACCGCTCCCTCGGCGGATCGCTGTCCTGGAAGCAGCCCCAGCACCTCGCCGATTTTCCCGGAGACTCTCCGTTCGCCGGATTGAGAGTTCCCGAAGAGGTGACGGTAACCCGCCAGGTGCTGGCCGAACCGACATCTGATCTGCCGGACCGCACCTGGGCAATGCTGGAAGACGGGACACCGCTCGTGACCGCTGCCCCGCTCGGTGCGGGAACGATGGTGCTGTTCCATGTCACCGCCGACAGCTCATGGTCGAATCTGCCGCTTTCCGGTGTCTTCCTGAACATGCTGCGGCGGATCCTGTCCGTTTCCAACGTCGCGTCGGCCTCCGAGGCCTCCGATGACACAACCGCTTCTCAAAGCGTCCTGCCGCCGCTCAGGCTGCTCGACGGCTTCGGGCGCTTCGGGCCCCCGCCTGTCGAAGTGACACCCGTCAGCGCATCCGCCTTCCGTGACGCCTCCGCAAGCCGCCGCACCCCGCCGGGCCTATATGGAACGGAAGACGGGTTTCGCGCGCTCAATCTGCTGCGGAGCGAGGACGAATTGCAGCCGCTGGATCTGTCCGCGCTCGGCGACCGAGCCGTGGAGGCTGCCTATCCCGCCTCCGAACCTCTGGACCTCAGGGCCGCGTTCTTCACCTTCGCCTTCCTGCTGATGGTTCTTGATGCGATCGTCGTGTTCCTGCTGGCCGGCGGCCTGAGCCGCGTCGGCCTGCGCGGCCGAATGGCCGCTATCGGGCTGCCGCTCGCCCTAGCCGGGGCATTCTTTGCCGGCATGCCGGACACCGCTCGGGCGCAGTCCACTTCCGACGACCTTCAGGCGCTGGAATCAACATTGGATACGCGGCTTGCCTACGTCCTTACCGGCAATCCCGAGATCGATGACACCAGCGCTGCCGGGATCAGCGGACTGACCCAGTTCCTGTCCGAACGTACCGCGCTGGAGCCGGGCGAGCCGATCGGCATCGACATCGCCAACGACGAACTCGCCTTCTATTCGCTGCTCTACTGGCCCATCGATCCCGCCGCGGACAAGCCCGATGACCAGACCATGGCCCGGATCGATACCTTCATGCGCAATGGCGGCACGATCCTGTTCGACACGAGGGACGCCATCAACGCCTCCGCCAACAGTTTCGCCTCCACTCCCGGCACTCTGAAGCTGCGCGAAATTCTTGAGGATCTCGACGTGCCCCCTCTTCAGCCGGTTCCGCCTGATCACGTGCTGACCAAGTCCTTCTATCTTCTGGAAACCTTTCCCGGCCGCTATGCCAGCAGCCCGCTCTGGGTGGAAAGCCTTGAGGAGATCGCAGCACGCGGAGACCGGCCCGTGCGCGCGGGCGACGGTGTCTCGCCGCTCCTGATCACCGGCAACGACTTCGCCGCCGCCTGGGCCATCAGCCAGGGCGGAGAATTCTTGTTCCCGACAGTGCCGAACAACCCGATGCAGAGGGACTATGCCTTCCGCTCCGGGGTCAACATCGTCATGTACAGCCTGACGGGGAACTACAAGGCCGACCAGGTGCATATTCCCGCCCTGCTCGAGCGACTTGGACAATAGTTAGGAAAGCTGATGGTCTGGTCCCTGTCCTTCGACCCTTTGCTACCCCTTTGGGCGCTGATTGCCGGCGCCGTCATCGCCGTGCTTCTGGCCGGCATTTCCGGCTTCATCAACCTGCGCGGCTGGCTGCTGCGGTCGCTGACGATGGCTCTGCTCCTGCTGGCCCTCGCAAATCCCGCCGTCGAGCGCGAGGATCGCGAGCCCCTGTCCAGCGTGGTCGCCCTTGTCATCGACAAGAGCCAGAGCCAGCGGCTTGCCGACCGCCAGAGCACCACGGACGAGGTCGCCCGGACGGTGGAGGAGCGGGTCGGCTCCCTTGAGGGCGTCGACCTTCGGGTGATGGAATCGCGCAACTCAGGCTCCGGCGACGGCACGCAGATCTTCCAGACGCTGTCCAACGGCCTTGCCGACGTACCGCCCGAACGGGTGGGCGGCGCGATCATCGTCACGGACGGTCAGATCCACGACGTGCCCGCCAACGCAGGCGCTCTCGGCTTCGACGCGCCCGTACACGGTCTGATCACCGGCACTGCGGATGAGCGCGATCGGCGCATCGTTCTGGACAAGGCCCCACGCTTCGGCCTCGTCGGCTCCGAGCAGACGGTAAGTCTGACGGTGGTCGATCAGGGACAAGGCACCGGCCCCGGCGATCAGGTCGACGTCACCGTCAAGCGGGACGGCGACGTCATCACCCGGCAAAGGGCGCGCACGGGCGAGAAACTGGATATCCCGGTCGGCATCGCCCATGGCGGCGACAACATCTTCGAATTCGAGGCAGCGCCGCTGGACGGCGAGCTGACGCAGCTGAACAATCGCGCCGTGGTGACGATCGACGGTATCCGCGAGAACCTGCGCGTTCTGCTGGTATCCGGCTCTCCGCATGCGGGCGAGCGAACCTGGCGGAACTTGCTCAAGTCCGACGCATCCGTCGATCTTGTCCACTTCACCATCCTGCGCCCACCCGAAAAGCAGGACGGCACGCCAATCAACCAGTTGTCGCTGATCGCCTTTCCGACCCGCGAGCTGTTCTCGGTCAAGATCGATGAATTCGACCTGATCATCTTCGATCGTTATGTGCGGCGCGGCGTTCTGCCGATGCTCTATTTCGACAATATCGCCCGCTATGTGCGCGACGGTGGGGCGATGCTTCTGGCAGGCGGGCCGGACTATGCCGAAGGCGGTAGCCTCTACCGCACGCCGCTCGCCCCGATCCTGCCCGCACGCCCGACCGGCACAATCCTGGAAGAGCCTTATCACGCAAAGCTCGCCGAGCTCGGCAAACGCCATCCGGTCACACGGGGCCTTCCCGGCGCAGAGCAGGATCCGCCGGCCTGGAGCCGCTGGTTCCGGGCTGTCGATACAGAACTCGACAAGGGCCAGGAACTGATGACCGGCCCCTCCGACACACCGCTGCTGGTGCTGAACCGCGAGGGTGAAGGCCGCGTCGCGATGCTGTTGTCCGACCATGTCTGGCTCTGGGCCCGCGGTTACGAAGGCGGCGGCCCCCATGTTCCGCTTTTGCGCAGGCTCGGGCACTGGCTGATGCAGGAGCCCGACCTTGAAGAAGAAGCGTTGAACGTGTCCCTGCGCGGCACCGAACTGCTGATCGAACGTCAGACGCTCGGCGACAGCGTCGGCGAGGTCACTGTCACCTCGCCGTCTGGCGACCAGTCGGTCATCACCCTGGCAGAAGACGAGCCGGGCCTCTGGAAAGGCACCACGCCGGCGAATGAGACCGGACTGTTTGCAGTGACGGATGGCGAGATGAATGCGCTCATTCACGTTGGCCCGCAGAACCCGAGAGAATATACCGACGTCCTGTCGACGACCGACGTTCTGTCACCGGTGAGCGAGGCCACCGGCGGCGCGTCGCGGCGCCTGCGTGACGTCGGCGGCGATATCGAGGTGCCGAGGATTGTCTCCTCCCAGCCCTCCGCGCGCTATGCCGGCAACGGCTGGATCGGTCTCAAGCAGACCCAGGCCAGCGTCCTGAACGGCGTCGACCGCTATCCCCTGATGATCGGACTTCTGGGCCTTGCCCTGCTGTTGGGTGCGTTGTCACTCACCTGGTGCCGCGAAGGGCGGTAGGGATCTCGCCATCCGCCAGACACGGATTTGCCCTCTCCCCCGCTCGGGAGAGGGAAAGACGACCGTAGCCGAAAGCCTGGTTCGGATCTGATCCTGAGCTTGGAAATCTGGAAGCCTGCTTAAGAAGCGGCGGCTTCCGCCGCTTCGTCCCACCCACCGTGAACAGCACCTTCGGGCATGTCAGCATCGTTGAGACATGCAACGAGAAGCCGGGCCGGATCGACCGGACCGGGCAAAGTGATCTTGCCGAACGGCACCTGAGCAAATCCGAACGGGCCGTAATAAGGCGCATCACCGACAAGAAGCACCACCTTGTCGCCGGCTGCTTCCGCTGCCTCCATGGCCGTGCGCATGAGCGCCTTGCCAAGACCCCGGTTCTTGAAATCCGGAGACACGGTCAACGGCCCCAACAGCAGCGCCCTGGTCTCGCCGATCATGATCGGCGACAGGCGGATCGAAGCGGCAATAGAGGAACCGGCGACAACGACGAAGGACAGGTCCTCGCGATGCGGCACGTTCTCGCGGATACGGAAGGCCGTCCGGGCAAACCGCCCAGGGCCGAAGGCCTCGGCCTGCAGCTCTTCAACGGTGGCAGTATCGGATGGATGTTCGGTCCGGATGACCCAGGACGTCTGTTTCATGAGGTTGTTTCCTGCAAGCGATCTTCAGATGAAAGCGCGCCTGCGTTCAACCCGGAAGAAGCGATAGGAGGAACCGGGGACAGGTCAGCCGCGACGAAGCGAACGAGAGCGATCTCGTCGGGTGGTTCGTCGTCGAAGTGTCAGACCTGCGGTCATCATTGCCTGTCTATCCGTCTCACGGAATCTGCGGAGCGTTTTCCTGCCCCGCATCCTCTTGTCTGGAAGTCAAGCGGTTAGCATGTGCTCCTGTGGCGGTCCAGCCTTTTTTCGGAACCAGCCGACGCCGCTCATTGTTCACTTAGAAGAAACAGAGCATTCAGCTGATTGCATTTCAGCAGGTAGGCTCAACCTTTATAAGGACGGAAAACAAAGGAGAGCGTCATGGGTTTGCTGGTCGACGGCCAATGGAAAGACAAATGGTACGATACGGAATCGACGGGTGGACGGTTCGTTCGCGATGAGTCGTCTTTCCGGAACTGGATCACCGCCGACGGTTCGGCAGGCCCGAGCGGCGACGGTGGTTTCAAGGCCGAAGCGGACCGCTATCACCTGTTTGTCTCCTACGCATGCCCCTGGGCACACCGGACCCTGGTCTTTCGCAAGCTGAAAAAGCTTCAGGATTTGATCCCCGTGACCGCCGTTCAGCCGCTGATGCTGGAAAACGGCTGGGAATTTCCGGAGATCGAGCCGCTGACCGGCGCGAAATACGCCTGGCACATCTATGTGAAGGCAAAGCCCGACTATACCGGCCGCGCGACGGTGCCTATCCTCTGGGACAAGAAACAGAACACCATCGTCAGCAACGAGTCCTCCGAAATCATCCGGATGTTCAACTCCGCTTTCGATGACCTGACCGGATCAAGCGCCGACTACTACCCGAGCGACCTTCGCTCGGAGATCAACGAAATCAACGAGCGCGTCTATCACACGGTCAATAACGGCGTTTACAAGTCCGGGTTCGCGACCACGCAGGAAGCCTACGAGGAAGCCGTGACCGCGCTGTTCGAAACCCTGGATTTCCTTGAGGATCGCCTCGGATCAAACCGCTATCTCGTCGGAGACCGGCTGACCGAAGCCGACTGGCGCCTGTTTACGACGCTGATGCGCTTTGACGCGGTCTATTTCGGACACTTCAAGTGCAACATCCGCAGGATCGAGGACTACCCCAACCTGTCGAATTACCTGCGCGAACTCTACCAGACCCCGGGTGTGCCGGACACGGTCGAAATGGACACCATCAAGAAGCACTATTACGGCTCGCACGAAACGGTCAATCCGACCCGCATCGTCCCCGTCGGCCCGGAACTCGATTTCGAGCGACCGCACAACAGGGACAAGCTGAAGGCCGCCGCCTGAGCCTCCGAAAACCGGATTGTGGCGCCGTGACGATCGCGGTGCAATTTCCGGCAGCAGCCTACCATCTTACGCCGGACGGGAAATCTCCCGTCCGGTATTCCGCAAGACGGCGCGACGTCGCCGAACTGAGATCCTCCGGCAGCGCCTCCAACGAAAAGAACCCGGCCTCCTCGATTTCCCGGTTGGGCATGAGGTAATTTTCGGCTCGCGACCATGCGCCAAGGTGAAACAGGCCGACATGATCGCGCCCGGTCGCTTTCCGGTTCAGATAGACATTCAGCAGAACCGGCGTATCGACCGCATGGATACCGGCTTCCTCGCGCACTTCGCGCCCGGCGGCATCATGCATGCTCTCCCCTCCCTCGACACCACCGCCCGGCAGATACCAGCCGGCCAGATAGGTGTGCCGGACCAGAAGCACCTTTTTCTGCGAATCTTCCACGATCACCCTGACGCCAAGCGTATAGGGATTGCGGACAAGGCCGACGCCCTGGATCAGGGTCTGGGTCCAATGCTTCGGGAAAAGGGACAAAACTTTCAGCATTTTCCGAGAGTTACCTCTGAAACGTCTGCTGGCAAGATTAAATTAACCCATGCAGGCGTTGCAGGGCTGCCCCTCCGTAATAGCGCTCCTCAATCAGGCAACTGATGCCTATATATCGGGCAACTTGATGATTTTGAAAGCAATGCATGTCATTGCCGTTACCCCAAGGACAAGAAGATGTTCAAACTGCTTTTCGGCAAGCGCCGTGCACGCCCTGCCGCCTACAACTGGAAGCCGGCACTGGATCTCACCAATCCGCGCGTTGCTGCTGCCCTGTCGACGTTCCCGACCAACTGATTGATGGCCGGATCAGACCTGAATTCGGGTCTCGCACCCGCAAGTAAATAAGAACGCCGCGTTATTTTCCTTGACGCGGCGTTCTCAGCTTTGAAGATGCGCCCATGTTCAAGCTCGCGCATCTATCCGACCCGCATCTCGGTCCCTTGCCGGATCCGAAGCTCCTCCAGCTGTTTTCCAAGCGCATCCTCGGTTATCTGAACTGGCGTCGAAACCGGTCGCGCATCATGGGCGCGAACTATCTGGAACAGCTTGTCGAGGACATGCAGGCACAGGCGCCGGATCACATCGCCGTCACCGGCGACCTCGTCAACATTGCGCTTCCCATCGAAATCGCCGGTGCCAGAACCTGGCTGGAAGAAGTCGGCACCCCCGACCTCGTCAGTGTCGTCCCCGGCAACCACGATGCCTATGTGCCCGGCGCCATCCGCAAGGCGCGTCAGGCCTGGTGGCCCTACATGCGCGGGGATGGCTCCCCCGAGGTTCCGGCCGACGGCAAATATCCGGAAGCCAACTTTCCCTACATCCGCCGCCGCGACGACATTGCGCTGATCGGCGTAACGACAGGCCGCGCCAGTGCGCCCTGGTTCGCGACCGGTCGCGTGGGCAGCAAGCAGAGCCGTCGCCTGCGCACGATCCTTGAGGATCTCGGGCGCGAGGGGCTGTTCCGCGTCGTGATGCTGCACCACCCGCCCTTCAAGCATGCCACCCGCTGGCACAAGCGCCTCTCCGACGCCTCGCGCGTGCGCGCCGTCGTCAAACGGGCCGGTGCCGAGCTGATCCTGCATGGACACACTCATATCGACAGTTTCGAGACGATCGATGGCCCAGCCGGCCCAGTGCCGGTGATCGGCGTGCCCTCTGCCACCAGTGCCCCCGGCGGCAAGAAACCACCTGCCCGCTACAATCTCTTCAACATCGAAAAGACCAATGAAGGCTGGTCCTGCCGTTGGGAGGAGCACGGGTTCACGGAGCCTAGTGAGCCGGTTTCCCTACTCGAAACGCGCGACCTCACGATACCCGGATAGGAGATCACTTTCAGGCCAGTGAGGCCGCAAGGGGCTCTGAAAACGTGTCCTGACGGCCGGCCTGGGTTCGCACAGGCGAAGCCTGCGCAACGCGCTTGTCAGCCTCGATCATGAAGTGACGTGTCGAAGAGACCTGAACGCCTGCCATTCATGCGATGGGACCCGAAAGGGGAAACGCGCAAGGCGATCGCGCGACTTTACAGCGGGTTGGCGAACCAGGCGAAGGCGATGAGCCCAAGGATGCCGGCGGCGATCCCGATGCCGAAGGCACCTGCGACCGCGAGCCAGGGCACACGTGTTTCCTTGACGCGAACCACCTGGGAATCGATCGCGACCTGCCGGAGGCGATTGTTCAGCCAATCGCCTTCCATCGCCTTTTCGCGTTCCAGAACGCGCTCCGCGATATACTCCGTCAGGCAGTCGGCCATGTCGTCGATATTGGCGGTTTCCAGAATGACGACCCGGCCAAGGCGCGTATCCTTCAGGAAGCGGTAGGTTCTGCGATCCCCTCCGACCGCAACGTGGCTGGTCGAGTCGACCCACAGCCGCGGTGTCGAACCGGCCAGGATCTGCAGGGAAAACTGATCGTCGTCCTGAGGGATCTCCTTGAAGACATCCTTCAGTTCGTCGGCCAGCATGTCCAGTCGGGCCCGTTCCGTATCCTGCAGCTCGACCACGACATCGGAGCGCTCCACCTCGCCGAGCTGAACCTTGCGGATGGCATCCCGCAGGGATCTCATGCGTGTGTGAGGAACGACGTTATCCTGCATTTCAGACATGTGGTGCCTGACTCCGTGTTTTCTGGCCTTGGTGTGAAGAGTCTTAATCAACTCTTACCTCGGTGAAACCGAAACAACCGCCTAACCAACAGCTATCCACTGGCAATGCTTCGATAATGGTTAACGGACTTTAAGGTATTTTTGCCGTCGTTGCCAAGCCGACGATCTGGCCATGCATGCGTTGTTGTCGTATGGAGGAAGAGATCGCGGATTTCCGGGAGTTTCGGCCATGAATGTGGACGGCAAGAAGTATCGCACCATTTGGCCGGCGGAAGACGGCGGCAGTGTCGAGATCATCGACCAGACCAGATTTCCCTACAGGTTCGAGATCGTCAGCCTTCGGACGGTGGAAGATGCGGCGCACGCGATTCGGGACATGCAGGTTCGCGGCGCACCACTGATCGGCGCCACGGCGGCCTACGGCGTCGCACTTGCCATGAAGGCCGATCCCTCCGACGAAAATCTGCACGCCGCCTGTTCGGCGCTGCTCCAGACACGCCCGACCGCGGTCAACCTGCACTGGGCGCTCGACCGGGCCCTCAAGTCGCTTGTTCAGGTTGCGCCCGAACGGCGTGCGGACGCAGCCCTCGAGCTCGCCGCCGCCGTCTGCGACGAGGACATTGCCATCAACATGGCGATCGGCATGCATGGGATGAAACTTGTGGCGGCGCTTTCGGCCACCAAACGCCGCGGCGAGCCGGTCAACATTCTCACACACTGCAATGCCGGATGGCTGGCGACGGTCGACTGGGGCACCGCAACGGCTCCGATCTACATGGCGCATGATGGCGGCATTCCAGTCCATGTCTGGGTGGACGAGACCCGGCCGCGCAATCAGGGCGCTTTTCTGACTGCCTGGGAGCTCGGCCAGCACGGTGTGCCGCATACGGTCGTGGTCGACAATGCCGGCGGTCACCTCATGCAGCGCGGCGAAGTGGACATGGTCATTGTCGGCACCGACCGCACGACTGCAACGGGTGATGTCTGCAACAAGATCGGGACCTATCTGAAGGCGCTCGCCGCAAGGGACAACGACGTGCCCTTCTATGTGGCCCTGCCTTCGCCGACCATCGACTTTTCACTCTCGGACGGTTTGCGGGAAATCCCGATCGAGGAACGCGGCGGAGAGGAAGTCAGCCGCATGAGCGGGCGCCTTTCGGACGGCAGCGTCGACACCATTGATATCGTCGCCGACGGGTCCGAGGTCGGGAATCCCGCCTTTGACGTCACCCCGGCTTGCCTCGTCACCGGCCTCATTACAGAACGCGGCGTTCTGGAACCGAACAGGAAGGCGCTCGCCGACGCCTTCCCCGAACGGGTCAGAACCCGCGCCTGAAAATCACGCTAATGGATAACCGCTAATCGATGACAGGCACGTGCGGAGCCTTGTCCGCGTCATAGATGCCCTTGAGCCGCGGATCGTCCGTCACCTCGATGGCCCGCTTGCAGGGTTTGAAGCCGCAGGACATGTAAAACCCCAGGGCCTGGGGACTGTCGGCGGTACAGGTATGAAGCCAGAAGCGTTTTGTATCCGGACGCGACCAGACCATCTCAACCGCCTGCCCCATCAGCCAGCGTCCGACACCACCGCCGATCGCGCCGGGCGTCAGCCCGAAATAGGCGAGCTCGGGTTCCGCTAGGTTCGCATAATCGATTTCCAGAAGACCGGCCGGCTTGCCGTCGATCATGGCACGGAACATTTCGCGTGTCGGTTCTGACAAGATGGTCTCCAGCGCGCACTTGTTCATCGTCAGCCGCTCGCACCAGATCCAGTCCTCTCCGATCTCCCGAAAGAGGCTCGTGTAGGCCTCCGCCGTGGGAGCGCTCCAGCGGTCCAGAACGAGATCGGGGCGTTGGCGGCTCAGGGGCGCATTTGGTGGGGCGAGCATTTCCAGGAATGTCACGACCATTGCGATCTTGCCCGCCGGAATATCCGTGTATCCGTCAAGATCGAGCATCGGCTGCGTGGACATGGTCCCTCCATTTTGGTGATGGTGCCCGGCACCGTCTTCAGCATGTGGTCAGATGGTGTGTCTGATGTGTTCGGAGGCCCGTCTATCAGTTTCCTTACATCTACCCAAGAGCAGTTCTGCCAATCCGCGACCTGTTAACCCGGCATTAACCATGACCGCTGATGGTTGATGGGTATCCAGGAAAGATGCAGATATGGCCAAAGTCGGAAATTACGTCCAGCGTGACTATCACAATCGTTTTCGCTCGAAGCAGAAGAAGACGTGGTCGGACTATAACAAGTCCTGGAGCCAGCGGCGTCAGGCTTCCGCGGCGAAGGCGCAGCAATTGCGAAATGTTGCCGCCAGCTTTACCACAATCAGTGTTCAGGCCAGCCAGGCGAATACGAGCTTCGTGATGCAGAATCAGGGCACGCTCGGCACATATGCCAGCCAGACGGCTGCGCTATCCCGGTACAACTTCCTCGCCTGAGCGCCCATCCCGCTTTCCGCTTCGTCAGACCTTAACACCCCGTTAAGGGGCCGGTGAGATCATGCGCGTGTGTCCAGGAGGGATGCAACCATGGCCAAAATCGGCAATTATATTCAACGGGATTTCCACAAACGCTACCGCTTCGGCGGCAAGAAGACGTGGTCGGACTACAACAAGGTCTGGAACAAGCGGCGCGCTGCGTCCGCCGAACGGGTCCAGCAACTCAACTCCATCGCACACCGGTTCTCCACGATCGCAACAGTGGCCACGCAGGCCAATGCTCTGTTCGTCATGCAGAACCAGGGAAAGCTCGGGACCTACGCCAGCCAGGCAGCGGCGCTCTCACGGCTCGATATTCGCGTCTGAAGCCCACGGGCATGACCCATCAAAATCCGGATGTCACACCGATCGAGGCCAGGCGCACCCGAAACGTGCCGCCTCAGATCGACCCGATGGTCTTCAGCTTGATGCGCGGATGAACTTCCGCCTGGCTCATGATGGTCGTATGGGCGCGGAAGCGTTCGACGATCGAGCGCACGAAAGGACGCGTCTGCGGTGACGTCAGCAGCACGGGAACCTCTCCCTGCTGCGCGGCGTCCTCGAAGGTATCGCGAACCCGACCGACGAACTCCTGCAGCTTGCTCGGCTGCATCGCGAGCTGCCGGTCGTCGCCCTCGCCCACGATGGATTCCAGGAACGCCTGTTCCCATTTGGGCGACAGCGCGATCAGGGGCAGATAGCCGCCCGGAGACAGATTGGCCGCGCAGATCTGCCGGCCGAGACGGCTGCGCACGTGCTCGGCAATGTGGTCCGTGTTGCGGGTCATCCCGGTCGCTTCGGACACACCTTCCAGAATGGTGCCGAGATCGCGCACGGAAATCCGTTCGTTGAGCAGCGCCTGCAGAACGCGCTGAATACCCGACACAGTGATCTGCGACGGGATGAGATCCTCGACCAGCTTCGCCTGCTCTCCCTGCAGCTCCTTGAGCAGCTTCTGGACGTCGCCATAGGTCAGCAGTTCGCTGATATTGGCCTTGATCGTCTCCGTCAGATGCGTCGAAAGCACGGTGGCGGGATCGACCACGGTGTATCCGCGCAGCGACGCATCCTCGCGGTACTGCGCCTCGACCCAGGTCGCAGGAAGTCCGAATGTCGGCTCGGTCGTATGCGTGCCGGGAATCTTCACCTGCCCGCCGGCGGGGTCCATGACCATGTAATGGTTCGGATAGAGCACCCCGCGCCCACCCTCGACTTCCTTGACCTTGATCACATAGTCGTTCGCGCCGAGCTGGATATTGTCGAGGATACGGACCGGCGGCATGATCACACCCATGTCCGAGGCGATCTGGCGGCGCAGCGCCTTGATCTGCTGCGTCAGAACATCGCCGTCGGTATCGGTCTTTCCGTTGATCAGCGGCAGCAGGGCATAGCCGAGCTCGATCCGCAGTTCGTCCATCTTGAGCGCATCGGTGATCGGCGGCTCGGGGACTGGCTTCGGCGCCGCCTCGATGGCCTTTTCCTCGGCGACCTTGACCGCTTCCTTCTTCTTCTTCGCTCCAACCGAGAAAGCGAGATATCCGGCAAGCCCGGCGAGGCCGAGGAACGGCACCATCGGCATGCCCGGCAGCATAGCCAGGATGACCATGACGGCAGACGACATGCCGAGCGCCTTCGGGTACCCAGTGAACTGGCTGGTCAGGGCCTTGTCCGCCGCACCGTGCACACCCGCCTTGGAGACGAGGAGGCCGGCTGCGGTCGAGACGATCAGCGCCGGGATCTGCGAGACGAGACCGTCGCCGATGGTCAGCAGCGTGTAGTTGTTGGCCGCTTCGGAGAAGGTCAGATCCATCTGCGCGACGCCGATGAAAATGCCGCCCAGAATGTTGATGAAGGTGATCAGAAGGCCGGCGATGGCGTCGCCGCGCACGAACTTGGAGGCACCGTCCATCGCCCCGAAGAAGGCGCTCTCGTCTTCCAGCGCCTTGCGCCGAGACTTGGCTTCCGCCTCGTCGATCAGGCCCGCCGACAGATCGGCGTCGATTGCCATCTGCTTTCCGGGCATGGCATCGAGGGTGAAGCGTGCCGCGACCTCAGCGATACGGCCGGACCCCTTGGTGATGACGACGAAGTTCACGATCACCAGGATCGAGAAGACGATGATCCCGATGACAAAATTCCCGCCCATGACGAGATTGCCGAAGGACTGGATGACATTGCCGGCCGCCGCGGTTCCCTCGTGCCCGTTGGCCAGGATCAGCCGGGTGGACGAGATGTTGAGGCCGAGCCGGAGCATCGTCGCGATCAGCAGGACAGTGGGAAAGGAGGAGAATTCCAACGGCCGCTGAATGAACAGCCCCGTCATCAGGACCATGACGGAAAAGATGATCGACACCGCCAGAAAGGTATCGAGCATCACCGGCGGCATGGGCAGGATCAGGAGCGTCAGAATGACGAGGATACCGGTCGCAAGGCCGACGTCGCCCCTGCGCAGCGTATCGATCATCTCCCGGATGCTCGGAAAGACGGACACACCATCGCCGCTTCCGCCGCCGGCCTGAACCGCGGGAACCTGACCTTCCGGTGCAGGGCCGCCCGCCCCGCCTTGTCCTTGTGCCGCCGTGTCCGACATTCCAGCTTCCGGTCTTCGAACCGCGCCCCGGTGACGGGTTTACTGCGACGGTTCCAGGTTGATCCTGCTTACAATTCCAAAGATTACGCCCGGGCTTCGCCAGGCCCCGGAACGCTTACGCCTTCATCGGTATATTGATTCAGCTTGTTGCGCAGCGTCCGGATCGAGATTCCCAGAATTTTCGCTGCATGTGTCCGGTTGCCGAGGCAATGATCGAGCGTGTCGAGAATGAGGTCCCGCTCGACATCGGCGACCGTGCGGCCGACGAAGGAGCGTGTGACGGCCTCGGCCATCTGCGCCGCCTGTTCGACAACGCCCCCGGCAACCGTCAGGGGCGAGCCGTCCGGCATGCGGATCGCCTCGACACCGATTTCGGGGCCCGAGGCCAGCAGAACCGCGCGGTGCATGGTGTTTTCCAGCTCGCGCACGTTGCCTGGCCACGGATTGGACAGGAGCGCCTGGCGCGCTTCCGGCGAGACCGGCCGCACCGGCACTCCGTTGGCTTCCGAGTAGTGATTGATGAAGAACTGGGCAAGTTCCATGATATCCGCCGGACGTTCACGCAGGGCCGGCAGCTTCAGGTTCACCACATTCAGCCGGAACAGCAGATCTTCACGGAACTGCCCCTGGCGCACGGTTTCGGCAAGATCCCGGTTGGACGTCGCCAGAATGCGGATGTTCACCGGTACCGGACGCGTGCCACCGACCCGGTCGATCACCCGTTCCTGAATCGCGCGCAGGAGTTTTGCCTGCAGACGGACATCCATTTCGGAAATCTCGTCCAGCAGCAGCGTTCCACCATCAGCTTCCTCGAACTTGCCGATGCGCCGCGCGACCGCGCCGGTAAAGGCGCCTTTCTCGTGGCCGAACAGTTCGGATTCCAGAAGATGCTCGGGAATGGCGGCACAGTTGATCGAGATGAACGGCTTTGCGGCCCGGTTCGAGCACTTGTGGACGTGGCGGGCGATGACTTCCTTACCCGTTCCCGATTCCCCGGTGATCAGAACCGAGGCTTCGGACGGAGCGACCTGCTCGGCCAGCTTGACGACAGCTGCCATCGACTGGTCGCGATAGATCATGTCGCCGCGTTCGCGCGCGACGGCGGCCAGAACGGCAGCGATCATTTCCGGGTCCGGCGGAAGCGGGATATATTCCTTGGCCCCTGCCCGGATCGCCGAGACGGCAGCCGATGCGTCGGTTTCCACGCCGCAGGCCACCACCGGCACGTGGACACGCTCGTCCTGAAGCTTCTGGATGAGACCCGAGATGTCGAGATGAACCTCGACCATGAGCAGATCCGCGCCGCGACCGGATCGCAGAACCTTCAAGGCTCCCTCGATGTCGTCGGCATGCGTCACCTGCGCGCCGCCCTGCATCGCCATCTTGGACGCGGTTGTCAGCTGACCGCCGAGGGTTCCGACAATTAACAGGCGCATCCGTTACCTTCCTATCGATCCGTCTTGATGATTTCCGTCATGGTCACGCCAAGCTTGTCTTCCACCAGGACGACTTCGCCACGCGCGACCAGTCGGTCATTCACGTAAATATCAATGGCCTCACCGACCTTGCGGTCCAGCTCCAGCACGGTGCCCGATGCCAGCTTCAGAAGATCGGAGACATGCATCTTGGAATGACCCAGAACAGCCGAGATCCGGACCGGAACGTCGAACACGGCCTCCAGATCGGCCGCGGACTGCGGACCATGAACTTCTTCCTCAGAGAGGCTGCGCTGCGGCATTTCCAGCTCGTCGAGCGGGATATTCGTATCTTGCTCGTCGCTCATGCGTCAGGTTCCCTTTTCGCCGACACGTCGGACGGATTTGCTTTCTTCACCGGATTGCGCGCTCTCAGAAATGAACGGATGCTCGCGTCGATCTCGGTTTCAATGGCCTTCCTGTCACGCTTGATGCCGCCATCGGCCCATTCGATATGACAGTCGCCGCGCTGGATATCGGGTTCCCCCATGATGACCAGCCGGCCTTCAAAGCCCTTTTCATTTACAAGCGGATCAACCTGGGCCTTGAGCCCGTCCACGTCCTTTTCCGCGACCCGGATCACGAGATGCGGCGCGCGGCGCAACGGTCCGAGGCATTCTGACACCAATGCCACCGTCTCCGCCAGCGGCTGGCGGGCGATCAGATGGGCGCAGAGCCGTCTAGCCACAAGAAATGCGAGTCCGATCGCATCCTTTTCATGGTTGGCCTGATGCTCGTCCAGCGTCGTCAGCACCTCGGCGACCGATTCCACCAGCTTGCCGACTTCCTGGGTCAGCAGGGTTTCCTGCCGCGTCTGCATGTCCGTCAGCGCCTTGGCGCGGCCTTCCTCGAACGCATGCGCCTTCGCCTGCTCGAGCAGCTTCTTGTGCTCGTCCAGTGTCATCATCGGAATTTCGGGTTCCGGTGCCACTTCGATCTCGGGCTCCTCGGGCTCGGAGAAGTCTAGGTTGAAAAGAAATTTTGACGGAGTCGCCATATTGCCCATTCGATTGTAGATGCCTGCCTGCCTCATCAGTAGATAATCTCGTCATCGCCCTTCGACTTGGAGATCATGATTTCGCCCTTCGCGGCGAGATCCTTCGCCTTGTTGACCATGCCGGTCTGCGCGTCGTCGACGTCGCGCAGGCGGACCGGACCAAGGGCTTCCATGTCGTCCCCCAGCATCTTGGCCGCACGAGAGGACATGTTGCCGAAGAAGAACTCCCTGGCAGCGTCGGTGGAGCCCTTGAGCGCGATCGCCAGCTGGTCCTTCTCCACGTGGCGCAGAAGCGTCTGAGCGCTTGCCGCGTCGAGCTTCAGCAGATCATCGAAGGTGAACATGAGGGTCTTGATGCGGTCGGCCGCCTCGCGGTTGTCCTCTTCCAGCGCCGCCAGAAAACGAGCTTCCGTCTGGCGGTCGAAATTGTTGAAGATATCCGCCATCATCTCGTGGCTGTCACGCCGCGAGGTGTTGGTCAGGTTCGACATGAATTCCACGCGGAGCGTCTGCTCCACCTTTTCCAGAACTTCCTTCTGCACCGCGTCCATGCGCAGCATGCGGCTGACGACCTCAAGCGCGAGTTCTTCCGGCAGGATGCCGAGAACGCGGGCCGCGTGATCGGAATTGATCTTGGAAAGGACCACGGCGACGGTCTGCGGGTATTCGTTCTTCAGGTAGTTCGCGAGGACGTTCTCCTGCACGTTGGAGAGCTTCTCCCACATGTTCCGGCCGGCAGGACCACGGATTTCCTCCATGATGACGTTGACCTTGTCGCCCGGCAGGAAGCTTGCCAGCAGGCGTTCCGTCGCTTCGACGTTGCCCGTAAGAGCCCCCTTCGAACTGACGCGCCGAACGAAGTCCTTGAAGAGGTCTTCCAGCATGCTCGGCGTAACCGGGCCAAGATTGGCCATCGCCGTGGAGACCTGGCGCACTTCTATTTCGTCCAGCTTCTGCCAGATAGGAGCACCGTGCCCTTCCCCTAGAGCCAGAAGAAGGACCGCGGCACGCTCGGCGCCGCGGAGTTCCCGGTCCTCCTGGTCGGTCGTCAGCTGAAGCTGTTTTTGAAGCTGATCTCCCGACATCAGGCTGCCTGCTCATCCAGCCAACCGCGGACGATCGTCACCGCGTCGGAAGGATGTTCCTTGATTATTTCGCCAACCTTGGCGATCGAGCTGGCCTGCAGCGCGCCTTCCTGGCGGGCCTGTTCCAGCCATTCGATCACGAACGGATCTTCGGCTTCTTCTTCTTTTGCCACTTCGGTTTCCATGACCAGCGTACCGTCGGGACCGATCATCAGTTCCTGCGGCTGCTTTTCGTCCGGCGTCACGATCCGGCGCAGCAGCGGGCGAACCACGAACAGCAGCAGCAGCAGCGAGATCAGGAACAATACGCCAAGTTCGGCGAAACGAATGATGTCGTCCTTGGTGAATTCGAACAACCCGCCGCTGTCGGCCAGCAGATCGTCCTGCGGCGGCAATGCGAACTGCAGATTGACGACCTCGACCACGTCGCCGCGTCCTTCGTCGAACCCGACAGCCGAGCGCACCAGGACTGCGATCCGGTCCAGAGCTTCCTGAGACCGCGGCGTGTAGACCATGTCGCCATCCGCATTCGGCTCGTAGGTACCGTCGACGAGGACGGCAACGGAGAGACGCTTGACCTGCCCGGCCTCGACAACCTCGGTACGGGTGGAACGCGAAATCTCGTAGTTGACGACTTCCTCGGTCAGCGCGGTGGTGTCCCGGTCACCGCCTTCGCCGCCCTGCGCATCCGCGTTGGGGAGCTGATTGCCGACCGTTACCTGGCCGTTGCGCGACAGCGAGGACGTGGCCTCTTCCTTGGTCTGCGTCGAGCGCACGACCTGACCATCGGGGTCGAAGGTTTCCGTCGTTTCCGTCAGGCGATTGTAGTCGACATCGGCGTTGACACGCACCCGGGCCCGGCCAGGGCCAACGACGGAATTCAGGATTTCCTCGATCTGGTTGCGCAGACGGCTTTCGACGGCGACCGTGCGCTCCTGAAGGTTCGCGGAGACGACACCCTCGTCATCGGTTCCGGCACCGGACGCAAGCAGGCGGCCGCTTTCGTCCACGACGGAGACATGGTCTGGCTCCAGCCCGTCGACGGCAGTCGCGACAAGGTGCTGGACCGCCCGGATCTCACCCGGCCCGAGCGAGCCGCGGACATTGAGGACGATGGAGGCGGACGGCGGGCGACGGTCCCGCTGGAAGAGCTGACGCTCGGGGATCACGAGATGAACGCGTGCGGAGCGGATGCGGTCGAGGGAGCCGATGGTCCGGGAAAGCTCGCCTTCCATGGCGCGCAGATGATTGATGTTCTGAACGAAGCTGGTGGCGCCAAGGGTATCGCTGCGATCGAAGATCTCGTAGCCGATGGAGCCGCCCGTGGGCAGCCCCTCGCTCGCGAGCTGCATCCGCAACCGGGCGACCTGCTCGTTCGGCACCAGGATGGAAGCGCCCTGGCGGGCCAACTCGAACTGGACCCCCTGGCTTTCCAGCTGGGAAACGATGGCTGCCGAGTCTTCAAGCGTGAGGTCGCTATAGAGTGTCGTCATCTGCGGCGCCGTAACGCGCAGAATAATGAAGGCGAACACGCCGACCAGGATCGCGGCGACCGCGCCCATGGCGGCGATACGTGCCGCACCCAGTGTTTTAATAAATTCAATTAGCCCGTTCACGAATGCCAGCCCGCATCTGCAACATTGTCTTAGCTCTTATTATTGATGCCGACGCAACGCGCCACATCTTTGATGGGCAAAATTTGCCGCCCAGAAGGTTAACAACCAGTTAACGAATTATTGCCAAAGGGGGGCAGATGACGGGTTTCTGCCGTATTTCGAATTGCAGATCGCGACACAGGTGGGGAAAAACTGCCGACCTCATTAATTTTTGGATAAGTTCTGTGACGCAAGCGTGGTGACACTTTGACCAATGCAATGATTTGCAAGTGATTTTCGAGTCGATACGGAGCTACACTCAGCGAGCCTCAGACCCGGCCGGAAATTGCCACCCAGGCGCGCAAGACGCGACCATCACCACCTTTTGGCCCATGTGGCAGAATTCTCGATGCCACACATTTGCCCGGTTTCACCTTCGCGTCGCACAGACGCAATCCGGCCCATGGCTACCGCGAGCCAACAGCGCCAGGACGGCCCGTGGACGGGCAAGCCCCGCCGCTGCAGTGCAACGGACATCCGGACATGAAAAAGGCCGGCATAGCCGACCCTTCAAGACGCCTGAGACGTCTTTTTCATTTTTCACTTTTGCGGATCATCCGCGATATTGCTGGACTCGGGTGGCCCGAAGACCCGCGAGGCCATGCTTTTCAATGGAACTCTGCCAGGAGAGGAATTCCTCAACCGTCAGGGTATATCTTTGACAAGCCTCCTCCAAAGACAAAAGCCCACCGCGAACAGCGGCGACAACTTCTGCCTTTCGACGGATCACCCACCGCTTGGTGGATGTTGGCGGCAAGTCCGCAATCGTAAGCGGACTGCCGTCAGGCCCGATGACATATTTAACACGCGAACGAATATGTTCGGTCATTGTACTCTCACACTAACCATGACCAAGGTTCGATTGAGACTACAAGACGACGCTTAACAAACGCCTAAAGCAAAATTTCGTTTTTATTAACTATAAGATCGAAATTTAGTGAATGATATTTAGCATTTAACCAAGAAAAACAATTCAACCTTTACTGTCGATATAGTGTTTTGTTAACTATGATTACCAGACACTGCAAATTGCAACGCAATTCGAACAGCTTGCAAAATCAAGCTTTTTTCGATTTGACCATCAAACGGCCCCCGGACCGCCTCTCCGGCGCCTGAAAGACGAAAATGCCCGTCCGCAGAAAGCGAGACGGGCATCCGATACCATTGAGAAAAATAGCAAGGCCAGCGAGCGGGCACCCTCTCGGGCCCGCCGCCCAGGGCGCGCCGCCTACCCCGCGGCTTGCGACACTGACGTGATCTTGGACGCCGGCACGCTTTTTCCGTCGACCGTCAGGAACATCTTGCCGCTGGACCAGTCGACGCCTTCCACAACACCGGTGGTCGCCGTGGAAACCTGCACCGGCTTGTCGTTCTGGCCCTTGACGTTGAACGCGATCAGGTAGGTGCCACCTTCCGCCGTCTTGCCGTTGTCCATGACGCCGTTCCAGTTGTAGGTGTTTTCTCCGGCAGCCAGGTCGATGTCCTCCGAGAAGACAACCGTCCCGTCGGAGCCCAGGACCGACACGGTTCCAGAGGCAGCCTTGGGCACTTCATAATCCCATGACGCCACGCCGTCGGACAGCACCGCGGAAGTGCCATCCATTGTGACCTCCCTGCCGAGATAGTTGACGTAGCTCATCATGTGGCTGCTCTGAAGCATGCCAATGATGCTCTCGAGGTTCTTGTTCTGCTGGATCGACTGCTCGACGCTGGAATATTCCACCAGCTGCGAGGTGTATTCCGACGAATCCATCGGGTCGAGCGGATCCTGGTTCTGGATCTGAGTGGTGAGAATGCTCAGGAACAGATCATAGTTCCCCATGAGGCTGGTCTGGCTGAAGGCGCTTGCACTGGCACCTGCGCCGGCGCCGGAGGCCGAATTCACCGTTGTCATTTTAGTACTCCCGGGACGAGGCGCGACTCGTCCTATACCTTGAGATCGAGGCCGCCGCGCTGCTGTGCCAATGTAAGCCGGATAACCTGCTCATCGACTGGATCGAGATCAGGTTCCCCCGCAACGGAGTTCGCCGGACTGTCGAAGAACGGATCGGATTGCTCCTGCCCGGAACCGAATTGCTGACCGCCATCCTGACGAAGTGAGAACTGGAGATTGCTGGAATCCGTGTTGAGACCCGCCTGCTCCAGCGCACGCTCCAGCCCCCTCTGGTCGCGCAGGAACAGATCCAGCGTCTCCGGACGATCGACGACAAGATGCGCATGAACGCTGCCGTCGGATGCCACTTTCATCTTCACCTCGACCCGGCCAAGTTCCGGCGGATCAAAGCGCATCTGGAAGCGCGTGTGCCCATCCTTCAGGTTCCGGGCCATCTCCGCGGCAACCTGGGTAGCTACATGGCCGGACTGGCTCTGGTTGGGCGTCTGCAGGGCATCGGTACGCATCGCACCGTGAAGATCACCGCCCCTGACGCTGCCCATCGCCTCGCCGCTGACCGTCCAGTCGGCTGTCGTGGTGGCAGGGTCACGGCTCTCTGCCAGAAGCTGGGAGGCAAGAACGGCGGATGCGACCGGAGCCGCACCTGCGCCTCGCGGCGCTGGAGCTCCACTATCCGATGCGGACGCCCCCGCGGTCTTTTCGGCCTGACGCTGAGCCTTTTCGGCGGACAGGATGCCCGGCTTGCGGTCCTGCCCTCCGTCCTCGGCGAGGCTATCCTCGGAGAGCCCGTCTTCGGCCAGCGCAGCATCGGACGTTCCGCCGGCGCCATCTGCTGTCCGTTCGCCGCGCATCGCGTCAGCCGCAGCAGCCTGCTGGCGCATCGCCTGCTGCGCTGCGCCCTGCTGCACAGAAGCCTGATTTGCCGCCGCCCCTTCAGCCGAACCTCTTGGCGCTGTCCGGTTTCTGTCGATGACGGCTTCATCAGATCCATCCTCAGCATCCGCGCTCGGCGCATCTGCCAGAGACGTTTCCCGCACGTCGCCCTCCGGCACCGCGCTCGCATTTGTCTGCGGCACGGCGGGAGCGGATGAAGTCTTGTCGGCTGTTGGTCTGGTCACGGTCGGCTCCCCGGTCAGGGCGGCACCTTGCGTCACCGTGTCGGCGCCGGAACCCGAAGCCGGCTGAGACAGTCCGGCAGTCGTCGTTGTCGACGCTGCGCCATTCGCCCCTTCGCCCGCTCCGGTCACGACGCTCGCGTTGCCAGCCTTGCCGGCATTGCCGGCGGCGCCGAGTTGCGCCCTCAGTTCCTGGGGCAGCTCGCTGCGCCAGCGCCGCTGCCCTGCATCGGCAGGCGCGCTTCCGCTTTGTGCAGCCACAGTATCAACGACCTTTGCCTGCGCCGCGAGACCAGCCCGCGGCGTCGCCTCCGCCTGGGCTGGACCCCTTCCCTCGCCGAGTTTCGCCAGAACCTCGGCCGCGCGGTCCGCCCCCGGCGTCTGCGCGGCAACGGTCTGCCCTGGCGCAGCCTCGGACATTCCCTTCTGCCCCACGGCATCGCCGGGCATGATTTTCGGGGCCGCCACGTCTGCGGTTTTCCCCGGCTCGGACTGAGGCAGACCGGATGGTGGCACTGCGGCGCCCGGACTATCCGGCGCTCCCGCCCCCGAAACCGGCTGACCTGCGGGCAAGCCTGCCGCTGCCGCAGCCGAAGCCGAAGCCGTCGTGCCGGTCAAGACAGGCGTCTCGCCGGCGAGAATGTCACCGGCAGCATCAGCGCCGGCAAAGGCCGTCGCGACAGGCTGGGGAACCACGACCTGGCCTTCAGCAGCAGGCATCATCCCGTCCGGCAGCTCTTCGCCCGCCTTGCGCAGCTCGTCGGCGGGTACGGCAGTCTCCTTGCCGCCCTGCATGAGATCGCCGAGTTCCTTGGCAAATCCACCGGAAGCGCCAGCACCGGCGACAGCCGGCGACACCGCTCCGGCGGCAGCACCCGTTCCGGCGGCCAGAGCCCCGGCAGAAACATCCGTCATAAATCCAATCGGCAGCACGTTCAGCTCCGCGTTTCGTCCCCGGAGATCGGGCACATCAGATCACCGAACATGGAAGCAAGCATTGGGCCAGTTCGAAATTTCGATTCAAGCTATTGAATTAACTGGTAAATTTTCCCAAACCGCCTTGTGCGCACGCCCTTCCCGGGCGGCAAGCTTTGCCGGTCAGGCAAAGCATGCCTGCCCTTCACCTTCGGCAATTGGCATCGGCGGCACCTATCTGTATAGTGCCGCCAACTTTGAAAGGCCGTACCGGCGCACCCTGTGACGGCGGCAACGAAGACCGTCCTGCATGACAGGCCGCGCCTTCCCGGTTCGAAGACGATCTCTGGAAGTACACTTGATGAAGAACAGTCTGGATCTGCCCGGTCGCCCGGAAGAGACACGCGTCGTCGTAGCCATGTCCGGCGGCGTCGACAGCTCCGTGGTTGCGGCCCTGATGAAAGCGAAAGGCTACGACGTTGTCGGCGTCACCCTGCAGCTTTACGACCACGGCTCCGCGGTTTCCAAGGCAAAGTCCTGTTGCGCGGGTGTCGACATTCATGACGCCCGGCGCGCGGCGGAAAAGATCGGCATACCCCATTACGTGCTCGACTATGAAAGCCGCTTCAAGGAACAGGTCATGGACCGGTTCGCCGACAGCTACATTGCCGGCGAAACGCCGATCCCCTGCGTCTCCTGCAACCAGACAGTCAAGTTCACCGATCTTCTGAAGACCGCTAAAGACCTTGGCGCCGACGCACTTGCCACCGGCCATTACGTGCGCTCCGCGCAGGCGGGCAATAAGCGCGCGCTCTACAGGCCGACCGACCTCGACCGCGACCAGAGCTACTTCCTGTTTGCAACGACGCAGGAACAGCTCGACTTCATCCGGTTTCCGCTCGGCGGCATGCCGAAGGCAAAAGTGCGTGAGTTGGCGGCCGAATTCGGCCTTGCGGTCGCCAACAAGCCCGACAGCCAGGACATCTGCTTCGTGCCCAACGGCGACTATGCCGAAGTGATCCGCAAGCTGCGGCCCAACGCAGCCGAGCCAGGCGAGATCGTCCATATGGACGGGCGCGTTCTGGGCCGGCACGACGGCATCATCCATTACACCATCGGCCAGCGTCGCGGCCTCGGCGTTGCGACCGGGGATCCGCTTTACGTGGTCCGGCTGGACGCAGACGAGCGGCGCGTCATCGTCGGCCCGCGCGAAGCCCTGGCAACGAAGACCATCCTGCTGCGCGAGATGAACTGGATCGGCGATCAGCCCCTGGACGAAGGCGACGAGATCGACCTTTTCGCCAAGGTCCGGTCCACCCGCCCGCCGGCACCGGCCACGCTGAAGATCCTGAATGGCAAGGCTTTCGTCGACCTCGCCAACGGCGAAACCGGCGTCGCTCCCGGTCAGGCCTGCGTCTTTTTCGACAGTGACGACGAGACAGCGCGCGTTCTGGGCGGAGGCTGGATCCACAAGACCGAGCGCACGGGAACCTGGGCAGTCGACACCCAGCCGCAAAAACTCGGCATGTCCGCCGCCTGACCGGCCTGCCGGTCGGCTCCTCTCATTGAGTGCTTATGTTACGCAGCAGAATCGTCCGGCATGCGCCGGACGACGGCTTGCCGAGCAGACTTGCCGGGCAAATGGAGCCAGGGCCTGCCTACTCCGGCCATCTGCGCATCACGGCGAAGCGCACGGCCCTCCGCCGGCCTCTCGGCAACACCCGTCAGGCCACCGGTTCGCCTGAAATTTCAAGGCTTCCCTGAACAAAGTCCACAAGCCCAATTCTGCGCTTGACGCCCGTGCGAACCGTTACTATAAGCACCCCCACATCGCGCGGGCCACACGGCCCACGACCGCGAATGGCGGAGTAGCTCAGGTGGTTAGAGCAGCGGAATCATAATCCGCGTGTCGGGGGTTCAAGTCCCTCCTCCGCTACCAACAATTCATTGAATTTACTAAATTTTTCAAATCACGTGATCCAAGCTGGTTTTTGGATCACGTGTAGCGCGCATGTAGCGCGCAACTTGTAGCGAGCAAGATCGTTTGGCGCATCGCGCAAGATCACTTGGCCTCCGTTTTTTTCGCGATTTCACTCTATTTGACGTTAGCGTTCGACATTTTGTTGCGGACTATGGGCGAGAATTTTTTGCTCTCGATTATGGACTTAATTTGGTTCCAGAATTCAACCAATCTAACTGAATGGGGAGGGTGTCGCTGCCCCCTCCAAGACACCCAATCTGCTCCAATCAGTCGTTGAAGGCTGCCGCCCGATTTGTTTCATTTGGAACTTCGTTAATCAGGTGGCGAAAGTCTGCGAAACATGCGGATCAACATCGCCGCCCTCGGTGATTCCGAAGCAATGACAAAAGTCTTGCCCCCTGATTGGCGCTAATTGCTGTCGGTGACGTCGAACGGCCCAATCGAGTGAAACAAAAAAGTTGCCGAGACTCCGCCAGATGCTGCTATCCGATTCGTCACGCACCTCTTGGCTCTGGCTGATAATAGGGGCGCCATACGGCGCCATATCGCACCAGCACCCGCTCATGGCGGAATTGACTTGCGGAAGCTAGTGAATGCAACCAATCCAAACCGTTCCAAGCCGCTCTTTAGCTGCTGCTTTGATGGCGTCGGAACAAGCGTCAGACACGACAAGCCCGAACGCGCTCATCAGCGGCTCCGGCACACCGTAATCATCAGTTTCCCCGACAAACTCCTTGCCAGATAAAGCGTGACGGATGCTCGCCCAAAGTGTCCATGCCAATTCTATCTCGCCTTCTGCTCCCTCGTAAACGGTGCTCGCGGGGACGGTCTTCGAGATGATGCCAAGTTCTTCAAGAAGCATCGTGGAAACCAAATGCGCAGCACAATCTGCAAGTTGAATTCCTGCGACGGACTTTGAATCGCATCCAAAAGTGACAGTGGCGCTACAAGGCATTTCAGAAGCTGTTGGCTTCATTCCCTCGTCCATATAAACCGCCACGACGGGAGTTTCCGGTGGAAGATCGACGCTAGATAGCAGCGTGGCAACATGCGTAGCTAGTATCGGTCGCTCTACGACAGGGCAAACGGCCAAAGCGATCTTGCAGTGACGTAGGATGAACTTGAGGCGCTGGCGCAACTCCTGAGCTGCCGGATTGCCACTCATCCGCATGCTGCTTTTGAACTCGTCGCGTACGGGATCGAAACCGCAAGCAAGGAGACCTTGACGGACTTGGTCCTCAACGTCAGCTCCACCATACACGGCAGCCACAACAATGAAGTCTCCACGTTCATGGATGCTCTCGTCCACGAAGACGTTCAAGCTGGAAAGGATTTGACTTTCAGGGCTCAAAATACACGGTATCCGGTTCGAGCACCGCAGCGATAGCCATCTGGAGACTTGTGTTGATTTAGTGCAAGAGACTGGGTCTTTCGCGTGAAAATTTTCTGACAATAAGGGCATTGAACTCTGTAGGAAGGTTCAGAACCTGCGAAGCTGCTAAACGAATTCGCTCTCCTGGTTGATTTTCGCTCCAGCTTTTTAGGGTGGCGAGCACTCTTACTGAAGGGCTTGCCGAAATGCGCTTTACGTGCCTCCTCCCCTGCTTTCGAGAGTTCAATTTCAAATCGAGGCTCGAAGGTCTCGTCGAGAACGGACAGTGCTTCAACATCGGTATTAACAAAGGTCTTGATACTCGGGCCGCGCGTCCTGTCCCAGGCATAGAAGTATTCTCGCGCGGGCTTGCCTTGCGCTTTCTTGTAGGAAAGGGAATACGGCTCGATCACCCGCTCAATGCCATGATAGCGGATCTTCATCAGTTTCCTGGCTGCACCGGCATCCATGATAAGATTACGGTGTTGGGGTCCATAGTAAAGCTGCTCTCCCCAACCTTCGCTGCCGACCCCACCGAATAGCTGCTCAATGGCATCCTTAAATCCTTCGGTCGCGCGGCCAAAATCGAAGCGCGTCGCTTTCGGACATTTTATGTATCTATCCCAAACGCCGCCGAAAAATGTCATGGGAATGCCAAGCAAGATACTCTTGGCCGCAGCTGGGCTGGCACTGAAAATGGTCTTATTCAAGAATGTACGAAGAACCAATCCACGATCCAAATCCACCGATCGATCGATAAACGTCGCAAAGACCAGATCAAACAAGTCGTGGGAATGGCGGCGCTGGATGAGGCATTTCAGTTTGCTTGCAATCACTTCTTCCAAAGCCATACAGGTAATTTCAGCCGAACAAGCGTCTGCATCCGAGTAAGGATGAATAAGCTTGCGGCTAATGGATGGCAGATGAAGTCGATCGAAATCGGTCACATCAACTTTTACACTGATGGTCAGGTTGTCTTGAATGCCGAAAAAGTCGGTGAAATACACCCGACCCTTGAAAGAGTGGCGCGTGCTGTCCACCATCGGACCAGGCTCGAACGTGTTCCGGTCAATCTGGAATTCCACGCCGCATGCGGCCTGTGCGCTTAGACAAGCGTGGTTGATTTCAATTGCTGTGAGCTCGGCGTCGACTGCGTCATTAACAGAGAAATCCAAATCGGCTGAAAATCGCGTATTGGGATAATACGCTTTTCGCAAGCAATTGCCGCCCTTGAATACCAAGCGAGTACGCAGATAGTCATTTTCAAAAATTGATTTTAACAACCACCCAAAGACGTAATCGCGTTCGACATTCGGATGATGAATGTCAAACTCAATAGCTTTGGCCTTTATTTCATTTTGGTCGATCATTGAACGATCATACCTATCCTAGCGTAATTATGTCGAGGTGGACGCGTGCAACTTCCACTCGTGGGGATTAGGCGTATCACATCGTTTTGCCGCAGCCCTCGATCGCCACACAACCGGTGCGCATTCACTCCGTTTGAGAGTGCTAAACGCTCGACCCGAGAGCAGACATCAAGATTCAGGCCGCTCTGGCTTCTAATCGAACGACGGAACTGGATACTCAGCAACCATTGCGGAGCTGCGTTTTCTCCACAACAGTCTTTGCGAGTATGACTTTGCAAGCCATACTGGGCCACCACGCAAGTATTTGGAGCACGACGCGCGCATGAACTTTGCGATTGGAAATCTACTGCGGCGGCCGCCATGACAACTGCATCTGGATTATGGATGTCACCACAGGTCGTCTCGGCCTTACTTGTGCTTGCTGGCGTGATTGTTGGCTTGATCGCTAGAGACATTTTAATGGCAGTCTATCTGTCTCGACAAAAGCGCGCTCAGGAGCTTGCCGACAGGAAAAAAACCGAGGACAAGCAGCGCCAGGACCTGGTGCGACTTTATTCGGATCCTCTTATTAACGCGGTGACGAGCTTAAAGCATCGGCTCAAGGAGATCGTCGAGCAGAAGCAAGCCCGCTACCTGCTTGCAGATGCGCCCCATACTCCGTTCCTCGACTATAAACGGATCAGCACTCTGTATCGGATTGCGGCCGTCCTAGGCTGGATCCGGGCCATCCGGAGAGAGCGCAGCTATCTCGATCCACAACAGGCATCCGCCTCTGTTGAAATGCAGGCTATCGAGGCGTTCGAAAAGGCATTAGCTGATGGCACTCATGTCGAATTGCAGCGGCTTGACGAGCTTTCCAATCTGTGGCGCGTCTCTGCGATTGCCACTGAGAAGAAAGGTCATATTGCCAGCCTGATTGATGGCGAGCGTTCGGACTTTCTAGCCATTAAGAAAGCGCTAAGTGCAAGTGATCTGTGCGACGAAGATCAACTTGAACTGGCGGAGCGATGCGCCGCGATCATACGAAGGGAGATCGGAGTCGACATTCCGGCCGATCTCGTTGCAGCGACAGCCAAGCAGAGCACTGTGACCTTCGGCATAAAGGAAGCTTACATCTACCGCGACTGGCAGGTCGCGATAGGCGATATGATGATCGAGGAAGGCAAGGGAAGCTCCCGCCATTTTTCGGTACTCGGGTTTGGTGTTTTCGAAGATATGGTTCTTGATGCCCGCAAGAACCCAGAGTCGCACGTGGCGCGCTGGTTTGGGCGTCTAGAAAGTCTCATCCACGATCTGGACATGACGCAGATTGGCATGTTCGACGCAAGGCGCGAGCAGTTGCGCAAGATTTACGACTGCGTGATCAAGCTCGAGGCCGGGCTTGATGAGCGTATCCGCGACACGACAGTGGAGTAGGACAGAGCATGGAACGCGTTATGACACCAATCGCAAGCGCCCCAGACACTTTCTCGGATCCAGATTTGCAGCGTTTTGAAGAGCTGGTTATCAAAGGTGGCGAGGTAGGTAGTGAACCGCGCCGAGTTTGCCGGAGGCTGTTTGGTTTAAGTTATGCGGCCACGGCTGGTTGTTCCAGCGAGGCGTAGTATTGTTCTTCCGCTTCAGCCGGAGGGATGTTTCCTATTGGCTCCAGCA
>VIRH01000028.1 GCA_008107755.1 Rhodobacterales bacterium
GTGCTTGCGGCCTCGATCATCAATTCTCCAGCCGCTTGCGAGAAATCAATCGTGCCGCTGTCGCCAAGCAGGGTCTTCCGGCCCGTGCCGGCTGTCAGGCGGTCACTGCCGCCACCCAGAATGGCCGAAACATTCCCGTCGCCGAGCGTCACGGTGTCGTCGCCGTCCGTTCCGGTCGAGGCACTGGCGAGGTCGATCTCACTGGTCTCGTCGTCTCGGGTGACATCAATCGTGCCGCTGTCGCTCAGAAGCACATGATCGCCGTTGCCAGCCGTCAGCGTGTCGGAACCGCCGCCGAGGATCACGGTGCTGTCGCCTGCCCCGAATTCAATCGTGTCGTCACCATCCGTGCTGGCCGACGTGCTCGCGGCCTCGATCATCAATTCGCCAGCCGCTTGCGAGAAATCAATCGTGCCGCTGTCGCCAAGCAGGGTCTTCCGGCCCGTGCCGGCTGTCAGGCGGTCACTGCCGCCACCCAGAATGGCCGAAACAT
>VIRH01000140.1 GCA_008107755.1 Rhodobacterales bacterium
AAGGCAAGGTCGCCAGCCGGCAGCGCGAGGCCTATCAGCGGGCGCTGAACACGCTGCTCCTGCCGCGCATGCTGGTGCAGCTCCAGAAGGACATGACCGAGACCACCGACGTCACCCGAACCTTCGACGCGCTGAAGCTCTACGGCATGCTCGGCGGGCTCGGCCCGGTGAATGCAGACTTTGCCGCGCTGGAAGCAGAAGACATGTTCACGAGGCTCTATCCCGACGAAGGCAGGGCCGCGGCCCTGCCTTCGTCGGGATAGAGCCTCGTGAACATGTCTTCTGCTTCCAGCGCGGCAAAGTCTGCATTCACCGGGCCGAGCCCGCCGAGCATGCCGTAGAGCTTCAGCGCGTCGAAGGTTCGGGTGACGTCGGTGGTCTCGGTCATGTCCTTCTGGAGCTGCACCAGCATGCGCGGCAGGAGCAGCGTGTTCAGCGCCCGCTGATAGGCCTCGCGCTGCCGGCTGGCGACCTTGCCTT
>VIRH01000142.1 GCA_008107755.1 Rhodobacterales bacterium
ACGAGAACGCGGTGAACCTGATCCCGGTACTGCGCCCGATCGTCGCGCAGAACAACCCGATCAATGCCTATCCGGGGAACAACACCGTGGTGGTCACCGACTACGCGGAAAACCTCGACCGGGTCGCCGGGATCATCGCCAGCATCGACATCCCCAGCGCCAGCGACACCGACGTGGTGCCGATCCAGAACGGCATCGCGGTGGACATCGCCAGCACCGTCTCCGAACTGCTCGACAGCCAGGGCAGCGGCGGCGCCGAGCAGGGCCAGAAGACCGTGGTGCTCGCCGACCCACGCTCCAACAGCATCGTGATCCGCTCG
>VIRH01000143.1 GCA_008107755.1 Rhodobacterales bacterium
GGCGACGGTTTCCAGTGTCATGTAGCGGCGTGTGATGGCCCACTCATCGTTCTGCTCCAGCATCATGGCTCCGACCAGGCGGGTAACGGCGGCTTCGTTTGGAAAGATCCCCACGACGTTGGTCCGCCGCTTGATCTCCTTGTTGAGACGCTCAAGCGGATTCGTGGAGTGGATCTTCGGCCAGTGGTCGCGAGGAAAATTCTTGTAGGCGAGCACATCGTCCTCGGCGCGGCGCATGCGCTCGGCCAGTTTCGGATGGCGGGGCTCAAACGCCTCGATCAGCTTGGCCCAGTGCTCCTGAGATGCTTTCAAAGTGTCCTGGTCGAAGGCGGTTCTGAGCGCGGCCGTGACGATCGGCCGGTCCTTCTTGCCCACGCAGGCGAGCGCATTCCTCATGAAATGGACGCGGCAGCGCTGGACAGTCGCCCCAAGCACCTTGGCAGCGGCGGCTTTCAGACCCACGAGC
>VIRH01000131.1 GCA_008107755.1 Rhodobacterales bacterium
TTTTTCAGGCAGCGCGTGACCGTGCGTGTGGTCTTGCGGGTGTAATCCGCCAGTCTCTGGTTGGAAATCGCGACAACCGGGCGCCGGCCGGCGTTGAAGTCGTCGCCCTGGACGAGGCCCAGGAGAATATCGAGGACGTGATAGGCTGTTCCCTCGATGCCGAGGGCGGGAGCCACGCGCTTGAGAACAAGCGACACATCCTTTTTCAAAACGGCAGGGCGGTCATCCTGGGCGGCCAGATGCGCGCTCGCAAGAACCCCTGCAGAAACCTTGCGAAAGCTCGCAATCTGCTGAGCAGTGGACATACGTCCCCCTTCCCCGGAAGCGACCCAACGCGACCGGACCTATGAAATTCGGGTGGGAGACAGGCAAAAAGACGCAATAATCCGTGCTCTGCCACAAGACAGAACTTGCCATGCGTCACAAGTGATTCTAAAATCCTAGCTGCTAGAC
>VIRH01000144.1 GCA_008107755.1 Rhodobacterales bacterium
GACTTTTTCCTATGGACAGGCAGAGGGACGGTTGGCTGCCATGGGATGCGGCCATATGATAGTAGCTTTCCGGCGCAAATGCAATCCCAAGCCCTTCCATGGCCAGTTTGATGGACATCTCGCTGTTGCGTGTGTGCAGGAGCACAGGCGGATCCATATCGTAATCCTTAAACAGTTTAAGGGCAATGCCGCCCGTGTTCTGGTCCGGATAGAGTAGGATGAAGTTCTCCCTTGAAAACAGGCTTAAATCAACCCAGGGATGCTTAAAACCCGGTTTATCCACTGACTTGGAGGCCAGAGGATGTCCTTCAGATAAAATCAATACAATTTCTTCCCTTTGCATGACCTCATAGTCCAATAATTTGGGGAATACATGGACATTATAAAAGGTGAGGTCAATGGAATTGTCTTTTAAGCTTGTCTCGGCTATGAAGTTAACGGCTTCCATC
>VIRH01000146.1 GCA_008107755.1 Rhodobacterales bacterium
CTTTAAGTGCTTGTTTTTCCTTATCTGTTAGATTTGGATTTTGATCGATTTCGTCAATTAAAGCTTGAACTTGTTTATCAACATCTTGTTTCGCATCTTCTTTAGCTTTCACTAAATCTTTGATGTCTTGTAATGCTTGCGCAAGTTGTGCTTTGGCTTGTTCAATTTCTTCTTTAGTCATCGCATTGTTAATGCCGTTATGACCTTGTTGAAGTATTTGATTAATACGATCTTTAAGTGCTTGTTTTTCCTTATCTGTTAGATTTGGATTTTGATCGATTTCGTCAATTAAAGCTTGTACACGTTTATCAATATCATTTTTCGCATCTTCTTTAGCTTTCACTAAATCTTTGATGTCTTGCAATGCTTGCGCTAAACGTTCTTTTGCTTGTTCAATTGCTTCTTTTGTCATCGCATTGTTAATGTCGTTATGACCTTGTTGAAGT
>VIRH01000029.1 GCA_008107755.1 Rhodobacterales bacterium
TCCCTGCCGTCATGCAGGAGCTCGAATGGAAGACCTCCTGCGGCTGCGCCAAATGTCGGCCGGCGCTCAACTATTACCTGGTCTGCGACTGGCCGGACGAATATGCCGACGACTACCAGTCGCGTTTCATCAATGAACGCGTGCATGCCAACATCCAGAAGGACGGCACCTACTCCGTCGTTCCGCGCATGTGGGGCGGCGTCACCAATTCGAACGAACTGCGCGCCATCGCCGATGTCGTCGACAAGTTCGAGATCCCGATGGTGAAGGTCACCGGCGGCCAGCGTATCGACCTGCTCGGCATCGAGAAGGAAGACCTGCCCGCCGTCTGGGCCGATCTCGGCAAGGCCGGCTTCGTCTCCGGCCAAGCTTATGCCAAGGGCCTGCGCACCGTAAAGACCTGCGTCGGTTCGGACTGGTGTCGCTTCGGCACGCAGGATTCCAC
>VIRH01000070.1 GCA_008107755.1 Rhodobacterales bacterium
CCCGTATGTATACGCTGACGGTAAATCACGAGCTGAACAACGACTTTAGCCTTCGCAGCCAAACCCGCTATGGCACCAATGAAAAAGAGTCTGTACTCGGTTGTCCCTGGTGGGGAAGTGGCGAGCAGGCCAGCTTGCTCATCGGTTCAAGAACTCAGGGGCTGGATAACGAAAACGAGCTATTCGTTACGCAACTAGACCTTATTGGCGAACTTGACACTGTAGGCATGAGCCATAACCTGGTTGTGGGTGCTGAGGTTGCAAAAGAAGAACAGACGAGTTTCGGCGTGTCATCCGATTTCACTTATTACGATGGTACCGGCGCTGTCGTTGAAGAGGCCTATATTGATCCATTTGCCGGAGCCAATAACTTTACCGCCACTGGCCAGCTTGTGCGCAATGGTTCAGACACCAAAGGTGAATCTGATACACTGGCGGTTTACGC
>VIRH01000141.1 GCA_008107755.1 Rhodobacterales bacterium
CCCAGAGGCGTCGTTCGGGCATTCTTGTGTGGGTTGTTCATCCTTGAAACCTTCCGGTGAATGTTTGGTCGCAAACACCTTCAGGCTTTCAAACAGGATGAACAACCTTCTCAGAACTCACACCTAGATCTTCAAACGCACGAATGTCTGCCGATACTGTTTCGGCGTCATGCCGGTGCGGCGCTTGAAGGCACGCTCGAAAGCCGTCTGATCGGAATAATCCAGTTCGCAGGCGATCTGTGCGAGCGAGTGCGGCGTGTCGATCAGCGCATGCCGGGCGACGCGGTAGCGACAATCCTCAAGAAGGATCGAGAAGCGGACGCCTTCGTCTCCGAGATGCCTGTGCAGGCTGCGCCGCGACAGGCCAAGCCGCCGGGCGATACTTTCCTGATCGGCCTCGCCCGTACCCAGGCCTTCGAAGATCGCACTCCGGGTTCGCTCGACCAGCGACCTCCCGCGCGTCCGGCTGATCAATTCGCGGCTGAGACATTCCAGCGCGCGGCGGTGCCTGTCGGTGTCGTCCCGCGGCAAGGGCGCATTGAGCACGCTTGCGGGAAAGCTCAGCGCGTTTGTCTCGCATTCATACACGCAGAAGGCTCCGCCGACCTCGCTCCAACTCGCAACGGAGCGTAGCGGGCTGTGCTCGAAACAGATGAGATCCGGGTTCCACGCCTCTCCGGCGCCCCGGCGGATCAACTGGGTCAGTACCGAAAGCGTGAACTCGGCGTCCTGCCGGCGCGGCCAGATATCCGGATTGACGATCCTGTATGTCAGGGTCGCGACCCCGTCCTCGACGGTCAGCTGCAGGTCGGTCTCGCTCTGCACGAACTTGATGAATCGCTCAAAGGTGCGCAGCGCCGAGCCGACTGTGGAAGCCGTCACCAGCGCGTCGCCGAGTTCGCCGAGATCGCGCAGCTGCAGATGCGGCCCGGACTGCCAGCCGAGACCTGGCCGCCCGAGGACGTTCGCACCATGTTCGTAAATTTCGACGAAGGACCTCAAGGGTATCTCGAATTCCCTGTCCTGCCATGCGGACAGGGGAACGCCGCTTTGACGTCCAAGAGCAGCGGCCTCCAGAGCCGTACCGGTCAGGAGGCTTTGCAGCCCGAACAGTGCGCCGGAGATGATGGTAGCACCCTTGGGCATGACCAACGCCTCGTCTCGATGGTTCCCTCGCAACAGCCCGATTGAGACTTCACCTGACCGTAGGGGAAACTACAGCAAATAATACGGTCTGCCGCAATCGGCGACGGCCGTTTTTTGGCCCTGTCAGACTATTTGGCCGAAATTGTCGAGAATACTCAGGAACACCTTCGTCTTAATGGACGGCACAGAGAGATCCGTTGCCGCACCGTGAAAACACGGGCGGGCGGACGAGGGAGCAGTTTTGGTAACCAGCTACGATGTGGCCGTGGCCGGTGGTGGACCCGCCGGCGCTTTCGCGGCGCTTGAACTGACGCGTGCCGGCCTGACTACGGTCCTCATCGACCCCGGCACCGCTCGCCCCCGACTGGAGGGGCTCGGCGAACGCGTTGCGCATCTGCTCGCCCGCAAGGGTCTTGACGACGTTCGCGCCACCGCCAGCGCCCCCGTCTATCGGTCCGTTTCCTGGGCCGGACTGCAGGACAGCCGAAACGGCGAACGCCTCGTCCCTCGTGCAGACTTCGATGAAGCCCTTCGCCGGGCCGCCGAGGCTGCCGGCACCACCATTATTCGCTCCCGCGTCAATCGCTACGAGATGGGCCGTCCGGACACGGGCGTCACGCTCAAGCTTGCCGATGGCGGCACCGCAAAAGCCCGCCTGCTCGTCGATGCACGCGGCCGGGGGGCACACGCGCGCGGCCGGCTGAAGGGCCCGCAGACGCTTGCGATTGCCGGCCTGATCTCACCTAACGCCAATCGCAACCGGACACATGTCGAGGCGACCCCGGAGGGCTGGCTCTGGTGCGCGGAAGCAGAAGGTTTCGGTCGGTGGCTTCAGATCTGTGTGGACGCGGACAGCCTGGAAGGCGCGGGCGATGGCGCTTTGGAGGGCCGCATGCGGAGCTTCCTTGGACAATCTGCGTTGAAAACCCGGTTCGCTGACACGAGCTTTTCGAGCGACCTGCATGCCCGCGCTGCCGGGCTTGTCCTCTCGGCGCCGGACCTTTCCGGTCCTGTGATACCGATCGGAGACGCCGCGGTCGCGCTCGACCCGCTGTCCGGGCACGGCATCTTCTGGGCCATCTCCTCGGCCCTTTCCTGCGTCCCGATGGCTCTGACGATTCTGGACGATCCCGACCAGGGGGCCGACCTCGCCGCCCGCATCTTCCGGGCCCGCGTCGTCCAGACCTTCTGGCGGCAGGCGCGGGTCGGGCGGGATTTTTATCGTCTCGAGAACCGTTTCGCGAAAGCCCCGTTCTGGGCAAGACGCCGCGGCTGGCCGGACGACAGGACCGCTCATCCGCATGCAGACGCCCCTTCCCTCGCACGCCGTGTGGTCGTCGAGAACAACCGGCTGCGCGAGCGGGATGTGCTGATCACCCCCGACCATCCGGACGGCATCGCCTTCGTTGCCGGCATCCCCGTCTCTGATCTGACGGACCTCTTTCACGCAGATGTTCCGGGCCCTTTCCAGACCGCATCCACGTCTCCTGCCTTGTCGGCGGCAGTCCGCTGGCTGGAGAGCCAGGGCGTCATCAACGGCCCATCCGGCCCAACCCGAAAGACACGATCCAGTATGAGGGAAACAGCATGATCAGACGATTGCGAAAGAGGCATGTCGTCGGCCTCGCCGGCGTGCTTCTCTTGACACCCGCTGCAGGCTTCGCCCAGGATGGCCCGGCCCTGCTTGATCAGACGTGCGGCGGTTGCCATGCGGCAGATGAGAGCGGCGCGCTCAGCCGCATCAAGGGGCAGCGCAAGACGCCTGAAGGTTGGCTCATGACCATCGTGCGCATGCGCCTCTTCCACGGGCTGGAGATCGACAACGATGTCCAGAGCCAGCTCGTGCACTACCTCTCCGACACCCAGGGCCTCGCACCCAGCGAAGCCGAAGGATACCGCTACGTCCTGGAACGCGATCCCGCGGTCGTGGAGACGATCGAGGCTCCGCTCGGTGAGATGTGCTCGCGCTGTCATTCCGGCGCCCGCTTCGCGCTGCAGCGGCGCACGCCGGAAGAATGGGACCTGCATATCGACTTCCATGTCGGCCAGTGGCCAACCCTTGAATATCAGGCCCTTGGCCGCGACCGCGAGTGGCTGAAGATCGCTCGCGAGGAAATCGTGCCGCTGCTTTCGGAAAAATTCCCCTTCGAGAGCAAAGCCTGGTCTGACTGGCAGAATGCCGAGAAGACGGCGCCCACCGGCACCTGGGTCTTCACCACACGCCTTCCGGAAAAAGGCGAGACCTACGGCACCCTGGATGTCTCCGGCGACAGCCAGCCATACTCGGTCACGGGCAAGCTCATGACCTCATCCGGCGAAGCGATGGATATCTCCGGCAAGCTGAATGTCTACACCGGCTATGAATGGCGGGCGAACCTCGACATCGGCGGGACGACCTATCGTCAGATCCTGGAGATTTCCGAAGACGGCTCGTCGCTCTCCGGCCGTCAGTTCCTTCATGCCGAAGACAGCCTCGGCGGCCCCTTCAAGGCGGCCAGGGCGGGCGGAGAACCGGCCATCGTCGGCGTCGTTCCCTCGACACTGCCGGCCGGCAGAGACGCAACCGTCCAGGTTGTCGGAACAGGTCTTGGAGAGATGAACCTTTCCGGTGCTCTCGAAACATCAGGAGGCAGCGCCAATGACTACGGCGCCTCCATCGATGTCACGGCAGAGGCCGGCACCGACGGCATGGTGACAATCACGTCAGGAGACGCAAAAGCCGAAGACGGTCTTGCGGTCTACAGTTCCATAGACAGTCTCAAGGTCGAGCCGGACTTCGCGGTGGCCCGCGTTGGCGGCGGCGGCGGGTCCGCCGGCAAGATGCCTGCCCAATTCGACGCAATCGGATACTGGAACGGCCCAGACGGTGAGGCCGGCACCGAAGACGATATCCGTATCGGGATCATTCCTGCGACATGGTCGCTCGCTCCGTTCAACGAGGAAGCCGAACATCTGAAGGACGTCGAATACGCCGGCGAGATGGTCGACACGCTCGGCATCTTCATGCCGGCCGTCGCCGGACCCAATCCGGAACGTCCCTTCTCAACCAACAACGCGGGCAACCTGAAGGTTGTTGCGACCAGCGGCGAGGCGACCGGCGAAGGTCAGCTCATCGTCACGGTCCAGCGCTGGAACGATCCCCCGATCCGCTAACGAGGTACATGAATATGGGATATCTCTTCTTTCAGCCGCAGAATGCGCACAGGGTCGAAGTGGATGGACGGCAACTGCTGTTCCACGTTCCAACGACGTCCCTTTTCGAGATCGATCGCCTCGACAGCGACGTGATCGATCTATTCGCGGACCGCACCAAGGTCAGCGAAACGGACGTGCGTGAGCGCTTTCAGGGGCGCGTCGAACCGGACCTCGTGACGGAACGTCTCCGCTCTCTGCTCGACCTCGACATCATCACCGACGGCCGCCCATCACGGGCGGAACGTCCGCCGATCCACATCAGGAACTTTCCGCTGACGACCATTGTCCTCAACGTCAACACGGGCTGCAACCTCTCCTGTACCTATTGTTACAAGGAAGATCTGGACACGCCGTCGAAAGGCCGTCGCATGGCCTTCGAGACGGCGAAACGCTCGATCGAACTGTTGCTGGAAGAAAGTCCGGAGCGCGACAGCTACAACGTCGTCTTCTTCGGCGGCGAGCCGCTCAGCAATCTCGCGCTCATCAAGGAGGTGGTCGCCTATGCTGAGGAGCGCTTCGGCGCACTCGGCAAGCGGGTCGACTTCACGCTCACCACCAACGCGACGCTGCTGACGGAGCAGATCGTCGACTGGCTGAACGCCCACCGCTTCGGCCTGACGGTTTCAATGGATGGACCCAAGGCGCTGCACGACCGAAACCGCAAGACCGTCGGCGGCAAGGGCACCTATGAGGTCGTCGCCTCAAAGACGAAGATGCTTCTGGAGCGCTACACCTCCCGCCCGGTCGGCGGGCGGGTGACACTGACCCATGGCGTGACGGCGGTCTACGAGATCTGGGATCACCTGAAGAATGAAATCGGCTTTCATGAAGTCGGCTTCTCGCCGGTGACCTCCGGTCCGGTCGCCCCCTTCAATCTGACCGGTGACGAACTCTCCGCCGTTTTCGAGGACATGAAGCGCCTCGGCCGGCACTACCGCGATGAAGCATTGAAGGGCCGGAACATCGGGTTCTCCAACATGCATCAGTTGATGAACGATCTCTACGAGGGGCGTTCCAAGGCCCTGCCCTGCGGCGCCGGCATCGGAATGCTGGCGGTCGATCACGAGGGCGGGCTGAACCTCTGCCACCGGTTCACCGGGTCCGACATGGAGACCTTCGGATCCATCGAGTCCGGTATCGAGAAACAGAAACTCGCCCGCTTCATCGAGGACCGGGCGGACCGGACGGACAAGGGCTGCTCGACCTGCCGCATCCGCAACATCTGCGCCGGCGGCTGCTACCACGAGAGCTACGCCCATTTCTCCGACCCGATGAAGCCCACCTACCACTACTGCGACCTCATGCGCGACTGGGTCGATTTCGGCATTTGCGTCTACGGCGAGCTGATCGCCGGCGCACCGGCCTTCTTTTCGGATCACATCATGCCTCGGAGGGCATACGGCAAATGAGACACTTGAAACCCCTCAACCAGAAGGCCGACCAGGTCGTCAGGGCGGTCGAAACGGACAACATGGACGAGGTCCGGGCGATGCAGACAGTGGTCACCGGCTGCACCTCCACTCTGGACCCGGGCTGGGAAGTCGACCCGTTCGGCGGGGTCGCGGCCCTCTGCCAGCCGATGGAAGCGGATCTCTACGGCTGCTCGGACCCATGCTGGTGGCCCGCTCAGGTGCCCGACACCATCAATTCCTACAAGGACTGGAACGCGGATGCGGACAACGCCGGCAAGGACTGGCGGTCCCTCGGCACGGTGTTCCCGTCCGACAGCGAAACCTGATACCAGGCAAGGAGACATTCATGCGAAATCTGATCGCAGCCTCGGCCGCCCTGTGCATCGGGCTATCCGCCCTGCCGGCGCTCGCCAAGGACCACATCGTCGCGGTCGCCAAACCCGACCGGCTCTATGTCATCGATGCGGCCGCACGGTCCGTGGAGACCGACTGCAAGCTCGACTTCAACCTGATCCCCGGTGTCATCGCCATGTCACCGGACAACAAGATCGCCTATATCCTCGGCAATCACTGGGAAGACGTTTTCGGCGTCGAACTGGCCACCTGCGAAACCGTCTTTTCGGCACATCAGTCGGAAGGCGACATAAGGCGCAAGACCATCGCGTCGCTTGCGGTCTCCAAGGACGGCACGGAAGTCTACACAATCCGCAATCCGGTCAAACTCCTGGCTGACCGGTTTGAGGTGATGGAACCGGAACTGGCGGTCTACGACACCGGTGCGGGCCTCGATGCCGAGCCCGTGCGCAGCTTCCCCGCCCCGCGCAGGATGACGGTCATGGCGACGGGCCGCGACGGCATGCTTTATGCGGCCGGCCACGATATCTATGCCTTCGATCCGCAGACCGGTGAGAAAACCGTCAAGATCGCCAACAAGTCCTGGGACCGGCCCACCTATTCCGGACCGGACGTCCTTGCCTTCTGGCCGATCGGCACACAGGCCGACGAATTCATGCTGATGTATACGGCAGCAAAATTCACCGACGAGACGCAAAGCGAAATCGCGGACTTTGTCTGGGGCTATCAAGCGGTCGATCTGACCACGGGCGAAACCGAGATCGCGGATTTCGCCAGCCTGGAAGTGATCATGTTCTCGGGCGTTCGCGACCCGAATGACAAGACCAAGCTCTACGGCGTCTATACGCAGCTGTCCAAACATGACCTGGAGAAGAAAGAGCTGATCAAGCGGGTCGACCTCCCGCACACCTACTACTGCATCAACATTTCGTCCGACGGCAAGGAAATCTATGTCGGTGGCACCAATGACGACATTGGCGTCTACGATACGGAAACGCTGGAGCGTATCGGCGAAATCATGCTGCCCTCCGGCGGAGACATGGCCGCCAGTACAATGCATGTGATCAGCACGGGAAGCTAGGCGACAGGCAAGTCTGGAAGAGGCGGGCTCTCCCGCCTCCTCCAGCTCCCGGGAGTCATCCCCGACCCGATCGGGTCGGGGATCCATCGGCTTCCAGATCGAGGCGACTGAGAACTCGGAGAACTCGCCCGGATGAAGCAGGCACTGCCCTTGACGGGAACAACACGGGCACAGACCGCGCGGCCGCGGCCTTCGCTCTTCCGCGCCCTGTTGAACCGCTTGTTCGGCGCTCGGGAAGCGGCCTGGCTCGCTCCTCTCCTGCGCGGCTACGGACGCCCGCTTGCAGCGCTTTTTGCTCTCTCGCTGGCAGCTGCCGGAATGGCCCTGGTGCCACCCTATCTGACCAAGCTTGTCATCGACGCCGGTCTGATGGCAGGCGACAAGCAGGCGCTGGTGTTTTACGTCGCCATCCTCTTTGCCGTCGGGCTTGCCGCACTGGCTCTGGGGGCTGTCAATTCGCTTTTGCATCTGCGCTTTTCCGCAAGACTGCTGGCCGACCTCAGGCGCGCGGCGGTGGCGCAGGTGCTTGCCCAGTCGCCGCGCTGGCAGGCGCGACAGAAAATCGGCGAACTGATGAGCCGTCTTGACGGAGATGCCGGGGAAGTGCAGCAATTTGCCTTCGCAGCCTTGGTCACCGGCGGCGGCAGCCTGCTTCGGCTTTGCGGCGGCCTCGTCATGTTGTTCGTCCTTGCCCCGCAACTCGCCCTTCTGGCGCTTGCCCTGGCGCCGCTTGAACTGTTGTTCTTTGCCCGTGCCCGGCCCGTCACCCATGAAAGGGCAAAGGACGTGCGCTCCGCCCGCGGCCATCTTGCATCCGGTATTGCCGAGGCGATTTCCGGACTGTCCTCGCTGCGCGCGCTCAACGCGACCCGCGCGGCAAGCAGCCTGATCGAAACCCGCCAGAGCGGGCTCGTCGCCGCACTGATGTCTGCACAGGTCTGGAGCGAATTCACACGCTCCGTTCCCATGGTGCTGACGGCGATCCTGCGCGGTGTGGTCTTCCTGGTCGGTGGACTTGCGGTCATCGACGGCACGATGCCGCTCGGATCACTGATTGCATTTACCGCTTACCTCGGCTTCCTGATTGGCCCGATGCAGTCGCTGATCTCCCTCTGGCACGGTCAGGCCAGAATGAAGGCGGCCCTGCTGCGTCTCGACGAGATCATGAGCGCGGTGCCGGACGTGCGCGATCCGCAGGCGCCACTTTCCCTCCCCGGTGGAGGAGGTGCCCTCGTCCTCAGCGGAATAGCCTGTACGCCGGTGCCCGGGCACAGGCTTTTCGAAAACGTCAGCGCCGTCATTCCCGCTGGCAGCAAGGTTCGGCTTTATGGCCCGTCCGGGATCGGCAAATCCTCTCTCCTCGCCCTTCTGCAACGGCATGACGACCCCGAAACCGGCAGTATTCTGCTTGACGGCATCGACCTTCGCCGCCTGGCACTGGACGATATTCGCTCGTCCGTCGCGCTCGTGCCTCAGAAGGGCCACGTCTTCTCCGGGACCGTCGCCGACAATCTCCGGCTTGCCAGCCCCGACGCAAGCGAACGCGACATGAGCCGCGCACTGGACCTGGTTGACCTCGGAGAGAGGTTTCTCGGTTTCGGCCTTGAAACCCGCCTCGGCGAAGGCGGGCTTGAGCTTTCGGGCGGCGAACGCCAACGCCTTTGCCTCGCCCGTGCCCTGCTCCAGCCTTTCCGGATCCTCTTGCTGGACGAAAGCCTGTCTGAGGTCGATCCGGAACGCGTCGGCCGGATCATGGATGCGCTCGACGCCGCTTACGGATCACGCACCCGCCTTGTCGTCACCCACAGCGACAGCGACCGCTACGGCGGTTTCGACATGGAGATTGACCTCCGGGCTTACGTTCCGTCTCGCGAGGTGCCGAAATGATCCGCATCGGACTGATCGACGGCGCCCTCGCGGCCAGCTTGCCCGGCCTTGCGGCCCAGCGCGCATTCTGCGACCCGGACGGCACTCCGCTGGCTCAAAAACATGCAACGGCCATGGCGACGACCGTTCGCTCCCATGAGCCTCAGACGCATTTCGTGAATGCTGTCGTCTTTCCCGGAGGATTGTCGACCACGTGTCGCGCTCTCTGCGATGCACTGGAATGGCTGACGATCGATCCGCCGGAAGTCATCCTGTGTTCATTCGGCATGGCGCGATCGTCCGTCGAGCTTTGCGTGCTTGTCGCCCGGCTGCAGGCCGCCGGCAGCCTGATCATCGCCTCCGCTCCCGCCCGCGGAGACCCTGTCTTCCCGGCAGCTTTCCCGGACGTGCTTTCGGTTCAGGGTGATGCCCGATGCCAGCCTGGCGAACTCTCGCGTCTCGACCTGCCTCACGCAACATTCGGCGCCTGCAGCGAGGCGATAGACGCTCCCGACATCCGCGGTGCAAGCGCGGCGGCGGCCCATCTTGCCGGACATGTCGCCAGCTTGCTAGCTGAAGGCGAACCTGATCCGGCCGCATCTCTCACATCTTTCATCCGCTACCACGGACGCGAGCGGAAACAGGCCGTTCCCGCCTAGATTCGTCGTGAAAGCGGTCAGTCGTCGGCGAGCTTTTCAGCAATTCGCGCATGAAGCTTTTCCATCTCCTTCTGGTCAAAGCCTGTCAGGGTCGAGCACTCGCTGTCCGAAATCCCTCGCGCCATGTAGTTCACTGCATTGGCAAGAGCTGAAAGTTCGTCCTTGCTGAAGCTGATTTCGATATCCGGCGTTGTCATGATGTCCTCGGTACTGATCGAAAAAGGAAAACCTGCCGGAAAAGCATTCCGGCAGGTGATCGACGCTTTGGCCCTATGCCCCGGCGGTCCGCCGGTCACGTCAGGTTGTCATAATATGACTTTCCGGCGGTCGGACGGAAGGCAGTCCCGCAATCGTCAGGTTTCGGATTGGTGATGATTACCGTGCCGGTCGCAGCATCCCAGTAGCCATGGCGCGACGCGCTCAAAGCCTTGTTCGCTGAAGGGTTGTCGAGAATGCCCGCCAGAAAGGTTGCGAAGGCATCGGCGTTTTCGATTGTCGGCCCCGGAAATGCAAGGCCACCGATAACTACCCCTTCCACGAATTCGGAACTGTGTTTCGTGAAGGCGTGGCCATGCGCGATATGAGTTGCAAATTCCGAGTTGTTCGTCGCCGTACATTTGTCTTCCGCATAGGCGGGCGAGATCTCTGCGCCCACGATCGTGAAGATGGAGAATGCGGCCAGCGCCGCCAGAAGCAGTCCGGACAGACCGGACTTGTAAACGTGATTTCGCATCTGCTGTTCCTTTCCTGTTTCAGTCTTCAATCGTGTAGATCTTCAGCCGTCCGGCCTTCGTCAGGTCGGTAATCAATCCGGCTTTTTCTTCTTCGGCCACGAACCCGCGAACCGTTTCGAGCGATCCGATGCCGTAGCCCTCCCAGGTGACCTTCACCGCGGCAGCAACTTGATAGGAACTGCCGAAGACACCCGAGGTCTTCTCCCTGTCGAGCGAGAAGCTTGTCTGAACGAAGTTCAGCGACGGCCCGCTGTCGGTCGCCGCATTGATCAGCCCGAAGACGACCGTCGCCTCGACACTTCGTGTCTTGGCCTGCGTGTCGGCAACCTCATCGAAAGCAGCGGTAACGGGCTGGTTGAGGAGATCCTCCAAGGCGGGCAGAAAAGCACTGCCGAGCCGCAACGTATCCGCGATTTCCTTCGCGGCCATACTGACGAGATCGACACTTGCGCCATCCTCGTCCTCAAAAACGTTGCTGGTGGCGTTGGACGACACATTTGCCGTCGTCAAGCCGGGCAGTTCGCCAAGGGCTTCCTGCAGGGCGGTCGCCCCATCGCCGCTCGGCTGTCCGGCCACATATCGGGCTGCGATACCGAGGTAGCTGGTGAGCAACTGTGTCTGCTCGGCCTGCCCACCGCTTTTCTGAGAAGGTCGAAACAATACATATGCAGGCTGAAATCCTGCTTCAGCGGCAACGGGACTGGACATGAGGGTCTCCCTGTCTGGTCCGAAGCACCGACTGCTCCGGACCGCAATTGAGCGAATGGGAACCGGGCTCAGCTCTTCGGCGCCGCCTTGGACCCGAAGAAGTTTTGCGCCTTTGTGACGTCGTCCTTGGTCGCGCCGGTGATGGCCGCGTCCCAGGCCTTCTTGTTTTCCGCATTTGCAGGGGCTGACAGGGTGGCCCAGTTCAGCAGAAGGGAGCCTTTCTGATACTTGAAATCAAAATCGAAGGTTTCCGCCGAGGCGCAGCTTGAATAAACAGTCTTCTCTTTCTCGGTGAAGGAGATGAAATAATACTCGGCGATGCTCATCAGCTCCCAGCTGTTCGCCGAATTCAGCACCGGCTGGTAGTTGAAGGAGAGATGATACGTATTCATCTCCTTGTACTTGGACTTGATGCCGGCTGAAATCTGATTACCGAGCGATGTGATAAAAGACCCGAAGGCAGGTGCAATTGCCTCGGCCGCCGCCCAGGTAACGAGGTTTTCAAGGAACTTCGTCGCAACCTCGACGCCCTTCACATGCTCCTGGTACTTGTAGCTGGTGATATCCGTTGGCGTGTAGAATTCCGAAGGCAGCGCGCTCAGCGGTTTCTGCCAGTTGTCGGGATTTGCCCACTTGTCCGGTTGCCGCTGATAATTGTTGGTCATCCATGCGGTGACGAGGCCAAGGCCGGACTGCAGATAGAACTGCTGATCGGTCAGAAGCTTGGCGAAAGCCTGCTTTTCCGCTGCTGAAACGCTGTCAGGAATGGTGCCGTTGAATTGCAACGTGGAACCGGTGGTGTTTTCATTGGCCTGGAACATTTCCGGCACCTGACCCTGGGGATCGTCCGCAAGCGCGACCTCCGCCGCAGCCATGAGACTGCGCCGTGCCGGCGAAGGAACGAAGAAGGATTGGGCATTTGCGATTGACTTGGTAACTGCGGCACACATGGCGACCCCTCATATGGTTGCATTTTTGATATCTTCATCCTGAAGATGCTCAACCATAGAGAGCACGCACTCATCAGACTGTTCCCCAGGGAACAGGTCGCACGATTTTTCCGGACCCGGAAAGGCAGTCAGGCTGGAGAAGCGAAGGTCTCCAGAATGTCCGGATCGCGCAGGCGAATACGCCCCGCCTCGATGCCGATCGCGCCTGCGGCTTTGAACACCTGAAGGTGCTGATTGACCTTCGGACGCGTCCCATTCGTCAGAAAAGCAAGCTTTTCCTGCGACAGAACAGCCGGAGCGCGTTTCAAGAGGCCTGGTTGCGTGCGCTGGAAGGTAAGCAATTGACGGGCGAGCCTTTCTCGCAGGGAATAGAGCGCGAGCATCTCCACCTTGCTGACGAGGGTGCAGTAGCGCTCGAACAGGAGATGACACAAGCCATGGTTGAAGCTGACGTCACCAGTCAGCATCTTGAGCGTTTCATGACCGATGGATAGCGCCAGGGTCGGCACTTCTGCGACCAGATCCGCCGGGCTTGGTGTTTCGCCTTCCACGGCACTCAGCTCCACGACATCTCCATCCGTGTAGAGGGCGAAGATGTATTCCCGGCCACGAGCGGAAGTCAGACTTCCCCTTGCAACACCACTCACAATAACAACGAGGGCGGTCTGGCGGTCCCCCCTGGAAATGAGATACTCCCCTTTGCCGTAGCTGTGGGAGACCGACCGGGATGCGATAAACTCCCGGGTGTAGTCGTCCATTTCGCGAAACAGGCGGTTACCTGATATGATCGCAAGTCGATCCTGCAGATGCACTGCGCCCCCCCAAGACAATCCGCGCACCGGAAATCTATTTACTTTTTCGGCTTCTCCTGCCCGCGCACACCCTACACCATCAATGCGTGTATAAATTTATTTATTCAATTATAAAGTTAACTTCCCATCGGCTCTCAGCGTGCGCCTTTCGACCGCAGGCTTGCGGGAACCGCTTGATTGTGCGCGCGGAATTTGGCAACAGATTTAACATGAGGCAAAAAGGCAGATTTTATTGACAGGCCGCGCCTTACCATATCCAGTTTCTTGCCAAGCCAACCCTCAGGATCAGCCAGGCAGATCGATTTCATGGAGTCGAAAATGCCCGGATCGTTTATGCGCGCCCTTCTGGCGAGCGCATTTTGCGCGGCTGCGCTGCTGAGTGCGCACGCCGAACCCGTCACTGTGGAGACCGCCACCGGCACGGTGGAAATCATCGAGACACCGCAGAAGGTCGTCGTCTACGACATAGCTGCCCTCGACACGCTGACTGCGCTCGGCGTCAAGGCCGCCGGGACGCCCGCCAATGTCTACGTTGACTATCTCGGGAAGGCGGCCGCTGAGGCAGAGCCTGCGGGGACCCTTTTCGAGCCCGATTTCGAAGCCGTCTATGCGCTTCAGCCAGACCTGGTCATTACCGGTTCCCGCTCCGCCAAGCAGACAGAGCCTCTCGGCGAACTCGCCCCGACCATAGACATGACTATCTACGGCGACGATGTCATCGAGCAGGCCCGTGCGCGTCTTGCCACCTATGGCAAGATGTTCGACAGGAAAGAACAGGCAGACGAGCTGGAGGCCGAACTTCGGACGGAGCTGGAAAAGGTCCGTACGGCCGCGGCCCCTGTCGGCAAGGCGCTCATCGTGATGACCAACGGCCCGAAGATCAGCGTCTATGGTCCGGGTTCGCGCTTCGGATGGCTCCACCATGACCTGGGCATCGCGCCGGCCTCCGAGGAAATCGACGTCTCCAGCCACGGCGAGGCCGTCTCGTTCGAATATATCCGCGATCTTGATCCCGATTGGCTGCTCGTGGTCGATCGGGCGGCGGCGATCGGCAACACTGCGGATAGCGCCAGAACGACGCTGGACAACGAACTGGTTGCACAGACCACCGCGTGGAAAAAGGGTCAGGTCGTCTATCTGGATGCCGCGAAGGTCTATATCGCGTCCGGCGGCTACACAGCCCTTATGGACACGATGGCTCAGCTCGCCGATGCCTTCAGCGGCGAGGCCAAGAGCCAGTGATGGCTGGCGCCGATGGCGAACGCGCCGACAAGAAGCGTCCTGTCGCTGCCATTCTCTTCGTCGGCGCGTGTCTCCTGTCGTTAGTCGTCCTCAGCCTGCTGACCGGAGTCGCGGATCTCGGCCTGGATGGCGTGTCGCCCGCAGCGACGCTGGAGCTTCTTCTCATCAGCCGTCTGCCGCGCACCCTGGCGGCGCTTCTGGCCGGTGCGTCGCTGGCTGTGGCCGGCACGATCATGCAGATGCTGGCGCGCAACCGTTTCGTGGAACCGACCACGGCCGGAACCGCCGAGTGCGCCGCCCTCGGTCTGCTGGTCGTCACGGTTCTTGCGCCGGATACGACACTGTTTATGAAAATGATCGCCGCCAGCGCCAGCGCGCTTGCAGGTACGGCGGTGTTTCTCATCCTGATCCGCAAGCTTCCGCCGACCCAGCCCCTGATGATCCCGCTGACGGGCATTGTCTTCGGCGGAGTGGTCGGCGCCGCGACCACCTACATCGCCTATGAAACCGACCTCCTGCAATATGCCGGCATCTGGATGACCGGCGAATTTTCAGGTGTCATCAGAGGCCGCTACGAGCTTCTGTGGGGCTCCGGTCTTGCGCTGCTGGCTGCCTATCTCTTCGCCGACCGCTTCACCATTGCCGGCATGGGCAAGGACGTTTCCGTCAGTCTCGGTCTCAATTACTCCCAGATCCTGTGGATCGGACTTTTGATCGTTTCCCTGATTACCGCCTTCACCGTGATTACAGTGGGCATGCTGCCCTTTGTCGGGCTCGTGGTGCCGAATATCGTCCGCAGGATGATGGGCGACAACACCCGGCGCGTGCTGCCACTGGTCGCTCTAATGGGCGGCATGCTGGTGCTGGCGAGCGACGTGATCGGGCGCGTGATCCGCTATCCCTACGAGATCCCGGCCGCCACCATCTTCGGCGTCGCCGGCACGGTCATTTTCCTTTGGCTCCTGTTTTCACGGCAGCCGCAGCATGGATAAGCGGCTTTTCATCCTCGTCCTGCTCGCGATCCTGTCGGTGATGGCGTTTCTGCTGCTCGGAACCCGTGGCAACTGGGAGTTCGCGCTCAAGTTCCGATCCGGAAAGCTGATTGCGCTGCTCTGCGTCGCCGTAGCGATTGCCGTCTCCACCATCGTTTTCCAGACGCTGTGCACCAACCGCATCCTGACGCCCTCGATCATGGGGTTCGACGCCCTCTATATCCTCTTCCAGTCGCTTTTGGTCTTTGCACTCGGCGGGATCGGCTATTCCGGTCTCAACGCAGAGATCAAGTTCCTGGTCGAGCTGCTGCTTCTTTCCGGAGCCGCCTTCCTCCTTTTCACGCTGCTTCTGGGCGAAGGCCGGCAGGACCTTTTTCGCATGCTTCTTGCCGGGGTCATCTTCGGCATCCTGTTTCGCAGCCTCACCAGCCTCCTGCAGCGGCTCATCGACCCGAGCGAATTTGCGGTGCTGCAAGGCTCGCTGTTTGCCAGCTTCAATTCGGTCGATACCAGCCTTCTCAAGCTGGCGGTACCGCTTGTGGCTCTCAGCACCGCCCTCATCTGGCATCGTCGGCATCACCTCGACGTTCTGGCACTTGGCCGTGATCATGCGATCAGCCTCGGACTGAATTACAGGGCGGAGCTCTATCTGTTCCTCGCTCTTGTGTCTGTCCTGGTCGCCGCCTCGACGGCGCTTGTCGGCCCGGTCGCCTTTTTCGGACTGCTCGTCAGCGCCGCGGCACATGAACTCATGAAAGACGGTAGGCATGCGCGGATCCTCACCGCGGCCTCGCTGCTGGCGATTATCGCCCTCGTCGGCGGCCAGGCAGTCTTCGAACGGCTTCTCGGCATGGCCGGAACGCTCGGGCTGGTCGTCGAATTCCTGGGGGGCATCGTGTTCCTCGTCCTGATCTTCAAGAGAGGCATGGCATGATCGAAATCGAAAACGTGTCGTTCCGCCACGGGGCTGCGCCGGTTCTTCAGGATGTCTGCCTGCGCCTTTCGAAGGGCGGCGTCACGGCGCTGGTCGGACCAAACGGGGCCGGCAAATCGACCCTCTTCAGCCTCATGGCACGCCTCCTGAAGCTTCAGTCAGGCACGATCCGATTCGACGGGATGGATGTCACGACGGCACCCTCCATGGACCTTGCCCGAAAGCTCGCGATTCTTCGCCAGGACACTCATGTCACCGCCCGTCTCAGCGTGCGCGATCTCGTCGGGTTCGGGCGCTTTCCTCACCACCGCGGACGACCCGGCGCGGACGATCTGGAGATGATAGAGCGCGGACTGGACCTATTTGAACTCAACCCGCTCGCCGGACGCTATATCGACGAACTTTCGGGCGGCCAGAGGCAGCGGGCACTCGTTGCCATGGCCTATGTGCAGGACACGGATTATCTGTTTCTGGATGAGCCACTCAACAATCTCGACATGCATTTCGCGCGCGCCCTGATGCAGCGGCTGCGAAGCCTTGCGGACGACCACGGCAAAACCGTTGTGGTGGTACTCCATGACATAAATTACGCCGCTGCCTATGCCGACACCATCGTCGCTCTCAAGGCCGGGCGCATCGCCGCGCAGGGCTCCCCTGCCGAGATCATGACCGCCGAATGTCTGGGCGGCATCTACGACATGGATATCGTCATCGAGACGGTTCGCGGCCGGCCCGTCGCCCTCCACCACATGGACTGACGTCAAAGCGCGTCGCCTCATTCATAGGGCCTGTGCGGCCCGCAGCGCCTTGGGGCAGATGTCGCGGGTGAGCACCACGCCGTGTTGAGAGTCCTGATTGTGCATCCCAAAAGAAAAGGCCCGCCTTTCGGCGGGCCTTTCCGGCAACCATATTCGGCGGCAATTACCGCGAATAGAATTCGACGACGAGGTTCGGTTCCATCTGCACCGGATACGGCACATCAGCGAAACTCGGAACGCGCGAGAAGGTCGCGGTCATCTTGTTGTGGTCTGCATCGACGTAGTCCGGAACGTCACGCTCGGCGGACTGGACAGCTTCGAGAACCAGAGCGAGCTGCTTGGACTTTTCCCGAACTTCGATCACGTCGCCCGGACGGATCTGGTAGCTGGAAATGTTCACGCGCTTGCCGTTGACCTTGACGTGGCCGTGGTTGATGAACTGACGAGCCGCAAAAACGGTCGGCACGAACTTGGCGCGGTAGATCACCGCATCGAGACGGCGCTCCAGAATACCGATCAGGTTTTCCGAGGTGTCGCCCTTCATGCGGGACGCTTCGGCATAGACCTTGCGGAACTGCTTTTCGGAGATGTTGCCGTAGTAGCCCTTCAGCTTCTGCTTTGCGCGCAGCTGAACACCGAAGTCGGACAGCTTGCCGCGGCGGCGCTGGCCGTGCTGACCCGGGCCGTATTCACGCTTGTTGGCCGGGCTCTTCGGGCGACCCCAGATGTTTTCGCCCATACGGCGGTCGAGCTTGTACTTAACGCTATGGCGCTTCGACATCGCGGTTTCCTTTGTGTTCGCGTTGTTTTTCTAACAAGGAAACGCGCCCTCCTTTATCGTCGCGGCCCATAAAGGACCGGTCGGATCGACAGGGTTCCAGCTAGACGGCGCCGGCTGAAATCCCACGGGTGCGTATATCCGGAAGACGACAAGGCCTGCCGGACCGCGCGGAAATACAAGCAATGTTGCGGAATGTCAATGCGCCGGCCTGTTTCGGGTAGCATTTCTGCCATCGCAGCGACGCAGGCAACTCGCACAACACTGACCGTTATGGAGAGACCCTATCCGGCGCGAAACAGCACATGAAAAGCCGTTTATTCAAAAACCTCGGAAATAATGCATACATTTAGGAATTTTTTAATTGCGATTTTTCACAATGCAATCGTCATTGCAACCAGAGCTAAAAAAAGCCCAATGACAGTGCACGAACAACCCTATCACACCATACACGACATTTGCCTGAGCCGGGTGGATAGGATCACATGGCAATGAACCAGAACACAATCGCAGAAGCCTGCCTGGAAGACCCCGAGATCGATGGGGTCTCGCCATATCATCTGGCGAACGCGCTCGATTACGACCTGCTGCCGATCGTCGACGTCGGCACCGGTGTGGTCTACGGCTATGAGGCCCTGCCGCGCATCTGCGACTCGCTGGTCGATGTCGAACCGAAGGGTATTCTGGACTGCGCCGATGCAACCGGAGCGCTGGCGCAGCTCGAAGTCATGCTGTTTCGCAAGGCCGTTCAGCGCTTCAAGACACTGAGAACGGCCCAGGGCACCAAACTCTATTTCAGGCTGGACGGACGCGACCTTGGCCTGGACAACGACCCGCGCATGCGTCTTTCGGACATCATCAGGGAGGCAGGCCTCGACAACAGTCAGGTTTGTCTGGGCTTTTCCGAGCGGCACAGACAGGTAATGTCCGATGTGGCTCACCACGTCATCACCGATCTGCGCCACATGGGCTTCCTGATCGCTCTCGATGATTTCGGTCGCGGGTCCTCCGAACTGCGGCTGCTGCACGACATGTCGCCCGACTACGTGAAGATCGACCGGTTCTTTCTGAATGGCATCGACACCGACCACCGACGCAAGCTCTTCGTCACGACGGTCGCCAACCTGGCCCATGTGCTGGGCTCCCGGGTCATGGCGGAAGGTGTCGCCAGCGCACAGGAATTCAAGGCGTGCCGCGAAGCCGGTTGTGATCTGGTCCAGGGCCCCTTCGTGGCAAGCCCTGTCCGCAAACCGGCCAGCGCACGCCTGTTTTACGAACACGCCCGCTTCAGCGACCGTTCAAGCCATCGCAAGGAGGAGCAGAACCGGATTCGCGGCGAACTCCTGAAACTGCCGACAATCCTCTTCGACGCCTCGATGAACGAGCTTCTGGACATGGTCGTCCATAACCAGGAAGCCAATGTCGTTCCGATTCTGGATCCGAACAATGAGCCGCGCGGACTGATTCATGAGCGCGATCTCAAGGCCTATCTCTATGCCACCGGGCCGGAGGAAGGCGATGCCCGGGAGGCGCTGGACTTTCCGCTGCGCTCCTTCGTTCGCCCCTGCCCGATTGCCGACATCGATTCCAACGCCGACATGCTGCTGGTGACCATTGCCTCGTCGATCAACTCCGACGGCATCATCATCACGGAGAATTTCCGCTATGCCGGTTTCCTTTCCGCAACTTCGCTCCTGAAGATCATTCACGAGAAGCGGCTGCAGGAAGCCCAGGACCAAAATCCGCTGACCCGCTTGCCGGGCAACAATGCCATCACCCACTTCATCAGCGACACCGCACGCAAGGGAGCGCAGGACCGGCACCTTTGCTACCTGGATTTTGACAACTTCAAGCCCTTCAACGACACCTACGGCTATCGTCAGGGCGATCGGGCGATCATCCTCTTCAGCGAACTGCTGCAGCGGCATATTTCCGGCAGCGGCACATTTCACGGGCATATCGGCGGCGATGATTTTTTCGCCGGCTTCCATAGCATCGACCAGACGGACGTCATGGCGCGCATGCTCGAACTCAGGAAGGCCTTCTGCATCAATGTGGAAAGCTTTTACGATGCCGAGCACCGGGAGCAAGGTTACATCGAAGCCCAGGACCGCTTCGGCACAACCCGTCGGTTTCCGCTGCTGCAATCCTCGATCTCAATCCTGAGCATACCGAAGGGCATGATCGTGAAGCCCGACACACTCAACAGTGAAATCCTGAAACTCAAGCGGGAAGCGAAATACTCCGAAGACGGTCTTGCGGTGAAATACCTCTCGGTCTGACGCGTCCGAAGAGCCACAGGCGGCAAGCGACGGCAGAAGCTGTCGCTCTGCAAGATGCGGTAGCCGCCCTTGAAGGGCTTTCGCCCCTCGGCGAGACGGTCAGAGCACCAGCCCGAACCCGGCAAGCAGACGGATCAGGGCCGGATTGCGGGGGCTCGAGGTGAAAATCGCCCGGTCATGCTGGCCGGAGGGAGCCGTAGCCGCTGAATCTCCCAGAACCCGAACGAGCTGGCGGGCGATCGCCTCCGCGGGATCGAGCCAGTCGACCGGCCAGGGCGCGATCTTTCGGAAACGGTTGGCGAGAAAGGGATAGTGGGTGCAGGCCAGAACGACGATGTCGGTGCGCCGGTCATCGCGTTCCAGAAAGCACTCCGAGATTTCCGGCAGGAGATCCTCGTCCGACACCGCCTCGCCGCGCAGATGCTTTTCGGCAAGCTCCGCCAGATTGTCCGAACCGACCAGCCGCACATGGCACTGGCTGGCGAAACTCTCGATGAGAGTTTTCGTGTAGGTTCTGCGCACCGTTCCCGGTGTCGCCAACACGCTGATGAGGCCCGACGCAGTGCGCTCAGCTGCCGGTTTGATCGCTGGAACCGTGCCGACGAAGGGAACTGCCGGATGCGCCTTGCGCAAGGCATCGCCGGCAAGGGTGAAAGCGGTATTGCACGCAATCACGACAGCCTTCGGCCGATGCGTCTCGACCAGTTCCTCAAAGAGCGCCAGAATACGGGCTTTCAGATCCGCCTCCGGCCACCGCCCGATCGGAAAGGCAGCATCGTCGGCGACATAAAGCAGGCGCTCGTAGGGTAGCAGGTAGCGCGCCTCGCGCAGCACGGTGAGCCCGCCAAGACCGGAATCGAACACAAGAACCGGACCGCTGCGATCCATATGCGTCACACCTCTCTTCGAGCCCACTTATCCGGAAGGGCTGCCGGGAACACACCGGACAGACCGCTCGATCTCATTCGCTGTCGCTTTCGCCGCGTTTCTTGCGCGGGCGGGTCTCACGCTTTTCGAGCGATGCAACGACACCGCGCAGGGCCCGGACTTCCTGGTCCGTCAGTTCCGCCTTCTGGAAAATGTTGCGCAGCGTGCGCACCATGTGGGGTCGACGTTCCGGCGGGCGGAAGAATGTCGCCGTGTCGAGCGCGCCTTCCAGATGTTCGAAAAAGCGCAGCAACTCGTCCTTCCTTGCGGGCGGATGCGTTTCCTCCGACAACAAAAAGGGAAGCGCGCCGGAGGTTGCGGTCTTGCGCCATTCATAGGCGCAGACCAGCACGGCCTGCGCAATGTTGAGCGAGGCGAAGTCCGGATCGACAGGCAGTGTCACGATCTCGTCGGCAAGCGCGATTTCCTCGTTGTTGAGGCCCCAGCGCTCCCGGCCGAACAGATAGCCGGTCGCAATGTTCTGCTCACCGAGATCTACCGATTTTCGCGCTGCCTCGTCGGGGCTGCGCACGGGCTTGGGCACCTCGCGCGAGCGGGCAGTTGTCGCATAGACAAACTGCAGATCGGCAATCGCCGCCTCAACACTGTCGAACACCTGCACCTTGTCGATCACGTGATCGGCCCGGCTGGCGGCAGCCCGGGCTTTTTCGCTCGGCCAGCCGTCACGCGGATTGACGACCCTGAGGTCCACCAGACCGAAGTTTGCCATGGCCCGCGCTGCGGTGCCGATGTTCTCGCCAAGCTGGGGCTCGCACAGGATAACCGCCGGCGGCAAGGCCGTCACCGCACGGGCTTCCTCTCTGATGTTTGCATTCTTGCTCATGAAATCGGGATGTAGCCGGTTTGGAAAAAAATGGGAAGCTGGCAGCGTGAATTCCCCTTCCCAAAGCACACAAATGCCGAAAATGGCGTGAATGCACGCTTTCCGTCATTTACCTGATGACAACTATTGTCATTTCCAACATATCGCCCAACCGGTCCAGGCGAAGAAATCGAGCCCCAAACCCATGACGATGCCGCAGACATATTTTCATGCATCCCTCGAATTCGACGCCTTCATTGTCGATGTGCGCGACACGTGCGTTCTGCAGACCCACCATCAGGCCTACCACACGCTCCGCGGCGTTCTGCATGCGTTTCGCAAGCATCTGACGATCAATGATGCGCTTGCCTTCGCGGACATCCTGCCGGCCGTCACGCGCGCTATCTTCGTCGAAGACTGGCGCCCCTCAAGCCTGCCGCCCCCGCCTTTCCCCGACAGGGCAACCCTCGCCCGCGAGGTGAAGTCCAACCGCCGGCATCACAACCTGGCACCCGAAACGGCGATCGAGAATGTGGCCGCCGCCTTGAGGCGATCGTCCATCGATGAGCGCGAACTGGACAGGCGGCTGGCGACACTGCCCCCCGGCGCGGTGGATTTCTGGACCGTCAATCGCTGAAATCCTGATCCGCGCAAACGGAAACACCGCGCTTTGCGTAGACATTTCCAACCCTTTTGCTAGAACTTTTCCCAACAGCCCGCCTTCACCTTCCGGAGGGCTGGCAATTGATTGCGTACAATTGTATACGCTTGTCGCAACACCACCGGGACGCCCAGCGGCGGGTCCGGACAACCGTATCTCGAACGCGAGGAAATGGGAGAGTCATGGCCGACATCATCTACACCAAGGTCGACGAAGCACCGGAACTGGCGAGCGCCTCGTTCCTGCCGATCATCCGCTCCTTCACCAAGGCTGCCGGCCTTACCGTCGGCACGAAGGACATCTCCCTCGCCGCCCGCATTCTGGCGAATTTCCCCGAGTATCTGAGCGAAGACCAGAAGCAGTCCGACGACCTGGCCATCCTCGGCAAGATGGTCAAGGAGCCTGAGGCCAACGTCATCAAGCTGCCGAACATCTCCGCCTCCCAGCCGCAGCTCAACGCCGCGATCAAGGAACTGCAGGCGCAGGGCTACAAGCTTCCGGACTACCCCTACGAGCCGAAGACGGACGAGGAAAAGACCGTCAAGGCGAAGTACGATGCCATCAAGGGCTCGGCCGTGAACCCGGTGCTGCGCGAGGGCAATTCCGACCGCCGCGCGCCCAAGGCCGTGAAGGAATACGCCAGGAAGAACCCGCATCGCATGGGTGAATGGGCCTCCTCCTCCAAGACCCATGTCGCCACGATGGGCGAAAGCGATTTCCGCTCCAACGAGAAGTCTGTCACCATTTCCGCCGGCCAGGCCGGCACCGCGAAGATCGAATTCGTCGGCAAGGACGGCGCTTCCACGGTGCTGAAGGGAGACTGGGCGCTCGAGGAAGGCGACGTCATCGACGCCACCTACATGAGCGCCAAGGCTCTCTCCGACTTCCTGGAAGCTGAAATTCAGGACGCGAAAAACCAGGGTGTGCTGTTCTCGGTTCACCTCAAGGCCACCATGATGAAGGTCTCAGACCCGATCATCTTCGGCATCTGCGTGAAAGCGTTCCTGAAGGACGTCTTCGAAAAGCATGCCGCGACCTTCAAGGAGCTCGGTGTCAACCCGGATCTCGGCATTGGCGACCTGGAAGCCAAGGTGGCTACCCTCCCGGCCGACAAGGCCGCTGAAATCACTGCCGACATCAAGGCCGCACTCGACAACGGCCCCGACCTTTACATGGTGAACTCCGACAAGGGACTCACCAACCTGCATGTTTCCTCCGACGTCATCATCGATGCCTCCATGCCTGCACTGATCCGTGCCGGCGGCAAGGGCTGGGGTCCGGACGGCAAGGAACATGACGCCAAGTGCGTAATCCCCGACAGCTCCTACGCCGGGGTCTATTCCGCAGTGATCGATTTCTGCCGCGAAAACGGCGCTCTCGATCCGGCCAAGATGGGCACGGTGCCGAATGTCGGCCTGATGGCGCAGAAAGCCGAAGAATACGGCTCCCATCCGCAGACCTTCAAGGCGCCCGCAGACGGTTCGATCCGCATCGTCGATGCCGGCGGCAACACGCTTCTGGAACATGTGATCGAAGGCGGCGACATCTGGCGCGCCTGCCGGACCAAGGACGCCCCGATCCGCGACTGGGTCAAGCTCGGCGTCACCCGTTCGCGCCTTTCCGGCATGCCCGGCATCTTCTGGCTGGACAAAACCCGTGCCCACGACGCGGAGCTGATCAAGAAGGTTGAAGCCTATCTTCCTGAACACGACACATCAGGCCTCGACCTCCAGATCATGGCGCCGACGGAAGCGGCGAAATACACCACCGAGCGGATCGCCCGCGGCGAGGATACGATCTCCATCACCGGCAACGTCCTGCGCGACTACCTGACCGACCTCTACCCGATCCTGGAAGTCGGCACGTCCGCGAAGATGCTGTCGATCGTTCCACTGATGAACGGCGGCGGCCTGTTCGAGACGGGTGCCGGCGGATCTGCGCCGAAGCACGTTCAACAGCTTCAGGAAGAAAACTACCTGCGCTGGGATTCTCTTGGCGAGTTCTGCGCCCTCGGAGCGTCTCTGGAGCACCTTGCAAACGCCAAGGACAACGCCAAGGCCGCAATCCTCGGCGAAACGCTCGACAAGGCGGTCGAAAAGCTGCTCGACAACGACAAGTCGCCTTCGCGCAAGGTCGGCGGCCTCGACAACCGTGGCAGCCATTTCTACATCGCGCTTTACTGGGCCGAAGCCCTTGCCGACCAGGACAAGGATGCGGACCTGAAGGCCTATTTCGCGCCGATCGCCGAGCAGCTTTCCTCCAATGAGGACAAGATCGTCGCCGAACTCAACGGCGTGCAGGGCTCTCCTGCCGACACGGGCGGCTATTACCACGCTCCCCAGGACAAGGTGGACGCGGTCATGCGCCCGAGCACAACGCTGAATGGAATCATTGGCTGATCGAACGAATCTACCCATGGTGCAAAGGGCGGCTTCGGCCGCCCTTTTTTGTTGAATTGCGGAGGGCGAACCTTGTTTTTCAGGAAGAAAAGAAAGTCCCGCGCCCTTATGAACGGAACCGGTGACGAAATCACCATCCGGACGGAGACGGACGATATCCGCTCCCCTATGTGGTGGCCGGATACGTCCTTTCTTCTTCATGCCTTGAGCGAGGGCGACGCGTCAGCGTTGATGGCAGCCATCAACATGATCGGAAGCGATCAGGAAATGGTGTTTGCCAGCGGACAGAACACTGTTAGCGGCGAACTCTATGCGCGCCTTGAACATCTGGGCTACATGGCAATGGAGGAGGACGCGTTGCCGGAAGATGTGCAGGGCCTTCTGGTGATGCGCCGCTTCACCGACTACGGCAAAAAGCATGTCTCCGATTTCACCATCGCCCAGAAGATGCAGATGGAAGAGTGCGGCGGCGACAGGTCCTCCTTGGAAACGTTCTGCGAGAAGTTTGCCGACCTCGACGATCACCATCGCGGACTGCCCCCGGAAACACTCCACGGCTTTCGGTACTTCTTCTCGGATCCCCGACATGCTGTAGAGGTTCAGAACCCGAGTAATCTTTACGAACTCTACCGCATCCTCGGGATCGTGGACTACACGGACACCGGCCTGATCCACCCGACACGCTTCGGCGCCCTGAACGTCCCGTTCCTTTTCGATCTCATCCTCCACAGCCGCGGTGCAATCGCCCGCCACTGACAGATCTCCCCTGTGAGCATACGCCGAGCACCGATCCGGTTTCTTCCGCGCACGGACGGGAAGCCTGTGGCCGTTTCTCGCAAAAGGTCTTGAAATCAGCGGCGATGATCCAAAACGAATTATTAATTCAGGTGAAAAAAATACGTTGGACATCACAACTTTTGATAGAAATCAAATCGCAGATGTGAATACACTGCAATCAAAACGGGAAACAAAAGCTGTATTGAAGTTATTTCAGTGATAAAGTGTGAATTCCAATGGATTTTAGAAACACGCAAAGCCCTCGAATTGTCAAGAACGGGGCGCTGGACGCTTTCACGATAAGCACATCCGGAAAGGGGCCGCTAGACAGCCGGTGGTGGTCGGACACTTGCTTTCTCGTCTATGCGCTAAGCGACGGCGACCTGTCGGAACTGAAGTCAGGTCTCCTCCTGGCGTCTGAAAGCGGCGTTTGTGGTCTGGACGTCACCGCTCGATCCGTGCTGGACGAGCTCCTGCTCAGGCTGTGTCGCCTTGGATATGCGATCCCAGGACCGGAAATGGCACAAAGGGCCTTGGAAAGCAAAGCGACCGGAAACGTGACATACGAGCTAACGTCTTATGGAGTAGACGTTTTGCCCCAATTCCTCAGTCGTCAGCAGACCCAGATGAAGGCCGCCGGAGGCAGCATGCAGCAGTGCGTCGACTTTGCCGGAAACTTTCTCGGAATGAACAATCACCACCGCCGCCAACCCGTCGATATCCTTCATGAACTCCGCAGTTTCTTTGCGTCTGAGGATAATGAGTTCAGGACCGAGCCGGATACGCCGATGGAGGACGTGTTCACGATTTACGAAACGCTCGGCGTCGTTGAGCGGACAGGTTCGTTCTCCTGGCATCCGACGACGGAGGCCACGTGGAACGCGCCCTTCCTGCTCGACATCCTCCTGCGTGAACGGAGCCTCGACGCTCAAGCGCGGCCTTCAGGTCGACCGGACCGGGACACAGATTGATGCCATTTTGGGCCCAAAGGCGGCGAAAATGGCGTTGCAGACGCGCAACAACCGGCACCAAGTTGCATGCCCTGGAAGCTTTCCGTCTTGCCACCCGCATGTGACGCGCCTATCTCACTGCCACCGCAAGATTGCGGACTGAAGATTTTTTTGAAAACGGGACTTCGGACATGACGAGCATGTACCGCGCGCCCCAGAGGGCCGCACTCCTTCGCTGATCCGCGCTAGCGGTGCGTGAAGGCAAATGAGAGCGACTGCGCTCTCACGGCTTATCTCGTTTTCAATAGGTTCCCCCATGGGCACTTCTCAACGGCACGACTGCTCGCCGCCAAGCGGCGCGGCGGTCATCCATCGTTTCTATTCTTCAGCGTCGTGGATCGAAGGCGCCGCTGAAGACCAACTCTGCATGGCCGCCGGCCTGGCCGGCGTATCCCATATTGCTGCTTTTCCGGACCTGCATCCCGGCAAATACGGCCCTGTCGGCAGCACCATTCTGGCTGATCGCATCTATCCTCAGTTGATCGGCAACGACATCGGCTGCGGCATGAGTGTCTATGTCCTGGACCTGCCGGCGCGAAAGCTCCGCCTGGACAAGGCGGCGATCAGGCTGCGCGCTCTGGAAGGTCCCTGGCAGGGCGATGCAGCGCACAGGCTGAAACAGGCAGGCCTTGCGCATGACCTGCATGACGCCTCTCTCGGCACGATCGGGGGCGGCAATCACTTCTGCGAACTGCAGAGAGTGGGCGAAACCACCAGCACCGGACTGCTGTCCTCCACCGGCCTTGCCGAAGGTGATCTGGTTCTGATGGTTCATTCGGGCTCTCGGTCGCTTGGCACCGAGGTTTTCGGCACGGTTCTGGGAGCCTTCGGCGGCCTGGACGCGGACGCACGGGACGGAGCAGCCTACCTCGAAGCTCATGACCGGGCGGTCGCCTGGGCAAGTCTCAACCGGACGCTTGTCGCGGAACGCGCCGCGCAGGCTCTGCGCTGCGACTATCGGCTCGCCTGCGATGCGCCTCACAACCTGATCGAGGCACATCGGGGTGGCTTTCTGCACCGCAAGGGAGCGGCAAAGGCCGACATGCCCCTGGTTCCGCTTGCCGGTTCCCGGGACGCCCTGAGCTATCTGCTGCAGCCCCTGCCCGGCAATCCTGATGCGCTTGCCTCTCTTGCCCACGGCGCCGGACGCAAATACGACCGTCGGTCCATGACACTGCGGACGGGAAAGACCCGCTCGGAAAGAGATCGGCTGACCCGAACCTCCTTCGGCGGAATGGTGATCTGCGAGGATCGCCAGCTGCTGGTCGAGGAAGCACCGGGCGCCTACAAGGATCCCGGCCAGGTCGTCAGGGATCTGGCGTCGGCGGGCCTTGCCGCCCCCCTCGCCAGCCTGACGCCTCTCGTGACCTTCAAGAAGGCCGTGGGCGCTGACGCAGACGGCGGGCGGTGCGAGAAGGAGCGCCGGCTCCGGGAGCGGAGGGCCGAGCGATGAGCTTCAAGTCCGAATGCCGTCTGCTGGTGACGAGCGGCGACGGCCCGCTGGAATGCCGCCGTGCGGTTGACCTTGCCCTTCATCGCATGAAGGCCGAGGCACACCAGGCCGGTCTCCACTTCGAGATCGAAACCGAGACAGGCAATGACGGAGGCATCGCCTCGGCGGTCGTCACTCTTGTCGGTGAAGACACGGACCGGTTTGCCCGTCACTGGTCCGGGACCGTGCAATGGGTCTGCGAGAGCCCGTATCGACCGCATCACAAGCGCCGCAACTGGTTCATCGGCATCTTCGCGTTGCCGACAGGGATCGAACCAGAGGTCGATCTGTCGCCGCAGGCCCTGAGGGTCGAAACGTTCCGCTCCGGCGGGCCGGGTGGGCAGCATCAGAACACGATCGACAGCGGCGTCAGGATCACGCATCTCGACACGGGCCTTTCGGCCGTCTCCACCGACGAGCGCTCCCAGCACCGCAATCGCCAGCGTGCGATGGAGCGGCTGAAAACCCGCTTTCTTCTGAAGGAACGGGAGACCGCGGCGCGCGACAGAACCGACAGGAACCAGCTTCACGGACGGCTCGAACGGGGCAACCCCGTGCGGGTATTCCAGGGCAGCGGGTTCCGGGAAAGGAAGTAGAGCACCATCGGGCGGTCCATCGGGCCGCCCATTCTTTTTTCGCCGCAGCTCCTTTCGAAACGGGAGAGCGCCCGATATGAGTTGCGGCAGCGCGCTCAGTCGCCTGATCACATGGCAGGACTGATTGGCGGAAATCGAAAGACGGGCAAAGGCAGAAGCGTGAAAGACGCCATCAAGGCAATTCTCTTCGACAAGGACGGAACGCTGCTCGATTTCGCGGCGACCTTCGCCCCCGCCTACAGACAGGCGGCAGACCTTGCGACCAGGGGAGACCCGGAACTGGCTCGCCATCTGCTGACGGGCACCGGGATGGATATCGAAACGGAGATGGCAGCGGCCGGCTCGCTTCTTGCCGCCGGAAACTCCGAGGAAATCGCCGCAGCCTGGATTGCCCTTGGCGCCGATGGACCGCGCGACACGCTGTCTGCGGAACTGGATCACATCTTCACGCAGGCAATGCACGCGGCCACCGCCCTGCCCGGCGTTCCCGCTGCCGTGAAGGCGCTCAGGGACATGGGCTACACTCTGGGCGTTGCCTCCAGTGACAGTGAAGCTGCCATCCGTGCGTTTCTGTCCGGAAAATCACTGACGGACACCTTCAGCTTTGTCTGTGGCTATGACAGCGGCCACGGCCCCAAGCCGGAACCTGGAATGCTTCTGGCCTTCGCACGGGACATCGGCCTGCCCCCGTCGCGTATCGCGATGATCGGCGACAACACCCATGATCTTGAAATGGCACGCGCCGCCGGCGCAGGCCTTGCAATCGGCGTCCTCTCTGGCACCAGCAACAGGGACGATCTGGCGGTGCTTGCCGATGACGTGCTTCAGGATGCAGCAGAACTGGTGAGCTATTTCGCCGAAAGCCCTGCCTGAGAAGCTGCGGCCCACTTCTTGAGCTGCCTCATCAATGGTGCAGGTCACAGCAACGAAAAAGGCGGTCCGAAGACCGCCCTTCCCAATCTTGCTTGCAGCAGAGTGCTGGCTCAGGCTGCGGCGTCGTGCAGCCGGCTGTTGAAGGCGAGGTTCTTCGTCAGCGGCGCCAGGGTCTTGGCTCCGGCCAGAACAGCCAGGTCAAGCAGCGGCTCGCCGAGGACGACCAGCATATAGGCCGCGCCGAACGAACCAACGGACGAGAGGGTTTCCGCGCCGAAGCCATGACCGTAAAAGGCCCAGAACGCGACCCAGGCAACGATGCCACCCTGGAAGGCGGTCGACAGCGCCAGCGCCTGCTTGTAGCTGACGTCCACATACGCGGTCTTTTCCGGAATGATGCGGTTCGCCAGCAGGCTGATGCCCCACAGCGGCACAATCAGCGTGGTGACGTTGATACCGTATTGCGGCAGGTCGAAAGGTGCGAAGAACAGGCCCTGAAGCAGAAGACCGGCGGCAAGACCGATCGCGGCGGGACCGGCGCCGAACATCAGCAGCAGGGTCGAGCCCAGAATGAAGTGAACTTCGGAAACGCCAACCGCATAATGCGGCAGCAGCTCGAAGAAGCAGAAAACGGCAATGGTCGTGATCACGGAGCGAACGGCAAGGCTTGCAAAGCCGCTCTTGCGCGCCGTATCCAGCGCCATCTTGCCCAGAAGGCCGAAGGACGCAGCGGCTGTACCATAGCTGAGTACGATCTTGGCACCGTCGACGATACCCGGTTCGATATGCATGTCTGTCTCCTGATGCGCACCCTCCGTGCGCGTGCAAGGTTATGGGGTCCGGCTCATGGGGAGCCATCCGGATGGCCGGTCTCCTGGCTTGCGGGTCTCGGCGCCGCCCGCCTTCCCGGCCGTTTCCGGCCAGTGGCACAAAGGGCTTTGCTCTCCGCTCACAGTTGCGGGGGCAGCCACGGTTTCGGTCCCTGCTGGGTACGCCTCACCGTGTTCCCATTTCATCCGCCCTTGCAGTCGCGTCGGGCAGAACCATCACGTGAGACAGCATGGCAAGACTTGACCGCCGACTGCAAGAAGATTCTGGCGAAACTCTCACCCATCGCGCCGTAGCGTCATCCGTCTCCCGCCTTCACACGAAGAAACCTGAGACCAAGCGCGGAAAGCAGAAGCAGCCCGAAAATCCAGAACGGACAAAGGAGAACAGTCTGGAATGCCGCAAGATATTCTTCCGGCGATGTGCCTTGCCCTAGCGCCGCAAAGAAGATCTGCCCCTGGAGGGCGAGACCCAACGCGATCCCGATCTGCTGAAAGGCCTGCATGACCCCGGATCCCGCCCCCGAATCGGGACCGGAAACCCGGGAGAGGATCGTCTGGAACAAGGCGGCGATCGCCGTTCCGGTGCCGATCCCGATCGCCAGAAGCGGAAGCAGAAAGGTGACGACCGTCAGGTTCATCGCGCTACCCTGAAGGACGAGCCGCAGCGCGCTGACCCCGAGCACGATCAGAAAAACACCGGCGAGAACCCGACCCCTAAGCCATCGGTCCCCGAACCTCCCGGTCAGCCAGGACGCAACCATGACACCGAGCGGATGCGCTGCAAATGCCAGCCCTGCGTCGAACGGCGTGAACCCGAGCCCTGACTGGAGAAACAGCGCAAGGACGAAAAAGAGACCGGCAAGGCAGGAGAAGAACAACCCGACGAACAGCAATCCGCCCGCAAACACAGGGTCCTTGAGAAGCAGAACCGGAAGCACCTGCGCCCGGCCCTTTTCTGCCTTGTGCAACTCGACCCTCACGAACAGCAAGGCCAGCCCGGCGGCCCCTGCCATCATGACGAAGCACCAAGCCGGCCAGCCAAGCTGATGCCCCTCGACGAGTGGAAAGAGGAAGGTGAAGATTGTCAGCGCAAAGAGGATCGTGCCGGTCCAGTCGGCGCACAGCCGTTCATCTGCACGCACTTTCGGTAGGAAACGAAGAGCGCCCCAGAGCGACAGGAGCCCAAGCGGCAGGTTGAGAAGAAAGATCGGCCGCCAGGAAAGGCCCGCAATGTCCAGCGAGACGATCACCCCTCCGACGAGCGGCCCGGCCACCGCGCCGAAGGCGTTGACCGAGCCGAAGAGACCGATCGCCTTGCCCCGGTCCGGCGCAGGGACCATCACCTGGACAATGGCGAGAACCTGAGGGACCATCATGGCCCCGGAAAGCCCCTGCACTGCACGGCTGGCAATCAGCATAAGAATATCCGGCGCCAGGCCGCAGCAGAGCGAACTCAAGGTGAACCCGCTCACCCCGAAGATGAACATCCGTTTCCGGCCGATGATGTCGCCGAACCGTCCGAACGGGAGAAGGCCGGCGGCGAAGGTCAGCACATAAACAACCAGCACCCACTCAAGCTCCGCATCGGAAGCCCCGAAGTCCGCCCGGATCGACGGCAGCGCCAGATTGACCACCGTAACATCCAGAATGTTCATGAAGGCGGCGAGATAAAGCGCGGCGAGAGCGGCCCGGCGCCGGCCCGCCCCAATCGCCGGCGCGTCAGTGGCATATGTCATGAGAACGTCCTCAGTGAAATCGAATTTCGTAACTTATAAAGTCACATTACTCGATACGTCAATCTCTCGTATCTTTGTTTGTAACGTTCCATGCGGTGATTTATGCTGGGGTCCGGACCGAACGGAGAACTGACACCTTGCGCACCGACAGCCGCCTGCCCCGCGTGCTCCATATCCTTCTGCATCTGGCCGAAGCCGAAGACCCTGTAACGTCCGAACAGATCGGCACAATGCTGACCACCAACCCGTCCCTCGTTCGCCGCACCATGGCGGGCCTGCGGGAGGCTGGCTTCGTCGGGTCCAGCAAGGGCTATGGCGGAGGCTGGTTCCTGGCGAAACCGCTCGAGGAGATCAGCCTTGCCGACGTCTATGCAGCGCTCGGCTCACCGGAGCTGTTCGCGGTCGGCATTCCCAGCGGGACCTCCACCTGCCTTCTGGAACAGGCTGCAAACCAGGCGACCTCGCAGGCCCTGAATGCAGCAAGGGAAAGTTTCGAAGCCGAACTGGCCCGAATTTCCGTCGCGGACTTGGCGGCACCGCATGCGAAAAGGATCAGGGAGCACAAAACAACTGAAAAATATTCGAACGCAAATACGCTAAACTCCAACAGTTAACGCAAGGAACACGATTGAAAAATTAGCTTAATTGACCTAGAGTTCTCAATTTGAGGACCAGAAAATTGCCAAATGTACGAACTTTCTCTCTATATCTTGCCAAATCATCTGTCTTGAACTTCCAGGACATACTAACTGACACTGCGAGAGAAAAAATAGACTCCGGCTCTGCAACATCGATCAGCACAAACGAATTAGGCGATAAAGCCACTGTATATATATTTCAAACTGTTGCCAAAACACCTAATTGGATCACCGACCTTAGTCGAATATTTGAAAACGTCCCCAACATCAAAAATAAATCCTCGAGCGCCTTACTTATTTTTCTTCAACAAGAACGAATTTTTATTACGCCTTTCGCACATGGATGGCAGTATATCGATGATACTAAGATTGAGACTGATTTTGGCCTAAAAGTCGCCGTCAACTCACTAAATGATGCCAAGTTAAAACGAATAGATTGCAGCCATCTTGGTGAAGCAATGAAAGGCGTCTCCCAATCCGCATTTCAAAGAGACATTCAATCTTTTGGCATTGATGAGGCACTCGATTTAGTAATGCGAATAACTGGAACAGCCGAAAAAGATGGTTTCGCAAAGAATATCACCGGATCCACCGCGCTAAAGATTTCAAAAGAAATGGCAATTGAGGATCTCGATGTTCTAGCTGAAGAGGCGCTTGCGAGATTTAAATCAAGTAACTACAAAAACTCTTCATTTCATATCATCGATAAAGTAACTCCGATAAGAGACAAAGTATCAATTGAAGCTCTTGATAGTGAGGTTTTGAAGATTATTAAATCCAGTGGCGACAATTTCGAATTGTCTATGCCTGGATGGTCAGAAGATGATGTCGTATATTATGGCTTTTTCGGACCTGGCGTAAGAGGGCGACATCCAGATCTACTGATTTCTCATTACAGAGCTGCACTTGGGCAAAAACTTTCTGAAATCAGCACTGATACTATCGCCAACAAACATGGAATTGTAGCTGAATTTAACAATGAATTACTCGCAACCAAACGGTGGAGTATCAAGAAAGCTCTAATTGGGTCAATTACATTTAATGGCGGCCTATATGCAATCAGCGAAGGTCAATGGTATCGTCTCGACCAACAATTCAAAATAGATATAGATGAAGCATTCGATCATTTAAATGAAGAATGGGACAGTACACCCGAAAAGTTAGTAAAGAGATGTACTATTGACAATAAAAAATCAGGATACGAGCCAGAACTTGACTACAACAGAAGATGTGCCAAACAATATGATCAAATATGCTTAGATCAAGAAATTCTTACAGTACCCAGCATTCCATATGGAAGGTTTGAGGCCTGCGACTTAATTGATATTAAAGAGAAGAGAATAATCCATGTAAAGAAAAGCTCTCGGCAATCGAGTGTATTAAGTCATTTCTTTAAACAAGGATCCAACTCTGCTAAAATATTAAAAACATTTCCAGAAGCGCGAGATATATTGGTTTCGAAAATTGCTCAAATTTCCGATGAGAAAACAGCAACTGAGTGCAGCAATAAACTCGGGTCTTCAATGGCAGGTTGGAAAGTTGAATTTCACATCATCGACGCACCGAGAATTGATGGTTCTTTCAAGATTCCATTTTTCAGCAGAATCACATTGCGAGATGAGTGCCGAGTTTTACAGGGTATGGGTTTTCAAGTAGCGATTCGCTTTATTCCTTGCTGAGCAGTTGAGCTAGTACTCAATAACGTTTTCAGTCTCTTGCTTCGCGTCGCAGCATTGTATACAAGCGCACACAAAAGTTTTCCGGTACAACACCTATCGTGAAAATTCGTCCGCCATTCCTGATCACATCGCAAGGCAGAACGCTCCATGGCCAAGATCAAAGTCGATAATCCGGTCGTTGAACTCGACGGCGATGAAATGACCCGCATCATCTGGGACTTCATCAAGGAAAAGCTGATCCACCCCTATCTCGACATCGACCTGCTCTACTACGACCTGTCGATCCAGAAACGCGACGAGACGGACGACCAGATCACCGTCGAGGCTGCCGAAGCGATCAAGAAGCATGGCGTCGGTGTCAAATGTGCGACGATCACTCCCGACGAAGCGCGCGTCGAGGAATTCGGGCTGAAGCGCATGTACCGCTCGCCCAACGGCACGATCCGAAACATTCTCGGCGGCGTGATCTTCCGCGAGCCGATCATCATGCAGAACGTGCCCCGTCTTGTGCCCGGTTGGTCGCAGCCGATCATCGTCGGCCGTCATGCCTATGGCGATCAGTATCGCGCAACCGACTTCACCTTCCCCGGCAAGGGCAAGCTGACGATCAAGTTCGTCGGAGAGGACGGCACGGAGATCGAGCGCGATGTCTTCGACGCACCGTCTTCCGGGGTTGCGATGGCGATGTACAATCTCGACGATTCCATCCGCGACTTTGCCCGCGCGTCGTTGAACTACGCCCTTCAGCGCAAGGTGCCCTGCTATCTCTCCACAAAGAACACCATCCTGAAAGCCTATGACGGCCGCTTCAAGGACCTGTTCCAGGAGATTTACGACGCCGAATTCAAGGACAAATACGCCGATGCCGGCATCTGGTACGAACACCGCCTGATCGACGACATGGTCGCCTCCGCCCTCAAGTGGTCCGGCGGCTATGTCTGGGCCTGCAAGAACTATGACGGCGACGTGCAGTCCGATACCGTTGCGCAAGGCTTCGGCTCGCTGGGGCTCATGACCTCGGTCCTGATGACGCCGGACGGCAAGACCGTGGAAGCGGAAGCCGCCCACGGCACGGTGACGCGGCACTATCGCCAGCACCAGAAGGGCGAAAGCACGTCGACCAATTCCATCGCATCCATCTTCGCCTGGACGCGTGGCCTTGCCCACCGGGCGAAGCTTGACGGCAACGACAAGCTGGCCCGGTTTGCCAAGACGCTTGAATCCGTCTGCGTGAAGACGGTCGAATCCGGCTACATGACCAAGGACCTCGCCCTGCTCGTCGGGCCGGATCAGGCCTGGATGACGACAACCGGCTTCCTCGACAAGATCGACGAGAATCTCCAGAAGGCGATGAGCGAACTCTGAGGTTGAACGACTGGGCGGCGGCACTAGCCGCCGCCCATTGCCCCTCTCCCCCGGTCACGATACGCTCGCGTTGCAGCGGGAGAGGACTGGCCGGTGCTGACGATCGAAAACCTGAGGACGCCGCTGGTCGGCCCTATCAGCCTGACACTTGAAGCCGGCAGTTGCACCGCGATCTCCGGCCCCTCCGGCGCGGGCAAGAGCCTGTTCCTGCGCGCCGTTGCCGATCTCGATGAAAATTCCGCCGACATCAGCCTGGAGGGCGCGAACCGAGACCGCTTTTCCGCGCCCGCCTGGCGCGCAAACGTCGCCTATGTGCCGGCTGAAAGCGGCTGGTGGGGCGATCGGGTTGAAGACCACTTCCAGAATATCCTGGGACAGGAAACACGCCTTGCGGCGCTCGGCCTGACGGGGGCTGCCGACTGGCAGGTCAGCCGGCTTTCCAGCGGCGAGAGACAGCGGCTCGCCCTGCTTCGTGCGCTGGAACACACGCCTCGCGTTCTGCTTCTTGACGAACCGACGGCCGCGCTTGATCCCGACTCGGTTGGCCGTGTGGAAGACCTCCTGAAACTGGAAATGAACGAGGGCCGCGCCGTCCTTATCGTCACCCACGACCCCGGCCAGCCGCAGCGGCTTGGAGGAAGGCGGTTCACGATGGCGGCCGGAAAGCTGTCTCCTGCGTCCACGGACCAGATGGTCCGATGAGCGGCACCTATCACGTTCTGTCCTACTGGGACCTCGTGTTCGCCTCCGTCTTCCTGCTCCTCAATGCCGTCCTCTCGCTCGCACTCGACCTGGGTCTGACCCGTACGCTTATCATCTCCGCAATCCGGATGTGCGTTCAGCTCATCCTTGTCGGACTGGTGCTGAAGGCGATCTTCTTTTCCGGATCACTTCTGTGGACCCTTGTCGCCGCCGCCGTGATGAGCGCCTTCGCCGGCCGGGAAATCCATGCCCGCCAGAACCGCAGGCTCAAAGGTGTCTGGGGCCCCGGGCTCGGTGCGGGCACCATGCTGCTGTCGGCGGCACTGGTCTCGGCTTACGCGCTGGCCGCGCTGGTCCGGCCGGTGCCGGTCTGGGAGCCCCAATATGCCCTGCCCCTGTTCGGCATGGTCCTCGGCAGCACAATGACCGGTGTAAGCCTCGGGCTCGACACCCTGCATACGGCTCTGGCCAACGGCAAACCTGGCGTCGAGGCGCAATTGCTGCTGGGTCGCACGCGTTGGCAGGCCACCCGTCCGTTCGCGCGGCAGGCCCTTCGCGCCGGTTTCACGCCCATCATCAATTCCATGGCCGCAACCGGTGTCGTCTCCATGCCGGGCATGATGACGGGTCAGATCCTGTCGGGCGTCGACCCGCAGAACGCGGTCAAATACCAGCTCCTGATCATGTTCCTTCTGGGCGGCGCGACAGGGCTGGGCGTTCTTGGCGCCACATTCGGCAGCCTGTGGCGACTGACGGACGCCCGGCACCGCTTGCGGCTGGACAGGCTCGGAGGAGGACACTCGTGATCACGCTTTATGGTGCCGACTACTCGGTCTATGTCCGCTCGGTCCGCCTGGCGATGGAAGAAAAAGGCATCGAATACCGTCTCGTTCCGGTCGATGTCTTCGTACCCGAGGACGTCGGAGAGGATCACCTCGCCCGGCATCCCTTCGGCAAGATCCCTGCCCTCGACCATGACGGCTTCCAGCTTTATGAGACAGCTGCGATCCTGCGCTACGTCGATGAGGTCATGGACGGCCCCGCTCTTCAACCCGACGATCCGCGCCACCGGGCAAGAATGGACCAGATCCTCTCAATCCTCGACAATTACGCGTATCCGACACTCGTCTGGGGCATCTATGTCGAGCGTGTCAGCAAGACCCGCTCCGGCGACACCGCAGACGAGGTCGCCATTGCCTCTGCAATGGGCCGTGCCAGGACGACGGTCAACGCGCTGGAGACATTTGCCCAGGACACGCCATTTCTTCTTGGCGAACGGCCAACGCTCGCCGATTGCCACGCTGCCCCCATGCTGAATCTCTTCCGGCAGGCCGAAGAAGGCACGCTTCTGCTGAAATCGTCCCCGAAACTCTCGGCCTTTCTCGACCACTTCACCGAAAGAGAGAGCTTTCTTCGAACGGCGCCCTCTTCAGATAGCCGGTAACTGCGCTGCCAGCACCCGTCAGCTGTCCAGCGCGCAGTCAAGCGCAGCCTGCGCATGCAGGACAGTCGTGTCGAAGGACGGGACCTCGAAATCTTCCGCCTTCACCAGAAGGCCGATTTCCGTGCAGCCAAAGATGACGCCGTCCGCCCCCTTCGCGGTTTCCTTGCGCACCACCTCAAGAAACGTTTCCTTGGAATCCGCCCATATTTCTCCGCGGCACAGTTCCTCGTAGATGATCCGATGGATCTCCGCCCGATCATCCGCATCTGGAATGCGCGCCTCGATCCCGTGCCTGTCCCGAAGGTGGCCCTTGTAGAAATCCTGCTCCATCGTGTAGCAGGTGGCGAGCAGGAGCGGCGCCTTGCAGCCAGCGTCCTTGATCGCCGGCGCGGTGCTGTCGGCAATGTGGATCAGTCTGATCCCGACGGCGTCCTCGACCTCCTGCGCCATCTTGTGCATCGTGTTGGTGCAGATGACGAGACACTCCGCCCCGCCCCGCTCCAGATTGCGGGCCGCCGCCACCATCATGTCCGTTGCCTTGCCCCAGTCGCCGGCCGCCTGCGCGGCCTCGATCTCGGCAAAGTCGAACGACCAGAGCAGGCATTTGGCAGAGTGCAGGCCGCCAAGCCGCTCGCGCGCCATGCGATTGAGGGTCTGATAGTAGACCGACGTGCTTTCCCAGCTCATCCCGCCGAGCAATCCGATGGTTTTCATTATACGGTGCTGCCTGTTTATCGTCTCTTGCGAGCCGGAGTATGCATTCCTGATGCCTTGGAGACTGGCCGTGCCTGAATCATTTTCTCAAGAGCGCCCTTTTGTCTTTTCATCCAAATAACTTACTCGCGTTTTCGCAAGCGCTTTCCTGCGGCCATACGGCGGCTTGAAAACCGCGTATATCTTCGCCGCGATACATCCGGAGCATCTGAAACCACTGGCGACCTGCGCACTTCTGAGGAAGCGGTACGAGTGCTGAAATTTCGTCGACGTCCTGAGCGGGCCGAGAGTTCTTTCCGGACCGGCAATCCGCTATATGAGCCGCTCCCGCCGGGCTTCTCCCTTACTGATCGAAGTCCTTGAAAAGGTCGGGGCGGACATCCTTGGTCTTGTCGCCGGAGCCATCGTCAGCGTTCTTGCCATCGTCTTCCCCGAACAGCTCCGGCTCCAGTTTCGCGTCCTCGCCCGAGGCGAAGACCCCGGCCTGCTGCAGCTCTTCCTCCGCAATTTCTCCCAACACTTTCTTGCCTGCGAGTGCCCGATCTCGCGCCTCGTCCATGATCTTCTTCGCCAGCGCCTCATCCCGGTCCATCAACTGCCGTAGCGCATCCGCCTCGAGAACCAGAAGCTGCGAATCCCGGTAGGCGGTGACCTTGGCTGTGCGCCGGGTCTGGTTGATCAGGGCGAGTTCACCGAAGAAGCTGCCCTCCCCGAGATAGACGACGTCGTGAGGCAGCTTGATCTCCACCTCGCCTTGCGAAACGAAATACATCTTGTCCGCGACATCTCCGCGGTCGGCGATCATCACCCCCTTGCGCACGCTCTGTGCCTGCAGCAACTTGGTGACCTCCGCGATTTCCGTCGCCTTCAGATCCTCGAACAGTGGCACACGGGCAACCATGGACCAGGTGACCACGAAGTCGCGACTGTGGATCTCGCGCGCAAAGGCCGAGGCGATGATGCCGACCGGCAGCGCGATCAACCCGTAGCCGAGCAGCATGACCACGTTGCTGACCACCTTACCGAGGCCGCTGACCGGCACGACATCGCCGTAGCCGACGGTCGTCACGGTCGTGATCGCCCAGTAGATGCCCGACAGGATCGAGCGGAACTTTTCCGGCTGATCGTCATGTTCGACAAGATACATGAGGGTTGCGGACAGGAGAATGACCCCGAAGATGATCATCGTCGAGCCGAGCAACGCCCGCCGTTCCGACGCAACCGCGGAAAACAGCGACCTCAGCGCTGGAGAATAGCGGGCAAGCTTCAGAAACCTCAGCAACCGCAGAACCACGACCATCGTCACGGCGCGATCTGGCAGGAAGACGACAAAAAGAAGCGGCAAGGCGCCGATCAGGTCGATGATCGCGTCCGGCTGAAGCGCATAGCGCATACGTGACCAGAAAGGCCCGTAGCGCCGCAAGGGAGGATGAAGATTGGCGACATAGAGGCGCAGGATATATTCGATAAGAAAGACGGCGCCGCAGATGATCTGGAAAAACCACAGATGCTTGCCGAAGCCCGTTCGGATTTCCGGCACTGTTTCCAGAACGGCCAGGAAGATATTTGCCAGGATCAGGAAAATCAGAAGCTGACGCAATGCACCGGACGCAATCTTCCGCTTTCCGGTATCTTCCAGAATTTCGTAAAGCGCCCGCTTCAGTCCCTCCCTGCGCACAGTAATCCCCGTCTCGTCTTCATTGACCTCATGAATAGCCGAAGAAGCCCCGGCGACAAAGCCGAGAGGGCCGCCGGGCGGGAATTATCCTGCGATCTGTTGCTGACGCACGCCTCATGATCATGCGGACAGTCGCGCGCCGGCATCGATGATGCGAGGCGGGGCGGCGACGAGAAGGGCGTCTGCGTCCCGGCGATGGCTGCGGTTGCGGCCACGCCTCTTCGCGAGATAAAGCGCATGATCGGCGGCGTCATAGAGACTGTCGAACACCCGGCCCGACGTCGATGTGTCGGAAAGCCCGACGCTGGTGGTAAAGAAAATCCGGCCGTCCTTGCCCGGCACCTTCAAAATGGAAACGCCGAGGCACACCTTCCTGGCCAGCCGGTCCATATCCGGCCCCTGGCGCCCCATCACGTAGACGGCGAACTCCTCGCCGCCAATCCGGCCGCAGATCACACGGGGACCCTCCAGTGCCAGAAGAAAACCGGCAAAGGCCTGCAACACCCGGTCACCAACAAGATGGCCGTGGCGATCATTTATCCGCTTGAAGCGGTCGAGGTCGAACACCATCAGCGTGCCGGCGGCGTCGGTCGTTTGCAGATGCGACTGCACGAGATCGACAAAGGCCCGCCGGTTCCACAGGCCCGTGAGCGCGTCCGTATTGGCAAGGTGCTGAACCCTGATCTCGACCCGCTCCTTGGCAAGGACAAGGCAGACAAAGGCAACAGCCACCGTGTGCAGCAACGACAGGACCACCATCACGAACAGCCAACGCGAAATGGGCATGGACGTTGTCAGGTCGATCGGATCGAAGACGGGAAACGGTAACGCGCCGAAATGCACAAGGGAAAAACTGCCGAAGACCAGCACCCCGGCCCAGGCGCTCGGCAGGCGCTCACCTTTCTTTCCCCGGCCGCATTCTGCGGCAGCCAGCGCGAAGAAGACGCCCGCCGCGGAAAAGATGTAAAGCTGGCGAACCAGAGCCATCCTCTCGAAGGAGGTATCGAGCACGATACCGGTCGGGAGCAGGCCGAAAATTACCAACAGAGGAAAAAGAACCGGAGCCGGCCGGCCGAAGAACGTGCGCGTGCCCAGCCATGCACAGGCAAGTCCTGTCAGGAACAGCAGACATCCGAGATAGTCGCTCATCCAAAGCGGAAAGTACGGCCGAAGAACAATGAGAATGCCGCCTAAGGCCGGGGACCAGAAGGACAACGCCCAGAACTTGAGATGTGTCGCTCCCGGCGAGGTCTGGAGCGCGCAGCTGATGACGATAAGAAAGAAGACATAGACGAGCGACAGGCACAGCAAGGTGGCCGGCACCGACAGGATCAACTCCAATTGGCTGCTCCGCACGCATCGATCATTTGAAACACTCGTCCCCGGAATTGCGCCGGTGGGCTGTCCTGCCGTCAGGCAGTTGCAACACCTTTGTGTACCGGCCAACGCCCCTGGTAATTTTGACAGGACAATGCGTCAGGTTTCAGCGCAATACAAGGGCTGCACTGATCAGGGCCCAGGCTTTCCGAAAACAAAAAGAAGCCGGTGTAAGGTTGCGTACTCCGGCTTCCATGAGCGTTCGAGACGCTGTCACGAAATCAGGTCCCGGCGTCAAAGACCAGCGAGATGGGCTTCGATTGCCCCGATCGCATCATCCGCCTTTGCGCCGTCCGGACCGCCGGCCTGGGCCATGTCCGGCCGCCCGCCGCCGCCGCGACCGCCAAGCGCCTCGGACCCAATGCGCACAAGATCGACGGCGCTCACCTTCTCGATGAGGTCCGCGGTCACGGCCGTCACGATTGCGGCCTTGCCGTCTTCGGCGACGCTGATCAGAACGACAACGCCCGAGCCCAGCTGGGCCTTGGCCTCATCAGCCATGCCCTTGAGATCCTTCGGGTTGATGCCTTCAACGCTCCGCGCCATCAGCTTGAAGCTTCCGGCGTCCTTCACCGGAGAACCGCCTTCGCCGCCGCCCCCCATGGCAAGTTTCTTGCGGGCGTCCGCCAGTTCCTTTTCAAGGCGACGACGGTCTTCCACAAGCTGCGCAACGCGCGCCGGCACCTCTTCCACACCGGTTTTCAGAATGCCCGCAACTTCGCGCATGCGCTTGTCCTGGGCATCGAGATGGGTGCGCGCCTCAGCGCCGGTCAAGGCTTCGATACGCCGGACACCGGAGGCGACGGCCCCCTCCGACACGATCGTCACCAGACCGATGTCACCTGTCCGCCGCACATGGGTGCCGCCGCACAGTTCAAGCGAATAGGGCTTTCCGGCCTTGTCACCGTGAAGGGCCGTTCCCATCGAAACCACACGGACTTCCTCGCCGTACTTCTCACCGAAGAGCGCCATGGCGCCAGCTTCGATGGCATCATCCACGGCCATGAGCCGCGTATCCACCGGAGCATTCTGCAGCACGATCTCGTTCGCGAAGGCTTCGACGGCGGCAAGTTCTTCGTCGCTCATCGGCTTCTGGTGCGAGAAATCGAAGCGCAGGCGTTCCGGGCTCACGAGTGAGCCTTTCTGCGCCACATGCGTCCCGAGCACTTCACGCAGCGCTTCGTGTACGAGGTGCGTTGCGGAATGGTTGGAGCGGATCGACGTACGCCGGGCGTGGTCAACCTTGAGCTCGAAAGCAAGGCCCGGCGTCAATGTGCCCTCCTCGACAGTGACGCTGTGCACGAAAAGGCCATCGGCCTTCTTCTGCGTGTTCGTCACCGACACCTTGAGACCGGGCGCACGCATCTCGCCGGTGTCGCCGACCTGACCACCGCTCTCGCCGTAAAACGGCGTCTGGTTGAGAATGACGAAGCCGCTTTCGCCCGCCTTGAGGCTGTCGGTCTGGGCATCGCCAGCGACGAGGGCATCAACAACGCCTTCCGCCGTTTCGGTTTCGTAGCCGAGGAAGTCGGTTGCGCCGTGTTTTTCCTTCAGGGCGAACCAGACGGCCTCCGTCGCCGCCCCGCCGGAACCGGACCAGGCCGCGCGCGCTTCCGCCTTCTGGCGCTCCATCGCAGCGTCGAACCCGTCCGTGTCGACGGAAATGTCGCGGGCACGCAGGGCATCCTGCGTCAGGTCCAGCGGAAAGCCGTAGGTGTCGTAGAGCTTGAAGGCTGTTTCGCCATCCAGCTGCCCGCCTTCGGAAAGATCCGCCGTGGCGCTGTCCAGCAGCCCGAGACCACGTTCCAGCGTCTTGCGGAAACGGGTTTCTTCGAGCTTCAGCGTTTCGGCAATCAGGTCTTCAGCCCGGCTCAGTTCCGGGTAGGCCCGGCCCATCTCCCTAACGAGCGCGGGCACCAGCTTGTGCATCAGAGGCTCGGATGCGCCCAGAAGCTGGGCGTGGCGCATGCCGCGGCGCATGATGCGGCGGAGGACATAGCCCCTGCCCTCGTTGGATGGCAGAACGCCGTCCGCGATCAGGAAGCTGGTGGAGCGCAGGTGGTCGGCAATCACCCGGTGGCTGCTGAGTGCGGCGCCTTCGGCATCGACACCCGTCGCGTTCTCGGACGCCGCGATCAGCGCCTTGAAGAGATCGATGTCATAGTTGTTGTGCACGCCCTGCATGACGGCGGCAATGCGCTCGATGCCCATGCCGGTGTCGATCGACGGCCGCGGCAGGTCGAGCCGGGCGTCCGGCGTCTGCTCGTACTGCATGAAGACAAGGTTCCAGATCTCGATGAACCGGTCACCGTCTTCTTCCGGAGAACCCGGAGGCCCACCCCAAATGTGATCGCCGTGATCGTAAAAGATCTCCGAGCACGGACCGCAAGGACCGGTGTCACCCATCGCCCAGAAATTGTCCGACGTCGCGATCCGGATGATCCTGTCGTCGCTGAGACCTGCGATCTTCTTCCAGAGATCGAACGCCTGATCGTCCTCGGCATAGACCGTGACGAGCAGCTTGTCCTTCGGCAGGCCGAATTCCTTCGTTACCAGGTTCCAGGCCAGCTCGATTGCCCGGTCCTTGAAATAGTCGCCGAAGGAGAAGTTCCCGAGCATCTCGAAGAACGTGTGATGGCGCGCCGTGTAGCCGACATTGTCGAGATCATTGTGCTTGCCGCCGGCGCGCACGCATTTCTGTGCGGTCGTCGCCCGCGAATAGTCGCGCTTTTCAAGCCCGGTGAAGACGTTCTTGAACTGGTTCATGCCCGCATTCGCGAACATCAGGGTCGGATCGTTACGCGGGACCAGCGGTCCGGACTCGACCACCTCGTGGCCGTTCTTGTTGAAATAGTCCAGAAAGGCGGAGCGGATTTCGTTTACGCCGGTCATTCAGGTCTCTTGTCGGTCCGGGCCCTGAGGTCGGGCCTGTTGAAATTCGTCTGGAGGCACGTTTTCGCCTCAATCGATCGGAACAGCCTTTTAACTTTGACCTCAAACCCTGTCCAGCGGTAGCGCACCCACACGCGCCCTCCTGACCGCGCTTTTTTCAAAGACGTTGCCGAACCATCGCAGTCCCGCGCGCGGCGTCAGAAAACGGGATGCGCCGTCGCGGATCCGGCAAAGGGTTTTTGACACCCCGGCTCAGTCGGATTGGCATCAATCCAGTCGACCTCGAACCTGTCCCCTGCACGAACCACCCATAAATGCAAAGCCCCCCTCCCGAAACCGGAAGGGGGTCCTTGGAAGACCGGACAAGGGGTCCGGGATCTGAAAAGTCGAAAAAGAGCGGCTTAATCCGCCGAATCTTCTTCCGATCCGGCATCCGGATCGATGATCGCATCGGCAATCAGGCCCGCATTCTGGCGGATAGCCAATTCGATTTCCGCGGCAATTTCCGGATTATCCCTCAGGAACTGCTTGGAATTCTCGCGGCCCTGGCCGAGGCGCTGACTGTTGTAGGAGAACCAGGCGCCCGATTTCTCCACGATGTTGCCCTTGACGCCGAGGTCGATCAGCTCGCCCATCTTGGAAACGCCCTCGCCATAGACGATATCGAACTCGACCTGACGGAAGGGAGGTGCAAGCTTGTTCTTGACCACCTTGACCCGGGTCTGGTTGCCGACCACTTCGTCCCGGTCCTTGATCGATCCGATGCGGCGGATGTCGAGGCGTATGGAGGCGTAGAACTTCAGCGCGTTGCCGCCTGTCGTTGTTTCGGGCGAGCCGAACATCACGCCGATCTTCATGCGGATCTGGTTGATGAAGATCACCATGCACTTCGACTTGGAGATCGAAGCGGTGAGCTTGCGCAGGGCCTGGCTCATCAATCGAGCCTGCATGCCCGGCAGGCTGTCGCCCATCTCGCCTTCCAGCTCGGCCTTCGGCGTCAGGGCCGCGACGGAGTCGATGACCAGAACGTCGATCGCACCCGAGCGCACCAGCGTGTCGGCGATCTCAAGGGCCTGCTCGCCGGCGTCCGGCTGCGAAATGAGGAGATTGTCGATGTCGACGCCGAGTTTGCGTGCATAGATCGGGTCGAGAGCATGCTCCGCATCGATGAAGGCGCAGATACCGCCCCCTTTCTGGGCTTCGGCGACGGTGTGCAGCGCAAGCGTCGTCTTGCCCGAGGACTCCGGACCGTAGATCTCGACGACACGGCCCCGCGGCAATCCACCGATCCCGAGGGCGATGTCGAGACCGAGCGATCCGGTCGACACCGACTGAATCTCGACAGCCTGACCCTGCCCCATCTTCATGATGGAGCCTTTACCGAAGGCCCTCTCAATCTGGCTGAGCGCTGCATCAAGCGCTTTTGTCTTATCCATCTGGCTGCTTTCTACGAGACGAAGTGTACTTTGTGACATGGCTCACGCTCCTTATTCCATGATGGACGAGCTGTTTCAATGAAAGCGTTTGTACACTTTTTGTTCCATTTTGACAAGACCGCGAAAATATCTGAAATAAAAAGGGAAATGCATTTGTGTTTCCAATATGTTCTCGTGTGCGCCACAAAAACTGACGCAACGTCATTTTTTAATTTGAATCGGACACTTTCGCTCCGGCACGCAGAATCGCCTCGTGCCGGGCCTGCACTATTGCGGACGCCATTGCGATCTGATAGCCCGCGTTGGCCCGTTTCCGTCGTCGGCGGTGCGCCGAATTTACCCGAGGGTTCAGATCCGTGTCGCTTTCCGTTCCTCATATGGTCACCGCCATTGGTGCCATCCATCATGACACGATAGCCCATGCCCTTGAAACGGTTATGCCCGAGACCTCGACGCCCTCGACGCTCGAACTCCGGCCGGGTGGTGTGGCCACCAACGTCGCCCGCTCGCTTGGTCGCCTCGGGATCAAGACAGGCCTCATAGGCACCGTTGGCGATGACGGAACAGCGTCTGCCCTCCTGCAAAAACTTGAACACGAAGGCATCGAGACCTCCACCATCGCGCGTCCCGGTTTTACGACCGGGCAATATATCGCCTTTCACGACCCCAACGGCACACTGGCGGCAGCCTGCGTCGATGATCGCGTGCTTTCGTACGCACCTGCCGACCTCTTCGATCAACTCATCGAAGCGCGCAGGCGAGCCATTCCAGACGGATCTATCTGGTTCCTCGATGCCAATCTTCCCGAGCCGGTGCTTGCACGGGTGCTTGACGCGATCGGCAACGAGGTCATCGTCGCCAATGCAGTCTCCGACGCCAAGGCAAACCGCCTCACCCCGCATCTCACCCGGCTCGACTGCCTGATGCTGAACCGCGGCGAAGCTGTTGCGATCACGAAGCTCGGACCGCAGACTTCGACCGACGATCTGGCAAGCGCCCTGCAGGAAACCGGGCTCGCGCGGTTCGTGCTGACGGCCGGCGCCGGCGACGTCCTTGTTCTGGACGAGGGAAAGACAACCCGTGTGCCGGTCCTGCCCGCGCACATCGTCGACGTGACCGGAGCCGGCGATGCGCTGACGGCCGGCACTCTCGCCGCCATGGCGCACGGCATGTCGTTTAGGGACGCGGTCCCGTTCGGCTTGCGCGCGGCGGCATTGACCTTGCAAAGCACCGGTGCGCTGGCCGATGCCCTTTCCTGGCAGGCACTCGAAGATTTTTGACCATATGGACAAAACAGAATTTCAACGTTAAGGCGCCGGCAGCTTTCCTCCGGCGAGAACAGAAAGGCCCACCCGTGATCAGCCAAGCCGACACGTCCGCCTATGCGGACCTCATCGTCCACAGCGACGAAGTTCGCAGCGCCCTTGAACTGGGCAAACCGATCGTTGCCCTGGAATCCACGATCATCACCCACGGCATGCCCTTTCCACGCAATGTCGAGACGGCCCGCCAGGTCGAGGCTGACATTCGCGCGGAAGGCGCCGTACCGGCCACCATCGCCCTGATGGACGGAAAGATCATGGTCGGGCTCGATGATGCGGATCTCGATCGCCTCGCCAGGGCCGAAGACGTCATGAAATGCTCGCGGGCGGACATGACCTTCGCCCTCGCCACCGGACGCTACGGCGCAACCACGGTCGCCGCAACCATGATGGCGGCCGAACTTGCCGGCCTGAAGGTCTTTGCAACAGGCGGTATCGGCGGCGTGCACAAGGGCGCGGAGACGAGCTTCGACATTTCGGCCGACCTTGATGAACTCGGCCGCACACCGGTCTGCGTCGTTTGCGCGGGTGCGAAGGCACTCCTGGACATTCCCAAGACGCTTGAAGTGCTGGAGACAAAAGGCGTTCCGGTGATCGCATGTGGCACGGATGAACTGCCCGCCTTCTGGTCGCGCGACAGCGGGCTGAAAGCCCCCTATCGGCTGGATACGGCGAAAGAGATCGCCGATCTTCTGAAGATGCGCACCCGTTTTCCCGGCCACGGCGGCGTTCTGGTCGCCAATCCCGTTCCTGAAGGCGACGAGATCCCGGGCGCTGAAATGGCCGGGTACATTGATACCGCCATTGCCAAGGCAGACGCCGAGGGCGTCCGAGGCAAGGATGTCACGCCCTTCGTGCTGGGCGCCATTCTGGACCTGACGGACGGCAGAAGCCTTGCCACGAACATTGCCCTCGTGCGCAACAACGCACGCCTTGCGGCGCGCATCGCGGTCAAACTCGTCTGACGGGACGGCGAGGCCCCTGTCAGGAGGTTGCCGGCCGCCCGTCCGGCCCGGCTTCTCCTGATCCGTCATTTCCGTCGACGGCAGTCTCGTCTCCGGCCGGCTGCGCGTCGGTCGGGGGCTTCGCAGCAGCTCCATCCCGTCCGGCTCCGGCCTCCGCGGAAGAGGCCCGCCGGTCAAGGGCATCGACAAGCCGGTCGATATCCTTGATGTGAAGGTCTCTCTGCGGAAACGGTATTTCCACGCCCGCCTTGCCGAGTTCGTCGTAGATCGTGAAATAAAGGTCCGACTGGGTCACCAGGATCGTCCCGACATCCTTCAGATAACATCTCAGCTCGAAATTCAGCGAACTGTCGCCGAGCCCCGTAAAGAGGACGAAGGGCGCGGGATACCGGGAAACCGCTGTATGCCCCCTGGCTGCGGTCAAAAGGATCGACTTCACCGCCTCCAGATCACTGCCATAGGCAACACCAACCGGCAGCAACAGGCGCCCTGTCTTGCTCGACAGGGTCATATTCTTGACCGTCCCGGCAATCAGTTCGGAATTCGGGATGATGACGTCGTGCCGGTCAAACGTCTCGATGCGTGTCGAGCGCACGGAGATCTTGCGGACATAGCCGCTTTGCCCCGACACCTCGATCCAGTCCCCTTCCTTGATCGGCCGCTCGATCAGGAGGATGATGCCCGAGACGAAATTCGAGACGACCGTCTGCAAGCCGAAACCGATACCGACGGAAAGCGCACCGGCGACCACCGCGAGGCTGGACAGGTTCAGCCCGGCCGTCGACACCGAAATCAGGGCGGCGAGCGTGAGGCCGACATAGCCGACACCGGTCAGAATGGAGTTCTTGGCCCCGGCGTCCATCCGCGTCTGCGGCAGAACCGAGGTCTTCAGGACATTCTGGAGCCACCGTGTCACGACGACACCGATTGCAAAAACCGAGATCAGCACGACCACCGAATCCAGAGACAGCCGAATGTCGCCGATCTGCATCCCGTTGGACAGGATGCGCCAGGCTTCGAGTATGTCGGTAAGCCGCGCGCCCCAGGTTAACGCGATCGACGGTGCGAAGATCATCGTCAGCACGCAGACCAGAACAATGGTCAGGACGATCGGCACATTGTCGGCCTCGTCCCGGTTCATGACCGCGTTGAAGATCTGCACCGAGAGGTGGAACAACAGGTAGCCGATACCAAGCTGAGCGACGGTAATGATCATCGGTATGCTGGCGGCCCGTGCAAGCTGGATATATCCGGCAAGCACGACACCGACGGCAAGCACCGCAGAGACCCGCATCAGCAGCGACAGGAACAGCAGAAAGCCTGAATCCCTCGGATGCACTTGTGGCTGAGTATCGTCCACCACCTCGCTTTCGCCCTGTTCCTCCTCCGGAGCGCTTGGCTGTTTCCGGCGGAAGAGCCCCGCCAGAAGCCACAACAGAACGGCCGCCAACAGGATCAGCGGCGCGGTCAGCACTGAAATGGCGGCCGGACCGAACGCCCCTTCCATTTCCAGGGCTTCCACGACCAGTTCGAGGGACAGGAAGATGCCGAGCCCCTGGCAAAGCCGGAGGCCAAGAAGCGCGTCGCCGTCAGACAGGTTCAACAGCCGCCAGCGATGTTGGCCAGGTGCAAAAAGGGTGTGGCCAAGCCAGTGCGAGACGACAAGCACAAGCGCCACCACGAAAAAGACCGAACGTATGTTTCGAGCTGAATTCGGCTGGATGTCGAGGATCGGCAGGATCATCACAAAGGCCGCTGCACCCATTGCCGGCAGCAACAGGAAGCTGCAATTGCTGACAAGCCGCATCAGCAGACCCCGGACACCTCCACGGCGGCGTTCTGCCAGACGGATGAGGAAATGTGAAATCGGTCCCTGGACGAAAACAAGGAAAACGAAGCCGAACAGCGCGAGAAAGATCGCGATCGGAACCGTGAAGTCGAGCCGCTGGGAAACGCTCGGCCGCGCCAGCTCGCTGTCGATGTCCCGCCAAAGGCGTTGGTGGAAATCCGAGATCTGCGACACGCCGGTTTGCCACGTCGACAACAGCAGCGGTGACGGATAGCGCACCAGGACCTTTTCGAGTTCCCTCGCCCGCAGTTGCTCGTCGACCGCACGGACAAGGATCTCGACACGGCGCAGCGTCTCTCTCGCCTCGCGGACCGGCGCATTGGCAACGGCAAGCTCGTTCGTCAGCTCGCGTCGCCGGCTTGCGATCTCTTCCGCCTCTCCGTCATCGCCGCTCGGCGGTGGCCCGAGGCTCTCCAGCTGGGCTGCAAGTGCCTGCGCCTCTAGGCTGCCGCGCCGGGCGATGGCCGCGTTTGCCTCGCGTACGGCAACAAGCTGCGAGCGCAACTCCTCCAGCGTCTTCACGGAAACCGATTTTTCGTCGAGCGCGGTGGTCGTCCTCTGGAACAGCGACGAGGCTGACGTGAGATCGGCAGGCGGTGCCGATGACCCGGTCTCCTGGGCAACCGATGCAGGCACGCCCAGGCCCATGGAGATTAGCATCATGAGACCGATCACGACACGCAGCCGCAGACCGGCAACCTTTGACCGGTCCATGGCCGCAATCCGCGCTATTCTGTACGTGTTCGAACTCATGGAGGGTCTCGCCGATGTCTTGATCCAGTCGCATAGCGCACAAGAATATGGACAATTTCAAGTTTCCTTGTCCTGTCCGGTGGAACGCAGCGCAATTGCCGCAGGAATTGCGACAGCGCCCTGCCCCCTTGCCCCGCCTTGCTCCCCCGCTAAGCCGTTGACATGACGCCACAAGCCTGACCTAACTTGCGGAACGACGATATGGAAAGGACGCTGCGACCCTTAACGACAGACTTGCCGTCCGCAAGCGCCGTCGGCAAACGTGGCGACATCTTTCTGAAGGAGTTCAAGATGACAGACGCGGTATCCCAGACACCACAGGCTCCCACGGCAGAGGGTGGATTTTCTCCGCTGCAGTATCTCGACCGCGCACTTTCGACGCTCCGGGACATCGGCATCGCCCCGGAAACGGAAACCGATGCGCCGATCAACGCCCTTCTGGAGAAGATTTCCGATCTGTCCCCCGACAAGGTGCTGATCATCACCCGTACGCTCGGTCAGGCCTCCAATTTCAACGAGGTCGTTCGCTCGCAGGTCCAGCAGATGGATATCGGCGAACGCTATGAGGAAATCACGGACGCGTTCAACTCCATCCGCGATGACGCCAAGGCCCTGGTCGACCAGCTTGCGGATGGCAGGATCTCCTTTACGGAAAATCTCGCCAACAAATGGCGCGATATGCGCCGCGGCACGATTTCCGACCGCTTCACCGACATTCGCGACACCTACAAGGATGTCGCAAGGGCAACCCGCGACCAGATAGAGCGCGAGCAGACCATTCTGGAAGCCTATCGCGATTTCCGCGGCGCGCTGAAGCAGGCCGAAGTCACCGCCCTCGAACTTCTCAACATAGCGGCCGCAAAACTCGACGACGCGAAGAAAGCCCTTGAGGCAGCGTCCGGCGAAGTTGAGGCCTATTCCGGCGACGATGCCGCCCAGAAGGCTCGGCTGGAGCTGACGCGGGACGAGAAGATGCGCGAGATGCAGGATGAGGAGAAGCGCTACCAGATCGCCAAGGATCTATCGGACAACCTGACGGTTGGTTACAACACCTCCGAGGTGATCATGGCCCGGCTGGTGCAGACGACCAACGCCAAGGAGCGGGTCTATGCGCAGTCGGTCAGCTTCTTTTCGACCAATGAGTCCGTGCTGACGGCGCTCAACGCCTCCTTCACCGGCCTGCAGGGGCTTCACGAATCCACCGAAACGCTGAACGCCATGAAGGAAGGCATCAACAAGAGCCTTGAAACCCTTTCGGAAATCGGCGATGCGGTGCAGAAAGAGGCTCTGAAGGCGGGCTATGGGCCGACGGTCGCGGCGGCATCAGTCAAGAAGCTGGTCGATTCCGTCGTCAACTTCCAGGTCCAGTCCCGCGAAATCATCTCTGAAATGCGCGACATGTCGACGAAGAACTCCGAGGAAATCAGGCATGCCGTCGAGGACGGAAAGCGCCGCCTTGCGAAGCTCACCGCCGAAGGCCGCACGCTCTGACAGCAAGACACCTCAACTGAGTTCTGCCGGGCCGGCATGACGTTGGCCCGGCCATTGAGAAACCGGGTTTTCATGGCTAGCAATTCCGACGCCCCTCTCGACGATCTGATGATGGCGATGGACGTGGTCGACACACTGCGCCACGAAGAAGGGCAGATCGCGCGGGAGCTGAAGGCCGACGGCCGCGACGCGGCGATGGTCGAGCGTCTTCGCCAGGTCTATGCCTCCCAGGGCATTGAAGTTCCCGATCATATCCTCAAGGCAGGCGTGGAAGACCTGAAGCGCGACCGCTTCGTCTATTCGCCGCCATCCGCCGGCGTCCAGCGCACGCTCGCGATGATCTACATTTCCCGTCAGACGTGGTCGAAATGGCTGGCAGGCGGACTTGCCGTCATCGTCGTTGCGGTCGCTGCCTGGTATTTTCTCGTCAGCCTGCCGAGGGACCGCGCCGAGGCGCAGATGCAGGCCCGGTTGCAGTCCCTGCCCGCGACCTATTCCGAACTGGTTCAGCGCATCGATGACCTGACCACGAACACGAGCGTGGAAGAGGAGGCCCAGCGCCTTGCGGACGATGGGGAACTGGCGCTTCAGGATGGCAGAACCGAGGCCGCCTTCAAGGCGGAGACGGACCTGCGTCAACTCGCGGCCAGGCTCCAGGAGGTCTACGAGGTGAGGATCGTTGCCCGCGAAGGCGACCCGACGGGTATCACCCGCATCCCCGAAGCCAACCCTGACGCGAACAACTATTATATCGTGGTCGAGGCAATCGATCCCGACGGCAATGTGGTGAAGCGCAGCATCGTCTCCGAAGAAGACAGCGAGCCGGAGACGGTCGAAAAATGGGGGCAGCGCGTTTCCGCGGCGATCTACGACGCCGTCCGGCGCGACAAGATGGAGGACGGCATCGTCCAGAAAGGCCTCCTCGGTCGGAAGCACCGCGGCGAACTGGACATAAGGTGGCGCAGCGGCGTCCAGGATGGAGCAATCACGTCATGGTAGACTTCTGCGGCCTCGGGAAGACCATGGAGGCGACACCTTGCTGACAGGACGTCAAACGCTGGGGACGATCGAACAGTCGCTAGCGGACCTCCGACGGGAGGAAGCGGAGCTGACCAAGAGCATCGAGCGCTCGACGAGGGCCCTCGCAGATTTTCAGGAACGCCAGAGCGACGCTTACCGCGATCTCGCCCGCTTCCGCCTCGATACGGACGCGGCAGGCACCTTGAACACCCGGCTCGACAGCGCCGCAAGAGAAGCACGCCGGCTCCTGGACAAACGCTCCGCCGACTACAAGGTGCTGGGCGAGCAATGGCGCCAGAGCGAAACGGAACGCAGCCAATTGCAGAAGAAGCGGCAGGAACTGGACGCGGCTCGCAACACCGCCGAAAACCAGATGGATGACCTGATGGAGGTCGTCGACGGGCGTCTGGAGCAGGACAGCGCCTATCTGGCCCAGCGCGAGACCACTGAAACGGCGATCGCGACGGCTGAGGCCGCTGCGGAAAAGGCTCGGACATCGGAGCAGGACCGCCAGCAGAAAGGCAAGGCCTACGAGGCAGATCCGCTGTTCATTTATCTGTGGCGGCGCGGATACGGGACCCCGCACTACGCGCACCGTGGGCTCGTGCGCTCGCTCGACCGCTGGGTTGCCGGCCTGATCAGGTATCAGGATGCCCGTGCAAACTACGCCATGCTGACGGGTATTCCCGAGCACATGGCGCTGCATGCGGAACGATGCGCGGAAATCGCCGCCGCCGAACAGCAGAAGCTCGCCGAGTTCAGCCGGAACGCGATGACGGACGCAGCCGGAACCGATCTGGTCGCAGAAATCGAGACCCTGTCCGGAGAGATCGACAGGATTGACGGCGAACTGGACAAGCTCGACCGCCAGATCGAAACCCTGTCGAGTGCTTTCGCGGAATTTTCAAGCGGCGAAGACGCGGACTTCCGCAAGGCCGAGGATCACCTGTCGGTTTCCTTGCAGGCGGACGAACTCAAGGACCTGTGGCGGGCCGCTCGCGAAACACCTTCCCCGGAAGACGAGAAGATCGTCCAGCGGATCGAGGATCTTCAGGAGCGGATCGACCAGGCCGCCCGCGAAACACGGCAGGACCGGGAGCTGCAGCGCGACATCGGACGGCGCCGCGCCGAACTGTCGGAGGTGATCAAGCGCTTTCGCGCCAGGGGATACGGCAGTTGGGAGTCCACCTTCAGCGACGAGAGCCTGACCACCGTGCTTCTCGGCGAGCTGGTCAAGGGAGCGATCACGGGGGCCGACTACTGGGCACGGGCGGAACGATCCCACCGCAGACGCAAGCCTCGCGGGCGTAGCGTTGCCTTCCCTAAAGGAGTGGGCCTGCCGAAATCCATGGGCGGTTTCGGCACATCCGGCGGATCGTCCAGGGGCGGCTTCCGAACGGGAAAGAGCTTCGGCGGCACCGGCTTCAGGACCGGCGACACGTTCTGAGGGGCGGCGGCTTCAGCCCGCGCTGCCTTCCCGACAAAACGCCACATTGTGTCTGACCGATCCTGAGATCACGGCTGAATGTGAAGACAATCGCGCCACTCAGTGAGTGATCTGATGCCTCAAACAGAAAATTTCGGGGTCCGAGTGGTCATTTCTGGATGTTTTTTTAAGTAGACTACCCCAGGGGGAACAAAGGACTGGTGACAAAGTTTGCATTGTGCGGCAAAACGGCCTGAACGAATTCAGTTGTCCGGCGTTTACACGTGACGCCAAGCTTCGGATCGCACTGCGGACCGGCGTTCGAGACGACTTAATTGATTTGGGACACCCTATGCGACATCTCTTACTGACCGCCCTTTGCGCCTTTACCCTGACGGCTTGCCAAAGCACCCCTCAACAGACCACGCGGCCGGATCAGCCAAAACTGAGCATTCCCGCAGGCGCGCAGAGCGTGAAGATCGCGGCGCCCCCGTCGACGGTGCGCACCGCCCTCGTCTCCAGCGCCAGGGAGCGCGGCACGGTGGTCATTCAGGATCAGCCGAACATGGTCGTCATGGAGCGAACCCTTACAGGTGACAATCCCACGCTCGATCAGGAATTCGGCCCCTCCGACAACGGCAAGCGTGTCATCCGCATCCGTGTCCGCTTCACTGGCTCGGCCTGCGAGACCCTCGCGGTACAGGACCTCGCCGTGCTCAACAATGCCCGTACGGCTCTGGAACAGAGCTTTGTCATGCCCGGCAACCCGAACACGATGAAAAGCCTGCGTGGCCTGAAATCGCGCGCAGAGAGCACAAGCTCCTGCCCGCGCGTCACCTCCTAGTTCAGAGGCGATCCGGACCTTCCGGGACGGCGCCGTTCCACGGCAGCGCAATCAGGAAAAACCCGGCTGGCTTGGCGCCCGCCGGGTTCTTTTTTTGTCAGATCAAAGATCAGAATGACCTGAAGCCGGGATGATCCTGAAATCAGCTCTCGCTCAACGTCATCAGGATATCCGCATACCAGGCGCAGTTGAGGCCGAGTGCCTCGTCGAGTTCCAGGTCGCGTGTGCCGACATCGAGCCGCGCGGAATGAACGCCAAGCAGCTTCCAGGGCAGATTGTCGGGCCCTGCGTCTTTGCCAGGCATTCGCAAAACCACCGGAGCACCGCTCGTTCCCCTGTGCGTCCGTCCGTCCGTCAGGAAATAGCCCAGACCCTGAAAGCGAAACCCGAAAGAGGACGCAATCACCGCCTGTCGCACCACTGGCATATGGTGAAGGGTGTCATGAAATCCGAGCGGAAATCCGACGATCAGCAACGGCGAACCGATCTCGATATGGTCCTGAGGGTCGCAGAGATGCTCCTCGTTGAACGCATGAAAGATCGCGTTTTCCGGCAAGGCGTCGCATTCGATCTCGATCATCGCAACATCGATTTCGCCTGCGTCGTCAGTGCCCTGCCGCCAGAGGCTGGTACCGTCCCGAAACAGGGGGACGGAAAACGCGAAGGATTCCGCAAGGTTCTCCGCATCTGAATGGAGTTCCAGCTCGATCCGGTCAGGGTGATGGTCACTTGGCGTATCGACCATGACATGACGGCTCGTTGCCAGAAAGAGACGGTCGCCGCGCTCGAAGAAGAAGCCGCTCGCATTCGTCAGGTGCTTGTCACCGATGAACGTCGAAACGCGCGGAGCGGTCAGGAGAAGCGGATCGATCATGATGCCGCCCTCCGGGAAAAGTGCCGGCGAACGATGCCGCGGGCCGAAGAAACCATATTCACTTTACGTCAAACCTCCTGAAGGAAAACCTGCTGTCGCGGGCACCCCTCTCGCGGCCCGGTAGCAGGGAAACAGAGCGAAGAGCTAATTGTTCCGGTCGATCTAGTGAAAATCCACGAGGAGTCGCTCTTTTCGCTCGTGTCACTTTCTTTCGGGAGCAAGGCAATGATTGAACCAGTAGTAGCCGACAAGCTGCCACTGCAGCGTCTTGTTCTTGTGAAGCTTAAGCGTGAATTTCTGGGTGCCGAGTCCGTGATACGTTCCCGAAGAATGGGTTACGGTCACCTGCGCCGAGGTCGCATCCTCACCCGGCATGCCCGAGATTGAATTGATCATCGCAACATGACGCGTCCCGCCGCCGCCTTCCCGGCTCAGGATGTCGCCAGGCCTGACTTCAGCAAGATTGGCTCGCTTTTTCAGCTTCCCGTCGAGGTAGTTGATGTGATCGCCGCCATTAATGCCGAGCGACGGATACTGGGTTTCCAGAAAGGCTCCGGTAAAGCCGTTGCAGTCCAGGCCGAGGTAGTAATGGGAATAGTCTTTCAGTTCCATCACGCTGTTCCAGTAGACACGGCTGAGACGGATGTCGGCGGTCTTCAGATAGAAATCGACCACCTGAAGGATCCTGCGCATCCGGTCCGGTGTGCCCTTGCCGTAAAAACCGAGCTGAAGTTCCTTCCAGGTGATTTCGACATGCAGCCAGGGCTTGAAATAGTCCGGACCGACCAGACCGAATGCAAGAAGCCCCGACTTGTCGTCCCATGTGTGCCTGTCAGCGCCATTCCTGCCGTCCTTGTAGCGGTCCCGCTTGGTCAGGAACCAGCGCAGGTCCGCAAGGGCGGCGCCGTTGAATTTCTTGTGTCGCGGTTCGCCCGACAGATAGGTGGAGACGGGAATGAACTCCGTGCCGTTCAGCGTGTGCACCGTGATCGGCTTGTATTTGCTTTCAAATAGCGACGGCTGCATGGCCATGATGAAACACCTTTGCGAAAAATGAGCCCGATAACGCCCGGAAAAACGATAGCTCAGGCCCCGGCGGCAAAAATAGCCGCCACGTCACATTCCGGCATTATTCGGATCTTCCGAGAGAGAAGTTCGCCTGTGGATCGCGGCCGAGACGTCCTGTCGCGTCCTTCGTTTCGCGGCATTTCCCGCTTACCTTCCCACCACCAGAACTTGTATGGTACGTTCAGTTTTTCGGACATTTCAGACATGCCAACAATTTATCAGCTCAAATCCCGCTTTCAGGATCTCCTGCGCCCGCTTTGCCGCAGCCTCGCCTCTTCCGGCATCACAGCCAATCAGGTCACGGTCGCCGCGCTTGTCCTGTCCTTTGCCGAAGGCCTCGCCCTGTGGCTGTTTCCGGCGGCGTTCCTGCCGCTGATCCTGCTGCCCGTCGTTCTCTTCGTCCGCATGGGACTGAATGCCATCGACGGCATGCTGGCCCGGGAGCACGACCAGAAGTCGGATCTCGGTGCGATCCTGAACGAACTCGGCGACGTCCTGGCCGACGCGGCGCTCTATCTGCCTTTCGCGGCCCTGCCCTTCATCGCGTCGGAGCTGGTCGTCGGCATTGTCGTCCTGGGCATCATTGCCGAAATGACGGGCGTGATCGGTGTCCAGATCGGAGCAAGCCGCCGCTATGACGGCCCGTTCGGCAAAAGCGACCGGGCGGCCCTGTTCGGCCTGTCCGGGTTCCTGATCGCCCTTGGGCTGACCGCGCCTCTGCTCTACCAGATCCTGTTCGGTGCGGGCCTCGTGCTGTGCGCCCTGACCATCGTCAATCGCGCGCGCGGCGCTTTGAAGGAGAAGACGTCCGCATGAACCTGCTTCCGATCCAATGGGCCCTTGTCGGCATCTGGGCAATTCTCGCCGTTGCGAGCGTCATCGTCTTCGTCATTGCCCGACGGTCGGACGGCAAGATGACCGAACTGGTCCAGCGCACACAGAGCTGGTGGGTGATGGTAGCGATTTTCACGGTCGCCTTTCTCGTCAGCAACACGATCTCGATCATCGTCTTTGGCTTGATCAGCTTCCTGGCGCTCAAGGAGTATTTCTCCATGATTCCCACCCGCCGGGCCGACCGTCGGGTGCTGTTCTGGGCCTATCTGTCGATCCCGGTGCAGTATTTCTGGGTCTATGACAGCTACTACGGCATGTTCGCGGTCTTCATTCCCGTATACATGTTCCTGTTTCTGCCGTTCGCCAGCCTCATGACGCAAAAGACGGAAGGGTTCCTGAAAGCCGTCGGCACCCTCAACTGGGGTCTGATGCTCTGTGTCTTTTCCATCAGCCATGCCGCCTTTCTCCTGATCCTGCCGGCAACCCCGAACAGCAGCGCCGGCGGCGCCGGGCTTCTGCTCTTCCTGATCTTCCTGACCCAGTTCAACGACGTTGCCCAATACACCTGGGGCAAGCTCCTCGGCCGGCACAAGATCATTCCCGGCGTCAGCCCGAACAAGACCTGGGAGGGATTTGTCGGCGGCGTGGCAACCACATTCGTTCTGGCGCTCGTGACGGCCCCGCTGGTCACGCCCTTCGAGATGATCCATGCCGCTGCGGCCGGAATTCTCATTCCCGTGGCCGGCTTCGTTGGCGACGTTACCGTCTCCGCCCTGAAGCGCGACCTCGGCGTCAAGGACACGGGCAGTCTGATCCCCGGCCATGGCGGCATCCTCGACCGCATCGACAGCCTGACCTATACGGCCCCGCTGTTCTTCCACTTCACCCGCTACTTCTATTACTAGGCGGTTCCCCATGACGATCATTCGGTCTTTCGGGTCTCTCCCGCCCAACGTTCCGCCCGCCGCATTCCGACAGGCGAAGACCCGCACCCGGACAACGTGTCACCGGGGCCGGTTCACGAACCTGGAAGGTGTCGTGACACCCGGACTACCGGGGCAACGTCACGCCGCGTGGGGCAGAGGCAGCACGAAAGGGCAGACCGCTCTCCACCGCCAACTCCGCATCCCCTGTCACTGCCTGGCACTGACGAGAGCCGCCTGATCCCATGCTCCAGAAAGCCTTCTACATTTTCGTCAAGATCAGCGTTCTCTTTCTGCTGGGCCTCAATGTCCGGAGAAAGGAACTTCTGCCCTCTAAAGGACCGGCGATCATCGTTGCCAATCACAACAGCCATCTGGACACGATGGTGCTGATGGCGCTGATGCCGTTTTCCCGGCTGAAGGACATCAAGCCCGTTGCGGCGGCCGACTACTTCTTCTCTTCCCCGCTCAAGGCATGGCTGTCCGAACATGTGCTCGGCATTCTGCCGCTGGAACGGAAGGGGGCCGAGGCCGGCAGGGACCCGCTCGAAGGCTGTTACAACGCTCTGGACGAAGGCAAGGTGCTGATCCTGTTTCCCGAAGGCTCCCGTGGAGAACCGGAGAAGATGACCCGCCTGAAGAAAGGCGTCTCCTACCTTGCCGCCAGGTGCCCACAGGCGCCCGTGGTGCCGGTCTTCACGCACGGCCTTGGTAAGGCGCTGCCAAAGGGGTCGTTTCTGCTGGTCCCCTTCTTCTGCGACATTTTCGTCGGAGAACCAGTGACATGGCAGGAAGACCGGATTCAGTTCATGAAGCTGTTGCAGGAGCGGTTCGAGGCGCTGTCGTCCGAAAAATCATTTGCACCGTGGGAGTAATGTCCGCGACGTGGTCCAACAAAAGGCTGGTCGAACAGCTCGTCGAAAAGGTGACCCTACAGGATGAACCAAAACAGCCCACGGTCACATTGATAAAAACCGCTTATCGACCCTACGAAATTACAAAATCAAGTTTAGTAATTCTCACCTTCACCAGAAGTATTGACTCCCTAAAAAACTGACAGTACCCCTTCCTTGGTCCAACAAATGACGCAAGGGGAGATGCGCACTGTGGCGGGCACGGAAAGCAGGCGGACGTCTCGGGGAGGCGCTGCGGGAGGACGCGGCAGACATGAATCGGCGGTCGACGCCGTCGTTCACCAGATCCGCGAGCTGATCTCGGGCACCGGTCTCAAGGTCGGCGACAGTCTGCCCACCGAGCGTGATCTGTGCAGCCAGTTCAGCGCAAGCCGCAATACGGTTCGCGAAGCCATGCGCATTCTCAAGGCTTATGGACTGGTGGACGTACGGCCCAAGATCGGCGCAACGATCACCGACAACCGGATGAGCCGCGCCTTCGAGCTGTTTTCCTTCAACACGATGGAAATTTCCCTGAAAACCTTCACGGACGTGCAGGCCTTCCGGAGCCTGATCGAGGTTGGGTCCGCGGACGACTTCATCGACCGATTGCGCCCTGAGGATCTGGACGATCTGCGCGCGATCAACGCCAGACTTGCCGAAAACAATGATCTGAGCGAGGCCTCCGAGATCGATTACGACTTCCACGAACGCCTTGTCGGGATACTCGACAATGATGCGATCCGGGACGTCTACGCGGTCATGAAACCGGTCATCCTGCGCATCATGCAGAACGGCAAGACCCGCCGGACCTTCATGACCGAAACCTTCAGCGAACACGACGGGGTCATCGAGGCACTGGCAGCGCGTGACCGGCTGGCATTTCAGTACCGGCTTCGCTCGCACCTGATGTTCGGGTTCCGCCATTTCACCGATGAGCTGGACAAGACCGGCTGACGGAAAATGGCCGACATCCCGACAATGGCAGGGCGCGCCGGCCTGCCTCATGGAGCGGTCTACCGGCGCGAAACGGGAGGAATAAAATGAAAACTCTTTTGAAGCTCACGACCGCCCTTTCGGCCGTCGTCCTGTCCGCAAACCTGGCATTCGCGGGCCCCAAGGAAGTGTCGGGTCCCGGCGCCGATCCGGAGTGTTTCGCACCGTGGTCGAGCGAAGTGAAGTATTTCCAGTGGGATGAAAAGCCCGGCCCCTACAGGGTCGCCGTGGTCAACGGCTTTGTCGGCAACACCTGGCGCATCCAGATGATCAAGACGGCCAAGGCCTTTGCCGAAGACCCGACGATGAAGGAGAAGATCTCCGAGTTCAAGGTGGTCTCCACCGGCACGGATGCTCCGGCCCAGCTCGGCGCCATCGAGGATTTCATCAACCAGGGCTATGACGCCATCGTGACCATCGCCGTCTCGCCTGACGGTTTCGATCGTGTGATCCGCCTTGCGGATCGCAACGATGTCGTACTGGTTCCCTTCGACAATGTGCTCGACACGGACAAGGTCATGCAGGTTAACGAGGACCAGCTCAAGATGGGCCGGATGTGGGCGCAATTCGCCGTCAATGAACTGAAGAAGAAGGGCGTCACCTCCGGCAAGATCCTCGAAGTCCGCGGCCTGCCGGGCAACTCGGTCGACAGGGATCGCTCCATCGGCATCAACGAGGTGCTGAAGGCCTCGGATGGTGACTGGGATGTGGTCCAGGTCGTCGGCAACTGGGATGACGGAACGACTCAGAAAGTCGTCGCCGATGCCATCGCGGTTCATGGCGAATTCGTCGCGGTGGTCGGCCAGGGCGGCTCCAACGGCGTCATTCAGGCGCTGAAGGATGCGGACCATCCCTGGGTTCCGGTCGCAGGCGAATCTGAAAACGGCTTCCGAAAGGCGATCGCGGAATATTCGGACGATGGACTGAAGGGCATCTCCATCGGCCAGTCCCCGGGTCTCGTCGCGATTGCCATGAAGGCGGCCGTCTCCGCGCTGGAAGGCAAACCGATGCCGCAGCTGATCTCTGTTCCCCTTCCGGTCGCGACCTATGACGAGCTGGAAGACGGCAAGAACTACTGGTCCGACCTGCCGGACAATTTCTTCACCGTCAACGAGTTTCCGCCCTGCGGCGTGAACATCTCCGGTCCGGCCATAATGTCGCAGACCGAAGAAGACGTGAAGTGATCTCGTAGCACGACGCGGCGCGGTCCCGACCTTGTGCGGGGCCGCGCTTTGCTGCCCCCACTTCTTTTCTCAGCTGACAGGCAGGCATGAATGCAGGCAACGAGCGACACCCCGATCGTCGAATACCAGGGTATATCCAGATATTTTGCCGGCATCCGTGCCCTTGAGGGCGTCCATTTCGCCTGCCGGCCCGGCTCGATCCACGGCATCCTCGGAGAGAACGGCGCCGGCAAGTCGACGCTGATCAAGATCATGTCGGGCGTGCTTCAGCCTGACGCCGGGACGATGCGTCTGGCAGGCAGGACGGTGAATTTCGCGACACCAAAGGCAGCGAACGCCGCCGGTATCGTCTGCATGTTCCAGGAACTGTCTCTGGTGCCGGACCTCTCGGTCGCCGACAACATTTCGATTTCCGATCCGCCGCGCCGCTTTGGCCTGATCGACAGGCGAGCACAGGTCCGCCGCGCCGAAGAGCTTCTGGCCGCTGTGCGCTGCGAGGAAATTGACCCACGTGCACTTGTCCGCGAATTGTCCCTGTCCCGCCGCCAGATGGTGGAAATCGCCAAGGCCCTCGGCAGGAAACCGAAGGTGCTCATTCTGGACGAAGCCACATCCGCCCTTACCTCCCGCGATGTCGAGACCGTCTACGGCCTGCTGAAAGATCTGAAGGCGAAGGGCGTTGCCAGCCTCTTCATCTCGCACCGCATGCACGAGGTCGACGCGCTCTGCGACACCCTCTCCGTCTTCCGCAACGGTCGTCATATCGAGACCTTCGCGAAGGGCGACAAGAGCGAGCGGGAGATCGTACGCCTGATGATCGGCCGGGATGTCGAAGCACAGTTCCCCCCGAAACCCTCCAGAAAACCTGACGCCAAGACCGCCGAGCCACTTCTGGGCGTGCGCTCGCTGAGCTGGGGCAAGCGATTGAACGGCGTCGACCTTGATGTCGGCCGCGGCGAGATCGTCGGGCTCGGCGGGCTGGACGGTCAGGGCCAGAAGGAATTGCTGCTCGCGCTGTTCGGCGTTCTGCGGGACGTTGACGGCGACGTGACTGTCGGCGGCAGGAGCGGTATCCCCTCCTCGCCGGCAGCTGCAAGCTCCGCTGCAACGCGCATGGCCCTGGTGCCGGAGGATCGAAAGACCGAAGGACTGATGCTCGGCATGTCAATCGCCGACAACCTGCTTGCGGCGAGTTACGGACGCATCTCGAAAGGGCCGTTTCTGGATATGGCCGCAGCCCGGCGCGAGATCTCGGACGGTCTCGCCAAACTTCAGATCAAGATTGGAGACGCTGCCGATCCCGTCATGACGCTGTCCGGCGGCAACCAGCAGAAGGTGGTTATCGCCAAATGGCTGATGATCGATCCGGACATCATCCTTCTCAACGACCCGACCCGTGGTATCGACGTCGGCACAAAGCAGGAGATCTACCGCCTGATGCGCGACCTTGCCAATGAGGGCAAGGCGATCCTTTTCTATTCCTCCGACTATGCGGAACTGATCGGCTGCTGCGACCGCGTCTCCGTGCTTTACGGCGGCAGGGTCGTCAGCGAACAAGAGGGCAGCGAGATAACCGAGGAAAGCCTTGTCGCAGCATCCCTCAACATCGGCACCGAGGCCGCGTGATGACAACAGCTTCACTTGGCCGGTGGCTGTCCCGCAATATGGGCTTCTCCGCGGCGCTCCTGCTTCTGGCCATATTGTTCCTGACCTACAACAGCCTGCACCCGCGCGGCTTTTCCTCCGCCGTCGCGATCCAGAACGCCAATGAGACAGTGGCGATCGCCTTCGTCGCGATGGCCCAGACCCTCCCTGTCCTGCTCGGCGGGCTTGATCTGTCGGTCGGTGCGGTCATGACGCTGACCAATTGCGTCGCCTCGGAGGTCCTCCACGGATCACCGTTGCAGATCGTCTTCGGCGTGGGGCTGACGCTGCTCACGGGCACGTTGTTCGGGTTCATGAACGGCTGCATCGTGGTCTACGGTCGCATTCAGCCGATCATCGCAACCCTTGCGACCGGCGCTGTCGCCATCGGCCTGGCGCTTCTGATCCGCCCGAAGCCTGGCGGCAACGTGGATGACGACCTGAGTTGGGCACTCACCAACTCGGTCTGGGACCTTGCGGACACCTACGGCTTTGCCGAGGGAGGCGAGGCGTGGTGGATCCGGCCCTTCGCCGACATTCCGGTCCCCTTTCTGATCGTCGTCATTGTTGCGACCCTTGTGTGGGTGCCCTTCCGGCGTTCCGTCATCGGGCGAACCGTCTACGCCATAGGCTCGGCGGAAGGCGCTGCGTATATGTCAGGCCTTCCGATCCAGCGTGCCAAGATCGTCGCCTTCACGCTCGGCGGCTTTCTCGCCTCCTGCGGCGGGCTCTATCTCGCGATCCAGACCTCGTCCGGAAATGCGGATATCCAGCAGGCCGGCGCTTATACGCTCAACTCAATCGCGGCTGTCGTTCTCGGCGGAACGTCCCTGCTGGGCGGCACGGGAGGGGCGATCGGCAGCCTCGTCGGCGCAATGATCCTGCGCGTGATCTCGTTCTACTTCCGCATTCTCGACATTGATCCGCTTCTGCAGCCGCTGATCGAGGGGCTGGTGCTACTGACGGCGGTGTCCTTCGGCGTGTTCCGAACGCTGCGCGTCAGAAACCAGCTCGATCTGTTCAGGTAGATGACCATGCAACTCTCCCTTTCCGCTGAAAACAAGCCCATCGTCATCTCGTCGCTGTTCGTGGTCGCGATCCTGATCGCGGGCACTGCCTATACCCTCTGGACCGCCGGAACGGCGCCGCTGCTATCGGTGGGCTATCTTTTGCAGCAGCTTCAAACCGGATCGTTTCTCGGTATCTGCGCCGCCGGGATGATGATGGTCATTCTTCTTGGCCATATCGATCTGTCGATCCCCTGGACCTTGACGGCCGCGGCCATGACGGCGACCGCGGTCGGCGGCGACATGGCTCTGCCGACGGCATTGGCGGTCGGCCTTGCCGTTGGGCTGGTCAACGGGATCGGCGTCGCCTATCTGCGCATTCCGTCCATGATCTTCACCCTCGGCGTCGACACGGTGCTGCGCGGTCTGATGGTCGCCCAGACCGGCGGCTTCGCGCCGCAGGATACCGCAACGCCCCTCATGCTGTTTCTCGCCAAGGACAGGATCCTCGGCATTCCGGTCGCCATTCTGGTGTGGGCGGCAGTCTCCCTTGTCATCGTCACGATCCTGACCCGGACGGGTTTCGGCCGATCGATCTACGCCACCGGCTCGCGCGAGGGCGCTGCCTATCTTTCCGGGATTCGCACGCGGCGGGTGATTGTCGGCGCCTTCGTCATATCCAGCCTTTGCGCGTCCATCGCCGGCGTTTTGCTGACCGGATATTCCGCCAAGGCCTACCAGGGCATGGGCAATGCCTTCCTGCTGCCCGCAATTGCCGCCGTGGTGCTCGGCGGCACGCATATACTGGGCGGCAAGGGCCGCTACGTCGGCACGCTGATTGGCGTCATCCTGATCGTTCTTCTGAACTCTGTGCTCTCGATCATGCAGATGCCGGAAGCCGGCCGACAGATCATCTACGGCACGGTCATCGTCTCGATGCTGCTCGTCTACGGCCGCAACCAGCGTGTGACGTCATGACAGAGCCGAAGCCGCGACTTGAACGACGGTTTCCCTGCGCCCTCGCCCGAACGTACGGTTCATTTTTCGCCTGCAGCCTTCACAAGGTGGTCGCGTTCAGATGCGACTCCATCGGCTTCAGCCCGTAGATGGCAGCGTGATGCGCGAAGGCGACTTCCTGGGCGACGCGTGCCGCGCGGGCGATCAGTTCGTTTCTGGGCTCGCCGATATAGGTGGCGGTAAAGCGCAAGGAGGTCGGCTGCCAGCCCGGATCGAAGGTCGCGATGCGGTTCTCCTCGACAAGACGGCGCCCGAGAACATGCGGCAGGATGCCGACGCCGATGCCGGAGGCGACCATTTCGAAGCCGGTGGAAAGCGAGTTGGTCGGAAAGATCTGCGCCGTGCTGCCATATCGGTCGCGCAGTTCCTGCGTGAGTTCCCGGTGCGGACGGGACAGTCGGTTATAGGTGATGACCGGCGTTACTGTGAGATCCGGCATCGTGAGATTGATCGGCCGGTACCAGGCAAGCTCGAACGGCGGCAGTTCCAGATTGTCCGCGCTGTAGTCCGAAACAGGCCCCATCAGGATTGTCAGATCAAGGGAGCGATCGAGCAGCATCTCGCGCAGATGCAACGAGATGTCGACAGAGACTTCGATATTGATCTTGGGAAAACTGCGATGAAGCTTGCGCAGGAAATCCGGCAGCCAGGTCTGGGCCACGGTTTCGGCAACGCCGAGGCGCAGCAGGCTGCTGACGCTGTCCTCGGCCATCACGTCGCCCTTGATCCGTTCGACGGTCGCCATGATCTGCTCGGCATGCTGACGCAGAAGCACGCCCTTGCGCGTCAGGATCACCCCGGTCGACACCCGGCTGAAGAGTTCCGTTCCCAGATATGCCTCCAGACTGGAAATGCGAGCCGAAACGGCGGGCTGGGAGATGTTCATCTGTTCGGCGGCCCTGCGCACGCCGCCCATGCGGGCAACGGCGAGAAACGTTCGGAGTTGTTCGAATGTCATGCACATTTTCCTGGCAAAGCGATCACCTTTTTAGATCACTTTGGACAAAAAATCACGATTTGACTTGATCATCGTTCCACAGCAGCATTTTGCCAACGAGTTTTGAGGTGGATATGACGAGCGGACCTGCCAAGTTTTCAGATCTCCTGGACCTGGATACGCCAGCCCAGCGCGCCGCGATCCGTGAAGGTCGCTACAGCGGCCACACAGCCGGCCTCGCCAAGGGCAACCTCCAGTGCAACCTTGCCATTCTGCCGGGTGCCTACGCGGAAAACTTTCACCGCTTCTGCAAGCTCAATCCGAAATCCTGTCCGCTCGCCGGTGTCTCCGAGCCCGGAAACCCTGCCATCGCGCGCCTGGGGGCCAACGTTGACGTGCGCACCGACGCCTCGCGCTATACCATCTACCGGGACGGCGAACCGGATGGTCATGTCAGCGATCTCGGTGCACTCTGGCAGGACGATATGGTCGCCTTTGCCATCGGTTGCTCGTTCACCTTCGAGGACGCGCTTCTGAAGGCGGGCGTCTCCATGCGCCACATCGAAAGCGACGTTACCGTGCCGATGTTCCGCAGTTCCATCCCCACCGCGCCCAGCGGCCCGTTTGCCGGCGGCATGGTCGTCTCCATGCGCCCGATACCGAAGAGCCGGGTCGCGGAAGTCCACGACATCTGTCGACGCTATCCGCTGGCGCATGGCGCGCCCGTACACGTCGGCAACCCGGATGTCATCGGCATTGACGACATTACAAGCCCTGACTGGGGGGAAGCGGTCGCCTTCAAGGAAGGCGAAGTTCCCGTGTTCTGGGCCTGCGGCGTTACCCCGCAAGTCGCGCTGATGAACGCCAGACTGCCGCTTGCCATCACCCACGCACCCGGCGCCATGCTCATCGCAGATGTCAGCGAAGCTACCGGACCGCTTTACCCCTATAACGACAACTAACCCAGAAAACGGCACAAACAGAGGATGAACCGATGAAAAAACTGATGATGCTTTCCGCGATTTCCGCAATCGCGCTTTCCGCCGGAACGGCGGCCCAGGCCGAGGAACTGGCCGTGGTCGGAAGCTGGAGCGGCCTGCCGCTTCACAAGCAGTACGAAGCGCCGTTCTGGAACGAGAAGCTGCCTGAAATCTCCGGCGGTGATCTGACCGCGGCCCTGACCACGCACGACCAGATGGGCATCGCCGGCGGCGACGTCTTCCGTCTTCTCGGTCAGGGCGTCTTCGACGTCGGCATGACCGTTGCGGATTATGCCGTCTCCGATAGCGTTGCCCTCGAAGCCCTCGACGTTCCGCTGATCGCCACCGACGCCGACACCGCCAGAAAGGCCGTCGACGCGGCACGCCCGATGGTCGACGATATCTTCGAAGATGTCTTCAATGCCAAGGTTCTGGGCATTGCGCCCTACCCGCCGCAGGTTGTCTTCTGCAACGCCGAGATCTCTTCCCTCGACGATCTGAAGGGCAAGAAGGTTCGCGCCTCCGGCCGCATGACGGCCAAGTTCCTCGAAGCGCTGGGCGCCGAAGGCGTCAATGTCGGCTTCGGCGAGGTGCCGGGCGCCCTGCAGCGCGGCGTCGTCGACTGCGCCATCACCGGTGCGGGCTCGGGCTACAATTCCGGCTGGTGGGAAGTTTCCACACACCTGCTGCCGCTTCCGCTCGGTGGATGGGATCCGGTCGTCACCGCGATCAATCTCGACAAGTGGAACTCCCTTTCCGACGAGCAGAAGAAGACGCTCGAAGACGGTGTGAAGGAATATATCGAGACCCCGGCCTGGGATAGCGCCCAGACCGCTCTCGAAAATGACATCATCTGCCTGACAGGCAGCGGTGAGTGCCCTTATGGTGAAGCTCACAGCATGACGCTGGTCGAAGCAACCGATGCCGATTCCGCAAAGGCCAAGGAAGTCCTCCTGAGCGAAGTTCTGCCTGACTGGGCCGATCGCGCAGGCGACGACTGGGCCAAGCGCTGGAGCGAAAGCGTTGGTGCCGTCACCGGTGTCGAACTGACGTCCAAGTAAGGCAGGTTCTCATGACGCCCCTGGTAAACTTCATCCGACGGATCAACGACCGCATCGCGATAGCCGTCGGTCTGATGCTTCTTGCCTGTGTGGCCTTCACCCTCATCGAGATTGTCGCCCGCAGGGTGGGCGGCTCTCTCGGGGGCGTCGACGAGATCTCCGGCTATGTCATGGCCATCACAACGAGCTGGGGCATCAGCTACGCCCTGACGGAGCAGGCCCATGTGCGCATCGACCTGCTTCGCCAGCGCCTTCTCCCCCTCGGACGGGCCATCTTCGACGCACTCGCGCTGCTGTGCCTTGCAGCCACCGCAATCGTGGTCGCCTGGCGCGGATGGGCCGTTCTGGAAAAGACCCTCGACACAGGCGCACGCGCCAACACGCCGCTCGAAACACCGCTCTGGATACCCCAGATGCTCTGGTGGGCCGGCTGGCTCTGGTTTTCGGTCTCCGCCACCATCCTTGTTATCGCTGTCCTCGTGAACCTCCTGTCCGGCAACTTCAAGGCCGTCGACGAAATCGCCGGAGCAAGAGAAGAAGCATGATCGCCTTTACCTCCCTCGGCCTTCTGGGACTGCTCGCCCTGTCCATTCCGGTCGGCATCGTCCTTTTCCTGCTTGCCTTCGGCATCGACACCTTTTTCAGCCCCTTCCCGCTGATGCGCGGGCTCGGCCAGGTGGTCTGGTCGTCCTCCAACAGCGCAACGCTGATCGCGGTCCCGCTTTTCGTTCTGCTCGGTGAAATTCTCGTGCGCAGTGGGGTCGCCCGCCGCACCTATTCCGCGCTGGAAAAATGGGTGGCCTGGATGCCGGGCGGTCTGATCCACGCGAACATTGCAACGTCGACCATGTTCTCGGCGACTTCCGGCTCGTCTGTCGCCACCGCCGCCACCGTTGCCACCGTTGCGATGCCGCAGGCGAAGGCCCTCGGCTACGATCCGAAGCTCTTTTCCGGAGCCATCGCGGCGGGCGGAACGCTGGGCATCATGATCCCGCCGTCGATCAATCTGATCGTCTACGGCTTCCTCACCGAAAGCTCGATCCCACAGCTGTTCCTGGCGGGTCTTATCCCTGGTCTGCTGCTGGCGCTGCTCTTCATGGCGATCACGGTCATCCTGTGCGTTCTGCGGCCGTCGCTCGGCGGTCCGAAGCGCTCCAGCACACTGTCCGAAAAGCTCGCGGGCCTTGCAGACCTTCTGCCGATCCTCGGTCTCTTTGGTGCCATCGTCGGCTCGATCTACGCCGGCTGGGCAACCCCGACCGAAGCGGCAACTGTCGGCGTCGCCATCGCGCTTGCGATCGCCGCCCAGCAGAAAGCGCTCAGCCGCCAGATGATGGCCGACGCCCTACGCGGCGCCGTCAGGACCTCGGCCATGATCATGCTCGTCGTGATCGGCGCCTATGTACTGAACTTCGCGCTGACGGCCGCCGGTGTCAGCCGGGCGCTCCAGAACATGCTGACCGGTCTCGGCCTTGGTCCGCTCGAAACGCTTCTGGTGATCGTGCTGATCTACATCGTGCTGGGCTTCTTCATCGAGACGCTGTCCCTGATGGTTGCGACCATTCCGATCGTCGTCCCGATCATCGCGGGTCTTGGCTACGACAAGGTCTGGTTCGGCATCCTGATGATCATCCTGGTCGAAATGGCCCTGATCACGCCCCCTGTCGGCCTCAACCTCTACGTCGTCCAGTCGGCACGAAAATCGGGCAGCTTCAGCGACGTGATGCTCGGCTGCATTCCCTATGCGCTTGCGATGCTCGCCATGGTCGGGCTGCTGATCCTTGCGCCGCAAATCGCTCTCTTCCTGCCTTCAACCCTTTAAAGAGGCTTCCATGAAGTTCGAAACAGAGACCGGAGTGCTCACCTGCACTCCCGACAGGCTCATTGTCGCCGGGTGGACCGGGCGGAACCGCGCAGCGGTCGATCACCACATCGAGGAACTGGCAGCCATCGGCGTTCCCGCCCCCTCCTCCGTTCCGCTCTACTATCAGTGCTCGCCCGAGCTTCTGACGCAGAACGAGATGATCCAGGCCCTCGGCAAGGAGAGCTCCGGCGAGGCCGAGCCTTTTCTCCTGAAGCTGGACGGCAAGCTCTGGCTTGGCCTTGCGTCCGACCACACCGACCGTGCTCTTGAGACCTATTCCGTCGCCTATTCCAAGCAGGCCTGCGCCAAGCCGGTCGCCGGCACCTTGTGGGACTTCGACACGGTCAAGGACCGGCTGGACGACCTGAAGCTCCAGTCCTGGATCCGCGAAGGCGGCGACTGGGTTCTCTACCAGGACGGCACGCTTGCTTCGATCCTGCCGCTGGAAACGCTGATCGAAGGCGCGGCACTGACAGAGGGAACCGCCATGCTCTGCGGCACCCTGCCCGCTATCGGCGGCGTCCGCGCGGCGGCCGATTTCAAGATGGCGCTGACCGATCCTGAAACCGGTAAGACCATCGAGGCGGCGTATTCGAGCAAGGTGCTTGAAATCGTCTCCTGAATCCGGGCATGCCGACGGCGCTCCCAGTCTCGGAGGATAGGCCTCCCGTCCTTCGAGACAGCGCTTCGCGCTTCCTCAGGATGAGGCCTTGATTTCCGCATCGCCATGAACTCTGACTTCAGTTCTTGTCACTTCAAAGGACCTTACGCATGAGCACGCCGTTTTCCTGGACCCCCGACACCGCCGAAGACCGGACGGAAGCGGCACTCAAGAGCGCGGCGACTGATCCTGCTGTAAAATCCGTTTTCCTGAAGCTTCTGGCGGACCGGGCTCGGGAACAGGCGAAAGCGGCAGGAAAGACCAGGAGCCCTCTTGCCGGCGCGCTCATCAGCGTCAAGGCGCTTTTCGACGTTCGGGGTGAAACGACGACGTCGGCGACGATAGTCCTTGCCGGCAATCCGCCGGCAGAAGCGGATAGCCCGGCCATTGCCCGGCTCGACGCGGCTGGCGGAGTCTTCGTCGGTCTTACCAACATGTCCGAATTCGCCTATTCCGGTCTCGGTCTCAATCCGCATTACGGAACGCCGCAAAACCCGCTTTCCCCGGGGGCTGCTCCAGGTGGGTCCACCAGCGGCGGAGCGGTTTCGGTCGCGCTTGGGCTGTGCGACATCGCCATCGGCAGCGATACCGGTGGATCCTTGCGCATCCCCGCCGCCTTCACCGGAATCACCGGTTTCAAGCCGAGCCAGGCTTCCGTTCCGCTTGAGGGTGGCGTTCCCCTTTCCGACAGCCTCGACAGCTTCGGCCCGATGGCCAGAACCGTCGATGCCTGCGAGCTTGCTTGGCAGGTGATGGCGGGCCTCCCGACAACGCCTGTCGACGCCCGTCCGGCGCGCCTCGTCATACCGGTCAATTTCGGTTTCACGGAGATCGACCCGGCGGTCGAGGCCGGTTTCAAGGCAGTCGTCGAGAGCCTCCGGGATGCCGGGTTTGACGTGATCGAGAAAGAGCTGGACTGCATCTCTCTTTATGGCGAGGTCCCGCCCTGGCACATGACGTCGGTGGAGTCGCGCGCTCATTTCGAGGCGCTTTTCCAGTCCCGCCCGTCCGATTTCGATCCGCGTGTCCACGCCCGCATGGGTCGCGCCGGTGAAATCTCGGCCATTGAGTACCGTCAGACGCTGAACCGGCGCGCCGCGTTCATCAAGGCATTCCGTGAGGAACTCGGCGACGACATGCTGCTCCTGCCGACCACCCCGATACTCCCTCCGAGCGTCGAAAGCCTGGAAGACGACGGCACCTTCAACACGCAGAACCTTCTCGCCCTGCGCAACCCGTCACTTGCGAACGGCGCCAACGCCTGCTCCATCGCGCTTCCCTATGCCCACGAGGGCACAACGCTGAGCGCCATGCTGGTCGCAGCCGGCGGCCACGATCAGACCCTGCTCGCCTGCGCGAAGGCCGTCGAAGCTGTTCTCGGCAAACTCGACTAAAGCAGACCGAGACGTCCGAAGGCTGGCTGGCCGTCCATGCACTCGCCAGCCTTGGACGCCTGGATCAGCGGTCGGATGGAAGCCCTTAGCGTCACGACCGTCGTGCCGACAAGCTGACCGACCCAGTCCCGCTCCCGCTCGTTCTGCACGCGCATACTCCTGCCAGACATATGCCCAGCAAAAATGCTCCGTCAGCAGCCCGATCGCGCGGGACCGGCCGGCGCGAACACAGGGACGCTATGAGGTCTGGTTGATTTGGGAGGTGTCCGGCTCTCCGGCAGCACTCTCAAGCGATGAGACGCACCCTTGCCGTTCAAACTGCCAGGCGCACGGAACCGAGGTTCCGTGCGCCGATAATCTCTTATCCCGATCCGGCGGTCGCCGTTATCCGTTCAGGACGTTCTTCACGGTGGTTGCCAGCTGCTTGAGCGTGAAAGGCTTGGGAAGGAAGAAGAACTGCTCGCCTTCGGGCAGATTTTCCTCGAACGCATCTTCGGCGTAACCCGAGACAAAGATGATCTTGAGGTCCGGCCGCGTCTTGCGCAATTCGACCAGAAGGGTCGGGCCGTCCATTTCCGGCATGACGACATCGGAGACGACCAGGTCGATCTCGCCGTCGGTCTCTTCCATCACCTCGAGTGCCTCATTGCCCGAGGCCGCCTCGTAGACCGTGTACCCGCGCGATGCGAGCGCACGTGCGCCGAAGGCGCGCACGGCCTCCTCGTCTTCCACGAGCAGGATCGTCGCCGATCCGGTCAGATCCGCGACCTTTTCCGGTTCCGTATCCTTGGCTTCCGGCTTCTTCTCTTCCACGAACTGCGGAATGTGGCGCGGCAGGAACAGGCGGAACGTGGTCCCGGCATCGACTTCCGAGTTACAGAAGATGAAGCCGCCGGTCTGCTTGACGATACCGTAGACGGTCGAAAGACCGAGGCCTGTCCCCTTGCCTACTTCCTTCGTGGAGAAGAACGGATCGAAGATCTTCTCCATGATGGCTGCCGGCATGCCGTGGCCGGTATCCTCGACCTCCACCAGCGTGTATTCGCCGGGGGGCATGCCACGCGTATTGTCGAACTGGGTGCTCTCCGCTTCCGAGACGTTGCGTGTGCGGATGGTCAACCGGCCGCCATCGGCCATCGCGTCGCCCGCGTTGACCGCCAGGTTGACGATGACCTGCTCGAGCTGGTTGAGGTCGGCCATGACCGGCCACAGGTCGCGCCCGTGGATCACTTTCAACTCCACCTTCTCGCCGAGAAGGCGATCGAGAAGAATGGACAGGTCGGCCAGAACATCATTCAGTTCAAGCTGTTGCGGGCGCAGGGTCTGCCGGCGCGAGAAGGCCAGAAGCTGCCGCACCAGGCCAGCGGCCCGGTTGGCATTCTGCTTGATGTTCATGATGTCCTGGAAGGACGGGTCGGTCGGCCTGTGGCTTGCCAGCAGAAGATCCGAAAAGCCGATGATCGCGGTCAGGACGTTGTTGAAGTCATGCGCGACCCCGCCGGCGAGCTGGCCGATGGCCTGCATCTTCTGGCTTTGCGCGAACTGCGCCTCCAGAGCACGTTGCTGCGTTGTCTCAAGTGCGTAGACGATCGCGGCTTCGCCGTCGCCCTCGCCTTCCTGAACGGCCGAGACATAGAAGGTCGCAGAACGCGGATCGTTGCCTTCGACAAGCGGAATGTCCACCGGCGAAATCTCGCCGATGCCGTTCGCGGCCGCCTTGAGGGCCTTGACCAGATCATCGCGGCCGCTGTCGGCAACATAGGCCTCCAGCTTGGGCGATTCATCGTCCGTATCGACCGCCCCGAACAGTTTCAGGAACGGCGCGTTAGTCCTCAGAACCCGGCCTTCATGGTCGAGCGAGGCAATGGCGATCGGCGTGTTGTTGAAGAAGCGGGCGAAGCGAACTTCGGCAGCGCGCAGCGCTTCGGAGGCCTCTTCCCCGCGGGAGCGGTTGAGAACCAGCGTGCGGCTGTCGCCTGCGTGGCCGTTCTCGCCGAAGGGCACACGGTGCAGCAGGCGGACCGGAAGGCCGCGTCCGTCGCGGGTGACGAAGTCGAGATCGAAAGTGTCGCTCTTGACTTCCCCCGCCTGCCCCTTGATCGAGCGGATCAGCTCTGTGCCGTCACCGCGCACGATGCTGGAAAGATCGAGATCGCCCGCATCGAACTGGGCAAGGTCATAGCCGAGCCAGTCGGCAAGCGTCGCGTTCAGATAGACGATGCGCCCTTCCGCGTCGCAGGAGAAGAAGCCGGCAGGCGCATGATCGAGGAAATTGATGACGCGCTGCAGTTCCTGGAAGGAATTTTCCTGCTCGGCGCGATCCCGTGTGATGTCGGCCAACTGCCAGACCGCCATCAGGCGGCCCTTCTTGCCCGTCTCGGCTCCAACCGGAAGCGGACGCACGGAGACACGGTACCAGCGTGCGCTGCCATCGGCCCGGCCGAGGGGATAGGGCATCCGGATCTCTTCCTGCGCCCTGCGGCCGTCGCGCATGGCCTGGGACAGGCGGAAGATCGCATCGGCCGCATCCGGGTCTGAGGAGAAAACCCGTTCGACGACACGGATATCGGCTGCGGTTTCAGCGCCGGTCAGATCCGCATAGGCCTTGTTGGCATAAACGAGACGGCCCTCGAGATCCGTGATCAGGGCCCCGTCTTCAAGCGTGTCCACAAAGGCCGAGGCAAGCGGGTTGGCTTCGCCCGGACGCGCCGAAAGGCGCAAGAAGCCTATGGCCCCGGCGAACAGGCAGAAAACCCCCACAACGGCCAGAATCCCGAGCAACGCCAGAATGAACGGCTGTGCCACTTCCCGATCCATGACCGCGAAAGCCGCTGCCGCCCCCACGAGCAATAGCGCCAAGCCTATCAGCAGGCCAATGTTTCCGGACCGCTCCGGCCGGCTGATCATCGGCCCGCCCGGCGCTCCGTCCAAGTCACCCATACGTCCTGTCTCCCCGCCCCGATTCGGTTCTCGAAAGGGGCACATATAAGCATTCTGCGCTTATTACCTAATTTCAACTGATATGCCGCCGTCTCCTGTTGAAATTCACCCGTTGCCCAGAAGCTTTTTGCGGAGAATTTCAATTTCGACGTCACTTGGACCGCCAGGAGGCGCGCTTGCGCATCCGGAACACGAAGCCGATAACCTCGGCCACCGCCTTGAAATGCTCTTCCGGCACTTCGCGGTCGATATCGACTGTCGCGTAAAGTGCACGTGCAAGCGGCGGATTCTCGACAACGGGAATATCGTTGTCCTTGGCGATTTCCCTGATTTTCAGGGCGATCGCATCCGTTCCCTTGGCGAGACAGACAGGAGCCCCCATACCGTTCTCGTATTTGAGGGCCACCGCATAGTGGGTCGGGTTGGTCACCACCACCGTCGCCTGCGGAACGGCGGACATCATTCGCTTTCTGGAGCGCTCCATGCGCAACTGGCGGATCTTCCCCTTGACCTGCGGATCACCTTCGGTCTGCTTGTACTCTTCCTTGACCTCTTGCAGAGACATCTTCTGCTTGTTGAACCATTTGTTGCGCTGATAGACGAAGTCCGCGCCCGCCACAACGGTCATCACCGCAAGAATTGCCGCGAGAACCTGCAGGACCAGCGCCCGAGTCTCCATCAGGATCGCCGTTGGATCGGCAAAGATCATGATTTCGGTTTCGTCCCGGTGGGGCCAGAGCACCGCCACCATGACGGCCCCGACAACGCCGATCTTGACCATCCCCTTGGCGAAGTTCACCAGACTGTCGGTCGAGAACAGGCGCTTGAAACCGGAAGCCGGCGAGACCTTCGACAGTTTCGGCTTGATCGTCTCCGCGGTCAGCAGCGGCTGGTGCTGGATCAGGTTGCCGGCAACGGCCATCAGAACGAGCGAGATCAGCGGAACCCCGACAATCAGCGCCACGGACTGACCGGTATCGCGCCACAGCGCCCGCAGCGCATAGCCGTCGACAGGCATGTCGTAGGAGTGCTCCAGGTAGCCCTTCATCAGCTCGCCGAGAGATACGGCCGTGCTTGGCGCAAAGATGGTGATCATCAGCGTGGCGCCCGCCAGGGTGAACCACGTGCTGACCTCCTGCGATTTGGGAACGTCGCCCTTCTCATGCGCGTCTTGCAGACGTTTATGTGTGGGGTCCTCTGTCTTTTCTGAGTCGTCGCTCTCTGCCATGCCCTACCCCAGAATGAATTTGCCGAGCGAGTCCTGGAAGTGCTCCAGGTAGAACGTCATCAGCGTCGTCAGCAGCACCATCAGCATGAAGAAACCGATCGCGATGTTGACGGGCATTGCGATGAAGAAGATCTGCATCTGCGGCATCAGCTTGTTGAGCAGCCCAAGGCCGAAATAGAAGACCAGACCGACCACGATGAACGGCGCGCTCATGCGCACCGCTATGGAAAAGACGTGTGCGACGGTTTCGGTGCCGTTCTGGCTGAAATCGGCAACCGGCGGCACGAGGCCAGGCGGAAAGATCTCGAAACTGTCATAGAGCGCCGCGATCACCAGGTAGTGCGAATCCGTGGCAAACACGAGCGTTATGCCCAGAATGGACAGGAAGTTGCCGAAAAGCGCTCCCTGCTGGCCCTGGTTGGCGATGTCCGTTCCAAGCGCGAAGGCGAGGCCTGACTGGTTGGCGATGATCATTCCGGCGATCTGCAGCACCGATGTGATCAACCTTGCACACAGACCAATCCCGAAGCCGATCGCCAGTTCACCCGCAAACAAGGTCAGAAGCCGAACCGTGTTGCCGGTGAGGTCGTCCGGATACTGCGGAGACCCGACGGGATAGAGCACGAGCGTCAGCGCGAGGGCGATCGTCAGACGGAAGCGCGTTGGAATGGAGCTTTCGCCGAGGGCCGGCATCAGCATGATCATCGTGCCCAGCCGCGCGAACATCAGCATGAACGCGGCGGCGACATTGGGCAGATAGTCGAGCGTGATGGTCATGACGCGGCGATCTCTAGCCGGTCAACAGGATCATCTCCATCACACGCGCCATGAATGCCTCAAGCAGCTGGCTCATGAACGGAAGCGTGATCAGGAGCGTCACGAAGATCGCGAGAATTTTCGGGACGAAAACGAGTGTCATTTCCTGGATCTGGGTCAGCGCCTGAAACAGCGCGATGACCACACCAACCATGAGGCCGACGACCATGACCGGTCCCGCGACGAGGATCATCGTCCACACCCCCTCGCGTGCGAGATCGAGAACTTCGGCACCGGTCATGTCACGCTCCCTGGTTCACCGCGACCGCCTCAAGGCGATCAGATCGGCATCCGCATGATTTCCTCATAGGCGGAGATCACCCGGTCGCGAACCGTGACCATGGTTTCCAGGGCCACTTCCGTTTCGGCCACGGCCGTGACGACATCGACCACGTCGGCCTTGCCCTCGATCATGCCGACGGCCTTGGAATCGGCAACCCTGCCACTGTCCACGACCGACTCGACGGCGGACTGAACCATCTGTCCGAAATCGACGTCCGGCCGTTCCGGTCCGCTGTCACCGATGGAGCGCGCCTGCTGCTGCAGCTTTGCGGCCATCTGGTAGGCGTTGTTGGCAATCGACGATGTGGACATGGTATGTCCTCGCTTTCCGTATCAGATGCGCGCTTCAGGCCCGCAGGATTTCGATGGTCCGCTGCAGCATCCGCCGCGTGGACTCGATGACGTTCAGATTGGCCTCGTAGGACCTTTGCGCCTCGCGCATGTCGGTCGTTTCGATCAGGGTGTTGACGTTCGGCTGCTCGACGTAGCCATTGGCGTCCGCTGCCGGGTGCCCTGGCATGAAGGTCGTCCGAAACTCGCTCATGTCTTCGGCGATCTTGCCGAGCTCCACCGTCTCTGCCCCCAGTTCCTTGTCGAACTGTGACTTGAAGGTCGGGATCTTGCGCCGGTAGGGATCTTCGTCCGGAGCGCGCGCGGTGGAGTTCGCGTTGGCGATGTTCTCCGCGATGATGCGCATGCGCCCGTTCTGCGCCTTCAGCCCGCTGGCGGAGATGAACAGGGATTTTATCAGGTCCATGTCATGGGTCCTTTAGCTTGTGGGTGAGCGCGTCATGCGCCCTTGGACAACGCGGTCCGGATCAGCCCGAGGCCCTTGGTGTAGAGCGTCGTCGCGGCCTGATAATCCATCTGGTTCTGCGTGATCTTCATCATCTGATCTTCAAGGTTCACGCTGTTGCCGCTCGGGGTGACCTCGAAGGTATCCTGCTCCTCGATCTTCGCCTTGCCGTGGCCGGAGACCGCTCCCTTGATGTGGCCGACCTTGGTCACGTCGGTGGAAAGGCCCGCTTCGTGCGCTCCCAGGTAATCGGAGAACGAATATTCCTTCACGTCCCGCGCCTGAAAGCCGGGTGTGTCGGAGTTAGCGATGTTTTCCGCAAGCACGCCCTGCCGGGTCTGGTGCCACTGCATTTTCGATTTCAGCGCCTGAAAAAGCGGAATGTCCGAAAAAGCCATCTGATTCACCGTTCGTTAACCACTAGGCAATGTTTGCCGGTCAAATAGTTAATGAAACGTTAACACCTCATTAACCTCTGGAGACGAACCCGCCAAAAACCCGTGGAGGAGCTCAAGATTCCTTTGCATTTCGCAAAATGAAATCCGTGTCGGACAGGCAATTCCTGCCCACGTCTGTTAACTTTGCGACCTAGGGAGATTCGACTCGCTTGAGCAAGCTGTCAAACGGCTCCCGAACGGAAATGAAGGGCTCGATGCGGGGCTGAGAGACTGAAATCAAACGGGTTTGACGCACCGGACGGGCAAGCGCAACAGTCCGGCAATTACTGGGGATAAATGCGGTATTCACGCAATTGGGGCCAAAAACCGAAGTAGACGGCAAACGTCGAAGGATCGCAGGCGGGCTGCACGAGGAAAATATGTACGAGTGGATTGAAAAGACTTTCAACTTGGGGGCGGGTTTCACGCAGGTCATCGCTGTCGTGCTGGCCCTGTCGGCGGTTCTGCTGCTGTTCGGACTGTTCATTTTCGTGCTCAAGCGGCTGACCGGAACAGGCGTCACGCAAACCCGGAGCCGACAGCCACGCGTGGCCGTGATGGACAGCGCCCCTGTCGATGCCCGGCGCCGTCTTCTTCTCATCCGCCGTGACAATGTCGAACACCTGTTGATGATCGGCGGCCCCAGCGATGTTGTCGTCGAACAGAACATCGTCCGGAATGCGCCCCTCACCCCCGCGCGTACGACGGCCTATACGCAAGCCGGCACGCCGGGTCATGGGTCGATAAAGCCCGCGATCGCAGCGGGACCGGATATCCCGGCAACGCCCGACGATCTGATGCCGGACGACGAACCGATTTCCGCAATGCCGCCCGCCTCAAGCCGCACCGAGCAGGCGCGCCCCACCCCGGCCATGCCTCAGCCACCCGCCCAGGAGCCGGAGCTTCAGGACGACACGTCCGAAGAGGCACAACAACCGGAACAGCAACACGCGGACACCCAACGCCCAGAACCGCAACGCGCAGAAGTTTCCCGCCAGGCGCCCTCCAGGGCAGAAGCTGTTCGCCCCGCCGCGGTCCGTCCTGTGCCGCCGCGCCCGGAAACGCTTGGACAGGAAACGCTTGGACAGGAACCGCAGCGCACGGACGCTGAACGCCGAGAGCCCTCCGCCGAACCGGCGGCAAAGCCCCAACCGGCGCCGCAGCCGATTGCCGGCCGGCCATATCCCAGGTCAGGCGTGTCTCCTGCCCCTGCCCGCACCGAACCCTCGGTCACCGCCCCTGCGGCCCCGACGCCGACTGTTCGCCCGGCGGAACCAAGATCCGTCATGGCCGCCTCGCACAGCCGCGCCGATGATCTTTTGCGCGCGGCCACTCAGAACGGCTTCAACCGCGCCGGATCACGCTCTGTCAGGCAGGAACCGACCCCAGCACCCGTGCCGCCTGTCGAACCGGTCGCTGCTGCGCCCGAAGTCAGGCCGGACCCGGCGCCCGATCGCGAAACGGGCGGGGAGGCTTCCGGGACACCGTCTTCTGCTCTCAAGTCGCTCGCCCGCCCCTTCTCCTCGCGTGAGCGGTCCGGTTATGGCACCCATTCGATTACCCCGCCTGCGTCAGGACCGGCGGCACGGGCAAAGACTGCCCTCTTGAAACCTGTCGAAACGACGCTGGTAACCGCTCGGTTCGAACCGGTGATCGAGGGCGGCGAAGACATCCCGATCAACCCGGCAGGAACCGCCCCTTCGGTCTCGACCGGCGTGGTCGAACCCTCCACCCTTGAAGACGAGCTCGCAGCCGTTCCGCCCGCCGCCTCCGCAACCGAAACCCCGGCCTCACCGGAAGAGGAAACGGCAGTATCCGCTTCCCCGGTCGTTTCCGACCCCCAGGGCTCGGCGGAGCAAACCGCGGAGACAGGCGAGACGACAAGCGCAGACACCGATACAGCCCCTGAGGATACCGGCGAAGATCTGGCGTCCGAACCCCGGGCGGCTTCGGAACCGACCTCGCCCGTTGCCCTCGACCTGGAAGACCTCCTGGAGGACGCGCCGCCGTCGGAAGACACCTCGGACGAAGAGGAGCGCTCGGCGGAAGCGGCACCTCAGAGCGGCGACGAAACGCCGGCTCGCGAAACGGCCTCCGAAGCAGACGTCAACCATGAGGAAGAGGGCGACGACGAAGATGCCCCCGCGCCTGCTGCAACGGTGGTGGCGCCGGTTGCCGCGCCGACGTCCTCGCCCGCTGCACCTTCAGGGACGGCGCGGGCACCCGAAGTCATGGCCGAGCCACGTCCGTCTGTCTCCTCCGATGGGTCTGACACGGACCGGAAGAAGAGCTTGAGCGACCGGAATCCCATCGAGGACGAGATGGCCAAGATACTCGACGAACTGGGTGGACGGACGAGGTCATGATCCGGTCGCATCGCGCGGTAAAGTGGTTGGGTCTGGCAGGCGCGGCAGCGGCGGTGGTCGCCCTTTTCGCCATATTCGCCAGCCCGGCCATGGCGCAGGACATCTCGATCGGCTTCGGCGACGACGCAAGCCTGACCGAGCGCGCCGTCCAGATCGTCATCCTGCTGACGATCCTCTCGCTGGCACCGTCGATCCTCGTCATGGTGACGAGTTTCACGCGTATTGTCGTCGTTCTGTCGCTGCTGCGCTCGGCGATCGGCCTTCAGACGGCTCCGCCCAACATGGTCATGATTTCGCTGGCCCTGTTCCTGTCAGCGTTTATCATGATGCCGACGATACAGGAGTCCTATGACGCCGGTGTCCAGCCCCTGATCGACGGCGACATCGAACTGGATCAGGCCTTCGAGCGTGCATCCGATCCTTTCCGGACCTTCATGCTGTCCCAGGTCCGCGAGCAGGACCTCGCGTTGTTCCAGGAGCTTTCCGGCCAGGATGCGCCCGAGGGACCGGAAGACCTGTCCCTGGCAGTCCTGACACCCGCCTTCATGATTTCCGAATTGCGGCGCGCTTTCGAGATCGGTTTCCTGCTTTATCTGCCGTTTCTGATCATCGACCTTGTCGTCGCCTCTGTCCTCATGTCCATGGGCATGATGATGCTTCCGCCCGTGGTGATCTCTCTGCCGTTCAAGCTGATCTTCTTCGTGCTGGTCGATGGCTGGAACCTGGTCGCGGGCTCACTCGTCAAGAGCTTCGGCGGCGGATAGCGGCAGACGGCGACAGATCACGCCCACCGCCGCAAGCCCCTGGTAAAACTACTCAAATTGAGTAAAAATTAATTCAATATCGAGATACTGCGAACTCGGCCCAGGAGGCGTGGCCTCCTCCCTACTTGCGGTATTGAAGTGATACAAAAACAACTGGAAAAACTCGCCAGACTCAAGGATCCCGAGGCGCGCTCCGACCTGATCAGAGCGCTCGTCCGGGAGTACGCACGGTCGGAGGAACACGACCCCAGCGAGCTCGAACGCGATCTTTTTTCGAAGATTGTCCTGTCGGTCTTCGAGCAGCTGGACCTGGACGCGCGATATGAACTCGTCGTCCGCCTCGCCAAGACCGATCGCATCACATCCGAACTGGCGGACCGTCTTGCACAGGAGGATCACAAGCTCTCCGAGCCGGTCATCGAAGGGTCTCCCGTCATCAGCCGGAAAGCCCTTATGATGCTGGCGAAGAACGGTGGCGACGACAAGCGCCTTTCAGTATCGCACCGGCCGGATCTTTGCGAAGACATCACCGATACACTTATCGCAAGAAGCAGCCGGAACGTGGTGCATTCTCTTCTCGCAAACCTCAAGGCGCCCTTTTCGATCAGAAGCGTGCTCGCGCTTTTGATCTTTGCCAACACGGAAATCGAGGTGCTCGCCAGCATTGCGAAGCGGGCCATGAAGGAAAAACCGTTCCGGAAAACTCTCAAGCTTGTTCTGCAGACCAATTGCCCTCTTGTGCCACCACCGCTCCGCAAAGCACTCGAGGCCGACGATCTGGTTCCTCTGGCGCACCTCGTCAAGGACATCAAGCGCGATCACGATATCGAACTGGAAGGCATCGCCTATTCCCGCCACGAGGCCAGCATCCAGATCGCCAATGGGGAGCTGTCCTTCGACGCGATCCTGCGGACCCTGTTCGAGCAGTCACGCCTCGACGCCGCCATCTGGCTCATCAGCCGGAAGATCAACCTCTCGGACGGCGTCGTCGCCGACACGCTGAAATCCAATGCCGACGGCGCGATAATGCGGCTGATGCTGCAGACCGGCATTCAGGACAGGACCTACCGCGACTTCCTGAAAGCCAGATGCGCCTGGCTTGACCGCAGCACCCGGGCCATTCCGGAACTGGTGATGCGATACAGGGCGGAAATGAAAAAGGCTGACCGGGTGCAGATTCCCTTGGCCGCCAACTGAACAGCCTGACTGCCAGCGAAGCACTTTCAAAGAGATCGCGCTGCGCGACGCCGCCGCCTTTCAGGGCAGCTTGTACATCCAGATGTGTGTTTTTCGAGGCGGACAGGAGAGTGATCCGGTCCCTGTCGAAGGGCCGCCATGTCGGGCTCCGGAAGCGGCCTTCCGGTTCATCCTTAGAGGCGTGCGTTCGTTTCTAGCCGGCTGGTGGCGCGGTCGGTGCGCCGGAAGCCGACTGGTCGGGGCTGCGGTCGGGCGACATGTACTGGCGGCGATATTCCTTCAGGAACGTCTCCAGGCTGTCGATCTCGGCAAGCCGGCTGGCAACTTCCATGAACTCAACCCCTTGCGAGGCGATGGGACGGGTGACGACCTCAAAGGCGCTTGCCTCCGGGCTGTCCGCCATCTTGGTCATATATTTGGTCTGCAGCCGCTCCAGGCTGAGCTGATCGCCCGCCAGCGAATAGGCAATGGCCGCGCGCAGGATGGCCCGCCGCTCCAGATCGTCGAGCGGGATGTTGTCAGACCAGCGCGAGCCATGCATCGCTTCCAGCTGCTCACCTGCCTCGCGCCAGCTTTCGGCAGCCCAGAACGTGTCCGCTCGCAGCCGATCGACGTCGGACCCACGCATGTTGCGGACAAGTTCCAGCGCCAGATCCGGACGCCCGCTTTCGGTCAGCGCCCTCGCCTCGACGATATTGCGCTGCCGCTCCAGAGTCGAAGGCAGGCTCGACTGGCGGGTTCTGTTGAGGACGCGCAGCGCCTCATCCGGCCTCCGGTCCATCAGATAGATTGCGGCCAGATCGGCTGCGACCTGCGCACGGGCGGCGCCCTTGAGGCGATTATCGACCTGATGCCGCAGCAGTTCGGTCGCCTGATCAAGCAGATCAACCTCCACCAGACGTTTTGCCAGAAGACGAACCATTTCGTCGCCATGGCGTCCGATCGGCGTCAGCTCACGAAAGTCATAGAAAAGCGCCAGTGCCTTCACCGGCTGCATCTCATCAGCCTTGCCGTCCAGGAACAGGGAGTTGAAGAGCGCGTTCATCTCTTCCTGCAGGAGGCGTGTCGTGTCGGAATCCGGCTTTGCCTGCACCGCCGATTTCATCGCCTCGAAGGCTTCCCTGTACTGACCGCGTTCGGCGTGAAGCTGGGCCAGGAAGCGTAGCGTTTTCAGTTCGATCTCGTCGCCGCGCCACGACGTCGCCAGTCCGGCCAGACGATCTATGGTTTCATCCGCATTGATCGCCCCATCCCTGTAGCGGATACGCAGCGCACGATATTCCGCTTCTGCCGCACGCGGCCGGTCGTCCGATCGGGTCACCAGATCGAACACGGTCAACGCTTCCTGCGACCGGCCGGAGGCGTCGGCAACGCGTCCGCGGAGGATATCGTAGCGCGCCGCCTGATCGGAAGACACTTCGCTCGGCTCGATCTCTGCCAGCACACCGTTGGCCATGCCGAAGTCGTTCACTTCGACCAGCGCCTGCGCAGCAGCAAGCTTGAATTCCGTCTGGATCGCGGGCGGATAGTTGCCAACGACAGCGCGGCCGCGCGGCATGGCAATGCGCGCCGGCGTCCAGTTGCCGAGCTGCACATCGACAATGGTCTGCCAGACGGCTGCATCCGGACTGTTTTTCAGGTCGGGACGGTTCAGAAAGGTATAGGCTTCGTCCACACGGCCGGCGATCGTCTGCGCTGCCCCCATCATAAGGTTGAAGGAGCTGTCCTCCGCAAGCGCCGGCTCTTCCTCGAGCGCAAGCGTCAGCAGACCAAGGGCTTCCTGAGCGAACTGATGTGCGAGGTAGAAGCGCGCCAGCGCAACAAGAGCCTGGCGCCGCTTGCCCTCCGGCGCCCTTGCAAGGTCGTCCTGCAGTTCGGCAAGGCGCTTGCGGAAGGCCTTCGGGCCAACCGTGCTGAGCGAGACAAACTCCAGATAATTGCCTTCCTCGGGATCCACGATCGTGTTGAAGGCCCCCGTGCCGCCCCGAAGATGCTTGTTGGAGAGGGCGAGGCCGCCGCGCTTTTCGATGATGACATCGTCACCAAGCAGCTTCATTTCCACATCGTCGGACCGGGCAACCACGGCGATGCCCTGGGCGGAGCTCAGGGCATCGAGATCGACAAATTTCTGCGGCTTGAGCAACCCGCGCGGCGGGCCGAGCCCGGTAACGACCGAGATCTTGTCGCCGACGAACGGATCTTCGATCTCGCGGATGTTTCGCGGGTCCTTGTAGAGGATGCGCAGGACCGAGTTTCCGTCACCGCGCACGGTCCGTTCCATCCGCAACGGGATGGACGGTTCCAGGATCATGTCACCGATGACGAGCGACCAGGCATTGCCGTCAACACCGACCGTTGCCAGCACCGGGTCGTTCATGTCCATGCGCAGAATCTGATAGTCGCCAAATTGCTGAACGTCGATCGTCTTGGCCGTTTCGGACAGCGCCGACACAAGCCCGCGCGTTTCGATGGTCGCATCCGTATCGAACACCAGCCAGATGCTGTCGTTGCGCCGGAAGACCGCGCTCGAGACCGGCTCGGAGAACGGAAAGACGACACGAACCGTATTTCCGATCCGGCGCGCTTCCGCTGAGACGAAGTTGCGGGTTTCATCGGCGAAGTTTGCAGGCGGCTGTTCGGGAGAAGGCGGCCCCGGCTCGAAATCCCGACCGCCTGCGGCGCGCCAAACCTCAAGCGACCTCGTCCGCTGCTGAACCGGAAGCTCGATGGGCGCCGGAATGTTGCTTCCGCCCAAGGTCCCCTGTTGGCGAACCTCAACCGGCGCCACGCCGACAGGCGCTTGCGGCGTTTCAGGCTGGCTCACATCGGCCGCCTCGGCCGGTGCCGCAGGACGATTTTCCTGGCCGTCCGCGTTCCCGGTTTCCTCCATCGCATCGGCATCAGCGGCAGCGTCGGCTGGATTGGCCTGTCCCGGCACCTGCTTGGAAAGATCCAGCATGGGCGCGCGGCGGGTAAATTCCTCGTCATTCCCCGCACCGCCCTGGGCAGCGGTTCCGGCAAGCGGAAGCGCTCCCGGCGAAGCCTGGGCAACCTGGACCTGCCGGTCCGACGCAACCTCGGGAGCATTCTCGATCTGCAGAGCTTCAGGGATGGTGGCCGTGACCAGATCGTCGGTCCCTGTGTCCTGAGACGCATCGGAAGAGGCAAGCTCGGGAGCGGGAAGCGTTTCGACCACCGGGGCGGTGGTTGCGATATCACTTGCCATGTCAGCCATCTGCGACGCGAAAGGCGCATCGGCGCTATCTGCCGAACCAGCCGGTTTCGGCCGCGGCATCATCGCCAGCAGGCCGCTCTGTCCGGAGGGCTCTGCCGCAGCCTGAGTGGAGGGGGGCGATTGCGGCTCGACCTGGCCGGGAAGGTTCTGCGGATCAGCCTGCCCGGTTTCCTGCGTGTCCGGTTCCGGCGCAGGCGGTGCGTTTCGCTGCGCCGGGTCGAGCGGCAGGATGGTATAGGCAGGGGATTCGTCGGCGCTCGATCCGCTAAATTCACTGGTCGCTGCAGGCTGGACGCGCGCGCCCCGCTCATCTGCTTCGCGTGTATCGCGCAGGCCCGGAGCGTTGATCACTTCCTTCCGGTTGCCGCTGTCCTCGACGGAAAGCTCCCGGTCGATCATAGCGTTTGCCGGATCCTTGACCTTCATGTCCTCTGGCGTGACATCGATGACATAGGTCTGGTCTTCCCGGAAGGCCCGGATATCGACCGACGGCTCCACGCGCATCAGGAACTTGAGCTTGCCCTTGTCGAGAAACGATGTCGCGTCGATGACACCCGGCGGAAGGTGGGCACGCAGGTGGGAAACGTCGAGCTGGGCCGGGTGATTGAAGGTGACGCGGATGATGTCGTTTTCGCGCACGAAGGCGGTGTCGAACCTCAGTGTCCAGTCGAACACCAGACGAGTGAATGTCGGATGTTCGCCGACATGGAGCGTCACTTCAGGGCCTTCCTGTACCTTGAGCCGTGCCTGCTCCAGCGCGCGGACCTTGCGCATGGCCTCTTCGGCCCGCTTGGCAAGTTCGCGCACCACATCGTCGGGCAGGCCGGGCGGCAGCCCCTGCCAGTCCATTGGCAGGATATCGACGAAGAGCTTCTCGCCGGCCTCAAGGGTGTTGATCTGAAACTGGTTTTTAAGGGCAAAACGGATCGCGCTGCCATCGGGGTCGCGGCGCGCGATCGACACGTAGTCCTTGAGATCCAGCGGAACGTCGTCGACATTGATGTCGATCGGCTCCTCGAAGGAAATGCGCAGAACACCGCCGGTGATCACGGCATCATAGACGGGCAGCAGCGTCCGGTCCTTGAAGGTCAGCACGATACGGCCGTAGTTTTCCGCCTCATGAACGCTGAGTTCGACGGGATCGAGCACATCTTGTGCTACCGCCGGACCGGAAAGCTGGACGCCAAGACACAACAGGGCCGCCCCGGCACCGCGCACGGCGGACCGGCACCAGCCGGAGACGGCGGTCCTCAATATCGTTCGTGCTGTCAGGAGTGCCCCTGCCAAAGTCGCCTTGTCCCTGGATATCGCCAACACACGATTGTTAGTCTTTTGTTCTTAACGTGCCCTTACGCGACCAGCATAAACCCGGCCTCTTTCGCCGGCTTTATGCATCCGGCCACCTAATTCGACTGAATCTTCGGCAGCACGCTTTGCGTCGGGACCTGGGCCTGGTCGCCCGTGTCCTCCGTCATCGTGCCGTCGGTGTCGCTCGCAATAGCCACCGTGAGCTTTTCCGCCGCGTCCGGAGACATCCTTGCAAGGACGTCCGCCATCTTCCTGGGCTTCATCTTGCGCACGACCTTGAGCAGGATAGGCAGACTGAGGCGATCAAAGATCCGCGCAGCATCCTTCGGCTTCATGCTCTCGTACATGGTCACAAGACTGGCGATGTCGTCCTTTTCCTGCTGCTTCTTTTCCTCCACCACAGACCCGATGCTTTCCTCCAGCTTCTTCAGTTCCTGAAGCTGTTTCTGGATGCGCTCCTCGGTCGCCTGCAGGAGCTTTTCCCGCATGTCGAGTTCACCTGCCTGCTCGTTGAGGGTCTCCCGCCGCTTGCCGAGACTTTCAAGAACCGCCCTCTCTGCAGCGGAGCCGCCGATTTCAAGACTTTGTGGCAGCGCGGGCACATCGGACGAACCATCGCCCGGCGGTTGAGGCCCGGCAACATCGCCCTCCTCTCCGGAGGCTGCGGGCGTTGCATCCGCGCCCCCCTCGGCAGAGGTCTCCTGCGAATTTTCCTGTGCGATTGCACCGTTGATGGGAAGATGGTCGCTCTCCGGCCCCAGAACGAGGGCGAGCAGCTTCAACGCGAGCAACGCGCTCGCGGCAATTCCCAGCAAAGGCAGCAATCTCAGATTCATGCGGCAGCCCCGTTGCGCCGTCGGAACTGCTCGAGCCGTGCGGTCGCTTCCTCAGCTGCGCTGCGGATATCGGATGCGCGGCTGCCCCGCCTGCGGTCAGGCTCGGCCGGAGCCTGATATTGGGGCTGATGCTGTGCCCGGGACTGGGGCTGTGTTTGGGCCTGGGAGCGGGATTGCGGCTGGGGGGCCGCCGCCACCTGCGGCTGATGCACCGGCTCCGGCGCATAGGCAGGCTGCTCGTAGTAGGACTGTCGCTCGACGGGCCGAACTTCCTGCTGCACGGCCGGAGCGTCCCGCTGAACCGACGCGGCCCGGGCAGCTTCCGCGATCTGCGTGATGCGAGCAAAGATCTTTTCGCCTTCGCCGACCTGCTTGGCGAGTGTCCCCGACATCGCTTCGGCATACTTCAGCCGCGTGCCAAGGGTCTTGTCCGCTTCCGTTGCGGTCGTCTTCAGACCGAGGATCGCCCGCTCGGCAATTTCAGTTGCCGTCATGAGCTCGGAAATGGTCGCCCGCAGAACCTGCTCGTCCGCCCTGAGGCGTTGCAGTCTGCGGTTCAACGTCCAGCAGTAGCCGATGGTGATCACCAACAGCACAGCGACCAGTGCCTCGATGATCATTCCGAGTGGCAGTGTGGTCATTGTTCCCCCATTTCGCTTTGCATGGCGCGCTCGAAAGCCGCGAGTGTCATTTTTGGTTTGCGCAGATTCTTCGCGACACGGATCGAAATGGAATCCTCCACCTTGCCGAGCGTGCCTTCCGTCAACGGAACATTGCCGCACTTGATCATCACGGGGTCGCTCGGCTCCTTGTCGAAAACCAGAGTCTGGCCGACATCGAGGCTCAGCACGCGCCCAAGCGGCAGATAGGTCTCATATAGCACCGCATCGACCTCGACTTGCGCCGCATGAATCTCGGTCGCAAGGTGCCCTTCCCAGATGGGATCGCGGCCGAATTTCTCGCCCATGAACATCTGGAGCAGCAGATCGCGGATCGGCTCCAGGGTTGCATAGGGCATCATGATTTCGACGGAGCCGCCGCGGTCCTCCATGTCGATCCGAAGCTCGACGAGGATAGCCGCATTGGCCGGTCGGGAGATCGCTGCGAAACGCGGGTTGGTCTCGAGCCGCTCCAGATTGAAATGCACCGGCGACAGCGGCGCGAAGGCCTGCTCGGCATCCTGCAGGATCAGCGAAACCATCTGCTGGACGAGACCGGTCTCGATGGTGGTGTAGGGACGCCCCTCGACACGCACCGCAGAGGTTCCGCGCCCACCGCCAAGAAGCACGTCGATGATTGAATAGATCAGGCTCGACTCGACGGTGACAAGTCCGAAGCCATCCCACTCTTCGGCCTTGAAGACGCCGAGGATGGCCGGCAGCGGGATAGAATTGAGATAGTCGCCGAAACGGACGGAACTGATGGAATCCAGCGACACTTCAACGTTGTCCGACGTGAAGTTGCGCAAGGACGTTGTTGTGAGGCGAACCAGGCGGTCGAAAACGATTTCGAGCATCGGCAGACGCTCGTAGGAGACCATCGCCGAGTTGATGAGCGCCCGGATCCCGCTCTGGTCGCCGGCAATCGTGTCCTCGATGTTGAAACCGAGGAGGTTGTCGATTTCTTCCTGATTGAGGACACGGTCGGCGCCACGAGTCGCGTTCTCGAGGTCCGGCTCGCTGTCGTCGATCATGGCCGCCCATTGCGCCGCCATGTCGTCGGAGCCACCAGCCCCCTGCTCCTCGAGGGCTGCGCCCCAGGCCGCGGCCAAATCGTCATCGTCGTCGCCGGCACCCTGCTCCGCCAGAGCAGCGCCCCATGCGTCGGCCATGTCGTCGTCGGACAGGTCGTCTTCGTTATCGAGATCAGCCATTCAGTTCATCACTGTACAAGGATTTCCTTGAACAGCACCCCTTCAACCTTTGCCGGATAGACCGACAGATTGATCCGCCTGAGCAATTCTTCCTTCAGACGGAACAGACCGGCAGACCCTTCCAGGTCCGCAGGGCGGAGTTCGCGCAGGTAGATCTGGAACGCATCCAGAATCCTTGGCAGATACGGCGTGATCTGATCCACCATTGCGCGATCCTCGACTTCGAGCGCTATTCTCACCTTCAGGTAGGTCGAGCGCCCATCGGTCGCCAAATTCACAGTCATTTCCGGCAGGTCATAAAAGACCACCGGCTTTTGCACTTCCTGAGGCGCTTCTCCGTCAGCGTTCGGCTCAGGCGAAGGCCCGCCGCCCATCAGAAAGAAATAGGCACCACCGCCCGCAGCCAGCAGCACCACCAGTCCGATGCCACCAAACAGAATAAGCTTCTTCTTCTTGCCACCGGCGCCGGCTTCTGCCCCATCTTCGGCTTCGTCGCCAGCTGCGGCGCTTTCGTCAGCCATTCCGCACCCCGAATATTCAAGCGCACGCGCGCGCTAATTATTACTAAAGAGTTAATGGTTAACGAATAGTTACCGGACCATTAACGCGAGTCACCGGGCAAAAATTGCCAAGTGGTTAAGTTCTGCCGGAATCTTCTGCCGCACGCACCCGGCCCATTAAGTTTTTACCCAGATTTCCCAAGGATTTAAAAACTGGCACGCCCCGTGCATTAACCTTAACAGGCCGGCGGATCTGGGGAGATCGGCAGGCTGTTCGGGGAGCAAAGGAACCGTTCACATGGAGAACGCTCAGTTAGTTGCCTTATCCAGGCAGTCGATTTTGCGGAATCATCTCGACGTGATCGCCAACAATATGGCGAACATCAACACGACGGGATTCAAGTCGCAGAATCTCCACTTCGTGGAATACATCATGCCGGTGGCCGACGGTTCGGCCTTCGAGCCCGCGGATCGGAAGATCTCCTACGTGGACATGTTCACGACCAGGACCGATTTCGAGCCAGGCTCCGTCAAGGTGACCGGAAACGAGTTCGACCTCGCTCTCAACAGCGACGGCTTCTTTGTCGTTCAGATGGAGGACGGCACCGAAGCCTACACCCGCGCCGGCAACTTCCGCCTGGACGCAACGGGCCAGCTGGTGACGATCGACGGCGATCCGGTACTGACCCAGCAAGGGCCGATCACCTTCACGCGTGAAGATGGCAATGTCCAGATCGCCAGCGACGGCACGATCGCGACAAATCTAGGGGTCCGCGGCAACATCCGCGTCGCCAACTTCGAGGATCCGCGCACGCTGGAAAAAATCGGCGACACCCTGTTCACCGGCGAGAACCCGAATGTTCCGCAGGAAATTCGTCTGGTTCAGGGCGCGGTTGAAACCTCGAACGTTTTCGGCGTCACGGAAGTGACGCGCCTGATCGAAGTGACCCGCGCCTACGACGCCACCGCGAAAGTGGTCAAGGATCTCGATGAATTGCGCCAGCAGGCGATCTCGAAACTCGGCCAGATACAAGCCTGACAGGCTGCAAGGATTTAGACGATGAAAGCACTCCATATCGCAGCGACGGGCATGAAGGCCCAGGAAACCAACGTCGAAGTGATCTCGAACAACGTCGCCAACATGCGCACGACCGGGTTCAAGAAGCAGCGCGCCGATTTTCAGGACCTGCTCTACCAGAACCTGCGCCGCATGGGCACCGAGACCTCCGACGCCGGCACGATCGTCCCGACGGGTATCCAGATCGGTTCGGGCGTGAAGATCGCCTCCACCACACGCATCATGTCCCAGGGCTCCCTGGAACAGACCGGCAAGCAACTGGACGTCGCCATCCGCGGCGAAGGTTTTTTCCAGATCGACCTTCCGGACGGCACCACCGCCTTCACCCGCGACGGCTCCTTCGAGCGTGATGCGAACGGCGATCTGGTCACCGTCGACGGCTATCAGGTCAATCCGGGCATCAACATTCCGAACAACACCCAGGACATCACCATTTCCAACACCGGGGAAGTCCAGGGCGTTGATCAGGCGGGCAACACCGTTCAGCTTGGACAGCTTGAGCTGGCCCGCTTCGTCAACAAGGCCGGTCTTGAAGCCGTTGGCGACAACCTCTTCCGCGAAACGGATGCCAGCGGCGCCGCCGAAACCGGGTCGCCCGGCGACGACGGCTTCGGCTCCGTTCAGCAGTACTTCCTTGAAATGGCAAACGTGGATGCGGTCACCGAAATCGCCGACCTGATCTCCGCCCAGCGCGCCTACGAGATGAACTCGCAGATCATCCAGGCCGCTGACGAGATGTACTCCACCACCACCAACCTGCGCTGATAGGGAGCCGCTGAGATGAAAAGACATCTGCTCAAGGCGCTGGTCGGTTTCGGCCTCGCGGTTCTGGTTTCCGGTGCAGTGCGCGCCGACGACCGCCCTGTGCTGCGCTCGCAGGTCATGACGCTTTCGGAGATCGTCACCATCGGCGACTTCTACTCCAATGCCGGCGACCTGGCCTCCGCACCCCTGTTCCGGTCTCCCGACATGGGAACGTCCGGCAACGTGCCGGCGCAGGCTGTCGCCAACCGCGCTCGCGCCGCAGGCCTCAAGCTGGCAGGCACCGACGGGCTCCGCACGGTCGTCGTCCACCGCAGCGCCACCCGCTTCGGCCATGACCAGCTGGAAGAACTGGTACGCAACGCACTGGTGGAGACCGACGCCAGCCTCGACCCCGCCAATCTGGACATCAAGCTTGTCCAGGCACCGGACAAGGTGCTGGCCGACCCGAAGGTAAAGGATCCGATCCGCTTCGACCGGGTCGACTGGTCCCAGAGCAGCGGCCTGTTCACCATCCAGGCAACGGTTGCCGCAGAGCATGGCGTCAAGCCGCTGACGCTTAGCGGCAAAGCCACCGAGATGATCGAGGTCCTCGCGCTGGTCCAGCCGCTGCGCCGCGGCGACATCCTCCGGGAAGAAGACGTCGTTACCGTTCGGCTCGCCCGCCGTAAGGTGCCGGCCGGCACTCTGGACGACCCGTCTGAAATCATCGGCAAGCAGGCACGCAATTCACTGCGCTCCAACACCCCCCTCTCTCGCAAGGATTTCCAGCGCCCCGTGCTGGTCAAGCGCGGCGAGAAGGTGACCGTGAACTTCGAGATGCCGGGAATGAAACTGACCTCACGGGCCCAGGCCATGGACGACGGTGCCGTGGGTGACTTGATCGACGTTATGAACCTTCAGTCCCGCCGCATTGTACCGGCAACGATCCTGTCCCGTGGCCAGGTCCGTGTGAACACCGCCAATCCAGTGGTCGCCAGCCTGAACAGCGAGATCAAATAATGCTGAAAACAACGATATCCCATCGCAATCTGCTGGCCAGCGCCGCTCTCGCAGTTCTCCTCGGCGGCTGTGGCACCGCCGACCAGCTCGCCCAGGTCGGCAAGCAGCCCCCGCTGAATGCCATTCAGGATCCGACCACCCAGCCCGGGTACCGTCCGGTGCAGATGCCGATGCCCGAGCCTCAGCAGGCGCACTACAATCCGAATTCTCTCTGGCAGTCAGGCAGCCGCGCCTTCTTCAAGGATCAGCGCGCCAGCCGGGTCGGCGATATCCTCACCGTCGTCGTCACCATCGATGACCAGGCACAGCTCTCGAACAGCACCGAACGCAGCCGCAGCGATTCCAGCGGCGCCGGCGTCGGCGGTGCGCTCGGCACGGCCATCGACACGGTCTTCCTGCCCGCAGGTGTCGCGGCAAGCGATCTTGGAAACGTGAACAGCAACTCCGACTTCCAGGGACAGGGCAGCGTCGACCGCGAAGAACAGCTGGAAACCACCATCGCAGCCGTGGTCACGCAGGTCCTGCCAAACGGCAACCTCGTCATCGAGGGCCGCCAGGAGGTGCGCGTCAACTTCGAGGTCCGCGAGCTGATCGTCGCCGGTATCGTGCGGCCGGAGGACATCACCTCCAACAACCGCATCGCCAGCGAACAGATTGCCGAAGCCCGCATCGGCTATGGCGGCCGTGGCCAGATCACCACGGTTCAGCAGCCCCGTGTCGGCAATCAGGTTCTCGACATCCTGATGCCTTTCTAAAAGTTCAGTCCCCCGGCCGTTACCGGCAGAGTGTTCTAGAAGCTCGACCGGTTACGGTTGACGACGGGCATGGCGTCTCGCTCCCCGAGCGCCATGCCCGTTCTCTTTTCCGCATCACACCGCCTTTACTTACGCAGCGTTCATTTCCTCCCCGATTGAAACTGTGCAGAAACCGAGCCGTGGCATTTTCACGACCGGTTTCGACCATGCGAGCGATGACGTGACGCGGTTTTACGCTAATATGTCCAAAGCGCCGTACGCCCCATGACGAGGCGTACCCATCTTCCTGACGGTTTACCGGGGGTCTCCATGCGTATCCTGATCGTTTCCTTGTTCGGATTTTTCGTTTCGTTGAGTTCTCCGGCCCTGAGCGCCAGTTGCGGGAATGGGCCTGCAGGGTTCGATGCCTGGAAGCAGGCCTTCATCGCCAACTCGGCCAGATATGGCCTGAAGGAGCGGGTCGTCGCATCCACGCTGAAGAATGTCAGCTACAACGCCAAGGTGGTCCGGCTCGACAGGAACCAGAAGTCCTTCAAGCTGAGCTTCAATCAATTCTATGCCAAGCGCGTCAACAACGCGATGATCCGGCGCGGCCAGAGCCTTGCCAAGACTTACCGCCGCATCTTCGACGGCATTGAGCGGAAGTACGGTGTACCGGCGCCGGTCATCCTGGCGATCTGGGGACTTGAAACGAACTACGGCAGCTTTTCCGGAAACATGTCCGTCGTCCGCTCCCTTGCGACGCTTGCCTATGACTGCCGCCGGTCAGCCTTCTTCACCAACGAACTGGTCAACGCGCTCGCCATCATCCAGCGCCGCGACATGACGCCGGCCGAAATGAAAGGGGCCTGGGCAGGCGAGATCGGCCAGACCCAGTTCCTGGCATCGTCCTATATGAAATACGCTGTCGACTATGACCGGGACGGACGACGAGATCTGATCCGCTCCATCCCCGACGTCCTCGCCTCCACTGCCAACTATCTTGCCAAGAAGGGCTGGCGCCGTGGTCAGGGCTGGGGGCCGGGCACGGCAAACTACAACGTCCTGAAGCAGTGGAACAAGGCGAGCGTCTACGTCCAGACCATTTCCGTGATGGCCGACAAGATTGCCGGCAATTCCTGACGCGAAGGGACCACGACCTCTCCCATAGCCGGCGAGACCGTCACCAGGCTGCAGCTATCCCGGGGCAAGACCGACAGACGCGTGATAAGATGCGGCCCTGCCGACCGTTTCCATTCAGGAGTTTTTCCATGTCCCTTGCCAAAGACTTCAGGTTGAACCGCAGAACGCTGCTCATGGGCGCGGCCGCGACCGGGTTCTCCGCCGCGTTGCACCCCTATTCGCTGCGGGCCCAGGAGGGCACTGCCCATCTGCGCCTGATGGAAACCACCGACCTGCATGTGCATGTCTTTCCCTACGACTACTATTCCGACAAGCCGGTCGATACCGCCGGCCTTGCCCGCACCGCGACCTTGATCCACGGCATCCGGGACGAAGCGACGAACTCGGTTCTGGTCGACAACGGCGACTTCCTGCAGGGCAATCCGATGGGTGACTTCATCGCCTATGAGCGAGGCATGAAGGAGGGCGACCTTCACCCGGTCATCAAGGGCATGAACGTTCTCGATTTCGACGCCGGCACCCTCGGGAACCATGAGTTCAACTACGGCCTGGACTTCATGACCAAGGTCCTTGCCGGTGCGAATTTTCCCGTTGTCTGCGCAAATCTCGTCAACGGATCGACGCTCGCCGGAGACGCCCGCAAGGACGACCTGTTTCTCAAGCCCTATGTCATTGTCGAAAAGCAGATCACGGACGGGGCCGGAAACGCCCATCCCATCCGCATCGGCTTTATCGGCTTCGTGCCGCCCCAGATCATGAACTGGGACCGGCGCCATCTGGAGGGCAACGTCAACACGCGCGATATCGTTGATGCCGCCCGGGCTTTCGTTCCCGAGATGCGCGAACAGGGCTGCGACCTGGTGATCGCCCTCTCCCATTCAGGCATCGACGCGAACGATCGGTCAGACCGCATGGAAAATGCCTCCCTGCACCTGGCCGGCGTCGAGGGCATAGATGCGGTCTTTACCGGACACCAGCACCTCGTTTTTCCGGGGCCCCAATATGCGGGGCTGCCGGGTGTGGACGCCGACAAGGGCACACTCTTTGGAAAGCCGGCCGCCATGGGCGGCTTCTGGGGATCCCACCTGGGCGTCATCGACCTGATGATAGAACGGGATGGCAATGGCTGGCGCGTCGCCAACTTCATGACCGAGGCGCGGCCGATCTACCAGAAGGAGGGCCGCGAGGTCACCCCGCTGGTGGACAGCCAGCAGGACGTTCTGGACGCGGTGAAGGAAGATCACGAGGCAACGCTTGCCTATGTCCGCCGTCCGGTCGGAAAGACCTCCGCGCCGCTTCACTCCTATTTTGCCCTCGTCGCGGACGACCCCAGCGTGCAGATCGTCTCCAAGGCACAGATCTGGTACATCGAACAGATGCTCAAGGGCACCCAATGGGACGACCTTCCCGTGCTGTCCGCTGCCGCGCCCTTCAAGGCCGGCGGCCGGGGCGGTCCGGACTATTACACCGACGTACCTGTCGGCGATATCGCGATCAAGAACGTTGCCGATCTCTACCTTTACCCCAACACGGTCCGAGCGGTCGCCGTGAAAGGCAGCATCGTCAAGGACTGGCTGGAAAGATCCGCCGGCATCTTCCGGCAGATTGAACCCGGCAAGACGGATCAGCCTCTGATCAACTCCGACTTTCCGAGCTACAATTTTGACGTCATCGACGGCGTGACCTATCAGATCGACCTCAGCCAGCCCTCGAAATACGATCCCAAGGGCGAACGGCTCAATCCCGACGCAAACCGGATCGTGAACCTTGAGTATCAAGGCGCCCCCCTTGATCCGGATGCCACCTTCGTGGTCGCGACGAACAATTACCGCTCCGGCGGCGGTGGCAATTTCCCGGGCCTCGGCGACGAGGTCGTCGTCTTCGTCGGCCCCGACACCAACCGCGACGTCCTCGTTCGCTACATCGTTGAACAAGGCACGATCAACCCTTCCGCCGATGCCAACTGGACATTCAAGGGACTGCCGGGAACGACCGTCCTGTTCGAAACGGGGCCGGGAGGAACGGAACATGCAGCTTCCGTCGAAGGGGTGAAGATCGAGCCTGCGGGTGACGGCGCGGACGGGTTTGCCCGCTACCGCATAGCGCTCTGACCAGAAGCCAACAATTTCCCATGTGACGGCGACGAATGCCAACCCGGACAGACAAGTTCGGCGGCGGAAACGCCGTCGAGCGGAGGCGCGTTTCTTGCGGGGCTCACATCTCGTTGCGGATGTGTGCCCCCCTGCCCGGCACGCTCATGATCAGCCAGCGCGGGGGGTTGATGCCGCGCCCGATTTTTGTCACCGCTTCCACAGCCGAAACCGTAAGGCCGGGATTTGCCGCGAGGTAACGATCCGCCGCCCTGGATGCGACAAACATCAAGCGCTCAGAACCGAAACGGGAAAGAATGAGGAGATACATCCTCGATCGCTGAAGGCAAAAAAAACCTTCCCGCATAGGGGAAGGTTCAAAGAGAAACTGAGATTGCGGCTTGAGCGCCCCAATCGGCCGTTTTCTGGAAGTCAGTCGTCGCGATAAACCTTTTCCCGACGTTCATGCGCCTCTTGCGCCTCGATCGACAATGTCGCGATCGGACGGGCCTCAAGGCGGCGCAGTGAAATCGGTTCGCCGGTTTCCTCGCAATAGCCATAGCTTCCGTCAACAATGCGTTCCAAAGCGTCGTCAATCTTTGAAATCAGCTTCCGTTGGCGGTCCCGGGCTCGCAGTTCGATCGAGCGGTCCGTTTCCGAAGACGCACGGTCGGCAAAGTCGGGATGATTCTGGCTTTCTTCCTGAAGGTTCGTGAGAGTTTCCTTGCTCTCTTTCAGGATCTCTTCCTTCCAGACAAGCAGCTTGTTTCGAAAATACTCGCGCTGCCTGTCGTTCATGAACGGCTCGTCTTCCGAGGGTCGATATTCAGACTCAAGTTCAACCGTCATCGATAGCTCCGGATTACCGTTATGCCGGGGCAATATATAGCCGGTTCCCTCAACCGACAACGGTGCAAGTTGAAAAAAAGAAGTCGCAGAAATACTTGATCTTTCAATTCGTTGCGTAAGGTTAACCGCATTCGGCGGATTTTTTCCCAAAGCCCTTCGAAAGCCTAGTCAGCAAATCGGCCCAGCTTCGCCAATTCCACTTTGACGCGTAATTCGATCTCGTCCAGCACCGAATCAATCTTCGGATCTCCACTCTCCGGACGCTTCGCTATCTGCCTGGAAAGCAGCTCCAGCCGATCTTCGGAGACTTGCCCGGCGAGCAGATCGGTCTTCACCATTTCCAGCGTGTCGAGAAGAGAGTGACCGTGCTTCGAAGCCTTGTTCCGGCGCGCCTCGCGCTCGTCGACCTCCTGCAGAGCCAGAAGGGCGTCCATCCCCTGGATGTGGGAAGAGCCGCCGGCTGTCTGGGAGGATGTCACCGTTTCCTCGCCAAACTCGGGCGCGAACTGGTTGGAGGATCCGGAGGTCTGCTTCTTCGCCCCCTTCCCGTGCACGCCGGTGATTGGTTTGTTTGTCGTTATGCGCATGGTCGTCTTTCCGGTCGCGCTCTGTGTCGCGACGCTTCGCAGACAGGTCCGGCGGAACAAGACGAAAAGCCGGTACGTGTCAGAATCTGCCCGGAAGGGTAAATGAATCCTTGCCCGGGAGGCAATATTTGCCGGGACTCAAATACACTTCTCGACAATTTTGAGTGGATATAACGGGTCTCCATAGAGCCAATTGCGCAGAATCCAGCCACTTTATCCGTACGGATCGCGCCGGAGCTGAAAGTTGGCACGGCTCTCGCATTAAGCAAACCGAGATCAATTCACCCGGCGGGCAAGGCCGGTGCGGTAACAGCGGACCAGAAACGGTAATGCGGCACTTGAGAGAAAATCTTTCCAGATGGCTGAAAAGGCTGACCTTTACAGCCGCGGCAGTCGCTGTCTGGGCGGGTGCGGCGATGACATCCGCCGAGGCAGCTTCCCGGATCAAGGATATCGCGGACTTCGAAGGTATTCGAGAAAACCAGCTCATCGGATACGGCCTGGTGGTCGGCCTCAATGGCACGGGCGATTCCCTCAACAACTCACCTTTCACCCAGCAGAGCCTTCAGGCCATGCTGGAACGGCTCGGCGTCAACACCCGCAACTCGGCCCTGAATACCAACACCGTCGCCGCCGTGATGGTCACCGCCAACCTGCCGCCCTTTTCCACGCAGGGCACGCGCATCGACGTGAATGTCAGCTCCCTTGGCGACTCCTCGTCCCTTCAGGGCGGCACGCTTCTGGTCACCCCGCTTGTCGGCGCTGACGGCGAAGTCTACGCGATCGCCCAAGGGTCCGTTGCCATCGGCGGTTTTTCCGCGCAAGGCGATGCCGCTTCGGTCGTTCGCGGTGTGCCGACCGCCGGTCGCATCGCCAATGGCGGCCTCGTCGAACGCGAACTCGAGTTCAAACTGGCCTCGCTGACGTCCCTGAGGCTTGCCCTGCGCAACCCGGACCTGACGACGGCCCGGCGTGTGGCCCTGTCGATCAACGAACTCATCGGCCTTCCGACAGCCGAGCCGCTCGACCCCGGCACCGTACGGCTTGATCTTCCGCGTCAGTATGACGGCAACATCGTCGACCTCCTGACCGATATCGAACAGCTCATCGTCGAGCCGGATCTTGCGGCCCGCGTGGTCATCGATGAGAACTCCGGCATCATCGTCATGGGACAGGACGTGAAGGTCTCCATGGTCGCAGTCGCACAGGGCAATCTGACGGTGACGATTGCGGAAACGCCGCAGGTTACCCAACCGCTGCCCTTCGCCAACGGCCAGACCGCCATCACGCCCCGCACCGACGTCGGCGTCAACGAGGACGGCACCAAGCTCGCCATCGTTCCCGAAACGGTGACCCTGAAACAACTTGTCGATGGCCTCAACGCCCTTGGCATCGGCCCCCGTGACATGATCTCCATCCTTCAGGCGATCAAGGCGTCCGGCGCCCTCCAGGCAGAAATCGAGGTACTGTGATGCTGGCTCCGATCTCTCCAGGCATGCAGCCTGCTTCACCAAAGGATGCGCTGCGCGGGGTCGACACGACCGACCACAGCGCCGTGCGCGAGGCGGCCGAGGAATTTGAGGCAGTGTTCGTGAACAACATGCTTCAGAACATGTTCACCGGGCTTGAAAGTGGCGGTACCTGGGGCAAGGGCCATGGCGCCGATGCCTGGCAGAGCCTTTTGATCGACGAATACTCCCGCTCCATCGCAGCGTCCGGCGGCATCGGCATTGCCGACAGCGTCGAAAAAGAACTGCTTAGACTACAAGAGGGTTCCTGATGACCGAGCAGCCGAATACGACCTCGTTTCCGTTCTCCCTGGAGCGGCCCACCAGCCCGCAGGACGCCGAAAACTTCTGCTCCGCCCTGTCCGGCACGATGGAAGCGCTTCTCTCGGTCATCGAGATGGAGACGGACCTGGTTCGCTCGGGCAAACTGAAAGCCGCCGGAGCACTGCAGCCGGACAAGGCCCGACTGATCCATGAATATACCCGAGGGATGATGACCGCAAAGGAGCATGCGGTCGCGCTCGGCAACCTCGCCCCTGCCGCCACGCAGTCCCTGCGCCGCCAGCATGGCGAATTCCAACCGGTTCTGCGGATCAACCTTGCGGTGCTTTCAACCGCCCGTGACGTCGCCAACAGCATCGTCTCGACAGTCGCGAAAGTGGCCGGCGCGAAAAACGCCAACGCGCCGACGACCTATGGACGCAACGGCGCAGCGCCGACCGGCCCGCAATCCGCACGCGGGATCGCCGTCAATCAGGCTCTCTGACGAAGCTGCCGCACCTCAGTCGGTGCGGCCCGAGCGCAATGTGTCAGGCTCCCGCAAGGCGGGGGCCTTTTCTCGTTGTCCGGAGTGACGCAGCGATTGCGGACGACGTCGTCGCGCCTCTGCGGAAAGGGGCGCGGGCAACGAATCATGAACAGCCATAATTGACTAAATCCAAGAACTTTAATTCCTAACAATTCCGTTAACGTTGGATTCATTCCCTTGCGTTATATTTGACAATAATCGGGTAAAGAGTGTCGTTTAACCCGGAGGTAAAGATGTTGGATATGGGATTGTCCCGGCCGCCATCGCCGACGTATACGGCGATCACGCCGGTAGCGCGGGCCCCGGAAAGAACTCGGCCCGCTGCCGAAACAGACCTGCCGGCTGAAGAAACTGTCAGACCGGCCACGGAAACGGATCAAAGCCGACAGGCAGCCGATCACGAGCGGAAACGCCAGTTTACGTCTGACCGGCCAGAGGACCAGCAAGTAGAGCGCCGGAACATAATCGACCCGGAAAGCGAAAGTTTTGTCTACGTCGCGACCAACGTCGATACCGGCCAGATCGTTCGCCAGATCCCGAGCGAGACCTTGCTGCGTTTGCGCGCCTATACTGAGTCCATCGAGGCCCAGAAGGCTCAGACGCAACCGACGGCCGTGCAAGAGACCATCTGAAGCGGCAAATGCTTTTCCTGGCGGCGCTTTCACAGCCACTGCCCGGATAACGGCGTGTGTCGATATCTCACCCGTTCACCGCCGTTACCCCTTCCCCATTTCGCTCGATGGCTCGGCTGTCAGCTCCTGATGGCAAGCAACTCCCTTCCAGTTGCAATGCCACTGAAGAAGCGTCTCGGCCAGCTCCCACACCCCTGGAGTCTTTTCTGCGTTCCGTGCATGAGCAGGCTCAGTCGGGAGCGGAACTTATAGTAAACGAATTCTTTCGTTAATATTTACGAATTGAAAAGAAATCAGTTCATGCAAAAATACAGCATTTATAAAGGTTAATTCCCGCTAACCAACCTTGTTTACGACTGGTTTTCTTCTTTGAGGCATTGATGAGGCTGGATCCAGGAAGGGTCCACGTATCTTGTACTCCTAGGAAGGAAACATCATGGCGGATATTACTCTGTCCAGCGCAGTCCGCGCTAACCTGAACACCCTCCAGACCACTGCCAGCTTCATGTCCGATGTCCAGAACAAACTGGCCACCGGCAAGAAGGTGAACTCTGCTCTGGATAACCCGGGCAACTTCTTCACCGCCTCCGGCCTGAACTCCCGCGCGAATGACCTGTCCACCCTGTTGGACGACATGGGCCAGTCCGTTCAGACCCTGAAAGCTGCTGACGAAGGCATTTCCAGCATCACCAAGCTGGTTGAATCGGCCAAGGCGAAAGCCAACCAGGCCCTTCAGACCCAGAGCCAGTATGAGCGCAAGCAGTTTGCCACGCAGTACAACGAACTGCTGACGCAGATCGAAGACATTGCGAAAGACAGCTCCTACAAGGGCAAGAACCTGCTCGCAGGCGACGGCAACGATCTGACGACCATCTTCAATGAAGACTCCACGTCCAAGCTGAAGGTTGACGCCGTCAACTACACCGACACGGCTCTTTCGACCGGTCTGAACCTTTCGGATCTCGTCGAAGGTGAAGGTGGCGCAACCTCGCTGAGCCTTCGTGGCGGCAAGACGGAAATCACACTGACGGACGGAACGACCACGCTGAACAGCAGCTCCACGCTGGCTGATGCCAACCTGATCGCGTCCACCACCACGTCACTGCGTTTCGTCAATGCCAGCGATGACTCCAGCCTCGGTACCGCCATCACCGGCGCAAGCTCTGTGCAGGATCTGGTCGACGGCCTGAATGCCATCGACGGCGTCCGTGCGGAATTCGACAACTCGACTGGCAAGCTGTCAGTCTACAGTGACGAAGACTTCCGCATGACCGACGGTTCGCTGACAGCGTCCCTCGCCGGCACCGCAGTCGATGCTACGGCGTTCTCCTCCACCACCGACCTCCTGTCCGAATCCGCTTCCTTCGCTGTCGGCGACACGCTGACCCTGACGGACGGCAACGGCTATGAACTGGGCTCGCTGGAAATCGAAGACGACACTTCAGTCGACGATCTGGAGAACTTCGTCGACGATTTCGATGGCGTCAGCGCAGACTTCACGACCGGTTCGGGCGCCCTGTCGATCACGTCCGAAGTCGGCCTGTCTCTGACCAGTGACAACGCCAACTTCGCGAGCGACAACTTCTCCGCACCATCTGCGGGTGTTTCGCTCACGGCTAATACCGACAGCGGATTTGCAACTGACAACGACATCAACCGCACCGTTGACCGCCTGACCTCCGCTCTTGGCAAACTGAGAACGCAGGCATCGGAATTCGGTACGAACTTGTCGGTCATTGAAAACCGTCAGGACTTCACGCGGAACATGATCAACACCCTGGAAGAAGGTGCAGGCAAGCTGACGCTGGCCGACACCAACGAGGAAGGTGCGAACCTGCTTGCTCTGCAGACACGTCAGAGCCTTGCATCCACGTCCCTCTCCTTCGCCTCCCAGGCAGACCAGAACGTACTGCGTCTCTTCTAAGACCAGTCGAAACGGTTACAGGATCGGAGAAAGGCGGGCCCCGGCCCGCCTTTTTTTGTCCTTCGTCGACGCGCTTTGCCTGACCTTGCATTTCCCTTGGCTGAAGGTTTCCCGACATTTCCCCCACACATCTCGTTTCACCTGTCTGTATCACAGACACACCTGCCATCCTCTGGCTACAGGCCGCGAAGTTCCGCAACGACAAGCAAAAACTTCTTAATGGCAAAAACCGGCAAAAATCTCGAGCCAAGCCTAGATAACTGCTGTATCAAGGCACTGTTACTTCTTGCAGTTTGCGGAAAACTTTCATCTCCACGCAACCACAATTCCCTGCCCGATTAACCAATGTTTAAGGTTAACGAGCAATCCTCGGTCCAACCTGCTCAGGAAGAGCAGCAGTGCATGTGACCCAGGAAAGGGAATAATTCGATGGCTGACATCACGCTGTCCGCTGCCGTACGGCAGAACCTTCTTACACTTCAGACCACCGCTAACTTCATGTCCGATGTCCAGAACAAACTGGCTACCGGCAAGAAGGTGAATTCTGCTCTCGACAACCCGGGCAGCTTCTTCACCGCATCCGGTCTGAACTCGCGCGCCAGTGACCTGTCCACCCTTCTGGACGACATGGGGCAGTCCGTACAGACGTTGAAGGCGGCCGATCAGGGTATCACCAGCATCACCAAGCTGGTTGAATCGGCCAAGGCGAAAGCCAACCAGGCACTGCAGACGCAGAGCCAGTACGAGCGCAAGCAGTTTGCTGCCCAGTACAACGAACTGCTGACCCAGATCGAAGATGTTGCAAAGGACAGTTCCTACAAGGGCAAGAACCTGCTCGCAGGCGACGGCAACGACCTGACCACCATCTTCAACGAAGATGCAACGTCCAAGCTCAAGATCGGCGCCGTGGATTACACGGAGACATCCCTTTCCCAGGGCCTTAACCTTTCCGATCTCGTCGAAGGCGAAGGCGCGGCAGCGGCTCTCGAACTGCGTGGCGGCAAGACGGAAATCACGCTGACGGACGGAACCACAACGCTGAATACGAGCTCGACGCTCGCTGATGCCAGCCTGATCGCGTCCACCACCACATCACTGCGTTTCGTCAATGCCAGCGACGACTCCAGCCTCGGCACCGCCATCACCGGCGCAAGCTCTGTGCAGGATCTGGTCGACGGCCTGAATGCCATCGACGGCGTCCGTGCGGAGTTCGACAACTCCACCGGCAAGCTGTCAGTCTACAGTGACGAAGACTTCCGCTTGACCGACGGTTCGCTCACAGCGTCCCTCGCCAGCACGGCAGTCGATGCTACGGCGTTCTCCGCCACCACCGATGTCCTCTCCAACTCCGCATCCTTCGCTGTCGGCGACACGATGACGCTGACGGACGGCAATGGCTATGAGCTGGGCTCGCTGGAAATCGAGGACGACACTTCAGTCGGCGATCTGGAAAACTTCATCAACGACTTCCAGGGCGTGGATGCTGATTTCACCTCCGCATCCGGTTCGATCAACATCATTTCCGAAACGGATCTCGCACTGACCAGTGACAACTCGAACTTTGCGAGTGACAACTTCTCCACCCCGTCGACCGGCGTTTCGATTGACGCTCTGACCGACAGTGGATTTGCGACCGACAACGAAATCAACCGCGTTCTCGACCGCATCAACAATGCACTGTCGTCGCTGCGCTCCCAGGCATCTTCGTTTGGTACAAATCTGTCGACCATTGAAATTCGTCAGGACTACACGACGACGATGATCAACACGCTGGAAGAAGGTGCAGGCAAGCTGACGCTGGCCGACACCAACGAGGAAGGTGCAAACCTGCTGGCTCTTCAGACCCGTCAGCAGCTTGCTTCCACGTCGCTGTCCTTCGCATCGCAGGCAGACCAGACAGTTCTCTCGCTCTTCTAAGGCGAATAGAATCAATAGTGGGCTTTTACTCCCCTATCGACACACAAAAACGGCGGGTCTTTGGCCCGCCGTTTCTTTTTTGCCCATTTCAAGCCCTCACCGCTGATTTTTTTATCCTTGTTTTTCAATGCGTTAAAAGAAAGCTTTTGGTAACTTTCATTTACAACAGGTTAATTCGTGCATCCCGGATTAACTTTCCTTTTAGTTTTACATTGAATGTGCGTGCTCTTTCATGGGTTTAGACAAGCCCGGCATGCACCGAACGGTAGAAGCGGTGAAGTGTGATGCCTGATATTGTTCTTTCCAGCGCGGTCCGGGACAATCTCCTGTCGCTGAAACAAACGGCCGACCTCCAGTCGGTGACCCAGAACCGTCTTGCGACAGGCTTGAAGGTCAACACGGCGCTCGACAATCCCAATTCCTACTTCACCGCGCAGTCGCTGAACGACCGCGCAAGCGATCTCGCGAACCTGCTGGACAACATGGGCCAGTCGGTCCAGACGCTTCGGGCCGCCGACAAGGGCGTCACGTCAATAACGAAGCTGGTGGAATCGGCAAAGGCAATCGCAAACCAGGCCCTGCAGACCTCGAGCGAATACGAGCGCAAGCAGTTTGCTTCGCAATATAATGACATCCTCGAACAGATCGAGGACATGGCACGTGATTCCAGCTACAAGGGCAAGAACCTTCTGGCAGGTGCAGGCAACGAACTGGAAGTGATCTTCAACGAGGATTCCACGTCCAACCTGACCGTAAACCCCGTAGACTTCACGGATACCACCCTTGAGGACGGCCTCAACCTGGCGGATCTGGATACGGGCGGCACCGGTACAGCCTCCTTCAATCTCTACGGCGGTTCGTCCACCATAACCCTGACAGGCCTGCAGGCCTCGTCCAGGCTGTCGGATCTCGCCAACTGGCAGAATGGCGACCATGTCACCATCACCCAGGGAACCGAGACCGTCACGCTGACAGTGGGCACCGACATCGTGACGGTGCAGGATTATATCGACGCTCTCGATTCCGAGCCAGGCATTCATGCCTCCTTCGACGAAGCGACCGATTCGATCACGCTCGTTTCGGGTCTGGAATCAGCAGTCAGCATCGCCAAGGACGCTGCAGCCGGCGCCCCCTCCACCGCAACGGGCGGCGGAAGCGCAACTGGCGCGGCAACGGTCACCAACGTCACTGCGCTGAGTTCCACCGCTACGCTGGTCACCTCAGGCGGCTTCCAGGCCGGTGACACGATCTTCATCACCGACGGCAATGGCTTTGAGCCCGCCTCCCTTGAAATCGACGAAGACACGACGGTCCACGACTTCGTGCGCTTCATCAACAACGTCAAGGGCCTCGATGCGACCTTCTCCGGCGGCGGTGTCAGCCTTGTCGGCGAAGTCTCCTTCGACATCACCAGTAGCAACGCCGACTTCAACCGGATGACCCTCGAAAGCTCGACGGGCCTTGTCGGCCTGTCGGCGGCGGCGTCCGAGTTCAAGAGTGACACGGACATCGAAAGAACGCTGCAAGCCATCAATGGTGCCCTCGATTCTCTTCGAAGCGCGGCGCGCTCCATGGGTACCGCGCTTTCCACCGTTGAAATCCGGACGAACTTCACCGAACATATGATCAACACGCTTGAGGTTGGAGCCGGTGAGCTGACAATCGCGGACATGAACGAGGAAGGCGCCAACATGCTGGCCCTGCAGACCAGGCAGCAGCTTTCCTCCACCGCATTGTCGCTGGCAAACCAGGCCGATCAGAGCGTCCTGAGCTTGTTCGGTTAAAGGCGGACCGGTCTAACCGACATAGGAATTCATTAAAGTATCGGCCATGATCGTTAACCATTTTGTTAACGTTCTTGGCCATACTCAGCCGTGGAGGTCAGGGAATGGCGCTCAAGGTCGAGCTTAAACCGGGCGAGCGGATTATCATCGGTGACAGTGTCATCACCAACGATAATCAGCGCACGAGGCTCTTTATAGAAGGCCAGGCACCCATTCTGCGAGAAAAGGATATTCTCACCCCAGCGACCGCCGATACACCGGCAAAGCGGGTCTATCTCGCTGTGCAGTTGATGTATCTTTCGACGGATATGGAGAAGATCCAGGAGAACTACTTCACCCTCGTCAATGATATCGTAAAGGCGGCGCCCAGCACCATCCCGTATGTCACGCGTATCAGTAACGCGATATTAGCTGGCGCCTTCTACAAGGCACTCAAAGAAGCACGCAAGCTCATCGAGTATGAAGGAAAGCTGATCAGTCATGTACAAGCAGGCAGCGCAGGCTTACCAGAAAGCGAGCCAGGTGACGGTGTCACCGAGGGAACTGGAAGCGAATCTGCTCATGAAGGCCGCAGCAAGGCTGCAATTGATCAAGGATGAGTGGGAAGAGTCTTCGCTCGCCGAAAAAGATGATGCGCTGACCTACAACAGGAAGCTCTGGACGGTTCTGGTCACCTCCGCAACGGGCGCTGAAAGCGAACTCCCGCAAGAGATCAAAAACAACATGGCTTCTCTTGGCCTCTTCATCTTCAAGCAGACGATGACGATCATGACCACCGACGATCCTGAAAAGCTGGGATCCATGATCAGCATCAATCGTGCGATCGCGGAAGGCCTGCGTGCCAAGCCGGAAGAAGCGGCCTGAGCGACAGCTGAACACATTCAATGAACAAGGGCCGGAGCGCTTAGCGCCCGGCCTTTTTGTTGTCCGCGTTTTTCTCGCCCATGCTCGTGGGAGGACCTGACGCGTCCAAGCGGCATCCTGAAGGGCTCCGGAGCGCCTGGGAGCGCGCTCCTTGCGGCATGAACCAGCCCCCGCATATAAGCCCGGCTTGGCGTATCAGGCGGCGCCGGAAGGTCCCGGACCGTTCAAATTTGCCACCATGCGGCTTTTCGATGATTGTAAGCTGCCAAGAAGGTCACCCGTGGCTGCAATTTCGCGTCGCCAGGACAAGAGCATAGCCAATTGCGCTCCGGCATCGATCCGATATGTCTACGGCTCAAAGGCGCAATAACCGTAAAGATGACCGTCTTCAGAATGTCTTGAGGCAGGGAAATCGCAGTCCCAGTCTGCAGAACATCAATGCTGTCGCGCAGCACTGTCTCGCCGGGAATACCCTGCGCACCACGCCTAGCCGCGCGACGCACGCTCGCCGAGGCGGGCCATGGACGCCGTCGACCGGTCCGTCACATGTCCCTTGGAGACCAGGCCTTAGAGATAATCAGAGAGATTCAGATTGAAGATGATCGACGTTGCCCTGTAGGACACCTCGATATTGTTCTGCAATTGCAGGATCTCCGCGGCGAGAAGTTCCTTGTCGACACCCTCGATGTCGGAGATTGTTCCCACGTAGCTGCTCTTCATCTGAACGTGACGGTCTTCGGTCAGATTCACTGTCCGGTGCGTGATCGCGATGTCTGTTGCGATATCGATGATCCCGGACTGGTCCACCCCTTCCGGATGCAGATAGCCGCGCAGATCCGCAGACAGGGTGTTGTAATACTCCTCATCGATCTGCGTTCCGCCTGAAAAGTCCGCTGCAACAAATGCCGCAAGGGCCTGAACCAGTTCCTGAACCGGCTTCTCGTTGGCCCTGACGCCGTAATTGACCGTCAGATTGCTGTCGATGACGGCGTTCTTGTCGGTGCGCGGATCGTCGGTCGCGGTGTTTCGCCCGGTGTACCAGGCAACGGTTGTCGCCCCTCCCCCGAGAAGTGCCGTTGCAGTATCGAAAGGTGGCCCATCCACCCTTTGCGGCTCCTCGCCCGCGAAGGTGCTGAAAAATTCCTCCGAAGCCCAGCTGTCCGAAGCAGCCTTGAGCGTCGTCTGGGCATGTTTTTCGATCTCCGCAGCAATCGTGTCGCGCAGGTTCTGGGCCGTTTCCTCCAGATCGTTGCCGACCACGAAGTCCCCGTCTTGCTCGCTCGACGTAGCGGCGGTGAATTGCATGGTCACCGTTTCGCTGTGATCGGGCGGCAGCGTCAGTTCGATGGTGATCTTCTCGCCAAGCGCCGGCTGACCGGTAAACTGGATATCGACGCTGTCGGGGTCGGCCGCCGCCGGCCCCGTCACGGTGACGTTGCTCAGGCCCGAGGTCACGGCGGAGATGTCGAAACCGAAGTCATGCGCACCGTCTTCCGCGATCGTGAAGGTCGAATCCGTCGGGATCGGTCCCGGTGCGTAATTCGTCGTCAGCGCGGATGTGTCGACACGGCCCGTACCGGACGCCCCGAGGTTGGCCTGCTGATACTCGCTCATGACGGTCCGAAGCCCGTCGACACTGTCGTTGCCGTTCAGGATCAGATCCATTGTCGCGACCGGATCGCTGACCGCATCGGTGCCGCCGAAGACGTAGAAGCCGGCGACTTCCGTGTTCAACAGATTGACCGCTTCGTTGAGCAGTAGCTCGGCACGGGCCTGCGTCTGCGTCTTGCCGCTGTCCCGCAGCACGAAGTCGTTGGAATCAAGCGCCGCCTTCGAATCCTGCCGGATGTCTTCCAGCCGTTCCAGAGCAAGGGTCATCGTCTCCAGGTGAAGATTGGAAACGGTGATCGTCTGCTCGAAGGTCTCGATCATGCTGACCTTTTGCGTCAGCTGGATATCCAGAAGCCTGCGATCGCCGATGTCGCCATATGTCGTACCGACCTTGCCGCGCGCGAGCTGCGTGGTCTTTTCCGCGAGCATGTCGTTCATTTCGCCAAGCTGGCGCGTCAGATAGGCCCGTGAAGTGGTGATGGACGATATTGTCATGATGGCACCTAAACGATGTTCAGAAGCTCGTCGAAGAGCTCCTTGACGGTCTGCATGACCCGGGCGTTTGCGGCGTAGGCATTCTCAAGCTGAACCATGAAGGCGAGCTCGGTATCGAGGTCGACCGCATAGCTTTCCTCGTAGCGGACGGCGAGATTGACGGTGAGCGTTTCCTTGGCCTTTGAATAGGTCGCCGCATCCGCCGCCTGATTGCCCTGGTGGGAAACCGTGTGGTTGATGAAGTCGAGAACCGTGCCTTCGAACGGCGTGGACGAACTGCCGACCCCCGCACCCGGGTCGAAATAGGAGACACCGGTGTTCAACGCGTCGGCCAGATACTGGACCCTCGCCGGGTCATTGGCGGTATTGGCCGTCGGCGTGGACTGGTAATTCACCAGCAGCGCGTTGTCGGCCAGAAGATCCGGATTGACGCGGAAGCCGCTGGCATAACCCACGCGCTGTCCGCCGTCTTCCAGCGCGTCGGTGAAGAGTTCTGGCCCGTCGCGCTGGTCAACGAAGATGGCAAGGCCGAGGCCCTGGTCGGAATTGGCGGTGACCGTCACATCCGCGGTCAGGTCCTCGACGCTGGTCGGGCCGGTTGCGTCGCCGAGAATTCTGAGCTCGTCCGAACCATTGTTGCTGACCTGAAGCCCTGTTCCGCCGAGTGCAGCGGTGATGTTGGCGATGTAGGTCGCCGGCGTACCGCTTGAGATATCGATGCCGTAAACCGTGTCGCCGGGCTTTGCGGTAGCGCTGTCATCGAGAGGCAGCAACGAGGGGTCATCTACCGCGACCAGCGTTACCGTCTGCGCCTGGCCGGAGGTGTCAGTGTATTCCAGCGTGATCGTGTTGCCCGGCTGAAGCGCCGATACATCAAGGTCGAAACCTGTGTCCACACCGGCGGTTACCGCGGTGCTGTCCACTGTGACGTTCGAAAAGGCCAGCGACATTTCGGCAGCGATCGTGTCCAGCTGCGTCTGTGCCTCTACCAGGATGTCGTCGCGAAGCTCGGCCATGGCCACCATGGACCCTGACCGGGACGAGGCAATCAGGTCATAGGCCGTGCCGCCCGGCGTCGTCACCATGACGCTGTTTCCGGCCTGTCCGGGCCGCAGGGAATGATTGCTGGTAAAGCTCAGGGTCGAAGCCCTGTTGTCGGCATATAGCTGCTGTCCGTCCGCTGTCTGGATCAGCAGCGAGTTGTTCTCGTCCTTGCTGACCTTGACATCAAGGAAGCCTGAAAGCTGTTCGACAAGCCGGTCACGCTCGTCTTCCATGTCGGCCGTCGAGATGCCGGCACTCTGTGCATCGCGAATAGAATCTTCAATGTCCTCGATGCTGGACAGAATTCCGTTGACGCCCTCCGTCTGGCGGGCGAGCGCCGCATCGGCTTCCTGACGCAGATCGGTGATCTTGTCGTAAGCGGAGCTGACCTCGCGGGCAAAAGCTTCTGCGGCCGCAACAACTTCCTTCTGCGCGGCATAGCTTCCCGGATCGTTGACGAGTGTCGACAGGGAGGAGGACAGCCGGGTCGCTGCCGAGGTCAGACCGTTGTCGTCGTCCAGCGTGCCGAAGATATCGTCCAGTCGGCCGGTAAAATCCGCGATCTGCTTGGCGTAATTCGTGTCGGAGAGCGAGTTGAAATAGTCGGACTGGACCTGTTCGTCGACGATACGGCGGATCAACGTTGCCGAAATACCGGCCACGTTGCCCTCACCGTCGAAAAAGGCATCGGCGGCAATCGTCTTTTTAGAATATCCGACCGTATCAGCGTTGGCGATGTTGGTTGCGGTGACATCCAACTGACGCTGATTGTAGGAAATACCGAAAATCGCGGTATTCAGGGCACTTGTCAGACCCATTTGGGCTTCTCCCCGGAGCTACGCGGCGGACCTTCAAGGCCGGCGGAAGAATTCCCGCCGGCCGGGTCCTTGTTACCGGACCATGTTGAGGGCGCTGTCGAGCATCTCGTCGGCGGACGTCACCACCTTCGAGTTCGCCGAATAGGCCTGCTGCGAAACGATCAGCTTGGAAAATTCGTCGGCGATGTCGGCGTTTGAAAGCTCCAGCTTCTGAGACAGGATCTGGCCGCCGCCCGTCAGGTCGGCAGCGCCGGATCCGCCAGTGGAGGCAAAGGCCGCACCGTCGACGCGCTTGAGATACTGCTCAGCCTGGAAAGTGGCGAGCGGGATCTTGTAGACCGCGCGGCGCTCGTTATTGGAATAGCTGGCGATCACACGGCCGGCTTCATCAACGGAGACGCTGTTCAGCTCGCCGGCCGGAAAGCCGTCCTGCTGCAGTTCAACGGAGCTGGCCGTTCCGTCCGGATCAGAATACTGCGTCAGCGCACCACCGGCAAACGAGATCTCGATGTTGGAGGCGGTCGAGCCGTTGATGTCCAGAGACGCGATGGTGAACCCGTCACCGGTCCCGTTTACCGTACCGATGCCACCGGTTGTCAGGCTGTCGAGAGCACCGGAGCTGGTGAAGTCGGCATCACCCACGTGCCACCAGGAATTCGTCGCATCGCCGTCGGTGTTGACATACATGCCCCAGCTGTCGTTGACGACCGGGGGACCCGCATCAGCGTTGGCGGTCTTGGCAAACCGGACCTCGACGTTCATCGCGGTGCCGTTCTCATTGTAGATCGTGATGGACCCACCGGAGATCGAGCTTTCGAGGAATGCCAGTTCGTCGGCTACCGGAACGTCGGCGCTCGCAGTGACGCTGGCATCCAGAAGCGCAGAGGCATCGGTATCGCCGTCATAATTGGTCGTTTGCGGTATGCGTGGCAGGTTTGCCTGATAATCGATCCCTGTAGACGCCGAAGCCGCCAGCGGCTGATTGTCGACAAGCACCACGCGCGGATTGTCACCGACCGCGTTGCCTGTGATCGGATCGAGCGGAAAACCCTGGAGATAGTAACCGGCGGCGTTGATCAGATACCCTTCCTGATCGCGCTCGAAGTCACCTGCCCTCGTGTAGTAGGTCTCTTCCGCGAAGGTCGTCGAACCGTCAACCACATCCGCGGCCTTGGTCACGACGAAGTAGCCCTCGCCGTTGATGGCCATGTAGGTGTCGACGTCGACCGAGGTGATATCACCCTGAACGGTGTTCGTGGCGCGGGACGTTGCGGTCGTCGTACCGGCGACCTGCGTCGCCTGGTTGGAGCCACCTCCAGCCACGAGATCGGAAAATGTCGTATCCAGCCGCTTGTATCCGGTCGTCTGCGAGTTCGCGACGTTACCGGCGATGTTTTCAAGAGCCTTGGCCTGCGCGGCCAGACCGGAAACCGCTGAGTTGATAGCCCCATAAATACCCATTTTTGATCCTCTTGATTGCCTTGGGCACACTGACGAGGGCTTCCGCCCATGATCGAGCGCTTATCCGCAAGGGCCGTGCCAACTCGGAAGACGGTTTATTTTCTTATATTTTTCAGATACTTAAAAATTTCTCCTGGAAATATTTTGCAGAAAACACCCGGCAACTCGGGACCGGCAGGCAAAAACTTCCACCTGAAACCGGCAAGACTGTCCCCGTGGGAAGGCCTGTCTCGTTTCACTTGCGTCCGCGGCCTGAGCCTGTCACTTTTCGGCAATGCAACAAGAGACGGACACGCAGATGCGCTTTGAAGGCACCGACGACTACATCGCAACCGAAGACCTGCGGATCGCGGTCAATGCTGCCGTCGCTCTGGAACGCCCCCTCCTCGTCAAGGGAGAGCCCGGCACCGGCAAGACGGTGCTGGCGGAACAGGTCGCCGCTGCCCTCGGCGCTCCCCTGATTGAATGGCACGTGAAATCCACCACCAAGGCGCAGCAGGGCCTTTACGAGTATGACGCGGTCTCGCGTCTGCGCGACAGCCAGCTCGGCGACGAACGGGTCAAGGACATCAACAATTACATCCGAAAGGGCAAACTGTGGGAGGCGTTCGACGCCCCGCAAAAGCCGGTTCTTCTGATCGACGAGATCGACAAGGCGGATATCGAGTTTCCGAACGACCTGCTGCTGGAACTCGACCGGATGGAGTTTCATGTCTACGAGACCGGCGAAAGCGTGAAGGCCCGCCAGCGACCTGTGGTCATCATCACGTCCAACAACGAGAAAGACCTGCCCGACGCGTTCCTGCGCCGCTGCTTTTTCCATTTCATCAAGTTCCCGGACGCCGAAACGATGGCGGAAATTGTCGAGGTGCATTTCCCCGGCATCAAGCAACGGCTCCTCTCCGAGGCGCTCAGGCTGTTCTTCGATGTCCGCGATGTACCGGGCCTGAAGAAGAAGCCGTCGACGTCCGAGTTGATCGACTGGATCAAGCTGCTCCTCAACGAGGACATCGATCCGGAAACCCTTCGTCAACGCGATGGCGCCAAACTGATCCCGCCGCTTCATGGCGCCCTCTTGAAGAACGAGCAGGACGTTCACCTCTTTGAACGCCTCGCCTTCATGGCGCGCCGCGAACGATCCTGAAACGGGGAACCGGAATGCGTCCTTGCAGATGAAGCCCAAACGACTTGCCGTCACGCTCGCAACCGCGCTCATGCTCTGGATGCTGCCGGAGCGATCGATCACGCCCGCCCTGTCGCAGGTCCCTTCCGAAGAAGAGGCAGGTTGGGAGAACGACATCGACGGGTTGCGCCATTTTTCCGGCCTTCGCTGCCCCGACACCGTCGGGCCGTTCTACAGGATCAAGGTCATGGAAAGCGAAGGCACAAGCCTCTCGGGCTGCATCTACACGGGCCGGGACGGTTTGACGGCAGTCCTGCGCAATCACCTTCAGGGAACCGGTCGCCAGGAAGCCTTTACCTTTTCCCGCAATTACAAGCAGGCCGGGTTCGACCCGGTCACGCTGAGCGGAGCCGCCGCCAACGGGGTATCCTTCCGCACGCGTGACTGGACGCCGACCAGTCTCTGCGAAACCCTGTGGTACTTTGCCGGCGCGAGAGCCGACTTCACCCTGTGGATCGCCTTCACGCTGCCGACACAGGAAGCAGAAATAGGGCCTGCGCTCGCGGCCTTTACCGAAACGCTTGCGCGCCAGAACTGAACCGGCGATAAGGCTAACCACAGTATTTGCGGACCGGACCCATGCGTCTTTTGTTGCTGCGACACGCCAAATCGGACTGGAAGGACGAGAGTCTGGCGGATATCGACCGTCCGCTGAACGGCCGGGGCAAGTCTGCCGCCAAACTCATGGCGAAATATCTCAAGGAAAACTCTCTTCTACCGAACCAGATCCTCTGCTCGACCGCCCAGAGAACGCGCGAGACCCTGGCACGGCTGCTGCCGCATCTGCCGCAGGAGGCACAGGTCCATCTTATCTCCGACCTCTATGAGCAAAACGAGGAAGATTACTGCGCCTTGATCCGCAAATATGGCGGGCGCACGCAGAACCTCATGGTCATCGGCCACAATCCGTCGACGGAGTTGACGGCGCTCAACGTGACCGGAACGGGTGACGCGAAGACGATTGAGGATCTCGACGAGAAATTCCCGACCGCGGCGTTGGCCGTCCTGGACTTTGACATTGCCGACTGGTCCGAACTCGACAGCAAGACCGGGCACCTGGAACGGTTCGTCAAACCTCGCGAGATCAAGGATCAGAAGGACTGACTTTCACAGTCAGGTCCGGCACGCCGCCCGCACGCCCCTTCCCATCCTGCCATTTCCTTTTGTTTGCACTTGGGCACCACTGCGCCTACATCTCGCGCTGGAGGTGCCTGTGAACCCATTGACATCACTTGCGGAAGAAACCCGGCTGACGCTTGCAAACCTTGCGGATGCGGCAACGGGCCTTGCAGTTCCGAGCCTGCGTCTCGGCGTCACCGGGCTTGCGCGATCGGGCAAGACGGTCTTTCTGACGGCGCTGGTGCACAATCTGGTCCACGGAGGCCGCCTGCCGGTCTTCAGCGCAGCGGCCGGACACCGCATGACAGGCGCGCGCCTGCAGCCCCAGCCGGACGACGCCGTTCCACGCTTCGATTACGAGGCCCATGTCCGCGATCTGGTAAAGACGCGTATCTGGCCGGAATCGACCCGGCAGGTCTCCGAGCTCCGCCTGACGATCGACTACGAAAGCGCGTCCTATTTCTATCGCAAGCTCGGACCGGGCCGGCTGCATGTCGACCTGATCGACTATCCGGGAGAGTGGCTTCTGGACCTTCCCCTGCTGACGAAGTCCTATGCGGACTTTTCCGCCGAGGCGATGGCGCGCGCACGCGCAAACCACCGGACGGAGATTGCGGCTCAATTTCTGGCAGCCGCCGAGAAGGTCAAGCCGGAGGCCGAAGCCGACGAGCAGGTCGCCCGCGAGCTGTCCGAGGAGTTCAAGACCTACCTCGCAGCCTGCAGGGCCGATACGCATGCCCTGTCCATGCTGCCGCCCGGCCGCTTCCTGATGCCCGGCGACATGGAAGGCTCGCCTGCCCTCACCTTCGCGCCGCTGGATATCCCGGTGGACGCGCCCTCAGCGCGATCGGGCACCCTTCGCTCGCTGATGGAGCGCCGCTATGAGGCCTACAAGACCCATGTGGTCAGGCCGTTTTTCCGCGATCACTTTGCCCGACTTGACCGTCAGATCGTGCTTGTTGATGTGTTGCACGCGCTCAATGCCGGTCCGCATGCGATGGCCGATCTGGAAGTTGCGCTTGCGGAAGTCCTCGCCGCCTTCCGGCCCGGCAAGAGAAGCTGGCTGTCGTCCATCCTGACCCGCCGGATCGACCGCATCCTCTTCGCCGCCACCAAGGCAGATCACCTGCACCGCAGCGACCACGACCGGCTGGAGGCGATCCTGAAACGCCTTGTCGCGCGGGCAGAGGAAACAGCCCGCTTCAAGGGGGCGGAGGTCGATGTCATCGCCATGGCGGCCGTCCGGGCAACGCGCGAGGCGACCGTGCGCCACCGCGGGCAGGAACTGCCCGCGATCCTCGGCACCCCGCTTCCCGGAGAGCGCCTCAACGGCGACACCTATGATGGTGAAACGGAAATCGCCATGTTTCCCGGTGACTTGCCGGAAAACGCTGACTCACTTTTTGGAGACGCTGAATCAGTTTCTGAAGAGGTTCGAGCAAGATTTCTGGCTGCCCAGGCAGACCTCCAGTTTCTCCGCTTCCGTCCGCCGACGCTGGACACCACCGCCGAGGGCCTGACCCTTTCCCTGCCGCATATTCGCCTAGACCGGGCGCTGGAATTTCTGATCGGAGACCGACTGGCATGAACGGCACCCCTCCCCCGTCCGGCCGCAAGCCCACTGCTTTTCGTCTTGATGACAGCAAGGTTCGGCTTACGGATGACGACAGCCTGCACCCGTCGTTTGACGAGGCGCTGATCACGCAGACGCTGCAGGACGAGGACGAACCCCGCCTCCCGCGCGAAGCCAGCACGCCGCGACGCCGGTTCAATTTCGGCAAATGGCTGATGATGGGGCTCGGCGGGCTTGTCTCGCTCGGTATCGGCCTGGCGGTCGACAGCCTTATCCGCGACCTCTTTTCACGCACAGACTGGCTCGGCTGGCTCGGCGTTGCCCTGGCGGCCCTTGCCGCCCTCGGGCTGCTCGGTCTTGTGATCCGCGAGATCGCCGGCATCATGCGCCTTGGCAAGATCGACCACCTGCGTGATCGGTTGCGCGCAGCGACGGAGGCTGACGATGCGAAAGCGGCGACAGCGTCCCTCAAGGAGCTTCTCGCCCTTTATGCGGATCGTCCTGAAACTGCCCAGGGGCGCAAGGCCCTTACGGGGCACATGCGCGAGGTGATCGATGGAACGGACCTGGTCAAGCTGGCCGAGCGCGATCTGCTTGCTCCGCTGGACCTCGAAGCGCGGCGGATCGTCATGAACAGCGCCAAGCGCGTGTCGCTCGTGACGGCGGTCAGCCCGCGGGCGCTTGTCGATCTGCTTGCCGTGCTTTTCGAGAACCTCAGAACGATCCGCCGACTGTCGACCCTTTACGGCGGCCGCCCCGGCACGCTCGGATTCCTGCGACTTGCCCGCCAGGTGGTGACCCATCTTGCCGTAACCGGCGGCATGGCTGCAGGCGACAGCCTCGCTTCGCAGGTGCTGGGTCATGGCCTGGCCGCACGGCTGTCCGCGCGCCTCGGCGAAGGCGTGATCAACGGCCTCCTGACCGCCCGGATCGGCATTGCCGCGATTGCGGTCTGCCGGCCGGCTCCCTTCATTGCCGGGAACGGCCCGACGGTGACCGAATTCATGGGCGAACTCGTATCTTCTTCCGAAAAAGCCGAGAAAGCCGCCGCCCGCAAGCCCTGAGCCTTTCTCTCGACAGGGCTGACCGCCGCAGCTACCCTTTGCCCATGTTCATCACCTTCTTCACCGAGCTCAAGTCCGCAGGCATTCCGGTTTCGCTTCGCGAGTACCTGACCCTGATGGACGCCCTCGACAGGGACCTTGCCGAGAAAAGCGTCGAGGATTTCTATTATCTCGCCCGTCTCGCTCTGGTGAAGGACGAGAGCAATCTCGACAAGTTCGACCGGGTGTTCGGCCATGTCTTCAAGGGGCTCGAACTGATGAGCGATGTCCCGGCCACCGAGATTCCCGAGGAATGGCTGCGCAAGCTGGCGGAGCGGCACCTCAGCGAAAAGGAAAAGGCCGAGATCGAGGCGCTCGGCGGTTTCGAGAAACTGATGGAGACGCTGCGCGAGCGGCTGAAGGAGCAGGAAAAGCGCCATCAGGGCGGCAATAAATGGATAGGTACCGCCGGAACATCGCCTTTCGGCGCCTATGGCTACAATCCCGAGGGCGTGCGCATCGGCCAGCACGAGAGCCGTCACAGGCGCGCGGTCAAGGTCTGGGACAAGCGCGAGTTCAAGGATCTGGACGACACCCAGCTCCTTGGCAGCCGCAACATTCAGGTCGCCCTGAAGCGGCTGAGAAACTTCGCGCGCACGGGCGCGGCGGATGAACTCGACCTTGATGGCACCATCCGCTCGACGGCCCACAAGGGCCTGCTCGACATCAGGATGCGACCGGAACGGCATAATGCGGTCAAGGTTCTGCTGTTCTTCGATATCGGCGGATCGATGGACGATCACATCCGCGTCTGCGAGGAGCTGTTTTCAGCCGCCCGCTCCGAGTTCAAGGTCATGGAGCATTTCTACTTCCACAACTGTCTTTACGAGTATGTCTGGAAGGAGAACCACAGGCGCCATACCGAACGTATCCCGACGATGGACGTGCTGCACAAGTATCCGGCAGACTACAAGGTCATCTTCGTTGGCGACGCCTCCATGAGCCCCTACGAGATCGCCTATGCCGGCGGTTCGGTCGAGCACTGGAACGAAGAACCCGGCGCTGCCTGGATGCAGCGGATCACCAGTCTCTACCGGAGCTCCGTCTGGCTCAATCCCGTGCGGGAGGAACACTGGCACTACACCCATTCCATCCGCATGCTGAACGAGATCATGGAAGATCGCATGTTCCCCATGACCGTCGAGGGCCTGACGGATGCGATGAAGGAACTGGCGCGTTAGGACCGCGCGTCCTGCGGGAAGCGATCAGTCCCGAAACTCTCCTCAAAAGGCAAATGCGCCGCGCCAGAGCGGCATGACATCGAAGTTTGCAGCAAGAACGTCGATGTCCGCCCCTCTCCGGCGCACCTTTTCCAATATCCTGTTTCGTTTCTCAGCTTCCGCGAAGCACCATGACCGAGCACGGCGCGTGCCGAACGATATGGGCGGCGTTCGAGCCGATGAAGTAGGTCGAAAGACCCGGCTTGTGCGATGTCATAAGCACCAGGTCACAGCCGGATTTCTGCGCTTCCTCGATCACCTCATGATAGACGCTGCCAAGACGCACCTCACAGTCGATCGTGCCAGCCGGAAGATCGAGATCGGCGGCCACCTTTTCGAGGATAGCTGTCGTTTCGGAGATCTCCCGCTTTTGCCAGCCTTCGGGAAGCTGGCTCGCGACGAAGCTCTGCACTTCCGGACAGACGGCGAGCAGGTGGATTTTCGCCCCATAGTCGCGCGAAAGGCGCGTGGCCTTGTCCAGTGCCTCGGCAGCAAAGGCCGGTTCGCCTGGATCGATGGGAACGAGGATCTTCTTGAACATGAGCGTGTCTCCGTCGAATGAGTTCGGCGCAACATTCGCGCCGCTCCCATCACCACGCCATGAGCCAGATCAATCCGTTTCGGAGTGAGCGAAGTAGCGTCCCGGAGTGACACCGAAGGCTTTGCGGAATGTCGCGACAAAGGCGCTGGGGCCCTCGTAGCCGAGCTTGTCTGAAACATCCGAGACACTTCTGCCGGAGGCGAGCAGCTCCAGCGCCCTGAACAGCTTCACCTGGCGGCACCAGGTACGGTAGCTGAGGCCGGTCTCTGCCTTGATCCGACGCTCGAACGACCTTGCAGACATCAGGCAGCCGCCGGCGGCCTCCGCAAGCGAAGGGATATGCGCCGGACAACGGACGACGCCTTCGCAAAGATCTCGCAGCTTCGGCTCCCTCGGCATCGGCAACCTCAGCGGCGCGGCCGGCAGCATCTTCAGCTGGTCCAGAATGACGGCGGCCAGTCTGAGGCCGGGACCACTTTCGGTCTCCGCCCGCGCATAGGACATGAACTCCAGGATAAGGGCCCGTAGTAGCGTCGTCATATGAAGAACATGCGGCGTTTGCGGCAGGTCGCGCGCATGCTCGAACTGCACGTAGATGTAGCGCAACTCGGTATCGGTCAGGTACCGCGTCTGGTGCCCGACCCGAGGCGGCAGCCAGACGGCACGCTCCGGAGGAACGAAATAGGTTCCCCGCTCGGTATCGACGGCGATCGACCCCTTCACGACATGGAAAAGCTGGGCCGCGTCGTGGGCATGCCAAACGTTGTTCATGCCCCGAGCTTCGTTGCGCGCGTAGCCGATGATCGGCGCAGCGACCGCATGTCTTGGAAATTCCGCAAGTTCCGGATGAATATTCATGTGACGTCCGCAGCCTCGTCCCTCATGCCACAGGATTGGCTCATTTTTGGCAAGTCGGCAACATTTACTGTCAAAACGACGCTAACACGCAAGCGCTCATTCAGTTTAGAAATCGTTTCCCCGGTATGGGCTGGGTGCCTTTGCCGCCGGGAGAAGTGTTTTTCACTGATGGCGACGCAATGACCTATTTCACACAAAGTGCCCCACCCGGCCAGGGCTCCGGCTGGCGCTCCCCGGCAGTTCTTCTGATGATCATGGCAGGCGCCATGCAGCTTTCCTTTGCTGCCTGGTGGAACCTGATGAACAATTTCGCGGTGCAGGAGCTGGACTTCACCGGCCGCGAGATCGGCATACAGCAATCCATCCGTGAAATTCCCGGCTTCCTGAGCTTTCTCGCTGTCTACCTGCTGCTGGTTATGCGCGAGCAGACGCTCGCCTATCTCTCGCTGCTGCTGCTCGGGCTCGGCGTGGCGGTGACGGGCTATTTCCCGACCCCCGTCGGCTTCTACATCACCACGCTGATCATGTCGGTCGGCTTCCATTATTACGAGACGATGGCCCAGTCCCTGTCGCTGCAGTGGCTGCCGAAGGCGACGGCGGCGGCCAGCATGGGCAAGATCCTCTCGGTCGGAGCATTTGCGCAGCTGATCGCCTATGGCCTGATCTTCGTTGCGTGGAAGATGTTCGACCTGTCCTTCACCTTCGTCTTCGCGGTCGCAGGCGGCCTCACGATTGTCGTGCTGGGCTTCCTGATCCTCGCCTATCCGCATTTCCGTGAAGGCGTTCCGCAGCACAAGAAGCTGATCCTGCGCAGGCGCTACTGGCTCTATTACGCATTGACCTTCATGGCGGGCGCCAGACGCCAGATCTTCACGGTCTTCGCCGGCTTCCTGATGGTTGAGCGTTTCGGCTACGACGTTCACGAGGTCGCCGGGCTGTTCCTTCTGAATGGCGCCTTCAACATGCTGCTTGCGCCGAAAATCGGCCAGCTCATCGTCCGCTTCGGCGAACGCAAGGCCCTGATGGTGGAGTATGTCGGACTGTTCCTGATCTTCGCGAGCTACGCCTTCGTCACCAACGAGCATCTGGCGGCCGGGCTCTATGTGATCGACCACGCCTTCTTCGCCATCGCGATCGCGATCAAGACCTATTTCCAGAAGATTGCAGATCCGGCGGACATCGCACCGACTGCGGGCGTTGCCTTTACCATCAACCATATCGCTGCGGTGTTCATTCCGGTCCTGTTCGGCTTTATCTGGCTGGTCTCCCCGGCCGCGGTCTTCATCTCCGGCGCCGCCATGGCCCTCGTCAGCCTGTTCCTGGCGTCAATGATACCCGGCATTCCCGAAGAAGGGCGTGAAGTCGATTTCTGGTACCGCAAGGGCGCCGCACAGCCGGCCGAGTAAGCGTGCTTTTCCCGAGGCAATAAAAAACCCGCCGGTTCAGCGGGTTTTTCATGAGTTCTTCTTGTCGCTGATCCTCAGGCCTGGCGCTCGGGGATGTGAACGACCAGTCCGTCGAGTTCGCTGGTGACCTTGATCTGGCAGGACAGGCGCGAGTTCGGCTTCACGTCATAGGCGAAGTCGAGCATGTCCTCTTCCATCGGCTCCGCGGTTCCCGTCTTGTCGGTCCAGGCTTCGTCGACATAAACGTGACAGGTTGCGCAGGCGCAGGCCCCGCCGCATTCGGCCTCGATGCCCTGAACCATGTTCTTGATGGCGTTTTCCATCACGGTCGAGCCTTCGTTAGCCTCGACTTCGGTCTGGTTCCCGTCGGAGGTGATGTATGTGATCTTAGGCATAAGTCGCGTCCAAGCCTTGAATTGCGGGTTTCAGCTGAACCGACATAAAGGTTCCGCAAAAAAGGTCAAGGACCGCAACCTGTCAACGCGGCAATCGGTCTTGCAGCATGACCGGTCTCAGCCTTCCAGCAGGTCCCGGATATAGGCATTGACCTCCTTGACCGCGACCGCAAGCGCTTCCGTCGGCTCACCGGTGGTCGAGCGCATCATCTCTTCCAGCGTCTCGCACACCTCCGCAACCCGTTCCGCACCGATCGCCCGGGCAGAGCCTTTCAGCGTATGGACGAGGTCGAGGCGGACCGTCTGGTCCGTCTCGCTTTCCAGCCGCTCCAGCGTGGTGATGGACTGCGCCCGGAAGAGATGAAGAACCTGGACTTCCAGGTCCCGGTTGCCAAGCGTGTTGGTCGCCAGCTGGACCAGATCGATCGGGGCTTCGGGACCGGCCCGGCCGGAAACGCGTGCCATGGATGAAGGCGCCATGAGGGTGCTCCGAAATACTCGTTACATGCCTGACGGCACCCTGCCGCAAGCTTTTGACTGTTTGGGAGTGTGCGTGTGAAGTCGCAAATAGGCGGTTAAACCGGTCGCTCAATTGGGACGCGTCGGCCCATGTCCCCAAAAAATTGTTTTTTTGGTTAACGCTCTTTAACCGGGCTTTCGGATTGCGTGCAACAAAGTCGTTGCAAAACGGCGGTTTTTCTGAATCGTTAAAATTTTAACTATCTGATTCGGTGTTAACGTTTATTCGTTTTTTGGCTTGCCGAGAGCACCTCGAATGCGGCAGGCGTCAGCTTGCACACTTGCCAGTCAGGCTTGATTGGGTTGGAAAACCAAGGCTCTGCCCACCCCGCGTCGATGCATGCGCGGATCGTTCGTGCTGGAATTTCACGTCCGTTGTCGTCGAAAAGAGGCAGCTTGCCACCGGGCTGCGAAAGCCCTTTCTGCAACCACCGCATTTGCGGCGCTGACAGATTTCCCGTCTTGAGTGCAATCGCTCCGGTTGCTTTCTGAGCCGCTTTCAGAGGATCCGCATTCTTCGATTCAGGCATTGAGACACCCCCCTAAGTGATTCAGGCCATTGCTGTTTCTTGTTCGTTAGGAGAGAGTGTGCCATTACAGAGAGTGATGCGGCAAGGTGGGGAGTGTACCGTGGACAGAATGTTCCCGGTCGGTCAGCGGCGGCCCTCCTTTATTTAAGGTTCTGCGCAGTGCTTACCGCCAGGTAAAGCGACAGCGGGATCGGCGCATCCGGTAGATACGGTCATAGGCTGGCAGTTACAGCTTGCTGAAATTACCGGTGTGTAATGAGTACGGACGTGAGGCGACCCTAAATGGCAAATCCGACAAAGGCAAAAGATCCGGCCGAGGCGGCACTGTCTGCGGTTGAGGAAGCGCTGAAACTTGATTTCGGCGGCCCCGATACGGCAGCAAAGGAAACTGCCCCTGAAGCAAGCGTAGCCGCGGAAGCGGAACCGGCGCGCAGATCTCAGGCGGCGAGACAGGGAACCTCCGCGCGCGAAGAGCGTCAGGCAAGGCGGCGCGGCCGCGGCGGACGCCCACCCGCAGCCAACGACGATCGCCGGAACATCGGCAATCTGATCTATTCCCTTCAGCGCCGCCCCTCCTCCGCACCTTTCTGGGGCGCCCTCGCGCTCAGCGCCGTCTGGGCGGCTCTCGGCAGCAGCCTCTTCATGTCGGCCTTCTCCGGCAAGGTGAACGCGATCACAGACGTGCAGAGCCTCATGGCTTCGCCGGAAATGATCCTCGCCGCCGTCGGCATCATCGTCCCCATCATCTTCTTCTTCATCATGGCCATGATGATCTGGCGCGCGCAGGAAATGCGCATTGTCGCCCGTGGCATGACCGAGGTTGCCCTGCGGTTGGCAGAACCGGAGGACATGGCCAAGGAATCCATCCTGAGCGTCGGCCAGGCCATTCGTCGCGAGGTCGCCGCCATGGGCGACGGCATCGAGCGTGCGATCGCCCGCGCCAGCGAACTGGAAGTTCTCGTTCACAACGAGGTCTCGTCCCTCGAACGCTCCTATAATGACAACGAACTGAAGATCCGCGGCCTGATCGACGAACTCGTCAGCCAGCGCGAGTCCATCATCATGAACGCAGAGCGTGTTCGCGAAACGATCGCCGGCGCGCATGAGAAGTTCTCGTCCCAGCTTTCCGACACGTCCGGCAACCTCGGCAGCACGGTCGACGAAGCCACTCAGCGCATGATCGACGCGGTCAACAGCCGTGTCGAGGAACTGACCACCACCGTGGACTCTCGCATCGAGTCCCTCGGCGCCACGCTGAACGCGTCCGGCAACGAACTGGTGGAATCCCTCACCGTTCGCGCGGAAGACTATGTCGCCCGCCTGTCGACGACCGGCAACGAGCTTGTCGACAATCTCGCCGAGACCGGATCGACCATGTGGGAGACCCTCACCACACGCGGCAACGACGTGAACGAACGTTTTGCCGAAACCGCCAACAGCTTCGTCGAGACGCTGTCGACCCGCGGCAACGAGATCAACGCCACGATCACCGCTTCCAGCACCAGCGTGATCGAGACCCTCAGCAGCAAGGCCGACGAGTTCCGCCTGACGCTCGAAACCACAGGCACCAACGTCGGCGACGTCATCACGCAGCGTGGTGAGGAGATCAACGCGAACCTTTCGCTGACGTCCGGACGCCTGATCGACACCATCACGTCCCGCACCGAAGAGCTTGTCACCACCGTCGACAGCCGCGTCACGTCTCTGGACGAGTCCCTTGCCGAAACCGGCGGACGGGTCGTCGAGAGCATTTCCGAACGCGGTCAGACCGTCACCGACACCATTTCGCTCCGCGGCGCGGAAATCGTCGAAACGCTTTCCAGCCGCTCCACGGAAGTTGCTGAAATCCTTCGCGGAACCGGCGAGAGCATCGTTGTCGACCTGTCTCTCCGCGGCGGCGAAATCGCAGCCAAGCTGGACGAGACAGCCGGTACGCTCACCGAGACCATCTCGGTGCGCGGCGGAGAACTCGCCGAGAAGCTCGACACCATCTCCGAGCGCATCTACACCGCGATCTCGATCAACGGCAGCGAGCTGGACTCCCGGCTGGCAGCACGCAGCGACGAAATGGCGAACGTTCTGGAACAGCAGACCGTCTCCTTCCGCGAAACGCTCGAAGGGGTCTCCGCCCACTTCGCAGCCGGCCTCGGCGACGAGACAACTGCCCTCACCCAGAAGCTGGCCGAAACGGGAACGCAGCTTGCCGAACTCATCGGCACGCGCGGCGACCGTGTCGCAAGCGATATCGACTCGGTCAGCGGCAAGATCTCCGAGACGCTGGAAGTCCGCGGCCAGGCCCTTCAGGAAGGTCTCACGACCAGCCTTGCCGAGCTTGAAAACCTCGTCGGCGAGCGCGGCGGCCAGTTGATCGACGCGTTCGACACCAAGACGCTGCTGCTGTCCGAAGCCCTGGACAGCCGCCTGTCCACGCTCGATGTCACCTTCGCCACGCGGATCGACTCCATGGATGCCTCGCTCGGCAACCGGATCGAGACCATGGACTCGACCCTCAGCAACTACATCGAGACGATGGACACCTCCCTTGGCGGACGTTTCGAGACGATGGATGCATCGCTGAGCACCCGCCTAGAGGCAATCGACTCCACCCTCGGCAACAAGATCGAAACGATCGACGCCACCCTGGGCAGCCGGATCGAGGCGATCGACTCCACGCTGAGCAACCGCTTCGAGAGCATGGATGCCTCGCTCAGCACCCGCATCGAAGCCTTCGACACGACACTTGGCAGCCGGATCGAGACCATCGATTACACGCTCGGCAACCGGTTCGAGACGATGGATTCCTCGCTGGGAAGCCGGATCGAGACCATGGATGCGGCTCTGGGCAGCCACATCAACACGCTCGACCTGACGCTGGATCAGCGGACGGCGGCCTTCGAGGCCACTCTCGAGACCCGTACGCAGATCCTGGCGGAAGCCATCGAGCACCGCACCACGGGCATCAGCGAAGCGCTGGAAGAAAAGACCCGGAACATCACCGACGTTCTCGCAGACCGCTCCGATGCCATTACCCTGCAGCTCGGTCAGCGTATCGAGTCTGCCGGCAGCACCCTGGCGGAACGCGCCGAGGAAATCGGCCAGACCCTGTCTTCCCGTGTGGACGAAGCGGCTGTTTCCATGGCCGAAAAGGCCGAACTCCTCTCCGCTTCCATGACCAGCGGCACGGACCGGATCGACGAAACCCTCGACAACCGGGCACGCCAGATCTCCGAAACGCTGATTACCCGGACCCGCGAAATCGCCAAGGCCTTTGTTGACGGTCAGGACGAGATGACCACGGCACTCGACACCCGGCTTGCAGAAGCCGGCAGCGTTCTGGGCAAGCAGAGCGAAGAGCTTACCGAGTCCCTCTCCGAGCGCATTGCCGAGATCAATGTCTCGCTGGGCGCAAAGGTCTTCGAAGTCGCAGAAACCCTCGACACCCGCGCCACGCAGCTTGAAACCATCCTCAACGAGCGTCTGGAAAGCATTTCCGGAACGCTGACGGGTGAGAGCGAGCGTGCTCGTGATATCCTCACCGCCGTTATTTCCGAGGCCGGCGCAACGCTTTCCACCGAAAGCACGCGTCTGCGCGACATGGTGGACGAAGCCGTCACCAGCGCCGTCAAGACCCTGTCCGACGAACGCACCAAGACGGTCGAGATCGTCGACGGCGCCCTTGGCGATGCGACCGAGAAGCTGACCGCCGAAGGCGACCGGATGCGGCAGATCGTTCTCAGCTCCGTGGGCGAGGCACGCGGCGTGCTGGTCGGCGAAAGCCAGAAGGCCTCCGACGCAGTCACCTCGGCCATGTCCCAGGCAACGGACTCCCTCTCCGGCCAGAGCAGCAAGATCCGCGAACTGGTTCTTGCAGCGGTTGGCGAGGCGGCCCGTGCGATGGCGGCCGAAAGCGAGAACGCCCGCGCCCTCTACGCAGGCACGCTGGCCGAATTCACCGGGTCCCTCACCGGCGAAAGCGAGAAGGTCCGCAACGAACTCTCCGGCCTGATCGCCGAGATTTCGGGCAACCTTTCCGCCGAAAGCGAACAGGCCCGCGTAACGCTGACCAAGACGCTGGAGGAAGTCCGCGGCCAGATGTCGAGCGAAGCCGGCATCGTCCGCTCGCGCGTCAACAGCGCCGTCACGGAAGCCGCCGATATCCTGGTCAACCGCGGCAACGAAGTCGCCAACGAGCTGCTGGACAAGGCCAACACGCTCAATGACGCCTTCGGCGCCCGCTCCGGCGAACTGGCCAAGCTGATAGGGACCGACGGAAACGAGCTCATCAGCGCGATCGAGCTGCGTGCCACCGATCTCACCGGCCGCCTCTCCGAGGTTCACGGCGCGATCCTGGAAGCAATCACCGTCAAGGGCAAGGACGTCACCGACGCCTTCGCCACGACCGGTCTCGATGCGACCCGCTCGCTTGTCGATGCTGGCGACCGTATCGTCTCGAGCATCACCGAACGCAGCGAACAGGCAACCAGCCTCCTGAGCGACACCAGGCGGCGCCTGGAAGCCGATGTCACGGAAATCCTCAACAAGATCGAGGAATCCAACCACAACCTGCAGGGCATCGTCACCTCTGCCGGCGAGAACCTGTCCGAAGTGGAAGGCAACCTTGCCCGCCGCGCCGGCGAGTTCCGCTCTGCGGTGGATCGGGCGGTCACGGAAACCAACAGCACCACGTCGCTCATCACCGAGCAGGTTTCCAACCTTCGCGATGTCACCACCACGACGCTCGCCGATATCCAGAACCTCACCGGCCGCTTCGGCGACCAGAGCGAGGAGCTGACCAAGGCCGCGCATCACCTTGAAGAAACTAACCGCTCCGTCGAGGGGCGCGTCGCCGAACGGCGGACGGCCATCGAGGAAGTCGCCGAAACGCTTCTTGCGAAGACCGAAGCCGTCGACTCGCTGATGCGCACCTTCACGCAGACCCTGTCCTCCACGCTGGAAACGGCGGACGACAAGGCTCGCGAGGCGGCCAACATGCTGAGCGCAGCAGCGGAAGCGGCCTCCAAACAGGTCTCCGAGCAGTTCGAATCCATGCGCCTGACGGCCGGGATGGAAGGCCAGAAGGCCCGCGAGGCGATCCGCTCGGCACAGGACGACATCATGGCCGAAATGACCCGTACGGTCAGCGATGCGTCCGAGCGCTTCAACGATGCGGCAACCCGCATGCGCGACGTCGCCCGCGACGTCCACCGCGAGCTGGAGGCCACCCGGAACGAACTGAAGCAGGGCGTTCTGAACCTGCCGGACGAAGCGGAGGAATCCTCCGCAGCTCTGCGCAAGGTGGTCAACGAGCAGATCCGTGCACTCACCGAACTGTCGGAGATCGTCTCCAAACAGTCGAATGCACTGGATATCTCGCGCCCCCAGGCGCAGATGGCCTCCGCAAGTGCAGCCCCTGCCCCGCAGCCGGCACAGGCACCGGCGGCAAGCTACACACCGGCAGCGCCGACGCGCCAGCAGCCTGCACCGCAGGCCAGCGAAGCTCCGCGTCCGCAGCAGAGCGCACCGCGTGATACCCGCCGCCAGCAGCCGGCCCAGGCCGAAAGCACCGGTAGCGGGTCCAGCGGCAAGGGTTGGGTCGCCGATCTCCTGCGCCGCGCTTCCCGTGACGACGATGCGGGATCTGACACGGAAGTCAGCCACTCGCCGCTGCAAACCGTAGAAAGCCTCAATTCGCTCTCCGTCGACATTGCACGGGCGATCGATCACGAGACCTTCATCGATCTGTGGAACCGGTACCGGAACGGAGAGCGGAACGTGTTCACACGCCGTCTCTACACTCTGCAGGGCCAGCAGACCTTCGACGAGATCCGTCAGAAGTATTCGCGTGACCCCGAGTTCCGCACCGCCGTGGAGCGCTACGTGACCGACTTCGAGCAACTGCTTGCCCAGGTCGCCCGCAACGACCGCGACAACATGCTCGGCCAGACCTACCTGACGTCGGATACCGGCAAGGTCTACACAATGCTGGCCCATGCCAGCGGGCGTCTCGACTAAGCCCCCGGCTTCAGAAGACAAAAGAAAAGGCGGCCCGGTGGCCGCCTTTTTTCATGTCGAAATGCCAATCACAGAGGAACCACGAGACGCCATCGCTCGCGCTGGGAACAGCAGAAAGCGCGACCGGGGGCGGGTCCCTCCCCCTTGCCGGGTGCAAGCCGAAGAGTTTGCGTTCTGGAAGCATCGCGTTCAGGGAGGGATGGCATGAGGTCCGGCGTCGAACCGGTCAAATAGGCCCCGCCCGAAAGGATCTGTGTTCAGGCCTGAACAGCGGTGGACTGATACCGCACGCCGAAGCCTGCCACGCGATCACCCCACCCGGCGGAACACCAGGCTGTCTCGCTGTCAAATAGCAGAAGCTCTGCACGCGCCATCTGGCCTCAGAGCGCATGATGCCCGTATCCGGGCACAGGCCTAGTCCAGCCCGTCCGGTCCCTTGTCATCGTCTGCCAGGTTGTCGCGAATTCGCCGGGTGATGTCCAGAAAACCGGCGATCTCTTCCTCGGACAAACCGGCCAGCATCCGACGTTCAACGGCCCTCAGCTTGGGTGCGAGATCGTCATATGCAGCGCGGCCCTCTGTGGAGAGCTGCAACAGGAAGCTGCGTCCGTCCTGTGCGTTGGTCTGCCGCTTCAGGAAGCCCTTTTCCTCGAGCCGCTTGACCGCCCGGCTGACGACGACCTTGTCCATGCTGGATCTGGAGACGATTTCCGTGGCCGGAAGCCCCTGTGTCTTCATGCCCAGGATCGCCATGACGCGCCACTCGGCCGGCATCATGCCGTAGTCGCGCTGATAGACGGCGGACAGGGCTCGCGTGACGTCGGAGTAGAAGACCCGGATGCGATAGGGAAAGAAACGCTCCAGATCGAACTCACCGTCGGAACGGTCCGGCTCGTCCTGTTCGGAGGGGTCGGGGGAACGTGCGTCTGCCATCAGCTCTCTTGTCGGCTCGGATCGTCTCGGCCACTTATAGCCGATCTCTCAGCCCTCGCAACGGCCCCGCCAGGAGCCTTGGGATGTCAGCACCGCCCATGCTCACCCGGACGGCAACAGAACCGCCAGTGCATCAGAGCGTCAGACGTTCCTGAGCGTCCAGTCAGCGATTTCGGCAAAGACCCGGCTGGCGGAAACATTCATCGCCTCCACAGCGGCTTCCACCGATGTGCCGGAGGTTGGTGTTTCGGCCTTGAAAACCTTGGTGGCGACGGTGCGGCCGTTGCGGTCGTTGACGACACGGGCCGAAATTTCCACCACTCCGCGATTGGCCCCGCCGATACGCATCTCGAACGCACGGATTTCCGTCTGAACCTGATAATCGATCAGAAGCCCGTCGCCAGGCAGGCCGACACCGCGGAGGCGGCCGGTGTTCTGCAGGGTTTCGACCAGCTTGAGCTGGACGACGTTGGGCAGTGTGTCCGCCCAGGCAGAATTCGGGAAATAGCTATAGACCGGCCCCTTGTCGACGACGGCAATATAGCTCGTGTCGAGCGCCTTCAGCGCGCGCGGAGGTGAGACAAGCACCTGCACCCGGTTGCTTCGCCCCTGAAGCCCGCCAACATCAGCGGCATTGACGCTGTAATAGGCCGAGGGCGCCGAACTGGCGCAGCCTGAGACCAGGATGCCCATCCCCAGCACGCCCAGGACGCTCCTGCGGCTCATGTCGCTGGATACACTCTTCATTCGCCCCTGCCCCTTGAACTCACCACTCATCTGCGCTGGCCACCGCCGTTGTAGGTCGGAACGTTTTCTCCGCCGAAGATGATCCGGTTCGGGTTCCGTTCGAAACTCTCAGCCGCCCGCTGAATGGTGATCAGCGTCCGGTTGAACTGCGAGATCGCAGAGGTGAAGTCGGCCGATCCTTGCGTCGCGAACTTCGACAGCCCGCCGGCAATGGAATCTGCCCGGCTCTGGAAGGCGTCCGCAACCTGACGGATCGACCGCGCAGCCAGCGTCGCTTCCTTGATCAGCCCCTCGCCATCGCCGTCGACCATCGTCGAGACTTTCTCGACAAGGCTCTCCACACGAACAGATGTCGCATTGAGGTTGGCCATGGTCTGCTTGGTATCGGTGATGATGCGGTCGACATCCGGCGTCCGCTGAGAGAGATCCGATGTGATCTTCTTGATATCGTCCGTCGCCTGACGCGCCCGCTGCAGGATCGCCGGCAATCCGTCCTCCGGATTGTTCAGCCCGGAGGCTGCGGTCTCGACGGACCCGACGATGTTCGCAACCTTTTCCGGGTCCACTGCCGTCAGCAGATCGTTCGCGGTCTTGAGCGTTGTCGAAAAGCGCTCAGCTGCAAGCTGAACGTCGGTCACGAGCTTTGCGATACGCTCGTCCTGGCCGCGAACCGTCGCGGAAACGGCCTCGAAATTCTGGACCGTCGATTTGGTCGAGGCGATGATTTCGTTGATCTGGGTCTGCTGGTTGTTGATGTTGTCGACAACATTGGCAACGTTGTCCACCGTGCGGCCGATCGTCTCCGGATCGACGCTTGCCAGGATATCGTCAACCCGCAGAAGAGACGCGTTGAGGCCTTCCGAGAACGTGCTGACGGACGTCACCACCTCTTCAATCCTCAGCGGATCGATCGCGGACGCGATCTGCACGCCGCGCGAAACCACTGCGTCCACCTTCTGCACGATGTCCCGGGCGCCGTCCAGGATGTCGGTAATGTTGCTTTCCCGCTCGCGGATGACCTTCACGATGTTGTTGACACCCTGCATCGTCTCGCTGGTGGACGTGATCAGGCTGTCGATATCGCCGGACCGGTTGTCGATGACGTCCCCGAGCGCAGCAACGCCCTTCATGACCTTGTCGACATCTTCTGGCTGAACCGCGTTGACGATATTCTCGACCTGGCCGAGACCGTCGTTCAGACGCGTCGTGAAATTCTTCAGATCCTGCGTCACGCCCCTGGCATCGGCCATGACACCATCGATCTGGTTCGAGGCGTCACCGAGGCTGCTGGAGAACCTGGACAGGTCGTCGACAATTGCCGTGACCTTGTCGGACGGTACGGCTGCCAGCAGGCGTTCCCCTTCCTGGACAAGTGTTTCAAGACGTCCGGAAAGACTGGAGAAGGCCTGAGCCGCCTCGCCGGCATTCGCCATGAAGTCCTTCACCCCGTCGGAATTTTCCGCGAGGGCGGCCGAAAAGGTCTCGACGTTCTTGATCGTGGCATCGATGGTCGGACGGTTGTCCGTCAGGATCGTCTCGACCGTCTGCATGGTCGTATCGGCACGCTTGAGAACGTCACGGGCACCATCAACGATATCGTCGAAGAATGAGCGGTCGGCATAGATGACCGGAATGTCTTCCTGATTGAGATTGCCGCTGAGGAGAAACGGCGAATCCGGCGTACCGCCACTGAGGTCGACATAGGCGACACCGGTCAGACCGGTGAAGTTCAAAGAGGCCTTGCTGTCCTCGCGCAGAGGCGTGGTCGGCTTGATGCCGACAGTCGCGACAACCTTGGTCGGATCGTCCGGGGCGAAATCGAGCGACTTCACGTCACCGACCTTGATGCCGTTGAACAGCACCTGACCGCCGACCGGCAGGCCGGTAACGGCACCGGGAAAGAAGATCTTGACCAGAACCGCCTGCCTGGATTCTGCGGTCACGGCGAGCCAGTAGACGAAGCCGAACGCGCCGATCAACACAGCGATCATGAAGGCACCGATCCAGATGTAGCTCGCGCGGGTTTCCATCAATCCAACCTATACTCGACGCAACGCCCGTTCGCCTCTGAAATAAGACTTAATCCAGGGATCGTCATTTTTCATCATATCGTCCAGCGTTCCGATCGCCAGAACACGTTTATTCCCAAGAACCGCAATGCGATCGCAGATGGAATGCAGGCTGTCGAGGTCATGTGTGACCATGTAGACGGTCAGACCGAGGGTCGAGCTCAGATTTGCGATAAGCGAATCAAAAGCAGCCGCCCCGATCGGATCGAGACCGGAAGTCGGCTCGTCCAGAAACACCAAATCCGGGTCAAGAGCAAGGGCGCGGGCAAGGCTCGCCCTCTTGATCATGCCGCCTGAAAGTTCCGACGGGAACTTGTCGGCAGCGTCCTGAGGCAATCCGACCAGTTCCAGCTTGAGGATCGCCAGCTCGTCCATCAGCCTTTGCGATAGGTCCAGATACTCCCGCATGGGCACCTGGATGTTCTGCTTCACGGTCAGCGCGGAGAACAACGCCCCTTGCTGGAACAGCACGCCCCAGCGCCGCTCGATGGCCTTGCGCTGCTTCTCCGAGGCAGAGGAAAGATCCCGGCCGAAGACCTTGATCGTACCCGCGCGCCGCGGCGTCAGGCCAAGGATCGTACGCATCAACACGGACTTGCCGGTCCCCGAACCGCCGACGAAGCCGAGCACCTCGCCTCTTTTCACATCGAGATCGAGGTCTTCAAGAATGACCTTCTTGCCGAACCCGACCGTGATGCCCTGAACGGACAGGACGTTCTCGACATCGTCCGGATCTGGGGCAGCCGCAGTCTCGCTGGCCTCGGCATCGGTGAGGGACATGGACAGGATCAGACTCCGATCGCGGCGAAGAAGATGGCGAAGATCCCGTCCACCACAATGACGAGGAAAATCGATTTCACAACTGCCATCGTAGTATGTCTGCCAAGAGATTCGGAAGACCCTTCGACCTTGAGACCTTCCACACAAGCGATCAGGCCGACGATCAGCGCCATGAATGGCGCCTTCACCAGCCCGACGACGAGGGTGTCGATGGTGATCGCGGCCCGCAGCTGAACCAGAAACGCTGCCGGCGGAATGTCGAGATACGCCCAGGTTATGAGGCCCGAGCCAAGCAGTGCGGCGATATCCGAAATGAACGTGAGGATCGGCAAAGCGATCATCAGCGCCAGGATTCGCGGCAGAACCAGAACCTCGGTAACGCGCAGGCCTATGACATGGAGCGCGTCCACCTCCTCCTGCATTCGCATCGATCCGAGTTCCGCGGTAAAGGCCGAACCAGACCGGCCCGCCACCATGATGGCGGTCAGAATGACGCCGATTTCGCGCAGAACGAGGATGCCGGCGAGATCGACAACGAAGATGTCGGCGCCGAACTGCTTCAGATAGAACCCGCCCTGCTGGGAGATGATCGCCCCGATCAGGAAGCTCATGAGGGCGACAATGGGGACTGCGCCGATACAGCTGCGGTCGAACTGGACGGCGATCGAAATGCCCCTCAGTCGCCGCGGATTGAGAAGAACCGTCGACATCACCGAACCGAGCGAGCCGAGGATATGCAGCATGGCAAGGGAATCCTTGCCCGATTCCACGACAACGCGGCCGGTGGTTTCCAGAAAGCCGACGATTGAAAATCCGTCCCGCTCGGGCTTCCAGCTCGGCGGATGATAGCGCTCCAGCTCGTCGAACAGGGTCTGGCGGACGGGGGAGACGCCCCTGAGCCCGACCTTGCGGCCCTCGAACTCCAGCTGGGCCCGGGTCCGGTGAATGAGCCAGGCGCCACTTGTGTCCAGGTGCTCGATCATCGACACGTCGATGCAGGTCAGCCCCGACCGGTCGATTTCCAGCTCGCTGATCTTCTTTTCCGCATCGCCGGCCGTGCTGATCGTCCAGTCTCCGGACAGGGCCAGGAGCTTGCGATCGGAGTCGTCGTCCTGCAGATCCATCTTCGGAGCGGTGTTTTTTTCCAAGAATGCCATTCCGGCCGGCTGCCCTCTTGCCGCTGGTTCGATACTCCCCGTATACCTGATGAAGAAATTTATAACCAGCAGCCACTTGAAAGCATTGTCCATGGAAATTGAGCGTCCCTATCTCCTGTTTCTCGGTGATGTCCCCGATGCGCTTGCGGCCAAGACCGCCATCGGTATCGTTGACTGGCGCAAGGACTGGTGCATCGGACAGGTGCGCCTGCCCGGATGTGCGGCCGATACCGGCCTGCCGGACATGTCGATCGCCGACGGCGCTGCCGCTGGCGCCAGAACCTTCATCATCGGTGCAGTCAACGCAGGTGGTCGTCTGCCTGAACACTGGATCGCTTCCGTTGTCGAAGCTCTGGAAGCCGGTCTTGATGTCGCCTCAGGCCTGCACATCCGACTGCGCGATGTTCCCGCGATCCGCGAAGCCGCGGACAAGACCGGCCGTCAGCTTCACGATGTCCGCCATTCGACGATGACTTTCGACACGGGCAAGGGAACGAAGCGCTCCGGCAACCGCATTCTCGCCGTCGGCACTGATTGTTCCGTCGGCAAGAAGTACACCGCCCTTGCCATGGACAAGGCGATGAACGACCGCGGCTACACCAGTTCGTTCTGCGCCACCGGCCAGACCGGCGTCTTCATTTCCGGACGCGGCGTCGCGCTCGACGCAGTGATCGCCGACTTCATTTCCGGTGCCGCCGAGTGGCTTTCCCCGGAGACGGACGAATCTCACTGGCAGATCGTCGAAGGTCAGGGCTCACTCTTCCACCCCTCCTTTGCTGGCGTCACTCTCGGGCTGCTCCACGGCAGCCAGCCGGACGGCTTCATAGTCTGCCATGAACCGACACGCACGAACATGCGCGGCGTCAAGACACCGCTGCCGACCATCCAGCAGGTCATAGACAAGACGATACAGTGCGGACGCCTGACCAATCCGGATATCCGCTGCGTGGGCATAGCGGTCAACACGACCGCCTATGGTGAGGAAGAGGCCCGGGCCTATCTCGCCAAGGTCAGCGAAGAGCACGGCCTGCCGGCAACCGATCCCGTCCGCTTCGGGATGGATGCCATCGTCGACAAGGTATCCGCCGAATTCGGCGCGCCATGAGCCTGAACGTCATGATCGAGGCGGAACGCTTCGAGATCGCGGGAGGTTTCAAGATCTCCCGCGAGACGCGGACCCATGCCCAGGTCGTCGTGGTGACGCTGGATGACGGCGGCCATATCGGCCACGGCGAATGCGTGCCCTATCCGCGCTACGGCGAATCGCTGGAAAGCGTCCAGACGCAGATCGAGGAAATCACTCCGCTTCTGAAGAGCGGGCTGTCACGGCATGATCTTCAGGAGGCCATGCCGGCGGGCGCCGCCCGCAACGCGGTCGATTGCGCCATGTGGGACCTGGAGGCCAAGAAGACCGGCCGCTCAGCTGCGGAGCTTGCCGGTGTCGGCCCGCTGAAACCGGTCACCACCGCATTCACGATCAGCGTCGATACGCCCGAAGTCATGGCGGAAAAGACCCGGGCCGCGGCACACCGCCCGCTGCTCAAGGTCAAGCTGGCTGGCCCGGGGGACGACCAGCGGATCGCCGCCGTCCGAACCGCCGCGCCGGACAGCACGCTGATCGTCGATGCCAACGAGGCCTGGGACGAAAGCTGTTTCGAGATCAACATGGCTGCCTGCAGAGCCGCCGGTGTTGCCCTCATCGAACAGCCCCTTCCCTCGAAGAATGACGGCATGCTGGCGGAAATCGAGCGGACCGTGACCATCTGCGCCGACGAGAGCCTTCATCCTGGCGGCGGCATCGACGGCCTGCGGGACAAATATGACGCCGTCAACATCAAGCTCGACAAGGCAGGTGGACTGACGGAAGCGCTGAAACTGGTGGCTGCGGCACGCGAACAGGATCTTGCGATCATGATCGGCTGCATGCTCGGCACATCCTTGGCCATGGCCCCGGCCGCCCTGATCGCTCAGCAGGTGGATTTCGTCGATCTCGACGGACCGCTTCTCCTGGCAAGGGACCGGGTTCCTGGCCTCAGGTTCGAGGGCAGCCTTCTTTATCCGCCTGAGCCGGAGCTTTGGGGCTGACCCCGCACTGCCGGGCCGATCGAGCTCAGACCGTCTTCCTGCGGATCGTCGGCGTCATCGCAATCGTCAGAACCGTGCCGACCACCGCGATGGCCGTCATCAGGTAGAACGGCGCGTCGTGGCTGACCTCGTAGAGGGCACCGGAGATGCCGAGGCCGACGGCCATCTGGAGGCCTATGGACGTCGCAAGGAACCCCTGCCCGGTTCCCGCCCACCGGCTGGGCACGATCCGCGCCAGGATGGCCACAGAGCCCAGATGCGCAGCGCCGAACGAGAGGCCGTGCAGTACCTGCAGTGCTCCCATGGCCACGACGGTGTCGGCAAGGGGAAACAGGCCCCAACGGACGACAGAAGCAATTCCTGCAGCGATCAGGAAGGCGGAGGGATCGAATCGGTTCGAAAGGCGCTTTGCCACCGCGAACAGGCCGATTTCCGCAATGACGCCGATGGCCCAGAGAACGCCGATTGCGAAATCCGGAATATGCTTTGCCTGCCAGTAGAGCGTCCCGAAGCCGTAAAACGCCGAATGACTGCCCTGAAACAGGCCGAACAGCGCGATCAGCAGCCAGAACCAGACGGTTCTGAACGGGCTCGGCCTGTCGCCTTCGCTGTCACCTTCCGCTTTGTCTCCGCGCTTCTGCCTCGGCAGCGACATCGCCACCGCACCCGTGTTCAGGGAGGCGGCCGCGATCAGCAAGATGATGATCCAGGACGTAGACTGCGAGGTCAGTCCCCCGCCGACGAGCGTCGCCGCAACGAACCCCGCCGATCCCCAAAGCCTCATCCGCGCGTAGTCTGCGCCGGTGTTACGCGCCACATCGAGCGCATAGGCATCCGACAAGGGAACCAGAGGCGCCTTGCAGACCATGTATCCGATCACGCAGACCGAAAGCACGATCACCCCACCCGGCACCGCGTAGAGTGCCATGAAGACAGCCGCCGCGAGCGAATAGATCAGGATGGCGACACGACGCTGTCCTGTCCGGTCTGAAAGATTTGACAATATCGGGCTTGCGGCGATCCTGGCAATTGTACCGGCACCAAGAATAAATCCGATTTCAGCAGCACTTAGTCCGCGAAATCCCAGTACAACCGGGAAGAACGGCAGAAACAGGCCGTAGCCGAAGAAGTGACTGGCAAATAGGGCCGCCACCCTGGTGCTGATTGAGGACGTTTTTCTGGACATGGGACCATGGGTAAGCGACCGCCCTAAAAGGATGTTAACGATTTTCACGTTAGCCTGACGATCAAGTTGCCTGTGTTACGGCAAGAATCGACCCTTAGGCAAGTTGAGAATTGCGTCCATATGAAAGCGGAAGCCCTACAACAAGAGTCTGAACCACTCGGCGAAGTCGAATATCAGACCCTTGAACAGACCCTAATGGAATCCGATCGCGGACGTCGGTTCCTGACCGAGTTTCTCAATCGCAACAAGACGCCGGAAACCGCGGAGATCCTGACAGCGATCAACAGGCTTGAAAAAGCCGTCACGCGTCAGCGCAAGGTGCCGGACATGGACAAGATCCGGCTCGACATTGCAGACATGCACGAGGCGATCGAACGAACCAAGTCCGAGATTGCCAATATCAAGGATGAAGGCGAAGCGTCCAATCGCTTCACCGACGCCTCCCACGAACTCGACGCCATCATCAGCCAGACGGAAGGTGCAACCCAGTCCATTCTGGAAGCTGCCGAGCAGATCCAGGAGAAGGCATGGGTCCTGCGCGAGGACGGTGTCGATGCGGCCGCATGCGACGACATCGACGCAAAGGCGACCGAGATCTTCATGGCCTGCTCCTTCCAGGATCTGACCGGCCAGCGCACCAACAAGGTTGTCCAGGTCCTGCGCTATCTCGAGAGCCGCATCAACCTGATGATCAGCATCTGGGGTATCGAGGACGCCCAGGCGGACGAAATGGCCGGACCGGTCGACGCGCGCCCCGATTCACATCTTCTCAACGGTCCTCAGCACGAGGGAATGGGCGTTTCTCAGAACAACGTCGATGAGCTGATGTCCGTCAGCGATGACGTCTTCAATGCCGCACTGAAGGAAAACGACGCCGAACCCGTCAGCCAGGAACCGGCCGCTGCCAATGACAGTGAAGCCGATGCCGAAGAGATCATGGCTGCCGGCAATACGCGGATGGATGCAGCCGCGATCGACGACATGTTTGGAGCTGCCGGCTCCGACGAGGACGAAACTGACGAAACCCCTGACGCGGGCGAGCCGGAAGAGATCGAATCCGAAACGCTCAACGACGACGACATCGACAAGATGTTCGAGACCGCTCCCGATGCCGCCGCAGCCGCAGAAGAAGAAGAAGAGGCGGACGAGGAATGGGAAATGACGGCAGAGGAAGCCGAGGCGGACGACCCGCTGGAGCAGCTTACGGAAGCCGAACGTCAGGCCCTTTTCAACTGATCGGCGATCAGAACCGGACATGAACAAGGCGCAGCTGGTTGGCTGCGCCTTTTCTTTTGTCTCAGGTGCGGCAAACCAGTGCCGGCACCTTCGGCCTTGCCCTAACCGTCGAGGGCTTTCATCAGCATCTGCGGATCGATATTTCCGCCGGTCAGGACGACACCGACGGTCCTGCCCTTCAGGGCCAGCTTGCCGGAGAGCAGTGCGGCAAGAGCTGCGGCGCCCCCCGGTTCGACCACAAGTTTCAGCTCGTTGAAGGCAAAGGCGACGGCGGCGAGAACGTCTTCGTCGCTGACCGTTACCCCCTCGCCCGCCAGATCCTTCAGGATCGAAAAGCTGATTTCGCCGGGAGATTCCGTCAGAAGGGCATCGCAGATCGAGCCTGCCTTTGCCCGGTTGGAAAGGCGTTCTCCTGCTTCCAGAGAGCGCTTGTAATCATCAAACAGCTCCGGCTCGACCGTATGAAACACGGTGTCAGGCGACTTGAATGACAGGGCCAGCGCAACGCCGCCGGACAGTCCACCGCCGCCGGTGCAGACCAGGGCATCATCGAGCGTTACACCGAGAGCGGCGGCCTGTTCCGCCATCTCCAGTCCGATCGTACCCTGCCCCGCAATCACGGCCGGATTATTGTAGGGGTGAACGAAGGTGGCACCGCTTTCCTCGCACAGGCGCACGGCAATCGCTTCCCTGTCTTCGCTCTCGCGGTCATAGGTCACCACCTTCGCACCGAAATCACGCGTGCGCTGGAGCTTGATCTGCGGGGCATCGGCCGGCATCACGATGGTGGCCGGCATGCCGAGGATCTGCGCGCTGGCCGCAACGCCCTGGGCATGATTGCCCGACGAACACGCGACGACACCCTTGCTGCGGTCGCTTTCGGCGATCATGCTCAGGCAGTTGAAGGCGCCGCGAAACTTGAATGAACCGCTGCGCTGCAGATTTTCCGGCTTGATGAAGACCCTGGCACCGCACCGCTCGTCCAGCGCAGGGTGGCGCAGAAGCGGTGTCAGAAGAGCCTGTGAACGGATGCGGGAAGCGGCCGCCTCCAGATCATCCAGGCCAATCGCGTGGCCGACGGGTCCTGATGCCTTTTCGGCTCCGGAAACGGGATGTGCATCCGTCATCAGTGCTGTCCTTGAAGAAAGGTGAATGGACCTGATGACTAGTGGCAATCAGGCGGAAAGACAATATCCGCACTGCAAGCGTTCTTACTCTGCCGCGCGCGCCTCGGGCAGACGGCTGTTGTAAAGGTCCCGCGCCGCAATGCAGTTCTCAAGGAACTGCCGGGCGCTCGCCGCCCAGGTATAGTTGAGCGCGATGTTCCGGCAGTGGTCCCGTGGAATATCCAGTGCGCCTTCCGCCGCTTCGCGCAGGTCCTCCGACAGCACGCCCGCGCCGGTGTCGCCAATCACGTCCAGAGGCCCCATGACGGGGAACGCGGCAACAGGGACACCGCAGGCTAGCGCCTCCAGCATGACGTTGCCGAACGTGTCGGTGAGCGACGGGAACACGAAGACGTCCGCATCCGAATAGTGCCGGGCAAGATCCTCACCGGTCTTGGGACCGGTGAAATACGCCCCCGGATACTCCCGCCGCAGCGCCTCGAGTTGAGGCCCTCCGCCGACGACAACCCTGGAGCCTGGAAGATCGAGATCAAGAAACGCCTTGATGTTCTTTTCGACCGCCACACGTCCCACGTACATGAAGATCGGACGCGGCAGATCGTCCGGCAGAACGGAGCCCTCATAAGGGCGGAACAGCTGTTCGTCGACACCGCGTGACCAGCGCATCAGGTTCTCGAAACCGCGCTCTCTCAGATCATCTTCCAGCGAGCGTGTCGCCACCATGCAGCCGCTGCCCGAATTGTGAAACCTGCGCAACCAGCCATAGGACCACGACAACGGGACGGGAAGGCGTGCCGAGACATATTCGGGAAAGCGGGTGTGGTAGCTGGTGGTGAACGGACGCCCATTCGCCCGCGCCGCGCTTGCCGCCAGCATCCCCAGCGGCCCTTCGGTCGCGATGTGAAGGTGCTCGCAGCCGCTTTCCTCGATCTTGCGTCGCACGATGCCGCGATGCGTCAGCGAAAGCCGGATTTCCGGGTATGTCGGACACGGCAGGGTCGTGAAAGCCTGTGGCGTCAGATACGCGATCCTGATCCCGATCGCCTCCAGCTCCTCGGCGGTGCGCTCGATCGACCGGACAACGCCGTTGATCTGGGGATGCCAGGCATCGGTCACGATGAGAATGGAACTCATGCTGCGACCGACGTTTCCCTGGCTGTCGCTTCCATGTCTCCGGTCTGGGTCTGATTCACCCATCGGATCACCTCGAAGGTTCCGTCATGATGTTCGGCAACGGCTGTGCAGCTTTCCACCCAGTCGCCCGTGTTGATGTAGTGTATACCGTTAAGGTCCTTGTCGGCCGCATGGTGAATGTGACCGCAGATGACGCCGTCAACTCCCCGGCGCCGCGCCTCGTCGGAAAGCGCATCCTCGAAACGGCCGATGAAGCTCACCGCGTTCTTGACCCTGAGTTTTGCCCAGGCCGAAAGGGACCAGTAGGTCAGCCCGAGACGGCGTCGTATTGCATTGACCCAGGTATTGACCGAGAGCGCGGTGACATAGGCTTTGTCGCCGAAGAAGGCGAGCCATTTGGCATGGCGGATGACCACGTCGAACTGGTCCCCGTGAATGACGAGGTAGCGCTTGCCGCCGGCCGCTTCATGAATGTGGCTGTCGGTCACTTCGACGCCGCCGAAATGGGTGCCGAGGAAGTTGCGCAGAAACTCGTCGTGATTGCCCGGAATATAGATGATGCGCGCACCCTTGCGGCCCTTGCGCAGGATCTTCTGAACGACGTCATTGTGAAGCTGTGGCCAGTACCACGACCGTTTCAGACGCCATCCGTCGGCAATGTCACCGACGAGATAGATCGTTTCCGCATCGTTATGCTTCAGAAAATCGAGCAGAAGATCGGCCTGACAGCCGCGCGTACCAAGATGAACGTCGGAAATGAACAAGGCCCGATAGTGCCGCGCCGTACTTGCGGAAGACATAGCAGGTCTCCAGGTTGTCTTTGCAGTGATATAGACGCGATTCAGATATCAATATTATGACAGCGAAGAATTGTTCTTTGGCCGGGCTCTGCTGTTGCGACGACGGACCGTCCGTGAAATGCACCTCTTTTTCTTCTGACGCCAGACTGCCGTCCGGCATCCCGACGGTCGGCTGCGCCTACTGACGTTGACAGGCTCCCTGCTTTCCGGCGACAACTTCAGACCGCATTACCGAAAATCAGGGAATTTTTTCATGGACTTGGGCCTGACAGGCAAGAAAGCCATCATCTGCGCCTCCAGCCGCGGCCTCGGTAGAGGCTGTGCGGAAGCGCTGGCGGAGGCCGGATGCGAAATCGTGATCAACGGCCGGGACGAAGCTGTTCTGGATGCCACAAGATCCGCGATATCCAAGCGCTTCGGCGTCTCGGTCACCAGCATCGCGGCCGACGTTTCCACCCGCGAAGGACAGGAAGCCCTGCTGGCCGCCTGCCCCGAGCCCGACATCCTGATCAACAACAACGGCGGCCCGCCCCGGCGCGACTACACGGAACTCGACCGCGACGCGATGCTTCAGGGCGCGATCCAGAACTTCGTGACCCCGGTCGAATTGATCCAGTCGGTCGTGCCCGGCATGAAAGAGCGCGGCTTCGGGCGCGTCGTCAATGTCACGTCCCTGTCGGTGAAGATGCCGATCGAAGGTCTCGACCTGTCGAGCGGGGCCCGCGCCGGCCTGACGGCGTTTCTCGCCGGCGTCTGCCGCCAGCTCGCGCCGCACGGCATCACGATCAACAACCTGTTGCCGGGCAAGATGGACACCGACCGCCTGAAGGGAGGCTTCGAGCGGAGCGCCGAAATGACGGGCAAGAGCCTTGAGGCCATCCGCGCCGAACAGGCGGCCGAGATCCCTGCGCAGCGCTTTGGCAATGCGGAGGAGTTCGGACAGACCTGCGCCTTCCTGTGCTCCCGTCATGCCGGCTACATCACCGGCCAGAATATCCTCATGGACGGCGGCCTGTACCCGGCGGCGTTCTGATTGAGCGGGACGGTCCCTCCCACGGATGAAACGAAAAAGGGCCGCAACAGCGTTGCGGCCCAATTGGTCACATCAGCGTTCCCCGTCAGAACTTGTATCTGAGCGAGGCTGCGAAGATGTTTACCTGGCTGTCGACATCGGCGACATAGGTGCCTATGTTGGAGTTGTAGTCTTGGTGCCCGGGCGAAATGTCGATCTGGGTATCGGCCGGGATCAGGTGCGAATACCCGATATCGAAAGCGAGATTTTCGGCAGGCTGCCAGCTCATGCCGGCAGAAAGCCAGAGCCGGTCGTTGTCCGGAAGGCGCGTCGAACGGATTTCCTCATCGATCGGCGAGAGCTCATAGCCGACGCCGGCGCGCAGGGTGACCTGTTCGTTCCAGTCGTATTCGCCGCCGACCGAGAAGAACCATCCGTCGTCGTAATTGAACTTCAGGTCCGGAAGTCCGGTCGGATTGGTCGTCGTGCCATTCGTCGATCTGAGACGCACAGTGCCGAGCCGGCTCCAGTTGGTCCATTCGACCGTTCCCAGCATCCGGAACTGATCCGTGATCCGCTGTTTCGCGGACAAGGTGACCATTTCCGGTGTGATGATGTTGGCCTCGATGCCGGTGCGGCTTGGTCCGAATGTCGTCGGCGTCGTGGACCCCGGATTGGTGAAATGCCCCTCGAGCTGGTGAAACACAGCCGAGCGAAGGCCGAGACCGATTTCCGTTCCTTCGATTGGCTTCACGGTCAGACCGGCCGTCGCCCCGAAGCCGAAGCTGCCGCCCTTGACCTCCGACGTGGGCGGGAACGACGTGTTCGACGCCCGGAACGGGTAGGCTGATTTCAGCCGTACCTGAAAATACTCCGCCTGAAGACCGAGAGCGACCGAGAACATCTCGTTGACCTTGTAGGCCACGGTCGGGTTGACGTTGATGGAGAAGACCTCCGACGACCGGGAGTAGTACTGACCTGCCCAGGTCGGATCCGGCTTCGTCGCCAGACCGAACGGTGCGTTTATGCCCAGCCCGAAATACCAGTTCTCATTGAGCCCGTAGCTCAGATAGGTCGACGGGATCCAGGCGTCCGACGCCATGTCTCCGCTGCCCTTGGTGCTGACCGTGCCTGCGGTAAGTCCACTCACCAACCCGGAAGGGGTGAAGGTGCCGTCGATATTGGATACTGGCGCTATGAAGGAACTGTGAGACTCCGACACCAGCCCCTGCCCTGCAGACGTCAGCGTCGCCGGGTTCCAGTACATCGCGGAGATTGAACCACCCGACGTACCGTTACCGGCAAAAGACATGCCCTGATAGTAGGCGCTCTGTTCACGCAGGGCGAACCCGCCTGCCCATGCGCTTCCTGCCACCATGGATAGAATGAGTGCGGTGCTGGTGATGAGCACCGACTTCTTGTTTGCCAAAAGCATAGCGTTTCCTCCCATCCCCTTCCATCCCAGGGGACTCTTGCTATCTGGCTTCAGGATTTTCGAAGAAGCCGCGTCCATCAAGCACTTTAATGGGGGCCTATTGCAGGGCACGAGCCAATGCTGCGGCGCGGAATTTCAGGATTTCATGCAATCTATTGGTGCCTGATCTACGAAGAAACCGTCGAAACGTGCCGATCTGTGTTCGTTTGTTTTGAACGCGACATGAGTTCGCTCACATGCACAATTTTTCATCACTGAGGACCGAGGCTTCCGTTAGCGGAATTTAGTCAGTAAAAGTTGCCTCTTTGCCACACCTCCGCATCTCCGCACCTCTACTTATTCACATGCCGCTAAGGCACGTGACTTAAGGTTAAAAGCGTGATGGATCGCGCGAACGGTCACGGTGACACGCATTTTTGAGAAGCGGGCAACAGCGACGATCGCTGCAGCCCGAGTATCTGTCTGATCCCATGCCATCCGAAAACGGCACAGGCGCTCCCGATCAGATGGCGTCCGTCAGCCTTCGCGGGCGTCCATGAAACGGCGCATACCGATATCGCTCCAAGGCGCAAGGCGCTCGCGCGCCGTCAGGTGGCTTTCGAGGATGCGCTGGCTGAGCGGGTCCTTCTCGGCGAACTCGGCAAGGACCACCTCGGAGGTTTCGCGCAGCGCCGTCAGCACGTCATCCGGGTAGAACTTCACGCTCACGCCATCCTCTTCCTGAAGCAGCTTCAGGCTTCCGGCGTTCTGCCAGTCGCTTTCGGCAAGAGCTCGGCCGTTCTCGGCCTTGCAAGCCTCCAGGAGGATCGCACGGAATTCTTCCGGAAGGGCGTCGAGCGCCTCCTGATGGAAGATCGCCTCCCCCGTCCCGTTAGGCTCGTGAAAGCCGGGGCTGTAATAGGACTTGGCTGCCTTGTGGAACCCCATCGCCCGGTCGGACCACGGGCCGAGGAACTCGGTCGCATCCAGAACTCCGGTCTCCAGTGCCTGGAACAATTCGCCCGGCGGCAGGCTGACGGGTGTTGCCCCGAGACGCCGCATGACCTCGCCGCCAAGTCCCGGCATGCGGATCTTGAGACCCTTGAGATCATCGAGACTGTTGATGTCACGCATGAACCAGCCGCCCATCTGGACGCCGGTATTGCCCGCCATGACAGGCTTCACGCCGAAAGGCTGGTAAAGCTCGTCCCAGAGCGCCTGGCCGCCACCCTGCTCGATCCAGGTGATGTGCTCGTGCGGCAAGAGGCCGAATGGGATGGCGGTGAAGAAGACGGCCGCAGGGATCTTGCCCTGCCAGAAGAACGACGCCGTATGCCCCATCTGGGCTGTCCCTCGGGAAACGGCATCGAACACGCCGAGGGCCGGAACGAGTTCTCCGGCCGCAAACAGCTTGATGCGGAACGCGCCGCCGGACATCCGGCCGACCTGGTCCGCAATACGTTGCGCGGTGATGCCGGGCCCCGGCAGGTTCTTCTGCCAGGAGGTCACCATATTCCATTCCAGAGCCTGCCGCCCCTGGGCGAGAGCCGGCGCGGCAAGCACACTGCCGGCGGCAGCGAGAGCACCAGAGCCAATCAGCGCCCGACGGTTCATCGGCGCCATACGCCGCTTGACGTCATCCGTCATCTACTTGCTCCACAGTCTGTAAAAATGATGGACCGGCCCGTGCCCCGCGCCGACATCAAGCGTATCGGCGGCGGCGATGGCGGCATGGATGTAGGTCTTGGCGGACCGGATGGCGGATTCCATCGTGTCGCCCTTTGCAAGCCCCGCCGCGATGGCGGACGAGAGCGTGCACCCGGTCCCGTGGGTATTTTCGGTGACGATGCGCTGCTCGCGCAGCCAGAGCGCGGTGCCGTCGGATCCAAGAAAAAGGTCCGAGCTTTCCGCGCCGTTGCCGTGCCCGCCCTTCAGAAGCACGCCCTTAGCGCCCCTCTCCATCAGGCTGTGCGCCTGCGCCAGCATGCCTTCCTCGGTCTGCGCCGGGTCACAGCCGAGCATGCGGGCAGCTTCGTGGAGGTTGGGCGTGATGAGATCGGCGAGCGGCATCAGGACGCTCATCAGGCAATCAACGGCTGTATCGGCAAGAAGCGGGTCGCCGGACGCGGCCACCATCACCGGGTCGAGAACAACGGCCCCGGTCTCATGTCTCTGAAGACCGTCGGCGACGGTCTCGATGATTTCCGTGCGCGACAGCATTCCGATCTTGGTCGCCGTCACCTTCAGGTCGGAATAGACCGCATCCATCTGCGCCTTGACGAAATCCGGCGGCACATCATGAATGCCGGTGACGCCGAGTGTGTTCTGAGCGGTCAGGGCCGCCAGAACGCTGGCGCCGTAAACACCGTTGGCCGAAAAGGTCTTGAGGTCGGCCTGGATACCGGCGCCGCCGCCGGAATCCGACCCTGCTATGGTCACCGCAATGGCGGTCATCTAAGCCTCCTGTGGTGCAGATTGTAGAAAAGTCAGCCAGCTCCGAGCCGCATCTCGATGTCCCGCGCACTCATTGCGTAAAGGGCATCGAGAAGTTCCGGCACGAGTGTGCCGGGGCCACCGGAATTCTCCGCGCCAATCTCACCTGCGATGTTGAACACCGACAGGCCGCAGGCGGCTGCAAGGGCCGTATCCTCTTCAACCGCCGCAAAGGCTGCCAGCACCGCGCCGCCGGCACAACCGGTCGCCGTCACCCGGGCCAGCAGCGGGTGACCGTTGAGCAGCCGAAAATCCTCGCCGCGGCTCTCGATCAGATCAACCTGGCCCGTCACGGCGAACACCGTTCCCTCGGAGATCAGAGTATCGGCGTCACTTCGATCGCTGAAGAGCGCATCGAACTCCGCCTGATTGAGACGGACGAGATCCGGACCGGCCTCAACAAGTTGTCTCGCAAACGCACAGCGGACAGGAGAGCGATTGACGAAGACCGGGTCGACAGACACCGGCTTGCCTGCGGATCGCGCGGCCTCGATCGCCAACGGGATCGCAGCGCGGCGCGCCTCATCCAGGGTGCCCAGATTGACCAGCAGCGCATCCGCGCTTGCTGCAAACCCGGCAACTTCTTCTTTGGCGATGGTCATGGACGGAACCGCCCCCAGCGCCAGAAGGGCGTTGGCGGTAAAGGACTGCGCGACCGCATTGGTGATCGTGTGCACGCGTGGCGCCTTTTCCCGAACTCTTTCGAGAAGCCGGAAGACCGTGTCGGGAGACAGCGCTTGCGTGGTGGCTGCAACGGACAGCTTCATGCCGCACCTCGCTGAGCAAGGCGACAAGAGCGTGCGGGACGATTGCGTCCTGAAGTGTCTGGAAATCTGCGGCGATGTGCCTTGAATCGACTCATCTCAAATCCCTCCGCCGGTATCAGCCGGATCAGGTTCAAGGAGTTGGCCGAATGCCTCTCAGCCCGATCCAGGATCGCCGGGCACCCCCATGAGACATCTGAACGACTAACAAGCATCGCCCGGGATTTCAAGTCCCGCCCGCCGGTTCAGCCAGTCGCATCGGCAATTGACTGCGTGGAAGAGATGCGCGATGTCCTTGGGAACAGAATGACAGCCTAAAACGCCGGAGCGCCGCATGACCCCGTTTTTCGTGATGATCAAGTGCCAGCTTGGCAAGACCTATCAGGTCGCCAACGCCATCGCCGATGCGGAGATCGCTTCGGAGACCTATTCCACCAGCGGCGATTACGATCTCCTGGTGAAGTTCTATATCGATGATGGCGCGGATATCGGCCATTTCGTGAATGAGAAGGTTCACCCGATCGACGGCATTCAGGACACCAAGACCATCATAACCTTCAAGGCGTTCTGACCTCTCCCCACCGCATTCCCGCGCAAGGAGGGCTCGGTTCCTTGGGAGATCGCAAGCGCGTTCTCCCGGTTCCTGGCTTTGCCGCTCTCGATGCCCTGCCCGTCATCCGTCACGTCAAGGCGTGGCACAGAGCGGTCCCGCGCAGCCCCGGTCAGGCCTTGGAGGGAGACGATGCCCTGCGATCCTTGGTGCGGTCGAGGCCGAGACGGTGTTCGCGGTAGATGACGAAGACGCCGGCCGCGATGACGATCACGGCACCGAGCACGACCGCGCGCTCCGGCACCTCGGAAAACACCAGCCACCCGACGATGATCGCCCAGAGCATGTTGACATAATCGAAGGGAGCGATGGTGGAGGCGTCAGCGAAACGATAGCTCTGCGTGAGGAGGATCTGGCCGACGCCGCCGGCCAGTCCGATGATCAGAAGCAGCATTCCGGTAAAGGCATCGGGTATGAACCAGGCCTGACCTGGCAGGAAATAGCCGAGCGGAAAGGTCAGGAGCGCGAGGACGGAAGACGCCCCGGAAAACCAGGTCACGATGGTGGATGTGCGCTCGGTCTCGCAGAGCTTGCGCACGGTGATCATGGCAAGCGCCGCGAATGCCGCGGCCAACACGCCTAGAAACGCACCGATCGTCGCCGTGCTGTCGAATTCGCCCTTGCCCAGATGCGGTGACAGAACCACGAGAATACCGAGGAAGCCGACGCCGACAGCGCTCCAACGATAGATCCTGACCTTTTCCTTCAGGAGAAAGAACGCGAAGACAACCACCATGAGCGGTGTCGCGAAACCGATCGCCGTCGCATCGGGAAGCGGCAGCAGATGGAGCGCGGTGAAGGAACACACCATGGCCGTCAGACCGATGATTGCCCGTGTCATGTGACCAACCGGATTGGAGGTCGTGAACGCGAGGCCGAGTTCTCCGCGCATGGAAACCATCAGCAGCACCGGAAAAAGGCCGAAGAAGTTTCGGGCGAAAACCAGCTGTCCCATGGGCACGGTTTCGGCCGCGATCTTGAGCGCGGTCAGCATGATGTAGAAAACGATCGTCGAGGACAGTTTCAGCGCGATGCCGAGCAAGGGGGCCTGACGGGTCATTCCGGTTGGTGCGGGTGTTCCGGAAACCCGGTTCCTTGCGCCGAAGAGCGACATGATGACTTCCGTGGACCGACGCGGACACGAGTTGGCCGGCGGCGCGTCGGACCGCGGAACCGCCGGCATCGGAACGGGATTGCCCCGGCTGGACTGCCGGTATGATGGTGAGTATCAGGCCCGGGTTTCCGAAACCTGAACCGCCGCGGCGGCTTCCCGCTCGGCGATGGCGACCTCGAACCCCTTGAGTCGTTTGTAGATCGACAGGAGTTCGATGATCGTCGTCCAGGAGTTGACCAGATACTGGAAGGACGACGACACCTGCCCGAACGCCGTCAGGATCTGCTGAACGATGCCATAGGTGATCTTGGCGGCCACGATCGTCGGAACAAGGATGAAGTAGGTGAACAGATTGTCCGCCTGAAGATACACGCCGCGGAACAGATTGAAATAGAGATAGTGGAAATAAAGCCGGAAATAGTTCCGGCGCACATGGGAGAAGAGTTCGGCGAGCGTCGCCGGCTGTGCCCGGTGCTCATAATCCTCGCCATAGACGAGTTCCTTACGATAGGCCGCCTCGACCCGCTGGTTGTGAAACTCCAGCCCGGGCAGCTTGATGCCGACGACCGCCAGCAGGACCGTGCCGAAGAGGGACCAGACGATTGCCGCCGTGAATAGCGGGGCGGGAATTGCACCGACGATCGGCAGCTCGGTGACATTGCTCGACAGGGCGAACAGAACGGGAAGAAAGGCGATGAGCGTCATCACGGCATCGATCATGGAAACACCGAGACCTTCCATGATCGAGGCAAAGCGCATCGTGTCCTCCTGGATACGCTGCGAGGCACCTTCGATATGGCGAACATTCTCCCACTTGGCGACGTAATAATCGTTCATCGCCGTGCGCCAGCGGAAAATGTAGTGACTGACGAAGAACCGAGTCATGATGTACATCAGCACCCAGATCGAGACGATCTCGGCAAAGAGGATCATCAGGGAATAGAAATCCCAGACCGTTATCCCCTCCTCCCCCTGCAGCGCGAACTGCAAGAGATCGCCGAAGGGACGCCGCCAGTTGTTGATCGCGACGGACACCTGGACGTTGTAGTAGGTCATGAAGATGATCAGCGCCGATCCCCATATCGACCAGAGCTGCCAGCGGTGATCCCGCGAGTAGAACCACCAGAACCCGCCAAACAGCCCTGTGCAGATCGCGTAGTAGACGTAGAACCACAGGAAGCCCGGCGTGACGAAGAAACCGAGACCGATTGGCGGGTCCCCTTCCGGCTGACCCCCGAAGCCGAGCTGCCCGCTCAGGTCCTCGGCAAAGCTGTACCAGAACACGATGGCGGCAAGGGCCCAGATGGCGGCGGAGGAAAAAAACAGTTTCGGCTTGGGAAAGAAGGACTGAAACAAAGCTGTGGTCCTGTATCTGAAATCCGGCGAGACACCGGCCTGGAATCTCTGGTCACATTGCGTGAAGGACCGGTTGAATCAAATGAAATTTTGGCAAGAAACAGAGCCCGGACGCCGCAATTCCCGCGTTTTCACGCCGAGAACCGCGAAAGTGCCCGTGCTTGATTGTCAGAACAGACGATTGCAGGCCGGACCGGCAGCATCTCGGCCGACGGAGCGGCCCTGAAATGGGATCGAAAAACACGCTGCCACCCCGGTCCTGAGCCGGGACGGCAGATGGTCGTTCACGTCGCCGGCACTTCAGGACGCGGAGACGGCGGCAAGAGCTTCAACTGCCGAAGCCGGTTCGAATATCGCGTCAGGCTGCGCGCCAGCGTCAGCGCGCCGCCTGGATCGCTTCCCAGACCCGCAAGGGCGTGGCCGGCATGTCGATGACATCGCTTACGCCTGCACCGTCCTTTAGTGCCATCTGCAGCGCATTCATGACCGAGGCACAGCCGCCGATGGTGCCGGCTTCGCCTGCCCCCTTGATGCCCATGGCATTGGTCGTTGAGGGCACATTGCGTGTTTCGAAGTGAATGTCGGGGAGATCTCCGGCGCGGATCATCTGATAGTCGAGCAGCGACGCAGTGAGAAGCTGGCCGTCCTCATCATAGACCGTGTGCTCGCACAGGGCCTGACTGATGGCCGAAACCGCGCCGCCATGAACCTGCCCCGCCAGGAGAAGCGGGTTCACGGTGACGCCGAAATCGTCCACGATCACGTAATTCTGGATGGCAACGTCGCCCGTATCCGGATCGACTTCCAGTTCGCAGATATGCGAGCCGTTCGGATAGGTCGCCTCCCCCTGCTTGACCTCGTCCTTCGCGACGAGAGTCTGGCCGGCGCCAGCCGCGATTTCAGCCAGCGTCACCTGCCGGTCGGTACCGACCACACGAATGACACCGTCCTCCAGTTCCAGATCCTCCGGCCCGGCCTCGAGGCGCTCGGCCGCAAGTTCCTTCACCTTCTTCACCAGGGCGACGCTTGCCCCGCGAACGGAGGGCAGACCGATCGGGATCGAACGCGATCCACCCGTGCCGCCGCCTTTGGCGACACGGTCGGTGTCGCCCTGAATGACCTGAACATTCTCGATGCTGATGCCGAACTGCTCGGCGACAACCTGGCTGTAGGCCGTCGCATGGCCCTGACCATTGGTCTGGGTACCGATGAGGAGGGTCAGAGAGCCTTCACCGTCGAGCTCCAGCGTCGCTTCCTCGCTGCCGGGAAACGCGCACGCCTCGATGTAGGAGCAGATGCCGATCCCGCGGTACTTGCCGTTGGCGGCACTCGCCTCCTGCCGGACCTTGAATCCCGCCCAGTCGGCAACCTCCAGCGCCCGCTCCAGATGACCGGAAAATTCGCCCGTGTCGTACATGCGGCCCGTCTGCGTCGTATAGGGCAGCTGATCCGGGGCAACGAAATTGCGCTTGCGAATCTCGATCGGCCCAAGCCCGGTTTCCTCGCCGGCCTTGTCGATCAGACGCTCGATCAGATAAGCGGCCTCCGGGCGCCCTGCCCCGCGGAAGGCATCCGTCGGCACGGTGTTCATGTAGATGCCTTCGACTTTCGCGAAGATCGCCGGAATATCGTAGAGGCCGGAGGTCATGGACGTGCCGACGAAGGGGATGAACGGACCGAACTGGTGCAGATAGGCGCCCATGGCAGCCTTTACATGCACCTTCATGCCAAGGATCTTGCCCTCACCGTCAAGCGCCAGCTCGGCATGGCTGAGATTGTCGCGGCCATGGGCGTCCGTGACGAAATGGTCCATGCGGTCGCCCGCCCAACGCACCGGCTTGCCGGTCTTCTCGGCGGCGAGCATCGTCAGCGGGTATTCCCGGTAGCAGAACATCTTGGTGCCGAAACCGCCACCGACTTCGGGCGTGAGGACCTGCAGCCTGCTTTCCTCAATGCCCAGAATGCTGCAAATCACGTCGCGCATGCCGTGGCCGCCCTGAGTGCCGACGGTCAGCTTGAAACGGCTGCTCTCGGACTTGAATTCGGCGACGCAGCCGCGCAGTTCCATGTAGTTGGCAACGATGCGGTTGTTGACCACATCGATGGACACCACCTTCTCCGCTTTCGCAAAGGCTTCCTCGGTCTTGCTCTGGTCGCCCTGGCCATAGGTGAAGGCAACGTTGCTGTCGAAGTCCGGCCACACCTTGGGAGCGTCCGGCGCAAGGGCGTTCTCGATACCGACGACGACGTCGAGAGGATCGTAGTCGACTTCCAGCATTTCGGCCGCGGAGCGCGCTGCGTTCAGATCGTCCGCAACAACGAAGGCAATCGCATCGCCCACGTAGCGCACTTCGTCGGCGCACAGCACCGGCTGCGGCGGCAGCGGAAAATCCGACCCATCGATCTGTTTCGGCCGAGCCCGGGTCGGCATGGTCATGTCTGCCAGATCGGCGCCGGTCAGGACGAGATGCACGCCGTCCATAGCCCGGATCTCGTCGACATTCTCCAGACTGATCTTCGCATGGGCCATCGCCGACCGCAGGACATAGCCGTGCAGGCACCCTTCCGGCATGTAGTCGGCCGTGTAGATACCCTTGCCGGTAACAAGCGCTTCATCTTCCTTGCGGCGCAAAGGCGCACCGACACCGAACTTCGGAGGGACCATCTGGTTCATGTATCTGGACCTGTTTTATTTTGACGGGAAGAGCTTCCCCTGGAATGTGCGTACGCCGGGAGCGCCGATTTCACTCCAGCATAATGCCCGAACACCCGGCTGACCAGAGGGACGAGGCAACGGATTTCCGCACGTTGGACGGGAGCTGTTGGCGCCCATAAAACTGTCGGTCTGATCGCTGAAGGAGACAGGCCGCCCTCCGCAGCGCAAGGTGGGGACGAACTCACGTGCACGGACCAAATAGGCTCCCTCATCCTGAGGACCCCGCCCAGCGCTGTCTCGAAGGAGGAGCAGCAAACCCAAGGCGTGGCAAAAAGAGACCTGCGCCCCTGCAGCGGATGTCCCGAACGACAGAAGGCACCCCGCCTCCAGGCCGCGCCATCCGCAGCCTCGTCAGATGATCTCGTCCTCGTCGAACAGCGGATCTGCCTCGAGTTGCGAGGAGAGACTGTCGAGGGTTTGCTCCGCGTCGTACCGTTCATTGAACTCGGCAATGTGAAACAGCCCGTCGCCCTCGTTGATGACCGGCAGGTTGGTGCGCCCGACGATCAGGCCGCCTTTTTCCGTCAACACGTTCCGTTCGTTTTCCCCAAAGGGGTCGGAGACGATGCCGAGCAGCATCTCGGGCTCCACCACCTCGCCCACGGATTTGAAGGGTCTGAGCAGACCGCCGGCGGGAGAGCGCACCCAGTAGCTCGTCATGCTGATGATGGAGCGCACACTCGGTCGGGTGATCCCCTTGGCACCGACCATCTTCAACTCGCGCATCACCCTGAGAACGCCTGAGACGCCGGCGCGGATGGTCATCTCGTCGAACCGCAGCCCCTCTCCGCCCTCGAAGACAAGCACGTCCGCATCCTTGAGATGGGCGGCGGCGCGCAACGAGCCTTCGCGGATCTTGGACGTCATGATCACCGGCGCTCCAAATGCCTTGGCAAGCAACATGGTCTCGGTACGTGACGGCGACACGCGGATCTGCGGCAGGTTCGTCCGGTGGATCGCAGCCGAATGCAGATCGATGCCATAATTCGACCGGGCGACGATCTCGGTCATGAAGAGATGCGCCAGCCTGCCGGCCAAAGACCCGCGCTGGCTGCCGGGAAAGGACCGGTTGAGATCGCGTCGGTCCGGCAGGTAGCGGGAGTGGTTGAGAAAGCCGAAGGCATTGACGATCGGGATGACGAGAAGCGTGCCCTTCAGCTTTTCCAGTTCCTGGGCTTCCAGCTGGGGCGCCTTGAGCACCCGGCGCGCGATCTCAACCCCGATCACCTCGTCCCCGTGAACCGCCGCACTGACGAACAGAACGGGACCCGGCTTTCTGCCGTGAAGGACGTGGACGGACATGCTGACCGGCGTGTGGTCGGACAGCATGCTGACCGGAAGATCGACCGTGCGCCGAGTGCCCGGCGATATCGACCATTCGCCTATCTGGAAAGGCTTGACGTCCTTGCTCACCCTCGGCCCTTCGTCTTCGTTTTTCCAACAGCGGCGTTCTTCGAAATGAAGTCGATGACCTTGCCCGCGACGTCAATTCCGGTCGCTTTCTCCACGCCTTCAAGACCGGGAGAGGAATTGACCTCCATGACCACGGGACCATGATTGGATCGCAGCATGTCGACACCGCAGACATTCAGGCCCATCGCCTTGGCAGCCCGAATCGCTGTGGAGCGTTCTTCCGGCGAGATCTTGATGGCCGCTGCGCTTCCGCCGCGGTGAAGATTGGATCGGAACTCTCCTTCCGCGCCCGTGCGTTTCATTGCGGCAATCACCTTGCCGCCGACCACCAGGGCGCGGATGTCGGTACCGCCTGCTTCCTTGATGAACTCCTGCACAAGGATGTTGACGTTGGCCCCGCGGAAGGCCTCGATCACCGACTTGGCAGAACGTTCCGTGTCGGCAAGAACCACCCCGATCCCCTGCGTGCCTTCGAGGAGCTTGATCACCACCGGCGCGCCGCCGGCGGTCGCCAGAACCTCCTCGGTCATTTTCGGGTCATGCGCGAAGGTCGTGACCGGCAGGCCGATGCCGTCGCGAGCCAGGAGCTGCATGGACCGCAGCTTGTCGCGCGAGCGGCCAATGGCAACGGATTCGTTGAGCGGGTAGACGCCCATCATCTCGAACTGTCGCAGCACCGCCAGACCATAGAAGGTCACGGACGCCCCGATCCTGGGAATGACAGCGTCAAATCCGGTCAGCTTGTTGCCGTTGTAGTAGATCTCCGGCCGGCGCGAGGCGATGTTCATGTAGCATCGCAGCGTGTTGATGATTTCGAGCTGATGACCGCTTTCCTCCGCCGCCTCCTTGAGGCGTCGGTGGGAGTATAGCTCCGGATTCCGTGCCATCATTGCAATCTTCATTGAACCTGTTCCCTTGATTGTGACGCCAGCTGAGGGTTACCGCACGGGGGCCCGTGGATTGCTGCATTGCCCGTCTGCCGGGGTGTCGCCCCGGACTTATTGTTTCGTAATCGGTGCCGGTTTTCCCGACAGGAACGAACGTCCGGCATCCACCAGCACATTGTGTCGCCGAATGGCCGTCCGCCCGAGAATCATGTCGAATCCCATGTTCGTCCGGTCCGCGAGCGACACATCGATCAGCCAGTGATGCTGTCCGAGGTTGAGATGGGTCCGGATGACGATCCTGCGCTCCGGAACGCCGCTCGTATTCTTGATGTCTCTTTGATCCAGAACCGGAACTTCCGCCCGGAAGTCGCTATGATGACGGGACGCGGGAACGCGAAAGCGTACCCATGTCCTGCCGTCGCGTTCGAAGACCTCCTGGTCCTCGGCGTGAAGTGCCGAGGTGCGTGCGCCGGTATCGATCTTGGCACTCATCTCGAAGATGCCCAGCTCCGGCAGGCTGACGATCTCACGCCATCCGATAATGTCGGCGGTCGTGAAGGGACGTGCCTTCTTGGCCCTTGTCATTCAGTGAAATCCTGGCGCCCCGTCAGGACCCGGTCCCGAACGACGTTGAGCCTGAAGCATTGCACGCGCACCCGGGCCGCGCAACATGGTTTGCACCTCATCCACGGCGATGCGATGGCCCGGCCCGCTGCTCATTCGCTCTTCCCGCGATAGGGGTTTTTCGGTTCCCTGTCCTGCGACAGGCTGCGCCGCGTGCGCTTCGTCAGGGCCTCGATCGCGTCCGCAAGGTGGACCTCGCCGATATTGTAATCGCCGCGCTCGACCCGGATCTTGTGCGCCTCCAGCATCACCTCCCCCATCGAGATGCCCTCGGGCGGCACGAACCGGTAGCTGGCGAGTTCAACCAGCAGGCCGAGCGGGTCGCGGAAGTAGATGGAATCCATGAAGCCGCGATCCTTCGGGCCGCTATGGGTTATGCCCCGTTCGTCCAGCCGTTCGACGACCTGCCGAAAAGTTGCCTGCGAAACGGCCAGGGCAAGGTGATGCACGCTGCCCATCGTTTGAGGCGCTGGCTCCGGATCTGCTTTCCGGTCCTCCCGCGTGAAGATCGTGATCAGTCGTCCGTCTCCCGGATCGAAGTAGAGGTGGCTCTGGTTTTCATCATCGAGGTTCGGTTGCTCGAACACGAAAGGCATGCCGAGCAAACCTTCCCAGAAATCGATGGATGTCTGCCTGTCGGCCCCCAACAGCGTGATGTGATGCACGCCCTGCGTCTGGATCTTCTGCATGTATCTCCTCCCTTGAGCGCACAGTTTAGGTGCGATCCGCAGCCAAAGGCAAACGGCAGGGCCTTTCCTTCACGGCGAAAAGCTCTAAGATCGGTAAAACACGCCGCGACTTCCCGCAGATCGCGCCCCGCGCCGCTTGTCCGGCCCGGGCCCTCCCGCCTGCTCCGTCCAGGAACCCGTATGGATATGCCTCCCAAGTCCCCGGCCCCAGAAGAGGTGGCCGGCAATCCTGACCCCACCTCCGGCAATGCCCTGACGCGCAAACTCGGCCGCATGACGGCGAACCTGCCGTCGAACACCATCGGCGCTCTGTGGATCCTGCTGGCTGCCTTCCTGTTCTCGATCATGGTGACGCTGATCAAGTTCGTCGGACAGGACCTCAGCGTGTTTCAGATCCTGGTCATCCGCCAGGCGATCATGCTGCTCATCGTCGCGCCGAAGATCCTGCCCGGGCTGCCGACGTCGCTTTCCACCCCGCGCCCCGGCCTGCAGCTCATCCGCATCGTTGTGGCAGCGACCGCCATGCTGTGCGGCTTCACCGCGATCATCGAACTTCCCATGGCCGACGCGACCGCGATCAGCTTTTCCAAGACGTTTTTCGTGACGATCTTCGCCATCTGGCTGCTCGGCGAAAAGGTCGGCGTGCACCGCTGGGGCGCGACGATCATAGGGTTCCTCGGCGTTCTCCTGATGCTGCGCCCGCAAGGTGACGGCTTCATCGACCATTACGCCCTGCTCGCGATTGCCGGTGCGGCCTGCGCCGGCCTTGTCATGATCGTCGTCCGGGTACTGACACGCACAGACGCCCCCGTCACCATCCTCACCTACCAGGCCTTTGGTGTCGGCGTCCTGATGCTGGCGCCGGCGATCATGACCTGGCAAGCTCCGACATTGGCGGAATGGGGGCTTCTGATCCTGATCGGGATCGTCTCCTGGGCGGCGCAAATGTCGAACATCCAGGCCTTCAAGGCGGGGGAAGCCACGGCAATCGCCTCGCTCGACTACACGAGGCTGCTTTATGCGACGATTTTCGGGGCGCTGATCTTCGGCAGCTGGCCGCGGACGGAAACCCTCATCGGGGCCGCAGTCATCATCGCGGCCTCCATCTACACGGTTCGCCGGGAAGCCAAGCGGGGACGCAAGCTCGTCCGCGCCGCCGATGGGCGCGGGTATTCCAACTAAGGCCGCCAGACCCGGCCGTCAGGCGCTTTGCGTTTGCGTGTGCATCCTCTTGCGCGCCTCTTCCTCGACAAGCTCCTTCTTGGAGAGTTTGCCGACCATCGTTTTGGGCAGCTCGTCGCGGAATTCGAACTCCCTGGGGATCTCGATCGTCGAGAGATGCTGTTTCAGGAAGTCCTTCATGTCGCTCGCCGTCACGGTCTGCCCCTCCTTCAGCTTGATGAAGGCCTTGGGCGACTGACCACGATAGTCGTCCGGCACAGCGATGACGATGGTCTCATCGACCGCCTCGCACTGGTAGATCGCCTCCTCGATGACGCGGGGATAGACATTGTAGCCCGAACACAGGATCAGATCCTTGATCCGGTCAACGAGGTAGAAGAAACCGTCCTCGTCTTCGTAGCCCACATCGCCGGTGTGCAGATAGCCGTCGGCGCAGATGGTCTCGGCCGTCGCGTCGTCGCGCTTCCAATAGCCCTTCATGACCTGCGGACCGTGGAGCAGCAATTCCCCCTTTTCGCCGCGCGGAACCTCCGACTTGCGGTCCTCGATATTGACGAAACGGGCGCTCGTTCCCGGAACCAGGCGACCGATCGACCCTGACCGGCTGGTCCTGTCGAGCGGATTGACTGCGGCAACCGGCGAGGTTTCCGTCAGGCCGTATCCTTCTGCGAGAACGCAGCCTGTCAGTTTTTCGAAGCTCTCCTTGACCTCGACCGGAAGCGGCGCCCCACCCGAAATGCACAGCCTGATGCTCGAAAGATCGTAATTTGCGGTCAGCGGCGCGTTGTTGATGGCGGTGTAGATGGTCGGCACGCCCGGAAACAGAGTGACCTTCTTTCGTTTGACCGCATCCAGCAGGGCCTTGAGCTCGAAGCGGGGCTGCAGCACCATTTCCGCGCCCAGGATGATCGACAGGTTCTGCCCGACCGTCATTGCGAAGACGTGGAAGAAGGGCAGCACGCACAGCATTTTTTCCTGCCCCGGGACGGCCTGCTGAAAGACGCAGCGCATCTGCTCGATATTTGCCGAAAGGTTGCGGTGTGTCAGCATCGCGCCTTTGGGCACTCCGGTCGTTCCGCCGGTGTACTGCAGAACCGCGACCGTGTTCTCGGCCTCGATTTCCACCGGGTCGGGCCGCGAGCCACGCGTCTGGAGGTCGTCGAAGGGGATATGCGCCTCGTCCTTGGGAACGTCAGCCAGTTCCTTGCGCTTGAACAGGCTGAAAAGGACCTTCTTGATCGCGGGCAGGCAGAACGTCATAGGGCAGACAATGATCCGGTCCAGGACCTTCTCCTTCCGCACCCGTTCCACCTTGTCGTAGATGATCTTGAGATCCATGGTCACCATGATGCGCACATCCGCATCCCGTGCCTGGAAGGCAAGCTCGCGCTCCACATAGAGCGGATTGAAGTTCACGACCGTTGCGCCGACCTTCAAGATCGCGAAATAGAAGATCGTATAGAAAGGGGTGTTGGGCAGGCACAGCCCGACATGAACCCCGGGGCCGACACCGATGGCCTGCAGGCCCGCCGCAGTCCTGTCGACCAGCTCGCCTATCTCGGCATAGGTCCAGACCTTGCCCATGAAATCGGCTGCAGGCCGCGAGCCGAATTCGGCCACGCTGTCTTCAAGATATTCGTGCACCGGACGGGGCCTGAAAGCCGCGTTCCACTCCTCCGCAGTCGCCATAGCGTTCTCCTCGGCGTCGTTATCGCACCCTGCGCTCATCCGGTTCCCTTTCCCGATCGTCCGCAAACACAAGGTTTTCAGACGATTTCCTCCCGGGGACCGATGCGCGCATGAAGCGTCACCTCTTTGGGTTACATCTGACATGACGCAACCTTCCGTTCACGTCAACTCGCGACGTAACGACACCTTCCCGCTTTTTTTGCCAGCTGATCATGAGACACGAGATGGTGTTGCCGCACATTTTCTCAATATAAATGGCAATTCAGACGCTTATCGGGCAGCTGCCGTCATCGCTTCGGCCAGGCCCAGCGCGGCGCGTCCATGTCGTCCACCACGGTCTCCCCAAGTTCCTTTCTCAGGTTGTAGCGCATGCATCCGGGCGCGCCGGACAACGCGTCGACCAGTTCGGCCGCGTGGGAAACAACGATCACCTGCGTCTCCTCCGCAGCCTTTGCAATCAGCCGTGCCAATGGCTCCAGAAGCTCCGGATGGAGGCTCGTTTCCGGTTCGTTGAGCACCACCAGCGGCGCGGGCCGGGGCGACAGAAGTGCTGCCGCCAGCAGAAGATAGCGCAGCGTGCCATCGGACAGTTCCGCAGCGCGCAGTGGTCGAAGCAATCCCTTTTGCTGCATCAGCAACTCGAAATAGCCGTCAGTGACCACGATCCGGATCGAGGCACCGGGAAACGCGTCATCAATGGCTTCCTCAAGCGCGCGCTCGTCTCCAATCTCGAGAATCGTCTGAAGAGCGGCCGCCAGATCGCTGCCATCGCCGGACAGAACCGGCGTGCGTGTGCCAATCTTCGGCGATCGCGACGGCGCATCCCGATCAGTGCGCAGATGATCATAGAAACGCCAGGCGCGCATGCGCTCACGCATCACCAGCAGTTCCAGCCCGTCTTTCGGATCGGCCGCATGCGTCATCATGCTGTCGAAGCGCGCAAGGCTCTGCATGACGGGGATGCGCTGACCCTGTGCATTGAGAACCCGTACGGTTGGTCCGTTGCGGCCGGCGATCTCGTTCGACCGCGAGAGGCTTTCCCCCGCCCAGAGCGCTTCAGCCTTGATTTCCGGGTCCATCGCAAAGAACGACTCGCCCGCGTCCGCCGGCAGGCCCAGATCGATGGCATAGCCGTAATCCTCGTCGGCGAAACCGAGCTTCAGGCTGACCACGGATTTTCGCAAGGTGCCCTGCACCGGCACCTCGCCGCGCTTCATGCTCCGCGAAAAAGCCTCCGGTCCGGCCCAGAGGGTCGATTGCAGTCCGCCTTCTGCCGCCAGAGACGCGATCGCCCTGCCCTGCGCCACCTCCGCCAGCAGGCGTATCGACCGGTAAAGGCTCGACTTGCCACTACCATTGGCACCGGTGACGAGCGTGATCCGGTCGAGAGGCAGAACCAGATCGCGCAAGGATCTGTAACCTGAAACGGCAAGAGTGAGGATCATGTCGTCCAGCGTCCAATGACTTGCGCCCGCGCCAAAACTGAGATTACTTCTCCTGGTAGAATTGCCAAGAGAAGGACACGGAAGTGTTTCATCCGAAAGATGCCGCCGAAGACACCCACGCAGTCAACCTCGCCATCCTGTTTTTCGCAGCCTTTGCCATCGGGCTGTCAATCTACTTTCATCATGACAGCGGGCTCAAGTATTGGCTGTTGAAAGCGTTTGGCGAATCCGGTCCCGGCAGAACGCTGGTCATCATCGATGACACACCCGATGGCGACAAGGCGGCAGCGCACTATCGGTCCGATCCGAGAAATACCCTCAAGAACATGGCCGCATGGGCCAATGAGAGAATATTGGTCGAATTCCAGCCGGCCGAGGGACCTGCCGAGGTTGTCGCCTTCAGGATGCAACCGTCAGAACTCATCCGGGAGACGGACGGCGCGCTGCTGGTCACTTACCTGCCCCTCAACCCGAGAATAGCCTACCCCACCCATAGTCTGGCCAAATTCAGGCTCGACAGCCAGATCCTCTTGTGGAGCCTCGTCATCGGCTGCATCGTTCTGGTTCTGGCATGGCGTTCCGCACGCAAATGGCGCAGGTTCAGAACGGGCATGCGTCAGTACTGAGAAGCCGCCTGTCAGCTCCCCTGGTCCACCAGTTCGAACTTGTTGACGTCGAAGACGCCGAAATCGGTGATCTTCAGATGCGGGATCACCGGCAGCGGCAGGAAGGCGACCTGGAGGAACGGTTCGGCAAGTGTGCAGCCCAGCGCCTTTGCCTCTGCCCGAAGTTTCTCCAGAGACGTCTTCACGCTTTCGAACGACTCCAGGCTCATCAGACCGGCGAGCGGCAAGGCAAGCTCCGCCTTGACACCGTCCGCGTCCGCGACGGCAAAACCGCCCTTCATCTCGATCACCCGGTTGACCGCATGCGCCATGGCTTCCTCATCCGCGCCAACCACGCAGATGTTGTGACTGTCATGGCCGACGGAGGATGCAATCGCGCCTTTCTTCATGCCGAAGCCGTTGACGAAGCCGAGACCGATATTGCCCGTGCCCTTGTGCCGTTCCACGACAGCAACCTTGAGCACATCCTGATCCAGATCGGCCAGGGTCTTTCCGCCGGTTACGGGCAGGGTCCGTTTCAGATGCTCGGTGATGATCCTGCCCGGAACGACACCAATGACGTCCGCCTCGCTGTTGCGAGCCGGAATATCGAACTTCGCCGCCGTCACGGGACCTACCTTGACACTGTCCAGCCCCACCGGCTCGACTGCTCCCCGACGTGCAAAGGCCTCGTCATTTGCCAGAACGCCTCCGCAGATCACGTCCTTGACGCGGCATTCTGAAAAATCACTCAGGAGCACGATATCCGCGCGCCGGCCCGGCGCGATGATGCCCCGGTCCTTCAGCCCGAAGGCATTGGCGGCAGACCAGCTTGCGGCCCGATAGGCATCAAGCGGCCGCCGACCCTTGGCGATCAGCCGCCGGATCATGCTGTCCAGATGCCCCTCCTCGGCGATGTCGAGCGGGTTGCGGTCGTCCGTGCACAGGGCGACGAAGGCGGAGACGTCCGGTGTCAGGATCGGAGCGAGCGCATCCAGATCCTTGGAGACCGAGCCTTCCCGCATCAGGATGACCATGCCCTTCGACAGTTTTTCCAGAGCCTCTTCCGCGCTTGTCGCTTCATGGTCCGTCCGGATCGCGGCTGACAGATAGCCGTTGAGCGCAACCCCGCTCAGAAGCGGAGCGTGGCCGTCGATATGACCGTCCTGAAAGGCCGCGAGCTTCGCCAGCACCTTCGGATCCCGTGCCAGGACACCGGGAAAGTTCATGAATTCCGCAAGGCCGATCACGTTCGGATGGCCGCGAAACGGAAGCAGGTCTTCAATTTCAAGGCATGCACCCGCGGTCTCGAATGCGGTCGCCGGGACGCAGGACGACAGGTTGACCTTCAGGTCCATGACCGTTTCCAGCGAGCTGTCCAGGAAATACCGGATGCCCTCCGCGCCGAGCACGTTGGCAATTTCATGCGGGTCGCAAATCGCGGTGGTGACACCGCAGGGCAGAACACAGCGGTCAAATTCGAATGGCGTGACGAGAGACGATTCGACATGAAGATGCGTGTCGATGAAGCCCGGCACGGCCGTCAGGCCGGTTCCATCCAGTTCGACCTCGCCGTCATACTCGCCATATGTCCCGACGATCCTGTCGCCGACGACGGCGATGTCGGTCGACACCATGGAGCCGTCCATCACGTTGAAGAGGCTGCAGTTCTTGACCACAAGATCCGCCGGGCGCTCGCCCGCGCCTGCCGCTATCGCCCGTTCCAGAAAAGCTTCGTCATGCTTGACCGGCATGTGCCATCACTCCTGTTTGTTTTGTCGGACAATACAGACCGTTTCGCCGAGCGCAAAAGTGGAAACGCAAATATCGGTGCACGGAGCGCCTCCCTGGAGAGAAAGCGCCCTCGACACGGCGCGCGCGTGACCCGGCAGACGTCGAATCGCGTCACGTCGAAAGACGCCCGATTCCCGGCGCCGGAAAAACTTGTGTTTCAGGACGATCACGTTAAATTATGACGTAACGTCATTTTCTTCGCGGAGGATGACAACGATTTTGTGTAAGTCGTTCAAAACCTTACCGCATGACAGCGTAATTTCTCCGCGTCGAGCAAGCGAATACAGTTGACACAGCGTCCGTCCCGACAAATAATTTCATCAACAATAATTATTATGAAGCCGCCAAAAACCAACAATCCGGCGGCCGGAAGTGGAGGAGGAGGACTGTGGTGGAACCCCGCACAAGCGGCCGTGGGTCGAATTCGGCTCAACTGCGCAGGTACAATGAGCGCATTGTCCTGCAAATCCTCCGTCGGGCCGGCGAAGCGTCCAAGGCGGAACTCGCCCGCGCTGTTCAGCTGACCAACGCGGCGATCGGCGCAATCATTCAGGATCTCATTCAGGAAGGGCTGATCGTCGAGGCCGGAAAGCGGCATGACGGCAGCAGGGGCCAGCCCGCCACGATCCTTCGCCTCGCCTCCCACGGAGCGTTTTCCTTCGGCGTTCGGCTCGATCGGACGAATATGGAAACCGTTCTGATGGATTTTTCCGGAGCCATCATCGGCCGACGCCTGCACGACATGATCCTGCCTGCACCCGAACGGGCTCTGGAAATCCTGAAGGAGGATCTGGAAGCGTTACGCGGTTATCTGAGTGCGGAAGACCTGTCCCGGATTACTGGCATCGGTCTGGCACAGCCGTTCAATCTGGGCGCATGGCTGCACCAGCTCGGCCTTCCGGAGGCGGATTTCCGCAAGTGGGACGATTTCGACCTGCGCGAAGCGCTGCAGGAGGAGACCGGTCTGCCGGTCTTCAGCGAGAACGACGGCACGGCCGCCGCGGTTGCCGAGCTTTTCTATGGCCTCGGCCGCCAGAACGACAATTTTCTCTACCTCTTTCTTGGCCCCGCCATTGGTGGCGGCCTCGTGCTGAAGGGGGACGTGATCCGCGGCGTCTCCGGCAACGCAGCCGATGTCGCCATGATACCGGTCCCGCCAAGCAATCTCCGGACGGCCCCCGTATCCGGCAAGACCTGGGATCTCATGCTCACCCGGGCGTCCCTCGTGGCGTTGGGTCGCCATCTGTCGCCCGAGAACTTTTCAGAATTGCGCAGAAAGGACCTTCTGGAGGCCGTCGAAAAGGACGATCCGCTTTTTCGGGAATGGCTGGACGATTGCGCCGAAGCTCTCGCTCTCGGGCTGCGCTCGGCCTATGCCCTCCTCGACATGCCGCTCGTCGTCATCGACAGCGATATTGGCGGGCCGTTCTCCCTGATGTTCTCAGACGCGCTCAAGAAGGCCGTCGCTGACGCCGCGCCGGAACAGCGACCGTCGCCGGATATCAAGATCGGCAGTTTTGGTCAGGACGCCGGCGCGATCGGCGCAGCGAGCCTGCCGCAATTCTTCAACTTCTCGCCGAGGGCGACGATCCTCACAGGCGGGAAAGACCTGGGACCTGCCGGAGCTGGCGCATCGGAGGACAACGCCGGCTTTCCGGCCCGGGCAGCACGGTTGGGGTCTCATCTGGCCACACCCAGCCGTCATGATTAAGCAAGGCCAGGGAGGAAAAAACGAATGATCCGCAAACTACTCGCAACCTGCTCCGTCTTCGCCGCCATGGCCGCCGTACCTGCGGCGGCGGCAGATATCTCCGCCTGCCTGATCACGAAGACAGACACCAACCCGTTCTTCGTGAAGATGAAGGAAGGCGCGACCGCCAAGGCCAAGGAGCTCGGCATCGAACTGAAATCCTTCGCCGGCAAGATCGATGGCGACCATGAAACCCAGGTCGCGGCCATCGAAACCTGCATCGCCGATGGAGCCAAGGGCATCCTGCTGACAGCATCGGACACGTCTTCCATCGTGCCGGCGGTCAAGCAGGCCCGCGACAACGGCATTCTCGTCATCGCCCTCGACACGCCGTTGAACCCCATCGACGCCGCCGACGCGACCTTCGCGACCGACAATTTCAAGGCTGGTGAACTGATCGGCCAGTGGGCCGCCGCCACGCTCGGCGACGAGGCCGACAATGCCAAGATCGCAATGCTCGACCTTGCCATCAGCCAGCCGACCGTCGGCGTGCTGCGTGATCAGGGCTTCCTCCAGGGCTTCGGCATCGAACTCAACGATCCGAAGAAGTGGGGAGACGAGGACGACCCGCGTATCGTCGGCAACGACGTCACGCAGGGCAATGAGGAAGGCGGTCGCCGGGCGATGGAGAACCTTCTGGCCAAGGATCCGATGATCAACGTCGTCTATACGATCAACGAACCCGCCGCTGCCGGCGCCTATGAGGCGCTGAAATCGATCGGGCGCGAAAATGACGTGCTGATCGTTTCCGTCGACGGCGGCTGCCCCGGCGTCCAGAACGTCAAGGACGGCGTCATCGGCGCAACCTCGCAGCAATATCCCCTGCTGATGGCATCGCTCGGCATCGAGGCGATCAAGGAGTGGGCCGACAACGGCAAGAAGCCGGAGCCGACCGAAGGCAAGGACTTCTTCGACACCGGTGTCGCGCTCGTGACGGACAAACCCGTCGATGGCGTGGACTCGATCGACACCGCAAAAGGCACCGATCTCTGCTGGGGCTGATCCCCGATAAATCTGCGCAAAAGGCAAGGGGCGGCTCGGTCCGCCCCTTCCTGAAACGTCAACGAGGGACACAACCTGCATGACCCCTGACACAAAACCCGCCGCAGGGTCGGCGGACTACGAAGCATCCCTGGCCTCCGGACCCCAGACCGTCGCAGCGTTCGATGATCACGGAAACAGCCTCGGCCACCGGATCCAGCACACCCTCCACCAGACGCCGTCGCTGGTGCCCCTGATCGTTTTGGTGCTCTCCATCATCCTGTTCGGCGTTCTGCTCGGCTCCAAATTCTTCTCGCCCTTCGCGCTGACGCTGATCCTGCAGCAGGTCCAGATCGTCGGCATTGTCGCGGCGGCGCAAAGCCTCGTCATCCTGACCGCCGGCATCGACCTCTCCGTCGGCGCGATCATGGTCCTGTCATCCGTGGTGATGGGCCAGTTCACCTTTCGCTACGGCCTGCCGGTGGAGATCTCCATCGTCTGCGGCCTGCTGTGCGGCACCCTGTGTGGCTATATCAACGGCTTTCTGGTCGCCCATGTGAAACTGCCGCCCTTCATCGTGACACTCGGCATGTGGCAGATCGTGCTGGCGACCAATTTTCTCTATTCCGCCAACGAGACGATCCGCTCACAGGAAATCAGTGCCTCTGCCCCTCTGCTTCAGTTCTTCGGCAACAAGGTCAATGTCGGCGGCGCGATCTTTACCCATGGCGTCATCTTCATGGTCGTCCTGGTTCTGGTGCTGGCCTATGCGCTGCGCCAGACCGCATGGGGACGTCATGTCTATGCCATCGGCGACGATCCGGAAGCAGCGCAGCTTTCCGGTGTCCAGGTCAAGAAGGTGCAGATCTCCGTCTACATGCTGTCCGGTCTCATCTGCGCTTTCGCTGGCTGGGCGATGATCGGCCGCATCGGGTCGGTATCCCCGACGACAGGCCAGCTTGCCAACATCGAATCCATCACCGCCGTCGTGATCGGAGGCATATCGCTGTTCGGCGGTCGGGGATCTGTCCTCGGCACCCTGTTCGGCGCGCTCATCGTCGGAGTGTTCACGCTCGGCCTCCGGCTGCTGGGAGCGGACGCACAGTGGACCTATCTCCTGATCGGACTTCTCATCATTGCGGCGGTTGCCGTCGACCAGTGGATCAGAAAGGTATCGGTATGACGGAACCCGTTCTCAAGGCGCGCAACCTGATCAAGCGCTACGGACGTGTCGTGGCCATGGACCGAGCCAATTTCGAGCTCTATCCGGGCGAGATCCTCGCGGTCATCGGCGACAACGGCGCCGGCAAGTCGACCCTGATCAAGGCGCTCAGCGGCGCGGTCCAGCCCGACGCCGGCGAGATCATGCTCGACGGCAAGCAGGTCCACTTCAACTCGCCGATCGATGCGCGCGAGGCCGGCATCGAAACGGTCTATCAGACGCTCGCCATGTCGCCCGCCCTGTCGATTACCGACAACATGTTCATGGGGCGCGAGCTGAGGAAGCCCGGCTTCCTCGGCAAGTGGCTGCGCCAGCTTGACCGGCGAAAGATGGAGGAGCTTGCGCGCGAGAAGCTGAATGAGCTGGGTCTCCTGACGATCCAGAACATCAACCAGGCCGTGGAGACCCTCTCCGGCGGACAGCGCCAGGGCGTGGCGGTTGCCCGCGCTGCGGCCTTCGGATCAAAGGTCGTGATCATGGACGAGCCGACAGCGGCGCTCGGCGTCAAGGAGAGCCGGCGCGTTCTGGAACTGATCAAGGATGTAAGGTCACGAGGGCTGCCCATTGTCCTGATCAGCCACAACATGCCCCACGTCTTTGAAGTCGCCGACCGCATTCATATCCACCGGCTCGGCGCGCGGGCCTGTGTCATCAAGCCCTCGGACTTTTCCATGGCCGACGCTGTCGCGATCATGACAGGGGCAATGGATCCGCCCGAACCTCTGGCCGCGGCTTGAGAACAACGTGCGTTTGGGAATAGGGTACGCCTCAGAGATGTAGATGGACTGGCTTGAGGCAGATTCGCGCTCTCAGGATGCAGACGTCGCGCAGCCATGGAACCCTCGCGGATCCATGGCCTGTCGCCTGCCCTCCTGAACGCGCGACCCGGAGCCGAACCTTGATACATGCCGGCCCGCCTGCTCGTGCCCGGCACCTTGGAAAACGATGAACGATTTGGACGCTGGATGTTCCTGATTTGTGGTGAAGCTCTTTTCGATTTCTTCGGTGAGGCGACCGATGGCGACAACGTTTCTTTCGATGCTCACATCGGCGGCTCGCCCTTCAACGTGGCCGTGGGGCTTGCGCGTCTTGAGGAAGACGTCGCCTTTTTTGGCGGCATCTCGCGCGATGCACTCGGGGAAAGACTGATCCACAAGCTTCAGGCAGAGGGCGTTTCCGATCGGCATGTCCTGCGGACGGACTACCTGACGACACTCAGCCTGGTCCAGAAGGACGACAGGGGACATCCCGCCTACACCTTCTACGGCGAAAATGCTGCCGACCGAATGGTGAGCGAAAACGATCTACCCGATTTCGAGACACCGCCCGCCTTCCTGCACATCGGGTCCTATACGGCGCTTGTGGAGCCGGTGGCCACCGCCTTCAAGACCCTGATCCAGCGGGTTCGGAGCGAGACGCTGATTTCCTACGATCCGAACATCCGCCCGACGGTGGAGCCGGACATGGCACTGTGGCGTAGCAACACCGAAGCCCTCGTTCCCCTGACAGATCTGATCAAGGTCAGTGATGAAGATCTGGCGCAGATCCATCCGGATTCGTCCTGCGATCAAGTCGCGCGCAGCTGGCTGGAAAAGGGCACAGGGCTCGTCATCGTGACGCGCGGAGACGAAGGAGCGTCGGTGCTGACCCGGACGGTGGAATTCAACGTGCCAGGCGTCAGGGTCAACGTGGAAGATACCGTCGGCGCAGGCGATACGTTCCAGGCGTCGCTCCTTGCCGGCCTGCGGCAGCTCGGGGTCGCGAGCCGGGACGAACTCGCCCACCTTGACGAAAGCCGCCTTAAGGCGCTTGTTTCATTCGCGGTCAAGGCCGCGGCCATCACCTGTTCGCGACGCGGCGCGGATCTGCCCCGCCGGAGCGAACTTTCAACCGAGTGGTCGACCCTCAAATGAGGGGCTGACAACAGAATTAAATCGATTTAAAAGACGGGCGAACCGGTCGATGCATCGGCGAACCGTTACGCAGTCACGCTGTCTGGAAGGAAATTTGTATGGCGGTACGCGTCATTGAAGTTGAAGAATTCGACCTCGTTGTCTTCGGGGCATCCGGAGATCTTGCCCACCGCAAGCTGCTTCCTGCGCTCTACCACCGCGACGCCGACGGCCAGATGCCGGAGCATGCGCGCATCATCTGCAGCGCCCGCCGCGACTATTCGGACGACGACTACAGGGAGTACGCGAGAGAGGCGCTCAAGGAACACGTCAGCGATCTGGACGATGAACATCTGGAACAGTTTCTGGCCCGGCTGCGCTATGTGAAGATCGACGTTTCCTCCGGTGAGGGCTTTCCCGATCTCGGCACGATCCTTGCCGACCGCCCGGACGTGATCCGGGCGTTCTACCTTGCGGTGGGGCCGGATCTGTTTGGAACGATCTGCGAAAACCTCGGCAGGATCGGCGTTGTCAACGACCACTCCAGGGTCGTGATGGAAAAGCCGATCGGCAAGGACGGCGCATCCGCCAAGGCGCTCAACGACACGGTCGGCGCGGTGTTCGACGAACATCAGATCTTCCGTATCGACCACTATCTCGGCAAGGAAACCGTGCAGAACCTGATGGCCCTCCGGTTCGCCAACGCCCTGTTCGAGCCCCTGTGGAACGCAGCCCATATCGACCACGTACAGATCACCGTTGCCGAATCACTGGGAACAGGCGGACGCGCCGGTTACTACGACACCGCAGGCGCCCTGCGCGACATGGTCCAGAACCACATCCTGCAGCTTCTGTGTCTTGTCGCCATGGAACCGCCGGAATCCATGAACGCCGACAGCGTGCGTGACGAGAAGCTCAAGGTCCTGAAGGCCCTGGCACCGATTGTCGGCCAGGACACCGACCGCCTGACCGTGCGCGGCCAGTACAGGGCCGGCGCATCTTCCGGCGGTGCGGTCCCCGGATATCTTGAGGAACTCGGCGACACAGAAAGCCGCACCGAAACCTTCGTCGCGCTGAAGGCGGAAATCGCCAACTGGCGTTGGTCCGGCGTGCCGTTCTACCTTCGCACGGGCAAGCGCCTTGCCCAGCGCGTTTCTGAGATCGTCGTGCAGTTCCGGCCGATCCCGCATTCGATTTTCGATACCGAAGCCGGCACGATCACGGCCAACCGCCTGATCATCCGCTTGCAGCCTGATGAAGGCGTGCAGATGCAGGTCATGATCAAGGACCCTGGCCCAGGCGGCATGCGCCTGCGTCAGGTCCCGCTCGACATGAGCTTTGCCGAAGCCTTCAAGGTTCGCAATCCCGATGCCTATGAGCGATTGATCATGGACGTGATCCGCGGCAACCAGACGCTGTTCATGCGCCGGGACGAAGTGGATGCTGCCTGGGCGTGGATCGACCCGATCCAGGCCGCCTGGGCTGCCTCCAAGGACACGCCCAAGGGGTACACCGCCGGGACGTGGGGACCGTCGGCCTCAATTGCACTCGTGGAGCGCGACGGACGTACATGGGCAGAGGAAAGCGCCTGATCCATACGCCGCGGGGCGAGGCTCCGCGGCAAGGCCCTCGGCCTTTACGTAATCCGGTTGTAGCCTAAATCGATTAGTAGACCGCAAAGCGTGTCTTTGCCGCATTCCCGATTATTCGACAAGAGCCACGCCGAACTCCGGCCAGCAGAGGATCTGAAGCCATGACCATCCAGGATCGCATCGGCGACGTGACCGAACGGATCGTCAAACGCAGCCACGACAGCCGCTCGCTCTATCTGGAGCGCATCGGAAAAGCCGCGGACAAGGGCCCTCAGCGCTCGCGGCTATCCTGCGGCAACCTGGCCCACGGGTTTGCCGCCTGCGGCGTCTCGGACAAACAGGCGCTTTCGGGAGACGTGGTACCGAACCTCGGCATCATCACGTCCTACAACGACATGCTGTCGGCGCATCAGCCCTACGAGACATACCCGACACTGATCCGCGAGGCAGCCCATGAGGTTGGCGCGGTCGCCCAGGTCGCCGGCGGTGTTCCGGCCATGTGCGACGGTGTTACCCAGGGCCAGGAAGGCATGGAACTGTCGCTGTTCTCGCGAGACATCATTGCCATGTCCGCCGCCGTCGGTCTGTCTCACCAGATGTTCGACGCCGCGGTCTTTCTCGGCATCTGCGACAAGATCGTTCCGGGCCTCGCGATTGCCGCCCTCTCCTTCGGCCACCTGCCGGCGGTGTTCGTGCCGGCCGGCCCAATGACCACCGGGATTTCCAACGACGAAAAGGCCAAGATCCGTCAGCTCTATGCCGAAGGCAAGGTCGGCCGGGAAGCCCTTCTGGAAAGCGAGTCGCGCGCTTACCATTCGCCGGGCACCTGCACGTTCTACGGAACTGCCAACTCGAACCAGATGCTGATGGAGATCATGGGCCTGCATATGCCAGGTGCATCCTTCGTCAATCCGGGCACGCCCTTGCGCGATGCGCTGACGCGGGAAGCCGCCAAGCGCGCGCTCGCCATCTCCGCCCTCGGCAACGAATACACGCCCGCCGGCGAGATCATCGACGAGAAGGCCATCGTCAACGGCGTTGTCGGCCTTCATGCCACCGGCGGCTCGACCAACCACACCATGCACCTTGTGGCCATTGCCGCCGCCGCCGGTATCAAGCTCACATGGGACGACATTTCGGACCTGTCCGACGTGGTGCCCCTGCTTGCGCGCGTCTACCCGAACGGCAAATCCGACGTGAACCATTTCCAGGCCGCCGGCGGCCTGGCGTTCCTGATCCGTGAACTGCTCGGTGACGGCTACCTGCACCAGGACGTTCGCACGGTCTTCGGAACCGATCTTTCCGGCTATACGGTCGAGGCGAAGCTCGATGCCCACGGCAACGTCAGCCGCGAGGAAGTTCCCGAGACGTCGGGGGACGAGACGGTTCTTGCCCCTGTCGAAAAGGCCTTCCAGCCCACCGGCGGCCTGAAGATGCTGCGGGGGAACTTCGGCAAGGCGGTCATCAAGATTTCGGCGGTGGCCAAGGAGCGCCACGTCATCGAGGCCCCTGCCCGCGTCTTCCACTCCCAGGAGGCTTTCCTGACCGCCTTCCAGAACAAGGAATTGACCGGCGACATCGCCGCCGTGGTCCGCTTCCAGGGCCCCAAGGCCTGCGGCATGCCGGAACTGCACAAGCTGACGCCGAGCCTCGGCATTCTGCAGGATCGCGGTCACAAGGTTGCGCTGATCACCGACGGACGCATGTCCGGCGCCTCGGGCAAGGTTCCGGCCGCGATCCACGTCACGCCGGAAGCCGCCGCCGGGGGCCCCATCGCCAAGATCCGGGACGGCGACATGATCCGCATCGACGCAGTGACCGGAACGCTTGAGGTTCTGGTGGACGAGGCCGAGTTCAATGCACGCCCCGCAGCGGAACACGACCTGAGTTCTCACCAGTTCGGCGTCGGCCGCGACCTCTTCGCCGCGTTCCGGGCCAATGTCGGCGCCGCCGATACCGGCGCGCATGTGTTCGGAGCCTAAGCCGAAGGCCGCCAAGGCATCAGATAGTGCCGCCATCCTGACGAGGACCATCAGGTCCGTCTCGATGGATGGGCGGCACGACCGGAGCAAGCATCCTGTCCGTTGAGACAGCGCTCACGCGCCTCTTCAGGATGAGGAAAAAGATGAAATTGGGACCGACTTGCGACCTCGGGTCGGGTGCCAAGGAGAAACAGGGAAACGACATGGCCCAGGACGTAGAGAAGATCGAGAAGGTAATGTGCGCCGCGCCGGTGATCCCGGTGCTGATCGTGGAAGATCCGAAGAAGGCGGTGCCGATGGCCGAGGCGCTGGTGCGCGGCGGCCTGCCTGCCATCGAGATCACGCTGCGCACGCCCAGGGCTCTTGAGGCGATTGACGCGGTCAATGAACACGTTGAGGGTGCCATTGTCGGTGCCGGCACGGTGCTGGACGACAGGCAGTATGACGCAGCGGTCTCCGCAGGTGCCCGTTTCATCGTCTCTCCGGGCGCGACGCAGAAGCTTCTCGATGCGGCGGACCAGCACAGCGTGCCGCTGCTGCCTGGTGCCGCAACCGCCTCGGAGGTGATGTTCCTCCTGGAACGAGGATACGAGCGCCTGAAATTCTTCCCCGCGGAACAGGCGGGCGGCGCCGCCTATCTCAAGTCCCTGTCCTCACCGCTGGCAGCCGCCAAGTTCTGCCCAACGGGAGGAGTTTCGCTGCAAAAGGCGCCGGACTACCTGAAGCTACCGAACGTGCTCTGCGTCGGCGGCTCCTGGATTGCAGATGCAAAGGCGATTGCGGAAGAAGACTGGGCCGGCATCGAAGAGCGTGCGCGCGCTGCATGCGGCCTGACGGGCTGAGATAGCGAAAGCATGGTCCCTGGAGCGCAGCAGATGTAAGAGGTTGGGTGTCAGCCGATGGCACCCATCTCCTCTACCCCACTGGTTTCCAGTGTCCGGTCCCAGAGAAGGCGCATGCCGGCGGACGTGTCGTTGCGCCATGCAAATTCCGCGACGACCGGCTTGTCGAAATTCTTCATCGTCAGCAGAACCTCATTGGGCAGCGCACTTAGTCCCTTGGCTGTGATGCGGCAGCCGTTGTTGCCCGCATCGACGATCATTCCGGAAATCTCGGTGATGCCATCCAGATCCGAGATCTTGACCGCAATGCTGACATTGTTGCGCTTTTCCCGGCGCTTGTCCGTAAGGGTCTTTTCCTCGTGCTTGGAAAAGAGGACCGCCGCGTCTTCGCCCTTCACGGACGTGACATGGGCCTTTGTCAGCTTGCTGCACCCGTTCGGCCGGATGCCGATCGACTTGTAGACCTCGCCGATCTGGCTGGACGTCAGCCGGCACCCCCACGCGCTCACGTTCGACACAACGCCATCAATGACCGAAAGCGTGTCGAAATCGACCACCAGAACGTCTTCCTGAGCGTCCGGCTGATCCTGAAGATGGGAAAATCCGTGTGGCGGTAGATCTGTTGTCATGAATTCGCTTCCTTGAAATACCTTTTGTCACAAAAATATTTAGAATGCGTTGAACCAAAGCGGTCTCACAACCCACAAACCATTGACAAACCTGACAATGTTAGGGACTTGGCACGGCCCCAGCCCCAACGATCGTCCGGCTCAGGACGCCTCCACAAGGTCTCGGTATTGCCATGAATTTGCTCTCCCCCTTGCAAATCTGGTGTGTTATCTGATGCCCGGGCGCCGCACCGGGCGTGAACACAGTCGGCTAAATCGATTTAAGGATAGTCTCATGGCTCTGGAAGCTGCATTCCGTTCGCTCAGACAACAGGCGGACCAGCTGAAAACGACCACGCTGCGCGACCTGTTCGCCGCCGACCCTGCACGGTTCGATACGTTCTCCGTCCGATGCGACGATCTGCTTCTGGACTATTCGAAGTCGAAGATCGACGGCAAGACCATGGACCTTCTCCTGGAGCTTGCGCGCGCGGCCGATGTCGAAGGCCGGCGCTCGGCCATGTTCGCCGGAGAAAAGATCAACGCGACCGAAAAGCGCGCCGTCCTTCATACCGCCCTTCGCAACCGCTCCGAAGATCCGGTGCTGGTCGACGGCGAGGATGTGATGCCGGACGTCCGCAGCGTTCTCGACGCCATGGCGGACTTTTCCGAGGCCGTGCGCTCTGGAGATCTGAAATCCTCCACCGGCGCGCCGTTCACGGATGTGGTGAACATCGGCATCGGAGGCTCGGATCTCGGTCCCGTCATGGCAACGCTTGCGCTTGCGCCCTATCACGACGGCCCGGCCCTTCACTATGTTTCCAATGTCGACGGCGCCCATATCGCGGACACGCTGGAAATGCTCGATCCTGCGACGACGTTGATCATCGTCGCGTCCAAGACTTTCACTACGATCGAAACGATGACCAATGCGCAAACCGCGCGCAAATGGATCGCGGATGCGCTTGGCGAAGAAGCGGTCGGCGATCATTTCGCCGCGGTCTCGACTGCGCTCGACAAGGTCGCCGCCTTCGGCATCGACGAAAACCGCGTCTTCGGTTTCTGGGACTGGGTCGGCGGACGCTATTCCATCTGGTCAGCCATCGGCCTGCCGCTGATGATCGCGATCGGCCCCGATGCATTTTCCGATTTCCTTGAAGGCGCCTATGCACTCGACACCCATTTCAGGGAAGCGCCGCTAGCTGAGAACCTGCCGGTTCTGATGGCCCTGATCGGTGTGTGGAACCGGGACGTCCTCGGCCTTTCCTCGCGCGCCGTCCTTCCCTACGACCAGCGCCTGTCCCGTCTGCCGGCCTATCTCCAGCAGCTCGACATGGAATCGAACGGCAAGCGCGTGAAGCTCAACGGCACACCGGTGGAAGAAGAGACGGGCCCGGTGGTCTGGGGCGAACCGGGCACCAACGGTCAGCACGCCTTCTACCAGCTCCTGCACCAGGGCACGACCGTCATCCCGTGCGAGTTTCTGATCGCCGCCAACGGCCATGAGGATGACCTCAAGCATCACCATGACCTGCTGATGGCCAATTGCCTGGCGCAGTCGGAAGCGCTGATGCTGGGCCGGACGCTGGAGGAAGCCAGGAGCCTCCTGTCTGCGTCGGGTCTCGAGAGTGCGGAAGTCGAACGGCTGGCCCCGCACAAGGTGTTTCCGGGCGACCGTCCGTCGATGACGCTCGTCTACGACACCCTGACGCCCTTCGCACTCGGCCGCCTGATTGCCCTTTATGAACACCGCGTCTTCGTGGAAGGCGTCATCTGGGGAATCAATTCCTTCGACCAGTGGGGCGTTGAACTCGGCAAGGAGCTCGCGACCGCCCTTTTGCCGATGGTCAAGGGAGAGGTTCCGGCCGACGACAAGGACGCTTCGACCCGCGGTCTTCTTGCGGCGCTCAAGGGCTGATCCAAAGGAAGGGGCCAGCAAAAAGATGATTGGCGTTTGTCTCGGCCCCGACCGCCTTAATTTTGCCCCACCGGGCCTATCTTTTTCACATTGTTAAGGAACTCTGTTCAGCAGCTCTTCCTGCCGCAGTCTCTGTGAGCGATTTGAAATATTGCCCCGGACCTTAAAGCAGCATATTTTCGAAGAGAGTTTTTGACACCATCAGATCTCGCATTAAGAGTTTCTGAGGGGTATTCGATAGAAGGTACCGTCCCGAACGGTCCAAAAGGGAGAAGCTTTCATGAAAAAGTTGGTTTTGCTTGCAGCCGTGGGCCTCGCGTTGGCGGGTTGTCAGTCCGACAGCCAGACAGACCGTGCCCTCGTCGGCGGTGGCCTCGGCGCCGCGACCGGCGCAGCTATCGGTGCAGCTGCAACGGGTGATGTCGGTGGCGCGCTCGTGGGTGGTGCGATTGGTGCAGCCGGTGGTGCAATCGTCGGCTCCGCAACGACGCCGAAGAACTGCGTCGCCTATGACCGTTACGGTAATCCATACCGGGTTGCATGCCCGTAATATCAAGATAATGCTCTAATATGCGGCCTGATGGCTGGCTGGGGAAAACGAATGAAGCATATTTTTGCGGTTGCGGTCGCAGCCCTTCTTCTTGCTGGCTGTCAGTCTGACAGCCAGACGGACCGTGCGCTGGTCGGCGGTGGTCTCGGTGCGGCAACCGGCGCGGTCGTCGGTGCAGCAGCAGGTGCCGGCGCAGGACCGGCTCTTGCCGGCGCTGCCATCGGTGCTGCCGGTGGCGCCATCATCGGTGCGGCAACCACGCCGAAGAATTGCGTTGCCTATGACCGTTACGGCAATCCGTACCGGGTGGTCTGCCCCTGATCGGGAAAGACTGCTCAAAGCGACCTCAATCGCTCTGCTTTCGTTCCCGCGCAGCTTGACTGCGCGGGTAACACCCGGCCCGACAAGACCGGCCGTCCTTCGGCGAAAACAGCGTCCAGCGCACGACACCGCCTCCCCTCACATCTCCTCGCCTTATTGCCGACCGACAAGATCGTCCGGTCGTGTTTCCCCATGACTTTCCATTCGATCTTGGATAACTCTGCCCCGGTAAGGGTTCATTAACCATGAAATCCCAACGTGGCGGGAGGTTTACTTTCGCCAGGGGGAATCGCGATGAAAGCCGTCCTTGCCGCCGCAGCGGCTGCCATGCTGCTGACCGGCTGCGCCAATACGGAAAGCCAGCGGGACAGAATGCTGATCGGCGCAGGTCTTGGCGCAGCGACGGGCGCGACCCTCGGCGCCGTCGCCGGATCGACGGTGAACGCCACTCTTGCCGGAGCGGCTCTGGGCGCAATCGGCGGCGGTCTTGTCGGTGTCGTCACCACGCCGCGAAACTGCATCGCCCATGACCTGGAAGGCACGCCCTACAAGGTGCGCTGTCCCTGAGCAGGGTTTGCGCAGCCCACGCGCCTCGTCAAAAGCGTTCTGCACAGCCTCTCTTTCAGCCTCCCTCTTCGCCCCGATCTGATGTCTCGCACCAACGCGAGACCGTAAGGCCCGAAGGTTGCTTGTCCGCCGGCACGGATATTGATGTCGGTTTGCTGCCCGGCAATCGCCCGCATCACCCAGCGCAAAGCACGTCTTCCCCAACAGTTTGCCGCCGATCAGGCGGATTTTTTTCGAGTTGCCATGCAGAAGACCGATCGGCAGGTTGCCTATGTCAACACGGGCTTGTTAGGGTCCCCATCTCTTCCCCCGACCATGGACAGCACCTCTGACGGAGAGTGTCGGAGGCTTTGCGCCGGGTCACCGCACCAAACAAACGTCAGGAAAAGCCATGCCCCACAACGACGAATCCGCTTCAACCGGAACCATGTCCTTGAAGGACGGCTCAACCGATTCCAGCGCGATCGCCAGCTATTACGACCAGTGGGCGGACACCTACGACGAAACGCTCGTGACCTGGGATTACAAGGCACCTAAGGATGCAGTCGCCCTGCTGTCAGGGCACCTTCAGCCAGGCGCACGCGTTCTCGACGTCGGCTGCGGCACCGGGTTGGTTTCCGAGGCCCTGAAACGGCAGGCCAACTATCGGATCGACGGTCTGGATATTTCGCCCGCGTCTCTGAAACGCGCCGGCGAGCGCAGCACCTACGAAGACCTTGTGTGCCACGACCTCCAGAAACTGCCGCTACCGGTCGAAAGCGACGCCTACGATGCCGCCATTTCCGTCGGTGTTTTGACCTATATCGAGGATGCGCCCGACCTCCTGCGCGACCTGTGCCGCACCGTGCGCAGTGACGGCGTCATCGGTTTCACCCAACGCACGGACCGCTGGCAGGACCTCGATTTCAAAGCGAGGATTGATGCCCTTGCCGCCGAGGGCCTCTGGTCGGTCGTTCACATCAGCGAACCCCACGGCTACCTGCCCGGAAACGAGGATTTCGCCGAAGAGATCAAGATCATCCATACAGTTTGCCGGGTTTCCTGACACCAAAAACGATGAAAGCCGGTCGAAGGACCGGCTTTCAGTTGTTTCCGTCTGTTCAGCTTACGCGGCAACGCTTGCGGACGTCTGACCGGCGAGTGCATCGACCGGTGACACATAAGCGTAGCCGAGGGCTTCGGCGACGGCTTCGCAGGTAACCTGGCCGCCGATCACGTTCAGCCCCGGAAGAAAGCAGGGATCTTCGAGAAGAGCCTGTTTTGCGCCCTTGTCGGCAAGGGCAAGCGCGAAGGGCAGCGTCGCGTTGTTCAGGGCATATGTCGAGGTCTTCGGCACTGCGCCCGGCATATTGGCGACGCAGTAATGCACCACGCCGTCCACGATATACGTCGGGTCGGAATGGGTAGTCGCCCGCGAGGTCTCGAAGCAGCCGCCCTGGTCGATGGCAACATCCACCAGAACCGAACCCGGCTTCATCCGGCTGACGAGATCACGGGACACGAGCTTGGGTGCCGACGCGCCGGCGACAAGCACGGCGCCGACCACCATGTCGGCTTCCAGCACATGCTTTTCCAGCGCTGCCCTGGTGGAATAGACCGTCTTCAGCGCCGGACCGAAGGTCTGCGACAGCCCTGCAAGCACGGACGTGCTGCGATCGAGCACCGTCACGTCCGCGCCGACGCCCAGCGCCATGGTGATGGCGTGGGAACCGACGACGCCGCCGCCGATCACGACGACCTTTGCCGGCTCCACGCCGGGAACGCCGCCCACAAGTGTGCCGCAACCGCCGGACGCTTTTTCGAGGGCTTTTGCACCGGCGATCACCGAGAGCCGGCCCGCCACCTGGGACATCGGCACCAGAAGCGGCAGCCCGCCACGGGCGTCGGTCACAGTCTCATAGGCGATACAGGTCGCGCCCGATTTGACGAGATCCGCCGTCTGTTCGGCGTCCGGAGCAAGGTGAAGATAGGTGAACAGGATATGGTCCGGACGCAGCATCGCGCGCTCGACGGCCTGGGGCTCCTTGACCTTCACGATCATGTCGCAGGCATCGAACACCTCACGTGCCGTCGAAAGGATTTTCGCCCCGGCCACTTCATAATCGGCGTCACTCGCACCGATGCCCGCACCGGCATTGGTTTCGACCATCACCTCATGGCCATGAGCCACCATTTCATGGACGCTGTCCGGGGTCAGACCAACCCGGTATTCGTGATTCTTGATTTCCTTCGGCACACCGACGCGCATGATTTCAAAACTCCTTGGAAGGTTTTTATTATCGCGAGAGTCTATGCGTTTTCGTGTCGAATGTGCTTGCGTTGAAACCTCGTCCAGTTGCCAATTTCACAATCTTGTTGCGAGAAATAGTCGCCTCGCGCAATTTTCTGCAGTACACTCTTTCAATCCTGCAATTTATACGGAGCCTCGATGCAACTGGACAGGCTGGATCGGAAAATCCTGAACGTTCTCCAGAGCGACGGTCGCATCGCCAATGCGGATCTGGCGGAGAAGGTCGGCCTGTCGGCCTCCGCCTGTCTCAGGCGCATGCGCGCTCTGGAGGAAAGCGGCATCATCGAGACCTATGTCGCCCTGCTGGACCAGCGCAAGCTGGGCCGGCTTATGGATATCTTCGTGGAGATCTCCCTGATTTCACAAACGAGCGAGAGCCTCGCGAATTTCGAGCACGCCGTCGCCCGCTCGGACGAGATCATGGAATGTTTCCTGATGGCCGGCGATGCCGATTACATTCTGCGGCTGACGGCGCGCGACCCGGTCGATTTCGAACGTATCCACCGCGATCACCTTGCCCAGTTACCCGGCGTCTCGCGCATGAAATCGTCCTTCGCGATCCGGCCGATCGTGCGGAAAACCGCAATTCCGCTCGATGACTGAGAACGCCTTGACGGCTTGCCGGTGTCGCGCGCGCCGCGCCGGACGGCACACTTGCCGTTTGCAGTCTCGACGCGGCAAGGCTTGGGCGATATAGTCCGCATCCACTCGAAGACTGGAATTTCAAGGAACACGCTCCGGTGACCCATACGATCACCCGCTTTGTCGACACCACCTACCAGCTTGCCGAATGCCCCACATGGGACGACCGAAAAAACCGCCTCCTGTGGACCGATATCCAGGGCCGCACGATCCAGTCCATGGACTGGGCAAGCCGCGAAATCACCAAATGGCAGTTTGATAACGAGGTCGGCTCCTTCGGTCTGACCGACGACGACCGGCTTGTGGTGGCTGTTTGGGACAAGATCATCCTGTTCGACCCGGAAAGCGGCGCCAGCGAGGTTCTGGCCGAGGTTGAAGCGGACCAGCCGCGTACACGGCTCAATGACGGCAAGGTCGGGCCGGATGGCGCGTTCTGGGTCGGAACCATGGATACGGTTTCGCCGCGCGAACCCATTGCCGGTCTCTACCGGATCGATGCGAGCGGCGAGGTGTCCGAGATCCGGGACGAACTGCAGTGCTCCAACGGGCTCGCGTGGACGCCCGACGGCACCTACATGTACCATGCCGACAGTTCACCGGGCTGGATCGAATATTACACCTTCGAACCCGAAACCGGCACGCTCGGGTCCAAGATGCTCTACGCCCAGCAGACGAACGAATCCGGCCGCCCCGACGGCGCGACGGTCGATTCCGACGCCAACTACTGGAGCGCGGGCGTCTCTGCCGGTCTTCTCAACTGCTTTGCGCCGGACGGCGAGTTGCTGCACGCGATCCGGATGCCGATCGACAAGCCGACCATGCCCTGTTTCTGTGGTCCTGATCTCGATCACCTGATCGTCACCAGCATCAAGCAGCCATCCGACCCGACTGCGGTCGAGCGGGACACGATGTCAGGCGGGCTGTTTCTGGTGGAAGGCCACGGCAGAACGGGCCTGAAGACCTACCGCTTCAAGACCGCGTAGATCACCCGGTCCCGTCAGGCCGGAGAGGCCCTTACGCCTCTCAAGAGCGCGCAGCCGATCAACCTGACCGGCTGCAAGACGGTCCAGGCCTACTCAAGGAGCCCCCTCCGGTTGACAGTCCGGTAGGCCGCAGGTTGCGACGCATGTGTGCCGACAAGCAATTCGGCAATCTGCACGCAGGGACAAAGCCAAAAGGCAACGACTGTCAGGAATTCGCGTCCCGGCGAGCCTCGTCCTGCGCCCCGTCGCGCTGGCCGGTCTCGTAGTCCGTATCTTCGTTGATGATGTGCCGGGCTTCCTCCGGCACCCACGCGCCCCAGCGCGGCTGAAGCTGATGATCGACCGAAACCCGGTCGTCGAACACGAAGCACTCACCCTTCCAGAGGCTCTTGTCCTCCGGCACTTTTTCCAGATAGTTCAGGATGCCGCCTTCCAGGTGATAGACATCCTCGAAGCCGTTCTTCAGCATCCAGGCGGTCGCCTTCTCGCATCGAATGCCGCCGGTACAGAACATGGCGACCTTCGGCTTCTTCTTCAGCTCCGCCTGCCCTTCGACCCACTCCGGAAACTCCCGGAAGGCCTGCGTTTCCGGGTTGAGCGCCCGTTCGAAGGTGCCGAAGGCAAATTCGTAGTCGTTGCGGGTGTCGATGACGATCACCTCGGGATCGGAAATGAGATCGTTCCAGTCTTCCGGCTTCACGTACTCGCCGACGATTTCGTTCGGATCGATCCCGTCGACGGCAAGACGAACGATTTCCTGTTTCAGCCGAACCTTCATGCGCTTGAAGACGTGGCGGTTCGTCCAGGCTTCCTTGTGATTTAGGTCCTTCAGGCGTGGATCGGCACGCAGATGCGCAAGCACCTCGCGCGCACCCGCCTCCGGGCCGCAGATCGTGCCGTTGATCCCTTCCTGCGCGAGCAGCAGGCTGCCACGAACATCACGTTCCTCGCAATAGGCCTTGAGCGGCAACCGCATCGCCTCGAAATCCTCAAGGGGCGTGAACTGGTAAAGGGCGGCAACGAGAAAGTCGTTCATCGGGGTTTCTTTTTCTTGAAAGACTGCGGCCACCATGAGTCTCACCGGCCATCCTGCCACAACGCTCGAAGGGCAAGAGAGCCGGCAGACGGTCAAGGTCAGGCCGGATTTCGCCCTCTATACAGTCTCGCGGCCATGCGTGCAAAGTCCGGAGTTTCGCGGACCCGCAATCATCAGCCCGTCGGATCTGCCCGATCAGGCTCCTGAAGCTGCCGAAAAGCGCTGAGGTCTCTCAAAGCCGCCCCTGAAGAAAAAGGTGTCACTCAACAAACCTCGGCGCCGGGCACGCCGGTCCCGGCTCTGCGCAGAGGCTTCACCGGGATGACCTCCACCGGGGTCCGCTTGAACCGCTAAAGAACCGCGCCGAGCTGCCAGGGCACGAATTCCGCCCCGCCGAAGCCAAGCTGCTCGCTTTTGGTCCGCTTGCCGGATGCGACCGCCAGAAACTCCTCGAAGATCTCCTGACCCTTGGCCTCCAGAGAGGTGCCCTCGACCACATCGCCGCAATTGATGTCCATGTCTTCCGACATCCGGCCGTACATGTCCGAGTTGGAGGCGAGCTTGATGCAGGGGGACGGCTTGTAGCCGGAAACGGAGCCCCGGCCCGTGCTGAAGACGATCAGGTTTGCGCCAGAGGCAATCTGCCCCGTGACGGAGCACGGGTCATATCCGGGACTGTCCATGAAGGTGAAGCCGCGGGTCGTGATCGGCTCGGCGTATTTGAAGACACCCGCAAGCGGTGCGGAGCCGCCCTTGGCCACCGCCCCGAGCGATTTCTCCAGGATCGTCGTCAGCCCGCCGCGCTTGTTGCCCGGCGACGGGTTGTTGTCCAGTTCCGCGCCGTGACGGCTGGCATAGTCGAGCCACCACTCGATCCGCTCCTGCAGCGCCTCGCCGACCTCCTGGCTGACGGCCCTTCGGGTCAGAAGATGTTCGGCGCCAAAGATCTCCGATGTTTCGGACAGAATGGTCGTGCCGCCGTGGCGCACGATCAGGTCGGAGGCAAGCCCCATTGCCGGATTGGCGGTGATGCCGGAATAACCGTCCGATCCGCCGCATTGCATGCCGATGCAAAGGCCCGAGACAGGCGACGGCGAACGGGCGCACTTGTTGGCTTCCGTCGCAAGCTCTTTCAGGATCGCGGTTGCCTGGTCGATCGTCGCCCGCGTACCGCCGGACTGCTGGATCGTCATGTAGCGGAACCGGCTCGGGTCGCTGAGAGCCCCCTCGCCCACCAGCGTCGGCACCTGCATGACCTCGCAGCCGAGACCGATCAGGAGGATCGCGCCGAAATTCGGGTTCCGGGCGTAGCCGGCAAGCGTGCGGAACAACGTGTCGTAGCCCTCGCCCTTTCCGGCCATGCCACAGCCGGAGCCGTGCACGATGGGAACGATGCCATCAACATTGTCGAACGCATCAAGCCAGCCGTCCCGTTCCAGCGCCTCGGCAACGAAGCGCGCGACCGAGCCGGAACAGTTCACCGTCGTGACGATGCCGAGATAGTTGCGGGTTCCCACGGTGCCGTTCGGTCGATGATAGCCGTTGAAGGTCGCCGGCGGAGTGATCGGCTCGAACGGCTGAACATCGGCACCGATCGAAAGGTCCTGCTGGTGCTTGCCCATGCCGAGATTGTGGACGTGGACATGATCGCCGGCCTGGATCGGCTCGCTCGCGCTGCCGATGATCTGACCGTATTTGCGCACCAGCCCTCCCGCCGGTATCGCATGCAGGGCCACCTTGTGCCCGGCCCCGATGTCGGCGCTGGCAACCAGTCCGTCCTCAAGCGTTTCCCCGGCCGTAACCTTCGACAGGAGGACGGCAACATCATCTTCGGAATGCAGGCGAAGCAGTTTCAATTCCATCAAACCCCGGGTTGTTCCGGATCAGGCGGCCTCGGTCTACGCGATCGAATGCTCACACCGGAATGGTCCTTACGTTTACAGAGTGACGACAGCCTTTATCAAGGTATCCCGATTGTCCACCAGTTCCGCAAAAAGGGAGCTGAACGTTTCAAGCGGAACCGTGCGCGAACACAGGGCCGATGTGTCGATCCTGTTGTCCCGGATCGCTGCCATGACCGCTTCGAAATCTTCGCGTGTCGCGTTGCGGCTGCCGATGATCTGGGTCTCGCGCTTGTGGAACTCCGGATCATCGAAGGTGATGATCTCCTTGACCACGCTCACCAGCACGTACCGGCTGCCATGGGCGAGCAGCGGAAACCCCGCCTCGATGGCGCGGGCACTGCCCGTTGCGTCAAACACCGCGTCGAAACCGTCGGCCAGAGACCCTGTGAGGATATCGCTCCCGGCAACGTGAGTGTTCTCGAACCCGAACTTGTCGCGTGCCTGGGCAAGTCTCGCCTCGCTCATGTCCTGAATGTGGACTTCGGCGCCGGTCAGGCGTGCAAAGAGTGCGGTTCCGATGCCGATCGGCCCTGCCCCGGTCACCAGCACGAGATCGTCCGGCGTCAGGTTTGCCCGGCGCACCGCATGGGCGCCGATTGCCAGGAATTCCACCATCGCGGCCTGCAACTCGCTGAGGCCGGTCGCGGGATAAAGGTTCTGCGCAGGAACGGCGATACGCGAACACATGCCACCGTCCCGATGAACCCCAAGCACCTCGATCTTGCTGCAGCAATTCGGCTTGCCCTTTTTGCAGGCCCGGCAGCTGCCGCAGGACACATAGGGGTTGATTACCACAAGCTCGCCCTGCGTCCAGCCGCCAGCGTCCCGCGCGACCCGTCCGCTGAGTTCGTGGCCAATGACCCTCGGATAATCGAGGAACGGATGCTTGCCTTCGAAGATGTGATAATCCGTGCCGCAGATACCGACCGCCGCGATATCGACGAGCACCCAGCCTTCGGGAGCCGTTTCCGGCAGCTTGCGCGTTTCCAGCCGAAAGACGCCCGGTTCGGCGACGACTCCGCACGGCATTTCGGCATGGTTGGACAGGGACGCCGGCCGCTCGACACTCATTGTTCTTTTCCCCGGTTCCGCGGCACCCAGTCCGCCGGCAGTTCACCCTTGATGATGAGGCTGAGAACGTCGTCCTTCGTGACATCCAGAATGTCGTGGGAGCCGACACATGTTCCCTTGTTCATGACGACGACGCGGTCGCACAGCTCGAAGACATCATGCATGTCGTGGCACACCAGAAAGATCCCGATACCTTCCTTGCGAAGCTGCTTGATAAGATCGCCGACCATGGCGGTTTCAGACGGTCCCAGCGCCGCTGTCGGCTCATCCATGATCAGGATCTTGACGTTGAAATAGATCGCCCGCGCGATCGCGATGACCTGTCGCTGCCCGCCCGAAAGACTGGACACCGGATCGTTGAGGTTCTTGAAGTTCGGATTGAGCTTTTTGAGCACGCGCACCGTTTCCGTCATCATCCGGGCATCATCCAGATTGCCGAAACGGGTCTTGAGCTCGCGCCCCAGGAACAGGTTTGCAGGCGCGTTGAGGTGATCCGCCAGCGCCAGCGTCTGATAGATCGTCTCGATGCCGAGATCGCGCGCATGGTGGGGCGTTTGCAGGTTGACCACCTCGCCTCTGACCCGGATCGTGCCCTCGTTCGGGATCATCGCTCCGGAGAGAATGCGCATCAGGCAGGACTTGCCCGCGCCGTTGTGGCCGAGAACGCCGACGACCTCACCTGGATAAAGATCCAGCGAGACGCCGTTGACGGCGTTGATGCCGCCGAAGTGCTTCTCGATGTTTTCCATTTGCACCAGCGGCGGTGCGGTCTGCTGTGCTGCGGCAGGGGCTGGCTGGCTCATGATCGGTATCCTGAAGGGGGAAAGCCGGAAGCCCGGCAACGCACCGGGCTTCCGTTCTTGCTGCGTTGATCAGTAAAGGACGTTCTGCACTTCGGGACTATCGATATTGTCCTTGGCGGCCAGAACGACGCCCGTATCAATCGTCTCTGGCACCTGCTCGCCGTTCAGAAGCTTGATGATCGTCTGAACGCCCATCTCGCCCATCTGGAACGAACCCTGGACCGCCGTGCCGGTCAGCGTGCCGTCCCGCACGAAATCCTGAAGGTCGGTGTTGCCGTCGAAGCCGATCGCCGTCAGGGTTCCGGCCTTGCCGGCCTGAACGATGGCCCGGCCCATGCCGATCGCCGTCGGCTCGTTGGCGCCGAAGATACCCTTCAGATCGCTGTTGGCCGCCAGAACGTCAGTGGTCTGGTTCAATGCGGTCGCCATCTGCGACTGCGAATACAGTGGCCCGACAATCTCGATATCGGATTTTTCCTTGATGCGCTCGACGAAGCAGCCCACGCGGCCCAGCTCGGATCCGACGCCGGCAATATAGGACATGACGGCCACCTTGCCTTCGTTCCCGACCTCCGACAGCATCTTGTCGGCAACAAGTTCACCGGCAGCGCAATTGTCGGTGGACAGGAACGACTGGTAATACCCCTTGCCCTGCTCCGACAGTCCACTGTCGATGATCACGACGGGGATTTCATTCTCGAATGCCTTCTTGACCGCAGGAACCAGCGCTTCAGGATCGGACGGCGCCAGAACGATGCCGGCAACCCCGCGGTTGATGGCGTTTTCGACCAGGTTGACCTGGTCATTGACCGCAGCTTCAGACGCCGGGCCGTTGAACGACATGGTGTGCTCGCTCTGCCCCTCCATGGCAGCGCTGGCGCCCTTGTTGACGTTCTGCCAGAAACTCGAATTTGTCGTCTTGACGATGACCGCAATTTCGCCCGCCTGGGCAGCGGCGGCGGAAAGGGCCAGCGCACTGACCATCATTGCGCTCGTAATCAGCTTCTTCATTTCAAACTCCTCCAGTTGAAGATGGGCTGTTGCTTGGTCCGGCTTGTCAGCGCCGGTTTCTGACCTGATCGACATAGACCGCCAGAATGACGATGACGCCGATCACGATTTGCTGGATGAAGGCGGACACACCCGCCATGTTGAGGCCGTTGCGCAGAACGCCGATGATGAAGGCGCCGATCATCGTTCCGGAAATATTGCCGACACCGCCCATCAGCGACGCACCGCCGATGACCGCAGCAGCGATCGCGTCAAGCTCGTACATGACGCCCTCGTTGGGCTGAACGGTCACCAGACGCGACATTAGGACATTGCCCGCAAGCCCGGCCATGGCGCCGGACAGCGTGTAGGCGAAGATCTTGGTACGGTCGACCAGAACACCGGACAGCCGCGCGGCCTCCTCGTTGGAGCCGGTCGCATAGATATGGCGGCCCGACTGACGACGGTTGAGGAGATAGGCAGCACCGACGACGGCAACCGCCAGAAGGATCGCCGGATAGGGAATGCCAGCAAACACGACCTTGGGGAAAATTCCGCCCGTTTTCTCGACGATCCGGAAGAGCGAGCCGTTGCCGAGAAGACCGAATGCCTCTCCAAGCCGAGAAATCGGCGCGGCGCCGGTCAACTGAAGGGCAAGCCCCCGCGCAATCAGCATCATGCCGAGCGTCGCGACGAAGGGGGTGATGCGCATCTTGGTGATGACGAAACCGTTGACCAGACCACAGACAGCGCCCGTGACGACGCCGATCGCCATGGCAGGCGCCACCGGAACGCCGGCCTTGATCGACAGCCCGGTCATCACTCCAGACAAGGCCAGCACCGAGCCGACGCTCAGATCGATCCCGCCGGTAATGATGACAAGGGTCATGCCGATGCCAAGCAGCCCGATCACGGACGTCTGAAGCAACACCGTCAGGCCATTGTTGACCGTGAAGAATGCGTCATTGCCAAAGGAAAAAGCGAAAATGAGCAGCGCCAGCGTCAGCAGCGCGGACAGTTTATGAAACGACACGGACGATGGCTTGAAACTCCATCCGGTGACGAGTGCCCCCCTGTCAAAATCCGCCATGTTTCCTCCCTCGGCCGGAATTTGATTTTAATTATAAAAAACAATATGTCGGCGCGCATTCCCGGCGTCAATTGTTTTTTATAAAAAAATGCAAACAGAGAAATTGTATCGCTCTTCCGGTGTGCTAACTTTGCGGCATGGCACGTACCGACGATCGTTTCCGAAATGCTTACAACGCCCTGCTCGATATTTGCGGCGGCATGGAGATAGGCACTCAGCTGCCGGCCGAAACGGCCCTGGCGGACCGCATGGACGTGAGCCGGACAATCGTGCGAACGGCTCTTCAGAAGCTGGACAGCGAACAGCTCATCAGGTGGGAGGGACGCCGGAAGACGCTCGTGCGCAAGCCGGAGAAATGTCACCGCCTGGAGCCGGCAGAGACACCACCTTCCGGAGAGGAACTGGAGCGCCAGTTCCTGGAATGGGTCCTGCGGTTCGACGTACCTGCGGGAACATCCCTGAATGTCGCCCAGCTGTCGCGCCAGTTCGCCGTGCCCGCCCATAACCTTCAGGAGTTTCTGGCAGGCCTTGCACGGTTCGGCCTTGTGGAACGGCGCCCGAGGGGCGGTTGGCGGCTTCTGGGATTCACGGCGGAATTTGCGGTCGAACTCTCCGATTTTCGCCTGGTGCTGGAGCTGAATGCCGTTCGCCAGCTTCTGACGCTTCCCGAAAGTCATCCCGTCTGGAAAAAGCTCGCCGACATCAGGCAGGAACACGAGGCGCTGAGGAAGGATATTCAAAGCCGCTACCACGACTTTTCAAAACTGGACGAGAAGTTCCACACCGTGGTGAACAGCGTCGTCAAAAACCGTTTTGTCGTGGAAGCGCAGAAGGTGATCTCGCTCATTTTCCACTATCACTACATGTGGGACAAGACCCGCGAACAGGAGCGCAACAGCGCCGCCATCGAGGAACATCTGGAGTGGATCGACGCCATGCTGGCGCGTGATCTGGCGCGCTCGGAAGCCGCCGCAATGAAACACCTCAGCACCTCCAAGGACACCCTGCTCACATCGTTGCGCGGCCACAATCTGGTCTAGGCTATCACCTCCGTTTCCTTGACCGGAGATCGACCCGGCAATAGGTTGACGTTGCAACCGCACCCGGGATCCTCATGAAACTCATCCGTTAGCCAGGCTTGTAGTGCGTTCACGAACGGCCGTCCGTCATCGGTCGGCCAACAGTTTACTTGCTACAATTGGAGCGCAGGAGCACATCTCCTGCGACTGAGAGTTCATGGAAAATCCAAAGTCCGAACGAGGACACATCCATCGCGATGGATATGATCTCGGCTATGCCATCGAGGGTCGGGGCGACCCGCTGCTTGTCATTGGCAGCCACGTCTTCTACCCGCGTACTTTCTCAAACAACCTGAGACGGTCCAGGCGGCTGATCTGCATCGACCACCGCGGCTTCGCCCTGCCAGCACGCGGTGTTGACGAACGTGACTGCGAGCTGGAGACCGTCGTCGAAGACGTCGCCGCCGTCTGCAGGAAACTCGGCCTTTCGCGTGTGGATGTTCTGGGGCACTCGGGCCACGGCTACATGGCGCTGGAGTTTGCCCGCCGCAGGCCGGATCTGGCTCGCAAATGCGTTGTCGTTGCCACCGCTCCCGACCAGTCTCCCGAGCATATGGCATATGGAGAACGTCTCTAGGCGATGCTCGCAGCACCGGAGCGAAAGCGCCGGTTCGCCCGGGACATGGAACAGGCAGCCCTCAGAATGGAGGATGAGCCGGATAAACGCTTCATCTGGATGTGCCTCGGAATGGCCGCCCGCAGTTGGTTCGATCCCTGTTTCGATGCCTCTGGCCTTTGGGACGGGGCCCACCTCAACATGCCGGTCTTCGACAGGTTGTGGGGCGAGACGTTTCGCGACTTCGACGCTGCCGGGGCGCTGCGGGAAATCGAGTCGCCGCTATTGATCTGCATGGGCCGGCACGACCATCTGGTGGCACCGCTGGAGACCTGGCTCCCGCTTGTGCCGGAAGAAACCCAGCCCGCCTTCGCCTTGTTCGAGCGCAGCGCGCACACGCCTCAACTGGAAGAACCGGAGCAGTTCGATGAGGTGCTCCTGAACTTCCTGCGCTGAGCCGCCCCCCGCGCGGCCTCGGGCCGCGCGGGGACTAACGACACCGGAGCACTTCTCCTGCCCTTACAATGCGTGATGACGGCCTGTCCGCGTCAGTCCGCTTCAACTTCATGCAGACGCCAACGTCCTAGACGAGACGGTCCAGGCGCGGCATGCGCAAACCCGAATCGGCTTCCCGCGCCCAGGTGAGGAAAGAGCCGATCCGCCGCGCAATCTTCTCCTCGTGGTTCTGGGCAATATCCGCAAGCTTGTGATCGAGGAACGGGTTCCTGAACCGGTCTATCGTCGTCAGCACATAGGCCTCCGCTTCGCTCTTGCGACCGTGCGCGGCAAAACCCGGCAGAACCTCCTGCTCGTAGAGGTCCCTCAGATCCTCGAGATAGTCAGGATCCTCCATAACCTCGCGAACGAACTGATGCGGCGCCTTTCCGGCCGCCAGCCAGCAGGATACGAGATAGGTATGGCCGAGATTGAGAATGAAGAGCTTCAGCGCCTCGACCTTTTCCAGATCAGGTACGACCGTGACGCTGGGGTGCTCGCACGGCAGGATCAGGCCCGACTGGTTCTCGATTGCCCAGAGCGCGTACGGCTCGGCAACAGCGCCCGCCGGCTCCAGCGGCTCGGACACGATCCTGTCGACCAGGGAATTCACCCAGCGCACGTCGCTCCTGAGCCACGAGCGGAACGCCTGCGGATAGATCCGGGCGATGTCGCACACGAGATCTCTCAGAACCCCGCCGTTTTTGGGAATGAGTTCCGCAGGCATGACCTGAACTGGATTTCCACCCGCCTGAAAACGTCGAAAAAGAAACCAGGCGAGTTTCGCCGGGTAGGACATGGCTGCGGAAAAATCCTCCGACCGGTCCGCGTCCTGCGGGCGATAGCCGGCATCGGCGGTATTGGACAGGATGATCTCCGCTTCGCCAGAAATGATGTCCGCGACGTCGGCGACGTCGTCAGGCAGGGAATAGGCCTTCACGATGCTCGTGACCTTCTTTGTCACGTCCACAAGCGCGCCCTGCTCGAGGCCTCGAATGCGGACATCAAAACCGCCTGGCGCTGCCAGCGCCCTGACCCGTTGAGCCCGCGACGCGTCACCGCTGCTCTGGACCACAGCGATCGGCCCGATGGCATTGCCCGCGTCCAGGGCTTCGGCGATGAACAGGTCCGCATGCGCCTGCAGAAAACGGCTCGTCCCGAACTGAACGATGGGTGTGCCAGACATCTGTTTTCCTCCCGTGATATTCATTGTTTTTTATAATTACAAACACTACTCAGTCAAACTGTTTCATTCTACTAGATATATCGAAAATATTGATCATGACTTTCAAATATTTAAAGCACATATAGAAATCGAAGCGCTCCTTTCGCCGTAGCGACAGCTCCGGACTTTCACGAAATAATCAAAGCATACATTAGTTATTGTAAAATTTTACGGTAACTATACACAAATTATCAACAAGGACGCAGCCCTGAAAAGATAAACCAATATGTCTCGATCATTTTAACACCGCCTTAGGTAAGTTGATCTTAAATCTTGTTCTGAAAAAGAAATCAGGACGAGCGAACGGACAATGGCCCGAGACAAGGTGATCCCGACCGGGGTCGAACGGTTTTTCTCCGACCACGACATCATTGTCTCCAAGACAGACACACGCGGCCGGATTACCTATGCCAACAAGATTTTCCGGGATATCGCGGGCATGGATGGAAAATCCCTGCAAGATGCTCCCCACAGCATCATTCGCCACCCCGACATGCCGCGGTGCGTTTTCAAGCTGATCTGGGACACGATCCAGGACCGGCGTGAAATTTTCGGATATGTGAAGAACCTCTCCGCCAACGGCGATCACTACTGGGTGTTCGCGCATGTAACGCCGAGCTTCAACGAGGCCGGCGAGATCATCGGCTATCACTCCAACAGACGTGTGCCCAATCGACAGATTCTCGACGACGTGATCATCCCCCTGTACGACCAGCTGAACGAAACCGAGCGCAAGGCCACCGACCGAAAGACCGGCCTCAAGGCAGGTTACGACCAGCTTCTCGCGGTGCTTGAATCGAAAGGCATGAGTTATGACGAACTCGTTCACACTCTCTAACGGTTTATTCGCAGCCGCCTTCGCATTTCTGGCCGCGGCATTTTCCGGCCTTGCGCTGATCCTCGGCTGGCCCGTGATCGCCGGATGCGGCATCGTGGCCGCAGCGGCGGCCATGGTGTTCGTGTTCATGACGCTTGCCCGGGCTCGCCGGGGCCTTCTGGCGGCACAGGCCGTCTGCGACAAGGTTGCCATGGGTGATTTCGAGGAGCGTGCGATCGATTTCCTGCATTCCGGCGAGGTCGCGGCTCTCATGGTCTCGATGAACAACCTCATTGACCGGACGGACGCCTTCATGCGCGAGGCGGCCGCTTCCATGATGGCCATTCAGGAAAATCACTACTACCGCAAGATCCTGCCCGGTGGGCTCAACGGCAGCTACCTCCACAATGCACGGATCATGAATGACGTCATTGGCACCATCAGGGAGCGGGTCGGCTCCTTCCGCCAGTCGACGGATTCCTTCGAGAGCCAGATCAGCCGGATTGCCGACAGCCTGATGTCCTCGGCCGGCAGCATGACAGGCACCGCCGGCGACATGGAAACGAGCGCGAAATCCAATTCCGAGGCGGTCACGGCGATTGCCCGGGCGGCAGATCTGACGGCTGAAAACGTCGGCGCTGCGGCAAGCGCCGCCGAACATCTCAGCACGACCACGACCGAAATCAGCGGTCAGATCGAGCGCTCCATCGATGTAACGCGCACCGCCGTCGACCAGGTCGCGCTCGGCCAGGAAAAGGCCAACAGCCTGCGGGCCTCGACAGAAGCCATCAGTGAGATCATCGAGTTCATCTCCTCAATCGCCAGCCAGACAAACCTTCTGGCCCTGAATGCCACCATCGAGGCGGCGCGCGCCGGTGAAATGGGCAAGGGCTTTGCGGTCGTGGCCTCCGAGGTCAAGGAACTCGCGACCCAGACTGCGAAGGCCACTCAAGAAATCACGGGCTCGCTGGAAGAGGTCGATGTCGCCAGCCGGGAAACTGCAAGGGCGTTCGATACCGTTTCCAGAACCATCAGCGAGATCGAGGAAATAACCGCCCTGATCTCCGAGGTTTCCCGCAAACAGGCGGATGCGACCCGTTCGATCCGGGAGAATGTTCTCAACACGGTGGAATGCACCTCCGAAGTCACGGGAATTGTCGGACACGTGTCGGAGAACGCGGATGCGACACAGACGGCCTCCCGGACGGTTCTGTCCTCCGCGGAGACGATGACGTCGAATGCCAGCGACCTGACAACGGCGGTGGCAGCTTTCTTCGAGTCGCTGCGCAAGGGGCCGATGGACAAGCAGGAGAGCGACGCACAGGCGGCCTGAACCGGCGCCGCCCGACCGCGGCCCGCTGCCTTTCCGCGTCCACCATTGACGCTGCACCGCCGGTCGCCCTTGTCCGCGAAGGCAACGCCTATTACCTCCTTTGGTGAATTGGGGCGCAAGCGACATGCGCCTATTGTCGGCAGCGCATAGCCCGCATCTGCCACCATTTTCACCGCGCGACCCGGAGCAAGGCATGACCATTCTCGGCGATCTGCTGTCGACCATCTTTGAAAGAAGGTTTCGCGACACGGCATTCGACCGGCCGGACAGCCGGTCCACGGAACAACTGATCGAAGCGCTTGTGGGAGCAAGCGGCGAGGTCTCCGGCCTCGCGACGGCAGCTCACATCCTGCAGCGCTATCAGACCATGGGTGACGACGCGAAACTTGAGCTCTTTCGTCACCTGGCACATGACATGAATATTGATCCGGAGCGCGTACGCGCGGCTCTTGATGCCTATGAGGCAGCCCCCAGCCGCAAGTCCTACCGGGCCTTCATGACTGCCGTCGAACCCGATCGACAGGAGTTGATCAGGCGCCTCAACCAGATCCCGGGTGCGACGGAAATACTGGTGCGAATGCGCGCCGACCTGCTGCGGCTCGGGAGCGGCGACGACGAGCTGCAGGCGCTTGACCAGGACTTCCGCCATCTCTTCCTGTCGTGGTTCAACCGGGGCTTTCTGGTCTTGCGACCGATCAACTGGGAAAGCCCCGCACATATCCTGGAAAAGATCATCGCCTATGAAGCCGTGCACGAGATCGAAAGCTGGGCCGACCTTCGCGGACGCCTCGCCCCGGACGACCGCAGGTGCTTTGCCTTCTTTCACCCGTCCATGCCGGATGAGCCGCTGATCTTTGTCGAAGTTGCACTGACCGAAGACATTCCAGGCTCGATCCGCACGCTCCTCGAAGAGGACAGAGAAACCGGAACCGCGAAAGACGCAAGAACCGCCGCCTTTTACTCCATCTCCAACTGCCAGGCCGGGCTTGCCGGAATTTCCTTCGGCAATTCCCTGATCAAGCAGGTTGCCACCGATCTCGCCGCCGAATTGCCGGGCCTCAAGAACTTCGTCACCCTGTCGCCGATCCCCGGATTGACGAAATGGCTGGACGCCAGCGGCATCGATTACGCGCAGGCGGAGGCCCGCCGGATGCGCACGCTGGCCGCCCACTATCTGCTGTCCGCCAAGCGGGAAGACGGCGAGCCTCTTGATCCCGTGGCAAGATTTCACCTAGGGAACGGGGCACTCGTCCACGCGGTCCACGCCGACGCGGACCTGTCGGAAAAAGGCCGTGCACAATCGGCCGGCGTCATGGTCAACTACCTCTACGACCTCGCCAAGGTCGCCCAGAACCACGAGCGATACGCCACCAGCCGGGAAATCCCGGCCTCCTCCGACATCCGCTCCCTCGACACAGCGGCCAGGAAGCAGGATCCAGGCCGCAAGGTCATCGAACAGGCCGACCGCTGAAGATCAAGCGGTCCTTCGCTGATGCGAGGCGTCTCCTCCCCTCCTAACCGTGCGCAATCATCACATGGCGGACGGCGGTGTAGTCCTCCAGGGCGTAATGCGACATGTCCTTGCCGTAGCCGGACTGCTTCAGGCCGCCATGGGGCATTTCGTTGACAAGCATGAAGTGGGTGTTGACCCAGGTGCAGCCGTAGCGGAGCCGTGCGGAGGCCTGCATGGCCCGCGAGATGTCCTTCGTCCAGACGGAAGACGCGAGGCCGTAGTCGCTGTCGTTGGCCCAGCCAACCGCCTCGTCCACGTCCTTGAACCTTGTGACCGAGACCACCGGTCCGAAGACCTCCCTGCGCACGATCTCGTCGGACTGCAGGGCACCGGCGATCACGGTCGGCTGGTAGTAGAACCCGTTGCCGCCGTGCATTTTGCCGCCCGCCGCCGCTTCCATGTGCGGCTGTTCGAGCGCACGCTCGACAAAGCTTGCCACCCGGTCCCGCTGTCGAACGGAAATGAGCGGCCCGATCTCGTTTTCCGTGTCATCGTCAAGGCCGTATTTGATCGTCGAGACGGCAGACGACAGGTCAGCAACCAGCTTGTCGTAGATCTTCGGCCCGGCATAGATGCGGCAGGCTGCGGTGCAGTCCTGACCGGCATTGTAAAATCCGAAGGCCTTCAGACCCTCGACGACCGCATCGAGATCCGCATCATCGAAGACGATGACCGGCGCCTTGCCGCCGAGTTCCAGGTGAGTGCGCTTCACAGTTTTGGAAGCGGCCTGAAGGATCTTCTTGCCCGTGGCGACATCGCCGGTGATCGAGATCATGTTGACCTTGGGATGGCTGATGAGCGCATTGCCGACGCTCTCGCCCCGCCCCAGGATCACATTGACCACGCCTTCGGGCAGTTCCTCGGCGAGGATCTTAGCCAGTTTCAGCGCCGTCAGCGGCGTCTGTTCCGACGGCTTGAAGATGACCGTGTTGCCGCCACCGATGGCAGGCGCCAGCTTCCATGCCATCATCATCAGGGGATAGTTCCAGGGTGCGATGGATGCCACGATGCCAATGGGATCGCGGCGGATCATCGATGTATGGCCGGCCATGTATTCGCCGGCGGCGGAGGCCGGAACGCAGCGAACGGCGCCGGCGAAGAACCGGTAGCAGTCGACGATCGCCGGGATCTCGTCGTCCTTGGCCGCATTGATCGGCTTGCCGCAGTTGAGCGCTTCCAGCGCCGCAAAGCCGTCGGCTTCAGCCTCGATCCGGTCGGCAATCTTCAAGAGATATCCGGACCGTTCTGCGGGTGTCGTCCGCGACCATGTCTCGAAGGCTTTTTCGGCAGCTGCGACTGCCCGCTCCACCTGGTCGAACGAGGCTTCGGGGATTGAAACGATGCTTTCGCCCGTGCGCGGGTTGAAGATCGTTTCCTCGGTCTCCGTGCCCGTCTCGAAGGCTCCGCCGATCAGCATTTGAGTATCCATGTTTCCCCTCCAATGTCCGGGTTACTTGCCGTGACCGGCGACCTTGTCGCCGTCACGGGTGAGATAATAGGCGCCGAGGATCGGCAGGAACGTCACGAGCACCACCACCATTGCGACCACATTGGTCACCGGTCGTTGACGCGGACGCACGAGTTCCTCCAGCATCCAGATCGGCAGGGTCTGCTGCTGACCTGCGGTGAAGGTGGTGACGATGACTTCGTCGAAGGACAGCGCGAAGGCAAGCATTCCCCCAGCCAGAAGCGCGGTCCCGATATTGGGCAGAATGACGTGGCGCAGGGTCTGGAACCCGTTGGCGCCAAGGTCCATCGATGCCTCTATGAGCGAGCCGCTCGTTCTGCGGAACCGCGCAACCGCGTTGTTGTAGACGACAACGACGCAGAAGGTTGCGTGCCCCAGGATGATCGTCCACATCGAATACGGGATGTCCGCCAGGTGAAACGCAGACCTCAACGCAATACCGGTGATGATGCCCGGCAGCGCGATCGGCAGGATCACCAGAAGCGAGATCACCTCACGCCCGAAGAAGTGGGATTTGGCAACAGCTGCAGCACACAGGCTGCCGAGCACGACCGCGATGGCAGTGGAAACCGCGGCCACCTGCAGCGACAAGGTCAGCGCCTGCCAGACGTCTGGCCTCTCCCAGGTGACTGCGAACCACTTCAGCGTCAGCCCGGGCGGCGGCCACTGGTAGCTCTTCTCCTCGGTGGTGAAGGCGTAAATGAAGATCAATAGGATCGGCAGGTGCAGGAAGGCAAGCCCCAGTCCCGCCGCGATCTTGAGCCCGAGGGGCGCTTTCCGGGTCCGGTCAGAGGGCATCAAAAGCCCCCAGACGTTTCGCGCCCCACAGGTAGAACCCCATGATGACGATCGGAACCACCGTAAAGGCCGCAGCAAGCGGAATGTTGCCGGCCGTACCCTGATGAGCATAGACGGCCTGACCGATGAAGAGCCTCGACGACCCGACGATCTGCGGAATGATGTAGTCACCGAGCGTCAGGGAAAAGGTGAAGATGGAGCCCGCGACGACACCGGGAAGCGCCAGCGGCATCAGCACATGGCGCATGGTCTGCGCCGGCACAGCGCCTTGATCCGCCGAAGCCTCCAGCAGGCTGACCGGAACACGCTCCATCGCCGCCTGCATCGGCAGGATCATGAAGGGCAGCCAGACATAGACGAAGACCAGAAACGTGCCGATATAGCTGACCGAAAGGGAATTGCCGCCGATGACCGGGATCGACAGGATGCCGTTCAGGAGCGGCAGCAGTCCGACCTTCGAAAGACCCCAGGTCAGAATGCCCTCCTTCGCCAGGATCAGCTTCCAGGCATAGACCTTGACCAGATAGCTCGACCAGAGCGGCAGCATGATGCCGAGATAGAAAAGCGCCTTCCAGCGCCCCCTGGCATAGCGGGCCGCGTAATAGGCGACGGGAAAGGCGATGATTACGGAGGCGACCGTGACACAGGCCGCCATCAGCACCGTGCGGGCGATGATGTCCAGGTTGGCCGGATGCAGCAGTTCACCATAGGTCTTCAGGGTGAACTGGTACTGGATCAGACCGGTGAACTCGTCGATGGAAAAGAAGCTCTGCACCAGAAGCGCGAGCAGTGACCCCAGATAGATCACGCCGAGCCACAGGACCGGAGGCCCCAGGAGCACGGCGAGGAGGACGGTTGGCCGGCGCCACAGAAGATCCGAGAACCGGGCCAGCAGCCCGGGCTTTGGTGCGAAGATGGCTGAGTGGGCGACGGCTCCCATGCTCATGCGCCTCGCTCCATCAGGTGCAGCGCCGAGGCATCCCAGCCGATCCTGACGCTGTCGCCTCTTTCAGGGAGCGGCGTTCCGGCGGCGACGAGAGCCGTCAGATGCATCTCTCGGAAGGCAAGGCTGACCCTGGTGACCGCGCCGGTATAGCTAAGGCCGGTGACGGTGGCCTCATGCGCCTCGCCGGGACCAATGCGAACCGCTTCCGGCCGAAGGCTGGCCTGCGCCCCCTTCCCGGCCAGTTCCTGCACGACATCGGCGGGCAGGATATTGGAAGAGCCGACGAAATCAGCAACGAAGGCGGTGTCCGGCCGCTGGTAGATGTCCTCAGGCGTGCCGACCTGCTGGATGCGCCCGTGGTCGAAGACGGCCACGCGGTCCGCCATGGACAGGGCTTCACCCTGGTCGTGGGTCACGAAAATGAACGTGATGCCAAGGCTTTGCTGGAGGCTTTTCAGTTCCTCCTGCATCTGTTCGCGCAGCTTGAGATCGAGCGCTCCGAGCGGCTCGTCAAGGAGCAGCACCTTCGGCTGGTTGACGAGCGCGCGCGCAAGCGCGACCCGCTGGCGCTGACCGCCGGAAAGCGCGCTTGGCGCACGGTCTCCGTAGCCCGGAAGCCGGACCAGCTCCAGCGCTTCCTCTGCCTTCGCGAAACGTTCCTTCTTGCCCGTCCCGGCGATCATCAGCCCATAGGCGACGTTGTCGCGCACGCTCATGTGGGGAAACAGGGCGTAGTCCTGGAAGACGGTATTCACGTTGCGCCGGTAGGGCGGAACGCCCTCGGCGGTTTCGCCGAAGATTTCGATGTGCCCGGCAGTCGGCTGCTCGAAGCCGGCGATGAGACGCAGGCTGGTCGTCTTGCCGGATCCGGACGGACCGAGCATGGCGAAGAACTCGCCGGCCCGCACTTCCAGATCGACAGCATCGACGGCGCGAACCTCGCCATAGTGGCGGGACACGTTCTTGAAAAGGACGGCAGATTGCATGGATCTTCTTTGTCTGCACCTGCCGGCCAAACCGGCAGGTGAACCAACATTTGTCAGTCTGAACGGAACGCCTGTCAGACGTCAGCGGCCACCGATGACACCGATATAGTCGGACACCCAGCGGTAGTAGGGCACGCAGGCGTTATCCTGGCTTTCGCATTTGGACACAGGCGTCGTCCAGAACTTGATCTTCTCGAAGTCGTCCATGCCGTTCGCCGTGCAGCCTTCCGCAGTCTGCATACCCCTGCCGTCAGTACAGGCAGCCGGCACGGAAGGGTTCGCCCCGAACCAGACGGAAAGGTCGCTCTGGAGGTTGGATGACAGCGTGTGCTCCATCCACATGTAGGCACAGTTCGGATGCTCGGCTTCCGAATGCATCATCGTCGTGTCCGCCCAGCCGGTCGCGCCTTCCTTCGGAATGGTGGAGGCGATGGGCAGCTTGTCGCCGATCAGCAGATTGACCTGAAACGGCCAGGACCCGGAAGCGACCATGCCTTCGTTCTTGAAGTCGTCGATCTGGATAAAGGCATCATGCCAGTAGCGGGAAACCAGTTCGCGCTGCTGGCGCAGAAGGTCAAGCGCAGCGTCGTACTGGTCCTGGTTCAGCTCGTAAGGGCTCTTGATCCCCAGTTCCGGCTTGTGGAACATCAGATAGTTGGCAGCGTCCGCGATGTGGATCGGCCCGTCATAAGCCTGCACCCGTCCCTTGTTGGACTTGCCGTCGGAAAGGGTCATTTCCTCGAAGACCACATTCCAGCTGTCCGGAGCCTCGTCGAAGGCTTCCTTGTTGTACATGAGGACGTTGGGGCCCCACATGTAGGGCACGCCGTAATGGACGCCGTCGACGGTATGCCAGGGCGCATCCTTGAGGCGATCATCGACGTCAGACCAGCTCGGCACCAGATCGACATTGACCGGCTGCACGCGCTTTCCCGCGATCAGGCGCAGGGAGGCATCGCCAGAGGCCGTCACGAGATCGAAGCCACCCTCGTTCATCAGCGCGACCATCTCGTCGGACGTATTCGCCGTCTTGACGCTGACCTTGCAGCCCGTCTTCTCCTCGAAGGACGTCACCCAGTCGAACTGCTTGTCGGTTTCCCCGCGCTCGATGTAACCCGGCCAGGCAACGATGACGACTTCACCTTCGCCCTCACCAAGCTCGGTGAGCATTTCAGCATGGCCGGCAGAAACCTGCCCGGCCAGCAGCGCGGCGAGCGAACAACAACTCAGAAATTTTCTCATGAGCAGACCTTCCCCTCAGAATGGAATGCGGTTTTGGAAGTGATTTTTATTGAATTTTTTGTTGTGCGGAGAAGCTTGCGCTGAACCCTCGGCGTTCGCAATTTCAAAATAAAGAAAGGTTCTATCGGTTTTTCCGATAGCAAGAGCAGTTAGGCGGCCGCCCTCGCGCGGAAGTCGATTGCTTCGATCAATAGCTGTTCGGTTCTTTTTGATTGCACAGAAAGAAGCCTAACTCTGAAACGTCACCCCGGATGCGACGATTCAGAGATACGGGGCCAACTCGCAGATCCGCTTGCCGCAGCTGCAAATCCCTTCATGGGAGCTCTGGAAACGAGTAGGCCACGGGTCTCGCTCCACTCGACCGTGGTGACCGCGGACAGAAATCGCATGACAAGGTCCAATATTGGCGCTGACAAGCTTCGGAAAACTCCAAATTTCGCGCTTGATAATGAGGCCCCGGCTCAAGGGCGGGGCGTCACGGATCTCAGGGAGCACCTCTCCCCTCTACCGGTTGCGCAACATGCGCTGTGCCTTGGCGAGTTCGATGAAATTGGCCGTGGTCGGCTTTGGAACGGAGCCGCGTCGCCAGACGATGCCGACCTGCACCACCGGCAGGCTGCCGCTGACGTCGCGGGATTCGATCCGGTCGCCTTCCAGCGACCACGGCCGATAGACAAGATCAGGAAGGATGGCGATCCCTGCCCCCGTCGCGACGAGGGAACGCACGGCCTCGACCGAACGGGTGCGGAAGGCGACCGGCGGGCGTGAGCCCAGAACTCCGAGAAGCTTGCCGGTCGCCTCCTCGATCTCATCAACCGTCAGCATGATCAGGGGCTCGCCCTTCAGATCGGAAAGCGCGACACTGTCCGGTGTTTCGAGGCGGTGACCGATCGGCAGCCACAGCCGGTAAGGCGAAACCTCCAGGATCTCCGACTGCAACGCCATCGTGTCGCGCAGGTTCGAGACCACCATCACCGCGACATCCAGCTCCCCGCCGATGAGAAGATGCTCCAGATATTCGCCGCTGTCCTCGATCGCCGTGACCTCGACACCGGGATAGGCTCGGCGGAAGCGGGCGAGAATATCGGACAGGACATACCCGGCAACCAGCGAGGTGACCCCAAGATGCAGCCGCCCGGGCGAAGCGTCCGGCGGCTCGACAAAGGCGCGCCGTGCATTGGAGACGCTCGCCAGGATCGATGTTGCGTGGCGCAGGAACTGGTGTCCCTTGTGGGTGATCGACAGCCCTCTGGAATGCCGCTCGAACAGGGGAACCCCGAGATCGCTCTCCAGCTCCTTTATCGCCTCCGTCACCGACGACTGGGAAATGTTGAAAGACTGCGCCGCCCGGGAAATCGAACCGCGCTCGGCGGCGGCGACGAAATACTGCAATTGGCGGATGGTGAATGACATTCGGGATTCGACCGGATCGGGACTGATTTGTCAGACCTTAGCACCGGCGGCCAGGAAAACAGAACTCGGCCTTTGTGCTCGCAATCGTCATTGTCGGGCTGATGTCCGCTTCGCAATTCGGATCGCGACTGGCCTCCCCCTGCGCAGGCGCACATGGGCAGCCGCCACTGGCAAGGGACTTGGATCAGGCGTCAATCTCGAGACCTTCCTTCATCAGTTCCGCGAGAATTGCCCGCGTCCAAAATGTGCCTTAACGTAAACGACCTGCCTGTTCGGCTGACGGAGTTCCACATGTCGGGTGACACGACCAGCGACCGGTCTTCCATGGGCGCATTCAACGACCTTCTCAGCCAGGGCAACGCGCGCCAATCCGCCTATCTCGCCGCAAGCAGCAATGCGGAGACCTTTCCGTCCGGCGCAAAGAAGCTAATCGACGATATTGCAACTGGACTGGACGCCGCCTTGCCGGACGACAGCCTCGGCACGCTTGTTGAAAAGGCGGCAAAAGATCCGGACGTTTTCGAAGTCTGCACGCTGAACGCCCTTTCGCTTCTAAGCGCCCGCCGCGGTCTCTGGCAGGAAGCTGAAAGCTTCGCCCGGCTCGCTGAAGCACGGAACCAAACGGACCTTTGGGCGCAGCGCCTTCTGGAGGCCGCCCGGGAAAAACGTGCCGATCCCGTGCTGGAGGTCGATGCCTGGCTGGAAAGCCGCTTTTGCCCCGAACCGTTCGAGCGGATGATGACGCAGCCGAGCGGAGCGGTCCATTTCTGCCCAGCGCGCTGGCAGCCGATGCCGCTTGGGCATCTGTCGGATGATCCCGACACGCTCTGGAATGCGCCGGCAGCGAAAGCGATCCGCAAATCGGTTCTGGACGGCAGCTTCTCCTGCTGCAGTCGGCACCTCTGCCCGCAGATCCGCGAACGCCGCCTACCCTCCCGCGCTGATGTTCTGGCGGGAAATTCTGGCGCAGCCGAACCGACAGACCGCCACCGACGCTTGCTTGAAGCCGGCGACACACACGTGAAGCAACCGCCGCGGCGCGTCAGCCTCGCGCATGACCCGACCACAAACACATCCTGCCCCTCACGCGGGATCGAGATCATCGCCCTTGGCAGGGAGGCAAGCGACCGGCTGGATCACGCAGTCATTGCCCGCTACACGCGTTTTCTTACGCCGGTGGAAAGCGTCACGCTGGGGGAAGTCGGCGAACCGTTCGCCAGCAGGCACATGATGAACTTCCTCAAGATCTATTGCCGGGAGAAAAGCCGCCGGAGGGATCTGCACCTTCACAGCAACGGCCTGCTGCCGGGGGAAGACGTCTGGAACCGGCTGAACCTCTGGCAGCACGTCTCCAGCGTCCATGTTCATCTGGGCCCAAGCATGACGCACAGCTCTTGCCCACGAGCCAGCGCGCAGCTGAAACGGATGCTGCCGAACCTCCATTTTCTCGGTCATCTCGCAAGGCTGAAGCTCATCGACGAGCTTGTCCTGACCCTTCCGATATCCCGGGAAACTGTCACTGAGATACCGGATTTCGTTCGGATGGCCCGGCATCTCGGCGCAAGCCGCATCCGGCTGACACAGCCAGAGCGCTGCGAAGATGAACAGGATATCTGCGACCCGGCCCATCCGGATCACGAAGCACTCACGAGCCTTCTCGGGCAGCCGCTGCTCCAGGCGGCGGATATCGACATCACTGATCTTGCCGATCTGCCCTCGACCCCGGCCTTGGAGGTGACCTGAGATGGCGCATCATCTCATCCTCCTGTCAGCACGGCGCAGCGGTACGAATTTTCACCAGTCGATCTTGCGCCACGCCTTGCGAAAATCCGTGGTACTGCGCGAGATCTTCAATCTCACTTTCCCGTTTGGCGTTGAGAGTTTGAAACCGGAGGTGATCGAGGCACTGCGGGCGCATTCCGGATTTGAGCTTGATCCGGAGAACAGGCCAGCACTGGCAGCGCTTTTCCAGGAACGCCCGGTAAGGCTGGTCGAATGGCTTGACCGCACCTGCGACAGCATCGGCGCGCAGCATGTGTCCTATACGATCTTTCCCGAGCAGATATTGGCCGAAGACCTGCGCAGCATCCTGTTTTCGAACAGATGCACATGCGTGTTTCTCACCCGCAATCGCTTGCCCCGCTACCTGTCGCAGCGAAAAGCCGAGCATCTGGACGTCTGGCGCAGGGCGGACACGACGGAAACGAAAGTCGCGATCGACGCGGACGTCTTTCTGGAAGAGGCGCGCGCCCTCGACGAGTGGTTTCAGACCACTTCGGAAGTCGCCGTCTCGGCGGGATGCGAGACCCGGAATATCTCCTACGCAGACGATCTGGACAAGCCTGTTCCAGAGGCTCTCGAAAGTCTCCGCCATGCCTATGAGGGCGTCTGCAAGCTCTCCGGCTTTCCCGCCGAGCGGGTGCGCGAGTTCAAGCAGGATCGGGAGAGCGACGCCTACCGCTCGATCTCGAATGCGACAGCGCTCAAGAAAGCCCTTCAGACCGCCGGATTGACGACCTATGCCGCGTCCGAGCCAAAGATCTTTCCGCACAGCTACGCCATGGAGCGGAGTTAGACCTTCCTTCGGAACTGCTCCAGATAGTCCTCCGGCGAACGGCCAAGTGTGAACTCGAAATCCGGTGCCCAGCTTTCCCTGATCCTCGAGACGCGGCGGCTGAGATAAAGATCCCAGTCGCAGGCAACACCTGCCCGGGCGACCTCGTCCCTGGAAGGCAGCGTTTCGAAAAAGAGGCCCCGGCTGCGGAGGGCACCGAAGCAGCGCGGCGGACAGACGACGGCGACCGTCTCGAAATCCGAAAGGCGCTCCAGTTGATCGACAAGTTCGGCCGACAGCGGATCTCCATCGTCCTCCAGCGCCCAGACCAGGGCGACTGTGCGCAGGCGCCGCTCCTCCGAAAGCAGCAGCGCGCCGGATTTGTCACGCGCCTTGAGCTTGCGAAGACTGCCGAGCGCGAAACGCAGACCGAAATTCTGTAGATGCGGTTTGATCATTCTCGTCGGCGCTTCATCCGTTTCATCCTAAAATTCACTCATCAGGTTTACCGGCAGCTGACCGAGAACCTGCAGCTGCTTCGCGATCTGCCTCGCACCGCCCCAGCACTCCCTGTTGCCCAGGCAGGCAGAGGCAAGTTCGTCTCGCATGCCGGGATCGGCCAGCTGCCGAAGCCTTTCGGCAAGCGCATAGGGGTCGCTCGCCTGGCAGGTCAGGTTCCATCCCGCCCGCGCTCCATACTCGGCCCGCGCTTCCTGCAGATCCATCGACGGATTGCTGTTCGGCACGAAAAGCGTCGGCAGCGCGGCGGCGATGTTCTCGTGAAAGGTGTTGTAGCCGGCCGCGCAGACGGCGAAATCGAAGGCCTTCAGATACTGGCCGAGCGGATAGACCTTTCGCGAAAGAAGCCGCTCGTGAAAATCCTGCCGGTCGTCCACATGCAACGGCGAGCGCACATCGACCGCATACATCTTCGGATGATCGTCCAGAAAATCCAGCAGCACCTGCCGTGGCAGGCTCATGTCGAAATTGGCTTCGGACCCAAGCTGCATCAGGCACAGCTCCGCATCCTCCGGCAGGTTCAGCGCCCGGCGGGCGGTCGTGCGGTTGAACAGGTGGCGGGGCTGGGTCATCACCACCGGATCAAACCTGGCGACATGGCTCTCGTCGCCGCCGGCATGGCCGAGGTCCATCGCTTCGCAAAGGTCACCCGGTTCCAGAACGGCATCGAAGCGCCGGTCGAGATTTTCGGTCGTGGGCTGCGGCGTGCGCCAGAGACCGCGCCGGATCCAGGCGCTCGGGCATCTGCCATAGGCCTCCACCGCACCGACAAACCCGGCATAGGGAACATTGCCGTCGAACAGGACAAGAGACGGCTCATAGAGGTTCAGCGCCTCGTGCAATTCGTGCAGGAAGTAGGTGTTCCAGCTTTCGAAATCGAGCTTCAGCCGGTGATGGAACGGCCGGAATTCCGCGAGATACCCCATGGACCGCGCGATCTCGATCGCCTCGGACAGGGAGAAGAACACTGTGTTGACCGACGGCCCCAGCGCTCTCGCGATGGCAATTTGCCGCGACAGGTGCCCCAGGCCGACGCCGTTGGACGTGACGGTGACGACCACCGGCGCGCGCGCAGCCTTGTGGCCGGCATCGGCAATCCGGCGCGGCCTCCTTGGCGGCTCCGCCACCTCCTCGAACTTCTGTGCAAACCGGTCCAGTCCGAAGCCGGCCTCCGCGAAGGCTTTCGCGCCATTGCCCGCCTCGCTGCGCAAGGCGGGATCAAGCCGCAGCCGTTCATAAACCTCCGGCGCGTCTTCGAGCGTGGAATAGAAACACGCCTCGCCAAACGATGGTTTGAGATAATGCGGCAGGACGCAGGGCAACCCGGAGGCAAGGGCCTCGAGCACGCAATAGCCGAAGGACTCGATCGCCCAGTCCGCATGAAAGTAGCTGTAAACGTCGAGCCCGCCCAGAAACCCGCCCACAGGTTCCTTGCTGAAGGGAAGCACCTGCCAGTTCCAGGGAACCGAGCCGAGGGTGTCCAGATAGGCTTGCGACACGCCGAGCATGCGGAACGTATAGTCCGGCGACGGCGGATAGCATTTGAGCGCGTCCTCCGGCTCGGGCCATTTGTCGGGACCCGGGCGCGAATGGCGGCCGATGATCAGATGCGACGTGTCGGCGGCCGGCTCGGCTTTTGAAAAATCCGCCAGGTCGATCAGGTTCGTCCAGTCGCTCGGATGCAGGGTGTCGCCGAAACCGGCGAGTTCCAGATCGGTGCGGATGATCCGGCTGACAGGCAAGAGCCGAAGATCGTGGCCGAACCAGTCCCGCGCGATGTGGCGCCAGTGTGCCGTGTCCACGATCTCCTGGCCACGTCGATCCCGCGTCGTCTGATGAACGACCAGATAGAAGGCATCGGTATCGAACTCGTTGCGGCAGACGACCCTGCTGTCGAGCAGGGTCGGATGATAGAGCAGCCCCACCCGCGCCCTCACCCGCTCCCCATGGGGCACGATGACCGTGCCCGTCGCTTCGATCTCCCGCAGGAGCGCCGGATTGAAGACCCGGTTGCGGGCAAAAAGCGGCGACGCCACCGGAATGATCCCTGCCGTCAGCCCCGCCCGCCGGCAAGCCCTCAGATCATATTTGAGAGAGGTGGAGGTTCCGCCCGGAAAACGCAGGTCGGCCAGATAAAGGACATCAAGATCCATCGGTCCGCCTGTCCCAAGGCACCGGTCTGCTCAACTCAACCCGCCGAGCTTTTGACCGGCGTCCCGCCGTAGAGCCGCCACAGCTCCAGCCCCCTGTTGAAGCGGGGGCCTGGCAGACCGTCCAGGTCGCCGTCGTAATATCCGGCCGTCTTCATTCTGGACTGAACTTCCTCGATCGTCGCGCTGGACCAACTCCGCGCCTCTGCGGTGATCTTCGCCAGCGTTTCGCCGCTATCTGCCGTCAGTGCGGACAGCAGCAGGCCGGAAGCCTTCTCCGGCGACTTGTCGGTGTGGAACCCCTCGTCGTAGATGGCGGCAGCCGCGATCGCCCCTTCCGCATAGCCCTGCTCGGCCGCCTTCTCGAAGAGGCCCACCGCCTCCTCCGGCGTCTTGTAGAGCCCTTCCTTGGCAAAGACGCCGAGATTGAAGGTCGCCCGCGCCGCGCCATCCGCCGAGGCGAACTCCAGCAGACTGATCGCCCGTTCGACATCGCGCTCGCCGCCGGTGCCGGAATAGAGCGAGACCGCAAGGTTGATGGCCCCGTCGGCGCTCTGGTTCGCATAGGCCTTTTCGAACAGCGCGCGGGCTTTGGCAGGATCTTTCGCAACGCCCTGCCCGAGTTCATGAAGCAGTCCCAGGCTGACGAGCGCACGCGTGTTGTCGGCCTGCGATGCCTCCTTGTAAAGCGCGACGGACCTGTCCGTGTCGCCATCGGCCGCATAGGCCCTGGCCAGAAGGGCCTTGTAATGCGGATTGTCGGGATGGTTTGCGGCTGCCTTTTCGCAGGCATTGATCGCCGCCGATGCATTGCGGCTCAGCCGGCTGAGTGACACACCCTGATAGATCACCGTGGCGTCGTTCGGATGCGTCGCGAATTGTCGGCACAGCTCGGCAGACGTCATGTTGTCCGGATTGTCCGATGCCATCTGGGTGACGAGCTTCTTGGCCTGCGACACGTTCTCCCCGTCCGGAAACCGCTCGATATAATATTCCAGCAGCGACCGGTTGCGCGAATCCAGGGCATTGGTCCAGATCTCGTCCTCGAGGCTGGCCAGCTGCACCGGCTCGGCCGAGGGTAGCGCAGTAGCCGCAGCTCCCGTTTCGGCCAGCAGCGCTTCGGCTTCCTCGACAAACCGTCCCTCCGGATAGCGCTGCAGGTAGAGCCCGATCAGCTGCGGGTCCTGCTGGCGGGCGGAAAGCTGCCACAGCCGACCCTCGATATCCTCCTCCTCTTCCGGCCCGGGCTTGAAGAAGAACTCAGGCTTCACGGAAAACTGCACATAGGGCACCTGCGCACCGCCGGTATCCTTGCGCACATGCTTGTTGACCGCCGCCATGACGGACAGCACCTCCTGCCCCGGCGCGCGCAGATGCGACAGGAGCGCCGTGGCATAGGGGCTGTTGTTGCCCGCACCGTCAAACGCGACCTTGCCCGGCTGGGTCGCGAAGCCGATCAGAAAGCCGCTGACATCGGGCGGCGGCGCAAGCCCCGCCTTGAAATGCTCGATCCGGTTCTGGAAGGGATTGTTCTGACAGGCATCCAGGAACACCATCTTGAAGGCGTCACTGCTGTCGATCGTCTCCAGCAGCGCATCGAAATGAAGGCTCTGGTTCACGAGCCCGTCGACATCCTGAATGCTGGCATCAACGGGAATGAGATAGTTCTTGCCGCCAAGCTGAACGCCGTGGCCGGCATAATAGACGAGGACAGCACTCGCCCCTCGCTCCACCGTCTTCCTGGAAAACGTCGTCAGGGCGCCCAGAAACTTTGCCTGCGTGGCGTCGATCACCAGCGTGACGTCGAACCCGAGTGTTTCCAGCGTGGCGGCGATGCTTTCCGCGTCGTTTTCGGCATTGGGAAGCTCTTCTGACCCGTAGCTGGCATTGCCGATGACAAGGGCCATGCGCGGCCCCTCCTGCGTCGTGGCCTCCGTGCCCTGCGCCCACGCCGGACCGGCGAGACCAGCCACAACGGCAAGGACAAGCGCCAGACCGGCCACGCGGTCTCCCATCAGGACCAAATCGCGCCGTCTCAAGCACATGGCAATGAAACCGCCGCCCCTCAAATCGACACCGCCTTTACCAGACTGACCTCCACCGACTGCAGCGTGTCGGTCAGAACCGCACGCTGCTGCCGCTGGCGGTTCGCAATGACGATGTCCTGCGAACGGACGGCCCGGATCTGCTGAACCTTGCCGATCCCGCGCTGGATGGCCGCAACCGCTTCACCCTGGCTTCTGGCCTGCCGCACCTCGCTCGCCATCTGTTCGACGATAGGCGCGGCCGCCCGAGCGACGGCACTGCCGCGGCTGGCTTCGCGCTCCAACTGGACCTGGAAATCCTCCAGAACGTCGGCGATACAGCGATACGGATCGTCTCCGCGTTTGGCCCTCGACTCGCATCTCTCCGCTTCCTGCTGAACACGAACGCGAATGTTCAGCATCCGCTCGAGGGTCAGACGCTCGTTTTCTTCGGTCGGAACGAACGCGCCATCCTTCTTCGGAACAAAGGTGCCCGTCGGCTGGGGCTGAGTGCCCGGCAGCTGCTGGCTGATGCTTTCGCCCCCATAGGCCATCACCACCGCATCCCGCACGCCCGGCTCCGTCAGGTTGGTCGCCGACCCGGCGACATTTTGCGCCGCGCCGGAGGCAAAAAGCGAACTCTGCGAGTACCCCAGCCTCTCACGCGCCTGCTGCCAGCTGCTCTGCTCAACCTGCGAAAGCCCGTTCGGGTTCTCCCGCGCGAATCCCGTCGCCCCCGTGATCCAGGTAACGATCAGGGACACCAGAAACGACAGGAAACCAAGAACTTTCCTCTTCGTAAATTCCGCCATGGGACACCAGCACACAATGAAAAAAGGTAACGCAAATAGAACACGCGAAGCGTATCAGAATTTTTCCGTTGGGTAAAAATGCCGTTCACGGACGTTATGTCCGCGGACTTCACGTCATATAAAACCATTTCCAGCACCAAGACGTACCAGTTCAGGTAAACGACTTCCTCGAAAAGATCTGCCGTTACATCTCCACCGGAAAATGCTGAAGCAAGAAGTCAGTCAAGTCTGATCCGCCTTTGCATTCAGCCTGGAGACGACCGATATCAGGACGGATACGCCCCCCAAAAGAGGCCATAGCGCTGATTTTTCGACTGAAAACCCGACCTACCATCGAACCAGTACGCACCCTTGCGATTCACCATGTAAATCACAAATGGAATTTTCAAAAAGCCGGTGTTTCCCAAGGCCCATTCGGTGTCGTCTTTTGAGAAGAAGCCATCATTGGGATGGGTGTGGCAGTGCGCCCACTCTTCGGTGCCAGAGGGTACCTTTCCCAGCGGTCTCCAATGATTTTTGGTCCCCTTGTAAACCGGTTTTTGAAAAGAATACCTGATCGGATCGTGGCTTCCCGGCACCTCCCATCGGAATATAGTAGTGCCGTACTCTGGCGTTGTTGCCGCAGCATCCGGTCTGTCGGGAAGCTTCAGCACCAGTTCTTTCAGTGCGTAATAGGCGCAGCGTTTCTCGCTGGTCCAATAATAATTCATGGAAACCTCGCTACACTATGGATTTATGAATTCAATTTAATAAAAAATGACAAAACTTCCTCATGGGAAGTTTTTAATAGACCCGAATATCGGACTCAAAGCAACCAGAAATAAACATCAAAAAATGTGCCCCATCCTACAAATGCATCACCGTTGCCACCAACAAAATCATCTATTGCGCTCACGGCGCAAGAATTGCGCCTTCCGGCGATTTCTTCTTTGATTTCAATGAGAAGAGAATGGTGGGTGAGTGGGGGCTCGAACCCCAGACCCGCTGATTAAGAGTTATAATAATATCTTTATTTTTCAATGACTTATGAGAATTCTATTTTTAAGTCGCACGCCAATTTGACAATCCACTACGTTATTTGCCGCGCGACTTCAACTCCCGCTCCAGGCGCTCCAGCGTGAGCCGGATCCAGCGCATGTCCGCTTTCATGTCGGCCATGTCACTGCCCTGCTTGATGCGCTCGGCGATCTGCACCTCGGCGCTTTGCTCAAGCTTGATGATCCGGTCGTCGTGATCTTCAAGCCCCGCCTCCAGTCGCGTCCACCCAACGGCCAGGCTGATCAGCAGCGTGCCGAGGACGATCACATTGCCAACCGATATTCCCGGCTGGATCCAGCTTTGTTTGCTGTCAGGCATCAGGGGCACCCCAAGCGTTCGTAATTCGCATCATTGGCGGCAACGCGCTCAAGGCCGGCGCGATCCGCTTTCGCCAGGGCGACCGTCCCGGCCGCGCTCAGATCATTCGCCCGGAAGCCGGCGCAGCTCAGTGCATGCTGCGACGGACAGCCCCCGAGCGCGAAGGTAACGGGCACAAAGATCATAATCAGAAAGAGCCTGTAGCTCGCTGTCATCCTTGATGCGGGCGCGCTCGGCCTCCGCAGCGGCCTTTCCCGTTTTCTGTTCATATGCATCGTATCCGGCGCTCCAGCGGATGTTTCCATAGGTCCACACGGCAACCCCTGCCGCGATGACGAGAAGCGCGCCCACGGCGTATTTGTTGCCGAGAACGCGCCTGGCGACTTCCAGGGCCGCGATCATTCGACCACCCGGTCACGTTCATTCAGATAGACGAAATAAAGCCCGCCCACGACGAGCATGCCAGCCACCGCCCATGAGATCGGCCCCGAGCTGGTCGCGATGGTCGTGATGGTCGAGCCGAACGCGCCGAGGATCCCCAGCGTCTTGGGATCCTTGACCGCCTCGACGATGACGGCGATCACGCCGGTTTCTTCCTCCAGGGCCTTGCCTGGCGCTTCGGCCTTCGGTGCGGGGATCGGCACGGGGTCGGAGCCTTCGGCCGCGTTGAGCGCCAGCATGACGCCGCGATCGATGACCCCGATATCGTCATCCTGGCGTCCCATTTGTTCGCCCATGATGCGGCGCGTCCACCCGGTGCCGAAGGTTGACCAGTGCTTGAGCCGGCGCACGAAGCGGTATCGACGTTCGCAATGTTTGGTGACGATCTCGGCGGCCGGCATGGCGTTGATGGCGGCCAGCGTTTCGTTGCCGATCCATCCGTCAGGCTTCACGCCGACAACGCGCTGGAGATCCTTGATGGACCGTTGCGGCCCGGAGTTCACGCCGTAATCGAACACGGAATAATCGACGCCGGCCGGCAGCTCGTCGGCCGAAACGGCTTTCCAGTATTGCTCGCGGTAGATTGCCTCAACTTCTGCCTCGGTGATCTTCCGCACGCTTTGTTGCGGAAGGCCCATCCGGCGGCGATAGGCGTTGTAAGTTCGCTGGATGACGCCCCTATTCGTTGCGCCGCCCGGATCCTTACGGTGATTGACAAAGCCGCCTTCATGCACCAGCACCCAGGACAGGCATTTTCTGTAATTAGCTGCCGACATTCCGCGATCTCCGGTTGAGGTGACCGCAAGTCTAAAAGCGCACAGGCAGGGTTAACTGGCAGGCGACACCGGCAACCCGGTCCAGTAGTCTTCGTTTGTCGCGTAATCAAAGGGTATCGGGTCCATGTTCTTCAAAGCCCGGCCTGCGAAGATCATCCGTTGTTTGTGGATCAAAGCCGCGTATCCAAACTGGACGACCGTCTGTGCGTCCATAGGGACCGGCGTGTTGTCGAGCGTCAGGAAAGCAAACGTCGAGGGCACGCTGGGATCGCCGGGGACGACAAGCCGCTGCCAGTCATAGGCCCCCGCCTCCGCACCAAGAGCAATGGCGTCTGCCGCCATGGACTTCGCACCGGCAATGTTCCGCTGCCCTTCCTGATCGCACTGGTAGATGCGCCCTTCGAACT